>SUWW01000024.1 GCA_015061285.1 Bacteroidales bacterium | reverse complement strand
CCGAAAGTTTGCTGCTTAATTCCTGTGGCTATTTTTTTTGAGAAAATGTTTGGATATAACCTATAATACTGTGCGAGACACTATCGTAATTCGTAACTCATTACTTCGTCTGCTCATTCCAGAAATCAATACATAGCTGAGCGTAGTTCCATTTCGATTTCGGGTTGCCAGCACCAGCTGGATATGTGTTGCGCATGGTGCGTTTTATGGTAATATCGCGATTCTTAGTCAATCCAGCATTGTATGCAGTGGCTATAATCCTCAGTTTTTCAGCATTAGTTACGTTTTGTAACTCATACCAAGGAATGCAAATATCTACGAAAGCGAAAAGGTAGTCGAGAGCTGTGTCGAGGTTGTGCATGCGTTCGATGCGTTTCTTGCGGTCGTCGATAGTTTTGCGTTTAGCACCGAAATCTATTCGTGGATATTTTGCTTTCAGCGAGTCGTTTTTTGCGATCTCCTCTTCTACTGTTTCGGCAAAGATTGTCTTCATCTGAAAGTAGCCGATGGAATATCCTCGCATATATTCGCTCATCGAGTAGCATAGGTTCGTAAATAGGCTTTCCAATTTGTCCGTATATGCCGAATAGTGCATTATCTCGGGGAATACGAATGAAAGCACGAATTCTGCATTTTCGTAACCATTGTTTTGTGCATATTCAAGAGTAGTTTTATATATGCTATATGCTTTGTCATACTCTTCTTGATGTGAAGCACGATAAGTATCGAGCGACGAGGCGTGGCAACTGAAGGTTACCGCCGTAAGTATGAGGATTGTGGCAATATGTGTTTTGAAGCGAATGTTCATAGGTATAATGTTGTCAGAAATATTTAGCACGCAGATTCTTCTGATTAGAACAGATACACGCCGATTAATAATCTTGAAAATCCTTATATATCTGCGTCATCTGTGTTCTCTGTGCGAGAATAATAATTAACCACGGAAAACCCGAAAGTCTCCCGTGGTCTTTACTCAAGTTATAACACTAATATATACATCAGACACCCGAGAAACTTGAGAATCCGCCATCGATAGGAATGGTGGTGCCTGTGATGAACGATGCCTCTTCAGAGCAGAGGAGAACAACCATGCCGTTGAGCTCTGTGATGTCGCCAAAACGGCGCATAGGAGTTTTGGCAATCACCTTGTGGCTACGTTCGGTGTACGAGCCATCGTCGTTGAGGAGAGCTTTGCGGTTTTGCTCGCCAATGAAGAAGCCTGGAGCGATAGCGTTCACACGAATCTTCTCCGAATATTTTATTGCCATCTCTTGAGCGAGCCATTTGGTGAGAGCTATAACGCCCTCTTTAGCAATGGCATAGCCCATAACGCGCGTAAGGGCATCGTATGCCGCCATCGACGATACGTTGATGATGTTGCCAAACTTCTGTTTAGCCATCACGCGGCCGAAAGCGAGGCAAGGATAGATTGTGCCATAGAGGTTGAGGTCGATAACCTTCTGAAGGTCTTCAACTTTCATGTCGAAAACCGACTGGTCGTCCATGATTGTAGCGCCCGGAACGTTGCCGCCAGCGCAGTTGACGAGAATATCTATGTGACCATGTTTAGCCACAATTTCGTTTGAGAGGCTTTCGAGTTTTGCCTTGTCGAGCACGTCGCAAGCTGCACCTTCAACGTTGCCGAGGCTCTTCATTTCGGCAATTGCTTTGTCTACTTTCTCTTGGTGAGCACCGATGATGAATACAGTAGCTCCAGCCTTCAGCAAACCTTTGCTTATGTTGCTACCGAGCACACCAGAACCACCTGTTACAATGGCTACCTTTCCTTCGAGTTGTTTCATTTTATATCAATTTTCAATTTTCAATTTTCAATTTTCAATTTTCAATTTCTATGAGCCATAGCCATCATGCCATCAACTTGAGCGAGGGCAAACATACGGCCGTGGAACGAGTAACCTGCGTTGTAGCCTTTGTCGGCATCGTCGAGCATGAGTCGACCGTGGTCTACGCGCATTGGTAGGTCGGCGCGGCAGTTGTTCTCGTAGAAATCAACGAGTTCTGGCACATTAGCGCGACCGCCTGTGTGAAGCGCCTCAATGAAGTTGCCATCGGGCGTAACCTGCGTGCTGCGAAGGTGAACAAAGTGAGTGCGGTCGGCAAATTCGCGAGCCATAGCAGGCACATTGTTCTTCGGACCTGCCGAGAGCGAACCAGCGCAGAACGTAAGACCGTTGTGGACATTAGGCACTGCGTTGAGGAACCAACGAATATCTTCGGCGCAAGTCACTATTCGTGGCAATCCGAGCATTTGGTAAGGAGGATCATCGGGGTGTACGCACATGTTGATGTCCCACTTGTCGCAAACTGGCATGATGCGCTCGAGCCAATATTTCATATTGTTGCGCAAAGCGTTGCGGTCGATGCCTTTGTAGAGTGCAAGCAGAGCGCGGAACTTCTTCACAGGCTCGCTATCCTCTTCGCTGATGTTGCCATTTACGAAGCCTTGCGTCTTTATGATAATATTCTCTATGAGCTTCTGACGCATTGCAGGAGTTGCAGTAGCGTTCATGTTGTCAACCACAGCAAGTTCGGCCGGCGAATAGTCGTCGCGAGCGCCTTCGCGTTTCAGGATATATATATCGAAGAAAGCGAACTCCGTGCGGCTGAAATAGAGCGAACTTGATCCGTCGGGCCAAGGGTGCTCGAGGTCGGTGCGTAGCCAATCGATTACAGGCATGAAGTTGTAGCATACAGTGCGTACGCCAGCTTTACCAAGATTCTCGAGGCTCTCTATGTATTTATCGATAAGTTCTTCACGATCTGGTCCGCCATATTTTATCGATTCCATAACTGGCAGACTCTCTACTACCGACCAGCGCAAGCCAGCGCGCTCGATGTAGCGCTTGAGGTCCATTATGGCTTCGTAGGTCCATACATCGCCATTTTTTACTTCGTGCAATGCTGTTACGATGCCTTCAACACCAATCTGTCGAAGCATCTGAAGAGTGATTTTGTCGTTTTTTCCAAACCAACGCCAAGTTTTTTCCATCTTTATAGTTTTATACTTATAAATGCAAAGTTAACTTTGTAACTAAAACACAAATAACTAAATTTTGCACAAAATGTCGCAAGGCATTTTTACAGAAGACAAGAAAATAAGAGTTAAAAACAAAACCAAAACACGACAATATACATATAAAGGATAAACACGCATATTATCTAATAACTTGATGAGGAAGACACTATTCATATTATTTTTATTACTCTTTGCTTTGAGCGTAAAGGCGGCTATAAACACCAATAAGTATGGTCATCCATTTATAACCAACTATCAGCCGAATATATTTTTCAATACGGCGCAATATTGGTCGGCGGCAAAAGATGCTCGTGGTGTGATGTATTTTGCAAATATCTCAGGTATTGCAGAATATGATGGGCGTGAATGGCGCGAAATTCTCATCGGTCATGGTTATGGTGGTTCGGAATTCTTGGCTGCCGACGAACGCGGCGTTATCTATGTGGGTTCCTACAACGATTTTGGCTATTTAGCGCCCGACAAAACTGGTAAAATCGGTTTTCGTTCGCTCCGTAGCCTGCTTCCGCGCACCGTGAAAATACCTACAATCAACAACCCTATTCTTTTCTCTGGCGACAATGTGTATTTCTGTGCCGACACCACGCTATTTGCCTACAACAAAGTGGAGCAAACCACTAAGATTATCTACACTGGTGGCAACAGATTCCCTTGCCTCATCGATGGTCGCATCTTCATTGGCTCCTACGACAGAGGCCTCTGCGAAATCGACACGCTTGGCATTCATGTCGTAAATAAAGACCTGAAAGGTTGGCTCTTCGATGCTCAAAAGATTAACGACGACGAATATCTCTTGGCTATGCATGGCTCCTTGCAGATATACAATATACGTACTAAAGAGTTTCGCCCTGCCAGTCTGGACGGACTTAACGAGCAAATGATTCGAAAAGAGGGTTTGCTCACCGCCATAGAACCTCTTGCCGACAACGAAACATTCTCTATCACAAGCTTCTCGGGCGCGAACGATTACGCCATGGCTGTGTTCGATAAGGATTATCACGTCCGTGAAATGCTTTCGGAGCACGAAGGCCTCAACACAAACTTTGCCTACCAGCAGAAATATACGGGCGACGGACAGCTATGGCTTACCAATTTTAGCATATCGCGTGTCGAAATAGAATCGCCTCTGCGCTGCTTCGATAGCTACAACGGCATCGAAGGCCTCTTGATGACGTTGATGGAGTATAATGGCGATATGTATGTGGGTACTACTAAGGGCCTCTATCGCCTAAAACGCAATGGTGACTATTCTATTACAAAAATCGATTTGATTGGTCAAACGGTTTATTGTATGTCGATAATTGAGAATCCATACACCAACAGAGAGTGCTTGGCCATTGGCACCGACAAAGCCACATGCCTTATTGATGGAGAAAAAGTTATGCCTATGACCGAGAATTCCACAGGTATGATTTTTCAGACTAAGCACGACAAGAAGCATGTATACATCAACGGCGTACACAATCTTGAAAGATATTTGATGATGCCCGATGGCTCGTTGCAGAAAGAGGATATTCGCGAACTGCGTAGTGTCTCCAATCAGATATATACACAACCTGCCGAAGATGCCGATGGTAATATTTGGCTCAATATATATGGAACAGGCATAGCTTGCATAAATGCTAAAACTTGCAAGTCGAAGGTATATAACTATGGAAGTGAGTTCTCGTCGAATGTGTACATAATGAAAATCGACGACAAAATGATATTCTCTTCCGAGAAGGGGCTTTTTGAGTTCGATGCCAATAGCCAAAAATTTGTTCCAAGCGATATACTCCAAGATTATGGAATGCGCGGAAATCGCCACATTACCAACATAAAAAAATTTGGTAACGGCTATTTGGTGCTCGGTAGTTCGGAGTTCGGTAGCCCCATTTCGCCTAAACTCCTCATTCCTCAGCCCAATGGCAAGTTGCAACTCTTCTCGCGACCGTTTAAGCATATCAAAGACGAATCGATAAAAACCTCTTGGATTGATGCCGATTCTCTCATTTGGTTGGTGAGCGAAAAAGGCATATATACTTACCGAACAGATACAAAATTCCAAAAGTTCTACAACGATACCCACCGCACCAAACGACCTTTCAATGTGCTTCTTCGCTCTGTGGAAGCTGGCGACTCAACTATTTTCAACGGATGCTTCATCGACGAAAATGGCGTACCTACTACAGAACAACAAGGGGTGGCAATAATACCTTACACCAAAAACGATTTGACCTTTACCTGCTCTGCCGCCTTCTACGAATGTGAAGATAAAACGCGGTATAGCTATTGCCTTGAAGGCTACAATAATAAGTATAGCGAATGGACTCTCAAGTCGTCTATAAACTATACCAACCTTCGCGAAGGCTCCTACACCTTCAAAGTGAAAGCCAGAAATATATATGCCGTCGAAAGTCAGGTGGCTGAGTTTAGCTTTGTTATAACTACGCCATTCTATCGCACTAAGTTGGCTATGATTATATACATAGTGCTTGGCGCTGTGGCAATCTTTGTACTCGTGAAAGTTAACACTCACCGCCTCAAACGCCATTCGCGTCAGTTGGAACAATTGGTTGCCGAGCGCACGATAGAAATATCAGACCAAAAGGAGGAACTCAAAGTTCAGCGCGACGAGATAGAGAAACGCGAACGCGAGATGATAAGCAGTGTGAACTATGCAAGCTACATACAACTTGCAGCGCTGACACCACAAGCGCGCGTGAACGAGATTTTCCCCGAAAACTTCATCATCTATCATCCGCGCGACATCGTCAGTGGCGACTTCTATTGGGTGGCTGAGATTGGCAATAAGAAAATATGTGCCGTAGCCGATTGTACAGGTCATGGCGTGCCTGGAGGTTTCTTGAGCATGTTGGGTATGTCGTTTCTGCGTCAGGTTGTGGCACAAGAGCAACGACCCGATAAGATTCTCAATCAGTTGCGACAAGATATTATTCAAAACCTCCATCAAACGAGCTACGAGAGCAATAGCCGCGATGGTATGGATATGGCGGTGTTTACCATCGATAAACGTACCAACCTACTCGAATTTGCGGGAGCCAACTTGCCACTCGTTGTGGTGCGTGACAAAACTCTCATCTCGTTGCAAAACGACAAGATGCCTGTAGGTTTGTATGTTCTCGTGGAAGAGCAACGCGACTTCTCGCTACGAACTATGGACCTATATCGTGGCGATATGATATACGCCTTTAGTGATGGTTTTGCCGACCAATTTGGTGGCGTGCAGAAACGCAAATTCATGCGCAAACCGCTCTATGGACTCTTCCAACAAATTGCCGACAAATCGCTACAAGAGCAACGCCAAATATTGGAACTTACATTCAAAGAGTTCAAGGGAGACAACGAACAAACCGACGACGTAACAATCTTAGGTATAAGAATTTAGCGATAGCAATAACATTGCTTTATATTGGAGACGTGGCATGCCGCGTCTCCATTTTTTTACCTATCGATACTTGTAACTCAATTCAAAACACGTAACGCATAATTCATAAATTAGCACTTCGTAACTCATAACTCGTAACTCGTAATTTGTAACTAAACATATGTTGTTTCAGAAAAACATCGTCGAGAGAATAGAAAAGAATAACAAACTAACTGATAAATAAACACACAAATGTCATTCCCCGTCCGTCATACGCCTCGCGCCAAATGGCATAAATACAATGGTGCTGAATATTTCGTCACCATTTGCACTGCAAGCCGCGAACATTATTTCGGCGAGGTGCGCGAAGGACAGACGCAATTGACGGTGGTGGGGGAATGTTTACAACAAGAAATCGAAAAAACGAAAATCATTCGTTGTGGCGATGTGGAAATTCCATTATATGTGATAATGCCTAACCATGTACATATGATTGTTATTATCCACGATTGTAGGGACGCATTGAATGCGTCCGCATTGGATACGCCCACATCGGATACGTCCGCATTGGATACGTCCGCATTGGATACGCCCGCCATAAATGCCGATTCAGATGCATACCATGAAACGGACGCACGCTGTGATACGGACGCACGCGGTGCGTCCCTACAGCGTTTCGGGCCGCAATCGGGAAATTTGGGGGCGGTGGTTCGTGGCATTAAATCCGCCGTAACCCGTTTCGCCTGCGAAAATGGAATTCCGTTTGCGTGGCAACCGCGCTACTACGACCACATTGTGCGTAACCAAAACGATATGAACCGCATTGCCGAATACATTGAACAAAACCCCGCGAAATGGGAAACGGACTGTTTTTATTGAAATTATAAATCTGTGTAAATCAGTCAAATCCGTTCAATCTGCGTTCAAAACGCAAAGCCTTTCCATATATATATATTCTTTTCCCACACCGCTCGTCTTTCCTAATTTGTCACAACCCTTTAGCTGGCATTTCTTGCCTGCGTTCTCTTCTAATGCTCGTAATTCGTTATTCATAACTCGTAAATTGTTGCTTACCGAATAATTAGGCTGGTTCGCTGAATATAGATGGTCGCTTTCGGTAATTATCGTGACCTTTCGCCTCAATAATTGACGCACAGGTTAGTAAACTACTATAAATAATAATATTCAGACGTATGAAGAAGAGAGTATTGTTGACTGTGGCTCTTGCAGCATCGGCAGCGTGGGCGGCGGCACAAACAGATTTGGGCGTATGGACCGAATTGGACGGCGAGTATGCCATAAATAAAAAATGGGACGTGGGCGTGAATGCCGAAGTTCGCACGCGCGACTTCCTTTCGGGCTTCGATCGTTATTCCATCGGCGTTTCAACCGATTTTGCTCCTACCAAAATTTTGAGCTTTGGCGCTGGCTACTTTTTTATCGATAGCCATAAAGACTCCTATATCACAAAAAAAGGCAATATTGTTGATGACTATTGGCGCATAAAAAATCGTTTCTATCTGCAGACTAAGCTGAAGTTTAAGCCTTCTATCCTAACTATCGGCGTGCGCTTGCGCTATCAGCATACAAAAGAGAATGAAGTAAGCATTGCTAAGTATAGCTCTTCTGGTGTGCGTAAGAGCAACGAGGTGAAAGAGGCCAATTCTGACAATATCCTACGCACGAAGTTTAGTTTGTCCGTGAAAGCCACAAAACTCCTGCGTCCTTATGTAGGCTATGAACTCTCGAACAACTTAGATGGCTTCAGCCTCGAAAAACAACGCTTTGAGGTAGGTACCGATTTCAAGCTAAATAAATACAATACTATCGGCATTGGCTATAAAAGAAATATTTATAGTGATGACGACGACGACAAGACTCACAATGTGCTCAGTGTGAGCTATAAACTAAGTATGTAAACATAATTCGCGCAGATGACACGAGAAGACGCAGATTGGTAACATTTTATGTCGCATTAGTCGGGTGAGCGTGAAGAAAATTATCGTAGTGGAGCGCCCGAAACGATTTTACTGTTTGAGCGTAGCGAGTTTGAAATCGTTTAGCGGAACGGAGATGATTTTTAGCGAACCGACTACAGCGACGAGTTCTTTTTTGTTTTCCTTTTTTCTGTCGGTACAGAAAAAAGGAAAGGGTAAGTAAAGAATATAATTATCTAAAAACCACAATATCATGACATTCCAAAAATTTTTATTGCTTAACGTGGCAGTAGCAGCTTTGACTTTCTCGGGCTGCAACACCAGCGACGATGATGATGAATTAGTGGCAACCGAAACCAGCAGTGATGAGGTAGACGATAGCGATTCAAGTGAATCCGACGATGCTACCGAAGAGGAGGTTCAGGAAGCCAACAACTCTATCTCCGAATACGATTCGGAAAAGAATCAAATAGATAGTCTTACAACCGAAAGTTCCATAGTTATTACGTGGAATGGCTCTTCGGCTTCTGTAGAAGGCTCTGCCGATAATGTCGATGTGGCCATCAGTGGAAGCTCCGTAACAGTTACAAGCACCACCGAATCGGTAATTGAATACGTGCTTCAAGGCTCGTCTACCGATGGCAATATCAAACTATATAGCGACCATAAATACAAACTCACGCTCAATGGTTTGACGCTCACCTCTAAAACTACGGCAGCTATAAACAATCAAAGCAAGAAGAGCCTATTTCTCTATCTCGCACCCGAAACTACAAGCACTCTCGCCGATGCAAGCAGCTACACTTCAACCGACGATAGCGAAGATTGCAAAGGCTGCATATTCTCCGAAGGTCAGATTGTGCTCTGTGGCACGGGCTCTCTGAACGTCACTGGCAACTACAAACATGCCATTGCTACCGACGACTATCTCACTATCAATCAGAATGTAACTCTTAATATCAATGGCTCTGTAAAAGATGCTATACATACTAATGATTACATTGTAATAGAAGATGGAACCATCACCATCAATTCGTGCGGTGCCGATGGCATTGAGAGCGACGAAGGTGCTATACAGATTAATGGAGGCGATATAAATATCACTACTACAGCATCTACAAGTAAATGTATAAAGGCAGTTGGCGATATTACTATCAATGGTGGTACGCTCACTCTCGACAATAGCGGTAGCGGCGAATGGGACTCTACCGAAGCCGACTACTCGAATGCTTCTTGTATAAAAACCTCTGGCGCTTTCGCTATGACCGATGGCTACATTACTGCTACGGCTACTGGCACCGCAGGACGTTGCATAAAGGTGAATGGCGATGCCAACATTAGCGGAGGTACGCTTTCGCTCAAAGCCACGGGTACATATATGCAGCAGAGCGGACAAGACTACAATACAGCTGGCGCTATAAAAGTTAGTGGCAATATGACTGTTAGCGGTGGCACAATTGAAGCATACGTAACCAATTCGGGCGCAAAAGCAATAAAAGTAGCGGGCACATATACACAAACCGATGGAAATGTTACCGCAAGTGCTTCAGGTTCAAGTCTTGGCTCTTCAAGTTCGGGTTGGGGAAGTTCCTCGTCATACACTTCGCGAGCAAAAGGAATGAAAGTAACAGGTGCTGTCAAGATTAGCGGTGGCTACCTCACTGCATACTCTAAAACTCACGAAGCTTTCGAGACTAAGAGTACGCTCGACATTTCGGGCGGCGAACTCTATGGACAATCCGACAAAGACGACGCCATCAATGCTTCATCTACTATGACAATTAACGATGGCTTCGTATGTGCCTATACCACAGCTAACGATGGCCTCGACGCCAATGGAAATCTATATATCAAAGGCGGTGTAGTATTTGCCGTTGGTGCCTCTTCGCCCGAAGTAGCTATTGATGCCAACACCGAAGGTGGATACAAACTCTATGTGCAAGGTGGAACTCTTATTACTGTCGGTCCTCTTGAAAGTGGCGCTTCGCTGTCGCAAAGTTGCTATCAAGCGTCATCGTGGAGCAAGAATACTAAATATGCTCTCACGGTAGGCTCTGATACATACGTATTTACAACGCCAAGTGGTTCGGCGGGAAGTGGAATGATATTCAGCGGCGCATCTACTCCATCGTTGAAGTCGGGAGTTACCGTAAGTGGCGGCACAACTCACTTTAGCGGTGTCGGCGCGCTTGTCGAAAACGGATCGGTGTCTGGCGGCTCAACGGTCTCTCTCAGTGCGTATAGTGGCTCTTCCAGCTGGCGTCGTTAATGATTCTTTCTCGACAATTTTCAACAATCTACATATAACAGCCAGAGTGCGTGCTGCGTTTGTCAGTGCGCACTCTTTTTCCCCAAAAAAGTTGTCATCGGCTAACGCCGAACTTCGTTTCTGAGCGAAGAATTCTGTTCATTTTCAATTTTCAATTTTCAATTGTGAAGCCAACATTTATCCTTATTGCATCATTTGCCATAGCTGTGCAAACAGCTTGCAACGACGATGCCGACGATGCTTCTGATGGTAGCAACGCTACTCTGGCGGCTGGTGAAAAGAGTGAAAATATCGATGCCGACAACATCGACAATGCTACATTTCCCAAGAGCATAACTATAACCTACGACGATGCAATCGCCTATACTTCAGGTGCTATCGATGGTGTCGATATATATATTTCGGACGCCGATGTTATGGTGACGAGCATTGTAGATGGTGTAGAGTATATACTCGAAGGTGCTACGCCTAATGGTAGCTTCAAAATATATAGCAACTATAGTTATAAACTGACGCTTGCCGACGTAAGTATTGCCTCATCTACGCAGTTCGCCATAAATAGTCAATCTGAAAAGACCTGTTTTGTTTATGCTCAATGTGGCTCTCGCAACACTTTGTCGGATGGCTCTAACTATAGCACCGAAAACCCTGATGGCGAAGACCAGAAAGGCTGCATATTTAGCGAAGGACAACTCGTCTTTTGCGGCACAGGAACAATCGGCATTACAGGAAACAACAAACACGCAATCTGTTCCGACGATTACGTAGCTATCACCAATGGCGAAATCTCTATCGCCGACTGTGTTGGTGATGCCATTCATGCTAACGACTATGTGTCTGTGCGTGGCGGAACTCTCGACATTACCACTTCTGGTGGCGACTGCATCGACGTTGAAAATGGTTATTTCATCATGCACGATGGGCAAATAACAGCTACAACATCGGCAGCAGCAAAAAAGGCCATCAAAGTTGCCTCAAATATCTATATCAATGATGGAACGTTGACGCTCAAAACTATTGGCAACGCTGTGTATGACGAATCCGAAGCCGATTACTCGTCTGCTTCGTGCCTCAAGAGCGGTGGTGGCATAACTATTTCTGGTGGAAATATCGTAGCCACAAGCACAGGCACTGGCGGCAAAGGCATCCGTTGCGCTGGCGACTTAATCCTTAACGATGGCGTAGTTACGGTGTCGACCACAGGAGGTCAGGCTGGCACATCGAGCAGCAGTTGGGGGCGTCCTGGTCAAAGTTCGTCGAGTGGGGCTTCGGCTTCGCCCAAAGGTGTTAAGGCCAATGGCAATATAAATATCAATGGTGGTGTGCTCTCTGTCGGCACTGCTGGCTCTGGAGGCGAAGGCATAGAGAGCAAGGCTACCATAAATGTGTCGGGTGGCTACGTTGTCTCTAATGCCTACGACGATGGCATGAACGCAAAATCGGCTATTGTGGTAAGTGGTGGTTATGTATATGGCCGATCTACCGACAACGACGGCATCGACTCCAATGGCACTATTCAAGTTCAAGGTGGTGTGCTGATAGGCTCGGGCGCAAGTTCGCCCGAAGAGGGCATCGATAGCGACAATAGTTCGCAAATGTCTTTTTCTGGTGGTAAAATATTCTCCATCGGTGGTTTGTTCAACAACACTGTCACTCTTCCCTCATCAACGAAGCAAGCTACCATTCTCTACAAGAACTTTAGTCAGGCAAAAGGAACTCGTTACTCCATTCTCGATGCAAATGGCAATCTGCTATTTAGCTACGTTGGCGACCGAACGCTCAATGGTGGTTTTGCCTATAGCGATGCCGATATGAACGATGGTTATGTCTATGCAACTGGCGGAACCCTCTCGGGCGGAATCTCTGTTGGCGATTATGCCACCGTTGGTGGCACACTTACGGGTTACACCACAGTAAAATCGGGTACAGCGTCGTCTAACTCTGTAACTACGATAAAGTAAATATCTCGAAAACTGCTAACCTTTAGTTGGGGATTGCGAATCTCTACGAACGAAGTTTTGCAGATTCATAGATTCAAGTTCGTCTGGGTTTTATAATCTGGGCGAACTTTTTTATTGATGTTTGCGAAAAAACACTTTCGCTAGCGAATAAGAGTCACAAAACGCTTTAGCACGCCAAAAGATGCGCTTTGTGTGCTCCACAACGCGATAAAGCGCGATAAAGTGCGCTATATGGCATTTATACGGCGAAATGACGGCGAGGGGCTTACGCGAGGCTTAGGATGTGCTTACATCGTGTTTCATTCTGCAACGAGTTCAATTGTGAATGTTGGTTAATTTTTGTTTGCTTTGGTGAAATTATGCATATATATTCGCAATGATTAGTTCTACCTAATTATGAAACCAGTCATCTTAGCTTTTGTATTAGCAATAGTATCCATTGCGGCATCTGCCCAAAACCTCATACCAAATCCCTCGATTGAAGAGTATATAGCTCGCGAGCCAGCTATATATGATTATATGCCTCTCAACGCAAAGTATTGGCATTGTTTCCGAGAAGCACCGCCACGCTACTATAATGCGAAATCGACAAATCATGAAGATCACATTACATATGAAAAATACAATTGCGATTGGGGCGATACTTCATTGGTTTGCTGTCATTTTTGGGATTTTTGGGGAGGCTCTGGTGCAATCATCTCTTGCAAAATGAAAGCGCCTATAAAGACTGGCGTTGAATACGTATTATCTTTTGATTATCAATATATAAAAATGAGAAGTGGCATGAAATTAGGGCATTTAGATGCGCTATTTTCAAATACTGTTGCCTTTGCCAATTGTAATGGCAGCGCGCCATACGATATATTTAGTAAATATGAATCTGAAATTGTTCAACGAGTAAAGTCCGATACAATTATAAGCGATGGTAAATGGCACACTTCAAAAATTAGATTTAGAGCCACATCAGATGCCACATTCTTTACGCTGACTTTTTGTAAATATTCTGATGGTATAAGGGATGCCATAAAGGAATTCCGGAAGACGTATCAATTCAGAGGCACATTCAACTTGTCTAAAGTAGAAAAGTTGTTGCAAGCAGAGGATATACTGATAGATAGAGACAATATAACAGATATTAAGCATGTAACTAGTAATGACTATTTAGACAATTCTAGTGCTAATTATTTTATTGATAATGTGACTCTTGTACCCGTCGACAGTATTTACAGAGAAGAAGATTTAGTTGAAGATGAAGCCTTTGAAAAACCTTCTGAAATAAATGTAGAAGAAAACCTCAGGCGTCAAGTGCACAAGTTTTCAATCGAGGGGCAGAAATACATATTTCAAAACAAGGAAAATGATGAATTAATCGAAACCGACTCTATGGCATTCGACAACGCTCGGTTTATGCAAAACTTCAGAGACGAGAAGCAATTCCTTGTAGATAACGAACATACAGATAGTGTAAAAAGGCCCGATTACGATGACAATATCTGGCATATCTTAGCATCGCGTACGTTGACAAAATTTATGGGCGAACTATATTGGATTGCTGACAGAGAATATTTCCGCATCAGCTACTTCCGCGCCGACAATCCTATTGTTTTCAATATTTTCGAGCAAGAGAATCACCTGAAATTGAATATCAAAATAGGCAATGGAAGCTACGTTTGGCATGGCAATTTGACGACTGACACTATTGTTGATTTACCACCCAAAACAACCGATTTCCTTCATAAGATGCTCGATTCTGGCGAGTTCGACAACTTGCAACACTCACTCTATAGCGTTGGTGGTCCAAGCGTGTTATATGTCGATTATCATATTGGCAAGCATCGCAATATGTTCATGATAGGCGAAGAATATTTATGGCACGAAAAAATCAAGAAAACTGAATACAAAAACGTTTACAAACTTCTAAAAATGTTGTTAGATATAGCGGATAAAAATCTAAAATAAGTAATACTATCATGAAAAGAGAATGAATGAACAACGTAATATATCGCTGCAAGGCAGGAGCCTTGCTTTTAGACAGCATCGTAAGCTCAGCCTACGGAGAACGGGGGGAGATATTATGAAACATATACTATCAATTTTTATACTACTAATATGTGTAACCAATCAATTTTATGCACAGAAAAAAGTTAATCATTATGCAATTAGTATATTGTGTAGTGTCGATTCTCTTCTAAATATTGATGGCATACCCATTCCATATGTAGATAAGCGCAAATATGCCGAAATAGACGAATTGAATGGTTGGGCTCATAGAGAAAAATATTGTGAAAGAGCATATCTAAGAACAAGAAAAGACTTTGTAGAAAATTTCATATCGGATGCTCAATTACGTTTATTAGGATTTATTGATATCAATGAAAATAGTAAATGTGCATTACTATCGTGCAAATTTTACAATGAGTTGGTGATATACATAGTCAACAATCAAACTAATGGTGTAATAATATTGACTGATATATGCAAGGCAACAAAGAATTATTGGGATGAAAATTACTCACCTACAACATTCGTGTCTTGTCTTAGTAATGGAATCTTTATGAAATGTGCATTCGATGTCTCTGACGATTTGTTGTATAAGGGAAAGCCTATATGCTCTGCAGAGATTCTTGAAGTGTTTTGTTTTGATAACAATGGTGTAGTAAAACAATTTCACAATTCATTATGGATAGAAGATGATATTATGGAATAGCATTATAAATGCTTGGCGTAGCATGATGCTACGACGGATATAACAGCAAGATTTCTGCATAGCAGAAACGAAAAAGCAAAAATGAAAGCGCAACAAAACGACATAGCGAATGTGCAAGGCATGAGCCTTGCTTTTAGGCAGCACCGTAGGCAGAGCCTACGGAGAACGGGAAAAAACATGGGGAATATGGGCACCAAGAAACAGATAATATCAATATTTATATTCATCGTATATACGGTTTGCTGTGAAGCTCAAACGATTCACAATTGTATATTCAATAAGATGACTTTCGTTTCAAACGATACTATCATCGAAGGCACTGCCTATTTTTATGATGATGGATATTTTTCTATGAGTCCCATCATAGATACAACAAACAGAGAACTAAGCGATTATGTAATAGATCTAAATAGTAAATCAGTGGAGAAACAAACCCTTAGGGTTACATATAATACTGATAGAATTGATACTATAAAGTACATTTTTGATGTATATGAATGCGAAGAGTTCTCTGATTTACATATTCACCTAGTTCACGACATATCCGATTTGCTATATAGATATTCTTACATAGTATCTGTTTTGGGTAATACCGACCCGCAATGCAAGTTCCGATTTATAATGCCAGACACTTTAGTTACTTTATCCAAAGGATTCTATGATGTAAGTGTGTTTTTCGAAGATTATAAAGATTCTCCAATAGTCATAAAGTATAAACATGCCATATCAAAGGATTATGATGGGCTAAAAATCGATATATGCGATAGCGTAACATGTGAGAGTGATTTTTGGAACAGATTAGATATCAAGAAAAACTATCGTAAAATCATGTCAAACTTCAGTTTGGAAATGAGGATTTATTCTCCTTATAATCCATACTATTTCGATTTCAAGAATAAAAGATTACTTATTTCTCCAGATAACCCAGAAGACTTTGGTTCTGGTTCAAGAAAACTGGATCAATTGGTTTATAATATCACTTGGAAACTTTTCGCGAATGAGCGAAAAAAACGAGAGAAATAACAAAGAGTGCCTTGGGCAGTTTTTCAACTTCTCAGTTCAGGCGGATTTGCAATCCGCCGTCTGTGAATAGTGGATTTGCAATCCGCAAACCGAAACTCGGGGAATTGCAAATCCCCTCGAACGGATTACCTCGGCTGTTATGATAACAGTCGAGTTTTTTTTTAGCACTATCTTTGCGCAAGGTTTATAATTTCATGACTGTGACAGCCATGAATGCTAACAAGTTCATCCTCGTCAGTTTCATAGCTGTCGAGGATTTTTTGTTTGCCGTTTGCTTTGCCTACGTCGCTATATTGGTACTCAAGCGACATTGTTTGCATTTTCAATTTTGTAATTACCTTTGCGTCGGTTTGTGGTAATGCCAGTCACTCCGTACAAAGATTTTATCATACCACGCTCTTATAAATGTTTAACCTTAGTGTCAAGTTTTTTGTCATAAGGTGTACGGAGTCATATAGACAAGGAACTTGATGCGAAAAAAAAGTTAAGCATCATGGAGCACATAAACTATTTCAAGCTTCAAGCAAAAAATCTTTTCAAAGATTACAAAACTCGTTATTTCAACGAGGAAACACGTTTGTATGACTACAAACCAAAATATTTCGACATTGACGAAATATTTAACTCTTTCGATTACAATGACTATGATGATGACTTCTCATTTACTTTGATGAATGCTCAGCACGTCATTGCCAATCTTGTCGGTTTCAAAAAATGGAATGATTTACTGAAGGCATCAGAGGACGAATTAGAATTAGCTCATCTTCTATTCGACAATGCACACAAGCTAAGTCTCGGAGATTGGCAATTTTATATTTATGATATAGAGCAAAGTTATCATGTTGTTTTAGACGCAAGATCAAAAATCGTCATTCTCGAACAGGATTTTCTATCAACAGATTCACGTCGTAGCATCGAATGTCCTTTACGCTTAGATTTACGTGATTTATGGAATACACCCCCTGCAGATTTAGAAATCGAAGAAGACCAAAAGCCAGTTTATCTATACGAAGAGCTAAAGGGGCAAGAAAGAACAGATGCACTTCAAAAACAAGGGAACAAAAACCCAGAAGACATTGTAGAATGTATCCATTGTGGTGAACGCTATAAATACAAAGAAGTGAAAGTAGTTCGACTTATACCACAATATCAAGATTACATATCTAATGACAATGTAATGATTGTTTGTAAGAACCATCCTCAATGTAATGGCTTCTCCTTTGATTTAATCAAAGTCAAATAAAGTTATGTATGGCGTAGGCTCTGCCTACGTCATACTTTATATTTCAAACTCCTTCCTCACATCAAAACACGGGCACGCCTTCGCCGCATACTCATTATGCCCGTGAATGCTCGCACCGAAGTGCTTCGCCAATCCGCTCACTAATGTTCGCAGGGCTGCTTTTTGCTTCGCTGTCCGTGTATCTTTCGGCGTCTTGCCGTCTCGCGACAAGCCTCCTACATACACTACGCCAATGCTCCGAGCGTTCCGCCCCTCGCAATGCGCTCCAGCCAGCTCAATATTTCGCCCGTTCTCTATTCGTCCATCGAGGTGAACAATGTAGTGGTAACCAATGTCGCGCCAGCCTTGTGCCATCGCCTTATCTCGTCCACACTCACTTCGCGCCCCTCTGGTGTAGCTGTACAATGTATTATTATTTCGTCTATCTCTCTCATAATCAGTTTTACACTTTGAACATTCAACAAAAAAGAGAGTAGCCAATTTTTCAAACAATTGACTCTCTCTTCCACTTTATTCCGATTTCGATTCAGTCTCATCTTTCGTCTCTTTCGTTATATGAGCCTCAAACCAGCTCCGTTCAGGCGGATTTGTAATCCGCCGTCTGCGAATTGAGGATTTGCAATCCGCAAACCAACGCTCGGGGATTACAAATCCCCTCGAACGGGTGGCAGAGTCCCTTAGAGCAGGCTCAAAAAACAATCCTGAAAATCCATATAAATCTGTGTAATCCTTTAGTTTAGACATCAAAAGAAAAGGCATAACAGGAATGTTAGATTTGAAACA
>SUWW01000012.1 GCA_015061285.1 Bacteroidales bacterium | reverse complement strand
TCTAGTTTTTGTTTCAAATCTAACATTCCTGTTATGCCTTTTCTTTTGATGTCTAAACTAAAGGATAACACAGATAACACTGATTGATAGTATTTTGTAGAGTTGATTCATTGGCTATTTTTTCTTGTAAGGCTGGTGCGTTGGTCCTTATTTCAACGTAGCGAGACTTTACATTGAACACAAGCGTTTCAATTTATTTGGCTTTATATATTTTTTAGTAAGCACACAGACTTCACTGATTGAACTGATTTTCACAGATCTATTTTATCTGTTATAATCCTTTATATCTGTGTATTCTGTGTTCTCAATTCTCAACTTTCAATTTTCAACTGACAATCAGTACCAAATATAAACTTTATACAAAACATTTGTTGCACATCGTGTAAGCACATCCTAAGCCTCGCGTAAGCCCCTCGCCGTCATTTCGCCGCATAAATGCCATATAGTGCATTATGTCGCGTTTTATTGCATCGCAGCACACATGAGCACATCTTTTGGCGCTTTTGGGCGCCTTAGCGCATTTTTTCGCGTGCGAAAGCGTTTTAGTGATTTTCCATTCTAAGCGAATTGCTATCACCGCTCATTGGTTAGCGGATTCCTAATCTGCTGGAACGAATTCTAAATGACGGGGCGCATATAAAAAAAGGAGCGCGTGATGCACTCCTTTTCAACATTTTATGTAGCTGTTCTAAGTCTTTAGCTGTTATATCTTTTTACTTGATAAGTCCTCTGCGACGAAGTTCTTCAAGATCTTCGGGTGTATCGATAGATAGACTTTCGAGCTTAGTTTCGAGCACACGAATAGAATAACCATTCTCGAGCCAACGAAGTTGTTCGAGCGATTCGCATTTTTCGAGCGTGCCGCGGTCGAGCTTCGTAATTTTTCTAAGTATGTCGGTGCGATAGCCGTAGAGGCCAATATGGTTGTAGAATTTATGCTTGAGGTGCCACTCGTCTTCGTTTTCGCCGCGTAGATATGGAATAGGCGAACGGCTAAAATAGAGCGCAAGGTTGTCGTTAGAGACAACAACTTTGGGTTTATTCGGGTTGAAGAGATCACCTTTGTTATCTACAGGTTTTATGAGCGTAGCAATTTCGGTAGAGTCATCGTCGAACGAAGAGGCGAGAAGCGAAATTTGCTCAGGATTGATGAAAGGTTCGTCGCCTTGGATATTTAGCACGGCGTAGAACTTCTTGCCGAGCGATTTCTCAACGGTCTCAAGAGCTTCAGCGCAACGGTCTGTACCACTTTGATGGGTAGAAGCAGTCATAACCACATTACCACCAAATTTCTTCACAGCTTCGGCAATGCGATCGTCGTCGGTAGCCACATATACATCGGGCATAACTTTGAGCGCTTGCTCGGTGACACGTTGGATCATCGGTTTGCCACCAATATCTGCTAATGGCTTTCCCGGGAATCTACTCGACGCATAACGTGCTGGTATTAAGCATAATATACTTTTCATGGTTGATTGATTTTTCATCGGCGAAAAAACAAAAAAAGTGCGAGAATTCAATCATTCTTAGCACCATAAATAGAAGCATTTATTGTTGCTTGTATTCTTTGACATTGATCACTATGTATAATTAGATCAGCCCCCAAAAGTTCTGCACATTGAGACACTTTTGAAAAGGCTTATGTATAAAAGTGTTAATTTTGGCGTCAATTTTTATCACAATGAAACAGGCTTTATTTACACTATCCTTCTTGCTTTTGAGTATAACTAACTACGCGAGTCAACTCAAATATTTCAACAGCGAGCAGCGCGGACTATCCAATAGCCTTATAAATCAGATCATTCAAGATAAATATGGCTACATATGGGTTGCCACCGAAGACGGCATCAGCAAATTCGATGGATCGGAATTTTCCATCTACCGAGCCGATGGCAAGAAAGGGTCGCTGCGGCATAACTATGTACGCACAATCTACGAAGATCGTTCGGGGCATTTGTGGATTGGCACCATGGATGGTATACAAACCTACGACTACGCCACCAACACCTTTGCCGATGTGGTGATGATGCAAGACGGCGACACCGTTTCGGCTCACGTGACATCGGTGAGCGAAGGAACTGACGGTTCTATATACATAGGCACATCGGGACGCGGCGTTTTGCAATTCGATGGTCAAGTTTTTCGTCGCATCGAGAATCTTTCTACTATCGATTTCGTATCGTCGATTGTGGTCGACAATCGCGGTTTTTTGTGGATTGCTGCACACAACAAAGGCGTGTATAAATGCAATGCCGCCAACGGCGAAGTGATGAAGATAAACATACCCAGCAACTACAAACTTGCCGAGAATGCTTTCCTTCTCCAGATTGACAAAGTGATATATCTAAGCAACGACAACAACGGACTCTTATGCGCCAATCTCAATGGCGATGAGTTTAGTGTCAACCATGCGCTCGACAACATACTCAAACCCAACGACGTGGTGTCGGCTCTCGCTACCAATAGTCAAAATATATACGTAGGATTGGACGGAGGTGGACTATACGTACTAAAAAATGGCGAACCTCAGCGCGTAGAGATTTATCTGCCACAATTCGACTTCAACAAGACCAAGATTCACTCTATCTACTTCGACAAAAGCGGCAATATGTGGCTCGGCCTTTTCCAGAAGGGCATAGTGCTTGTCAATAAGAGCGATTCAGAATTTGTCAATTATGGTTATAAGCCTGGTACGCACTACAACATTGGCTCTTCGTGTGTAATGTCGGTTTGCGTAGGATGCGACAAGCTATGGCTCGGCACCGATGGCGATGGTCTGTACGAGATTGACAAAAATGGCGCAGTAAGCCATATAGCCGCCAACGTACCTTCGACAATAATGAACATAGAGCCACTCGATGCCGAAAACATTCTACTTGCTGGCTACTACAATGGTTTGATACGCTACAACGTAAGGAGCAAAAGCACTATCGACATAAACAACATACTCAGCGAGGCTAACAAAAAATACAACAAACACATAACCTGCATAGAGCTCGACGACCGCGGCGACATCTGGGTAGGCACCTACGGCAGTGGCGCTTTCAGAATAGACCGCAGCGGCGTGGCTCATAGCTACGAATCGAGCTCCGAAAAAATTGACTACGAACGCAATGAGCCTATCAACAACTGGATTTCGGCTGTTTGCACAAAAGACAACTTTGTTTGGCTCGGCACTTTCAAGGGCGTGTGCTGCTACGACCTAAGCCAAGAACGCTTCGTCGACATATCCAACACGCTGAAGAATGCCGTGGGACAAGCCACCGTTTCGGACATTAGCTACGACAACAATGGCGCACTATGGATTGCAACAAACTCGGGTGTAATAAGTTACGACAGCACCAACGAGCGTGCACGCAAATACACAACAGCCGATGGACTATCGTCGAACGTGGCAGTGGCTGTCGAAGCCGACTCGTTGGGGCATGTGTGGGTGTCGACACACCACGGTCTGTCGTGCATAAAAGACAGCATCATAGATAATTATTACCACCAAAACGGCTTGCCTTGCAACGAATTTTCGCGAAGCGCAACAACCACTCTCAACGATGGTCGCATTGTGTTTGGCGGCGTGGCTGGCGCGGTGATTTTCAATCCATACGAAACAAAGAATGAGTTCACCCTCTCAAATGTACAAATAACGAATATTTATCTGAATGGACGAGAGATTCGCTTTGGCGACATGTCGAACGGCAAACCCATTGTGAAACAAGCCGTAATAGACGCACAAGAATTTGAATTCGACTATTCGGAGCGCTCGCTTGCCATCTCATTCTCGACATTCGATTTTTCGCTCACCGAACAAATTCGCTACGTATATCGCTTGGAAGGCTTCGACAATAGCTGGCATAGCACCAACTATGGCGAGCCCACCATTAGCTTCACCAACATGCGCGATGGACAGTATAAACTCACCGTTTTTGCTCGCAGTGGAAATGTTTCGTCAGCACCTCGTGAATTTATTATCACTGTGCGCCCTCCTTGGTGGAAAACTACTTGGGCTTTCTTGTTGTACATACTCATAATCATAAGTATTAGCGCTCTCATATATATGCTATGGCGCGCCAAACAAGCCATACGTATAGAGATAGAGAACCGTCAACATCAGCAGCAAATAGATGAAGCTCGACTACAACTATTCTTCAACATTTCTCACGAAATACGTACACCGCTCACTCTCATTATCAATCCAATAAAAGAGCTGCTCGACCAGAGCACAACCAATAATAAGAATCGTCATGGGTATGAACTTATATATAGAAATGCCCAGCGAATACTAAAACTTATCAATCAGATGCTCGACCTTCGTAAAATAGACAAAGGTCAGATGGCGCTGAGTTTCAAAGAGGTTCAGCTTGGCGCTTTTGCTAAGAGCATTCTATCGTCATTCGAATCCGTTGTGGCTACTCGCAATATATCGGTTACAGTGAACGTTCCCAACGAAGATGTGACCGCCGAGATCGACACCGACAATTTCGACAAGGTGCTTTACAACATCTACTCCAACGCATTCAAATTCGTTGCCGACAATGGTTCTATTGTTGTTGACATTAGTAGCAACGACGACACAGCAACAATCAAAATAACCGACGATGGCACTGGCATAGACAACATGCTGCTCGAAAAGATTTTCACTCGCTTCTATCAAGCAAGCAACGCTCGCGTGGCAGGCTACACAGGCACTGGCATTGGACTACATTTGGCACGCTCTATTGTAGAACTCCACAACGGCACCATAAAAGCATCGAATCGCACCGATGGTCACTCGGGCGCTGTGTTCACCATAACCATTCCTCTGAAACACAGCACCATCGAAATCGACAACGAAGAGTCGGATATAGTGTCGGCAGAAGAAGTATCCACCAATGGGCTAAATGCTTCGGCAGTGATGACAATAAACCAACGTCCTCATCTGCTGATAGTCGACGACGAAGAGGAGATAAAAGATTACCTGAAAGACCAATTCGGCTCAAACTACAAAGTGACCGTATGCAGCAACGGCAAAGAGGCATACGACACTCTGCTAAAAGAGCAAATAGACATTGTTATCTCCGACGTGATGATGCCTATTATGGACGGACTCACTTTGACAAAAAAGATAAAGTCGAACATAAATATCAATCATGTGCCAATTGTTCTGCTCACTGCCAAACACAGCGACGAAGACATGAACAAAGGCTTGCTCACTGGTGCCGATGCATACATACCCAAACCCTTCGACATAGAAATTTTGCGCAATACCGTAGCGGGCATCATCAACAACAGACGAAGGATTCTTTCGCGCTACATGGCCACTAACGAGACGGCTACGGCAAAAAAGAAAGTCGACCTAAAGTCGAGCGATGAAATGCTTATGGAACGCATTACAAAATATATCGATGGACATCTTGCCGACCCCGAACTTACGGTAGAGACTCTCGCCGATGGTGTTGGTTTGAGCCGCGTACATCTGCATAGAAAACTAAAAGAACTTGTAGGACAAAGCGCGCGCGACTATATTCGCGGCATTCGTCTGCGACAAGCTGGCATTTTGCTCGGCGAGAAAAAGCTAAACGTGTCGGAAGTTGCCTACGCTTTAGGGTTCAGCAACTTATCACACTTCAGCACCGCTTTCAAAGAGTTCTACGGAATGTCGCCTAAGGAGTATATGAATAGTCATTTGAAAATTGAAAATTGAAAATTACATCTCGTAACTCGTAAATATTAACTCGTAACTATATACATAAATATGTTTTCAGGAATAGTAGAAGAATCGGCTATAGTTAGAAAGCTGCAACGCGATGGCGGCAACTTGCATCTGACGCTTTCATGCTCGTTTGTGAACGAACTCAAGATAGATCAAAGCGTGGCGCACAACGGCGTGTGCCTAACTGTTGTAAATATTAGTGGTGATGAATATACTGTGACAGCTATTCAGGAGACACTCGACCGCAGCAACTTAGGCAATCTGAAGGTTGGCGACCGCGTGAACGTTGAGCGCAGCATGCTTATGAATGGCCGTCTCGATGGTCACATTGTGCAAGGTCACGTTGACTGCACCGCACAATGCACCGCCATTAGCGAGGCCGATGGTAGTAGATATTTCACTTTCGAGTATCTCTTCAACCGCGAAATGGCCGAGCAAGGATACGTAACCGTTGAAAAGGGCTCTGTCACGGTGAATGGTGTGAGCCTAACGGTGTGCAACAGCAAGCCAAATAGTTTCCAAGTGGCAATTATTCCTTACACCTTCGAGCATACCAATTTCCGTGACATTCGCGTAGGTAGCAAAGTAAACTTGGAATTCGACATTATTGGCAAGTATATCAGCCGTTTGGCTATGGTATCGAAATTATAATTATGAAGAGTTTAGCAAAATTCATCATATCTACGCTCGCAGCTGTGATAGTAGCTTCGTGTGCATCTAATAAGCCGTCAACCACCATAAAGGCTAAGAGCTCGACAACAAAGACCTCGACGAGCAGTTCTTCTTCGTCGAGCACTAAGAGTGGCGCGGTGACCAAAGGCAAAGCTTCATATTATGCCGACAAATTTCACGGACGCAAGACGGCCAGTGGCGAAGTGTACGACAAGAAGAAACTCACCGCAGCTCATCGTACGTATGCATTCGGAACGGTGGTGCGCGTCACCAACAAGAAAAACGGCAAGAGTGTAGATGTACGCATCAACGACCGTGGACCATTCTCGTCGGGGCGAATTATCGACCTCTCGCGTGCCGCTGCCGAGAAGATTTCTATGGTGAACGATGGTGTGGTTGATGTAGAGGTAAAAGTTATTTCTGTACCATGATTACATATCTACAAGCAGACGACGTCATGGGGCTCGACATACGTAAAGGTATGTTGGCCGAGATGGCGAACAAAATCCTTGAATGGTGCGGCGTGTCGCGTATTCATGGTATATATAGCGACCTTATTTCCATAGCTATAGGCGTGGTGGCTGCCGTCGTAATATATATGATAGCTCGCCACGTGATAGCGCGCATCATAAAACACGTTGTGGCCAAAAGCACTTCAACCATCGACGATGCCATACTTAACCACACCGTAATTCACCGTGGCGTGGTGCTCTTCCCCTCCATTACCTTTCTCGCCTTCTGCAATGGGCTCGACGAGACGAGTCCGCTCATATTTATAGTGAAGATTTGCGCCGTGGTAACCACTTTCCACTCAGCGCGTTTCATAGTGGCACTACTTGGCGGCATAACCGATGCATTTGTAGAGAAAGGCAGTTTGCGGCGTGGCTCGGTGAATGGCATCTATCAGCTCATAAGCCTTGCCATATACATAATTATGACCATTATTATGGTGTCGATACTTATCGAGCGTTCACCACTGAAACTATTGGCTGGTTTCGGTGCATCGGCAGCCATAATTACGTTGATATTCAAAGACACGATAGAGGGCTTTGTGGCTGGTATTCAGTTGTCGCTCAACCGTATGGTGGAGGTGGGCGACTGGATTGAGGTGCCAGGCAGCGCCGATGGCGTGGTGCAAGAGATTACGCTCAACACCGTGAAGATTCAAAACTGGAACAACACCATAACTACCATTCCTCCGTCGACGCTCAAGTCGCATGCATTCAACAACTGGAAAGGCATGCAAGAGTCGGACGGCAGACGCATAACATGTTCTATAAACATAGATATGACGAGCGTGGAATTCCTTAGCGACTCTACGATGACGCCACTGCACAAAATGGAACTTCTCAATACTTTTTTCGAGAATGAGGGCGAAAACATAAGCAGCCAAACCAACCTAACTGCCTTTCGCGCATATATGGTGGCATATCTAAAATCGTTGGATGTTGTTAATAGCAATATGACGCTTATGACACGCGTGCTCAATCCCAATCAATATGGATTGCCCGTTGAGTTCTACTGCTTCTCGAAAGACAAGCGATGGGAGAACTACGAAGAGATCCGCGGCCGCATACTCGACCATGCGTTGGCTATGTTGCCAAAGTTCGGCTTGAGAGTTTACCAAAGATAAGAATCGGCATTTTTGAATAGGCAGGAAATAGCCACTTTGAGCTAAGCGAAAGATCTCTTTGCACTGTGAGATGTTTAGCTGCGCCAAAGATGGCAACATTTTTATTGCATTGTAGATTGTAAGTAAAGACGCAATGTGGCACGTCTTTCCGAAACATAAAAATCACTTTTGCTATGACGTAATGAATTTACATATTTGTGTGCTTTGCGAGGACGAATACAATTGCGAACTCAAACGATTACGCAAAACATAAAGGAGAACTCATAGCATCATGATTGATATTGAAAAAGATTCTTTAGCAAGTAGTAAAGACAGAAAGTGCAATAATGAAAAAGGTAGATGAAAAAAGTCTCGAGAATGCCATCCGACTTTATGCGTCTGGCGACATCAGCAAGATAGAAGTGGGGACTACTAAGGGTCTCCAAGACATACACCATTATCTGTTCGATGGTCTCTACGACTTTGCTGGTAAGATTCGCGAGAATAACATAGCCAAAGGCGGTTTCCGCTTTGCCAATAGCATGTATCTCAAACCCGCATTGGAAGCCATTGAGAAAATGCCAGAGACAACCTTCGAGGAAATCATTGCAAAATATGTGGAGATGAATGTTGCACACCCGTTTATGGAAGGCAATGGCAGAGCCACACGCATTTGGCTCGACCAGATATTGAATAAGAACATAGGAAAAGTTGTTGATTGGCAATACATAGATAAAGACCAATACCTTTCAGCAATGGAACGTAGCCCAATTAACGATTTGGAGATTCGTACGCTAATTGGTGCACATCTGACAGATAAGGTTGACGACCGCAATGTGATATTCAAAGGAGTAGAACAGTCATATTATTACGAGGGCTATAGAAAGGAAGAATGAAATGAATAGTCATGAATACAGATTTCTTTGACATAGCAACAAAAGATCTCTTTGCGCTGTAAGATGTTTCGCTGCGCCAAAGATGGCAACTCCATCTTTGTGCCAAATGCATATTCGACTAATGAATGGTTAACTGAACTTGCCATAAATATTTATAACTATCTTCGGCAGCCATAAAAACGAACATAAGAAACAGAAACAATACAAAACTATTAACATACTGAGCTTTACGCTCTTATTCTGACGAATCGGAATCTGGACAATTTCAATGCGCATAAGAATAAGCGAGCGAGAGGTTCACGCCTAATGGCGTGAGCCATTTCGTGCTTATATGCGCATAGGGAGTCCAGACCCTCGATTTGAATAAGCAAATAGACGAAATGGTTTACGCCTTTTCTTTTTGTGCTTAGCAATAGGAGCAAATGCCTCAGCAACATTCTGTTCTATGCAGCCTACCAACACTATACATATAGGAAAACTTATAAAAGCCGAACTTGAGGCTCAAGGGCGTACGAAAGTTTGGCTTGCGGGGAAGGTTGGCTGCTCACGCGTAAATATCCACCGAATACTCAATAACGAGAATATCGACCTCGCACTCCTATGCCGCATAAGCCGCGTGCTCGGTGTGAACTTCCTGCGCGTCATTGCCAACCAAATTGACGAAGAGATTCAATAGTGAACGAATTGCTAATTACGATATAAACAACTACGAAAAGCGCAAAACTTGGTACGCAGGCCACTGCGCCTGCGAATAAGAACGCAGATTAGACCAATTTGAACTGATTACCGCAGATTTTATTATTCTATCGTACGGCTGTCATATTATGGAAGCCGATGTTTGTAGAGTCGTGCCGTGGCGCGTCTCCTTGGAAATCAGAACAAGTCCACTCAAATTGAGGTTAATTACTCTACAATTAGGACAAATATTTATCATAATTAGAGAATTCAAGTTGTACCAATTTGTGAGAGATTAACAACGAAAAGCGCAAAACCCATCAACCGCATGTAGGGATACACCGTGTGCGTCTGGGAAAACAAAATGCAATCTGCCATGGGTTCACACCCATGGCTAAGATATTTCACACCTTCGGTGTTATGCATAGCCACAAAGTGGCGAGACATCCTTTGTTTTCCGTAGCGTCTCGCTACGGAAAAGGTAAAAGCAAGGCTCCTGCCTTGCCGCAAGGTAATCGCAGGCTTCGACAGGCTCAGCCAACGATTTCCTCCAAAGTGTTGGGAATGTTTCGCTACGCTCAACATGACAACAAAATCTATGATTTGTCGGATTTCAAATCCGACAACACAAAACGGCGGATTTCAAATCCGACAAAACAGTTTTTTCTACCACGGCCGCTGGCTGAGCTTGTCGAAGCCCAATATGTGTAAAGAAATTCGTTACATATCTGTAAATAAACTCGTTACTGCACTTTCCCCCATTATTGCAACCAAGTGTATAAAATTGTAAACTTCTAATAATAACGCACTTGGCTTATGAACTTAACATTACAAATGGCTCAGCAAATTCTAACATCGATGCACGACGATTTCGATGCTATGAATTTCATCAGAGCATATCAAGAAATTTGTCCAAATGGATATGCTGCAGATATGGCGACTTACAGAGAGCAGGATAATCCCGTAAAAATATTGCACCAGCAAATAGGTAGATTCTTAGAAAACAATAAGGACGCCCTCAATATTGTGCAAGAGCCAAACAAGAAAAAAGTGATAAACACTATTGGTTTTGAAACAGAAGTTGCTTTATGGCATAAGCTCTAAACTGCCATTAACTTATTAGTTCTAAATGTTTATGAAACACATTATACTTTTAGTTGCCTGTGTCTTTCTATTTGCTTCGCAAGCAAAAGCTAAAATCGTATTAAGCGGTGATGGATGGACACTCAGCGAGGATAGCACACTTACAATAACAAAAGATTCCATTAGCATTAGAGAAGATGATCCTTGTTATACTGGGACTTGGGGAAGTTTAGGATATGAATTTGTCAAAAAGGTAGTTATAGAGGATGGTGTCACCCAAATTGCTAACGGTATATTTTATGATTTTGGGAACTTGACAAGTGTTGAAATTTCTTCGAGTGTTACCAGTATTGGCAGAAATGCATTCTCAGGTTGCAGTAGCTTGACAAGCATCGAAATCCCTTCGAGCGTTACCGAGATTGGCTATGGTGCATTCTCAGGTTGCAGTAGCTTAACAAGCATCGAAATCCCTTCGAGTGTTACCTCTATTGGCGATTATGCATTCTCTGGTTGCAGTAGCTTGACGAGCATCAATATTCCTGAAGATGTTACCGAGATTGGCAAAGGAGCATTCTCTTATTGCAGCAGCTTAACAAGCATCGAAATTCCTTCGAGTGTTACCGAGATTGGCGGTAGGGCATTCGAAGGTTGCAGCGGCTTAACAAGCATCGAAATCCCTTCGGGTGTTACCGAGATTGGCTATGAGGCATTTTCAGATTGCAGCAGCTTAACAAGCATCGAAATCCCTTCGAGTGTTACCATGATTCTCAACGATGCGTTCTCTGGCTGCAGCAGTTTGACAAGCATAAAAGTAGATAAGAACAACACAAGATATGATAGCCGCAATAATTGTAATGCTATAATAGAAACAGAAAGCAATGCATTGATAGTGGGATGTCAAAACACAATTATTCCTTCGGGTGTTACCGAGATTGGCGAGTATGCATTCTATGGTTGCAGTAGCTTGACAAGCATCGAAATTCCTTCGAGTGTTACCTCTATTGACTATTATGCATTCTATGGATGCAGCGGCTTAACAAGCATCGGAATTCCTTCGAGTGTTACCTCTATTGGCGAAAGAACTTTCTCTGACTGCAGTGGCTTGACAAGCATAGAAATTCCTTCGGATCTTTACTATATCGGCATTGAAGCATTCTCCGGCTGCAGTGGTTTGACAAGCATCGAAATTCCTTCGAGTGTTTCCGAGATTCGCGATCGGGCATTCGAAGGTTGCAGCAGTTTGACGAGCATCATAATATCAGAAGGTATTACGCCAACTGAAGATAATAGATTATCCATTGAAGATGACGCATTCATTGGTTGTAGTAATTTGTCGACTATCATAATACAAGAAGGAGTTACGCATATTAGAGATAATGCATTTTCTAGGCTTAACAGCTTGATAAACATAAAAAGCATAAAAATACCCGAGAGTGTTACCAGTATTGGCGTTGGAGCATTCTCTGGTTGCAGCGGATTGACTAGCATCGAAATTCCTTCGGGCGTTACCTCTATCGGTTATGAAGCATTCTCTGGCTGCAGCGGATTAACAAGCATCGAAATTCCTTCGGGTGTTACCTATATCGGTTCTGCAGCATTCTCTGGCTGCAGCGGATTAACAAGCATCGAAATCCCTTCGGGTGTTACCTATATCGGTTCTGCAGCATTCTCTGGCTGCAGCGGATTAACAAGCATCGAAATCCCTTCGAGTGTTACCGCTATTGGCGATTATGCATTCTCTGGCTGCAGCAGTTTGACAAGCATAAAAGTAGATAAGAACAACACAAGATATGATAGTCGCAACAATTGTAATGCTATAATAGAAACAGCAAGCAATACATTAATAGCAGGATGCCAAAATACTGTTATTCCCGCGGGGGTTACCGAGATTGGCGATAAGGCATTCTCTGGCTGCAGTGGCTTAACAAGCATCGAAATCCCTTCAAGTGTTACCAGTATTGGCAGAAATGCATTCTATGGTTGCAGTAGCTTGACAAGCATCGAAATCCCTTCGAGTGTTACAAAGATTGGCGAGGTTGCATTCTCTGGTTGCAGTAGTTTGACAAGCATCGAAATCCCATCAAGTGTTACCAGTATTGTCAGAAATGCATTCTATGGTTGCAGCAACTTGACAAGCATCGAAATTCCTTCGGGTGTTACCGAGATTGGCTATGGTGCATTCTATGGTTGCAGTAGCTTGACAAGCATCGAAATTCCTTCGAGTGTTACAAAGATTGGCGAGGTTGCATTCTCTGGTTGCAGTAGTTTGACAAGCATCGAAATCCCTTCGAGTGTTACCGAGATTGGCTATGGTGCATTCTATGGTTGCAGTAGCTTGACAAGCATCAAAATTCCTTCAGGGGTTACCGAGATTGGCGATAATGCATTCAAGGGTTGCAGCAGCTTGACAAGCATCAAAATACCAGAAGGCGTCACAAAAGTTGATCTTACAACATTCGAAAACTGCAGCAGTTTGACGAGTGTAGAGATTCCTTCGAGCGTTACCGAAATTAGCATGGGGGGATTTTATTATACATGCAGCGGCTTAACGAGCATAAAAGTAGACAAAAACAACACGAAATATGATAGTCGCGATAACTGCAATGCAATAATAGAAACAGCAAGCAATACATTAATAGCAGGATGTCAAAACACAATTATTCCTTCGGGTGTTACCGAGATTGGCGAGCTTGCATTCTCTGGTTGCAGCAACTTGACAAGCATCGAAATTCCTTCGGGTGTTACCAAGATTGGCTATGGTGCATTCTATGGTTGCAGTGGCTTGACAAGCATCGAAATTCCTTCGAGTGTTACCAGTATTGGCAGAAATGCATTCTCACGTTGCAGTAGCTTGACAAGCATCGAAATCCCTTCAAGTGTTACCAAGATTGGCTATGAGGCATTCTCTAGTTGCAGTAGTTTGACAAGCATCGAAATTCCTTCAGGTGTTACCGAGATTGGCGAGTATGCATTCTCTGGTTGCAGTAGTTTGACAAGCATCGAAATCCCTTCTAGTGTTACCAGTATTGGCAGAAATGCATTCTATGGTTGCAGCAACTTGACAAGCATCGAAATTCCTTCGGGTGTTACCGAGATTGGCTATGGTGCATTCTATGGTTGCAGCAACTTGACAAGCATAAAAGTAGATAAGAACAACACAAGATATGATAGCCGCAATAATTGCAATGCTATAATAGAAACAGAAAGCAATGCATTGATAGTGGGATGTCAAAATACAGTTATTCCTTCGAGTGTTACCGAGATTGGCTATGAGGCATTCTCTGGTTGCAGCGGATTAACGAGCATCGAAATCCCTTCGGGTGTTACCGAGATTGGCCATGAGGCATTCTATGGATGCAGCAGCTTGACTAGCGTCTATTCTTATAATGCTACTCCTACTATAAATTGTTCTTTTACATTCCCATATACCACTACTATATATATTCCCCAGGGAACCACATGGGCATATAAGGCTGCATGGGGAAATAATAACAACTATGTAGAAATGGAAGAAGAAGAGCCTACAATAGAGCCCGTAAATATCAACTATGATGAATCGCTCGGTAAAGTGGAAGTGCTAAGCTTTGAGAATGGTACTATTACACTATCTATAACACCAAACAAAGGCTACAGAGTGCACGGCATATACGTAGATGGCGAAAGAGTTTACTCCGAAAATGGCAAAAAAGCAGCTTCTGTAAATGCATGGAAAAACGAAGATGGCACGTACAGCATAAGCGGTGTAACAGAACATTCGAATCTATTTGTTAGCTTCGCAATAGTCACGCCCATGAATGAAATAGCAGCAGAACAAACTGCCGAAATCATCGCCGTTTACTCGCCATCTGGAACATACGTAGGTAAGTCGCTCGAGAACCTGCAGAATGGCCTATATGTTGTGGTCTACAGCAATGGCGAAACCGATAAGGCGCTTGTGAAATAAGCGTTTACATAACGTGTAAAAAATTTTCAGGCTGTTCGAGATGCTCGGGCAGCCTGTTTTGTTGTTTACAGGTGCGCAGGCCTCTGCGCCTGCGAATAAGAACGCAGAGAATTTTCAATGTACGGCTGTCATATTATGGCAGCCCTACACCATAAACGCACGAAACCCATCAACCACGTGTAGGGACGCACCGCGTGCGTCCGGGAAAAAACACGAAGCAGGATGATGCGGATTTGAAATCCGCATCTCGTGAGTCGGGGATTTCAAATCCCCTCCATCAAAATAAGATATTTCACACCTTCGGTGTTATGCATAGCCACGAAGTGGCGACACATCTTAGGCTGGGGTGTAAACCCCTGCCGCCAAAGATGATAACTAATGTTGCTACTTATAACTTCTTAACTCACAACTCTAAATACATATAAATTATCTTTGCAGGCTCAAATAAGAAAAACAAGCATAAATGGAACAGAAGAAATACAAGAGAACTTTGGTTACCTCGGCATTGCCCTACGCAAACGGTCCAGTACACATAGGCCACCTTGCTGGCGTGTATGTACCAGCTGATATTTATGTGCGCTATTTGCGTTTGAAAGGCGAAGAGGTGTTTTTCGTTGGTGGTTCCGACGAACATGGTGTGCCCGTAACTATCCGCGCCCGCGCTGAGGGTTGCACCGTTCAAGATGTGGTAGACCGCTACCACAATCTTATCAAGAAATCGTTCGAGGAATTCGGCATCTCGTTTGATGTCTATTCGCGCACCACATCTGAGACACACAGCAAAGTTGCTTCCGATTTCTTCCGCAAGCTCAACGAAGACGGCAAGTTTGTGAAGCTCGAGAGCGAACAATACTACGACGAGCAGGCTGCACAATTCCTTACCGACCGTAATATCCGCGGCGAATGCCCACGTTGCCATGCACCTGAAGCCTATGGCGACCAATGTGAGAAATGTGGCGCTACACTTTCGCCCGACGAACTTATAAATCCATACAACGCACTTACAGGCAACAAACTTGTTAAGCGCAAAACTACCCACTGGTATCTGCCACTCGACCAATATCAATCGTGGCTCGAAGATTGGATTTTGAAAGAGCACAAAGAGTGGCGTCCTAATGTATATGGACAGTGCAAGAGTTGGCTCGACACAGGCTTGAAACCTCGCGCCGTAACTCGCGACCTCGATTGGGGCATTCCTGTTCCAGCCGAAGGCGCCGAAGGCAAAGTGCTATACGTATGGTTCGATGCTCCTATTGGATACATAAGCAATACTATAGAGAAGTTGCCTAACGATTGGCAAAAATGGTGGTGCGACCCCGAAAGCCGTCTACTACATTTCATTGGTAAGGATAATATTGTCTTCCACTGCATCGTTTTCCCAGCTATGCTGAAGGCTCACGGCGGTTTCAACCTCCCCGACAATGTGCCAGCAAACGAGTTCCTCAACCTCGAAGGCAACAAAATATCTACTTCGAAAAACTACGCCATCTGGCTCAACGAATACCTCGAAGATTTCCCTGGCAAGCAAGACGTGCTCCGCTATGTGCTTACTGCCAACGCTCCCGAGACGAAAGACAACGACTTCACGTGGAAAGATTTCCAAGCACGCAACAACAACGAACTTGTAGCAATATTCGGCAACTTCGTCAATCGCGCTGTGGTGCTTACTCATAAGTATTTCGAGGGCAAAGTTCCTGCTTGTGGCGAACTCACCGATGCTGAAAAAGAGACCATTGCCGAAGTGTCTACCATAAGAGCTCGCGTAGAGGAATTGCTCGACAACTTCCGCTTCCGCGACGCTCAGAAAGAGGCTATGACACTCGCTCGACTTGGCAATAAATATCTTGCCGACACCGAACCTTGGAAACTTGCCAAGACCGATATGAATCGCGTAGCAACTATCTTGAACTTAAGTCTACAGATAGCTGCGAATCTATCCGTTGTGTTCGAACCATTCCTACCATTCGCATGCGAAAAGCTTCGCAAAATCTTGAATGTTAGCAATATTCAATGGTCCGATTTGGGCAAAGTAGACTTACTCTCTGTTGGTCATACACTTGGCGAAGCAGTGCTACTCTTCGAAAAGATTGACGATGCGCCTATCGATGCACAGATAGAGAAGCTAAAACGCATTGAAGAAGAGAACGCCAAGGCAAACCTCAAGGCCGACCCAGTGAAAGAGAACATCGAGTTTGAGACATTCGAAAAGCTCGACATCCGTGTAGGTACTGTACTCGACTGCCAGAAAGTGCCAAAAGCCGACAAACTTCTCGTATTCAAGATAGACGATGGTCTCGGCGGACGCACTATAGTTTCGGGCATAGCCAAATACTACAAACCTGAGGATTTGGTAGGCAAACAGGTTTGCTTCATAGCCAACCTTGCACCACGCAAACTCAAAGGCATCGAAAGCCAAGGCATGATTCTTTCGTGCGAAGATCTCGATGGCAACCTGGTCGTTTCGGCACCATCGGCTCCAGTGCGCCCAGGCTCTAAAGTGCTTTAGGCGTAGAAAAGATTTTAGAATCTTGATTTATAGAATATTATATAAGGGTTACGACGCGAGTCGTAGCCTTTTTTTATATATGTATGCTGCTCGCAGGATGTCATAATAGATATTTACGATAGTTAATTATTACAAATAATACCAGCCTCAAAGGGCAAAAACAGAACACTTGGTTGAAGTAAAACCTAAATTTGAAAACATGAGCTTAACAAAAAACACAACAAATAGATAAAAACGCAGAAAATCATACCCCAAAACACACAATGGGGCATGATAGAAAACATTTGAATCTAAAACCACAAATTATCAAATTGCCGATGAAAACACTTGCTACATTCACGGCATTGCTACTTATGATTAGCATTGCTTCGTATGGTCAAAACAATGGTAATAAATACACCAAAGACCAAGTTCTGTCGATGACAGTAGAACAACTCTCGGAAATGCAACTTGAAGACCTTATGGCCGCCGTTGAAGTGCTCGGTGTGTCGAGCGTTGACGAGCTTTTTGCGCTCATCATGAACAAAAACGTATCCTCGGCATCGAAAAACGAAGAGAGTTCATTCACATCGCCATTAGCAACAACCGTCATCACCAAAGAGGAGATGCGTACGTATGGCGTAACAACAATCGAAGATGCTTTCCGACTCATACCAGGCATGATAGTATCGCAAAAGACCAATGGCATCTACGACATACATATACGCGGCCTCAACAACATCACCGACAACAACATGTTGCAATACACCGAAAACATGAGCACGCTTGTGATGATTGATGGGCGCATAGTAAATAACTATATATATTCAGTAGCAGGCTTTTACGACTTGCCAATTTCCGTAGAAGACATAGAACGCATTGAGGTAGTGAGAGGCGCATGTGCTGCACTCTACGGCATGAATGCTGTTTCGGGAGTAATAAATATTATCACCGAAAAAGCCAACACCAATTCGAGCACCGTGTCGGGTTCGGTACAGTTCGGCAACTTAGGAACTGTGGTAACCGACCTCGGATTGCGCCATGCTTTTAGCGAAAAATTCAGCGTTGGGCTCACTGCCAATGCGCAACACCGCAACCGACCGACAAACAAAATAACACTTGCACCATCGGTAGGATTGTTCAAAATAAACGATTGGAGCAAACTACAAGCAGCCGACAATTCTACAGGCTACATGTCGAGCATACCAGTGCAAGAATTGGTAGAGAATGGATATATAACACCAGCATTCAAAGGCGGCGACGTACGCATCGACGACATAAACAACTATCTACAATTCTTCGACAACAACGGTCGTTATTACAGCCTCACCGAAGTGGAGACGCCTTTCGAGTCGATGTATAGAGCCACCGAATTGGCACGCCAGAATATTGGTTTCAACGGATATATGCATTTCACACCAGCAAGCGACATTGCCGTGAACCTTTCGGCTGGCTATCAGCAAGCTTACGAATATTCATCGACACTACAACAAGACTACGTATCGGCAAACGGACAAGAGTCGAAGTCGGGCTATGTAAATATTGATGCTCAGATAAAAGGTCTACACCTGCTCGCCAACTACATGGGCGGTCCAATAGACTACTCAATGGGCACAGCTGGTTACCAAGCCGATGCAAAGCACATATTCGGTCAGGCGGAATATAGTTTCAACTTAGGCAACCTCAGCATCGTTCCTGCTATAGGCTCCATGCATGTTAAATATAGCGACCGCAAGAAGAGCTATAACTATGGCGACACTATTATGCAACTAAGCGGCTTCTTCAACGATGAAGCATGTCTATCGATTGTATCTCCAAGTCTGCGCTTAGATTACAAATTCGACAATGGAGTGCGTCTTGTAGCAGCAGTTCGTGGCGACAAGACCGACAAACCCGACAAGTGGAATGTGTCGTATCAAGGCGAAGCATCGTGGTTGATAAACGAGCGAAACTTCATTCGCTTGGTATACGGACGAGCTTTTAGTTCACCAAACCTTACCAACACTTGCACCGATTTCACTTGGGCACGCACAGGTCTGGCTGATCCGCAATACATAAAAGTGAAAGGTGACGACGCTGCCGACCTTCGCCACATAGACAACTTTGAAATTGGATACCGCTGGCGTCCAAAAGACAACATACTTCTCGATGCAGAAGCATACTATTCCGTAAGCAAAGACTATGGAGCTCTTATGAGTGCCAACACCACCTACAGCATCAACACAGGCACAGTGCAAGGCATGATAAGAGGCATTTCTGCAGGCATGGCCCGTCTTGGCGACAACATCGACGACGCTACAATTCAAAAATATGTCGACTCAGGCATAGCACGATTCTCGAGCTACCTTTCGAGCACAAGCACATTGCAATACAAAAACTTGCCTTACGACGTTCGTCAGATGGGCATAAGCATGAACCTCGACTGGATTATTTCGCCTAAGCTCATCTTCAAAGTGAATGCAAACGTACAAAAGACCATTATAGACAACTACTTCACCTACTGCCAGACACTTGAACTCACCACTCAAGCCCGCGAATCATATTTGCAGACCATCGATTGTTTTCAAGAGTTCATCCTAAATATGATAGACAAGCAGACGGGTAGCATATACAGCGTGAACGCCATACAAGAAGCCAACATCGATAATTTTATTTCGCAATCGGGTTGGAACAATTGGTCAAGCGAAGATCAAGCAGCTTTTAGAAATGCACTATTAGATGCCTATACCACAGCGCTTAATGCAGGACAAATAACCGAAGCCACCGGATACATACAGCAATCGGCCGATGTATCGTTCAATGGTAAAACCTACACAATGCAAAACCCATTGGCATCATACTACGCACTGAAATACAATACACGTCTGGACAAAAACACATTACACATAGGCAGTAGTACGGCTCAGTCGCGCGAACTCGAGAACGACCACAAACACAAAGCTACACCTACAATCTACGGCATGGTGGGGTTGGTGTATAAGCCTACTTCGCAAATCACCGTCGCTGCTTATGGCAACTACATAGGCAAGCATACGATAAACACTTCATATTCAAGTATCATAGACTACTTCTCGCGCTTCGACCCAAGCTACAAAGAGTTGGTTCAAAACGAGATAAAGGCAAAATTTACCATGAATATGAAAGTTAGCTATTCACCTATCGAGGGCATGGCATTCTTCGTCAATGCGCAAAACCTCTTCAATAACGATAGTCGAGAATATATATATATGGATAAAATCGGCGGATTGTATACCTTGGGCATCGACTTCAAATTTTAGGATATAAGATACACGCAATAAAAAACCACGAAACGAAAACATCAAAATTAGCCACTCTTCATGGCGAGGGCGCGGGGCTTGGAGCTCTGCGCTTTTTGTATATATATACCATTATTAAACATTTCATACACATAATAGGACAAAAAAACACACTCAAAGCCAACAAATTATCACCCATTTATGCACGATGCCTAATACCATTTTATTTCAAATGAAATAAATATTTACTAATTTTGCGCCCCAAAAATGCAGACGATGTAAAAAAGGGAAATGCTTGCTTAGATTTTTTACGACGAGGATTATTAGTTATAAATATTCACACCACAACATTCCAAATCGAGGGGCATTGAGAATAACACACATCGTTAGCACCAACACATAAATAAGCAACATAACATAAGCAACTTTATCAAATTGGAAATGAGACTATTTACTACATTAACAGCCTTATTATGGGCGTTTAGCACGGCTATTTATGGACAAAACAGTGGCACTCTCACGAAAGATCAAATCATGGCCATGTCTATCGAGCAACTCTCTGAACTCCCGCTCGAAGACCTAATGCAAGCTGTTGAAACACTTGGAGTTTCAAGTGTTGACGAACTTTTTGCTCTTATCATGAACAAAAACGTCAGTTCAGCATCAAAAGAAGAGGAAGACTCATTCGTATCGCCTCTGTCTACTACCGTTATCACCAAAGCCGAACTACGATCATACGGCATAAGCACATTGGAAGAGGCGTTTCGATTGATTCCAGGAATGATAGTTACCGAGAAATCAAACGGCATCTACGACATACAGATGCGCGGACTCAGCAACATTCCCGACAACAACATACTTCTCTACTCCGAGAACGCCAACACGCTCGTAATGGTTGACGGACGACAAATACGCAACAGCGTGATGGGTTCGCTAACTATGGAGATGATTCCAGTGTCGATAGAAGACATACAGCGCATTGAAGTGGTTCGCGGAGCATGTGGCGCTCTATATGGCGCAAACGCCGTAAATGGTGTTATAAATATCATAACCGAGAAACCAAATTCGGAGTCAGCCAAAGTGATGGGAAGCATGCAAATAGGCAACAACAACACCTTCGTAGGCGATGTGGCACTACGCAATTCGTGGCTTGATGGAAAATTTTCGGCTGGTCTGACATTCAACATACAGAATAGAGGTCGAAACACCGACAAACTATTCGCAATGCCAAACACTAAACAATACGTTGTAAGCGACGATTATGCCGACATCACCAAAGAAGCCAATCTGTACGGCAACATTGCCAATGGCTATCTCACGCATCCCAACGGAACAAAAATAGACTTAGCCAATGGCGCTACATACATACCCGAAGGAGCTTGGCTCACGGCAAACGAAATAGACAACCTTCGCCTGTTCGTGCCTACTTCAAAGCCGCTCAGCACAATTGGCGTCACCAACGCAGCCGAAGGCGATGTAGTATACTTAGCCTACAACTCAATTGAGCCCGAGACTCCTACGGCAAGCATGTTTCACAACACTAACATTGCGCGCAAGACCATTGGCATAAATGGCTATCTCTCGTTTGTGCCCAACAACAACGTAAACCTCGATTTGACTTTTGGATATGGAGAATCGACAGCACTCTCTACGCCAATAAATGCAGCTGCCATTTCTTTCAACGAGCGCAATGGCAAGAATGGTTATGTAAATCTCAACTCTAATATATATGGCATATCGCTAAACTATGGCTACGAATTTGGTCCACAAGATTATGCCTATGGCGTGCCAGGCTACAAGATTTGGCACGACATGATGAATGGAAATATAGAATACTCATTCAAGTTTGGCAACTTGTCTATCAAGCCAGCACTCGACTATCAATGGGCAAAATACACCGACTATCTGCCTGTGTTCAACGATGCTAATTATGCCGTTAGTGGCGACTACACATGGCACTACGAAAAAGATGCAGCAGTGCCCGAAGACAATCACTCGCGCCTTTATGGCTTCCTCAACGGATCGAAAACGCTATATGCCTTAGCACCGAGCCTACGCCTCGACTACAAAATTGGCGGAGTTCGTCTCATTGGCGCTTTCCGCTCCGACAAAACCAACACGCCCGACAAATGGAACCACTCTTGGCAATTTGCTGCCAACTACAGCATAAACGACAACAACTTCATTCGCGTGGTTTATGGTCGCGCCAATCGCGGAGCAAACCTCATCAACACCAGCATCAACCATCAATGGCTTAGAACCAACATGCAACCTCAACGCGAAGTGTATGTTGGTAATGCCGATGCCAACCTCGTAAAAATAGACAACGTGGAACTCGGCTATCGCTGGAAACCAATAGAGAGCATCTTGGTTGACGCCGAAGTTTTCTACTCTCGCTCAACCGACTACGGAGCAATGATGAGCCAAGAGACAATGATGGCTGCCGAATTGAGCCAAATTCAAGGCGTGATGACAGAATATCTACCTCAAATTCTGGGAGCATACTATGGCATGAAACAACAAGGAACTCCCGAGGCTGCCATTCAGGCTGCTCTTTCTGGAATGAGCAAAGGCGCCGCAAGCGCTTTGACACTCGAAACTCGAACCTATACGCGTTATGAGAATCTCCCATACAAAGTCAACCAAATGGGATTGAGCTTCAATGTAGACTGGATTATTTCGCCAAAACTCATTGCTAAACTCAACGCCAACCTTCAACGTACCACTATCGATAACTACTATAAAATAGTCAGACAGAGCAATATCAATCGCAAATAGCCATAGCCAACACCACAGCACAACGAAATCTGTTTGGCGACGACAACATCGTAAACGATATCGTACATACACTGATTAACTATGGCGGCAGCACCACCGAAGAGGCCATCAACCTCCTCTATCACATGATTGCCGAAGAATCTGTTGATAGCTACAAGCAAAGCGTAGGTTGGGACAACATGAGCGAAGCCGATCAGCAAACTATTCTCAACGAACTCTATCAAGCTGGAGTAAACTACGAAACCTACAATGGCGTACAAAATCCGCTGACTTTATATTACGGATTGCGCTACAACGTGGTATTGAAAGGCAACAATATGTACTTCGGCAGTTCCTACGCCGAGCCATATAAAACAAGCAACGGGCACAAGCACAAAGCTACTCCTACTGCTTATGGTATGGTTGGTCTTATATTCAAGCCATTGCCACAACTCAACATCTCGGCATTTGGCAACTTTATTGGCAAACGCACGTTCGAAACCCAATATGGTAGCACCGAACTCGACAATCGTTTCACCGTAAATATGAAAGTGGGATATAGCCCTGAGCAAAACTTAGAACTATTCGTAAACGCCCACAACCTCTTCAACTCCGAAAAACGCGAATTTGTATACTGCGACAAAATTGGCGGACAATACACCGTGGGTATAAACTTCAAATTTTAGCTTGTAGCCACGGCGCATAACGAGCCACACAGCAACAGCACCGAATTGAGTTTCAGACAGTAAACTCTTTTCGGTGCTTTCTTTTTAGTTATGTAGTCGGCAACGACCCAATAAGCCAAGCCACAGCACGCCTATTTATTCTTTTTTATAAATGTTAATAGTATTTCACTATTAGCAAATTTTGCTTTTACTTTGAAACAGATTATTGAAAACGAAATACAAACACATGACAAAGACAAAAGACTTCTTAGCAAACAACATGAAGAGCGTCATCGGCGTTATACTATCGGCGATAGCATTCTGTTTGTTTATATTCTTGCCGCCCGAATCTTATGGATTGCCAGGGCTGACTATTGTTGAGCAGCGCATGGTTGCAATATTTATTACAGCCGCCTTGCTATGGTTAACTGAAGCCATACCGACATGGTGTACATCGCTACTCGTAATTATGGTGATGGTGATTATGGTGAGCGACAGTAGTTTTTCGCCTCTTGTAAGCGGCATTCCCGCCGAAAACCTTGGCACACTTGTAAACCATAAACAGATTCTTGCCACCATAGCCGACCCTATTGTGATCCTGTTTTTAGGAGGTTTCGTTCTAGCAATAGCCGTAACCAAAACAGGTCTCGATGTGTTTATGGCTCGAGTGCTTCTGACACCATTTGGCAAACGATCTGAATTCGTATTGCTCGGCTTCATATTAGTCACAGCCGTCTTTTCGGCATTCATCTCCAACACAGCTACTGCAGCTATGATGCTTGCTTTTCTTGGCCCTGTGCTCAACGTTTTGCCTCCCGATGGCAAAGGTCGAGTTGCTTTGGCTATGGCAATTCCTGTAGGCGCTAACATTGGCGGTATTGCCACTCCTATTGGCACACCTCCCAACGGCATAGCATTGAAATACATCAACGATCCTTCTGGCCTGAATCTCGACATCTCGTTTGAAGATTGGACTATGACAATGGCTCCTCTCACACTTCTATTCTTACTTATTTCGTGGGGTGTACTTATGTGGCTATTCCCATTCAAGCAGAAGAAAATCGACCTGAAGATTGACGGCGAATTCAAACGTTCGCGCGAAACCTACATAGTGGCTGCCACTTTCATACTTACTGTGCTCGTTTGGTTTACTGGCAAGATTAACGGCATCAACGCCAATGCAGCGGCCATGCTTCCAGTGGCAATACTCTGCGTCACTGGTGTAATATCAAAAGACGACTTGGCTCAAATCAACTGGAGTGTTCTGTTTATGGTGGCTGGTGGTTTTGCTCTTGGTTTAGGTTTTCAAGAGACAGGACTTGCAGCACACCTCGTATCGTCGATACCATTTAGCAGTTGGTCGCCAATTCTCGTTCTCGTTAGTTCGGGTTTGATTTGCTGGTTGCTTTCTAACTTCATCTCCAACTCGGCTACAGCAGCTCTTCTTGTGCCAATTCTCTGTTCTGTTGGGTTAGGCATGGGCGACTCTCTCGAATCTGTTGGCGGAGTGCGCACACTGCTCTTAGGTGTAGCTCTTGCGGCTTCGTTGGCTATGACAATGCCTATTTCTACACCACCTAACGCAATAGCTCACTCTACGGGCTACATAAAACAAAACGATATGCTCAAAGCAGGCTTGATAATAGGTATCGTCTGCGGCATCATCGGCTACTTAGCTATCATCTTCGTCATGTAGAAGTAGCGAGTTGCGTGAGTAGACGTAACAATATCAAGCGAGGTTGCCTCAAAGAAGCAGCCTCGCTTATTTTTTATGGTTGTATTGCCGATTGTAAGTATATATACACATATCTAAAACAACGCGCCCAAAGACAACGTTAGAGTTGATCTTTTATTGCTGTCGTAGAAATTGGTGAGAGAGGCGTCGGCATTTACAAAAAAGTTAATACCATGTTTGATGTTGGTAGGTATTTGCAAACGTGCTTTCATGGCCAGTTGAGTGCTGCTGTGGCTCATATATATATAATAAGCCATAGGAGAAGCATCTGTAATATTGACACTCGCAAGATTTATTTCCGACGAAATGGCTACGTTGTGCGAGGCTGAGGCAGCAAGAAACAGAGAATATCTATTAGTAGAAATAAGATCTTCGATGCGCGCACCTATTTGAGCTTGCGAAAACGAGAGTTCGCCACGAGGCATTGCGTATGTATGTTTTTCGCACATAGTTCCTGCGTCGGCGCGGAGTGTGAGGCTGTTATGGCTAAAAGTTTTGTTGACCACACAGGTTGCACTCACATTGCGCTTCTTGTATTTATACTGCTCAACGTAGCCAATTTCAGCATATACATTGTTGGCAGCATCGCCAAAGATGTTTTCGTGGCCTAATTTATTATCGGCGCTTGCAGTGATATAAATAGAACTAAGATGAATATTATGAATGTCGCTCGAGGTGTTCACGTAGCCAATTTGCGCATTGAAGAGGTGACGGATGCTGCGAGTAAGCGGCAAATCGTTGAGCGTCGAGAGAATTTTTTCGAACGAGGAATAGTGATAGTCAGCAGATGCAGACAGGCCAATTGTGTTTTGCTTGACTCCTATGCCACCACCAAAGCCATAGCCATTGTAATAAGCCGAAGTGTTGTTACCACGGAAACGATAATAATCGGTGCCAACACCGGTGTAGTGGTAAGTTATAGGATTGCCAAGTTCGCTGAAAAATTTCACCTCGTTGGTCTGCTTGTAACGCATAAAATCGGAGTGAATAGCCAATAATTTTTTGTTGCTGTTATACGAAGCGCCAAAACTAAGTTTTAGCTCCGAAATTGTATTTCGCGGACGCGGGTCAACTTCTCGATATTCGAGGCACGCGCGATAGTTAGCATCTATTCCCAAGGCTATTGGCGATTCCCCAACAGCGTGCATAAGTCCGGCACCAAACAGATATGTTTGCGAAGTCAAATCGCCACCCACAGTATCGCCCATTACATAGGGAAAAAGCAGCAAGAAATCAGAGGTCTCACAATAGCCGACATTGGTGCGACGCCCCATTGCAAAACGAGCCTTACCCCACAACGCCGAATTGCTTCTATTCGAAACCGACTCTATATTCACCACTCCCATTTGGTCGCCATTGCCCATTTGAGCTATTATAGCATTGTCTTCACTGCGGTGTTTGTAACTAACGGCTATCGACGTTTGCGAGCCATTATAAACATTGTGACGTGCAGCTGGATTGGCATATATATAATCAGGAGTATTATGCAAATGAAAGTCGGCGCTACAAACTATGCTATCCAACGTGGCATAAGCATGTGAATCTGATTGAGCATACGTATTCACAACCAACGAAACGAGCGGCAATATGTACAAAAGGTTCTTCATCCGTCTTAATCGTCAACTTTAGTTACGCCGTCAATGGTTATTGTTTGTGCGCAATCGCCTTGTGCGTTTATTGCCGTGTGTTGTTCTTCGATGAGCGATGGTATGCACTCTGTATTGAAATCGTCCGATGAGTTGTTGGTGTCTTGCAGCACACGTCGGCCATCAATAGTAGTAAGCAATTTGCGACGCACACTCTTGAAGTAGCGATTCTTGTCGCCGTCCACTTCGCCGCAGTGCGTCCAACCGGCATCGATATTGGCTGGCAATATATCCCACGTTCTGTTTGACTCGACGCTACAATTCACACCATCTACTATCCATGCATTGGGCATCTTGTAGGCGTAGTTGGAGTGCTGCAATACGCCATAGTCAGTAACCACGCCGTAAGTATAAGAATAATAGAAATCGTTCAAGTATTGTTGTTTGCTCACCTCACTTGGAATACGCACTATAGCGTATGATTTGAATCCTCGATTGTGGAACGAGAAGATGCTTGCCGTATAGCAATACCATTTATCGAGATTTGACACGCCTTCGCCATCAATATCTGTCACCGAAGCCACTGTAGAGACGTCGTACCATTCAAAATCTGCCATGCTAAGGTCAAACGAATTGGCGTTTGTCACTTTATGATCGATGCCGATGTCGCAAATGATGAGGCTTTTGCCTGGCTCCACTGGATAATCCGTCCCTCCACCGGGGATCACATACAATGCCTGCACAGCCATAGTGTCTTGGCGTATGTCGGGCGTGTAGTCGTATTTCTGTGTAGAGGTAAATTTCGATTCTACTATTCCCAATCCGTCGGCATAGAGCGTATGATCGGTATTGTTGAATATCTTGATATAGTTATCGCCATTATATTGCGAACCTGTAGGATAGAGCGTACCAGTGAAGAATATCTCCTCTATAACAAAATCGGGCGAAGATACATTACGAGCATACACACTGACAGCGAACTGAGGTTTGGCATTGGTAATAACTACAGAACTCGTCTTGCCAAAGAAAGTGTAGTTCAACGTATTTATAGAAGCTACAGCTGTAACTTCCACATCGTAGATACCACCAACGAGGTCGAACGAGCCAAAATAGTCGGCCTCCGTCACTTCATTCGACGATAGATTGACAAATTTTAGTGTTATCGATTGGTATTGAATGCCTGTTATGTCGGCATTTATTATTATTCCACTCGTATCTACGTTGTTCATAACGGACAACTCTGTGGCATCGTCGCTACACGAAGAGGCTGCCACAACCGATATTAATGCTACTATGTATTTCCTGAATGTCATTGTGTGCTACAGTTTTAGAGTTATTTCCATACCAAAATATGCCGACACATTACGACGAATCTCCACGCCGTTGTTGGTAAAATCGGGCGTATAATCAAACAATCTATTTGCGAACATAGAAACATTTGCCCAATCTCGTATGCGCTTTGTCACTTTCAAATTGACGTATAGCGCTATAGGTATTGTGTATTTATCGTAAGCCGTTTCGGCGATGTTCACCACAAGCTGACTAAGTATAGGATTTTCAGACACGGCGGCATCGTCGTAGGTATGAAGTTCACCATCGTCGGCACTTAGATAACTTACGGGCACACCGTTTTGGCGCATTCGCTGGGTAGACACATACCACATTGTCTGCACTGCCGACGAAAATATCAATCCCAACTGTGGCACCTGAGTATCGAGCATCATGTTGGTGCTCAGCTGCTCATTCTCGCGACCTTCGTTCCATTCGTACAGACCTACATATTTATCCGAGAGTGCCACTCCGTCTATCACACCCGAAGTAGCATAATACATTGGGCGACTATTTACGTAAATACTACGAAACCAAGCTCCGCTGATATTTATGGCTGTGTATATAGGCTTTATTCGCTGCGAAGTAAATTCAAACTCTACACCTCGCTTGTTTTGCTTGCTACCATTTTCAACTATCTGATAGCCATCGATTTTCTGGCACATTTCGTATGGTATTGGGTCGGTAGGAACGACGCCATCTTCCACTTTGTAGTTTTTATATCCAAACACAGCATACCTATTCGAATAGCGGAATCCCGACGACATGCGTTCGTCGAAGTAGCATATCCACATTCTATTACCTTTCAAACTGAAATCAATGCGCGTTTCCCACTTAGTGTTGCGAGCTGCTCTAAGGTCATAATTCGTACGATTCATTTTGTAGCTCATCACATTGTAGCGACTAAGTTCAGCAGGATTCGTCTGATTGTAGTATGCAAGTTGAATAATATCTATGTAGCTTGGGTCGGGATAGAGATAGTTGAGCGTAGGCATCTTTGTGGTTTTGCCAAAGCCTGCCGAGAGCGTAATCGACAAACCATCGGACTGGCGCGGATTGAGCGTCCACTGCACATTGATGCGTGGGTCTACATATATATGATTACTAAGATAGTATGCCTTGTCGAGTCCTGGCAGTTGTGAAGTACGCAAGCCCAAACGCGCATTGATAGTTGAGCGATGCAAACTTATGGTCGTGTTGTCTTGCACGTAGAGACCCAAATTTTGCAATGCTGGTATATCGCTATACTTACGCGGACGAGAGCCCCACCCCGACGACGATAGCGGATGAGTGATGTCGTATTGCTGACCTTCACCAAAGTTCTTGGCAATCGACCACTCACCACCAATTTTTATAGTATTTATGATGTCGTGAGACGTAATATCGAAATCGGCATAAGCCTTTGCCATAGCCGAGAATGGTTTTCCATCGACCTCCAACGAGGCTAAATATTGTTCAAATATTAGATAAGCATCATATTCGCCTTCGTCGCAGGTGGTAGGGGCTATGGCTGCTCGCAGAGGCGAGACAAGTTTTTCGCGCTTCAGTTTGTCGAACTGCTGACTCAACTGAACGTTTGCCCCCATTTTCTTGAAAATGCCATTAGTCTTGGGTGTCAGCACAAAACCACTCGAAAGGCCAAATCTCTGATAACGACTATCATACGTATCTACATTGTCATAATTCAAGTCGGGGTCGCTCTTCGAATTGTCGAACGAACCAGAATAGTCGATGGCTGGCGTTATCTCATACGTAACATTATCGCTATTTGACTGAAGCGTAAATCGAGAGGAAACGTTCAATCGCTTGTAGTTGTCGAGCGGATTGCGGACATCGTCGTGAGCGAAGAGAATATCAGCATTAATATTCACAATACTATTCGCACCGCTATCAATAGCAAAACCCTTTCCCAAGGCAAAGAGTGTGCTCTTGCCATCGGCTTTGAAACGTGCGGTGAAAGGTGTGGCTCGGCGAATCTTCTTTATATTCATCAATCCACTTGTCAGATTGCCATATTCCACCGAAGGTATGCCGCGAACCACTTCAACACTCTCAATATCGTCGGTGGATATAGAGCGCAAATCTACTCCGCGATTAGTGGTGTTTCGTTCGCTCTGTTCCTCCGATGGCGTATACTGCATATTGGCATCAGTCATCAGCGAAGCACCGTCGACCACCACAAGTGTTCCAAGGGCATGAGTGTTATAATTGCTATTTGTCGATTTGCTACCGAGAGCCGACAAATTGCCCGTCTCACGCAACGAGGGCGAATTGACTTGTGTAAGTGTTGGCGTTTGTGAGATGCCACCAGGAAGGAGTTCCATCAAATCGCTAAGACTCGTAGGCTGAAGTTGCTGCATAGCATCGCGCCCAATGTGCGACGTAGAGCTTATCTTTTTCGACTCCGAAGCTGTAACCACCACCTCGCGTAGCTGCTGCTGCTTCTCGGTCATCTTTATAGTTATGGAGCAGTCGGCAACAACATCAATCGTCTGAGCATAAGGCTCGTAGCTAAGGTGCGTCACCACAACATCGCATTTGCCTTTGTCGACAACAAATATGGCATATCCATACTCATCGCTGATGCACATTTGCGTCTGCGACGTTGCTGTCTTTATATATATAGGCACATCGGCAAGCACCACGCCACCTTCATCGGTGACATGTACGCGCAACACTTCTGCGCATATACTCAACGACATAGACATCGTCAGTATAAATATGAGAATCGTATATTTCACGTGCGTAAAATTATTCTAAACAAACCATTCTTTTGCAAGGTTTTTGCAACACTCAACGCAATTATTATCAACTTCCTACTCGTTACTATTTTTAACATTTGAATTAATGTTCTGAGTATAACGACGTTATTAACATTCATTCTAAATAACACAAATAAGCAAACAATTCACAAACGTTTGGTATTGCTTATTTGGAATTTTTACAAATACATTTGCACACATAAATAACAAAGATGTCCACACAAAGGTTTATTCTAACAATTGGCATTTCTGCAATAATATCCACACATAGTTGGAGCGAGAGTTTAGCACAAGAAGCCAAGTTCGACTTTTCGTCGATACTTACATCAGTAGATAACAACGGCCAAAGCTACCGTTCGAGCCTCGAGCGCATAATTTCTACTACCGACAACAAGTTCATTTCATTCGGTACGTTTGGCAACACAGCTCAAACCAAAGAAGCACAATTGCTCAACACCACGGTAGCATCGCCCGCAGCAATCTACTACGACGGCGCCACCTACAACAGCGCGTTTATAGCTATAAAACACGATGGCTCGGGCAACGTAGATTGGCAAATTTCATCTGCAGAAGGCTATGTATCTTCCTACACGGCTATGCCTACGTCCGATGGTGGATGCGTAGTTGCTATGAAGGTTAGCTACGAGAGCCTATATACATACAAAAGCAACGTAGTTTTAGATATTATAGATGCAAGTGGATCGTCTACGAAAATCACCGTCGATTGGGACGAGAACACATTTACCGATGGCAAGTATCACCGAATACATTACCCTGCCCTCGTAAAAATCGATGCAGATGGCAACGTAACAGCTACTAAAGTATTCTCGACAAGCCACGCCGTAGCAGCCAAAGCCACAGATTCATACGCTTATGGCACCACCGATGGCTTAACAATTAGCTCCGCATGCATCGACAACGACGACAATGTATATATAGCTGGCGTACAGCGAGAAGCAATAATTGTAGACGGCGTCACCATTGAGGCACACAACGTTGATGAATGGGACGGCGATACACAAAAATCTTGCGGGTCGGCATACATAATAAAATTCGACTCTAACTTCAACTACTTAGCTCACCTTTGCTCGCAGTCGGAAGCCACTAAGGATCAGATAGATGTCGTTACATACAAAAACGACAAACTATATATAGCAGGGCAAGTATACGGACGCAAGTCGTTCGGCATAGCAGATAAAACAGACTCCGATGTTGATGCTACGCCTGGCAGCAAAGCAGAACTCTGGTTCGCATCTGTCAATGCCACCGACCTCACTGGCAACTACATAGATGTATACACCTCTACGCTCACTTCCGACGAATATAGCACCAATATGTTTCGCCCCAAAACTATGGTAATCAGCAACGATGGCGAATATGCATACCTCGGTGGCAGTTTTCAGCGTACGGGGCTCACCACTCAAAATGGCACAATAGTTATGCCTGGCGACAAATCAAAATTCTGCGGCTTTGTTGCCAAGATTTCAACAACAGATGGTGTTCTTAACAATCTCTACGCCCATTCTACGGGCATTAGCGAATTTTCAACGCTTTTGTTCGACTCCAACGACTCTCTTTGGGCTTACGGCTACGACTGGACTAAGATGTCGAACGACTACGTGATTGGCGCATATATATTCGACAAAGACCTAAACATACAGAACACTCTTCCTCTGATTAAGCAAAATGCAATGGCCACATCGAAGGCAATGGCTCGCATTGACAACAACTTTGTCTTCCTCGCTGTATTGGGTTCGCAAACTTCTGCACAAGTATCGTTCTACAATTCAGATACTACAATAACACCATCTGGCGAATACAACGCCGTGATATTTGGCTACTCGGTGGATGGCAACACATCATCACTATCGACACCATGCAAAACAGTCGGTGAAGACAATATATACATATACGCACACAATGGCGTTGCCCACATAAAAGGCGCAGCTGGCAAACTTGTTCGCATCTACGACTTGCGCTGTTCAATGGTCGACTCGCGATACCTTACTACCGACGACGAGACTATTTCGCTCAAAAGAGGCATTTACATAGTGAACATTGACAATAGAACACAAAAGATATCAATAGAATAATTAATTGTAATACAATACCTATATGACTAAAAATTTTACAGATTTATTATTTGCTACTACACTACTAACTATTACCACAGCAGCAAATGCGGAATTTGTGCCAACAGAGATTGTGGCAACTGATACTATTGAGGGTACAACTGAAAAGCAATACTTGGGATATTCTGCCGATTTTGTAGGCAATAAGTTATTCATTGGTGCGGCAAGCACTGCTGTCGAGACTCCTACATCGAATAGTGTATACATATACAACATCAGCGACAACGGCAAAGCCCTTATAGAGCAAATCATATCTGCTCCCGATGAGGCTAAAACAAAATACTTCGGTTATCAAATGGCAGCAAGCGAGAGCTATTTAGCTGTTTTCTCATCATTACTCAAAAAAGTATATATATATGCAAAACAAGACGATGGCTCTTGGACAAGCGACTCCATTGCATCCATAAATACCGTAAATATCATCAACGGTTTGGACGTTGACGGCAATAGAATAGCTGTTGTGGAAAATAATCAAGTGTGCATTGAGAAGATAACCAAGGACGGAGATAAATATATCGTTGAACGAGAGCCTATTGCAGATGGGGGAAAGACTGTCGAAAGCATCGATCTAAACCCAATGGCGCTCGCAATCAAAGATAACACGCTGGCAATCTACGTAAAAAGTCAGGGTATATATATATATGAATACAACGCCGAAGGCAAATGGGCACTGCAAGTTCATGTAGAAAAAAGTGCCTCTACAAATCTCACACAAAGCGTTGCAATTGGCGATAATGTGATTATAACTGCATTAGGCGACAATACGATGCACGTCATAGAAAAATCTGGCGACACTTGGGAAGCCCCAGCAGTAAGCACTATCAATCTGACGTACATAACAAAATCGTACCACGCTGCAGCACATGGAAATGTTATCGCAGTTACCGACAATAGTGGATCAGCGACAACAGAATCGCACTATGCTGAGTTCTACACCAAAGTAGACGGCACTTGGACGTTGGTGAAATATATTCGAACTGGTGATAATACAACAAAGACTGGCATAGCTTGGTCGAATGCTTTCAATGGAAAGTATTATGTAGGTACGAATCAGAACTACGCGCAAAACGGCACTGGTTCAGGTGCTGCATTTGTATACAACTTCATCACCGACCTCGAGTACACTGCAAGCGAAGCGCAGAGCGTAGAGGAGAATTTCGAAGAACAGAGTCCTTCAAACGTCATAGATATTGCTAAGGAATACAACGCAACGGTTACATACAGCACTTCGGCTGATGGCGAATACACCGAGGAGATTCCATCGTTCGAAGAACCTGGCATATACACTATCTACTACAAGATAGAAGCCGAAGGCTACAACACCGCCACAGGCTCGGTAAGTTTCACTATAAATGAGAAGCCATCGGTTGTAACGGCTGCTGTTGAGACTATCAGCAACGACATCCGTGTTTATACAATAGGTAGAAATATCGTTGTAGAAAACGCCGAAGGCAAGAGCATAAACATCTACAACATCACTGGCACTTCGGTATATGCCGCTACAAGCATCAACAGCAAAGAGGTAATCAACTCAAACAAATCGGGCATATACATAATAGAAGTGGATGGCACAGCATACAAAGTTGTTGTGAAGTAACAAGTAATTATGTATTAAGATATTAAGTAGGGTTGCCACATCAGTGACAACCCTTTTTGTTTAGCATGGTCAATACATTTTGCGTCAAAAGAGTTTGGCGACAAACTATATTAGCAGCAATATTGTCAAAATTGGTAATTAAATTCGCACTCATTATGAAGAAATTACTATTAGCATCTACAGCAGTACTTATGGCTACTGCATGTTGCACCCAGCAACAAGAAGATATATATGGGTATTTATATTGCCACATGAGTGGACGCGGCGAATGGACTGCATTTGCCATAAGCCGCGATGGCGAGAATTGGACAGACCTAAAGAATGGCGACGAGGTTTACGACACCGAGAAACTTTCAGCTATTGAGGGTGGTGCACGCGATGCATACATCACTCGTGCTTTCGATAACAAATCGTACGTAATGGTCACTACCGACATGTGTGTGCGCAAGAGCAACCATTGGTTCAACTATGGTATCGACCTTCTCAAAAGCGACGACCTCATCAATTGGACTTCAACGACCTTCGACTTTCGTAAAGGTCCCGAAATCTTCTGCGACCCTGAGTCGCCCGACATCTACACCGACTACTCTGGCGTAAACCGTGTATGGGCTCCTCAAATCATTTGGGACGCCAACTACGAATGGGCAAATGGCGAAAAAGGCGGATACTTCATCTACTATTCGCTCCTACATGCAACCGAAGAGCCATACGACCGTATATACTATTCGTATGCCGACAAATCGTTTACAAAACTCACCAAACCAAAGGTGCTTGTCGATTGGGGATATGCCACCATCGATGCTGACATAAACTTCATAGAAGCCGATGGTTTGTATCACATGATGATAAAGAAAGAAGGCGGCAAGCCTGGCATATTCTCTTCTACGGCAAAGAACATCACTGGTCCATACACACCACCTACCGACGACGATTACATAAGCTTCGAGGGCAACAAGAAATGCGAAGGTGCTTCTGCATTCCGACTGGCCAACGACACCACTTGGCGCGTAGGCTACGTGGAATACTCTTCGCGACCTATTCACTATCGCATTTGCAAAGCCGACTCGCGTCTGCAAAATTTCCACGACCCAGTCGACATCAAAGGCGTAGAACACCCTCAACATGGCTCATTCATGGCTCTCACTGAGGCTGAATATAAACGCTTGGAAGCTTGGGGGCTTTCTAAGTAACACGCTCTATCCATTTGGCAACTACGACAGTTTCATACAACAACAGATAAAAAGGGTAATAAAATGTCTATCAAACAGTTATTGATTAAGTTGAACGACAGCATAAGAGGACACTTGGTTCGCAAAATCGTGTTTATTCTTGTGGTGTTGACCGTTTTGCTAAGTACGGCGCACGTCATTGACGTTCGCTTGAGTAGCAAAGACCTACTAACTGATTATTTCACCGAGCAGCAAAAGCAAAAGCTCGATGTTGTAATATCTAACAACCTCTCTGTCATAAACCGCATCGACAACTATTTGATGAATCTGTCAGAGATTTCGCCAGAGTTCTCACAAGCTGTCGAAGATGCCGATTTTGATATTATTGACAATCAACTTGCCACTGGTAAAAAGGCTCTTTCGTATCATGGCTATATACTCACCGATGCCGAAGGCGAAATAAAGAGTTCGAGCTACGAAGGCTACGACAGCAACCAAGAGAAAGCTATCGCCAGCTATGTGAAGTATTTGCTAAATGGTCGCAATGGCAACAAGACGCAATACGACATAGTAAACGTGCTCAATCAAGGTCCATGCTTCATCACTGGCGTAATACTAAAAAACACGTCCGAAGAGGTTGTGGGTGTAGTTGTGATAGCAAGCAAATGCTTCCGAGAGAATAGTTTTATGAACTATTGCAACAAACTCACGCAACTCTACTGCTCTACTTACGAAGGCAATGTATGCATGTCTACATCTCTTGACGAAGCTCTACTGGGCATCAAAATCGTAGGTCAGAGTTCTATCGATCCAGAGGCTACAGCTGAGGTAAATCGTAGCAAAAAACCTCTTAGCAAAGTGGATACTACGAATGGCCATTTGTGGTCGTCGTATTATTACCCTATCATCGACTACAAGGGCGATATTGTGGCAATATTCCACTCTGGTCTCGACATGAGTATATGCGAAGACCTTAGCAACTCTCTAAGCGACCGCGCCGCCATAATGTCGATATTAATATCACTCGTAATAATACTGCTTGCATACGTAATATTTAAGCGAACTCTCATTAAGCCTGTAAAGCTTATGTGTGACTCGCTCAACGTAATGTCGCACGGCGACCTTGCAAGCATTATTCCTAACCCTAATACGGGTGACGAGATTCAACTTCTGCGCGATAGCATGGAGGCTACTCGTATGGGCATTGCCGACACAATAAAGACAATAAAGGTTACGGCTCAGAATCTACATAATTATAGTGCAGAAATGAGCAATTCGTCGCAACAACTATCCGACGGCGCTAACCAGCAAGCTGCGGCTCTCGAAGAGATTTCATCGTCGCTCGAGGAGATGACTGCCAACATACATCAGACTACGCAAAACGCGCAAAACACGCAAGCTCTCGTAACTAAAGCCGACGAGTCGATTAACAATGTTGCCGACGAAGCTTCTACAAACCGTGAAGATAGTCTGAAGATTTCCGACGCTCTTGCAGCCATCAACGAACTTGTCAGCCAGACTAACATCTTGTCTCTTAATGCCTCGGTGGAGGCAGCTCGCGCAGGAGAGCAAGGCAAAGGTTTTGCTGTTGTGGCCAAAGAGGTTGGACGCCTTGCCGACCAAACCAAAGACACAGCGTCGGGCATCTCCGACACTGCCACCAAGGTCATCGGTGGTGCCGAAAAGATAAATCGCAAAATCGAAGAAGTAACGCCGCAAATACACGAGGTATCTTCACTTATCAACGAAATTGCGACAGCAAGTCGCGAACAAGACCTCGGAGCAGAACAGATTAATCAAGCTATATCTAACCTTAACCACGTCACACAAAACACGGCGGCCAAAGCAGAAGAAATAGCTGCCGATTCGCAAGAGTTGGCTGCATCGTCGACACAACTCGATGCTTTGGTAAAGAAGTTTAAGTTGTAGTATAATCACTATCTATATAGATAAAAACAGAGCGAAGAGCCTCGCATATTCAGGAGACTCTTCGCTTTTCTTATGTGCAAAAATTTTAGTCACACCGTGCACTCACGATATTCGGTCGGCGTGACACCCATTGTTTGTTTGAAGCAACGGGCAAAATATTTAGGATCGCTATAGCCGCACATTGTTGCGATGTCGCTAATACGAAGAGTTTCGTCCATAAGCATATTGCCTGCCGCACGCATACGCGCATGCTTGAGCAAATCAATTGGCGTAAGGCCCATCACCTCCTTGGTTTTTCTATTGAGAGCGCTTTTGCTCATTGCCGAAGCCTCAGCCATGTCGTCGAGTGTAATTTCTGCATTGCCAATGTTATCCTCTATAAATGCCATAAGCATCTTGAGCTGTTTGTCGCTCGTGGCCGCCTTCTGCGACTTGTCGCGCTCGCGATTAATCTTCTCGAGGCGATATTTTTGTTTATCCTGTTTATCGAGCAATTCAAGATATGCATCGAGCACCTCACGTTGTTTCAAGCGCAATCTATATATATACTTATGTATAAGGAACATAGCCACGCCAACAGATGAGAAGAAGAAGAAGACTATAACAAGGAAAAACGGCGTTTCATAGAATTTAGGCTCTACTATTATAGTGACCGTTTTTACATTATTCACCCACTGTCCATTGTTGTTTGTAGAGCGTACCTGTAGAACTCGCTTCCCAGCCTCCATATCGAGAAAGGTCACCATACGACCATCGAGCGGCAGCCATTCTCCTTTGCTATCTAAGCGATAGGCATAGCGAACATTCTCAGTCTGCGCATAATCGAGTGCAGCAAAATAGATGGTCAAATTGCGCTCGTCTTTGCTTAAGCGCAAAGTGTCGACGCAATCCACGGTGTAGTCAATTTCTCGATTTTGTATTTGAGCTTTCGTCATAATTATGCGCGGCACATAATCGCTCTTTCTCATTTTGCTGAGAGTCACTCTATACAAACCATCGTTAGTGCCTATTGACCAAGAGCCATCGAAATTGTGCACTGGTTGCATTTCGTCGAGAAACGTATTACCAATATCGCGAGATACATTGTAGCTCTCTATCTTACCATTGTTTACACTGATAAGTTTGTTAGGGCAAACAACCCACAGCTTACCATTGTCCATAAACACCGTGAGTGTAATATCATCATTCAAGCCTTCGCCACTGCCGAGATGCCTAAAATTGGACTCGTTATCGTTGACGTTCAAAAAGTTCAAGCCTCCACTCTCTGTAGCTACGCATATAGTATCGGCAGAGACCATAGTAATGCCCGTCACTACATCTTTAGTAAGACTTTGCTCGTTGTCGGGGTCGCGTTTATAGAGTACATATTGGAGCTTGCCGAGTTCGTTGGAGATATTGCTCACTTTGAGCAAACCAGTATGCGAAGCGACCATCAGTTTATTGTCGAGCACTATAATTTGACGAAGTTTCGGAGGCAAAAACAGCGGATAATTAAGGCTACCATCTATAGTACTCGAAATGATGACGTCGTCGCGTTCGGCATCGATTATGCAAGCCAAACCGCCGCCATACGTAGCCAACCACATGCGACTCTCTTTATCAATTTTGATGTCGTATATATTATCACTCGAAAGATTCGAGTTTTCCATTCTATAGTTGGTTAGCTCATGATCTTTCAGTCGATACAGACCAGTTCCCTTCGTACCAAACCACAACGTGCCCATAGGGATTTCTGCCGCACAATAGACGGCTTTTAGCAGTCCATGATTATCGCGAGACAATCGGCCGTCGGGGGCGAGATATTTTAGCACACCAGACCCATCGTCACACATAAGTGCGCCCTTCTTAGTGCCTATCCATCTGCGGCCTTTACTATCTACGAATAGCGTACGCATAATTCCAGCCTCGCTCCATTCGCGGCTTCCTATTTCCTCTTCTTCAACTATTTTATACAATTTATCTTCACTGAAATACCAACCATTGCCTTGCAAATCGGTCATACCACGTTTGGCATCAAGCACCACATCGTTGACTATTAATGGCGTTCGCAGTGTAGTAGTAGAGCTACGACGAGTTCGCATCAAACGCGAAATAGAATCTGTTTGATAATCGTTGAGGTGTTCAAACTTGTATGTATCGCGGTGAAACAAGAAGACTTGACCTTCGACTAAGCAATATATATCACCATTATCGCCCAATAATATATTACGAAAGCGATCTGAATGCATATCGCAACTATCGCCCACATTGGCTTTGAAGTTCACCATTTCATATCCATCGAAACGATAAAGTCCATTCCATGTAGAAATCCATATCAAGCTATCGGCATCTTGCAACATATTAGTAATATGCCACATAGGGTAACCAGTATGTATACTATACTCTGTAACCAACTGACGGGCATTAAGTCCAATAGATGACAAGAGTGTAAATATTAATATTGATAGTCTATTCATAGTCACTCGTCTTTTGATAAGTAAAACACGTAAAATTATCTCTTTCGCGACATAAAAAAATTGCATTAGCTAAAATTGCAAAAGAATTACAAAACATAAAAGATATAAGTATGTCAGAAAAGAAAAGAGTTGCCGTAGTTGGTTATGGCAACATAGGCAAAGCCTGCGTTGAGGCTCTAAGTATAGCTCCCGACATGGAACTTGCCGGCGTAGTTCGCCGTAATCCATCTGAGCCACAACCTGTTGAACTCACAGGAGTTAAGGTTGTAAAAGACATAAAAGAGCTTGGCAAGGTGGACGTGGCTCTACTCTGCACCCCAACACGCGCAGTGCCCGAGACCGCTAAGGCTATTCTTGCGCAAGGCATTGCCACCGTCGACTCGTTCGACATTCACACTCGCGTGCCCGAACTTCGCAGCGAACTCGACGAAGTGGCTAAAAAATATGGTACTGCAGCTATCATTTCGGCTGGCTGGGATCCAGGCTCCGACTCAATGATTCGTGCCATTCTGGAAGCTCTTGCTCCTAAAGGTCTTACATACACCAACTTTGGTCCAGGCCGTAGCATGGGTCACACGGTGTGCGTGAAGAGTAAAGATGGCGTGAAGGATGCACTAAGTATGACAATTCCTCTCGGCACTGGTATTCACCGTCGTATGGTATACGTAGAACTCAAAGAGGGATACAAACTCGAAGATGTTGCAGCAGCAATCAAAGCCGACGACTATTTTGCTCACGACGAGACACACGTCATTGAAGTGCCAAGCGTTGAGGCGCTTAACAATGTTGGCCATGGCGTAAACCTCATCCGCAATGGTGTATCTGGCACAACGGCAAACCAAAACTTCCTTTTCCGCATGGAGATAAACAACCCTGCTCTCACAGGTCAGGTCCTTGTTTCATGCGCTCGCGCCGTACTTCGTCAGCAACCAGGTTGCTACACCATGATTGAAATTGCTCCAATCGACCTTCTTCCAGGCGACAGAGCAGAACTCGTAAAGAGATTGGTGTAATAATCCTTATACACAACCAAATAAAAAGCCACGAGAAGCATTTCTGCCTTTCGTGGCTTTTGTATATCATCTCGGTTTTACTCTCTCACACTTCCACTATCAACTCACAGCCGGTTGTGGCTTTGATGTCATCAACCGACGAATATGGGCTAACCTCAACAAGGTGCAAACCGTCTGGCATGACTTTGATGACACCTTTTTCGGTTATTATCAAGTCTACGGCGTTTACGGCAGTGAGAGGCAAGGTGCAATGCTCCAGAATCTTTGGCGAACCATCTTTGGCGCAATGCTCCATAGCTATAATCACCTCTTTGGCACCAACAGTCAAATCCATAGCACCGCCCATACCAGGAACGAACTTACCAGGAATGAGATAGTTGGCAAGGTTGCCTTGCTGATCCACTTGAAGCGCACCGAGCACCGTCTTGTCGATGTGTCCGCCGCGTATCATAGCAAACGACATTGTGGAATCGAAAAATGCTCCACCTTCTACTATTGTTGCTGCATTACCGCCAGCATCTGTTATGTGAGTTACCTCGCCAAATTCGGGTTGTGGTCCGCAACCGAGGATTCCATTTTCGGCTTGGACCATTATATGCACATCTTTAGGAATGTAGCGAATGGCTTGCGTTGGCATACCTATACCAAGCGTAACAACTTCGCCATCGCGGAGTTCCTGCGCAACTCGTTTTACTATATATTCGCGCAACACGTTGTTGCTTGCTGGATTTATGCTCATTTCGGTTGTTGTATAACAATGTAATCAACAAAAACAGAAGGAATTACAACCTCGTTAGGATTCAAATAGCCATCGATATACTCTTCTGCTTCTACAATGACGGTGTCGGCAGCGGTGGCCATAACTACATTCGTATTGCGCGTTGTACCAACAAAAGCTATATTCCCAGCTTTGTCTACGCGCGAACCATATATCAGAGCCACATCGGCATGGAGAGGCTTCTCGAGTAGATATTCTTTGCCATCGATATGCAGCACCTCTTTGCCTTTGGCGACTTCCGTTCCTATGCCAGTAGGCGTAAGCACTCCACCAAGGCCAACGCCTGCAGCACGAATGCGCTCGCACAATGTGCCTTGCGGAACAAGTTCTACCTCTATCTCGCCAGCAAGCATCTGTCTGCCAGTCTCTTTGTTTAGGCCAATGTGAGTAGCTATCACCTTTTTCACCTTGTGAGCACTCACAAGCAAACCACGGTCGGCATCAGGATACGAAGTATCGTTACCAACCAAGGTCAGGTTATTGATGTCGGTCTTGAGTATTTCGTTTATAACATCTGTAGGCGAACCACATTTTAGAAATCCACCCACAAACAGAGTCATTCCGGATTTTATTTTCTTACACGCTTCGCTGGCGCTAATTACTTTCTGAATCATGTGTGACAACAACTATCAAAAGCAAGTTCTACGAGATACTATTTCTGTTGTTTGTATATAGCCTCAAACTCTTTGCGAGCCTTAGCAAGTTGCTCCATGAAGCGTGGGCTCGTCTGCAGTTTTGCATAGGCAGCTGCAGCAGCCACATAACCTGCATTCACATCGCTTTGCCAATGTGCGCCAACTATCACGCGACTCTCTCCATACATAAGTCCACGCGCTAAAATGGTATCGGCACGCTCTGGATTTATCGACGATAGTATCAATGCAGTACTCCAACCTAAAATAGTATGACCCGAAGGATAGCTGCCATTCTTACGCAGATAGACCTCATCGTCAGGTGTGTTGGTGGGTTCGTTCATAACCATAAAAGGACGAGGACGCATATAATGGTTCTTTATGTTCCAACATATCATGTCGCAAGTTCGTCCTGCATCTCTAAGAAGCATAAAGAGTTCTGGTGTAGTTTTCTCGCTCATAGTTATGCCAAGTGGTTCGCTAAACTCTCTCATCATGCATTCTACGCCATAATCAGCATCGCGCACAGCGATAGCCGCACGAACGGAGTCGAGACGCATCTCTTTGCCCCAATTGTAACGCTCTAAATCGAGTTTGTAGGCTTCGCTTCCTTCTGCAGGGGGCTGAGGAAGCCAATTGAGTGCTTCAGGCATTTCCTCTTGAGTGAAGTATGGAACGGGCGTTTGGCTATCTTCACTTTGCGCACATGCCCCAATTATAGTAGCTGTAGCCACAATAGCGACAGCAAAAATCCAAAACAGTTGCTTTTTCATGTATGAAAACATAAATAGATACGAAAGTCAAATATAGTCAGGCTTTGTTCGTTGTCAAACTTTAGAGGTGCAATACAACAATATTTATAGAATTAGATATTCAGGAAAATTTCTCGCGTCCGAGCAAAATTCTCACTCTACGCTTAAACATTTTCCATATATGACGCCAATTGCCATAGCGCATATTTAGCAACAAAGCCTCTACAGATTGGCAAATCTTTGTAGTCGGGCTATCCCACGCATGAGCCGCATACTTACGTTTCCAATAGCCAGCCTCTTCTATGATGTATCTCGGATGAACAAGAGGAAATTCTATTTCGTGATTAGGCATAGTCATCTGTTTACGTATGCTTCGAGGCAAACATTTCAAATCGGAGAAATGAGTAGAATCGGCCATCGCACCTATGTTGCTGACCATGTTTCGCGCTGGCGTGATAGCCAACCCCGAATTGAACAGCATATAGGACCAAAAAATGGTTTCGAAATGTGCTTTGCCACTCTCTGCATGATCACGACACATTTTTATAAAATCTTTGCGATAGCCGCGTTGCTTTATAATGTCGCTCAGCTGACGCATTGCCACTGCATCGTTGAGAAATGAGTATTTACCATCCCAATTGGCAACCACTCGACGCCAGCTGGCCCATCCCCAAATAGAAAACGCTGTTGAAAAGAAATAGCTATATGGGATATTGGGCGTCACTTCATCTACATTAGTGCCTGTTATCATAGTTATGCGTGTATCGTTTTCGTAGCGATCGAGCATCTCTTTGCAGAAGGGGAAAAACGACTGCGACGGCAACACATCATCTTCAAGCACAATGCATTTGTCGGTAAGCGAAAAAGCCCACGTATGCGACACATATCCTGCTGGATCGCAACCGAGATTATGCTCTTGATAGTTACGATGCACTTCACATTGCCAGTCGATATTCTCGGCTATTTGCCTACATTGCATCATTCGGGGCAAATCCGTTTCGCCACGAGGCCCATCTTGAAACAAGAAAAGCCGCGATGGACGAGCCTTACGCACTGCATCAAAAACGCGTTCGAACGTCTCGGGCCGATTGAAAAAAAGCATCAAAACCGAAACGTCAACTTTTGCTGGTGGTAAATTCGTCTCTGCCATCTACTTAACTTTATTATTTATAGCTACTAAAAACAACGCTATTAAACTCTTCAACAGTGTGAGTATCAGCGTACTTACGCAACTTATCGTCGGAAATATGCATATTGCACAACTCATTGATGCCTCGAGCAATATGCTCGCCATCTATAGTTTCTATAGTTATACCTAAGTTGTTTTCTTCAATCAGTCTGCCGATCAATCCACTTGACGGGCCAAGTACGGGCTTTCCAAATAGACTTGCATAACCAATGGCGCCACTACTTCGATACGACTGAGTGTAAGGCATAAGTATGTAATCACACGAGCGACAGAGATTGAATAGAAACTGTGTGTCGCAAAACTTGTCGAAGACTACAATGTGAGCCTTATTGACAACCGAGTTCAGTTTTTCGTAGAAATCAGCTTTCATTCCACTGTCAATGCGCCCTGCAAAGACAAATATTCTATTACGCAATTCGTCAGCAGCAGCAACGCCGATGGCATCGAGAATCTCAAGCGTGCCTTTTCGCCTATCCATAGCACCAAAATGCAAGAAGATTTTATCGGTTGGCTTAGCATTCAGTTCTGAGCGAATACATTCCGTTTTATCTATATCGATATACTGCATGGGATCGGTGATGTAAGCAAAAGTTTTAGTACAAAACTTTCGATTGAAGGTATCCACAGCGCTTTGATCATTCATGACGAACACGCGCTCTATACCACGATGCGCGCTCATAATTAAGCACATAAGCATTTCATATATTCTCTGCCCGAATCGAGTTTCGTAGAGGAATATGTTATACAAAATGCCACCTGCTTTCACACCTCGTGGCAAGAAGAAGGGAAGAAAAGGCATCACTTGCAAAAGCATAATCAGAAACACACTATCTACTTTGTGTATTTCAACCAATCTTCTGACTACCTTCGACAATCGCCATGCCGAAGCATAAATAGGCCCCAATCGCAATGCGCTCAAGCCATCTATCAAATCGAATGTAATATGCTCAGCCTTTGGCCATTCATATTGCGCACGAAGTTTTTCAAATTCGCTTGGCACAGCAAAAATGAACTTATGATTAGGCTTGCGCAAAGCACCTAAGTATAGATTGTGCAAACATTCAAGATGATGTCCTTCGACTTGCGGATCAAAAACGAGAGTTGTCATTGGATTCAATGCTATGCCATAAGATCTTTGTAGTATTGCTTCAGCATATCAATCATTACTTCGCGCGTAAAGTATTTCATTACACGTTGATGGCCATTCTCTCCAAGACGCTTGGCAAGTTCGTCATCTGCCAACAACCTATCAATTGAGGCTGCAAGGGCAACGGAATCTCCATTGGGGCTTTCGAGTCCACATTCGCCATTAGGACAAACCCAATTGACGCCACTATCAGGAATGGTAAATGTAACAGCAGGTTTCTTGCAATACATGGCTTCGGCAAGTGCTATACCGAATGCTTCGTTCTTGGTGATAGATGGAAACGCAAAAATCGACGCTGCATAATGATAAACTATTAGTTGTTCATCGCTTATACGCCCGACAAAATGTACATTACTGAGTTTATATGTATCTTTTAGTTCTTGCGTCATAGGGCCATTTCCCCCAATAAGGAACACACAATCGTGCTTCACTTTTGCTGCAGCTTCGAGCAAATATGGCAGACCCTTATACTTAATATGACGACCTACAAAGAACACTATTTTCTTGCCATCATACTTTTCCTTTAGCTGCTTTACCGCTTGCTCAACTTCTTCGGTATACACAAATTCATGTATATCAACGCAATTGGGCAAAATCTTAGCTTTGTATCTATATGGTTGCAATGGCTTTGAATGTTCAAGATATTGTTCGCTCGTGGCAAGCACCAAATCGGCACGCTTCAGCAAAAGCGTTTCGAATGGTTTTATAAATGGATAAATCTTACGTTGAGCAACCACATCCATGTGCCAATGCACAACAAGCTTCACACGCTTTGGCAACACAGCAAGTAAAACAGCCGCTGGAAAAGGATTTGCCCAATGAAAATGTACGATATCTGGATTAAACTCTTTTATCGCTCGTCTAAGCATCGACATATATGAAATTGAAATTGCCTGACGAGAAATTGTCATAAACGCCCCAGCTCGATAAACCTTTACACCGTTTACTTCATCGATATAGTTATTGCGCGCTTCTGCAAAACAAAATACTGCATATTGATTCTCAGAATCACCTTCTACAATTGCTTTACATGCATTTTCAACACCACCTATGTATGGGTAATAATATTTAGATATGTGAAGTATTCTCATATTACAAAATGCTCAATCCTTTGCGAAGTTAGTACTTTGACAATTCACAAACCCCATTCGCAACAAGGATTAACTCAGTTTTGCTATTTTCTATCAAAAATAAGATTCACATTGGTGAGTTTCAATTCGGCGGTAGCGGCATCAATAACTTCAGATTTTTTGGTATAGACAATTGTAGAGTTTTTTATGTCTATATCGTGCACACATCTATATCCTTCAATTCCCGACGCAGATATTGCCGTCTCGCAACCACGACAAATCACGCCATCAATATGTATATCTTGAAATTCAGGTATATACTTAGCATCTTTTGGCACAACGTAATCTTCACGCTTCATGCCTGCAGGTAGATTAATGTAGTCGCATTGAAATATTATAGCCTCGTCTGATATGTCGGTCATTACTATGTTGCTAATGAATATATTATTTGTGCGACCTCCTCGGCCTATACCACTCTTGAATCGCAAGCCTGTGTCGGTGCCACTAAATCGACAATCACGAACAACTATCCGCTCCATTGCTGTTACATCTTCACTGCCAATTACAAATCCTCCATGAGCATGGTTTACTACACAATCTTGTATCAAGACATCACGCGTGCCCATATTTAGACGAGGCACGTCGTTAATATCACTCTTCATACATATTCCATCATCACCGACATCAACAGTACAATTAACAATCAATGCTGTCGACACATCACTTATGTCAATACCATCACCATTTTGCGCATTCCAAGGGCAACGAACTGTCAATCCGTCGGCAATGAAGTTTTTGCACCACACTGGATGCACATGAAATCGAGGAGAATTTTGAACAGTTACACCTTGAACCAAAATATTTTCACAATTTTCAAAGCGAATAAGGTCATTACGCATTTGCGACATTTCTTTGGGCGAATTTCCGATATTAGCATAACCCGATTTCAAATCCCAAGGATACCACAACGAGCCATTGTCCATCACCTTACCACCCATTTTAGCATAAGATTTCCACTCAACATCGCTCACTTTGCTACGTTTCACAGGACGCCATTGCGAACCATTTCCATCAATAGTACCCGATCCTGTGATTGCAATATTCTTTTGTTTCGAAGCACTTATACATGGCTTGCAGCGGCTGCTCTTTTTTCGCTCATAAAGAAGCTTGTCGGGAGAGAAGAAAACCACAGCATTTTTGGCAATACGCAATTCCACATTACTCTTTAGCTCTATAGGGCCAGTGAGCCACATACCATTGGGCACCACAACCACGCCACCGCCATTACTGCTTTGCTTTTCGATTGCTTGTGCAAACGCATCGGTGCAGAGGGTGACGCCATCTCCTTTAGCTCCAAAATCTACTATACTAACCTCATTCTGTGGAATTTGAGGCATTTCTACTTGAGCTATGTCTATTGGAAGATTCTGATAATAGTCACTATAATCGGAAGCATCTACTTCTACGCCCAACACCATAATACTCATGGCAATAGCAACTTGCGTTAGTGTTTTCATCTGCATAATTTTAGTAATCAATAACAAAAATAAGCCAAGAAACCAATTATACAACTCTGTGACCGATGCATCAAATATCGTTTTGATTTTTTCATACCATACTAACATTATACATATTAGCAATCAAATCATTATACATACGAGCGTGTGAGAAAACGGTTTTGAAAAGTTTGAATGGAAGAATTTCATAGCAAAAATGTCAATTCAGACAAAAAAGAGTGCTAATAGTTTTGCGAATAGATAAAGTTTGCAAGCATAATATTATCAGTAGCAGAACTATTTATTTGCGAAAAGAGGTTACCGGCGAATAAAAAAAAGCCATTCGCATTACATAATATAAATAAAATTTTAGATATTTGCGTTAATTTGTCTTTAGTCTAAGAAAAAACGCGAAATATCATGCCTTACAGACGCTTACCAAACACCGATCAAGCTCGACTAAGAGCGCTACGGATAGCGGTAGATGTGGCCGACAACACAGCCGCTCAAAGCCTACTATTCAGTCAGAAATTATTCATCGAAGCGAAATCGTTTTTGCCTCATTTCGAACAAGCTATCATGCGCTACAACGAAAATCGCACATCGCAAGCATCATTGGGCAAACGCGTTGCCGAAGCTGGCAAATTGGCAAGGCTGTATCTATCGCACTACATACAAGTGTTCAACATGTGTATAACACGCGGCGAAATCAAGCCTGAAGCTCGCGAACTACTCGGACTAAATGTAGATCATAGCACCATACCCGACATTTCGTCGGATCAACAATTACTATACTGGGGCAACAAAATTGTTGAAGGCGAGGAGCGCCGCAGCATAGGCAACAAAATATATAACCCATCAATTGCAGTAGTAAAAATTAAACTTCTGCAGTTTACCGAGATATACAACTCACATCGCGACATGATTCAGACTATAGGTAAATATCACGAAAAACTCGACGAAATAAGAGATAAGGCTGATGAGTTGATTCTCAACATTTGGAACGAAGTAGAAGGCGCATTACAACCCATCGACAGCAACGAAAAACGCGACATCTGTTCTTCGTATGGAATAGTCTACTTCTATCGACCCAACGAAAGGCAAAAGGCTTTTCTAAGTATGAGTTGATTTTCAATTGACTTTTTTAGTTAGAGTATTACTTTTGCGAACTAAAAAAAACAAGGAAATATCACAATATGCAAGACGAAATACAACTTGTGCTCGACGATGCGAAAGAGCAGATGAATAAAGCGTGCGAACACCTCGACTACGAACTTGGTAAAATTCGCGCAGGAAAAGCCAATCCTCACATTTTGGATGACGTAAAAGTTGAATACTTCGGAGCAGTAACGCCGCTTTCGCAAGTTGCTAACGTCAACACTCCAGACCCACGTACTATTGCCGTTCGCCCTTGGGAAAAATCTCTCATCGGTCCAATAGAGAAAGCTATCATGGCTGCTAACCTCGGTTTGAACCCCGACAACAATGGCGAAATCATTAGAATAATCATTCCACCTCTCACCGAAGAGCGTCGTAAAGATCTCGCTAAACAAGCGAAAAAGATTTGCGAAGATGCACGTGTAGTCATTCGCAATGTCCGCCGCGACGCCAACGAAGAGTTCAAGAAGATGAAAAAAGACGGCCTCGCCGAAGACATGGCTAAAGACGCCGAAGCTGAAACGCAGAAACTTCACGATAGCGTCATGAAGCGCATCGATGATATGTATGCCGCTAAAGAAAAAGACATTCTCACCATATAATACATGACGTTCAACAATGAACAACAAAAAAATAAAATCGGCACTCGTCTCTGTTTTCCATAAAGATGGCCTTGACGAAATAATAAAGAAACTACACGCCAACGGCGTAAAACTTTTCTCAACTGGCGGCACTCAAACATTCATCGAAAGTTTGGGAATTCCCGTTACTCCTGTCGAGAAGATAACTGGCTATCCTTCCATTTTGGGCGGACGCGTAAAGACACTTCATCCAAGTGTTTTTGGTGGCATTTTGGCACGTCGCGACAATGAGTCGGACCGCGAAGAGATGAAGAAGTTCAATATTGAAGAGATTGACCTAGTCATTGTTGACCTCTATCCATTCGAGCAGACAGTTGCTTCTGGCGCTTCACATCAAGATATTATTGAAAAAATCGACATAGGCGGTATCTCGCTCATTCGCGGTGCTGCTAAGAACTACAAGGATGTAATCATTGTACCTTCGAAAGGCGAATACGCTGCGCTCACCAAACTTCTCGATGAGAAGAAAGGCACAAGCGACGAGGAAGATCGTTTGTGGTTCGCACGTCGCGCTTTTGCTACATCGAGCCACTACGACACGGCAATTGCTGCATACTTAGAAAAGTATAACCAATAAAAAAGATACAAATGGGACTCTTCTCGTTCCTTTCGCAAGAGTTGGCCATGGACCTTGGCACAGCCAACACCATCATTATCTTCAACGATAAGATTGTTGTTGACGAGCCATCAATCGTAGCCCTCGACCGCCATACCGACCAAACCATAGCTATTGGTCAGAAAGCGCGTCAGATGCATGGCAAGACTCACGAAAACATATACACCATTCGTCCATTGCACGATGGTGTGATAGCTGACTTCAACGCTGCCGAAAAGATGATTCGTGGCATGATAAAAATGTTGCCACAGCCGAAGCTCTTCAACCCATCTCTTACGATGGTGATATGCGTGCCTTCGGGTTCTACGGAAGTTGAACTTCGTGCTGTGCGCGACTCAGCCGAACATGCTGGCGGTCGTGAAGTTTATATGATCTACGAGCCAATGGCTGCTGCTATAGGCATTGGCATCGATGTAGAAGCTCCACAAGGCAACATGGTTGTCGACATAGGTGGTGGTACGACCGAAATTGCGGTAATCTCGCTCGGTGGCATCGTAACTAATAAGAGCATACGTATTGCTGGTGATGAACTCACTAACGATATTATGGAATATATGCGTCGTCAGCACAATATAAAGATTGGCGAACGTACGGCTGAAGAGATTAAGATTCGCGTAGGCTCTGCCTTGCCAGATCTTGAGACTCCACCCGACGACTTCATCGTGCAAGGTCCTAACCAGATGACCGCTCTGCCAATTGAAGTTCCAGTTAGCTATCAGGAGATCTCGCACGCGTTGGAGAAATCGGTTGCAAAAATCGAAACCGCTGTTCTCTCGGCTCTCGAGCAGACGCCTCCTGAACTCTATGCCGACATTGTGAACAATGGCATTTACCTCACTGGTGGTGGTGCATTGCTTCGTGGACTTGCAAAACGTTTGACCGACAAGATCAATATTACGTTCCACATTGCCGAGAACCCACTTCATTCTGTAGCTATCGGCACTGGCATAGCATTGAAGAATCGTCATCGCGGATTGCCTTACCTCATCCGCTGATTGATACAGATAAGAGAGAGTCGGCCTTTGCTCCATGCACTTGCCGACTCTTTTTGCTTTATGGATATATACGTATCACTATTTATATAAAATACATTGCGTAACTTTTTCTATTTCATAGCGAAACACGCAACGTTCATATACTTTCTAATTCTTGAAAGTATATGTTTGGCGCTCCTTTTCAACTTCAACGACTACCAACGTTCGTCGTTCTTCAGTTCATCGAACCGAGTTTGTGCTTCGGTCTATAGCATAGGCAACAGCATAACGCAGTATTTCGGATTGCGCAGAGAAAACTTGCGTCTTGCTGAAGAGAACGCCAGACTCAACAACAAAATTGACCAATTGCAGCAGCAACTGCTTGCCATTACCGACACAATGCCGCGCAAACTCGTGATCGATAACGATCGATACTTCATATACACATCGGGAAATATAATAAATAGCTCGACCAACCGCAGCCGTAACTTCCTCACTGCCGATGTAGGCACAAAATCGGGCATCACCGACAATATGATTGTGGTGAACGAAGATGGCGTAATAGGTATGGTAACAGCCACATCGAAACATTTCTGCACCATATTGCCAATAATAAACAACGCATCGCGACTGTCGGCAAAAATCAAAAAATCGGGATTCCATGGACAAATAGTATGGAACGAGGTCTCGTATAGAAGAGCCATAATGGAAGATGTGCCAGAACATGCCGTGGTGGCTGTAGGCGACAGCATCGTCACAAGTGGTTCTTCGAGCTACTATCCAGAGAACCTATACATAGGCAAAATTTCGGAGATAGAGATGGACAGAAACGGAGGCTTCTATCGTTTGATAATAGAATTGGCTGTGGACTACAATTCCGTGTCGCAAGTGAAATTCATACGTAATAAACGAGCAGACGAACAGCGCGCTCTTGAGGAGGGACAACAATGACAAACACTCAGAACCTTATCCGCATTGCGCTGATTTTTATCATTTCCATTGTAGCGCAACTATTCATATTCAACAATTTGCAATTCTTCGGATTCATCAATCCGTACATATACATACTTATAGTTATGACGCTGCCTCTTGGTGCGTCAACTGGAACTATAATGACCATTGGCTTCGTGGCGGGTTTGATAATCGACATGTTTTGCAACACTCCTGGCATGCACGCTGGAGCAATGGTGTTAGCTTCTTTTCTACGCCAATACATATTGAAATTCATCGCATTGCACAACGATTACGAGCTCGACGTTATGCCCGATTTGCATACCTACGATACGGCGTGGTATTTGAAATATGCCACACTGATGGTAACCGTACACCACGTCACTCTATTCTCGCTTGAGCAATTCGACACGCTTTTCTTTTGGCCTACGCTTCTTAGAATAATACTTAGCATTCTATTTACTCTCGTATTTATAGTGCTTATTCAAATGCTCATACCAATAGGTTCAAAAAACAAAAGAGTGTAAGGCAACTGCGTAACTATGTATTCAAACCGTAAGTACATAATAGAGATGTTTATGGCATTGGTGGCTCTAATTATGGTCATCAAGCTATTCTACGTGCAGGTTGTCAGCGATACGTATAAGACTTCGGCCGACAGCAACTCGCAGCGCAAAGAGGTTATTTATCCGTCGCGTGGACTCATATACGACCGAAACGGCAAATTGCTTGTGTCGAATCAGGCAGTGTACGACATAATGATTATTCCGCGCGAGGTTCACGAATTCGACAGTGTCGACTTTTGCAATACTGTTGGTATAGATATGCCAACGCTACGCAACTACTTCAGCATTTTGCGTCGCGACATTCGTCGGCATAGAACTTCGATATACAAATCGTCGGTATTTATAAAGCAGTTGTCGAGTGAGCGCTACGCCATGCTGCAAGAGAAGCTCTACAAAATGCCAGGTTTCTATGGGCAACGCCGTACACTTCGTAAGTATGAATATCCCGTTGCAGCTCATGTGCTTGGATATGTGGGTGAGGTGAATGAGGGCATAATAAACAAAAACAGCTACTACGAACAAGGCGACTACATTGGCATCAGCGGCATAGAGAGTAGTTTCGAAGAGTATCTTCGAGGACATAAAGGCATCAACTACCTAATGGTAGACGTGCTTGGACTCGTAAAAGGTCACGTGCAAGATGGTGCGCTCGACACGGTAGCTATATCGGGCAAAGACCTCACTCTTTCGCTCGATGTGGAGTTGCAGGAATATGGCGAACGGCTTATGCGAGGCAAAACAGGTAGCATCGTTGCCATAAAGCCATCTACGGGCGAGATACTCTGTATGGTCTCTGCACCAAGCTACGATCCATCACTACTTATTGGCCGCGACCGCTCGGTGAACTTTCCTATTCTCAGCAACGACCCTGCAAAACCACTCTTCAACCGAGCCATTCAAGCTTGGTATCCTCCAGGATCGACATTCAAGACCATCAATGCACTCATTGGCTTAGGCGAAGGCATAATTACACCCACCACGCGCTATCCATGTAACTTCGGTTACACCGTTGGCCGTTTCCACATGGGTTGCCACGGACACTTCTCGCCACTCGACTTGCGACAAGCCATTCAGCACTCTTGCAACGGATACTTCGCTGCGGAGTTCCGCGCAATTCTCGATAATAAGAAATTTGCCAACTGCCACGAAGCCCTCGACGTGTGGAAAGATCACCTCGTTCGCTTCGGTCTTGGCTATCGCTTGGGTATTGATATAGCTAACGAGAATAGAGGTTTCGTACCAAACGCCAATTATTACGACAAGGTGAAAGGCAAGGGTTGGAACTCGCTTGGCGTAGTGTCGCTCTCTATTGGTCAGGGAGAATTGCTACTTACGCCTATTCAACTTGCCAATGTTGCAGCTACTATTGCCAACAGAGGTTGGTTCTACACACCTCATGTAGTTCACCATATCGAAGGTGAAGAAATTGATAGTCTCTATCGAACAAAACGCGAAACTGGCATACCGGCCGAATACTTCGACGTTATTCAAGATGGTATGGAGGCAGCTGTTTGGGGCGCTGATGGCGGCACAGCTCATGGCGCACAGTTGAAAGACATTCGCGTGTGTGGCAAGACAGGCACGGCGCAAAATCCGCACGGCAAAGATCACTCGATATTTATGTCGTTTGCTCCGCGCGAGAATCCAGAAATAGCCATTTCGGTTTATGTAGAAAATGGTGGCTTTGGCGCTACTTGGGCTGTTCCTATTGGCGGTTTGATGATAGAAAAATACCTCAACGGCGAGATTTCGCAAGACCGCCAGTGGGTAGAAAAACGAATTTTAGACGCAGAAATAAATGCTGGGCAATAATCCATATCGCAAAGGTATCGACTGGTGGATGGTGCTACTCTATGTGGCACTTGTCGGTTTCGGGTGGGCAAACCTCTATGCTGCCAACTTCAACCCCGAAACAGGTGTCTTTTTCTCTGTCGATGCTGAATATTTCAAACAACTTGTGTGGATTGGGATCTCCATCATCAGCGTAAGTATAATTATGATACTCGACGCTAAGCTCTACGTGGAGATTAGCACCTTCGTATACATAATATCTATCATACTACTCTTGGTGGTATTGGCGGTGGGCAAGGAGGTGCACGGAGCCAAAGCGTGGTTCGAATTAGGTCCTATTCGTTTTCAACCCGTAGAGTTCACAAAGCTCGGCACAGCACTACTTATAGCTCGCTTTATGAGCCGCTACAACTTTCAATTCACCACAGCTAACGCTTTGAAAATTGGCGGCATACTCCTACTGCCTATAGCATTGGTGTTGCTACAAAACGATACTGGTAGTGCGTTGATATTCTTCACTTTCCTTCTGCCTATGTTTCGCGAAGGCATGTCGCCTCACATATTGTTGCTCGGAGTGGTTGCCGCTGCTACTGCCATAGCATCGCTTCTTATTGGCGACGAATGGGTTATGGCTATAGTGCTGCTCGTTTCAGCTATGGTCATAACAGTGAAATTCCAAAACAACAACCAACACAACTTCGGCATTTTCGCCGTGCTTATTGGCATTGGTGCAAGTGCCATGACGTGGGGCATAACTCTTTTGTTGCATAAGCATGTGGAACTCTCTGTTCTGTTTCTCATCGGAGCTGGCGTAACTACAATGTTTGTACTCATACGTATGGTTACGCGCCGTTTCTACAGAATATTTATGGTGCTTGTGTATATGTGGGCAGGACTTGCAATGTCGTTCGGCACAAGCTTCGTTTTTGAGAACGTACTTATAGAGCACCAACGAACACGCATAAACATACTATTCGGCAAGGAAGACGACCCACTTGGCGCTGGCTACAACGTCAATCAGAGTCTCATAGCAATTGGCTCGGGCGGATTTTCTGGCAAAGGCTACTTGCAAGGCACACAAACGAAGTTCAACTTCGTACCAAAGCAATCGACCGACTTCATCTTCTGCACTGTGGGCGAAGAGTGGGGCTTTATGGGTAGTTTCGTTTTGATAGGTCTCTATTTGCTATTCTTTATGCGCCTAATATCACTTGCCGAGAAGCAGCATTCCGCTTTTAGTCGCGTCTATGGATATTGCGTAGCCAGCATATTCTTCTTCCACTTCGCTGTAAACATAAGTATGACCATTGGTCTTATGCCAGTGATAGGTATTCCGCTGCCGTTCTTCAGCTATGGAGGTTCATCGCTTTGGGGATTCTCCATTCTGTTATTCATTTTCTTGAAGCTCGACACAAACCGCAACGAGCTAATACGATGATTTATAAAATGCACGTCATGAAGAAGTTCTTCTCATACTTTTTACAAGGGTTGCTATTTTTAGTTCCAATAGGTGCCACGTTCTACGTCATTTACGTTGCAGCGTGCTACATCATGAGAATTACTGCTGCCATCACTAACACACCCGACTCAGACGCCTCAAGTTGGGGCAACATTCTGTTTATGGTGATAAACATACTACTTATGGTGATAGCCATTGCGGTCATTGGTTACATAAGTAAAATGATAATAGCAACACCTACTGCGCAATTTTTCAATAAACTAATGAGGCGAATGCCTATCATTCGCTTTGTATATAGCTCAGTTCGCGACCTAATGCAAGCTTTCGTAGGCAAACAACGTAAGTTCGAATCTCCTGTTCTTGTGCGCATAAATTCTGATGGCTCTGTATTTCGCATAGGCTTCATCACACAGAACGACCTCAGCAAACTCGGCATCAACGATATGATTTCGGTGTACCTTCCTGGTAGCTATGGAATATTAGGAGAACTCATTGTTGTGCCCAAATCAAACGTTACAAAGCTTAATACCAACTCTGCTGAAGTCATGAAATTCATCGTTTCGGGCGGTATAACAAACGTAAACGACAATGCTGAAATTGCCACAGAAGCAAACAAGGATTGATTTTCAGCATATTACATACGCATATTTATAATCACAATCGAGCAAAAAAATTATCCATCTAACACTTTTATCTAAAGGATAATTGCAGTAATTTCGCGGCGTTTTTAGTCTGGTAGAGACTGATGAAAACTGACGATAACGCATTGCGCATACAGTACAAGGGTTTAGCCAATGGTGAACATCAATTCAAATTTGACATTCACCGCGATTTCTTCGAGAATCTTGAGGATTCGCTAATCGAAGATGGCGACTTTGTGGTCAACTTGGATATGACCAAGACCGACCAAATGCTTAAAATGCGATTCGACATCTCTGGAACCATACACACAACTTGCGATGTGTGTCTCGACCCAATGGACTATCAAGTAGAACATTGTGGAGGCGACATAATAGTAAAGTTTGGCGACCATGAGGAAGAGATTTCTGACGAACTCTACATGATAGACGAAAACGACAACGATATTTCTGTAGCTCAGTATATATATGAATTTATAGCGGTAGCGATGCCGATTAGATTCAAGCACGAGGAGGATTCAGAGGGCAATTCGCTCTGCAACCCCGAGATGATAAAAAAGCTTCAGCAATATTCGGCTAACAAAGAGACAAAAGCCCCAAGTACCGACCCGCGATGGGACGCGCTGAAAGGCTTAGTAAATAAAAACAACAATTAATAATTAAGTAAGATGGCACATCCTAAACGTAACCATTCGAAAACTCGCCGCGACAAGCGTAGAACTCACTACAAGGCAGTAGCTCCAGCTCTTGGTGTTTGCTCAAATTGTGGTGCTACCATCAAACTTCACACTGTATGTGGTGAATGCGGCTATTATCGTGGTAAGTTGGCTATCGAAAAAGAGGCTGCAGTCTAATTTTCGACCAACATTTCTGCGATATGGAATTTGCCTCCGAAACTTCTGTTTCGGGGGCAAATTCTGTTTTAGAGGATAGAGAAAAGCAACTCATGCCATTTCTATCGTCGACTTTCAATATCCAATTTCTAAATTTGGGCTACATATAAATAATAAATAATAAATCTCATGGGTGTCAAAACAAGAGTCGTATACGTATGCCGCGAATGTGGTGCAGAATCGCCTAAATGGGTCGGACGCTGTGCGCAATGCGGTCAATGGAATACTTTTACCGAAGAACAAATCATAGTCGACAAATCGGCTGTGTCGAGCAAGGCTACTGCTGTAGGAGGAACTGTCCACCCCATAAAACTCCGAGAAGTGGAAGTAAAAGAGATTCAGCGCAGCACAACATCCAATGGAGAACTCGACCGCGTGCTCGGTGGCGGCATTGTGCCTGGATCTATAGTGCTTATAGGCGGTGAACCTGGCATTGGCAAATCTACTCTTGTGCTACAAATGGCACTATCGATACCGCAAAAACAAATTTTGTACGTATCGGGCGAAGAGAGCGTAGTGCAAATAAAACTGCGCGCCGAACGTATTCGAGGTGTCTCGCAAGACAATTGCCACGTTGTGAGCGACACTTCCATCGACCGCCTTTCGCAACACATCGACACCGTCAAACCCGACATCGTTGTTATCGACTCCATACAAACCATGGAGACCGAGCGCATCGACTCTTTTCCTGGCAGCATATCACAGATAAAAGAGTGCACCGCTATGCTTATGCGCATAGCCAAAGAAAACTCACTTCCAATAATACTTATAGGCCATATAAATAAAGATGGGCAACTTGCTGGACCAAAAATTCTCGAACACATGGTCGATGTTGTACTTCAATTCGAAGGCGACCGCAATCACATGTATCGAATACTCCGCTCGATAAAAAACCGCTTTGGTTCTACCAACGAAATAGGCATTTTCGAAATGCTCGGCGATGGCCTTCGCGAGGTTACCAACCCGTCGGAAATGCTACTCACCGAATACTCTCAAGAGCTTAGTGGCATAGCCATAGCAGCCGCCATGGAAGGCCTACGTCCTTTCTTGATAGAGACGCAAGCCCTAACATCTACAGCAGCTTACGGCACTCCTCAACGATCTGCAACAGGATTCGATCTTCGACGATTGAATATGCTACTTGCCGTACTTGAAAAACGCGCCGGATTCAAACTTGCCTCTAAAGATGTTTTTCTAAATATTGCTGGTGGCATACGCGTAAGCGATCCCGCTATAGATTTAAGCGTTGCCGCATCGATACTCTCATCTAACACCGATATGTGTTTACCCAAGGGTACATGTCTCACTGGCGAAATTGGTCTTTCTGGCGAAATACGTCCTGTAAACAGAATTGAACAACGCATAGCCGAAGCTGCCAAACTCGGATTCAACCGCATAATCATACCAAACTATTCGCATCGCATTCCTATCAACAATTTCGACATAAAAGTGCACCAAGTTTCCCGCCTCGACGAGGCTTTCAGAATACTATTTGGCTAATATTGCAAACATGAAATAAGTATTAAATATTCTGAATATTTATTACATAGAGAACACTTCTGCGCAATAATCTATAACTTAATGGCATAAAGGTCAACAGATTATTAACCGCAGTGGCAAATTCTTGCCACTCTAATACTTAGCCTTATGGAAACAAAGAAAACGCCCAGAGCAAATCTCGAAAACAAGAAGACTTTGTTCGCAGAGATTGGTTTAGCTATTTCGTTGGGTATTGTGCTTGTGGCTTTCGAATGGACGTCACGCGATGTTCAAATTGTCATCGACGCACTACCTATCGAGTTCACTGTTGAGGAAGACTTGGTGCCTGTTACCACACAAGACGAGCAGCCCAAACTACTACCTCCACCTCCTAAATTGGCTGACATCATCAACATTACTGATAATGATGCAGAAATCGACGAAGACCTTGAGCTTATCAATAGCGAAATTGACGACAATACCGAAATATCATACCAAAATATTGAGGTAGAAGCCGAAGATGAAGAAGATGACGACAACGCTATTTTCTTCACCGCCGAAGAAATGCCGATATTCCCAGGCGGAGAGAGCGCTCTAATGAAATATCTTGCGCAATCTGTAAAATATCCAGCAATAGCACAAGACAATGGCGTTCAAGGTCGCGTCTTTGTATCGTTTGTGATAGATAAAAATGGCGACGTTACCGATGTAAAAGTAATGCGACCGACAGACCCCAACTTAGACAAAGAGGCCATTCGCGTGGTAAAATCGATGCCTAAGTGGACACCAGGAAAACAACGAGGCAAAGCCGTCAAAGTTTCCTACACAGTGCCTATCAACTTCGTGCTTCAATAGCCGAGCTTGAGTATAAATAGTATACACATTAAGCGTTGTTCATTCTTGGAAATGGGCAGCGCTTTTGTGTGATTGCACATATACGTATATAAAAAGTGTGAAAAAAATAATGGTACAACTAACATCATTATAGAAATATTAGCTAATTTGGCGGTCGCTTTACAAAAGAAAATACTTGACTTGATATAACCGAAGTGGCAACCACAAAATTGCCGCTAAAATGTTTAACCTTATGGAAATCAAAAAGACACCCAAGGCAGACCTCGAGAACAAGAAGCTCTTGTTCACGGAGATTGGCTTAGCCGTCACTTTGGGCTTGGTGCTTTTGGCGTTCGAGTGGACATCACGCGACGTTCAAATCGACATCAATGCAATGCCTGAAGAGGTTGCCGTTGAGGAAGAGATGATGCCTGTAACAAAGCAGGAAGAGATTAAGCCGCCCCCCCCTCCTCCACCTCCCAAAATGGCGGACGTGCTTAACATCGTTGACGACGACACCCAAATCAACGATGAACTTGAGCTCCTCGATACTGAAGCTGACGAGAATACAGAAATTGAATTCCGTGAAGTAGAGGTAGAAGAAGAGGTAGAAGAGGAGACAAACGAAGTATTCCTTATCGTAGAGGAAATGCCTTCATTCCCTGGTGGTGATGAAGCTCTTCGTAAGTATCTTGCACAATCGGTGAAATATCCGGTTATCGCTCAAGAAAACGGCATTCAAGGACGCGTCTTTGTTTCGTTCGTTGTCGACAAGAATGGTGATGTAACCAACGTAAAAGTGGCTCGCCCATTCGACCCGAACTTGGATAAAGAGGCTGTTCGCGTGGTAAAATCGATGCCAAAATGGACTCCGGGCAAACAGCGCGGTAAAGCCGTTAAGGTTTCGTACACGGTGCCAATCAACTTCGTACTTCAATAGTCGAAATAATTTTAGTACAAAACTCATGAGTGCTGTTCATCGCGAGATGAACGGCACTTTGTGTTTACATATATATAGCTATATAAAAGTGACTTCTTTACGTATAATAAACACTCAGACACGAAAGGAGGGTCACTATTATCACACAAAAAAAGCTGCCCTAAAGAGCAGCTTTCGCATTATATAATTAGTATGAATTTATCAGTTACTTGCCGACTTTGCAGCAAAATTATCGAGCTTGTTGACGTAGTATTGACGCAAATCGCTCCATTTATAATATGGATACATATCGGTCTTTACTGGCATGGTAACCTCGCGCTCGTTTAGAAGTGCTTTCACCAATATATCGCCTTTTTTACCTTTAGTAGGACGATAGAAAATCAATTGAATATTGCACGCCATAGGGAAAATGCGATAGTTGCGCCAAACGGTGTCGAGCTCATCGAGGTTTTCGATCTGAGCAGCGCAATCGCCCAATTCGAGTAACGATGCAAGAGGCAACACGCACACCTCGTGGCCAAAGCGCAAAACTGCTTGCGTTTGCGTTACAGTATCGGCCGATGCTATAATGTTGCGCAACAAATTATACTGGCTAAATGGTAGCAAACCATCGGAATAAGGAGATGGACCGTAGCGTAAATACCAGTTGACATTTACCCTGCGCCACATATCATAAATCTCGTCGGGTGTAAAGAGCGGAAACATATCTATATCTATGTCGTGACTCTGCATATTAGTAGTAATATCAAAAAGCTGATACATCAATCGAGCTGCATCAATGCTATCGTTAACCCACTGTGCATCGTTGAAGAGAACTGTACTTATGCGCTCTGGATTCAAGTATTTCTTTGCATACACAGAACCAACAGAATCACCTTTATGACGCGTTTTGCGAAGGAAATCCGACCAAGGTTGATTCAAGTAGTATTGTAGCGATTCGCTCACATCGTTGTGTATATGCGCCGTTGGATTTGCTGCCATAAACTCTTCGCACTCAGCCACCATCGACAAAATGCATCGATTCACCGTAGTAGAACGCGCATCGATAAATACATCTTTATGCTTGAAAATCTCTGGGAAGTTTTGCGTCATTCGTTTGCCAATGCCATGGTGCTGACGCTCACCCACCGTCGTCAAGTCGCCAAGGCGATCTATTGATGTCTCATTGATTTTCTGCACGTTAGCAAGCGTCTCTTCACCTTTTGCGGTCAACTTACCTTGCTCTTTGGCTTTTGCAAGAATATCTATCACGTAAGTATACGAATGCTTGCCAATGAGCCAGCGCGAGCCATGACGTCCATAGTGAGAAAAATAATAGGGTTCATAGCCTTTGGGCGTCGGGGTGAGCTTCTCGGTAGGCAGTTGACGGTCATAATCCAAATAATTACTACCCGATAGATAGATATTGGCATCAATCTCTTCGCGTGCCGTTTGAGCCTGAATAGCAACAGATAACGCAGCTGCGGCAATTGTAATAATTGTTCTTTTCATATTAGTTAATTCGTTTTTGTTCTTACAAACTTACTACAAGAATGTCATTGCTAAAAAATGTTATTTATATATTATATCGCTTGCGATATATATTAATAACCATACTTTTGTATCGCAAACGACATAGATATAACAAAAACAACAGATATGATATACGATTACAAAGCAGAGACAAGCCGTGGACAAATATTAGATTTTGCACAGCTCAAAGGTAAAGTAATACTAATAGTAAACACAGCGAGCAAATGCGGATTCACTCCACAATTTGCAGGATTGGAAGAACTACACAAGAAATATGAAAAGTGTGGATTGGTAGTAATAGGATTCCCTTCAGGCGACTTTGCAAATCAAGAGCTTGCCGACGGTACGAAAGCAGAAGAGTTTTGCCAACTCAACTACGGCGTAAGCTTCACAATAATGAAGAAAGTGCATGTAAACGGCGATGAGGCAGACCCGATATTCAAATATTTGAAGAGCCAAACGAAAGGTTTTCTTGGCAGTCGCATAAAGTGGAATTTTACTAAATTTCTCATCTCTAAAGACGGCAAGGAGATAAAGCGCTATGCGCCTACTACCAGACCTGAAAAGATAAGGAAAGACATAGAAGCATTTTTATAAACAGACGATGTCGAATGGCGCGAGAAGAGAGCGCATTGGACAAAGTAAAACTCGGCGATATGGCATACGAACAATTGAAATTAGACAACCAAGTATGTTTTCGACTCTACGCAGTGTCGCGCTTGATTATTCAAGGCTATCAACCATTTCTATCGAAACTTGGCATAACGTATACACAATACTTAGTGCTGATGCTATTGTGGGAGCACGACAATATGCCCGTAAACGACATAGCCAAAAGGCTACTACTCGAAACTAACACCATGACGCCACTAATTAAGCGTATGGAAGCCGATGGCATAGTCTCGCGCAAGAAAGACGAGAAAGATGGCCGCAAGTCGATAGTATGTCTCACCACAAAAGGCAGAAACATGGAAGCCGAAGCTGCTAAAATACCAGGCTGTTTGGTGAAAGAGCTTGTAGATTTGGGCCTTACTAAAGAAGTAATAGAGAGCTTGGTGCCACCTATCGACGAGATTATTAGCAAAATGACGAATCGCATCTGCAAGAAATGAAACCATTATTCATACGTATAAAGACTTGGCTCAGTGGGCTCTCTTTTCGCACAGGAGTGATAGTGATGCTGCTATGTATACCATTCTACGCTCTCTCTTTTCTGCAAATGATGCTACCAATAAGCGCAGCAGCAAAGGGTGTTCTTTGGGTCATATTGTTTGGATTGGCTAAGACATTTCAATACGGCGGATTGACAATACTTGGCGTAGAAGGAGTAAAAAGAGTAAAAACTTGGTTCAAAAGAAAACGCCAAGAATAATTATAGCTATGAAACTTATTGTATTACTATTAACAACGATGCTTATGGCAACTGAGAACATTTACAACTTCACAGTGAAAGATGGCAAAGGAAACGATGTCGCTCTTTCGAACTACAAAGGCAAAGTGCTTTTGATAGTCAACACAGCTACACGTTGCGGTTTTACACCTCAATACGACGAACTTGAAGCTCTTTATGAGAAATATAATAGCAAAGGATTGGAAATACTCGATTTCCCATGCAACCAATTTGGCGAACAAGCTCCAGGCACTAACGAGGAGATACATACGTTTTGCACACTCAACTACAACATCAAGTTTGCTCAACTCGGCAAAATAGATGTAAATGGTAGCAATGCATCTCCTTTATTCACATATCTAAAAAGCAAACAAGGGTTCAAGGGTTTCGACCCTAATCATAAAATTGGCAAAATACTCATCGATCACCTTTCGAAAATCAATCCTGACTACGCTAAAGACGATGATATAAAATGGAACTTCACAAAATTTCTTATCGACAAAGAGGGAAATGTTGTAAAACGTTTCGAGCCAACCACTGACATCAGCGTTGTAGAGGCTGAAATAAAAAGCCTTATTGATTGATACTTTTTATCTGGACGAATGGGCCTATATCTAAAAACAGATATAGCCCATTCGCTATTTATATACATATCTATATAACACTTCAAAAAGTGGTTTTGTGTTATAATAGTTCACAAAAATCAGTGGATATTTTTAGCACATTCCATCGCAAACATCACGGCAAAAAAAAGAGTTTTAGCAATTATTCTTACGAAGGAATAAGGGTTTTGGAGGATTATAGAGAAAATGAAACACACACATAAAAGACAATCGTAGTGTGGACGAATTTCAGCACAAACAAATACAAAACTATCTACACAACTTGACAATTGATTCGCCCCGAAAAACGGCATCAAAAGACAAATTTGCTTCGTACATAAAATCAATTAATTATGACGAATCAAATACAATTATTCATCACATCGCTTGCTATGGCTGCTATGCCGATTGGCGAAAGCTATGGTGCGGGCAAAGTACATACGTTAGGCGACTCAACAATGGCCACATACGACGAATCGGCCACGGTAACTCGTGGTTGGGGTATGTATTTCGGCAATTTTCTAACTAACGGCTGGACGTCGATAAACTATGCTAAGGGCGGTCGCGACGCTCGGGGTGGTTACAACGAACTTTGGCAAACGGCAAAGGGCAACGTAGAGGCTGGCGACTATGTAATCATCACTTTCGGACACAACGATGAGAAAAATGGCGGCATGGATGGCGTGGCGCTCTACAACTACTACGTTGGCATTGGCGACACCGAAAAAGCTGCCGCAGTCGACCAACGAGGAACAGTGCCTTCTACTACATACAAAGAGTATTTAAGCAAAATAGTTGACGAAGTCATCGAATTGGGAGCTACACCCATCATTTGTTCGCCTGTGTGCCGCGCCTATTTTTCGGGCTCGACAATCAAGCGCAACGGTCAGCACGACTTAGGCGATAACTTTAGCATTCTCACCGAATCGGGACCAACAACGGGCAATAGCGTTGCCTCTGACGATCAAACTATGGATTATGCCTATCACTCGGAACAAGTTGCCAACGAAAAGGGTGTGGCTTTCATAGATCTGACTACAGCAACTAAGGAACTATACGAGAGCTATGGTAGCACAAAATGCCTCGAACTACTCTTCGATGGCGAAGGCTCTACACACTACAACACAACTGGTGCTCTGCTCGTAGCTCGTGAGTGTGCTCGACTGATGAAGGCACAAAACATTTTGGCAGACAACATTGATCTACCTACAAAGATAAGTGCATCACCCTCTAAAGTTGACTTTGGCGAAGCTTATCTTGGACAGACCATCTCTAAAGAGTTAACACTTAGCGGCTTTGGCTTATCGCCCGAAAGCGGAACTGTGTCGGTTGCAGCTACAGATGGCATTTTGCTATCAACCAACAAAACGGACTTTAGCCAAGAACTCGAAATAAGCTACAACGCATCTACATTGATACAAACAATATATACTCAAACCACGCTAACGGAGACTGGCACAACCGCAGGCACTATAACCATAACACAAGGCGATAAAAAGCTTGAAATCCCCGTTTCGGCAACTGCTATTGTACTCGAAGGTGATAACGAAGTGCAAGCATATTGGCGTTTAGAGAGCGACGATTCGTACACACTCACTGGCCCAGCAACTGTTGGCGCAGAAGAGTGGAATGGTATGTATGTGCAACGATATGCCAACCCTAATGCTGCTACAGTCTGGCCTGATGGTACTGGCTTTGATGCCACACGCAAAATGCAGCGCAACCTCATCATTGGCGACACTTGGCCAGCTGACGAAATTGACGACAACCCCGAGCGCTACATTCAGTTTAGCATAAAGCCTAATACGGGTAACATTCTGAAAATAAACAATATCAGTCTATATATATGCGGAGCTGGCGGCAATGGCATGTGCGCTCACATCTATTACTCTACCGATGGTTTTGAAACGCGTACTACAATTTTCGAAGGCAAAAAAATGGTGGCAAATAACCCCGTTTTTGTTGAAGCTACTCCAGTTGTGTCGCTCAGCGAGGGCGAAGAGCTTCAGTTGCGTATCTATCCTTGGTACAACGGCACTGCAAATAGCAAAACGCTCTGCATTTCCGATGTCACTATCAGCGGTATGGCCCTTGATGCTTCCGCAGTTTCTGACGATAATGATGGTATTGTCACAGGCATAAATAGCCACACCTCACCGTCTGATGAAAAGGTAACCTACTACAACCTTGCTGGGCAGCGTACCAACCAACAACAAAAGGGTGTTTGCTTGATTAAGCGCACACTCTCTAATGGTCCTACTACAATAGAAAAGACAATAGTTCAATAGACTATACTAAGCATATATACACATAATCAATCAATTACATAAAATCAAAATCTATGCAAAACAAATCCTATTTACGAAAATTGCTACTTGCACTTTGTCCGCTACTACCTCTTTCGGCAATGGCAGACAATGTCAAGTTAGCCGAGTGGAACATGGAGTCGGCCGAAGATGTTGCAGCCACATGGTTTGCCGTTGATGGTGCACCATCAATTGCACCTGACGAGAGCATCGACAATGCAGAAAATTATCTACTCACAGCTCAATCTACAGGGCGTTACTGGCAGTTGTGCAGTGGCTATCAGAACAAAGTGCTTCGCATCGAAAACAACGAAGCTAACAACATTGGTGACTACACCGATGGTTCGACACACAATGTTTACTACGAAGTGCAATTCCCTACTACAGGTTATAAAAACATCACAGTCGATTTCGCATGTGCATACGGTGCCAATGCCGAGGCTACACTCGAAGCTGTAGTATCAACCGATGGCGGCGAAACTTGGGCAGACGCTGGCGCATTCTCTACTGCTGCCAACTGGTGGATATACAACAAAAACACTGTGCAACTCTCTGCCAACAACAAAGAGCAGGTTATTCTTCGACTAATTGCCGGAAACGGCTTCGCTTCGAATTGGAATCTCGACTACATAACTATATATGGCGATGAAGCAGAGACTTCGCAAACTGTGAACGAAAGCAATTTTACTGCTACTTGGGAGCTTAAATCAGCTGATGTTGCTACGGCAGCCGAAGTGTCGACAAGCGGGCTCTTTTCGGTAGCTGAATTGTCGTGGGGCGACCAACTCACAACTGCTGGTTTGCGCACCGATGCTTCAATATCACGATTGCAATTTCAGCCCACTACGCAAGTTAGTGGCCAAGACGAAGCAAGTGCTATCGTATTCACTCTAAAGCCCAAGAAAGCTCTCACTTTCACACCCAAAGCGCTATCGTTCAACGCATGTCGCGTGGGCACAAATGGCGGTGCTTTCGACGTGGTAGTTATAAGTGAAAACGAATCGTCAACTGTTGGCTCGGCACTTACACCACAACTTGCCAAAGAAGATCCGTACAACTCTTCGTATGAATATGATCTTAGCTCTTTGCCTGCTACCGACGACGTTTTCTATGTGAAGATATACATATACAACCTTGCCAATATTAAGCAATATGCTTTCTCCGACTTTGTCATCACGGGCGATGTGGCAGGCACACTCGAGGCCACTCCATCATACACACTTAACTTGGCTCTTGGCACCGAAGGCGCAGGCAAAGTGTCGAGCACACCCGCAGGTAACGAATTCGACGAAGGCACAAGCATAACCATCTCTGCAACAGAAAACTTCGGCTATCATTTTGCAGGTTGGGCAAACGAAAGCAATGAAATTGTATCAACCGAAAATCCTTATTCTTTTGAAATATCGGAAAACACAAACCTCGTAGCTACATATACACAAAACAATGTATATGCACTAAACCTCACCTTAGATGGTGGAGCGAATAGCAATTTAGTTCAATTCCAGCCAACAGGCAACGTGGTTGACGGCGTTCACTACTACGAAGAGGGCACCGACGTTAAGCTAACTGCTATCAACAATCGCATACTTACATTCACTGGTTGGAGTGGCGACGCTACAGGCACCGATGCCGAACTCGATTTGAATATGAGCGAAGCTAAAAACATAACAGCTAAATTCTCTGCTGCCGACTTCATCGTTGGCTGGGATTTATACAACGACCAACCATCAAAAGACCGCGCTGCCGACTATGCTTACGACACAGAAAATGCTGGTATGCTCTCACTCCGTCAAGCCGATGGCACAACTTCATCATGGCTCACTCGTGGCATCAGCAATGGGCAAGAGAATGGCAAATATGCAGCCCGCATCTGGAAATACTTATCGGAAGAGTGGTATTGGGAAATTTCGTTCTCTACCAAAGGATTCCAAAACATAATTGTGTCAGCTGCTATTGGCGACGATTACAATACGTATAGTGTTATAAATATGGAATATAGCACCGATGGCGAAAACTACACTAAAGTTGGCGAATTTAATCCACCCGCACGTGGTTGGGACGGGCCTAACGAATTTTCTCTTCCCGAAGATGCCAACGAACAAGATCGTGTATACGTACGCTGGATGCCCGACCGCACAAGCAACTTAATAGGCGTAACAAGCGACTACGATGGTACTTCGATAGCCGAAATATTCGTCCTTGCCGATGCCGGTTCTTTGGCAGACGAAACAGCAACTCTCGTCGCAAGCTATCCAGAAAACGAAGCCACTGGAATATCACGCAACGGCTCTATCATTCTCAACTTCGACAATAAAGTGAAAGCAGGTAGTGGCGTAGCAACTCTCGATGGCGAAGAACTAACACCAATCATTAGCGGTAAGAGTGCCATATTCAAATACTCAGGTTTGAAATACAACACAACATACACCTTCTCAATGCCGGAAGGCGTTCTCACATCGCGCAGTGGCAATGCTGTGGCTGCCGCCCAAATAAGCTTCGCCACTATGGAACGTACTCAACCCGAAATGCGCCTCTACGATGCCGTTGTTGCGCAAGACGGCAGTGGAGACTACACCACTTTGCAAGCTGCTATCGATGCTGCGCCAGAAGGAAGAGCTAAACCTTGGCTCATCTTTGTGAAGAATGGTTTGTACAACGAACATATCGACATACCTGCTACAAAACCCTATTTACACATCATTGGTCAGGACCGCGACAAAGCCGTAGTATACGACAATCGTCTATCGGGAGGCGACAATGCCTATAAAGTTGACTCAGGTGCTACTATTGTGATAAAGGCCGAAAACACGTTCTTCGAGAATATTACACTCGAAAATAGCTATGGTCATGAGCAACAAGCTGGTCCACAAGCCTTAGCACTCAACACCGTTGCCGACCGCATAGCGCTCAACAATGTTGCTCTGCTATCATATCAAGATACTTGGATTACAACATCATCATCGAACAATCGTCACTACATCAAAAACTCACTCATCGAAGGTGCTGTCGACTTTATCTACAACTCGGGCAATGTATATCTCGATGGCGACACTCTTGAGATAAATCGTCCGAGCGGTGGCTACATTGTTGCTCCGAGCCATGCTGCCGATGTTAAATGGGGTTATGTGTTCCAAAACAACGTAATACGTCCGCATAGTGGCATGACAGTAACCGACATTTGGCTCGGTCGTCCATGGCACAACTCCCCTAAGACTGTGTTTATAAACACCACAACCTACGTGCCTATTCCTGCCAAAGGTTGGTACGAAACAATGGGCGGACTACCTATTCTTTGGGCCGATTATAACACCGTTGATGGCGATGGCAATGCACTCGACCTCTCAATGCGTCAGGATACATATTACTACACCAATTCAGAAGGCGAAAAGGTATATGGCACAGCCAAAAACTACCTCACCGACGAAGAAGCAGTACAATACACAATCAAAAACGTGATGAGTGGCGACGACAACTGGCAACCCGATCTTCTATGCGAAGCTTGCGACAAACCTCAAGTTACCGCCGACGAAAATAGCCTCACTTGGGAAGCCGTGCCTTACGCTATTTGCTACGTAGTTACTATGAATGGCGAAGTAGTGTCGTTCACTACTGAGACGTCGTTCTCCACAACAAACAAAAACGCCGTTTACACCGTTCAAGCTGTGAACGAATATGGTGGTTTGAGCGAGAAATGCATTGTGGAAACTCCATCGTCGACTATAACTGCAGTAGAGAAAGTCAACAATAGTGTTTCTCCTTCGGGCATATTCACTATTGGTGGCACAAAAGTGAACAAAGCTAAACGCGGAATTAATATCATCAAGTTTAACGACGGCTCAATGCAAAAAGTTATAACCCACTAAATCTTTTTCATTTGGTTATTCTTCGTGGGCACTTCGGCTAAGGCTGATGTGCCCACTTTTTTGCATGGATATATATCCATATATATATGCACAAAAAAAGAGGTCAGTTTCTCAACTAACCTCTTCGAGTGATTTCTGACATAACCACCCAAACACACTTATCAACTAATCAACGAAAAAACAATTATCATTATCTATTTGCTCTTTGATACGACGAGAAATAATTTTAGTTACAGTTCGAACTCAAAAAAAGATGAAAATCTTCTGTTCTATTGTCATTTTACGTATTTATACTACCATAAATACAAAAGAAGCACCGCCAATTAAATGACGATGCTTCTCAATATGAAACAGGTTTTACTAACACTGCTTACAAAGCAAACGCAGTTTTTATCTTATCGACGTAGTCGAGTTTTTCCCATGTAAAGAATTCAACTTCTTTGCTATAGTCGTGACCATTTACCGAAATTTTCACGGTGTCTTTGTATGGTTTGCGACCAAAGTGGCCATACGAAGCAGTTGGCTCATAAATAGGGTTTTTCAATCCGAAACGCTCAACTATAGCGTATGGGCGCATGTCGAATAGTCCGAGTACTTTTTGAGCTATTTCGCCATCGGTAAGTTTCACATGGCTTGTGCCGTAGGTGTTTACATACAAGCCTACTGGCTGTGCAACGCCAATAGCGTATGCAACCTCAACCAACACTTCGTCGGCAACGCCAGCTGCAACAAGGTTTTTGGCTATGTGACGAACCGCATAAGCAGCCGAACGATCGACTTTAGACGAATCTTTACCCGAGAATGCACCACCACCGTGAGCTCCTTTGCCACCGTATGTATCTACGATAATCTTACGACCAGTAAGGCCAGTATCGCCGTGAGGACCACCAATAACAAACTTACCCGTAGGGTTGACAAAGAGTTTGAAATCATCCTTGAATAGTGCGCAAATGTTGGCAGGCAACTGCTTCTTCACACGCTCAATAAGTATCGAAAGCACATCTTCGCGGATTTTAGCCAGCATGGCATCATCGGTGTCAAACTCATCGTGCTGTGTAGATATAACTATAGTATCGATGCGAACAGGTTTGTTGTCGTCGGAATATTCAATAGTTACTTGGCTTTTAGCATCGGGGCGAAGATAAGTCATCACTTTGCCTTCGCGACGAATAGCGGCGAGCTCTATTAAGAGTTTGTGTGCAAGATAGATAGCAAGTGGCATATAATCCTCAGTATCGCGACAAGCATAACCGAACATCATGCCTTGGTCGCCAGCACCTTGATCTTCGTTGCTTTTGCGCACTACACCTTGATTGATGTCTTTACTCTGCTCGTGAAGAGCAGAGATAACGCCGCACGAATCGGCATCGAATTGATATTCCGATTTGGTATAGCCTATTTTGCGAATCTCATTACGTGCTACGTCTTGCACCGACACGTATCCGTTAGTGTTAAGCTCGCCAGCAACAACTGTCAAACCTGTAGTTACAAGTGTTTCGCATGCTACTTTCGACTCGGGGTCTTGTATTAGCAATGCGTCAAGAATTGCGTCTGAAATCTGGTCAGCCACTTTGTCGGGGTGACCTTCAGAAACTGATTCGGAAGTGAAAAAATATCCCATATTACAATCGTTTTGTATGTAAATAAATTGTGCATGGGAGAGGAATGAAGAAGCGTTTTAGCACTTTTTTATAGTGGTTGCAATGAGCAAATCCATCCACTCTCAGCAAAGCGCAAAGTTAGGTCTATTGACTTACTGCACAATACCTATTTTGAACTATATATAATAAAGAAAGTTAATAGATAGAGTAGAGGGTAGAGGGTAGAGAGTAGAGGTAAAAGGTAGAGAGATGAGTGGTGAGAATTGGGGATAGAGAGTAAAGGTTCTTAGAGAACACAGATAATGCGGATTTATAAAGATTTTTCAAGATAATTATCTGCAAGAATCTGTTCTGAGCAATTGAATAGGCGTGCTATTCTTGTCTATTTTTCGATCAATTCCGTGATTTTTCAAAAGGCATAAAAAAACAGTATGTTGCAGAATAAGTTCCACAACATACTGATTAATCTGTCTATTTAGTTCTACGCTTTGGGGGGCGTATTAGAATGCGAAGTTTACACCAAATGAGTACTGTCCACCAATCTTATCGCAGAAGATAGCCTCTTGGAAATTAGAGCTGAGCAAATTCTGTGCATTAACGAAGAACTCGCACGAAGGAATTGGTTTATAACCAATCTTCATATTGAGCGTGAAACGGCTATGAAGTTTAGCAGTTTCCTCAGCATCTCTTCTGAATCTATCAGATATTGCCACGAGGCTTCTTACGGTAGCTTCATCTTCCATACCACTTTCTATAGCTTGCTCATCAGTAAAATCTAAACCACGCCACCACGTCATTTCGTCGGCAATTTTCGACATGATATTAGAGTATGTAGTGTTGTATGTACGATGGTGCATATAGTTGCCATAAGCCGAAATGGTAAGTTTAGGCATAGGTTTGTATATAAAACCAACCATACCGTAGATGCTTGGAGTAGCCTCATGCTTATGTTTATTTACAAGGTCTCTTTCTGCTTCGAGAGTTTCACCCACTTCGTAGCGCACTGTGCCATCGGCTTTGGTCGATTGATGTACGTTATAAAGCAAGCCATACCACAAAGCCAAAGGCATACCATTGTATACACCGCCATCGTAAGCTACAGAAGTTTCACCATTTGCACAAGCTTCCTCAAGCGCATCCCAGAAAGTAGTCATTTGTTCATCAGTCCATGAGTCGTAGCCAGAAGCGGCTTTGAATTCATCCATATATGCTTTGCCGAAAGCTGCTTGTAGATATTGCTCACCTTCGTTGTTATAACCTTCGAATAGCATAGACAACGCGGCTGTAGTATTTGCGCGAGCATTATCGAGTTGCTGGTATTGCGATGCCGACATATTGTATTCGAAATAGTTATCGACACGAGTGTATTGCGCATTAGCATTGACCTTGACAATAAACTTCGGCGAAACAATCCAATCGAGGTTAAGGCTTAAGCCTGCTTGGTGCACTTTGTATGGCAGGTTTTGATAATACAAATCCGATTTTGTACCCATATCATTGCGTAGCATGGCAGAAACAGTTCGACTAACCTTATCATAGAAATCCTCGCCACCACCTTCACCGCCATCGGGAGGTGTCATGCCGCCTTCTCCGCCATCAGGAGGTGTCATACCACCTTCGCCACCATCAGGAGGTGTCATGCCGCCATCATTGCCATTCAGTCCACTAAGGTTTTTCATAAAGGCATCGTAGGTGATAGTATATGCAGAACTTGTAGCCATAAGAGCACCATAGTCTTTGCTATGCGAATAGTATAATTCTGCATCGAGCAAAACACTTGGCGTAGGGCGGAAACGATAACCGAGTTCAAAATTGTCGATAACCATAAGGTTAGCATCGGTGCTACCGATATAGTTCATCTCGGTAGGAGCTTGCATGCCAGTGCGGTCCCATGAGAGCGAAGCTGCAGTGTTGAGCAAGTTTGGCGCACGATAAGAGCGACCATACACAGCTCGAACGAAATTCTTCTCGCCTAATTGCTTCGACACTTCGGCTTGCCAAGATACGTTCCACTTGTCGGGGGCAGAGGTCTTGTCGCCACGCAAAGCAGCTATAAAGCGCCATGTATCGAGTCGGTAGTCTAAGCGAAGGCTTGGCGATATTGTGGTGAGGTCGGCATCATCGTTGAACAAGCCAGAAAGTTTAGCGCCGTTGTAGTAGTTATCGTAATCTTTATAATATAGATATTGCCAAGCTACTGCAGGTTGTATGCTGAGATCGCCAACGTGAATGTTGTATTCGGCTTGAGCGTTGATATTCTGACCTTTTGCTTTTCCACCAGGGAATCCTTCGTAGAGGTTTTGTGGACCTGCAGAATAGTTAGCCAACAAGTGAAAATCTTTTACCGTGGCATCGAGGTTTACATACCCAGTTTTAGAAATTTGGCCAGCCATAGAGGTGTAGCTATAGAACATAACATTGTTCATAATAAACGAATTCTGATAGCCACCCGAGAGGTCGAAGCGGATGTCGGGGGTTGGAGCAAAGCTAACGTAGCCATTTACACCAAAATTCTGGCGAGCGAGCTGAGGATTAGGGAAACGCTCGTAGACCGAAGCATAATCCTCAAAGATTTTATAGGTATATATTTTCGATTCACCCGTTGCATAGTTCATCTCTTCCTGACGCATGAAGAGGTTGTCGGCAAAATCGAGAGAATATAAGCCGCCACCAGAACTTATTTCCGTAGCATTGGCCTCCAATATAGCCAAACGCTCATCGTTGCTTGAGCCACCACGCAAATTGAGACAGTTGTTAAGTTCTGGTTTGCCATTAGCATGATAAATACCCACATGTGGAGCAATATAAATCTTGTCGGTTGGGCGCTGACGATATTGAGCATTCATAGTGAGGCCAAACGACCATTTGTCATTAATGCTGGTACGCAAAGCCACATCGGCAATGGCAGTACTATTGTTGCCCATTTGGAAGCTACCGCTAACCTTTTTAGAATCGGCAGTAGGTTTCTCAGTGATGATGTTGATGATACCATTCACAGCATTCATACCATAGAGAGCACCGCAAGCGCCGCGCACCACTTCGATGCGAGCAACGTCTTCAATCGACACTGGCAGACGATCCATCTGCAAAGCACCAGTGATGTAGTTGAGCACAATACGTCCGTCTACCATCAAGAGTGTGTTGTTGTTCTCGGTGTAGAGCAGCGAGTTGTTGTCGGGCAAGTTGTTGAGGCCACGCATGTGTATGTCGTAAACGCCATTGAATTTTTGCGTAACGATCATACCAGGAATGAGGCGAAAAGCATCTTCGAGCGTTGTAGCGCCATACGTACGGAGCTCTTCGCGAGTGATAACCGTAGTAGCCAATGGAGAAGTAAACGCATTCTCCTCGCTCTTTGATGCCGACGACACGTTTTTGTTCATAATCATAGCAAAAAGTTCGTCGACACTCGAAACGCCTAACGCTTCAACAGCGGCCATAAGGTCTTCGAGTGGAAGTTCCGAAAGTTCTTCCACCGACATGGACAGAACTTTTTCTTTGGTAATTGTGTTAGTTCCTTGGCTAAATGCAGCGGTACTAAAAATCAACAGCACCGCGCAAAGTGTGAAAAAAGATTTCATCTCTAAATAATTTGAATGTTGTTATGTTGTTTTTATGTGTTTTAATCTAACGACACTTCAGAGCAATCATTACAATTGCCGAGAAGGGTAGCTACATCTTTATGTAGTACGGGATGGATGAAGTGAGACCATTTTTCGTTCAGAGGCTCCAAAACGAAACGTCGATTTTGTATTTGTGGGTGCGGAATTGTTAATCGCGGTGTGTTCATAACTATGTTTCCACAAAAAAGAATATCAATGTCTATCGTTCTCGAAGTATATCTATTATTGTGCGTCTTCTCTTCTCGTCCGAGAGTCTTCTCTACTTCTTGCAAGAAATCAAGAAACTCCATTGGTTCATAATCAGTCATAATCTCTATTGCCTGATTGTAGAATAGTGGCACTTGCTCATCGAACCCCCATGGTGCTGTTTTGTATAGTGATGTCTTACTGTTCAGCTCTCCTTTCTTTTTTATTAAACTTATTGCCTCTTCAAACGTCTGTGTCACATTGCCGAGATTGCCCCCGAGCAATAGTATGTATATGTATTGCATTTTAGCGTTTTAGGCTATTGATATATCCAATAATCATACCAACGCAGGCGTCAATGCCCACATTAGACGAATTGAGGCATATATGATAACTCTCTGCTACACCCCACTCTTTTTCGGTGAAGTAGTTATAGTATTTACGGCGAGCTTGCTCAAGTTCGTGTATGCGTTTCTTAGCCTCTTCGGGTGTTATGTTGAAATATTCTGCTGCGCGCTTCACACGGTCTTCCATATTGGCCGAGATGAACACGTCAACTCTATCGGTGCGGTCGCGCAAGATATAATCGGCACAACGCCCAACAAACACGCAGCCTCCCTCATCGGCCGCATGACGAATGGTATCGCTCTGAAATTTGAACAACGACTCTGCCGAAAGATAGTTGTCGTGTGGAGCTGCCGTAATGTTGAGATAGCTCTTGAGTCGAGCAAACCACGAGTTGTTCTCGTCGGTGTGCTCAAAAAACTCGTCGCCTATGCCGCTTTCGCGAGCAGCACGCTGGAGTATCTCTCTGTCGTAGAATTTCAAGTTTAAGCGTTCAGCAAGTTTTTGGCCTACTATGCGACCTCCACTTCCAACTTGACGCCCTACTGTTATTATCATAGTTATTTACTTATTTTATTATGTACGAGGTACGATTTATTTACCAATTTGCAGAAGTACATAACTTCCATCCTTCCTTTGTACATAAATAGTACATCGTAAATCATGTCAGTCGTACTTCCTAAATCGTATTTCCAAATTACATAACTCGTACATCGTAAATCACATCAATCGTACTTATAATAGTCCTTCCCTTTGCATCTTCCTTATTGCTCGCACCACAAGCACCACTGCCATGATAAACGACAATGTGTCGGATAGTGGCATACTATACCAAATGCCATCGGTGCCCCAATAGTGTGGTAGCACTATCAGAAATGGTATTAGGAATAGCAACTGACGCGTAAGCGACATAAATATCGACTTCGACACCATGCCAAGTGCCGTAAATAACCCCACCGTAATCACCTGAAAACCAATGAGCGGTGCAGCCCACGTCACCGATTCCAATGCGTGCGCTGTTATGTCTATCATGTAGTCGAATGGCGTAAACCAACTTGCTACTGTTTTGGGTATTATGTGGCATACCAAGAAGCATGCTGTCATAATAGCTACGGCTGCCGCTGATGCTATTTTGTAGGTCTTTATAGAGCGGTCGATCTGTCGTGCACCATAGTTATAGCCCACAATAGGTTGCATGCCTTGATTTATACCCATAACTATCATGAAGAAGATGAACACCACACGGTTCGATATGCCGTATGCACCTACATAGTGGTCGCCGCCATAGATCATAAGTCCTTTGTTTATAAGTATAACCACAAAACAGGCGCAGCAATTGACAAGAAATGGCGAAACGCCGATGCTCAATATGGAACGCACAACCTTCGAGCGGAATTGAAAAGCCGACCGACGGAAGCGCAGATATGTATTTTTATTATTGAAGTGCACCATCTCGCCTGCGAAGGCCATCACTTGAGCGCAAAGAGTGCCAATGGCAGCGCCACGCATACCCAAGTTGAACACTACTATAAATAGATAATCAAAGATAATGTTCGACACCACGGCAGTGAGTGTAAACGCCATTGCGCGTTGCGGATAGCCCGAGGCACGCACTATATCGTTGAGGCCGAGGTAGAGATGCGTCAGCACATTGCCGTAGAGGAGCACTTGCATATAGTCGCGGGCGTAGGGCAGAGTGTTTTCGCTGGCGCCGAAGAATATCAATATTGGGTTGAGGAATGCAAGCGACACCAACATAAATAGTGTGCCTATGATAAGGTTGAGCATCACGGCATTGCTGACAACTTTTTCGGCAGCTTCGTGGTCGCGCTGACCCATCTTCACCGACACGAGCGTAGCCGAGCCAATGCCAACCATAGCGCCAAAAGCCGCCGACAGGTTCATCAGTGGGAATGTGACGGCAAGTCCCGAAATGGCAAATTCGCCACATCGTTGACCTATGAAAATGCTATCCACCATGTTGTAGAGCGACGTGGCGGTCATAGCTATAATCGATGGCACAGCATAGCGCATCAGTAGTTTGCGAATGCGTTCAGTGCCAAGTTGAAGTTGTCTGTTACTCTCCATTTATCGTTTTCTACCCAACCTCGTTTTTCTTCTGTCGATTGGCGGCACGCGCAAGACGAAAGTCCTCCGTTATCATCAGAGCTTCGTCTCTCACAGCAGCAGGCAATTCAACCTCGCGGAGGTGCAAACTTTTTATCCAGCCTGCCACTTCGTGTGGTTGCAACGACAACAATATGTCGCGGAACTCCTCTATCTGTTCCGAAGAATAGTCATCAGGAGCTATACCTCGATACGCATCGAGTTCTTCGTCGTCGTAGTATATAATCTCGTCGGAGAGCGTGAGAAGCGTTTCGGCTTCGCAAACCTCATGAGCGCCACAACAAGCTACGTTGCGCGGATCGGACACAGGTTTGTCGACGTAGAGTTCGGGATTAGCTCTGCGATGTTGTTTATTCTGTATATACAAAAACGCTATTGCAGCTATTGTAAATACCAATATGAGAATAATAAATATTGCCATTCTACAGTTTAGACGGTAGACTTATATACAAAACAAATAAAATTCCCCACCGAGTTGGTGGAGAACTTTATGACATGTTGCGCACAAGGCGCTAATATTATTCAGCTGGTTGTTCTGCAGCAGGAGCAGCCGATTCAGACTCGGCAGCAGGAGCTGGGAATGCAGGAGCTTCGGTCTGCTGGCGTGCAGCATTCTGATTGCGAAGAAGCTCATCGAGCTCCGAAGAGCGGTTCACTTGATTTGCTGAAGGCATTGTGCCTGCGCAAGCGAATGAGAAAAGAATCAAAGCTGCAGCAAGTGTCCAAGTTGCTTTTTCAAGGAAGTCGGTAGTTTTGCGTACACCGAAAAGTTGTTGGCTCGAAGAAAAATTATTGGTAATGCCGCCTCCTTTAGAGTTCTGCACGAGAACTACGATAACGAGGAATACGCTGATTACCATAATGAGCCATGTCAATACTGTATAAATCATTGGTTTACTATTTATCGTTTAACTTTTTTCTTAGTTCCGAAATTTGGGCGGCAAAGTAAGCACTTTTGTCGGGATTTTTCAACTTTAGTTTGCTGAATATGTTTATTGCCTTATCATATTTATGCTGATTGATGTATATGCGAGCCAAAGTTTCGGTAAGTACGTCCGTTTGTTCGGAAGAAGAATCTTCGACTGCCTCGCTTACATCTTGAGTATTTTCGGGCTCTACAGGCTTCTCCATCGGTGCTGCCATTATGCGATGCGGCTTATTGCTCGAGATGAACGAGTCTATCAAATCCATATTTCGCTGACGTGAGTTCTGCGGCGTCGCTGGTCGTTTCTCATCGTTTTTCACATTCACATAGTCGAGCCAATCGGTGAACGAACCCGATGTCATGTTTGAGAACTCGGTTTGCAACTTATTCTCTTCCTCGTCGAGCGAGTAGGTCGATTGTTGATCCACTGCGCCAAAGTCGAACACTGGCACTTCATCGTCGACATCAACACCAAGCGTAGCAAAATAGTCGTCTGGCGCCGCTGCCGCTTGCACTGGCATCGCTTCTTCGAATTTTTCTTTAGTCTCTACTCTCTCAACTCTACCCTCTCCACTCTCAACTCTACTCTCTACACTCTCCTCTCTACTCTCTACCCTCCTCTTATGCACAAGGTCGTAGAGGCTCGCACGATTGGTAATGTGTATAGCGCCTCGATGGAGTTCGTTGTTATATCGCAAACTGCCATTCTCATGCAATGCTTTGAGTAGCAACATCCAGCCAATCTCGAACGTAGGGAAATCTGCCACAACCTCAGTTAGTTGTGTTATAGCAGTTTCGTCGAGCGTGGCGCAGTTGTCTATAGCGCTATATATCTGCGATTTGTTCATAGGTATGTATTACCAATCGGCAAAAGCTTTGTTGAAAATGTTTTCGGTGAGTTCCTCCACAATGAGCGCCACAAGTTCGCTTTCGACGTCGGCAAGGTTGTTTTCCGAGTCGTAATCTTGGTATGCCGAGAACGACTGTTCCCAGTCTTTCTTTGGGTCTTTGGTGTTGCGGCAACGAATCTTCACCTGCACAGTAAGTCGAGTTTGAGCCGACACAGCATCGGCTTTCAACGCCATTGGCTGCGTGGAGTAGCCCGTAATATTACCAGAGAAAATAATGTCGCCGCCATTTTCGTTTAGCGTCAGTCGCGATTCGTTTTGTATGCGATCTTTCAGCCCATCGGTGAGTGTTTGACTGAGGTCGGGATTGATGAGTGGAGCGCGGTTCACAATATACTCCACCGAGAAGGTGTTGAGGTTTTCGGGTATTGATGCGCCACTCATAGTTATACTTATGGTGCACGCCGCACTCGCTATGCCTATCAAAACTGCGCCAATGGCAGCAATGTATTTATTCTTTGATTTTCTTAGCATCGATGCCATATTTCTTCATTTTTCTAAATAGCGTACGTACGCCATAACCAAGTTCATCGGCTGCTGGCTGACGTCGTCCGTGATGTTTTGCGAGCACACTCTCGATGAGTTGCTTTTCGTAGTCGCCAAGGTCCATGCGCTCATCAATATTCTGAGCATCTTTTTCGAGATAGTCGGTAGGCGATATATGTCCACTATTATCGCGAACTGTTGTTTTTATAATATTCGGCGTGTCGTAAACCACATTGGGTGTTTCGGCATGCACATCAGCTTGGTGAGCCGCAACTGCCGTGGTGGTAGGCAACTGACCTGCATATAGGCGCTGCACAGTTTGCTCTGCTTCGCGACTTAACGTGCCATTGGGAACATGGCTAAGCAACTCTATGACAAGTTTTTTCAGGTCTTGCATATCGGTGCGCATATCGAAGAGCACTTTGTAGAGTATCTCACGCTCGTTCTCAAAATGTTGTCCCTTTTGCTGATTATCTACACTGATTATTTGGCTATTACGTATGGTAGTGGTAGGCACAAAATCGTGCACATCGTCGATGCCGAGCGTTCTGCTTTTGGCAAGCACCGTTATTTGTTCTGCCGTATGCTTGAGCTGTCGCACATTACCAGGCCATTCGTAATTCTTCATAACCTCGTAGGCTTCAGGCGTAAGCGACACCTCGGGCACGCGCGACTTGGCTGCAAAATTACTTATGAACCGGCGCATCAACGCTGGAATATCCTCACGACGGTCGCGCAAGGCGGGCACACGAATCATAACACCATTGAGACGGTAATACAAATCCTCACGAAACTTCCCGTTTTGCACAGCCGATTCGAGGTTGACATTCGTAGCTGCCACAATACGCACATCGGTAGTTTGCACCACCGACGAGCCCACACGCATATATTCACCCTTCTCGAGCACACGCAAGAGTTTCACCTGCGTCTGCAATGGCAGTTCGCCTATCTCGTCAAGGAAGATTGTACCGCCATTTGCCTCTTCGAAATAGCCTTTGCGGCTGTTCACCGCACCCGTAAACGAGCCCTTCTCGTGTCCGAAAAGTTCCGAATCTATTGTTCCTTCTGGTATAGCGCCACAGTTTACAGCCACGTAGGGCTTGTGTTTGCGATCGCTAAGCATATGTATGATTTGTGGGAAGAACTCCTTACCCGTACCACTCTCGCCCACCACCAACACTGGCAGCGGTATTGGCGCTATCTGCATGGCTGTCAGCACTGCATGGTTGAGTTGCGGATTTTCTCCTACTATACCAAAACGATCTTTTATATCTCTTACATTCATAGGCTTATATACGCCGTAAAATAGCCTACAAATATACACGTAATATACGAGCACTGCGCTGCGCGTATGCAAACTGCAAAAATTGGGATTAGAACACAGATTATACAGATTTGAACAGATTTTTCCTATATCCGGCTGTCGTATTATGACAGCCCATACCATGAACACGAAACCATCAACCGCATGTAGGGACGCACCGCGTGCGTCCGCGAAAAAAACAAAGCAGGATGATGCGGATTTGAAATCCGCATCTCATGAGTCGGGGATTTCAAATCCCCTCCATCAAAATAAGATATTTCACACCTTCGGCGTTGTGCATAGCCACGAAGTGGCGACACATCTTAGGCTGGGGTGTGAACCCCTGCCGCCAAAGCCGAAAAAAATCGCATGGCTTCGACAAGCTCAGCCAGCAGCCGGTTGTCATCCTGAGCGCAGCGAAGAAACGTAAGTTCGGCGCAAGCCAATCTCCTTGCGTTTAGGGGATGTTTCGCTGCGCTCAACATGACACCAATTATGAATTTTGAATTATGCATTTTTTATGGGATGTTTCGCTACGCTCAACATGACAACATAAACGAATGACAGTGGGGCATGTTCAACTGTAGCATCTCGTGATTGGGAAATATTAACCATGGCAGAAACTGTCGGGCTAAATATTTTGCCAGATTTGGCATTTTCACGCCAGTGCCACGGACTATTTTTTATGACTAATGAATGGTTAACTGAATTTGCCATAAATATTTATCACTACCTTCGGCATCCATAAAAACGAACATAAAAAACAGAAACAATACAAAACTATTAACATACTGAGCTTTACGCTCTTATTCTCAATTCTGTAAAATCTGGTAAACTTTCACGAGTAGCGAGAATAAGCGAGCGAGAGGTTCACGCCTTAGGGTGTGAGCCGTTTCGTGCTTATTAGCTACAACGGTTTACCAGAGCCGACAGAATTAGATAAGCATTTATGAGAAACGGTTTACACCTTTTCTTTTTGAGCTTATGTAGAAGTAGAGCTAACGAGCTTGTAAAAACTTCCAATATTATGAAACACATTTTCTTTACATTCATTTGCTTTTTATTAGCAATGCAAGCAAAAGCCGCTGATGGTGGCGAAGGTTGGTCACTTAGCGCCGATAGCACACTTACAATTTCTGCTGACATTAGTTACGATTTGCCAGCCAATTACCCCTGGAATTCGTATCGAAAATCCATAAAAAAGGTAATTATTAACGAGGGTGTTACATCTATTGGCTATCAGGCATTCTCTGGTTGCAGCAGTCTCTCGAGCATAAATATTCCGAAGGGTGTTACTTCTATTGAAAGTGGAGCATTTTCTACTTGCAGCAGCCTCACGAGCATAAATGTTGACGAGAACAACACAAAATATGATAGCCGCAATAATTGCAATGCAATAATAGAAACCGAAAGCAATACATTGATTGCAGGATGTCAAAACACCATTATTCTGGAGAGTGTTACATCTATTGGCGATCAGGCATTCCGTAGTTGCAGCAGCCTCTCGAGCATAAATATTCCAGAGAGTGTTACATCCATTGGCGATTGGGCATTCTGGGGTTGCAGCAGCTTGACGAGCATAAATATTCCGTCGAGTGTTACATCTATTGGCTATGGGGTATTCTTTGGTTGCAGCAGCCTCTCGAGCATAAAAGTTGACGAGGATAATACAAAATATGATAGCCGCGATAATTGCAATGCTATAATAGAAACCGAAAGCAACACATTGATTGCAGGATGTCAAAACACCATTATTCCGGAGGGTGTTACTTCTATTGGCAATTCGGCATTCAATGGTTGCAGCAGCCTCACGAGCATCACTATTCCGGAGGGTGTTACATTTATTGGCGAGGGTGCATTCTCTGGTTGCAGCAGCCTCTCGAGCATAAATATTCCGGAGAGTGTTACATCTATTGACAACGGTGCATTCTCTGGTTGCAGCAGCCTCTCGAGCATAAATATTCCGAAGAGTGTTACATCTATTGGCGGTTGGGCATTCTCTGGTTGCAGCAGCCTCACGAGCATAAATATTCCGGAGGGTGTTACATCTATTGGCTATATGGCATTCTCTGGTTGCAGCAGCCTCTCGAGCATATATATTCCGTCGAGTGTTACATCTATTGACCATTTTGCATTCTCTGATTGCAGCAGCCTCTTGAGCGTATATAGTTATGCTACCACTCCTGCTGAATTAGGAACTCAAGTGTTTGGTTACGCTGATGCCATCATTTATATACCTAAACGAACCCAAAAAATATACAAGGCTGTATGGGGTCTGTACTACTTTGTAGAAATGCTTGCTTCTTTCGAATACGATAGTAACTACGGAGAAGTTAAGATATGGAGATCAGAAGCAGATGCAATGACAATAAGCATTGAGCCCGCTGAAGGATACAAACTGCAAAGCATCACAGTGAATGGTAACGACATACTATCTGCCGCTAACGATGCTACGCTGAAAGCAGTATGGAATGCAGATGATACATACACTATTAGCGGTCTAACAGAAGACAATATGGTGGTAGTGGTTAATTTCGGTGCTGCAGTAGTTACTCCTGTGCAAAACACAGCAAGCAACCAAGAGGCAGAAATCGCAGCAGTTTACTCGCTCACGGGTGCATACGTAGGTAAGTCGCTCGAGAACCTGCAGAATGGCCTATACATTGTGGTCTACAGCAATGGCGAAACCGATAAGGCGCTTGTGAAATAAGTATTTACATAACGTGTAAAAAAATTTCAGGCTGTTCGAGATGCTCGGGCAGCCTGTTTTGTTGTTTACAGGTGCGCAGGCCTCTGCGCCTGCGGAACACCATATCTGCCATAGGTTCACACCTATGGCTAAGATATTTCACACCTTCGGTGTTATGCATAGCCACGAAGTGGCGACATAACTTAGGCTGGGGTGTGAACCCCTGCCGCCAAAGCGAAAAAATCGTAGGCTTCGACAGGCTCGTGAGTCGGGGATTTCAAATCCCCTCCTTCAAAATAAGGTATTTCACACCTTCGGCGTTGTGCATAGCTACGAAGTAGCGACACATCTTAGGCTGGGGTGTGAACCCCTGCCGCCAAATGCGTGATAGAAATTCATGAATTCTAAATTACACTCTCAATCCGAAGAGCACCATATCGTCGGTTTGGTTGTCTTTCGGACCACGCCAAGCTAAGTAGCGAGCTTCTATTATCCGGCGTTGTTCTTCCATTGGGAGTTCGTGCACTTCGAAGAGGAGTTCGCGGAGTTTCTTGCTTAGGAACTTCTTCTTGGTTTCGTAGCCAAACTGATCTTGGAAGCCATCGGAGAACGAATATAGGCAATCGCCATGCTCGAGCTGAATGTCGGTCTTGGTGAACGGCTCGAGTTTCAAATATATACCCACAGGCATCTTGTCGGCCTTGATAACTTCGGGTTCTTCTGCGCCTTTACGAATGACTATGAGCGGATTGTTGGCGCCCGCGAAACTTAGCTCGAGCGTTTTAGAGTTAAGTACGTACATAGAGACGTCCATACCATCTTGGCTACGGTCGATGCGTTTTGCGCCACTTGCTTCATCGGCCGATTGTGCAGCTTTGGCAGCGGCTTTCTCTTTGAATTTGCTACCCGGCATGGCTGCAAGGTCGTCGTCGTCGAGTGGTGGTATGCCATATACACCATCTTGACGAAGTCCTTTGATGATGGCTTCGCGGAGTTTGTTCAGAATTTTATCGGGGCTTAGCTCGTTGCCTACTATATAGTTGAGGTTCGTCATACCCAACATACTTACGAAGCCGCCTGGCACACCGTGACCAGTGCAATCGGCAACAATGGCCACTTTGTAGTCGCCAAATTCGCCAAACCAATAGTAATCGCCCGAGACCACATTGCGAGGCTTGAAAAGCAAGAAGTGGTCGGGGAAAATCTTATCAATCACTTCGTTAGGCGTAAGCAGTGCTCGTTGAATGCGCCGAGCATAGTTGATGCTGGCTTGTATCTCGTCGCGTTGGCTCTCTATCTCGTCTTTCTGGCTCTCTATTTCCTCCATCTGGTCGCGAATCTTTTCGGTAGCCTTATCAACTTCGGCCTGCAAGCGCTTTTTATCCTTTTCGAGTCGAGCTGTATTTACTTTGATTATGCCGCGAATGGCAAGGAAGAAAAGTGCAGCATAAATAATATATGCCCAAATGGTTCGATAGAATGGAGGTTTAACTACAAACGAGAATTCTTCCACTTGACTTTCGACACCATAAATATTACGAGCTTTCACTTTGAAGGTATATGTACCTTCGAAAAGATTGTTGTACGACGACAGCGTACGTGTAGTCCAATGCGACCACTCTTTGTCGGCACCTTCGAGCAGCACTGAATATTCGGTACTCTCCTCTTTCTCGAAGAATGTCGCGCTATAGGTAATATCTACACTGTTATCGTTGTAGGCGAGTTCAGGAATAAAATCTTTGCGTTGACGGACTGACAGATGACCTTCACCGTCGCAAAACGCGCCACCAAAAATGAGCGAATCGCGCACTGCCACTTGACGAATGTGTGTCTTGAACGATGCTTTGTAATATGGGTTTTGGCTATTGTCGGGCGTATAGGAATAGAGCGTATTCGACTGACCAATCCACAAACGTCCCTTCTTGTCGGCATAGACAACTTCGGCAAATATGTTGGGTAATCGGCGAAGTGCTGTGCCATCGGCCACAAAGCCTCCGTTGCCATCGGGTTTGAGAATCTCCACTCGTTTATCTCCATTGCTATTGCACGACACTGCATAGCCATCGGCATAATGACATGGCAGCATAGCCGTATTGCCGTCGTTGCCAAGCGCTTTGAATGTTTCGCTTGGCACAAACTGTTTTTTGATAGTCGAAAACTCATACGCACCAGCTTCGTTGAAGAACACCAGACGCCCATCTACATCCAATATTTGCAATGGACCTGCTTGAGGCAAACCGTTCTGTTCGTCGTAGTGAAGTATTTCGCCACTATTTGTAATCTCATACACTCCATGCATATACACCATGAGCCAAAGATTGCCTTGCGCATCCTCTTTCATGTTGCGGATGGAGCCGCTTATGTTGGTGTCAATTTTCTTATTGCTCCACGAGCCTTTGCTATAAACCTTAGCTCGCAAACCATCGTGACCACCAATAAGCAGCACCGATGGGTCGACCGACGACTGATGCAGCAATCGGCCGCCTGCGTGATCTATTATGGTAGCATTGTCGCCTTTTATCTCGCAAATGTTGCTTTGAGTAATCACAAGCAACTTCTCGTTGCCGTCGGGCGTACGGAATGTTTGGAATAGATATGCCGACACATTTATACCACTAACAGGCTTGAAATATGGGTTACCAAGTTCATCGAACACAAGACGCTCCACTCCGTCGAATGTGGCTATATACAATTCGTCGTTGAACTCTATAATATCTGTTATCTGACTTGCTATGCCCGATTCTTTGCTATACATCTTGATGCAGCTACCTACTTCGGCACGCGCAATGCCTTTGTTGAGCGTAATCCAAAGCACGTTGTCGCCTGCCAGCTTGCTCGAGGTGGCAAGGTTGTTCATCAATCCCACTTGCGTATTGAGTATATACTTCGGATTCATGGTAGAATCGGCAATGGTGAGTGCATTGTCGTCGGAGAATATGTATGAAAATGCGTATGCATCGTCGCCAATTTTGCTTTGAGTGTATGGGAGCGCCATTTCGCGTTGTATGCGCTGTGTATATGGCGATACAATTTGTGTGAATTTGTTTGTGCGCGTATCGAATACGGCATATTTATGTCTACCAGAAATCAGATATTGTCCTGGGCGAAGTTGCTCGGCGCCATAGATAGCTTCATCGTAATCTGCCACAGGGCGCGTATTTCCATTTTCGATAATGTAGAGCTTCTGTTCGCCATTGGCTCTGCTAAAAAAGTAAAGCGCACCATCCATCAGAAATGTATACTGCGACTCATCGGGCAACTTCACTTGCGACACCACACTGTCGCCTTCAACCTCATACACATACGACCACGAACACATATATACCTTATCGTCGATGCCATAAATGCGATAAATATCTTCGAAATTGCAATTATCTCCGAGTTGCTCAGAAAGCGATTTATAGCTTAGGCAGCCTCGTTCGTCGGGATATAGATAGCCAAACTCATTCACCGCACCAACCATGATGCGACCATCGCGCGCCTTCATCAGCGAGCGTATATACGAGTCGTTGCGTGTACGTATGAGTCGCCAATTGCTGCCGTCCCATTCGAGCACACCTTTATTGTTGCCTATGTATATCAGCCCTCGATCGTCTTGAGCTATAGCCCAGTTTTGGTCTTCGGCGTTATATTTTTCTGGTTCAAAATTGGTAATGATAGGATAACCGCCAGAGCGATCGTATTTCTGCGCTGCTGCACTAATGCTTATTATTGAAGATATAACTATGGTTGTTATTAGTCTCATTGTTGCTAATTGGTTTGTTATAATAATCAATCTGCAAAAATACACACTTATTAACTATTGACGATACTCAACCAATAATCTGCATAACTATAAATATGAAAGGTTAACTTTGTGTGTTTTGCACAACAAGAGAAATGAAAATAACAATCATCGAACCTTCGAGTCTTGCATCGACTGATGTGATAAAAAATGCAGTCCGCAACATGGAACATGCGGGGCACAAAGTAACAGTCATGCCACACGTCTACGGCAACCCCAACGCTGGCGAAGAGCAACCCTTGGCATCGCTCTACAACGACTATCGCTACAATCAGATTCGCGCAGCTCTCGACGACGATTCCGACGCTATCTTCTGCGCTCGTGGTGGTTATGGTGCCATACGTATGATTCAAGAAGTGGGCGTAAGTGCTTTCACTCAATGCGACAAGTGGATTGTGGGATTCTCCGACATCACCGTCATACATTCGGCTATGATTAGTGGCGACCGCGAGTCGGTGCATGGACCTATGCTCAAGCGCATTGCCGAATTTGGCATTGACGATCCTGACGTAAATGGTGTGTTCAACATAATTACAGGCAAAGAGATTCCTTCGGTCATTGGCGATGCTCACGGTGGCAGTATTCCTGGACGTGCTCAAGGAAAACTTATTGGTGGAAACTTAGCAACACTCATCTCGCTTCGTGGCACTCCTATCGATATGGACCCCAAAGGTGCCATCTTATTGCTCGAAGATATTGGTGAATACGTATACAATATCGACCGAATGATGCAAAACCTCATCTTCTCGGGCGTCATGAAACAGATAAATGGTCTTGTGGTAGGTCAGATGACCGACATGAAAGAGGGAAAGACTCAATTTGGTCAAACTGCCGAAATGGTAGTTGCTCAAGCTGCGCGCCAATACGACATTCCTGTTTGGGTAGGTTGTCCGATTGGACACGACCGCTACCGCAATGCTCCTGTCGTAATGGGGCATGAATATGAACTCGATGTAAACGACTCTACGGCGCGCCTGATGCCTGTTTAGAGTAGAGGGTAAAGAGTAGAGAGTAGAGTTTAGGTATGTAGGGACGCACCGCGTGCGTCCGTAAATAGCCACGCCCGAACCTGGAAATCGAGGACTTAGACAAGCTCAGCCAACGATTTCCCTCAATGTAATGGGAAGTTTCGCTTCGCTCAATATGGCAAAGCGGAACGGCGTGTATAAGCATAAAAATAGGGTTGCCACTGTTAGCGGCAACCCTTTGTATTATAGTGTAATTATATAATTACAACTTTTCGCCAAAAGCCAAATCGCCTGCATCGCCTAACCCTGGGACTATGTATTTATGGCTATTGAGTTCTTTGTCTACAGCTGCCACCCAAAGACTCACTGGTTCATCTTTGAGCATATCATTAAGATACGCAACACCATTTTCGCTACCTATCACACTTAGTATGTGTGTGTGTTTAGGCACGCCAAATTTTTTGAGAGCTTCGTAGGTTTTGCCAAGGCTCATGCCCGTGGCAAGCATAGGGTCGCAGAGCATAAGCACTTTGCCTTCAAGACTTGGAGTGGCCACATACTGAAGCGCTATCTCAAATTCGTCGTTCGATGTATATTTCCTAAACGCCGAGATGAAACAACTCTCAGCACGATCGAATACGCTAAGCAAGCCGTTGTGCATAGGCAAGCCAGCACGAAGTATAGTGCCTACAACGAGCTTATCGGTTGGCAGCTGCACCGTAGCCGTAGCGAGAGGAGTCTCCACGTTGCATGGCGCATAGTGAAGCGTTTTGCTCACCTCGTATGCCATCATTTCGCCAATGCGCTCAATATTGCGACGAAAGCGAAGCGGGTCGGTTTGAATCTGTTTGTTGCGTATCTCAGCAAGGTAATTGTTGAGTACAGAATTTTTAGTGTTAAGTATATTTATATCCATAGCTTATAAAAATCCATTATCGCTGTAGCTGTAATAGTTGGCATCGCCCACGATGATGTGGTCTTGCAGACGTATTTCAAAAATCTTTGTTGCCTCGGCTATTTTTTGTGTCACTTGGTTGTCTTGCAAGCTTGGCTTTACCTCACCCGATGGGTGATTGTGGGCAACTATTATTGCCGTGGCAGCACTCTCGAGCACTTTGCGCATAATTATTTTTACGTCCACTATCACAGCTTTCATTCCACCCGCTGTGATGCACTGCGGCGCACCTATCACTTTGTTGGACGTATTGAGCATAATTAGCCAAAATTCTTCATGGTCGAGATCTTCAATATAACCACGAATAAGGTCATAAGCATCGCGCGAACTCTTTATGGCTGGTCGTTCCAATGCTTCAGCCGAGAGACGCCGTTTGCCAAGTTCAAGAGCGGCTACAATATTTATGGCTCGTGCTGGTCCTAAACCTTTTAGACTCGAAATCTCTTTCACCGAAGCGCGCGAGAGCAACGATAGTTTGTGCTGATAACGTTCAAGAAGTGCACGAGCAACGTCGAGCGCCGAATAGCCTCTAACGCCTGAGCCTATGAGTATGGCCAGCAACTCCGATTCACTCAATTCCGATGCCCCACGCTGAAGCAACTTCTCACGTGGTCGGTCTTCTTCGGCCAAATCCTTTATTGTCAAGCGTTTATTCTCTTCGCTCATAATTATGCATCAGAATAGCGCAAAGATATTATTTATTATCATGTTCAATCTTTGTTGCTTCGGTTTAACACAAAGAAGAGACGCAGCTCGCTACGTCTCTTTGCTATTCTCTCATCTTCTGCCACTGGTCATTTCTCTCTGTAACCTTCGGTTGCCGATGTATAATTATCTATATTTATATGAAAATCTTTCATTTTGTCGAGGTCATACTTTGTGCCTTGCGGAATTGGTAGACGGCAAAATTGCTGGAAATAGAGCAGACAGGCATCGTGCCACCAACGTGCATCAAGTTCCTGACGTGTGAGTCGTTCATCGACTTTGTTCCAAAGTTTTGCATCTATTTTACCATTAATCGACTGCCATTCTTTATGCATTTTAGCAACCGTAGTCAAGCCTCTATTGTAGTGAAAACAGAGCTCGTCCCACAGCGTGCGGCCACTCTTCATCTTGTGCGTCCATTCCACATGATGGAACCAAAGCAATAGTTCATCAGGACATGTATTTATGTTGTTATAAATAGAATCGAGCGGCGCTGCATATTGCGACACGGCATTGCTTCCCGTTGTGGTACGATTGAAGCCTATTCCCACACTATCGGCTTTATGATAGTAGCGTGGAAGCCAATCTTCGCGAGCTCCTTCTACATCGCACCATGGTTCAGGACCATAGTGATGACCAAATGCAAACAGATGGTGCAAGCCCATAGGCATCATATAGTCGACTACGGCTTCGCGCGATTGCATAAGCATATCTACGATAGTGTCGCGGACATCTTGAGTGGTCGCAGGAAACGATAGCGCTGCCCATTCCTTTGCTATGCTGTCGGACGATAGCGTGGTGTTCCATGCTAGCCTACCAAAGGCATACCAATTGGCATTGGCAAGTGGATGTCCACACCAATTTATATCATCTCCCACATTGGCAACTCCTGCTATGACACTCGGACATTTGCGTGTTCGACGAACTTTTGTGAGGTCGGCAATTGTCTGAAGAGTATCATTTCTATATGTATGGCTATCGAGAGTCTCTTTCCACATTGGTGTCAGATAGCAGAGCTGCACTGCATGTCCGGTATACTCTTGTGTTATCTGCAGTTCTACGGCTTGTTGTGTTTTGGGCATTGCGCCAAATAGAGGACTAAAGGCTTCTCGCGGTTGGAAATCTATCGGCCCATTTTTTATTTGTACTATTACGTTGTCGGCAAACTGGCCGTCAAGGGGCACAAACTCTTGATAAGCTTGCTTTGCGCGATCGTCATCGGAGGGTTTGTATACAAAAGCGCGCCAAAGCACCACGCCTCTATATGGAGCAAGAGCTTCGGCAAGCATGTTGGCACCATCGGCATGTGTGCGTCCATAGTCTAGTGGTCCTGGAAGTCCTTCGCTATTGGCTTTCACAAGAAAACCGCAAAAGTTGGGTATGGCCTCTTTGAGCTCTTTCACTTTGTCTTGCCACCAAGCTCGCACCGATTCATCAAGAGGGTCTGCGGTAGTGGTATAACCCAACGCCTGTGGCGTAGCAAAGTTGACCGAAAGAAGCACGCGTATGCCATAATAACTAAAAATCTTGGCTATGGTAGATATTTTAGCAATATGCTCTTCATCAAGCATTTCGGGCGAAGCATTCACATTGTTGAGCACCACGGCATTTATACCAATAGAAGCATTGAAAAGTGCATATTGCACAATAAGCGAACTCGCTGTGTCGGGCAACGACTCCCAATTCCAAAGCGAATGTCCGGCATAGCCACGCTCTATAGTTCCATCGAGATTATCCCAATGATCGAGCATACGCCAGTCGAATGATGGTACTTCGCGAACTGGGAACGATACTTCGCGGCCACAAGCTTGCATTCTTTGCAGATAGAACGCTGCATAGATCAATCCTGCCGATGCATACACTGTTATGTCGATGCGACGTTCATGCGGCATAGCTATTTCGAAGCCATCGCGCATATCTGCATCTCCTTCAATATATATATATACACTATCGATATAGTTGATTGTCGACAACACATTGCTCACTATAGGCGACACATTGATAGGACGTGTTGTAACTATATATATTTCATGCTTTTGTGCTCCAAAACTCTGAAGCCACAAATCTTCCTCGTTGTATTTCTCTGGTTTTGAGCACGATAGCACACTCATTACTATGCCCACTACTAAACTCAAAGCAAGTATCTTTCTGATCATATTTTTGTAAAAAGCTAAATATTATACTTTCTAATGCGCTTCAAGCCAATTGTCTCCTACTCCTACCTCGGCAATGAGAGGCACTCGCAACGTATAGGCATTCTCCATCTCGCGCTTTACTATTTCCGACAATTGTTCCACTTCGTTGGCAGGACAGTCGAACACAAGTTCGTCGTGAACCTGAAGCATCATTTTTGCTTTCAAGTTATTCTCTTTCAACGCCTTGAACACGTTTATCATGGCTATTTTCATTATATCGGCCGCCGAACCTTGTATTGGCGCATTTATGGCAAAACGCTCTGCTGTGCCTCGCACCGTAGGATTGCGCGAATTAATATCGGGCAAATCCCGACGACGTCCAAAGAGTGTCTCTACATATCCTCGTTCGCGTGCTTGCTTTATGCTTTCATTCATATACTTATGCACACTCGGGAAACTTACGAAGTAGTCATCAATTAGTTTTTTAGCATCGCTTCGACTTATGCCAAGTCTCTCGGCCAAGCCAAAAGCCGAGATGCCGTATATTATGCCAAAGTTTGCTGTTTTGGCTTTGCGTCGCATGTCTTTGGTGACCTCTTCGAATGGTACAGCAAACACTTTAGCTGCTGTAGCTGCATGTATATCGTCGCCACGCTTGAAGGCTTCAATGAGATTTTCGTCGCCACTAAGATGCGCCATCAAGCGAAGTTCAACTTGCGAATAGTCGGCTGCTACTATCAAATGACCCTCTTCGCCAGCCACAAAGGCTTTACGAATCTCTTTTCCGTTTTCATCGCGAATAGGTATATTCTGCAAATTAGGATTCGAACTGCTCAAGCGTCCCGTGATGACCACTGTCTGATTAAATGAAGTATGTAATCGACCCGTAGCACGGTTTACAAGCTTCGGCAGAGCTTCGGCATACGTATTCAAGAGTTTCACCAATCCGCGATAATCGAGAATCTTGGCCACAATGGGTTGATTTGCATATTTCTTCAGAGTATCCTCGTCGGTGCTGTATTGTCCGCTGCGCGTCTTCTTGGCTGTCGGGTCTATTTTTAGCTTTTCAAATAGCACTTCTCCCACTTGTCGCGGACTGGCTATGTTGAAATCCTCACCCGCTATCTCCTTCACTTCGGCAATTATGTTACCGATTTGCTCTTTGAGCTTCGCAGCAAATGCACCAAGAGCATCACTGTCGATGGCCACTCCTGTACGTTCCATGTCGGCAAGCACCGATACGAGCGGCATATCTATATTCTCAAACAGATTCTTTATCGATGCTCTTGCATCTATCTGAGGCTTCATAACCTCATAAATTTGCCACGTCACGTCAGCGTCTTCTGCAGAGTATTCGCGCAGCAAATCTTCATCAACACTCGACATTGAGCGTTGATTTTTCCCGCTACCTATCAGTTCGTCTATGCGTATCGACTCATAGTTGAGCATACTCATAGTTATCTCTTTCAAGCCGTGTTTCTGTCCTGGGTATAGAAGGAAATGAGCTATCATAGTGTCGAAGAGCTTCCCCGACACATTCACACCATAGTTGGCCAACACTTCTATGTCGAACTTCAGGTTATGACCAATCTTAGCCACCGCTTCATTTTCAAAGAGGCTCTTGAATATTTCTATTTTACGCTTCGACTCTTCGTCGTCGGTGAATGGTATGTAGAATGCTTTATGTGCTTCGCAACTAATTGTCAGCACTATCATCTTAGCGCCAATAGCGGTCACATGTTCTGCATCGGTCGATGTTGTCTCTGTGTCGAAGGCAAAAATGCCTCGCGCGGTTAACTCATCTACAAGGTTTTGCGCCTCTGTTGCAGTTTTTATAGTTACATACTTATGATCAACCGTTTTGGCTGATGCATATGTTTTGGTAACCTCTGCAAGTTGTTCGTCGGAAAATAGCGATCCTTGCGCAAAGAGTCCTTCGGTAGGCTCGAGTTGCGGATTGAGTATTTTGTCGATGCGCTGCCCCACTCCACGAAACTCCAATTCGTTGAAGAGCGCCGTTAGTTTTGCATTGTCAGGCTGTTGGAATCGGCAATCTTCAATGGTTATATCTATTGGCGAATTTATGTTTATGGTCGCAAGTTCCTTCGAGAGCATTATCTGGTCGCGGCTATTCTCAATATTCTCACGCAATTTGCCCTTCAGTTTATCAATATTGGCATATATACCATCAATACTATCGTAGGCATTGAGCAACTCTTTGGCGCGTTTTTCGCCTACACCGGGACAACCTGGAATATTATCCGAAGCATCACCCCACAGAGCGAGCAGCTCTATCATCTGCGACGCATGTTTCAAGCCGAAATGTGCCATTGCTTCGTCCTCGTTCCAAAGTTCTGCTCCACTCGTTGTAGGTCTTAGCATCTTAATATTTTCTCCTATGAGTTGAGCATAATCTTTATCGGGAGTAACCATTATAACTTCGTCTACGTCGTGCGAAAATTTGTGCGCAAGCGTTCCTACTATGTCATCTGCCTCATAGCCATCAAGGGCTACCATTCGCACGTTCATTGCTTCGAGGAATTGCTTCACAAGCGGCACTCCTGTGGTAATGCCTTCTGGTTGCGGTGGCCGATTGGCTTTATAGTCGCTATATATTTTATGACGAAACGTAGGTCCATGACTATCAAATGCCACAGCCACATATTCTGGTTTCTCTTTCAACACGAGGTCGACAAAGGTGTTTACAAAACCAAACACCGCCGACACATCAACTCCTTTGCTTGTCTTACGCGGCGAACGTATGAATGCATAAAATGCACGATAGATCATCGCGTATGCATCAACGAGATAAAGCCTTTTTGCCATAAATAGATATTTTATTGCAATGTTAGTAATTTGAAGGTAAAGAGTAAAGTTTCGCGATTTACACTTTTCTTCTGTCTTCTGTCTAACGTAGCGTAATTCTATGGTGCTGTTTCAAGCATTATTATAGTTTTCTATATATATAAATATGTACACTCCACGAAGCAATACGCGACGTGCTTTTGCTACATACCAAAACCAAAAAGAAAAGATGGATTTTTCTTCAGCTATTCTACAATGATATTGCTCTACCTCTGTTCGTTTCGACTACAGACGCGAGATGCAACAATAATAGCCGAGTTTATATAGTTGAAATAGAATCACAGAAGGGTGCTTGCTCTTGAGGTTACGCTCCATGGCAAATGAAAGCATACGAAACATGCGAGCAAAAAACCAACATAGCCCCAATCGCTCCATAATTATATGAAACTGCAACAAGCGCGAATGGTCGTAATACTCTACAGCGTGGCGGCTAAGATTCTCTACGGCACATCGGGTCTTAGACAAGAACTGTTCGCTCGTCTGATCATCATCATGATAAACGGGATTGTCGATATGGCAGAGTTTTACATTAGCATCGCTTATAGCTTTACTTATGAGCAACTCTTCATATCCGTAGCTACTACTTGCGCCATCGAGCGAAACTTTTTCGAATATGTATCTCGTAACCACAAAGTTGCCACCAAAGACAAGTGTTGGACGATGTGCTCTACGCCAACTTGCCGAGTGCGACTCTACATATTTACCATACACATAACGCAATGGGCTAATCTTTGTCATGCCATTCGATTTGCGATAAAGCAATCCTCCACTTACGGCAAAATTGTCGCGCGATGCTTTGATGTAATTAGCAACAAAATTTTTGTCTTTAGGGAATGTGTCGGCATCTACAAACAGAAAGAGGTCATGCTTTGCCTCTTTTGCTAAGGCCTGGCGCGTAAGTTCGCATCCTTGATTACGTTCTTGCTCTATATAGCGACAGAGCGGCAAGGTAGAAATCTTCTTGTTTTCTGTCTTGCAGTAGAGGTTTGTTGAACCATCGTCCATAACTATAACCTCGCCTTGAATATCGCCCTCCACTAACTGACGGGATAGCTCTGCTGCTAAAGCAAAGCAATTGCGGTTGTAGGTGGGAATCAAGATTGAAATCATCGCGTTTTATTCACATAAAATATAGAGTACACAAAGCTACTCTATTAACCACGCTATGGTTCAGCATCGTCTGTTTTTTAGGATTAATTATGAATTGCCATAGCTCGTTAACAGACCTATACTTAACTAATATGTATATCCATCACCAAAATCTAAATCGCTTATTAATCGTGTTTGCTTTGCTCATCAAAGTATGCCCCTTCAATTTTTTTCAAGAAAATTTCATTCAGGGTGTACAACGTATAAAAATAACCTCTACATTTGCATCGCTTTTCCGAAGGGAAGTATTCTCGAATAGCTCAGTTGGTTAGAGCATCTGACTGTTAATCAGAGGGTCGCTGGTTCAAGTCCAGCTTCGAGAGCATGAGGCTGCAAAACGAAAGTTTGCAGCCTTTTTTGTTTTACTTTTGCTCAAAATATCATCAAGATGAACTACTTACTAAAATTCTCCGCTTGGCTCAAACGCAACAGCACCTACGTGATATGGGGTTTGCTAATATGCGTAATTATGCAGCAATGCACCATTTCGGCTTTGCAAAAAGAGATCTCGTTCCTTCAAGATAAATACACAACTACTTCGCCTTCGCGCCTCAGCGACGAAGAAATTGCCAACAAAGCTGGCGAAGTAGAACAATCGTCCTCCGATTCGCAGTCTGTAAAAGAAATAGATGTCGACACTACGCACGAGTCCAGAAATTCATCGAGCATTGTAAGTATAATTATATCTACAACTCTACTTATTCTGTTTGCATATTTAATACTATGGATGCAAGGTCTTTTGCCTTTTTGCGTATCTATAAAAGGGAAACTTTGGCAAGACCTAACAGGCAAAATAGTATTTACACTAAGCATAGCCAACAGAACACGCAAATCTCAAAACGTAAGCAATGCCACCATTTGCTTCATTGGCAAGAACAATCGCCGATTCCGTATGCCTGTTGCTGATTTTCCGCTCGACATGCAACCTCACACTAAGCATGTTGTGAACGTATCGCTTCAGCGTTTGTTAGAACAGAATCAAGACCTTCTCGACTACAAAGCACTTAGAGCCGAAGTAGAGTGCAACGGCAAAATATGCAAAACTTTCCCTCTTGTCGTAAAATGGAAACGTCAGTAATACATAAAGCGTGGCAGACATACCGCAAACGCAAAACTCGCATCGGCATTTTCACCGACTTTCTGTTTCTAACTATTGTAATTATTGCTGCCGTTCCTCAACTTCGATTGGGTGTTTGTGTATACGCTATCCGCGCTACACTCACGCAGCCTCGCCAGATAGATAAGGTAATTTATTTACCCAACGACTCTTCGACGCTCCTCACCTCCAATGGCGCTGACACTACTATACATTGGATAAACAGCACTCCTACTCTATACAACATCGGTTCCATACAATCGGCTCAAAGCCGCGCCGAAATGCGAAGTCTGAACCGCCTTGCCGAAAAATACGCCGACACCATTCGTGTGTTTTTCATCACCGACGACGACCCAAAAGAAGTGTTGGCATACATAAATAAACGGAAATATTTCGCTCTACGACCTTTGTTCTACGAACAAGAGAATGAGTTCTGGGCATCTCACGATTTTGCCAACGAAATGAAAAAGAGCATTCCAACTTCACTGCTAATCACCAATAAGGGCAGAGTGATAGTTAAGAAATTTGGCGCAGCTAAATGGTTTGGCAAGAAAGTCGATCGCATTATTCACGAGATAATCGAAAACGACAACTAATCGTTAGTTATCTCTAACTATCGAATTCCGCTTCTTAGCGAAAGGCTTCTGGAATGTAGTCAGCAAAATATCCTCCACTGCGACACACAGTGAGCACCAACACATCGAAACGAATCTCCTCTTCGCGACCGCGCTGCATCATATAAGCTTCAGCAGCTTCTACAAGAAATCGCATTTTACTCTGTGTAATTACGTCATTGGCCGATGTCGCCACATTGCGCGTCTTCACCTCTACAAAGACGATAAACCTACCATCGCGGGCAATAATATCAACCTCTTTGTGACCAAAGCGCCAATTACGTTCAAGTATCTGCATACCACGGCGCTGCAAATATTGAGCTGCATAATCTTCACCTGCCACACCAAGGCTGTTCATAACCCAAAGGTATAATTACTGATTTACTGCTTCTTAGACATATTGTCTTTCGCCCATTCAAACAGACATTGAAGGATCGGATATAGCGAATGCGCCTTCTCGGTAAGCGAATACTCCACACGCGGAGGAACCTCGGGAAATGCCTCGCGTCGCACAATATCGTAGCTAATAAGATTACGAAGCGCAATACTCAACATTTTAGCTGAAATGTCGGGTATCGCCTTACTCAAATCTGTAAAGCGCAACGTGCCTTGCTTTGCAAGCGCATCAATCACTAAAAGCGACCATTTATCACATATATGACTTACCAATCCTCTAATAGGGCAGTCGGTTAATTTGGAATTTGAATTCATTGGGTAGTAACTACTGATAAGTGATAAAACGAAAATAGTAAAAGATTTATATTTTTGGCATATAACAAAAAGCCAAAATATATGTTGCGCATTATTCGTCGAATTTTTGCCTCAATTTTCTTGATAGGCATAACTCTTTTATTCCTCGATTTTACGGGAATAATCAGCAGCTACTTTTCGTGGATGGCAAAGGTGCAGTTCTTACCAGCAGTAATGAGTGCAAATTTGATAGTAATTGCCGTTTTGATAGTATCAACCCTCATTTTAGGCCGAGTATACTGCTCGGTGATATGCCCGATGGGTATTATGCAAGATGTCATATCGCATTGGAGTGGCCGCATAAAAAAGAATCGCTTCAGCTATAGCAACGAAAAACGCATTTTACGCGTTATTGTCTTATGTATATTCATTGTGATGATATTGTGCGGCATTGGTTCGGCTGTTGCTCTTTTAGCCCCGTATAGTGCCTATGGTAGAATAGTAACTAACATAGTACAACCAGGCTACATAGCTATAAACAATATGCTTGCCGATTGGGCTGAAGCAAACAACAGCTTCGCTTTCTATAGAACCGATTTGTGGATAAAATCTGTCTCTGCACTTGCTGTATCTATCGTCACTCTGATAACAATTGGCCTCTTGGCATGGCGTCATGGACGAACTTATTGCAACACCATTTGCCCCGTTGGCACTGTGCTTGGCTATGTGGCTAAATTCTCTTTTCTAAAACCCATCATCGACACTTCAAAATGCGTCAATTGTGGATTGTGTAGCAAAAACTGCAAAGCTTCGTGCATCAACGTAAAGGAGCATACGATAGACTATTCTCGTTGCGTTTCGTGCTTCAATTGTATCGATAAGTGCAATAAACGCGCTATTAGTTACCGACATGCACCGAAACAAAAAGCAAGCATAGAAACAGTAAATCAAGAGAAGCGAAATTTCTTAAGTATGCTTGGCATAATGGCAACCTCAGCGATTGCTTCGGCACAAGAAAAAACAGTTGATGGTGGTCTCGCTCCTATCATAGACAAAAAGGTTATAAAGCGTGAGACGCCAATTGTGCCTGCAGGTTCGCAAAGTCTGCGAAATTTCTATCAAAAATGCACGGGGTGTCAACTATGTGTTAGCAAGTGCCCCAATGGTGTTTTGCGTCCTTCATCAGAACTAACGAACCTTTTGCAACCAGTAATGTCATATGAGCGCGGCTTCTGCCGACCAGAATGCACAAGGTGCTCACAAGTTTGTCCTGCTGGCGCAATAACTCCAATAACACGCGTAGAAAAGTCTTCAACAAAAATTGGCACCGCTGTATGGAATAAAGAACTCTGTTTACCTCTTGCCGAAGGCGTGGAATGCGGCAACTGCGCTCGCAAATGTCCTGTAGGCGCAATAAGAATGATTCCTTCAGACGCCAACGACAGCGAATCCATTCGTATGCCTATGGTTGATAGCGAACGTTGCATAGGCTGCGGTGCATGCGAAAACCTTTGTCCAGTACGTCCAATAAGTGCCATTCACGTAGAAGGAATTGAAGTACATAGATTCAATTGACAATTAACAGTTGTCAGTTGAAAATTGAAAATTGGATACTCATAACTCGTAACTCATAACTCGTAACTCGTAATTATATAAATATGGACCGTCGCAACTTTTTGAAGAGCATAGCAATGACAAGCTTAGCCGCTGTTGGATGTAAAGAAAACAATGGCGCAGGCTCACCAATAGTTACCAATGGTAACAAAAAGGAATTGGGAAAGATGACCTATCGCACCACCCCAAACACTGGCGACAAAGTCTCGCTACTTGGCTACGGTTGTATGCGATGGCCTACTATTCAGCAAAACGGCAAAAAAGTTATCGACCAAGAAGCTGTCAATCGTCTTGTAGATTACGCCATAGAACACGGTGTAAACTATTTCGACACTTCGCCTGCTTACTGCGAAGGTTTTTCGGAACGTGCTATTGGCATCGCACTCAAACGTCACCCTCGCAATAAATTCTACATTGCCACAAAGCTTTCCAACTTCTCTCCTGACCAGTGGAGTAGAGAGGCTTCTATCAAGATGTATCACAATTCGTTCAAAGAATTGCAAGTTGATTATATCGACTATATGCTACTTCACGGCATAGGTATGGGCGGCATGAATGCCTACAATGGCAGATACATAGATAACGGCATTCTCGACTTTTTGCTCAAAGAGCGTGAAGCGGGGCGCATTCGCAACCTTGGATTCTCGTATCATGGAGACATTGAAGTTTTTGACTTGCTGCTATCTCAAAACGACAAATACCATTGGGACTTTGTGCAAATTCAGCTCAACTATGTGGATTGGCTACATGCCAAAGCCGTAAATAAGAGAAATACAAACGGCGAATACCTATACAACGAATTAGCGAAACGCAATATACCAGCCGTAATTATGGAGCCTCTTCTGGGTGGACGTCTTTCGCGATTGGTTACTTTCCTACAAGAACGCCTCAAGCAACGCCGTCCCGACGATTCTATTGCTTCGTGGGCATTCCGCTATGCTGGTTCTTTTCCAAATGTACTTACGGTGCTCAGCGGCATGACCTACATGGAACATTTGCAAGACAACGTAGCCACCTACTCGCCTCTCGATCCGTGCACCGAAGAGGAACTCGCACTATTGGAGCAAACGGCGCAAGATATGCTCAAGTTCCCGTCTATTCCTTGCACCAACTGTCAATATTGCATGCCTTGTCCATACGGATTGAACATTCCGGATATTTTTGCACACTACAACAACTGCATCAACGACGACAACATGCCAACCTCATCACGTGACGAGAACTATGCCGAGGCTCGCCGTGCATTCCTTGTTGGCTACGACCGCAGCGTGCCCAAGCTCCGCCAAGCCGACCACTGCATCGGTTGTAAGCAATGCTTATACCACTGCCCGCAGCGCATCGACATACCAAAGCAGATGGAGCGCATAAATAATTACATAGAAGATCTTAAGCAAAACCGTATATAGCATACATACGCAGCTATCAATATTCATATATTTAGGAACTCGAACATCTTTGTTTGCGTTCCTTTTTTATACTGACATTATTGTGCCAATTCAGATTTGAGCTCCACGCTATTAAGATTGATTTTTCTTTTCAATTCCGCAACTCGTTGCATGTCATTCAACTCTTCACGGCGTTGAATGCTCATATAGGCTTAGCACGTCTAATAGAAACTTCACCACATATAGGACAATACATGTTGCGTGCCAACCAATCTTCAGTCAGCACACGCGCAATTTGACTAGCGCTCTTGTAGCCCTCTGCCAATGATGTGTTGAGTCTCAAATTCATCTCTTACTTCAGATATTTACGGTTTTCAGATTCTTCAAGCACCTTCATCTGCTGAATTGCTACTTGATTTAGTTTGACAAGTCTTTCTGTCTGCGGCATACCGTCGTTGATAAACACAGCATTCAAGTTCTCCATGTTTGAAAGGCAAATGAGCTCGTTGATGGTTGCATAGTCGCGTATGTTACCCTTCTTGTCGGGATTTGCATCGCGCCACTCCTTTGCAGTCATGCCAAACATTGCAACATTCAAGACATCAGCTTCTTCTGCATAGATGAGTGATTTGTGATACGCATCAATCTCTTCAGGCACGATATTCTGCTTGATGGCATCGGTATGAATATGATAGTTGAGCTTTGAGAGTTCACGTTTGACCGACCATCCAATTTGTTTCTGTTCTTCTTCCTTGAGACGCTGGAATTCCTTGACGAGATAAAGTTTGAATTCTACAGAAATCCAAGATGCAAATTCAAAGGCAATATCTGTGCGTGCGTAAGTACCTCCGTAACGACCAGCCATTGCTACAAGTCCTTTTGCATTTGTTGATTCAATCCATCTTGATGGCGACATTGTGAAAGCATTGAGTCCTGCCTCTTTTCTAAACCCCTCGAATTCGAAGGGGTTAAAACAAGGATTGAATAGTTGTTCCCAAATACCCAGGAATTCTATCGTGTTGCGATTTCGCATCCAATTTGATATTACGCCATTTGGGTCACTACTATTTTTCTGGCGTGCAATATCCGTAATGCAAACAAAGTCCTCTCCTTCGTGTTTAATTGTACGAATTGTTGCGTCCTTTACTTCTATATTTGTAACCTTCTTTGCCATAATCAGTTTGTTTTGTAGTTTCTACATACAATGTTCGTTGTAGGCATTCTGTATATCCGTCAAAGATGCTATCAGTTCCTCTGGCATATCTCTAACTGTGCGATAGCAAGATATCAAATCAGGGTTAACATCGTTGATGGCTGCATAACGGATATTTGGATAACGCTGCAACATGTAGAAGAGCATGACACAACCACCTACGAAGGGTTCAACGTATGTCACATTATCCCATGTATCAAAATTTGCAGGAAGTTGGGTATCCAATTGCTCAATGAGTTGACCCTTGCCACCTACCCATTTGACGAATGGTTTTGCTTTCATAAATTCTAAATTTCACCCAAAGTTATAAAAACTTAGCGAGCACACTTTGTTATGAAGTAAAATAGATTTGTACGCTCTGTTTTTGAGCCAAGTACATGTTTATATGGTAAGATGCGTATGGGGGCTGCTCCATTGTCAACGCCACAAAAAAATGTCGTATGTTTGTAATCACAAGCAAAGCACAGAGTAATATGCGCATTATACTTTCATCATATACACCGCTCGCGCTCAAACGCACTCGCCGCCTCTTACAACGCGACAATAGCGCACTCACCATAAATACTCGCCACGGCAAACTATTCACCCAACGCAAGCCCAAACCAATACAACCACGTTCAGAACATCAAGAGAAAAATTGGGCTCTCTTCACCAAAGCCAACCAACTCGTCGCTGCCGACTTCGCCAACCCTCAGAAATGTCGATATTGGCAACAACGTCAACAAAAACAATCGCGCTACAAAACCGCACGAGGTCTAGCTAGAGCATATTACATACAGCAACTCAAGCTACGCGCTACACATTTCCGCTTCAATCGACAACAAGCAAATGCGTTAGCCGTATTATATCTCAAACTCTCACTTCACTCTCCAGCCAAGCAAGCCACCACGCTATCTCCATATAATCATATACAACCCAATCAGCCTACATGGCTACACTATAGCAATATCTGTTGGTTTCGACATCAACTCAACGAAGTTCTGTTCATACGTATTTGAAATCCAAACAATCAGAACTTTGTGCGTAACTCATACATACAAAAAAACATACGTCAAAGCATTAGAAGATAAAAGTATTCGTGCCTTTCGCATGTTTCGTAGTTACATTTTCACCCACAAATCTTCAGTTATAAATAATTATGTTGTAAAAAAGTTGAGAATTAGATAGCTTCGCCGAGCAAAACAAAGGAAACATTACATAAAAGTAAGATCATGATTATTGAAAAAATTTGGGCTCGCGAGATCCTTGATTCTCGTGGCAATCCTACTGTAGAAGTAGACGTTACTCTTGACAATGGTGTTATGGGTCGTGCAGCTGTACCTTCTGGTGCATCTACTGGCGAGAACGAAGCTCTCGAGCTCCGCGATGGCGACAAAAATCGTTACCTCGGTAAAGGTGTTACCAAAGCTGTCAACAACGTAAACACTGTTATCGCTCCTGCATTGAAGGGCGCTTGCGTTCTCAATCAGCGCGCTATCGACAACAAAATGCTTGAACTCGATGGCACTCCTACCAAGAGCAAACTCGGTGCAAACGCAATCCTTGGCGTTTCTCTCGCTGTAGCTCAGGCTGCTGCTAAAGCGCTCAACATTCCTCTCTACCGCTACATTGGTGGTGCTAACGCTTACACCTTGCCAGTGCCTATGATGAACATTGTCAATGGTGGTGCACACTCTGCAGCTCCTATCGCTTTCCAAGAATTCATGATTCGTCCTGTTGGCGCATGCTGCGAGAAAGAGGCTGTTCGTATGGGTGCTGAAGTATTCCACAACCTCGCTAAACTCTTGAAGGCTCGTGGTCTTTCTACCGCTGTAGGTGACGAAGGTGGTTATGCTCCTAACTTCAACGGCATCGAAGACGCTCTCGACACCATCGTTGAGGCTATCAAGAAAGCTGGTTATGAGCCAGGCAAAGACGTTAAGATTGCTATGGACTGCGCTGCTTCTGAATTCGCTGTTAACGAAGGCGGCAAATGGTTCTACGACTACAAGCAACTCAAGAACGGTACTCAGAAAGATCCTAACGGCAAGAAACTCACCGCTGACGAGCAAATCGCTTACCTCGAAGAGCTCATCAACAAATATCCTATCGACTCTATCGAGGACGGTCTCGACGAGAACGACTGGGAGAACTGGGTTAAACTTACCAAGAAGATTGGCGACCGTTGCCAGCTCGTTGGTGATGACCTCTTCGTAACCAACGTTAAGTTCCTCCAGAAAGGTATCGAAATGGGTGCTGCTAACTCTATCCTTATCAAGGTTAACCAGATTGGCTCACTCACCGAGACTCTCGACGCTATCGAAATGGCTCACCGTCACGGCTACACCACCGTTACCTCACACCGTTCTGGCGAAACCGAGGATACTACTATCGCCGACATCGCTGTAGCTACCAACTCTGGTCAAATCAAGACTGGTTCGTTGAGCCGCACCGACCGTATGGCTAAGTACAACCAACTCATCCGCATCGAGGAAGAGCTCGGTAGCAACGCTGCTTATGGTTACAAGAAATTGTCTGTAGGCAAATAATTTGTAAGTACTTACATAAGTATAATTAGGCTGTCACATCACGTGGCAGCCTTTTTTGTTTGAAATAATAACCCATGCGAAACATGAGTTAATACTTATTATATTTGCACCTATTAGATAGTCAACTAATTAGCAACACATTCAATGAAAATTCTATACACACATGAAGCTCTCATGAAATCGGCAAGCCGACTTTCGCGCTTCTATTACGAAATAGTCAGCCGCATGAAGCATAACGTTGATGGCTTACACGTGTGTAAACTCTTCACCACTAATACTTATTTCAAATCGCTTATTAAGTGTCTTCCGTTACCATTCACTCCCGATTCAGCACGCAAGAGTTACATAATCGAGCAACTTGAACATTTCAATACTTATCTAAATCTAAAATTCCGGCGCTACGACCTTGTGCACGTCACCGATGACAAAAGCGATGCTCTACGTTGGACCAAAAAACCTATTGTCATAACCATACACGATGTAATAGCCGAAAAATACAACATCAGCGATTGGCGCCAACGCTATGCACCTCGCCACGAACTCATCAACAACGCCGCACACGTGATTTGCATTAGCGAAACCACTCGCACTGACCTACTCAAAATATACGACAAAGTCAATCCGAGAAACGTATCTGTGATATATCCAGGCTGCTGCAATCAGTGCGTATCGTATGAAAACAAATACAATTTCGACTATTTGCTTTACGTCGGTTCACGACGAGTAGAGTATAAAAACTTTAGTAGGTTTATTCGCGCCATTGCGCCTATACTCAGCAATAGCAAATTGAAACTTATATGCACTGGTAGCCCTTTCACTGATGACGAACTATCTCTGATAAAGCAATACGACCTCTACAACTCTGTTGTTAACGTTGGATATATAAGCGATGATGCCTTGGCAAGTTTATACCACTTTGCCAAGATATTTGTCTATCCATCTAAATATGAAGGTTTTGCCGACCAAATTCTTGAGGCTTACACAAATGAATGTCCTATTGCAGTGAGCGATATTGCTTGCTTCCACGAAATAGCTGGCGATGCAGCTGCATTTTTCAACCCCGAAAGCGAAGAGTCTATTCGCAATTGCATTCAATACATACTATCTACCCCAACCTATGCCGAAGAACTAATAAAACGCGGCAACGAACGCAAAAAGATGTTCTCGTGGGACGTAGCTACACAAAGAACATACGAAGTTTATAGGCGTTTAGTTCCTGCTCGCAAAAGACCCAATCGCTATTAACATTACTACAGACACGAGCGCACCTTAATTCTCGTTTCGAAATGAACAATTATACGATTGTGGCATAGCTATTGCTTATGGTATGCCGACAAACAGATTTGTACATATTTTTGTACAGTATTTCAACGCATATTTTGATGGCACAACCGTTTACTATCGGTGTAATTATATCTACAAACAACAATCCACGTTGGCTTGAAAAGACTCTCTGGGGCTATGCACTTCAATCGCACAAACCCGACGAAGTAATAATTGCCGACGATGGAAGTACCAACGACACCAAAAAGGTTGTCGATAGTTTTCGTAGTCTATTATACATAAATCATATTTGGCAAGAAGACAAAGGGTTTCGCAAGTCGGAGATTCTCAACAAAGCCATTGTAGCCGCCACGTCAGACTATCTCATCTTTACCGATCAAGATTGCATTCCGCGCAACGATTTCGTTGAAGTGCACTATAATAATGCTCGTGAGCAATGCTACATTTCTGGTGGATATTTCAAACTCACTATGAGTGTTAGCCTCGCCATAACCAAAAACGACATAGCGCAAGGTGATGCTTTCGACATAAATTGGCTAATTAGCAAAGGGCAGCCAATAAGCACCAAAATGACCAAATTGCAAAACGTTGATTGGTTCGCTAAGTTTATGAACTTCATCACACCTGCCGAACCCACATGGAACGGATGCAATTCATCGGGCTGGCGCACCGATTTGTTGGCTGTGAATGGGTTCAACGAGGATATGCAGTACGGCGGACAAGATCGAGAATTTGGCTACAGACTGCAAAACAACGGCATCAAGCCTATACAGTTGCGCTTTTCGGCCATCTGCGTGCACCTCGACCACAAGCGTCCATATAAAACGAAAGAGACTTTGGCTTTCAATAGAAATGTCATGCTAAAAACACGCAAAAACAGAGTCATAAAAACGCCCAACGGAATAGTGAAATTATGACAGAACGCGTTGCAATAGTTGAGTTCTACACATGGCACACCGAATGTCTGCCGCAGCAAATTGAATATTGGGCACAACATAGCAACGAAGTTTGGCTATTCATAAATAAGAGAGTAGCCGACCGCGTAGAGTTCTCACATAGCAACGTAACACTCGTTGCAATGGATTTCGACCATTTTGCAGGCCTTTTGAAGCTGCATCGAGCCATACGCAAGAACAATATCAAACAAGTAATTTTCAACACTGCTTCGGGTAGCAAAATGCTTCAATTTTGCCTATTGCCACGCTGGCGCAATACGCGCTTTGTTGGCATTCTGCACAACGCAAAGAAACTCGAAACAAGTCTCGGACAAAAGTTCATTTCACATCGGCTTATAGAGCACTACTTCGTGCTGAGTGCATACATAGTAGAGTACGTACGTAGTTTAGGCTATAGTTGTAGCTATATACAAGCATACAAAGCGCTTCCTCCCACAGGGCACATAAAGCAACAAGGCGAGCGATGGGCGATTGTTCCAGGTACTGTTCAATACACACGCCGCGACTACAATTTTTTGCTACATCTACTTCAGCGTAGCGATTTCCCACACAACACGAAAGTCGTACTTCTTTCCAACATCAACGCCGCCAATGGCAACGATTTCCTTAGCAAATGTCGCGCTGCTGGGGTTGAGGATAAGATTATATATTTCAATAGCTACGTTTCCTCTACCATTTTTGCTCAGTATATGAATGATGCCGATTTTCTCCTTGCGCTAATTCACTCCGATACACCATTCTTCGCTGAATATCAAACCTCCAAAGTTTCTGGAACGTTTCTACTCGCTGATGCCTACGACAAACCAATGCTGATAGACAAAGCCTTTGCTTCGATAAAAGGCTTCAATTTCCCTTCTGTTTTCTATGCAGATATGGATGAATGCATAAGCAAAATGAAAACTTACTAATGAACAGTTTGTTTTTTGTTCTATATTGCACACGCTAAAAATTTATAACCACGCTACTATGACGGAATTAGAAATTCTCGAACGCGCCAAAATGTATATTAATAAGTTGGCAAATGGCATTAATCCGTTAACAGACCAACCTGTCAGTGAAAATGATGTCGTGAACAATGTTCGTATCGCGCGCTGCTTATTTTTCGTGTCAGACATTTTGGATAAAAATATTCAGTATGAGATTAATGGACGCCCGACAACATCGTCAAAGAAGAAAACTATACCATTCAAAATCCCTGACGACATAGCAAATAGATTTCAATTCTCTGACTCGCCTATTTCCGTCACAATCATAACAAAGCAAATCAATAGTTTTGTTACAGACCCAAATATGCAAAGCCTTAAGCCGACAAGCATCACACAAATACTTACAGACCTCGAATTACTACAAAAAGAAGGCAACCATCGTATACCTACGGAAAAAGGTTACGCAATTGGTCTATCTACAGAATCGAGAACTTCGCAGAACGGGGCCAATTACGATATTGTTCTATATAATGCTGGTGCCCAGCGATTTATAATAGATAATCTGCCTTACATTGTAGATATTAGCAACAATCAACAAGACAAAATAGAATCATAATCACTACACTTTTACATCCCCACCAACGCCTTTGCGCCGAACCAAATTATCGGAATGAATAAAGATGGGAGGATATTTAGCGTCTTACAATCTTTCAACTCGAGCAACGACAACCCAGATGCCACAATCATCAAACCGCCTACGATAAGAAGTTCGTCCATCAACGCTTCACTGATGGCTGTACTCGATATTGATGCTATAAGATAGAACGCACCTTGCCAGCAAAAAAGAACAGGAGCTGCCAATATCATACCTATGCCATAGGTAGAAGCAAAAATCAACGACGAGACAAGGTCGAGCGTTGCATTGGTATAGAGAAATGTATTATCGCCATTTATTGCGCTCACCACAGGGCCGAGCATCGACAGCGGACCGATACAATAGAGCAATATAGCCGTAGAAAGTCCATTTGAAAGTTGCGCGTCTTTACCATCTTTAGAATATTTATCGACAAGCCTATGAAAACGCGCATCTATGTCGATCCACGTGCCCAACGCCGCACCCAATGCAAGCGAAACAACAAACAAAACCGGATATTGGCTTTTCGGCAAGTGGCTAATCGTTGCATTCAGTCCTATTGCAAGACACGCCAACCCAAGCGTGGTGTAGATAGCTTTTTTATACTTCTCTTTCACGCCACGATTCACAATCGAGCCTAATACACTTCCGATAACTATCGTGCAAGTATTTACTATTGTTCCGACCATTTTTGAGCAATTTTACATGGTTAATAAAAAATCCCGAGCAGAGGTTACCTCCGTCGGGATTTTGTATTTAGAGCGCATTCACAGCGTCGTCTATTTTGTTATAAGTATATAGAAGTTCTTTTTGCCTTTCTGTATAAGTATGTACTTACCATTGAGCAGTGCCGAGCTATCGATTGTTTTCTCTGCAGCATCAACTTTCTCTTTGTTGATTTGCAAGCCAGCAATGTTGCGGCGCAATTCACCTTTCGATGGGAATACTGCAGCCTCGGCTGTAAGTAGGTCGGCAACAGATATGCCTGCCGCTATCTTAGCACGGTCGATTTCGAATGTAGGCACACCTTCGAATACCGAGAGGAATGTCTCTTCGTCCATCTTGTGCAATGTCTCGACTGAGCCTTTGCCAAAGAGAATTTGCGATGCTTCTATTGCAGCATCGAGAGCCTCTTTGCCGTGCACCATAGTGGTAATCTCGTCGGCAAGGCGCTTTTGCATTGGCCTACGACCTGCGTCTTCGGCTTGTTCGCGTGCCAATTGCTCAATCTCTTCCTTGCTGAGAGTTGTGAATATCTTGAGGTATTTCTCCGCGTCGGCATCTGAGGTGTTGAGCCAGAACTGATAGAATTTGTATGGACTTGTCTTTTCTGGGTCGAGCCAAATGTTGCCACTCTCTGTTTTGCCAAATTTGCCGCCATCGGCTTTTGTAATCAGCGGACATGTAAGTGCAAAGGCTTCGCCACCAAGCATCTTGCGAATAAGGTCGGTACCTGTGGTTATATTGCCCCATTGGTCCGAACCACCCATCTGTAGGTGGCAACCTTCATGTTCATATAGATACATAAAGTCGTAGCCTTGCAAGAGCTGGTACGAGAATTCGGTAAACGACATACCCACCGACGAATCGCGCGAGAGACGTTTCTTCACCGAGTCTTTAGCCATCATGTAGTTTACAGTGATGTGTTTGCCGATGTCGCGAATGAAGTTGAGGAACGAGTAGTCGCGCATCCAATCGTAGTTATTTACGAGTTTAGCTGCGTTAGGCGCATCAGAGTCGAAGTCGAGGAAGCGAGCGAGCTGTTTTTTGATGCATTCCTGATTGTGACGCAAAGTAGGTTCATCGAGTAGATTGCGCTCTGCCGATTTCATCGATGGGTCGCCAATCATACCTGTTGCACCACCTATGAGGGCAATAGGGCGATGGCCAGCACGCTGAAAATGCTTAAGCATCATTACGCCAACGAGGTGACCAATGTGGAGTGAATCAGCGGTTGGGTCGATGCCAACATACGCCGAGGTGAGCCCCTTTTGGAGCTGTTCTTCTGTGCCCGGCATCATCTCGGCGATCATACCGCGCCATTTCAATTCTTCAACAAAATTCATTTTATGCTGTTATATTATTTTTCTTCTTTTGGGGTGCAAAGGTAGTTCTTTATTTCATTTACGCCGATAGATGTTTTTCGTCGCATCGAACACTATACCAAGTCCATAATAATAGTCGCACTGCTTGGCTTCGGTGTCGTAATATGCTTTGCCACCGATGTAGAATCGGAAAGCATCCGACGCTCGATAATTCACATTCAGTTCGCCAGTAACTATTGAACGCTCTTTACTGTAGTATTCTTTGAAATTGCTTATGCACATATAGGTTGGGTTACCATGCATAGCAAAAAAGTTGTTGCCTCTAAAATATCCTATCGTAGCCTCCACATGACTTGTTTGCGCCATAAGCTCCGCGTTGAATGCCGATCCATCGGCTGCTGGGTATACTGATTTTCCTGCTGCTACGTGAAAAAATTGTTCTCGAATATCACACTGCCACACCTTCACGAGGGTGTTTGGTTGTCGTTTCAGTCGTACGCCAAGCACACCGTTAAGCAAGCTTTGCATAGGCTCTACATAATTATTAATCTGGCCTCCCACATGATTGGCTGTCATTCGAAATGGTAGCTCCAAACGCAATCTTTTTTCGTTCGTAAGTATGGCATAATTAACTCCTATGCCCGCCATAAAACGTTCGGGAACAGTATCACCATGATATATAAACTTTTGCCAATCGATCCACGTATCCAACCACAGTCTATCATTGCTATACACAAATTGGATTCCTGTTTCTGGTCGTCCGTTGAGTTCTTTTTCTATATCTATGATACTTTCAGGCAAATCGTGCGATGCATAGCCATCGAGCATACCAATAGTAAGTCGTGCTCTGGGTGTAAATAGCAACTGTGCCCGCACTATCGGGAAAACGCTAAGCTTGTCATCGTCGCCTCCATATTGACGTAAGCGAAGTCCCGCTTCCACATTGCTATTTTTCGTCGGGAAATAGACAAGCGTTGGCTGCAACGTATATCCTGGCAATGTATATCCCTCTACATACGCACTGAAATACTCATTATTGCGAAAAAAAGTGGCGACGTCGATATTTATATCAACATCGCCTTCTATAGCTGTAGTATCTATTTGATAATAGCGTCCTTCAAACGCCCCTCGTGGTTGGGCACTTGCAATAGTTACAATCAACAATAATGATAAACTGAGTATTGTGCGCATCAATGTCCAAACACTTTCTTTAGTAATGCTGACGTACGCTGCGAAGCGTCGCTTCTGATAGCCATTTCCTTCTCGCCCACTTTTTTGTATAAGCCATCAACTGCTTTGTCGGTGAGATAATCCTTCAAGTTGGTATTTACGGTTGTTAAACCAGCCACTTTACCAACTGTTGTCGTTGCCACTTCGTTCCAATTACTCGTCAGCGTATTCCACGACGACTGCGCCGACACATCACCAACAATTTTCTTATTTATCGAATTGTTTATGTAGCCACCAAAAAGTGTCTTAAGACCAGGCTTTGTCTTCGTTTTGAAGTATGTCGTAGCTGCCATCTTATTTCCCATAAGTATGCTACGCGCATCATCTATTGTCATACTCGTTATTGCCGATGTAAATATCGGCGTAGCCTGCGCTGCTGCATCAGATGCGGCTTCGTTGATATTACGTACGACTTTATTCACAAGCGTCTGACCTCCTGGCAGTTTGGCAATATTCTTAGTTATAACCACAGCCTCATCGGGCAAGCCTATGCGATAGGCGAGATCGTTGTAATATCCGCCCGTTGTACCAAGATATTTCACGCCTGCCTTGACGCCAAGATTCAGGGCCTCTTTCAATCCTGCAGTGATTTCTGTTGTTGTCAGTGCCGACGAAGAAGACTTCGTTATTCCAGCTACTGAACCCAACGAAGCCATGTCGGAACATGAGCATATCACTGCCATCGCCCCTACTCCAATTGTTATCAATGTCTTTCTATTCATAGTTGTTGTTTTTTATTTATGCTTAGAATACCTAATAGTATAATATCCAAGCCGATTCGAAACCAGGCAACTTACGTATGTCGCGATTGGCTTTGGCTGCTTCGGCGCGAGTTGCAAAACTTGCCACCGAAACTCTCACTTTGTTTTTGCCTTCCAACTTCACCAATCCGTTCACTCCGCGTTTCTCCTGAAGTTTTATATAATCATCGGCTTGACTGCCTCGCGCAAAACTTGCTACTATTATGTGGTATGGTTTTACCTCTTCTTTCGCTTCTACTTCTACCTCTACATCTTCGGGCGCAACACCTGCTATTTGCGATGGCTCGTGAATAAACGAGCTCGCTACCGATGCCGAAACGAATGTTCTATCTGCCTCGTTGTCGGTCACTTGCGATGGCACGAGCAACATAACAGCCAACACAGCTGCTGTTCCTAACGCTTGTTTGAGGCGAGTTTGACTTTTGCGAACCTCCGACATCTGCACATGCTCGCTTACTGTTATTGGCGAAAGACCATATGAGGTCTTAAGCAACACAACCGAACTATTGGGCACAAAACTTACGTTTCCATTCTTCAACACAAGAGAACCCAACCCTGCTATCATCACCTGAGAGCCTTGCTTCAGTTGTCTATTTACATTCGCTGCATAATCTTCTACACTTCTCATTGCCTCTGCCATCGTAACGCCACACTCTCTCGATACGTACGATGCCAACAGCCCATCATTATGGCGCAATTGTGCGTTGAATATTATTTCTTTTCTTGGCGGCATCATACGCATCTGGCGGCTATCGAATGATGCACCAATGCGTTGCGCAACAAATGCTCCCACACCAGGAACTATTACACAATCCTCTTCAAAGAGTAAATTCAGTATGTACTGAGGTTGAAATTCCATTTTTCTTAGACATTTAGGCAAATGTAGGAATAAATCTACATTCTATATATACGTACACCATGCTTAACTGTTGCATTTTGCCGTTTTTTTCTATTTACGCCGCACACTAAATACAGCTTATTCTTTTGCAAATCAGTGCGGGCAGACTATCTCCGAATTGAACTAATGTGTAATTAGTGGAATTCATTCAATTCGCAGAACCAAACACCTGCTAATTCGGCAGATTTCCGAAAATTACTTCGTTTGTCTCGTTCATTTCGGTGACATTTTTCGTATGCCGTAAAAACAGAAAACCCTCGAAAGTCAATCGACCTTCAAGGGCTGTAGTTTTCTGGAAGTACCCAGAGCCAGGATCGAACTGGCACGTCTTGCGACATTGGTGTTTGAGACCAACGCGTCTACCGATTCCGCCATCTGGGCTTCAAAAGCGAGCGCAAAGATAGGCTTATTTATCAAATTACCACTACTTATATCAAATTTATTTTTCGCTACCTCTTACTATTCTAAAATTGTAATTTGTCCAACAGACAAATAAATTTGCACGCTTTCATAAATATGCAAATGGAAAACATAACAGTCAAACAGCTACAAGCGTCAGTCGACAATTGGATTAAGCAGTATGGCGGTGGCTACTTCTCGGAGCTCACCAATATGGCTGTACTCACCGAAGAGGTTGGAGAATTGGCTCGCGTGATTTCTCGCAAATATGGCGATCAGGTTGCTAAACCAAGCGAAAACCTCAACCTCGCCGACGAACTCGCCGACGTGCTTTGGGTCGTTACGTGTATCGCTAATCAAACCGGAACAGACCTCACCGAAGCTTTCCATAACAACTTGCAAAAGAAAATTTCAAGAGATAAAAATCGTTTTATAAATAAAGAATAATATGTTTTCATTTTCTAATTACCCTATTCCAAGCGAACTTCAAAACATTGAACAGAAGTTAGCAGAATACACCAAGGATGCTGAAAAATACACATCGAACACCGATGTTTTAGGTGCTATACTACATAGCATCGACATCACATCTCTCAACACCGAAGACTCTAAAGAATCTATAACATCGTTTGTGCAGAAGGTAAACAAATTCTCTAAGGTTTACCCCGACATTCCTAATGTTGGCGGCATTTGCCTCTACCCTGTTTTTGCTCCTCTGTACCGTAATTTTGCTTACCTCGGCAATGTTTACAAAGCTGTAGTTGTTGGCAATTTCCCTTCGTCGCAAACCTTCACCGAGATAAAATGCGCCGAAGTAAAGAAGGTTATCGATGCTGGTGCTAACGAGGTCGATGCCGTAATCTCTGTCGGCGAATTCCTCGATGGCAACTATGACTACGTCGGCGATGAAATTTCTAAGATTAAGAATACTTGTGGAAACGACGCTCGTCTCAAGGTGATTTTGGAGACAAGTATGCTCGAATCGCCCGAAAACATCTGGTTTGCAAGCGTTCTTGCTATGATGGCAGGCGCCGATATGATTAAGACTTCAACGGGAAAAGTTTCACAAGGCGGTGCGACGCCCGAAGCTGCATACGTAATGTGCCTCGCTATAAAAGAGTACTACAAACAGACCGGCAAAAAGATTGGATTCAAACCCGCTGGCGGCATTCGCAGCATCGAGGATGCTTTGACTTACTACAGCATTGTAAAAAATGTATGCGGCGACGAATGGCTCTGTCCTGAACTATTCCGCATTGGCGCAAGCAGCCTCGCTAACGCCGTTCTCTCTAAAATTCTCTCTCTCAAGAGCGGACAAGAGACCAACATTAAGTATTTCTGCAAAGACTAAGCAGAGCTAAACAAAAAAACTTCTGGGTTGTACCATAGCTACCATTTCAGCTATGATGCAACCCAGTTTTTATTATAGATATTTACACTATCTATCTCTATACCAGATAGTTACACACCACACAAACTCCGCAAGTCAGGCAGAAACATGCGCAAACAAAAAAAAGACCACTCGAATTTGAGTAGTCTTTTGTTTTTGTGGTACCAACGGGAATCGAACCAGTGACACAAGGATTTTCAGTCCTTTGCTCTACCAACTGAGCTATGGTACCTCCTCATTTGCGATTGCAAAGGTAGGCTATTTGTTTTTACTATGCAAGAGTCAGAGAGAGATTTTTATAAAAATATTTAGCAGCACACTCTTTTCGCACTCTGCCATGTTCGCCATAATAAATGCCAAATCTTCCACGGTATCATCCACAAGACATGATTCGGATAATGTAGAACCACAACAGAATAGCGTTTGAAACTATTACGTTTCAGTTCTCCACCCTTACGTTGTTTACCGAAATTACCCGCATTTGAAATCTCGTTGAGTAAAAAATTGCCCTCTTTAGCGTTTGGCGCACATAGAAGATATTTTCTATCTATACCAAGAGCTTCAGTAAGTACATACATCATCGCAGATAGAAACTTACCTAAGCCAACACTATTTATTGCCGTCAAGGTTTTAGGGCGCTCTTCGTTCGGTAGATTCTGAATGATATAGTAATAATCAATTACATGACGAAAGCCAACCCCCTCTTCGAGCAAATGGTGAAACGTATGCGCCAAAGAATAAACAGCATCGAATTCTACCGAAGGATAATTATATCCTATTGCTCGCGCCTGCATTGCTTCATATTTCTTTCTTTCAAAGAATCTTTGCAAGCGACAATTAAATACGGGATTATACAACCAAGATGGACGGAAATGTATTTCAACCTTAACATCATCGAAAAATTCCACATCTGTGTGATGAGAGAATGTTTTACCAATGTTATATTGCGTACTCAGTTTAGGCAAAACGCCTTGGCGCTCGCCATCTACCCACAAATCTATGTCGCCTCCTTGTCTCCGCAATGAATTAGGATATAATTGTGCTATCCCTACACCTTTCAATACGCACGAGCGAAAACCCAACTCGCGGACCTTTTCTGTTAGTTCTGTCGCTCTTTTCTGCTGCATCTGCGAGATTTGTTCAACTGTCATCGTCAAACCAATCCATTTCAGCATCACATCGCGCGGAGGGCGTTGGTCGTTGGGTAATCTCTCCACGCCAATCATCAGCAGGCCTATCACTGCTTGCCGCTGGGCTTCATTGAATAATTCTTGCCACTCGACAACACTAGGGCCTCGCGAAAAACGATCACGAGTTCCTAATGATATTTGAAGAAGTTCAAAGAACAATGACATACCTTACATACGAAAGCTTCAATCAATATAAACTTTCATATTGTGCTGCAATATTCTTCCAGGTATATTTTTTCTCTGCAATTTGTTTCATTATAGAGCCATCAAGTTCTTTTTTCTGCAACAATTGCAAAAGTTCTTCACTGTTTTTGAAGTAATATGCGCTATCTTCTGTTGTTGCTCTGTTATACACAACATCATAAGCAATAATAGGATTGCCAAAAAACATTGCTTCAACCAATGAAGGATTAGTACCACCAGCACTATGTCCATGAACATACGTTTCTGCATTACTTCGAAGGATATATAATGTATCTAAATCATATTCAGGTGCATGTATGCAAATATTTTTATATGCAGAATATTTTTCTTTCAATGATTTTCCATATTCGCTTCTTTCCCAATTCCCGATGTACACCAATTTCTTATTTGTCTTCGAAAATGCATCCAATATTACATGACAATTATTCTCTGGTTCAATTCGACAAACGGAAATCGCATATTTGCCCTTCTCTAATCCGTATTCTTGAAGTATCATAGCTTCTTGTTCAGGAGAAACTTCACGTGCTACATGATCACCTCCATAGGCTATCATTGCAGCATTCTTATTATATGTTTTTTTTACGTAATCTTGAATCCCTTTGTTGTCAGCAATCACTACATCTGCATATTTCACAGCCATAGCTTCACTTTTACGCAAAAACCATTTTGCGAACTTTCCCCATTTTTCACGTTTATGCTCCAAGCCATCTATGTTTACGATTAGTTTTTTCTTGAACCATAGTCTAAAAAATGGAAGAAATATACAGCCTGATACTCCTAACACTAATGCCACATCATATTTATTATTTGTTTTCAGCATTGAAATGATATCGTAAAGTGTACTTAGAGGTCCATTGGCGTTAATATTAATATATTTTAGTTGTGCACCTTTATATGCTTGCAATTTGCTTTTATACGCTTTTGAACTGCAAAACACTGTATATTCGATATTTTGGGATGTATTATCTCCTAAAATATTTTCTACAAGAGACTCAAATCCACCATAATTTGCCGGAACACCAACGGTACCGATAATAGCAACTTGTTTCATTATATGTTTTCTATTTTACTAATCTGTCAATTGTATCAAGATACCGTTTTACCACATCAGCTCTATTGAATTCTCTTGCAACTTTTTCATGAGCAGCTCTACCCATTGCTACCTTATGCTCATAGGGTAAGTTTATGAACTTTTCTATCTTTTCTATCAAATCTTGGCTATCGTTTTGTCTTACAATATAACCTGTCACCTCATCATGCACAGTTTCCTTACAACCACTCTTATCTGTCGTAATCACAGGTCTACCCATGGCAGAACTTTCCAAGCATACATTTGAAATGCCCTCTGGATAGTATGATGGATGTACCAACGCATTTGCCATTTTTATATACGGTCTAATATCAGTTTGCTGTCCATGGTATTTGATAATACCATTTGCATCCATTTCTTCAATCAATTGATTATAATGTGGATCATCCTTATAACCTACGATATGAAAATGCACTTGAGGACTCTTCTTATGAAAATACTGTGCGGCGTCTATAAGTTGCTTTATTCCTTTTTGGGGCAATATGCGTCCTACAAATAGGAAGTTTTCTTCGTCATTGTTCGAGGGATAGTCAGTGAATTTGAATTTTTCTAAATTCACCCCAGAGCCAGCTATCAATGATTTTTCTTTTGGTTTGATATTGTTCTTTGAAAAAAAATCCATGCTTTCTTGGTTCTGAAAAAAAACAAAATCTGTTTTTTTCATTCCCCATCTATATAACCATACTGATATTTTACGTAGTAGACCTCCATTCTCTAATGCTACACCTAAACCTGTAATATTAGAAATAATAGGGATACCTAATTTCCTGCATGCTATACTTCCGTATATATTAGGCTTGATGGTGTAGGCAACAACTATATCAGGTTTTACTTTTTTGATAAGTCGAACATACACACTAATAAGTTTCAACTCATCAAAAGGATTTTTCCCTCTTTGGTTCATCTTAGTTTCAATAAACTTACAGCCTATTTCTTCTAGAACCTTTGGCGAAGTATTTTTTTCTATTTGAGAGGATAGATAAACGCTATCGCCTCGCTTCACCAACGCTTGTAATAGCTCAAATCTGAAGTTTACTAATCCTCCAATACTATTGGATAAAAATAAGATTTTCATGCTATTTTACATTAGAATTTAAGTATACTGTTTTACAATAACACCTCTTCTTTTAATGTTAAACATAGGGCATCAGATCGTCTTGATAGTTTTTGCTGGTACCCCACCGACAATGCAATGTCTTACAATTTCCCCTTTTACTACAGCCCCAGCTGCACATATTGATCGTTCCCCAATATGACATGGACCTATTATTTTTACATTACAACCAATCCACACATCATTATCTATTTTTATAGGAGTTGATTTCATGGGATTATACTTTATTGGTATTTCTTCATTATCCCATGTATGGGATGTAGAGATCAAAATTGACGAGGTAGCTATAGATACATTATCTCCTATTGTTATACCTCCAGCAGCATCTATATAGCAATTGGGATGGACACTCACATTCTTTCCTATTGATAAAGATTTAGGAGATAATATTATTACGTTTTCTCTTATGGAAACATTGTCTCCAATGTCTTTTGCAAGACTCTTAAGAAGAACATATCTAATACCAATACCTACTGAATTTTTTATATTTCTACATAGAGATAACATCCAGCACAAAATGGGTGTAGGCAGAAGTCGGAATATCCCAACTATCGCATTTATTACTCTTTTGCTTTTAGCAAACAATACTCTTCCAGTCATATTTATAGTGTTCTAAAAATACCTTTTGACGATAATATCAACTACCATAAAATTTATCGACAATTTCTTCTGCATGCTTTTTCATTGACCATTGCCATGGCAATTCTATTATTTTCTTATTGTATGCCACCAATTCTTCTCGATTATCTATTAAACGGCATAATATAGATAATAAGTCATTTTCCGTTTCAAAAACAAACTGAGGAGCATACTGATTCACCACATCTTTTGCCCCCACTTTACTTGATACTAAAACAGGCACTCCATATTGAATAGCTTCAAGCACAATAAAACCGAAAGTCTCATAACATATAGATGGCACTACAAGCAAATCCATTGAATTATACACAGCTGCCATCTGTGTAGCGCTATAACGTCCTTTATATGTCACATTGGTACATTCAACATCTTTTCCTTTTTGACCACAATATACGCTGAGTTCTATTCTATCATTGTATCCATGACTATTCATTTTTTCTATTACCCTTTTTAAAATTGGCAGTCCCTTGAAGGGAGAAACACTTCCTATAAAGCCTAATCGCAGTTTTTTTTGATCAAACAATCTACTTTGGCGGCAATCTCTAATACCGTTATGAATAATTGAAACAACTGAAGAACCTTTGGGAACTTTTATATATTGGTTATACGCGTCAGCAGTATTTTGACTGTTGAAATGAATAACATCAATCATTCCAAACATTCGTTGATATGTATTCAACAACGTTTCAAATTCTTTATCCATTTCATAAAAGATTTTATAATATAAACGATTTCACTATTTATACTTTTCAAAAACAATGTTGATGGTGCATTTTTATTACACATTATACATTTTTCTGTAGTAACCTCATTACACAAATTTCCATCTAGGTCAATCAAATTAATTTTGGGACAAATACCAAAAAAATCATGTGAAGAGAAAACAATTCGTACTCCTTTTTCTTTGAAATATTTTAACACTTCCATAGGCAACCCCATAAGCGTATGTAAATGCAGAACATCAGGTTTAAACTCTCTGTAAACAGCATCAAAACTCTTTATGTCAATTTTTTCACCATAAAAATCGCGAGGAGTCTTAATTCCGAACCACACAGGCACTGGTTCAGCATTTATTATTCTATAGCAAATAATGCCTTTTTGTTTCTTAGGTTTGGCTACATAACATTTTCTTTGCCATACATTATATCCTCTCGGATATAACAACGCAACTTGATGCATTTTACTTTGTTCAAGCATCAAGTCAGTGCAATATCTATTAAGACCTCCAGACCTATATGGATAAATTCCTAATGAATAATGAATGATTCTCATATACTATAAAGTATTGCTATAATTCACCTCTAAATGTCATTTTTATAGAATGACGAACATTATATGTTTTGAACAATACTACGTCTCGCAGATAAAGGAATAAATTATACATTATTGAAATACTTTTATGCTTCTTGCGAATATTATATGTCTCTCTTATTGCATTCACAGAAAAACTCATACCTCCTTTTTGCATTCTAGCTATATTATTAGGTAAGAAAATATATTTTAGGCATTCTCTTTTTCTCAAAAGCAATTCATAGTCAGCACAAATAGGGAAATGCACATAATCATATACACCTATTTCTTCAAACAGATTTTTCTTATTGTGCAATGACGCCACATGTGCGGGCGCCATTCCTTTCTTCATTTTGTTCCATTTCGGTTCATTTCCCCATATATTCAGTATTCTACCGCTTGTATCAATATATTCTACATGCGCACAAATGTAATCGTATGTATCAATATCTTTTTTATGATGAATAAGATTCATGTATATCTCTATAGCATTAGGTAGCAAGACGTCATCTGCGCCAATGAATGCAATCCATTTCCCTCGCGCGACTCTTATACCTTTATTCCATGCATCATATACGCCATTATCTTTCTCAGATATTGTATAATCTATATATTGCCGATAAGAATTAATAATGTCACATGTAGAATCTCGCGATCCTCCATCTATTATTATTAATTCAGTTTCATCATTTAATTGATTTACAATACCTTCCAAACACTTTGTTAATGTTGATGCTGCATTGTATGTTGCTATGATAATTGATATTTGTATTGACATCTTTGATAATATGATATTGAATATATAATCATGAAGAACAACCAATTACTATAAAAATTTATTCCATTGAATATGAATAGTGTCATAAAAATAAAAGTCTCATAACTTCTGAAACGGCATATGCTAAATATAAAAATCAAGTATGCAATAAAAGCTATAAGTCCATAATCGTACATGAACCCAGATATTCCACCAGCCATTAGCGACTGCGAATCACTACCACCAGTCAAAAGCTCCCATGTATGAGTGCTGCCATAATCACAACCATAGCCTAACCATGTATTTATTGACATTACATCAAACTCTTGAAAATAATATATATATGGATTAATTCTCGCGGATGCACTCGCGTCTATATAATATAATTCTTCAGTATCGCCCTTAAGAATTGGGGAAATAATAGCAAAAATCCTATCTGTCGCTTCAGTTCCCATCAGGTAAGCTATTAGTACTGCACCAGCCACAAATAATGATATATTAATTATTTTTCGTTTATCAACGAAATACGCCAATAGTACAACGCTAGATAATAGGCATGTAACAGAATTGGAAAATATAGAGGTAAACATATATGCTATTATCAACCATTTTTCTCTTTTACAAAATTCTTTGAGGTTAATACGTCTTCCGATATTTATCTCTTCTGTTTTTATGAATCCATATACCAATATTGTTATAACTGGACCTATTTGAGAAGCTTCAAATGCTAGAGAGTTGAATTTGAAGCCACTTTCCATATTATAAGACTTATTAAGTAGAGGCAATCCTATTAACCTTGATATTATTTGTATCAATAATACTATTGCAAATGCATATAATAAATATTTCATAAGTTTTTGAAAACTTACTATTGGAACTCCACTTTGAGGTAATAGTTTCATATAATATGAAAACAAGCATATATTGAGAAGTCCATATGCTATTGTAGAGAATCTGAAACTTTCTGGATTAGTTAGCCTTGAACTAAGCAGCACTAATCCAAGTAATATTAATGGTACATCTTTTCTAATTATTTTCTTTGTAAACACAAGCAATGGGGACAAATACAATATTGCATATTGCGGATAATATGCTGTTGCTCTTGTAAATGGAATTATTATAATACTAAACGATATTATTATGTAGTACAATACAAAGCGCTTCATCGAGGATTTGAAAAAACGTGATTTCTTCTTAATCTTTATAAAGATTTACTTTTCACAACCTTCGCCGGCACACCTGCCACAATACAATCCGCGGGAATATTTTTTGTTACTATACTTCCTGCAGCAACAATACTTCTTGCGCCTATATGTACCCCTTTCAATATTTGACATCTCGCACCTATCCAGACATCATCTTCGATGACAATCGGTGCAGATGGTATTTCTTTCAAATAATTCACAATTCCAATTTGTTTTGCATATCCACTACGCCGCTTCATATAATCGTGAGGATGCGCATCAGTATCCATTATTAAGCAATCGCCCCCAATATTAACATTGTCACCAATAGTAATAGAAGTTTGGGACCAAATGCATGCCGATGAAATACCCACATTGTTACCTATAGTTATTTTAGAATCCTTTGTTACCGTATAAATGCATCCCCGGATATTCCTACAAATTGGATTTATTGCATCGCCAGATGTGAAAACAAAATTATCTCCTATTTTCACTTTTCCTATGCCTTTGACATATATTTTGTTATATGAACAAAAGTTTTTGCCGTATTCTATACCTTTCAATTTGAAATTCAATTTGTTGTAGAAACGGTAATATCTTCTGCGTACTCTTGGTACGATGGAGAGAAGTCTCCGAAGGATAGACCCCATTTTATGAATGTCTTAGTAGCTTGCAGGTGATTCTATAAGTTGGAATACAAACAATTATCATATATAGTAGACTGCCAACTGCAGGTATTATGACAACAGAATACTTCAATGATAAATAATATTTCAATGCAAATACTATTGATGTGTATATCAAAAACAATAGTATCTGCTTTTTGACAATCCCGTATGCATTTAACACCATAAAATATGGATTAATGAAAGAAAACATAATCTGCATTACGCATAACCATAATAATGCAGGATATGAAAATTTAAAGCTTTCACCCATCCATATTCTGAGTATAAAATTGATGGATAGCATTACGCAAATAGTAAACAAAATAGAACATGATCCCAATATTAGTGACATTTTTCTGGTGTTTTTTTTGACCCAATCAATGTCTCCCCTTGCAATTGCTTCACCGTTTGCACCCCATAGTGGCATTCCTAATATTGTCATAATGGCAGAACAGATAATTGAAATTTTGTATATTACGCTATATGAAGCTGCATCTGTTAGACTACATGTTTTTGCAACAATAAAAGTATCCATTGAATATCCCACTGATGTTAACACAGACAAAAGACAAAAATAAATACCTAGTGATAGTAGGTCTTTTGACATCACAATATCAAACATTTTGAAAGAAATTTTTAACTCTTTGCGTTGTATGTTAAAATAAACTAACATATTGATTAGAGAAACCACAACTGGTATTGAAGTAGAAACTATCAACAATGCCAGTTTTCCTAAATCATATCTCGCTATCACAATAATTGAGCAAAGACTCAACAATGCACCCATAATCCCCCAAATATCATTTCTATATCCTTCTTGTAGTGCGTATTGTGTCCTTTGTATTATTGCAATCGGTATATCAAAAAGTTTACAACCAACGATGATTAATATCAAATAAGGAACCAATGATATTGTTTCATCTCCTTGTGCATTCATTAATTCAGCCCAATTGACAAAGGGGAATATTGTAACGAAAATAATTGACAATGCAACTGCAATAAGAAGTAAAATACAAAATGTGTTTGAGATAATTTTTTTGCACAATGTTAAATCGTCTTTCCCATTTGCTTGTGATAATTTTGTATATAGACCATTACCTAATCCCAAATCAGAGAACGCAAATAAGCCAAAAAACTGAGTGACCGCAGCCCATAAACCATAAACTTCACTATTGAGATAATTGTATGTGATTGGTAATGTGACCAATGGTATAACCATTTGTAACACTTTTCTTACAGATGATGTAACAGCTGTTAATGCCAGCCGTCTTTTCCTTTCATTCGCACGTCCATTTTCCGTACTTGTGTCATACGGTTTATGGAAAATGCTGGTGAACGTTTGTCTTTTTATTGGAATTTTAATCAATTTCTTTATATATAATTTCGGAATATTGTCACTCCCATCGTCAGGAGCATCCTGAAATACAACAGCAGCGCATTTTCGCTATTCGCGAAGTGTTAGATATAGTCGGCATAAAAACTACTTGAAGTAAATTTCTTTTTCTTCGTCGGTGAAGAGTTTTGACTTCCTTACAAGATTTAGTACGGCGTCAAGATGTTCTTGTTGCAATGCTCCTTTATATTCGGAAACTTTTGTTGAAAAAGAATCTGTCAGTTTTTTCTTGCTGAGTTTTGTGATTTCGGTGCAGCACAAGAATGAATCGTAATCCAAAAATTCATAATCTCGTTTCAACAATGGATACTGCATTTCAAACAATTCCTGTTTGCGATTGAAGTAGTTTATATTTGAATTTATGAAAAACAATCCGATATAATTGTCCTCATCTTCGCCGATTATGACAAAAAACTTGCCGTGGTCGATGTATTCGAAAATCGTCGAATGTAAGATAACACCCCGTTTGATAAGTAGAGAATCCGGCAAAATCATACTCTTGAACTGTTAAGTGCAACCATTTCGTTAACAAAACTGATGTACTCAGGGCTTTCACCAGTTTCCAAGAGCATATTTTCCACTGAAATCGGATAATCCTTGGGTGTGTTGCGCCAGGCGTAGTCGTGGGATTTTTCGCGAACTTCGTCCCATGTCAGGTTTCCGTATTTTTCTAACGAATCATCAATTTCTTCTACATCCGACGCTGAGAGTTTTTTTAAGTCGGCATCTTTCAAAGGGTTGATGAAGTTCCAATTAACCACGTTGAAATATTCGGAAAACTGTTCTGCATTTTTTGCGAAGAAACCGTCCCCACGCAACGATTTGAAAATGTCATAAATATTCGAGGGGACAGGGCCATCGTTCATGGCAATGTATGTGTCGCCTGTTATAGAGCGCGAATACTTTGCCAAATGGTTTCTGTCCGAGAAGTATAATATTTTGAAAATCTTATGAAAATCTTTCCTTTGCAGCCTGTTTGTAACATACAAGATCGCTTGAATCGATTTGCTAAGATTGAATTTTTGCCGTGCGTTCATTATTTCAATGTTTAGTTTCCACCACGTAGTGGTCAAAGTATTTAGTTAAGCATATTCAAATGACAATTCTCAGATTCAACACTCAAATTGTAAATTCTGTAGTCTTCAATTCCAAGTGCATTGAATTTCCCAATAGTTTAATCTCAATATTAACTCAGATAATAATATTTATACCATTCTGCAAACTTCCTAAGCCCTTCGCGCAAGGAAATTTTAGGTGTAAAACCGAAATCTCTTTCAAGAGCCGTAGCGTCTGCATATGTTGTAGGTACATCACCTGGTTGCATCGCTACTAATTCCTTGTGAGAATCAAAGTCGTAATCTTGCGGCAACACTCCAGCTCTAATGAGTTCTTCTTGCAGTATCTGAACAAAATCTAAAAGATTCTCTGGCTGACCACCACCAATATTATATATAGCATATGGAGGAATGGGCAATCCATCTTCCCCTATTTTCTTTTGAGGCGCTTTATTCATCACGCGAACAACTCCTTCAACAATATCATCTACATAAGTAAAATCTCTACGACAATTACCATAGTTGAAGATCTGTATTGTCTCGCCCTTTAGTAGTTTATTGGTGAAACCAAAGTATGCCATATCTGGTCGTCCCGCAGGTCCATATACTGTAAAAAATCGCAGACCTGTTGTTGGTATGTTATACAATTTGCTATAGCAATGAGCAAAGAGTTCATTACTCTTTTTGGTAGCGGCATAGAGCGACACTGGATTATCCACCTTATCATCTACACTAAATGGCACCTTCTTATTTCCTCCATACACACTACTGCTCGACGCATATACTAAGTGTTTCACTGGATTGTGACGACAAGCTTCAAGAATATTATAGAACCCTAAGATATTGCTTTCTATATAAACATCAGGATTTTCTATAGAATAACGAACGCCAGCTTGAGCCGCGAGGTTTACAACAATGTCAAAGTGATTATCGTTGAAAATATTATTGATGAGTTCTTTATCGGCAATAGAGCCTCTAATAAAAGAATAATTGTGTACAGAGTGTGATTTTACCTTTGTCTCTATCAAACTAAGTCTATACTCCTTCAATTTAGGATCATAATAATCATTTAGATTATCCAAGCCAACAATACTTATTGGTTCTTCATTATCCAAAAGTCGCATCACAAGGTTTGACCCTATAAAACCTGCAGAACCTGTAACCAAAATGCTCTTCATGATATAAACTAAGCCCCACTGATGATTTAATCTCTTTTGAATATATCTCTCGTATAAACCTTACTTTGTACATCGTCTAAGCAAGCATCGTATCTATTTGCAATGATAGCTTGGCTACGTCGCTTGAACTCGTCAAGATCATTTACCACCAAGGACCCAAAGAACGTTGTGCCACTCTCTAATGTCGGCTCATAAATAATAACCTCTGCTCCTTTGGCTTTTATACGTTTCATTATGCCTTGAATAGCACTTTGACGGAAATTATCGGAGTTACTCTTCATGGTCAAACGGAAAACTCCGATAATGCAATTACGTTCTTTATCAGCAGCATAATTACTACTTTCCACATAATAGCCAGCCTTTTGCAAAACGGCATTTGCGATGAAATCCTTTCGCGTTCTATTGCTTTCTACTATCGCACGGATAAGGTCCTCGGGCACATCTTCGTAATTGGCAAGCAATTGCTTAGTATCTTTAGGTAAACAATAGCCGCCATAGCCAAAACTTGGGTTGTTATAATGAGCACCGATACGAGGATCCAAACCTACACCATCTATAATCGATTGTGTGTCGAGGCCCTTAACCTCGGCGTATGTATCCAACTCATTGAAATAGCTCACACGTAGAGCTAAATAGGTATTAGCAAAAAGTTTCACTGCCTCTGCCTCTTTTGCACCCATAAACAATGTAGGTATATCATTTTTTATAGCTCCATCTTGTAGCAACGAAGCAAATGCATGTGCTCGCTCAGTAAGAAATTGTATATCTGTCAGTTGCTTAATAGCGTTATTCTCCAATTGATAATCGGTACTATCCTTTATCTGAGGAATTCCAACAATTATACGGCTTGGATATAGATTATCATACAAAGCTTTACTCTCTCGAAGAAATTCTGGAGAGAAGAGCAGATTAAGTCGCTTAACACCCTGCTTTGCATACTTTACATATAGGCTGCGTGTATAACCAACAGGTATTGTACTCTTAATCACCATCACCGCATTAGGATTAACCTTTAGCACAAGGTCAATAACCTCCTCTACATGCGAAGTATCAAAAAAATTCTTCTGCGGGTCATAATTCGTAGGTGCTGCGATAACAACGAAATCGGCATCCTTATATGCCATTTCGCCATCAAGCGTTGCCGTCAAATCGAGTTCTTTTCCAGACAAATACTTTTCTATATATTCATCTTGGATAGGAGACTTCTTTTTATTTATCAAGTCAACCTTTTCAGGTATTACATCTACTGCAGTTACATGATTATGCTGTGCTAACAAGGTCGCTATACTCAAACCCACATAACCTGTTCCTGCTACTGCTATATTCATAGTTCCATTAATCTTTCAATAAATTTAGTATAATCTCTATTCCATCAGCTTCATCAAGCACAATTTTTCTGGCATTTTTTCTTTTGAGTAAAGATGTCAACGAGTTTCTCGAATGGTTTAAGTATCAAAATTGGACTATAATAGCAGGCAAGTATGAAATCGCGCAATTTTCGAACTATCCCCTCATCGTAATAAACCGCCCCCCCATATGCTATTCCTAATTTCTTATTTACTAAACGTTGGTTTAAGAACGGATAGTTATCCTTGATATATTTGAAATGCTCTGGATACCTCAACATCCTCGACTTCATCAGATTTACATCGTATGTTACGCCATTTGCTTGAACTCTGTATGCCGACATTTTTTCAGATAAGCCTCTGAGTTTTCCAATCTTTGCACAGTTGAGAACATAAATAATATCACCGTTAAGTGGTCTGTATCTGTCTTTACTCTTTATATTATAGATTTCTCGTCTTGCTAAAATAGAGGCTGTAGGCACAATCCATTTATCAAAAAGTTCATCTGCCGAATATTCTCTACTTTCAATATCAGTACACTGTAATGACGTCTCTATTGGAGACTCATATACAATTTCTGCTCGATGAAATACCATTGAATAGTCCTTATTATTCTCCAGAAAATCAACTTGCTTCTGTAACTTATTTTCATCTATCCAATAGTCATCACCTTCACATATCGCCACATATTTAGAACTATTCTGCCATCGCAAATAATATGGAACCTTAGACTTACGAATTGAAAAGTGATTGTATTTCAAATAGAAAATTGAAAAATAGCAATTAGCATTTGTCTTGTGTATGCCAAAATTTAGAACATAATCGTTGGTTTCTTCATTCTCCAACAAATTGAAATGCTCTTGAAAATATTTTTTTAGTACTTCTTGTTCTCCATCCGTACTTAAATCATCAATAATTATGCACACAAAAGGGAAAGTAGTTTTTTGCATACAAAAGCCATTCATCGCATCTTCAATATACGTATGATGGTTGAAAGTAGTACATCTTACACAGACCGTATAAGTATTCTGCAAATCCATTTTTATTTCATTCTTATTTTTCTGACACTCGCTACAGCCAAACCTTTTATCTCTACGTACTCTTCAGTCTTTGATATCTCTCCAATAGCCACAAGTACCATGACTCCTACAATGATTTGTATTGGGAGTATAATAAAATTGCTTATTGGGAAGAATTTGAAGAAATACACCGAAACTGCTATAATCAAGGCTATTACATACGATGGCGCAATATCTTTGAGTTGTTGCCATGAGGAATAGCCAAGATTCTTGCCTGTATAATATGAGTTCAAAAAAAATGCTATAACTCCCGTCACGATGCTACCTACCAACATCCAATAAATACCAATAAAAATGCCAAGACATATAGGACCTATAGCTATGATTTTTTTTACTATTTCCAATTCTAAGAAAATATCACTTCTTCCTTGCACTTGTAGCATGTCGAGATTAATAGCATGTAAAGGATACAGCGACATTGATATGCATATAAGTGGCAAAAATGTAGCGGCTTGATGCCATTGGTCACCTATCAAGCAATATATAAATGGCTCGGAAACTGCACCTAATGAAATCATACATACAGCCGTTACAAACATCGACATCTTAATAATTTTTCGATATGCCGCAATCATGCGTTGCTTTTCGTCTTGCACTTCCGCCAAGGCAGGATATGTTACTCGCTGAATTATCATTGTGAAATTCTGCGAAAATATTTGCGCAAAGAGCTTCGAACGAGAATATTGGCCAAGCGTTTCAGGCGCATAACATTTGCCAACGACCGATTGATAAAGTTGTCCCCACGTTCTATCCAAAAAACCCGAAAGCATTAGTTTCCATCCATATCCCCACATATAACGAAAACTTTCGCCATTGAAACTGAGATTTGGCAACCAATTATTGAAAACACATAAGCATATAGTATTTACAACATGAGATGTTATTTGTTGTGCCGCCAACGCCCATACTCCGAATCCAGCAAATGCGAATCCAATACCAACAGTTCCACTAATTATGGCAGCAATAATAGTTGCTTTAGTCTTGGTTTTGAAATCAATTCGTTTTGTAAGTATTGTATTTTGTACGAGCGATACAGCCTGTATAACTACAGTTAATGCCAATACTCTCAAAAGATTAGTAACTTCTTGCCTTTCAAAGAAATCTGCTATTAATGGAGCAGAAAAAAACAATATCAAAAAGACCAACACACTCATTGCCATATTGGTAATGAACATTGTGTTATAATCATTATTCGATACTTCCTTTTTACGTATCAAAGCATTAGAGAAGCCGCAATCAACAAACCCTGAGAGTATTGTAATAAAAATAGTGGCTATACCAATAAGACCAAACTCGGACGGTGAAAGCAACCTCGCTAAAACAAGTCCCACAACAAACGTAACACCTTGCCCCACAAAGGCATCTATTGCCGACCATCCAACACCTTTTACTGTTTTAGATTTTAGTGACGATGGTTGATTATTTTGTTGCTGCATTCCGTAGAATTACAAATATTCCTATAAAGTATTTATTTCACAAGTTCAATTTCGGGCCAAATCTGCATTTCAATATCTCTTGTAAGAGCTATTTGTTGCTCCCTGCTCTCAAATTCCAAATCAATCCAGGCCAAACAATCTGAAGCATTTTGCGCCGGCTGTATAATTGTATTCTTAGAAACTACATCCTTTATTCCTTTGATAAAAGGTTCTATCTCCTTACTAAAACAAATTCCCTTGTAACAACAACTATTATTATCATCAGTCCAAAATAATTGTTGCCTGGTTACATATCGGCGGCTATTTTGCGTGTTAATAATGTCTTGAAAATAATCCCTCTCACTGACAGAAGTAGTAACTAACAATTTATTATAATCTATACCAGAATGTTTTAGAATCATTTCTGGGATTCCATTTCCGCCTTGACGCGCATTAAACTCAATAAAAAACAACTCATCGTCTTTAGTATAATATGCCTCTACATTCAACTCTCCCCATGTTATTCCAGCACCTCTCACTATTTTTTCAATACCATTCTTAAGACGATCCAAATGATTTTCATCAAGTATTATTGGATATGTTTGCATCATAGGAATTAATGGCCTCCTTTTACTTCTTTTTGAAGTAAACAATCCATTATATAGAATCGTATCCCCTAAAACAAAAATATCACCATCTATTACAGCGTCTAAATCAGGAAGTTCTACATATTCTTCTACTACTACTCGATGATTACGAGAAAAATGCTCACATTGTTCCCACTCTTTCTGTGCCAAAAGAAATGCTTCAAATGATTCCACTTTAGTCGTTCCTCTTGAGCCAGAACTTTGCGAAGGTTTAATAACAACGGGAAAACTCAATTGTTGAACCTTCTCAAGGCAATCCTCCCAAGTAGCAGACTCAACAGCATTAGGAGAATAAAGACCTAACGATTTTTGTAATTCTCGGAATTTATATTTGTCATTGATTAGTGATAGACTTTTAGACGAATTACCTATACAATGTATCTTGTCGCAAACATAACTAACTGTCGGCATTGCGTACTCGCTATTTGAAATCACTCCATCAACTTTTTCCTTCTCAGCAACATTCAAAACACTATCCAAATCCATATAATTGATTTTATAGTGTTTATCACTAATTGCAATGCCAGGATTAGAATCTGTAAAGTCACACAAAACTACATAGTAATCCTCCTTTTTTGCTGCATTTATTAGCTGCAATTGAGCTTTTGCGCCTCCTAGTATTAATAATTTCTTCTGCATGCCTTTTGAAACAATTCTATATAATGCCTTCTATATTGGGTCGCTCTTTTTCTGCTTTATACATTATATAATTTGTATTATAGCAGTCATTATGTTCCAATGTCTGCAACTGATCAGAGACAATATTCCTCTGATAAAACCATTGATACTTTTCACAATCGTATAGCAATTGTTTCAAATATGCCGACTGCTTTGTCACAAAGAAAACGCCAGAATAATGATTTATAAATTTTGAATAGTCAACACCTGCAAAAGTTCCAGAAGCTATTGATATCGCCCCTTTTATATAATTATAGCCAGTACTCAACTCGGTTAGTGGCCATGCGATATGATCACCTCCAGGACGAGCATTAAATTCTATCAAATAGATTTCGTCACCCTTAATTTTAATCTCTGTATGGCATGCAGAGTTGTCAATACCAATAGCGGTAAGTCCATCCTTTATAGCACATTCTACTTTTGAACGCAGTTGATTACTCAATTGGGCAGGCTGTTGGTGTCCTAATTCTACACAATGAGGAGGTCCTGATGTTATTTTCTCAGTGACTTGAATTATATAATGAATGCCATTACATGACAAACTCTCGACAGAGTATTCTTGCCCACCTGTTATATATTGTTCTATAATTACGGGGTCTTCTTGTGAATTTTCTTTGGCATATTTATATGCCTCGTTTAATTCTTGAGAATTGTCTACTACAATAATTCCTCTTTTCCCTCCTCTGCTAGTTGGCTTCAATATTATCGGATAATCGAAACCTATATTTTTTAGTTCAGCTTCAGAGTCAATTCTTATAAACTCTGGTTGTTTCAAATCTTTTAGTTTTTTACAACACTCTCTATTCCGATATTTGTCTGTTATCAATGTTGCAATGTTGTAATTCATTGTAGGTAGACCTAACTCAGTAGCGACATAGGCGGCTATAGCTATTGTTAATTCTGTTGTTGCTATAACACCATCTACCTTAAGTTCATTACAGATATTTCGTATACGTTCTTTCTCAAAAATTGAAATATCATAGAACACATCAATGGCCTCTTTGATAAATTCTGGAGCTACATTGGAAAAGCAATATGTTTGGTAGCCCATTTCATGAGCCATTTTCCCCATAATCCATGCCATTCTTCCAGAACCTATTATTGCTAATTTTTTCATGCTATTGCAAATAATCTTCTTCCTTGCCCCACAATTTACTAAATCTTTGTTCCTCCATTTCTTTCTTGAAATCAAGCAAATAATCTTTCCAAGTTTGCTGCGGAACATAACCGAGTTCATTAATAGTTTTCCGTATGTCGAGAACGAATTGTCGAGAACTTGGCTTTTGAGGTTGGTACGATATCTTCGATTTTTTATCTTTAGGATTAAACACTTCTGCAATTCCCTTAATACGCTCGTCTAAAGTACTTCCTCCACTACCAATATTATATATGCCGCCGTCAACTGTAGCAGACAAAGTTTTTTCAACAATTTGCAAGAAGTCTTTTATACTACATGTTTCCAGCATTCTGTATGGATCTCCCCATATTTCCAAATCTTCACCTTTTATCGCTTTGTATATTAAGAATCGATCTGATACCATTTGCTTTTGACCATCTCTAAATATGTACGGATTAGGATGATACAAGTAAACGCGCGACAATCTCAATATAAAACGTTTAATACCATATTTTGTGTAGTAGTATTCAATCATATCTACTGCAGCATTTTTTGCAATAACATATGGAGCATGATCACCCATAGGTACAATTCTTTGAGCATCTGCAGGAATAGGTACTTTTGTACCAAATAAATAGCTTACATCAAACAATGATTGAGGGAACACTATTCTATCTGCTTTTACCTTTCGTGTATACTCTAACACATTAACAGTTCCTATTACTACAGAATTAAGAAACCGTTTAGTGTTGTCAAAATCTTTTATATAAGAAGGCAAAACACCGGCAAAATGAACGATTGCATAAATATTCTCTTGCGGCAACTTAGCAAATTCAACTTCTTTTTCTATGTCTACAGAGAAATATTGTATTTTATGCTCAGCAAAAAAACCATTATCATTTTCCCTATGACCTACAGCCACAACAGTATAACCAAGACTCTTTACGTGTAATGCTATATGAGCTCCTAAATGTCCTGTTGCCCCAAACACAACAATCGTTTTATTCATTATATCTTATTTTTTCTAAAATATACTCCATTTCTTCTTTACCATATCGCTGATCAATAGGAATACAAACCACTTGATTAGCAAGTTCATATTCGACATCACTCGGTATAGTCCAATCGAAAACATTTGGCCAATAGGTGGCGACAAAAATATTTGCATCAATCAATTTCTTTTTGAGGTCTACGTTATCGCTCCAAAACGGATATACAAGTGGACACTCAAAATTTTCCATTTTTGGTACATTCAACTTATTTGCATAGCCTAATTCTTCTTGCAAAAAGGCAAAATTTTCACATCGTCGCTGCTTTATGAAAGCAAGATCCACTGATTCAAAAATGCGTTTTGAAATGGGACTTATCTGTGATAGCTGTGCGTCGGCTATTTTCTTACTATTGGTTTTGAAATCGCAATAGCCTTCAGATGGCCTTAACTCCAAACGTTTAAGTAAATGTGAGCAGCGATCATTAGAATTATCTATTGGCAAAGAATCTGATATGTCTGTAACATTTGTAACTGCTAATCCACCATCAGGCATACCTATGAATTTACGAGGGCTATAAAACTGATGGCATGCTACAGCCTCACAATAAAGCGCTTGAGCATTATCTATGATAATATGCGATCCATATATAGCAATGATTTCCCGTACATACGCATCTTTTATTCCATAATAATTCGTGTACAATAGGTATTCGCCATCGCTAAGACTTACATTATCATCAATTTCTAGATTTTTATTTATCCTGTAAAATTTGTAAGATATTCCTAATCTTTTCAAAGGCTGCAACACAACATCACACGTGAAATAAGGAATCCAGATACACTTAACGTCTTTCAATCCTCGCAAAATGTATTCTAAAGCATGGCGACCACTGTTCAAGTAAACCGCATTTTCATGTAGTTCTTGTTTTCTTGTCGGGGGAAATTCCCATTCAAAGTATCCGCCAATAGGTTTCATAGAGATAGCTATTTCACATTGATCCGCAACCAAGATGTCGAATTATTCAATGCGGTTTCTAATTCTTCTCGAGTTTCAAAACGTAAGAATAAGGTGCCTAATGAATTATTTGCACCTGTAAAGGGAACAACATTGTCTCCAGACTTTACAATTAGACCTATATTTTTAACATGCTTAGCTCTGAAGGATTCGTCAATATCAACAGAAACAAAATTTCCAGGCTTATTGGAATGCAAAATGTAGTTACACCAAACGCCATCATACTTAGGCAGAGTAATATTATCCAAGGACATTCCTAAAGCCTTTTTTATTTCATTTTGAATTAGGCTTTGCCTAGTTGCCATGTCTTGAAGTTCTGCTATTCTGTTTCCTCCTCCACGAGGCGAAACCTCCATAATGTAGGCTTTACCATTAGAACACACTCGACTTTCTACATTATAAATACCAGATTTAACTTTTAGTAAAGTAAAAAGTCGTTGCAATTGCTCTGTCAAATCGTTTTGAAACTTTTGTTCCATAGTGGAGGGCCAAATCTCAATAGCTGGAGTATAGGGATTTGCAGCATCAGGGTCAAACAACTGATCAGAATAAGCTGGATAAACAAGTTTACCATCTATGGTAAAAATATCTGCACTCGACTGAGCGCCAACTTTATCTAAGAAATCCTCTATTACAAAATTTTTAGAAAGTGAAGCTGCCAAAGCCGTTTCTATTGCTGCTCGCAAGTCACTTCTATTCTCTACCTTGGTTACCCCTTTGCTGCCTGCAGAATCCACAGGTTTTACAATGACTGGCCAATTAAAATAATCGACATCTTTCAACGCATCTTCTGCATTATCGTAACCTTTTGCTTTCGGGCAGTTGAACCCATTCTCCGAAAGGAACTTGCGGAATAAAGATTTGTCCTGCAAAATGCAAGCTGCTTCGTAACTGCATTGAAACGGCAATCCCATTTTTTCAGCTACATATGCTGCTGAAACAACACCTGGATCAACTGCATGCGAAAGTATTCCATCTATTTTCAATTCCTGCGCAGCTTTGAGCACAAGATTTTTGTCAATGATGCTCACATTGCAATATTCGTCAGAATACTTATGTGCAATATTATTTGGCAAATAGTCCGCTGTAATTACATAGACACCCAACTTGTGAGCTTCTTCGATTACAGGAAGTAGATAACGTAACCCACCAAGAAGCATCAATTTTTTTTGTTTCATAATTACTTCTTGATGCAATCAATCACTCTTTCCACATCTTCATCTGTCAGGCCGGCATACATAGGCAAACAAATCACCGTCTCTGCCATCTTGTGCGCATTAGGCAAATTCTCGCTACGAGCCGATTCCAATCCACGATATGTTGAGAATGTGCTGATCAGAGGATAGAAATATCGACGTCCGAGAACATTTTGATCCTTCATCTTAAAATAGAGTTCGTCGCGAGTAATGCCATATTTTTCAGCGTCAACGAAAATCGGGAAGTATGAATAATTGTGTCTTACGCCGGACATATCGTCAAAGAATGTAATGCCATCTACGTTTCGTAGCGCATTGCGGTATTTTATTGCAGTCTGATGGCGCGACTCTATTGCAGCGTCGACTTGTTTGAGATTGATAAGGCCATACGCCGCACGGATTTCGTCCATCTTGGAATTGATTCCTGGTGCAATAACCTCAGTTTCACCAGCGAAACCGAAGTTTTTGAGGTAATCGATACGCTTTTTTGTCTGCTCATCGTGCATCACCATAGCACCACCTTCTACTGTATTGTAAACCTTGGTTGCGTGGAAACTCAAAGTAGATATATCGCCTGCGTTCAGAATACTTTCACCGTTGACCTCTACTCCAAATGCGTGAGCAGCATCGTAAATAACCTTCAACCCGTACTTGTCAGCAATATCCTGAATCTCCTTGGTTTTGCAAGGTTTACCATAGACGTGTACAGGCATAATAGCTGTAGTTTTAGGTGTGATTGCAGCTTCAATTTTATTTGGGTCGAGATTACCTGTTTCTGGATCTATATCCACAAATACTGGTTTGATGCCGTTCCACCAAAGTGCGTGCGTAGTAGCCACAAAACTGTAAGGTGTCGTGATTACTTCGCCTGTTATTCTTAACGCCTGCAATGCCGTAATCAGAGGCAGAGTTCCGTTTGTAAACAAACTTATATATGGCACTTTGAGATATTCCGCGAGTGCCTTTTCAAGTTCCTTATGGTAATAGCCATTATTAGTCAGCCATTTACGCTTCCAAATATCTTCAAGAAGCGATTCAAACTCCTTCAAATCGGGTAGTAATGGAGATGTAACTGTGATTGTATTATTTGACATATTCTATCTTATTATCCTTTTGGGGATTGAAATCAAACATTCATCTGTAATCAATAGAAAACTTGTCGACAAAATATCAAAAATGATATTCATCAGGATTTGAAGGATCCTCTTCTTCAACCGTCGCCAAATCCTCTGGATTTATGTGCATTGTAGCTATAGCTGCAATACCACTAACGCAAACAATAAACTTTCTATCTTTTTTTATTCTTTTTATATAACCTATGGCGCCTTTGAGCGGACCTTTGAGCACTCTAACTTTTGCTCCTACATGGTAACGTGGATCATCGTCGCCTAAATACTGCAATGTGTCGATGCCTGAATTTGCAACTATCATGAAAGCCTGCATCTCGTCGTCGGAAATGGCAGATGGCATGTTGCTCTCATATTCCGAGTTGACGGTAAGGGACTCTCCTGTAGAAAGATTTAGTAATGTTTGCTGAGAATGAGCCTTACGCGTGTAGACAAAGAGGTAATCGTTGTTTTCAACTTTTATGCGCAAAACAACTGGCAAACTGCAATAAACAAACATCAAACTCGCTATAAGTGGAGTGCCGTCGCGCTTTGTGGCGACGTATGTTGTGATGCCCTCTGCATCAAGTTTTTCTTTTATAAACTTCACACGATTATAAAAGACCTTCAATCCGTACCAATGTTCTGCTGCAACCATCAATGCATATTTTCCACTCCTCGCCTAATGATTATTAGGCAAGTTACACTCGAAAACCAGCGAGTTTCTCCTATCCAAGAGAAACTATAGCCAATTTCATATCTCTCGCAAAGATAGTGATATTGCTTTCAGTTGTTGTTACATACATAACATCAACGACGTACAATTTTCTGTTTACACGCATAAAATGTATCCTTAGTTGTTTCTTGTAAGTAGTTTTACAAAAGTTTTAGATGGGTTTTGTATGTACAGAGTCAAAATTATTACGGGGCAACATTCTGACTTCGATTTTTTTCGAATGACAAAGAATTGCGATGGAGTGTCGCTCGATGGTCGGTATAAATTCTATGTTGACGAAGAGATAGATTCACCCGATTTTTTGGTGGTGCGCAATCGCAAATTCGTTCGTGAGCCATTGCATTATAATGTTGCTAAGGAGAATACAATCCTCGCCATATCGGAGCCAGAATCTGTCCTGCATTTTTCGCATACATATGCACAACAATTCGCTTCGGTGTTGGGTTGCCAACTATATATAAATCACAGAAACGTGAAGCCTTCGCCTGCCATTTTGAGTTGGACAATGGGATTGAGGGACAAAGGTGCGGGATCTATTACATACAATAACTTGAAAAATCAGCCGTTCCCAAAGAAAACGAAACTGATTTCTGTAATTACGAGCAACAAAATACAAACTCGCGGACACGTGGAACGAATTAGGTTTGTGCAACGGCTAAAAGAGCGCTACGGCAACAAAATAGATGTTTTCGGGCGCGGCATAAACGACTTTGACGACCGCTGGGACGTGTTGGCGCCATATAAATATCACATAGCTATTGAAAATTGCAGCGAACCACACTATTGGACGGAGAAACTTTCGGAGTGTTTTCTCGCAGGAGCGTTTCCTATTTATTATGGCTGCACGAACGTTGGCGATTACTTTCCTAAAGGTGCGTATGCTAGTATAGATATAAACGACTTTGAAGCCGCGTGTGCTGTGATTGACAAGATTTTGGCAGAAGATACTTACGAGCAAGCGCTACCCTACTTATACGAAGCTAAGGAGTTGATTCTGGAGAGATATAACGCGCTGCAGTTGATAGCTGCTCACTGCGATACACTTAATGCCAATGCTCCCAAGAGCCACATAACAATATTGCCTGAAAAAAAGTATCTAAACTTTAGGCAAATCTTCCGCGAAGTGGTTATCTCGGCATACTATAAGCTAAAATTCGCATTATTGAAGCACTTTATTCATTGAAAGTGCGTCTACTTTTTAGTATGTATATCAATACGCTCCCAAATGTAATTGGGAATAAGGCGCCAGAAGAACGTAAGTATGCGATATTTCCAATCGATGACGCGAACACGCCTGCCACAATCGACGGCAGCGACAATCTCGCGCGCAACGGCATCGGGCTGGAGCATCATAGGATAGGTATGCTCGTCGTTGAGGAGAGCGGTTTGCACAAAGCCAGGGCGAATATCGGTAAAACGAATTGGCAATTTGCGCATATTAGCAAGTTGAGCAAGCGATTGTATGTAGGTATTCTGAAAACGCTTTGTGGCAGAATAAGCCGGCGAAACGCCTAAACCTTTGGTTCCTGCAATGGAGCTAATGACCACGATGCGGGCTTTGCGGTGTTGCTGAGTATAAATAGCTGCATTATCGGCAAAATAGCGGAAGGCAGCGCCAATCATGCGAGTGAATCCAACGCCGTTTGTCTGGAGCGTAGATAGTTCCACATCGCTATTGAGATTGAAGTTCTGATGACCTATTCCAGAACTATGGAAATACATATCCATACCTCCCATACGCTCGATGAGAGACGCAAGTTTGACCTCAGCATCTTCGTTGGTGACGTCTATTGCGGCAGCAAAAACTCGTTCGGGCGCAATAGCTACAAGCGATTCGAGCATCTCAACTCTGCGGCCAGCCACTCCAACAATATAGCCACGCTCTATGTAAATGGAAGCCACCTCGCGTCCCATACCCGAAGTTGCACCCATAACAAGCACACGAGGAGTGTTGATAACTTCTGCCATAACTATGAATCAAACAATGAGTTGAACAATGAATGTGTAGACAGCAAATAGAAGCACAATTATTTCGCGCTGTTTGGCGCTACGCACGCGTTGAATCCAGGTGGAAGCAAGAAGAGCACCGACAGCAGCAACGAAGATGAGCATCTCGAAAGAAAAATGCGGAAATGCAATCAGTGCCACAAAGAATATCACACACCAAATAATGACACGCAAAATGCTGCTTTCGACTGTCTTGACCATCGAGAGTATTTGCACAGTCTTGATAATACTTACAAGCAAGAATATCAAGCCTATAACTATGTATGTTTTTGCAAAGATTCCTGTTTTGTAGAATGCTACCAAGATGAACGTCTGTCGCCAATAGGTGATAGCAATTTCAGACAAATGGTCAGTACAGAAGTAGTACGTAACAACGAACACTATTGGTGTGAGCCATCCCAAGAGAGTAGCAAGGAATGAGCGAAACGACATAATGCGCAACACAAAGAGCAAAATGATGAAAAAGCAGAATAGCCAAAAACCCTTTGCCCAAAAGAGCGTCCCAACCGACAACATGAGCGCCGCATCGAAGCAATAGCGCATAGGCTTAGTCTCTTTGGTTGCAGCAGAAAACGCACGATGTAGCGCCAAGAAGAAGAATATGGCAAAAATCCATGCTGGATGCAGACTTTGAGTAACTATAAAGCCGCTACTCATAAGTATAAAGAACATGCCACCCAAATTCGTTTGCCGCCCTGCAAATCGAAATGAATTATTTATATTATTGATTATAAGTACAATAATAAATGCAGCAACGATGGCAATAATATCGGCAGCACGACCACTTTGAGCATAACGACCGAAGGTGTTTTGCCATATAGGTGTATACAAATCGACATCGGCCGCGGCTTGGCTGATGACGTCAGATGTTAGTAGTCTCACTCGATAGAGTAGCAACAACATCGGAAGAGCTAAAAAGCTCAAATATGAATTGCGACTAAAAAACGAATACACCCTTTTATTAGTTACGAATTACGAATTTAGAGTTACGCGTTATGAGCTACAAAACTTGAGTGGTCTCTCGTAATTCGTAACTCATAACTCATAATTACTATAAGTATTTATCGAGGTCTTTGCCAATATCGCGGCGGAAGTAGCAATCTTTGAATTTGACAAGACCGAGGTTAGCATACGACTTGCTTAGCGCTTCGTCTTTATTGCTACCAAGTGAACTAACAGCAAGTACACGACCACCATTGGTGAGCACTTTGCCATCAACAAGTTTTGTACCTGCGTGGAAAGCGATGCTTCCATTCACTTTGTCGAGACCGGTTATTTCGTTGCCTTTTTCGTAGGCTTCGGGATAGCCGCCAGCAACCATCATCACGGTGCAGCAAGTTTGCTTAGAAACGGCTATTTTCTTTGAGCCAAGATTATTGTTGGCAACTGCTTCGAAGAGCTCTACGAGGTCACTTTCGATGCGAGGCATTACAACTTCCGTTTCGGGGTCGCCCATTCGCACGTTGTATTCTATTACGTATGGGTCGCCATCGCAATTCATCAGGCCGATGAAGATGAATCCTTTGTATGGAATGTTATCGTTGCGAAGGCCATCGACCGTAGGTACGACAATGCGCTCTTCTACCTTCTTCATAAACTCTTCGCCTGCGAATGGCACTGGAGAGACAGCTCCCATGCCACCTGTGTTGAGTCCGGTATCGCCCTCTCCTATGCGCTTATAATCCTTCGCTTCGGGCAATATTAGATATGACTTACCATCGGTAAGCACGAAAACCGAGAGCTCGATACCACTCAGATACTCTTCGATGACAACAGTGTTGCCAGCATCGCCGAATTTGCCGTTGAGCATCGACTGAAGTTCTTTTTCAGTTTCAGCCAAATCGTTTAGAATCAAAACGCCCTTGCCAGCAGCAAGACCATCGGCTTTGAGAACGTAAGGTGCTTTGAGCGTACGTAGGAAAGCTACACCCTCGGCAATATTGTCTTTAGTTACCGACAAATAGCGTGCAGTAGGAATGTTGTGACGCATCATGAAAGCCTTTGCATACTCTTTGCTGCCTTCGAGTTTAGCGCCTTCGGCTTGAGGACCAATAACAGGAATTTTAGCGGTGCGCTCGTCGGCAAGTATAGCATCATGAACACCTTTTACCAGTGGTTCTTCAGGGCCGACAACAACCATATCGATATTGTTATCGACGATGAAATTGCAAACGGCGGTATGGTCGTTAGGATTGAGAGGAACATTGGTGCCAAAGTTGGCAGTGCCGGCATTTCCAGGAGCAATAAAAAGCTTAGAAAGCTTATCGCTTTGCGACATTTTCCATGCGAGGGCATTCTCGCGACCTCCGGAACCTATTAGAAGTATATTCATGGTTATAAGTTTGTAGTTTCTATTTCTTTTTGAATGCGGCATCAACGGTAACGAATGAGTAGCCACGTTTGAGAAGCATTTCTATGCTATTTTGCAAAGTGTAGCGCATTCGTTCGCCAGCTTTTATTGAGTCGTGCAGCACTATCACTGAGCCATTGCGTACGTATCGTTTGACATTGCCAAACACCTCTTGAACGCTTAACGTGCTATCGTAGTCGGCGGGCATGACGTCCCAAAAGACCATGTTGTGAGTGCGCTCTATCTGAAGTGCACGCCAAGGTAGCATTTGCCCATGAGGAGGGCGAAAGAAGCTAAGCTGACCACTAACCTCATCGCATTTTCGAATATTGTCGACATAATCTTTCCACGACGATTTGAAGAGCTGCATGTGGTTATAGGTATGATTACCGACAACATGTCCACGGCGGCGAATCTCGGGTAGCAAGTCGGGATACTTATGCACATTATCGCCGACGAGGAAAAAAGAGCCACGAACGTGGTAACGGTCGAGCACATCGAGCACCCATGGCGTTTGCTCGGGCACGGGACCATCGTCGAAAGTGAGGAAAACCCTTGGCTGCTCGCCTTCGACGGATTCTGACCGCCAAAGGGAGTTGCCAAAAAGTTTATGCACCACTGAAGGTGGTTGATTGATAACACTCATTGCTGCTTTATCGCATGTATTTACTGAAGATTGCCTCCACCTTATCGAGTTCGGCGCTATACATATCATGAATATCGGCAGCAGCAGAGTCGAGATTATTCTGTTGAGCCGTACGCATAATATATTCATATATAGCAATGCTACGCTGAACATCAGATAGTTGATTCATCATACGCGCTTCGTTGAGCGACATGTAGAAATGCAACTCTTGGAAATTTTCTTTAGCAAAAGTCTTGAGTATGCGCGATGCTTCATCGTAGTTGCCAGCTCTGCTATAGCTTGTAACCATACTTAGGCTAAAGTAATTATGTGGCACGAGGCTATCTGGGAGTTCAACTTGAATCTTATCGAGCACTTTGAGAGCACGTTCACGCTTATCGGAAGCGACAGCAGAATCGCCATTCGAGGCAGCCACATCGGATTCGTTGAGCAAAGCAGTTGCAAGGCGAGCAAGGTTGTTGCGCAGATTGCTTGCCATGCGAGTTTTGTTTTCATCGAGATAGATGCCTGGCTTGTTGTAGAAGCCCCAACGGAACTTATTCATCATGCGGTCGTACATCTTTTCAGCATCTACATGACCCACTTGTCCACTCTCCGAATTAGCGTTGTCTTTGACAGGCGCAATACGATATGCAAGACCTTCGAGTTGGAAGTAATCCGACAAGCCGCAGAAATTTTCTGGGCCAACGGTCACCGCGTAGTAGAGCGGTCTGTCCCAATTGGAATTTAGAAGCATATCGAGCACCATAAGCTCGTTCTTGAGTATGTAACGTTTGCCCGAGAGGTTGATATTCATATCGGTAATCTTGTCGAAGTGGTTTTCCGACACGATGCCTTTTTGCTTAATAACCTCAGGGTCGACGGTGAGTTTAATCTTTCTACCTGGTATGTAGTTTATAGGCTGCCCATCGTCGGCACGGAGTTTAGTGCGAGCATCGGAACTTGCTATGAACGAGATAACATCTTTCAACTCCATAGGCGACTTAACATCTTCGGTGATGTAAATAACATCGCGATCGGCGGTGTATTGGTCGTGAGTGAAGGAAATTGGCAATGGGTCGCTCTCGTAGGCTTTGCGTTTCATCTGGTCGCAATACCACGATGTTTGTAAGTATGAGAGGTTACATACACGAACGTCGGTACGTATGCCTTCGACTTCTTGAGCATACCATAGAGGGAACGTATCGTTATCACCATTGGTGAATATGACAGCATTCTCATCACACGAGTTGAGATAGTCGTAAGCAATATCGCGAGCAATGGTACAACCCGAGCGGTCGTGATCGTCCCAGTTTTGCTGCGCCATGACACATGGCACGCAAAGCAAGCAAACGACAGAGGCAGCAATAGCAGCCACACCATTGGGCAATTTTATCTTGCGTAGGAATTCAACCACAGGCAACACGCCAAGACCAATCCAGATGGCAAACGCATAGAACGAGCCTGCATAGGCATAATCGCGTTCGCGTGGCTGAAGTGGCGTTTGGTTAAGATACATAACAATAGCCAAACCCGTCATGAAGAATAGCAACATAACTACCCAGAAACCTTGCACGCCATTTTTACCACGACCGAATTGGAAAAACAATCCTGCCAAGCCAAGCAAGAAAGGTAGCATGAAATAGCGGTTGTGACCTTTGTTGTTTTTGAGCGAATCGGGCAAGAGGTCTTGATCGCCGAGCATGAAGTTGTCGATGAACGAGATACCCGTAATCCAGTTGCCGTGCGTCAGTTCGCCGTGGCTCTGAATATCGTTTTGACGGCCACTGAAGTTCCACATGAAGTAGCGCCAATACATGAAGTTCACTTGATAAGAGAAGAAGAACTTCAGGTTGTCGAGCACTGTAGGTATCTCGACATGCTCTGTAGTGCCATCGGCATTGCGAACAAGCACGTTGCGTCCTTCGTAGTTCGACCACTGTTTATATTGTTCAATATGGCTACTCTCGGAGCTATACATTCGAGGGAAGAGCATACAAGCCTTATACTTAGTATCGGGTTGATAATCGGCCACAACGTAGCGGTCGTTGCCTTTATCGTCGGGGCGTTGTATGTAGATAGCCTTTCCCTTGCTGTCGGAAGCTGCTCTATCGATAGGCGAATTGAACGTACGACCATAGAAGAGCGGACGATCGCCATACTGCTCACGGTTGAGATATGTCATGAGCGAGAATACATCTTCGGGCGAGTTTTGGTCCATCGTAGGGTTTGCGCACGAGCGAATAACCACCATTGCGAACGACGAGTAACCGAGAATGATTACTGCTACGGCCGTCATAATTAGGTTCATGATGCGATGCTCGTTTTTGCGCGTGTAGTATATAGCCCAAACTACTAAGCCAATAAGTAGGAATGCATAGAAGATAGCACCAGAGTTGTAGCCGAAGCCTAAGCTATTTACGAAGAAGAGTTCGAAGTAGCTTGCTATCTTCACTAAGCCAGGAATGATGCCATAGAGAATGGCTATAACTATAGCACACGAAATGAGGAATGCTGCTATGGTGCGTTTGGTGGTTACTTCGTATTTCTTGAAGTAGTATACCATAACTATAGCAGGAATAGCGAGCAAGTTGAGCAAGTGCACACCGATAGAGAGACCCATCAAATAAGCAATGAGGATTATCCAACGGTTGGCGTGTGGCTCGTCGGCTACGTTTTCCCACTTGAGTATAGCCCAGAAGACAACAGCAGTGAACAACGACGACATAGCATAGACTTCGCCTTCGACAGCCGAGAACCAAAATGTGTCGCTGAAAGTATATGCCAATGCACCAACTACGCCAGCACCTACAACAGCCCAACCGCGCCAAGCTTCGCCTTCGGCACCTTCCATGAAGATGCGGCGTGCAAGGTGAGTGATAGTCCAATAGAGGAAGAGTATGGTGAATGCCGATGCGAGGGCCGACATCACATTTATATACTTAGCTATAAGTGTGGCATCGGGAGCAAGCACAGCAAAGAACCTACCAACAATCATGAAGAAAGGTGCTCCGGGGGGGTGACCAACAAGAAGTTTGTTTGCTGTAGAAATAAACTCACCACAATCCCAGAAACTTGCCGTATCCTCGGTAGTGAGAATGTAGGTTATGGCTGATACTAAAAACACCACCCAGCCTGTTATGGTGTCAATAATGTGGAAACGTTTCATTCGCTTCTTTTGTTTTATTTGATTCTATCTATGCCTATTTAGTTGACATAATTTTACACGAGCGCAAAAGTAACATTGTTTTAGTGTTTTACAGACTCTAAGCACCGAATTGTTTGCGGATTTGTTCTCGCACTGACAACGCAGATGTTTGTGGATGTTGTTCTCGCACTGAGAACACAGTATTATAGGTTATATCCAAACATTTTCTCAAAAAAAATAGCCACAGGAATTAAGCAGCAAACTTTCGGGTG
>SUWW01000011.1:31022-153599 GCA_015061285.1 Bacteroidales bacterium | reverse complement strand
CATCATTACAAAACCTTGCCGTAAGCTCCGGCGAACTTTTGCGTCATTACAAAACCTTGCCGTAAGCTCCGGCGAACTTTTGCGTCGTTACAAAACCTTGCCGTAGCCTCCGGCGAACCTTTGTCATTTGGTTTAGGCGGATTTGAAATCCGCCGTTCATGAATCGGGGATTTGAAATCCCCCTCACACAGATAAAAATCTGTGTGAATCTGTTCAATCTGCGTAATCTGCGTTCAGAAATATCTTGATAGTGTTACCTTTGCGGCGGTGAAGAGAGACAGACAATCTTCTCCCAGTCATAAAAAAGGCGAAAAAAAACTTGGAACATTTTTGTAAAATATTAGCAAGCAAGCAAGCAAGCAAGCAAGCAAGATAATACTATACATATTAGCATATCCGAAGGGTATGCCTTGCCAAACAACGACGCGGCGAGGTGTGCCCTTCGCTCATTTTTTGTAGACAGATAATCACTATAATTAATAGATATGAAAAGAAACCTATTTACGCTTTTAACTCTGTGCGCAGCAGTACTGAGCTTTACAGGCTGTAAGGAAGAAGAGCCTAGCCAAATTCCGACTGTACCAACAACTCTCAGCCTTGAAGATGGCGCTGTGGTAGAAGAACTCAACGTAGAGTTAAGCGCCAGTGGCAGCTCGGTAGAAGACAATGGACTCGACGTATCATACGTATACTACATTGGCAAATCGGCTGATGCTTTGGAAGAGACATCTGAAGAAGTAACACTTGAACCATACACTCAGTACTTTTGGTGCGCTCAGGCCAAGACCGAGGCTGGCGAGAGCGAGAAAACCGACGTTCGCACGTTCTATTGTGTACCAACAGCAAGAATTGAATTGTCTCGAAGCTTCGGAGAAAACGAGAATGCGACCACAATAAAGTGGGAATTATACAAACGTGGAGAACACGTAAATATGATATACTATTATAAATCTGACTATGAAGAAGATTCTTTACGTTATTGGATTGAATCACCTAGATTTGAAATGCAAAGTGGAAGTTGGATGTGTGTCGGTAAATTTTATAAAAAAGAAGCACTAAATATTTCTGAGGCTAAACGTAAGCAAATGAGTATTACCATCGACATATCGTCAGATGAGATACAAGACGAAATTAAGTCGTTAGAATTGGCAGGAGACGTTGATTCTGTACTTATAAGGCCTCAAAATGTAAACAACAAAGTACACTATGATGTGTATAAATCTGTAAATGGGCAAAAAGAGTTGAACTATGTAGCAGCGTATAAATACAACTTCAATGTGAATGTAGATATTCCTGTAGGGGATAAAATTGTAAAATTGACATCATCTATAGAGTCTATACTCGTGAATAATGATACATACGCTGTTGATAAAGAGTTGAATATTTATCGAGCAATACCAATAGGTGATGATATATGGACAATTGACAATCTAAGACTTTCAAAAAGTCCTCACGATTATATTTATGTGTACAACAAAGAATGTGGAGACGTTACTTACCATTTTGTTTCTAGCGATAAAATTAAATATCTGAATGAATGCATTATTAATGGCTATCATGTCTCAACTGGCGACGATTGGCAACGACTTGAAAATCATTTTGGTATAGAATATGGCGAAGATATATTCGGAACTACTTATGAAGCTCAACTTGCTTTCGAGAAAGAGGATGAATCAACATATTCGCTTTCAAAATATTTTGCGACCAATGTTCCCTGGGATGTATTTTCTGATGAAAAGATTTCTGAAGTCAATTATCTAAACTCATTCAATGTCCATTGTTATGGAAAAGACACTTCATTAAGTGATGCTGTTGTCTTTTATGTAAATAATGGTAAAGAACGCATTATATCAAAAAAATATAAGAGTATAGCTTTGGCAGGTATGTTGTCAGAAGAAGCTGTAATTCGCTTAGTAAAAGATAGAGAGTGATAACTCCAGCCTTGCAATCACATAAACACAAAGCAGAAAGCGCCACCATACGTTTTCTGCTTTTTTAGTTTTACTACTCTTCATTGCTATTTATGCACTAAGCCTATCTTTGGCGCTATAACTTTTATACATCATCATCATGTTAGCAATAGGTACACCAGCACCCGAGTTTACTCTGCCCGACCAGAATGGCACGCAGCATTCGCTTGCCGCCTACAGAGGTCAAAAGGTTGTTCTATATTTCTATCCGCGCGACAATACGTCGGGCTGCACCAAACAAGCTTGCTCGTTTGCCGAGCGTTTGCCGCAATTCCGCGAGAAAGGTGCTGTGGTTATTGGCGTTAGCAAAGATTCTGTGGCATCGCACAAGAAGTTTGAGCAGAAATACGGATTGCCATTCCCGCTGCTTTCCGATACCGAGCTCTCGGTCATCAAAGCCTACGACGTGTGGAAAGAGAAGACGCTCTATGGCAAGAAGTCGATGGGCGTTGTGCGCTCTACATATCTGATAGATGAAAATGGGATAATTGTGCGAGCCGAAGGCAATGTGAAAGCCGCCGAAAATCCGCAGCAGATGTTGGAAATGATCTAACGACTACGGCTTTTCCATTTGAAAAAATCATCGCCGAAGGAACGAAATTAAACGAAGTATCAGTTTATACTTCAAAAGTATAGCCATTACGAATGAAACTAATTTATTGGTGTGAATTCGTTCAATTTGGTGATACTGTCGGCGAAATGCGCTCTACTTAGTTGGTTCCATGTGCAAACTTACGTGAGTAGAATTGCCAAAGCGTTTTTTCATGCTAAGCTCTATTTCGGTGGCTCTGTCGTGGGCTTCGCGTAGAGAGATGTCTCCATTCATACGAATATGTAGTTCGATAGCTATGCGATTGCCAATGCGGCGAGTGCGAAGGTTGTGCGGCTCGCTGACGCCAGGGGAATTTTTTACTATGTCTATAATCTCCTTTTCGGTGTCTTCTGGCAGCGAGCATTCGGTCAGTTCGTTCATGCTATTGCGCAGCAAGTCGAAGGCCACTTTTACGAGTATAGCGCCCACAACAATCGACGCTATAGGGTCGAGCACGGTCCATCGATGCCCCAACAGAATGGCACCACCAATGCCTATTGTAGCGCCAATCGACGAGAGTGCATCGCTTCTGTGGTGCCACGCATTGGCTATGAGAGCCTGCGACGCAAGGCGCTTGCCTCGTATCACGGTGTAGCGATAGATGGCTTCTTTGCTCACAATAGATAGCAATGCAGCCCATAGAGCAAGCCAACTCGGCGACTCAAGTTCTTCGCCGCCCAACCATGAGGCTATCTTCAATGCTCCAGAAACTACTATTATCGTAGCAGCTGCCACAAGACCCAATCCTACAAGAAACGACGCTATAGTCTCGTATTTCCCATGACCATAGTCGTGCGACACGTCTTGTGGCTTTGCGCTTATGCGCACAAAAACTATAACTATTATGTCGGTGATGAAGTCCGACAACGAGTGCACCGCATCGGCTATCATAGCCGAACTGTGCCCCAAGATACCAGCTATAAACTTAAGCGTCAGCAGCGCCATATTTACCACACTGCCTACAAACGTCACTCGGTAGATCTCTTCTTCTCGTGTCATATCTTCATTGTAATTTGCAACAGCAAACAAAGTTATGCTACTTATATTTACGTCACCATTAGTAGTGTAATATTTCATACTTATGATTATAGATAAGACAATCAATATCGGCAACGTCGATGCTAATATGCGCCGCCTATACGAGACGGCATTTCCCACCGAAGAACAAATTCCGTGGGACGATCTTTTGCACCTTATTGATAGCATGAATCTCGATTTCACTGCATATTATGTCGATGGCGATTTTATTGGCTTGACTATAGTGTGCCCATGCAAGAAGTATAATTGGATATGGTATTTTGCCGTGTGTGAGCATCTACGTGGCAAAGGCATAGGGCAGCAGATACTTACGCAGCTGCTAAAACGCTATAGCAGCCGATCGAACATACTTGATATTGAGTCGCCAGAGCAAACGTGCGACAACCCTCAGCAGCGACGTCGTAGATACGACTTCTACCTGCGCAATGGCTTCCGCGACACTCATGTAGGGCGCACATTTCAAGGCATAACATATACAATATTGATGTCGGGCGAAGACTCATTCACTCAACTCGACTATGATGACATAATTGCAGAATTGCGAAGCTTTTGGACACCTAAGTAATAACATAAATAGATATAAATAAACGAATATGATAGATCAAATAATAGCCTACAACCGAACATTTGTAGCCGCCAAGAGCTACGAGAAATATCTAACCGATAAGTATCCCGACAAGAAATTGGCCGTGCTTTCGTGCATGGATACCCGCTTGACAGAGTTGCTGTCAGCTGCGCTCGGATTGAAAAATGGAGATGCCAAGATTATAAAAAATGCTGGCGGTTTGGTCATCTCGGCCTTCGATTCAGCCATGCGTAGCCTCATTGTGGCTATATACGAACTTGGAGTAGAAGAAATCATGGTGGTGGCACATTCGCATTGTGGTGCATGTCACATGAGCTACGATCATTTCCATCATGCAATGCTCGAAAGGGGTGTTACCGACACTACACTCGACACCATTCGCAAATGTGGCATCGACCTCAACAAATGGCTTGAAGGCTTCAAAGATACTCCCGAATCGGTACGTAGAACAGTTGAAACTATTAAGACTCACCCACTTGTGCCCAACGATATAGTTGTGCGTGGCTTCATTATCGACTCTGAAACGGGAGCACTCGAAGAGATAAAAGGTTGATAATTTGAGTTTTTTTTACTTTCCCCTCGCTCAGATATGAACGATTTTTGATAGGGTGCGCTTGTCCTTAATTGCAGATAGACAACTAAAACAATCCTTACGATAACTCATAAAAACAATAGGCAGATGGATAATTTCGAAGAGTATTTACATGGTGTGTTGTGCGAGCATTTGCTTTCAGAAAACAATATCGATGCGCATTGGCCCGAATGTCCCGACATAGAGGAAAAATGGGAAGACATAGTTAATGCATATATTCCCGATGGGATACGCGAATTTAGTGCATACCCTACAGCATCGTTGGGTTGGGTTATGTATGTGGCTATGGCCATGACTCAGTATTGGGACGAAGAGTGGGAGATATATTCCAAAGTCGACAACCTCTACATATACCTACGTGACAAACGCGGCTACGACAATATGGATGAATATATACGCGAAGAAGTGTTGTCGCTCAAAGGCTTAGAAGAGTATAAACGCATAGAACATATTGTCGGCAATTGTGCGTCGATAGCATATAGCGCATTGATGCGTGCACGTGTAGAACCAGGCACCAAAGAGGCTTTCGATGCCTATGTAGCTTGTCTGCATCAACTCTACCTTATGGGCAATGCCGTTCAATTGAAGCGAATGGGCTATCACATGAGTGCATTATAAGTAGCTAAAAGTGCAATGAAGTTTTTAGACAATATTTCAATTCTCTATATATACATAGCCATCATCAATTTGGTGGCTTTTGTTATGTATGGCATCGACAAATGGAAAGCCAAGCATGCCAAATGGCGAATCTCCGAAATGGCATTGATATTAGTAGCTATACTTGGCGGCAGCATAGGAGCTCTTGTGGGCATGGCGGTTTGGCGACATAAAACACAACACCCAAAATTCAAATTTGGTGTGCCTCTTATACTTATACTACAAATAGTAGCATTAGTGCTTACGTCGTGTAGAGCCGAGCAGCAAGTGTTCAACGTGGCTACGCAACCCAAAGAAAGCACTCGCGAGCATTCTCCAAATGTGTTCATAATTATGTATGACCAAACAGTAGGCAAAGAGGCCATTATGAAAGCCATCGAAGCCTATGGCGCAGAGATAGTATACGACTATAACATAATTGCAGGCATGGCACTTAAGAAGCCAGAAGATAAGACACTCGAAGAGACAATGCATTTTTTCGGTCAAGTAGAGGGTGTAGTTTCTGTAGATTACGACTATATTTATCGGCTGACAGATCCTGTTAAACCAAATTTGCAAATAGAATGAGAAAAATGTTATTTGTAAGTGCATCGCTCTTCGTTTGGGTAGCATGCACAACGCCTAATTCGGTTGATGTTAACACTCAAGAACCACAACAAGAAGTAGTAGTATCCAACGATACTATAAGTCCACAAGAGAAAAATAAGAATATGGAAGAAGTTCAGGCATATCTGAAGGAGTGCGGAGCCTTTTTTGTAGCCACAGTCGATGGCGACCAGCCGCGCGTGCGTCCGTTTGGCGTTTCGGAAATCATCGATGGTCGACTTTACATCATGACAGGTAAAGTGAAAGATGTGTATAAGCAAATGGCTGCTAATGGAAAGGTAGAGATTTGTGCTATCAAGCCATCGAGAAGCGAATGGATGCGCCTTAGTGGCACGCTCGTAAACGACGAAACACTTGCAGTGAAAGAGGAATTCTTGAATCGCAACGAGAGTTTGAAGTCTATGTATAAGGCCGACGACAACAATATGGCTGTGCTGTATATCACTAATGCGACGGCACGTTTCTGCTCGTTTATGGCACCAGAGCGACGAGTGAATTTCTAATAGCTACATTAATTGATGGAAATCAATAAAGACCCAATGGGTAGAGCCATTGCCGACTATCAAAGCAATGGTAAGGTGGCTCGTTTGCGTGTGTTTTCGCCCATGTTTGATGAGGACGAGATACCCGTGAAAACACTTTTTCGTAGGTATAAAGAGATGCCCAAGATAGAGCGTCGAGCATTGGATATGTCGCGTGGGCGAGTGCTCGATGTCGGCGCTGGAGCAGGTTGCCACTCGTTAGCATTGCAAGATAAAGGCATCGATGTCACGGCAATAGATATATCGCCACTCTCGGTGGCCACCATGCGTCAGCGCGGTGTGAAAAATGTAGTGGAACAAGACTTTTTCACCCTCAAAGGGCAGTACGATACCATACTTATGTTGATGAATGGCATTGGAATAGTGGGGCGTCTTGAGCGTATGGCTGAATTTTTCAAGCAACTCGACATTCTCTTAGCCGAAGGCGGTCAGCTCCTATGCGACTCGTCGGATATTTGTTATTTATACGAAGATGAAGACGGCGTAATAGAGTTGCCAAGCGAAGGATACTATGGCGAGCAAACGTTTCGTATGCAGTATAAAGATGTTCAAGGCGATTCGTTTCCATGGATTTATATCGATGCCGATACACTCACGCAAGTAGCCAACGCCAATGGCTACAACGTAGATATTGTAGCCGAAGGCGAACATTATGACTATTTAGCGCGGATAGTGAAGAGAAAATAGCGAGCAATACGTAATTAAGATTATAGCTTGAATATCTCAACTGCGTCATTCATTTTGTCGGCAGTTTGCGATAATTCTTGAGCCTTAGCCGCAATCTCTTCTGCATTGGCAGCCGTCTCTTGAGTAACCTTGTTGAGGTCGTTCACAGCTGTGTTTATTTGGTCGGCACCGATGCCTTGTTCTTGGCTGCTTGCCGCAATTTCTTTCACCATAGCCGACACCTTATGCAGCTGAGGCATTACATTGTCGAGGAGGTTATTGATACTCTCTACACCAGAAATGGTTTTTGTAGCCGAGTTGGATACATCTTGAGCAGTAACGCGTGTTTGCTCAGCCAAGCGTCCTACTTCTTTGGCAACAACGGCAAAACCTTTACCCATGTTGCCAGCGCGAGCAGCCTCTACCGAAGCGTTAAGACTGAGGATATTCGTCTGATTCACCAATCCGTTTATAGCGCGTATAGAGTCGGCAATTTTCTGAGCGTCGTGCATGTTGGCCGTAGCATTGTCGCCAATTGATTGCACCGATTGGTCGGCTATGACCATCAGCTTGTCGGTATTGACGGCATTTTCGGTGTTTTGGTGAATGTTTCCCGTCATTTCTTCGAGCGACGACGAGACCTCTTCGAGCGAGGCGGCTTGTTTGTTCGCTCCATCTGATAGCACAATAGATGCGCGACTAAGTTCCACGCTGCTTGAGTGAAGCACCTTAGCTGTGTGTATCATAGTGCTAATGGTGTTGGTTAGCGACTTGTGCATAAATTTCAGACCTTTCGATAGTCGCTCAACTTCGTCGTTTGTCTTGAACGTTGAAAGTTTTTCCGTCATGTCGCCACTTGCAATGCGCTCTACCGATTCGGTTAACTTCTCCAAAGGTTTGGTGAGTCGTCGGCTGAAGTATGACAATATAAGCCATAGTAGTATTAGACCTATGACAATTCCCACAGCTATCGATGACGCTATGAGAATGCGAATGATACGTTCAATAATATCTACATTGATACCAGCATTATATATACCCATAATGTGACCATTGTAGTCGGGAATACCAGCGTAGATAGAAAGATATTTCACACCTTCGTATTCATCAATGCAGACGGCGTATTTGTGTTTCGTGTAAACAGTGTCGGCTATCCAACTGTGCTGAAGTTCAAATGGTATGCCCGCCAATTCGGGATGATCTGCTAAGTATGAAGCTGCAACGCAACGAGTATCGCGGAAAATGCCAGTAGTAATTTGTAGCATGTCGCCGGTGCGTTTCAGATAATTGTTGTCTTCGAGGTGCCATTGGCAAATCACAATGTAGGCTTTTATCTCCTCGTTGCTATCCTTCACGCCATGGGCTGTAACTACGCAAATGCCCTGATTCAGGAGGCTCAAGTAGCCATCGTATTTATGCGTGTTGGAATTTTGCAGATATTCTATGAAGTCGGAAAATTCCTTCCATTCGCTATCGGAGTAGCCACTGAAGGTGCTATTAACAAGCGTTCCATCGGCAGTAGTGATGACATATCCTTCAACGCCTAATAGCTCAGAACCCATTCTTGTGGCCATACTTAGATAGTCGTAGTCGTCGTTACTCAAGTCTTGACTAATTCGTGGAAAAACAGCAGGCAATTTCTCCATATACCTACTGAGCATCATTAGATTTTGCTCGCCAATGGTATGTTGCGACTTCACCTTGTCTGTCAATTGGCTACCAAAATATTCACCAAGAATTTTGCTGCTTATTAGGTAAAGACCGCCAACGTTGGTGAGCGTGATTATTAGTGAAAAAAGACATAGCGCAATGGCAATTTTTATGAGAACGCTACCTTTTATTTTTTCTTTTAGCTTCTTGAAAGATGTGTTTATGTGCATGTTGGTGTGTCTTTATAGTGTTGTTATGGTCACAAATTTATGCATAATTACAGATATGTTATGTAGCAATTGAGTTATAGTATTTACATTTGTGTGTATTTGTTGACAATGAAAGAGCTTTTTTAGCTTTTATTTTGAATAGCAATAACTATTTTTGCGCGATACACTTATCTAAAAAGAGTAATGCACACTGTTCCTATGGGCGTGGGAAAGTTCATAATAATTATAGCCATACTATTAAGTGTTTATAGTTGTAGCCAAGAAGAAGAGGAAGTGATGGAGGTGACTCCATTGCCTTCGCTGTTGCTTCGCTACGATGAGCACAAAGAGGCCAACATAGATAGCTTACAGAATTATGTGCCGCAAATGCTTCGATTGAAGCAAGACAATCCCGAATATGCGGTGGAGGTGGATTGGCGTTTGGCGTGGTTCTACAGCAAGAGTTTCAAAGTCGATTCGGTTTTGAAATATGCTACGCAGACTATAAAAGAGTACGAAGACCTAAACAGAACCGATGAGCAGGCAATCAAGCGAAAGGCAGAACTAAAGTTGCTCCATGCCTATTGGATAAGAGTGAGCAAACCCGAAGTGGCCTACTCGCTACTCAATGAATGCATACACGATTTTACAGAACTTGGCGACACGCGCCGTCTCCTTGAATCGTGGCTATATAAAGCCGATATTCAAAGGTGTAAAGGCGACTACAAAGAGTGCTTGCAGATAATTTCTCATATAGAGTCGATATGCGATACTGCAGTCTTTTCTACTAAAGATTACTCATGGGCATTGCAGACTCTTTCTGAAGTGGCCGATATGGCAACCGACATTTCCGATTATCAGACGAGTGGTAGTAACCTTACTTTGGCTGCTAACTATTTCGACCAAGCTGATAAATATGCACAACTCATATACCTTTCGGCGCGAGCTCGTATGCACCTATATCGTGGCGAGTACAACTCTTCTGTCTATTATAGTGAGCGCATGGAGCGTTTGGCTTCGGAAGTAATAGATTATAATACTTTGCATTTTGCTTACGCCCTTGAAGGTTACGCCTATTTTCGCCTTCGTCAGTACTCAAAGGCCGAAGAGATATACTACATGAACAAGAAGCTTATTGCTTCGCATAAAGACAACATATACATATCGAACGAAGGAATTGCGTTTGATGGCGAGATGGCTGCCCGACAAAATCGGTTGAAAGAGTCTTATGAGTTGCTATTCGACTCGCTCGAGCATCGTAGGTTCCGTTTCGACTATGTTAATATGCTCGAGAGTAGGAAGACCTACTACATAGTGCAAGATGATTACAAATCGGTGTATGAATTGCAGTTGCGACAGAATCAGTATGCCGATTCGCTTTACTACTCAATTATTTATCCTCAAACTTCTATTCGTACAGAGAACGACAAGTATAAATATTATTACGCCAACACAGCACTATATTCTATGCGCGAAGATTATGCCGCTATGAATAGGCAAATAATTATTGAACGAATAGTATTTGTGGCAATACTCGTGGTATGCATACTCCTTTTCCTATCGCAAAAGCGCATAAATAGTGCAAGTAACAATAAGAAAATAAAGGAAGAACTGGAGCGCTTGCGAAATGAGAATAAGGTCAATATGGCCGAAATAGAGCAGAGCAAAGCACTACAACTTGATACCAACAAGCGAATCACCGAGAGCATTATGTATGCTGAACATATTCAGCATTCCATTTTGCCTCCGCCCAATAAGTTGAATGAATATCCAATAGCAGGCTCGTTCATATTCTACAACCCCCTCGATGTGGTGAGTGGCGACTTCTATTGGTTTACGCAGAGTGGCGATTGGCTCTATGTGGCTTGTGCCGATTGTACGGGCCATGGTGTGCCTGCTGCTTTCATGTCGATGATTGCTGCTATATCGCTCGATAATATACTTAGCAATAGTAAAGAGTTTATCGACCCGAGCGATGTGCTTGAAATGCTTGATGCTAAAATAAAAGAACACCTATATCGCAATGCTTCCGACAATGTCAATCCTTCGCGCGAAGGCCTTGATATTGCACTCGTTGCTATCAATGTGAAGACTAAGTATGTGAGAGTTTCGGCTGCTCGTCGTCCGATAATAATTATTCGTGACCAAAATATAGTTACGTTCTCGGGCACTCGCCGTAGTATTGGTGATGTGGATGCTCTTCTGTGTGAGCGTAAATTTGTTACCGAAGAGTTCAAGATGCACGAAGACGATTGTATATATATGTACTCCGATGGATATAACGACCAAATAGGAGGAAAAGATGGAGTGAAACTTAATCATGCCAAGATTAAGCACTTTATTCGTGCTATCCACGATGACGATATGGACGAACAAGGTCTTACCATTCAAGAACTATTCACCCAATGGAAGGCCGACTACCCACAGGTAGACGATGTATTGTTTATAGGCATTAAGTTATAGAGCGATAATCATAATAAGACAAAAAATGGAGAGTTCCACGATATGTGGTCAACTCTCCATTTCGTTATGTTAGCTAATAGAATTAGTTTTTGAAACTATGTATGGGCGCCGGAATGCGGCCTTTTCTATTTACGAAGCGCTCACAACCGAATGTGTTTATCGGCATGACTGGCGCGTGTCCCAGCAAGCCGCCAAATTCTACAGAATCGCCAACCGTTTTGCCAGCCACTGGAATTATTCTCACGGCCGTTGTCTTCTGATTTACCATACCTATGGCAGCTTCGTCGGCTATTATGCCTGCAATTGATGTGGCAGGCGTATCACCCGGAATAGCTATCATGTCGAGCCCCACGGAGCAAACACACGTCATAGCCTCGAGTTTCTCAATGTGTAGTGCGCCACAGTTCACAGCGTCTATCATGCCTTGGTCCTCGCTGACCGGAATGAATGCGCCCGATAAGCCACCTACGTACGACGATGCCATGACGCCACCTTTCTTCACTTGGTCGTTCAACAGTGCGAGAGCCGCCGTTGTGCCAGGTGCTCCAGGTTGGTCTACGCCAATCTCCTTCAAGATGTCGGCCACCGAGTCGCCAATGGCTGGCGTAGGAGCCAACGAGAGGTCTATTATTCCAAACGGTACGCCCAAACGCTTAGATGCCTCTTGCGCAACGAGTTGACCTACGCGAGTTATCTTGAATGCTGTGCGTTTTATGGTTTCGCAGAGCTCTTCGAAATCGGCACCGCGTCGTTGCTCCAAAGCATACTTAACAACGCCCGGACCGCTAACACCAACATTGATAATGGCATCGGCCTCCGAAACGCCGTGGAATGCGCCTGCCATGAACGGATTGTCGTCGGGCGCGTTGCAAAGGACAACAAGTTTAGCGCATCCGCACGAATCTTTATCAGCCGTGATGGCCGCCGTCTCTTTGATGATTTCGCCCATCAGTCGCACGGCGTCCATATTTATGCCAGTTTTTGTAGAACCTACATTGATAGACGAACAAATGCGTTCAGTAGATGCGAGAGCTTTAGGTATAGAGCGGATAAGGAGTTCGTCGCTTGGCGTCATGCCCTTAGAGACGATGGCCGAGTAGCCGCCAAGGAAGTTTATACCAAGTTCAGCCGCAACTTTGTCGAGCGTTTGAGCCACGCGCACATAGTCGTCGATAGTTTGGCAAGCCGAACCCGCCACGAGCGAAATAGGTGTAATAGAAATACGCTTATTTACGATAGGAATGCCGTATTCGCGCGAGATGTCGTTGCCAGTGCGCACAAGGTCGCGAGCCAACCGCGTGATTTTGTAGTATATATTTTCGCAAAGATGCGTAACATTCGTGTCGGCGCAGTCGAGAAGATTTATACCCATAGTGATAGTTCGCACATCGAGATTCTCGTGCTCTATCATCTTGTTGGTCTCTATAACTTCCGAAATATTAATCATGTCTTTAGTAATTTATAATAGTTGAGAGTGTAGAGTGTAATGTTTAGAGTTCAAAGTGTAAAGTTCAAAGGTCTATCTACACTACTCTTTACTCTTTCCCAATTTATATACGGTGCATCTTGTCGAAAATCTCCTCGCGTTGACATTTTATCTGTACGCCCATCTTTTCGCCGAGTTCACCCAATTCGGTAGAAGCCACCTCGAAAGGTTTTTTCATGCGCGACATATCCACAATCATCATCATGTTGAAATACTCTTGCACGATGGTTTGCGAAATATCTAAGATGTTGACGTTGTTGTCGGCCAAGTATGTGCAGACTTTCGCTATTATGCCAACGGTGTCTTTACCAACCACCGTAATTATTGTTTTGTTCATTGTCTTTCTGTTATTTATGGGTGCTAATAATTGAGCACGAAGATATTGAAAATCGGTGTATGGCTACATTCGATTTGAGCGCATTTAGTAGAAATAGACGCCACTGAGAATTATTGTTTTATTTGTGTATTTATGTAACTCTCTGTGGCGTAGAGCGGGATATTCTCCATCCATTGTTGGTCGATATATGGCTTCATAGAAATGCGAATGGCTTTGAGCGATTTGTCTCTAAATTCTTGATTTACAAAGGTTGCGAGCGATTTGCTCTTTACGTTTTCTTCGGCTTTTACTTCTATAGGGACAACGCGGTCGGCGGTTTGATATAGAAAATCGACTTCCATTGTGGATTTCTCTTTCGAGTAATAATAGACAGATAGACCAGTCGATTTGAGTTGTTGAAGTACAAAGTTTTCCGAAAATGCACCTTTGAATTCTATAAATGCGTTATCGCCTAACAGCATGGCGTTTGGATTGGCTTCGGCCATACATGCTAAAAGTCCACAATCGAATAAATATAGCTTGAACGCTTCGTGTTCTGCGTAGAATTTTAGCGGCATCGAAGGCTCTCGAACACGTTCCACTTTGTAGACCAAGCCTGCATCTACAAGCCATTGAATAGAAGTTTCGTAAGTAGCAGCACGGGCTCCTCGTTTCACCGCACCAAAAATGAATTTCTTGTTCTCGCGAGCAAGTTGTGCGGGAATGCTTTCCCATACTTGATGAATGTTAATGGCTTGTGTTTTGGTATGTTTAGCAATATCGCGTTCATATGCATCGAGAATCTCATGCTGAATGCTGCGCACTTTAGCCACATTATTAGTCTCTATATATGTTTTTACAGCCTCTGGCATACCTCCGGTGAAATAGTATTGTCGAAGAAGTTCTGTAAAATCTTCATTCATAGCCTTCATAGAATCCCATTCTAAGTGTTTGAGAACTTCTATTAGCCCAGATCTTCCTTTGGCGAGTAAAAATTCTGCAAAACTCATTGGATACATTTTTAGTGTGTTGACTTTACCTACAGGGTACGATTCGTTGCTACGTAGCGAAATTCCTAATAGCGAGCCTGCTGCTACAACGTGTAGTTGTGGCATGTCTTCGCAGAAATATTTCAAAGAAGCTATGCCATTTGGTGCTTCTTGAATCTCGTCGAATATCAGTAGTGTTTTGCCTTGAATTATGCGCGTTTCGTAGAATCGATCTATCTCTGTAACGATTCGTTCTGTTTCCAAATTGCGAAAAAGACCATTGGCGAATTCGTTTTGATGGCAGTTCACGTACACCATATTTTCAAATTCATTCCGACCAAAATCTTTTAGTATGAATGTCTTTCCAACTTGACGAGCTCCCAATAAAATTAGTGGTTTGCGGTCGATTGAGTTTTTCCATTTTGCTAAATCGTTGTATATGAATCGTTTCATTGTTTTTTGCTATGTTTTATATATGCAAGTTTACATTTTTTCTGGGGAATGAGAATAAAAATTGACACTTTTTCGGGGGAATGCTGATGTAAAACTTACACTTTTTCGGGGGAATGTTGATGTAAAACTTACACTTTTTCGGGGGAATGAGGTGCTATTGTAGTTGTAGTATTCCCGTGAAAAGAAATGTGGCATGGCGTGTAATCTCATTTCGGAAATGAATAATTTTGGTTCGTTTTGAATAAATAATACGCAATGAAAATACAGAACCTTACAACGCAGGTGCAATATGGTGAAAATGAAGAGAGTAGGGTAGACGAACTCGAATTGATGGAATTGGCCAAAGCTGCGGCTCATAAGGCCTACGCGCCATATTCGCGTTTTCGTGTTGGAGTAGCCTTGAAGATGGCCGATGGCACACTCTTTTCGGGAAGTAATCAAGAAAATGCTGCCTATCCGTCGGGGTTGTGTGCTGAGCGCGTAACACTTTTCTATGCAAATGCGCAAAAGCCTAATGTTGCGGTTGACACTCTGCTTATTTATGCCGAAACCGATGAAGGCGCGTTGGAGCAACCAATCACGCCATGTGGCGCATGTAGGCAAGTGATTTTGGAAAAAGAGCATCTGCAAGGTTCGCCAATAACTATTATTCTTTGTGGTCGCGATAAGATGTATCGTATTCGTGGTATAGATAATCTTATGCCGCTCACTTTTGTTGGCGACGTGCTACCGAAGTAATTTGAACATAACCCACGGAAAACGAAGAAATCGCTGAAAATATTCGTGTTTTTCGTGCGCTAAGTGATTCCGAATCCTACAATAAAAAACTTCTGTTTCCTCCACAAATGAGAGAAAACAGAAGCACAAGAAAAGTATGGATAAAGAAGTTACAAAGCCGTTATTTCACACTAAAGCTTAGAGGTTTGCCCGATTGGCTGTCGCCAGCTACCCAAAGGTCGAAATCGCCTGGTTCTACTACATATTGCATGTCGATATTCCAGAATGCTAAATCGCTAATAGGCAATTCAAATTCTACGTCTTTGGTTTCGTCTGGTTTGAGCGTTACGCGTGCAAAGCGTTTGAGTTCTTTTATCGGACGAGTTACCGAACCGACTTTGTCGCGCACGTAGAGCTGTGCTACTTCTGTGCCCTCAACCGAACCGGTATTCTTGAGTTTGAACGACACTTTGAGTGTTTCGTTTGTTGTCAAACTATTCGAAGAGAGTGTTATGTCGGAATACTCAAATGTGGTGTACGAGAGTCCATAACCGAATGGGAAGAGTGGCTCCCAACCTGCATCGAGATAGAACGAGCGGCAGCCGAGAGAGGTTTGGCCTGCTTCGAGAGGAATGTCGTCTATCAGCACCTCGTTGCCTTCAACAGGTCGACCAGTATTGTTGTGGGCATAATAGATAGGAATCTGGCCAACATATTTAGGGAATGTCATTGGCAATTTGCCCGAAGGCACTGCATTGCCCCAAAGCAAATCGGCAATAGCCGGACCGCCCATAGTGCCTGGGTGGAAGTTGAACAACACAGCAGCCGATTTCTGAACCTCGTCGGCAATTGTTAGAGGACGACCAGAAATGATTACAGTAACCAATGGTTTGCCTACCTTGCTAAGAGCATCGATGAGTTCTTTTTGTGCTCCTTGCAGGTCGATATTTGCCAAGCAGTGAGCTTCGCCAGAGAGGATTGACTCTTCGCCTACAAAAGCCAAAACGACATCGGCTTTGCGCGCAGCATTTACTGCTTTGATTATGCCTGCTTTGTTGTTGTCGCGGCTATATGTTAGACCTGGCTCATATATAATATTTACCTTATTGCCAACAAGTTCTTTGATGGCTGTTAATGGTGTAACGGTGTGTTCTTTTTCTCCATCGAAAACCCAAGTACCCATTTGGTCGTGCTGTGCATTGGCCATCGGACCAACTATTGCTACACTCTTCACTTTATCGTTAAGTGGCAAAATGCCATTATTCTTGAGCAAAATAGCGGCTTCGGTTGCTGTTTCTTTGGCCATTTGCAAATGTTGGTCGGCATAAAGGGCTTTTTCGGCCAACGATTCGTTAGTATATGGATTATCAAACAATCCTAAACGGAATTTTATGCGCAAAATATTACGTACAGCGTTGTCGATGTCGTTCATGCTGACATCGCCGCGTTTGATGGCTTCGGGCAGCTGCTTAACAAATGTGTAGCTCACCATCTCCATATCTACGCCAGCCTTAACTGATTTTACGGCAGCATCATAGCTATCGGCACAGAAACCATGGTTTATCATTTCGCTGGCCGAAGCCCAGTCGGTAACAACAAAGCCGTCGAACTTCCATTCGTCGCGCAAGACATCTTTTAGCACAAACTTGTTGCCCGTTGATGGTACACCATCGTTGTCGTTGAACGAAGTCATGAATGTGGCAGCGCCAGCGTCGCTCGATGCTTTGAACGATGGTAAATAGATATTGCGCAATTGACGTTCGGTGATGTATGTCGAGTTGTAATCGCGACCACCCTCAGCCGCACCATAACCAACAAAGTGCTTAGCACAAGCAGCCATTGCTGTGGGGTCCGACAAGTTGTCGGTCTGATAGCCTTTGACGGTAGCAGCACCCATAACGGATGTTAGATATGGATCTTCGCCATAACTTTCGGCAAGTCTACCCCAACGTGGGTCGCGAGCTATGTCGACCATTGGCGAAAATGTCCAACGAATACCCGTTGAAGTAGCTTCAATTGCAGCTACTCGTGCGCCACTGTAAACCACCGCGGTGTCGAATGTCGCAGCCTGACCAATAGGTATTGGGAAAATTGTTTTGAAACCGTGGATAACATCGCGCGACATGAGAATAGGAATACCCAAGCGCGACTCTTCTACAGCTATTTTTTGTATTTGATTGATGCGTTTTGCATCAACCTCGTTGAGTATTGACCCTATTTCGCCTTTGGCAATGAGGTCGTGCATTTCATCTATGCTACCGCCAAACGACGATATTTGATTCATCTGACCTAATTTCTCTTCAAGCGTCATCTTGCTCAGCAACGACTCTACGCGTGATTCTATGTCAGCATTGCTCCCATCAGAGATTTGTTCTTGATGTGTGCATGCCGATAGTGCCACAAAGCCACACAAAGCCATTGATATTTTTGCTAAACTTTTCATATTATTTTTCATTTTGTTTATTCTCTTTCAAACCCATAGATGAAATATAATCACCTTGAGTCGTACATTTTTCGAATTTGGAGTTATCTGCAAATTGCATCAAAAGTTGTTTTGCAACATCTTGATTAGGACATGCTTTGCGCCATTCACTATAACTATTTCTCGAAGTTTCGGCAAATTTAACTATCACAGAATCCCACTCGGCTGGGCGTTCTATACCCACCATGCAAGAGTTTCCTATTTTCTTATAAGGCCAAAAGGTATAGCCTATGTTGTTTTGCTTCATCACCTCTACAAATTGAGCTTGCCACTCATTGGTGTTATGACCTATTTCGCCCATATACATCGGTAGGTTGGTCTTGTCGCGAAAATCGATATAAGTTTTTATAGCTTCGGCAGTAGCATCGCCACCATACCTATGGCAAGTGTACATTATGTTGTTGTCGAACTTCCAATCGTCGAACATGAAGAAGAACGAGTTCCAATGAGCTCCACCAAGCAGTATGACGTGGTTGGTGTCAACTTCGCGTATGGTAGCTACCGCCTTTTTGTATAATGGCTGAAGCAGCGTGTAGAGCGTATCCTTATTTTCGAAGTAAGGGGCTATGGGCTCATTCATCAGTTCGTAGCCGAGAATTGTTGTTTCGTTTTTATAATGCGAAGCTATTTGTTTCCAAATGTCGCAAAACAGTAGTTGCGACTCATTGCTTTCAAATAGCCATGGGTAGCCATAACTATCATCGATGTTATCGCCAGTTTGCCCGCCCGGACAGTCGTGCATATCGAGAATGAGGTATAGCCCGAACTCTTTACACCATTTCACTACTTGGTCAATGCGCTTAAATCCGTCTTGATTGTTGTGCAAGCCCATATAATCTTCGTTGGTGAAGAGTTTATAGTTGAATGGTAGACGAATGGTGTTGGCACCTTGCTGGCTGATGAACTCTATGTCGGCGCGCGTGATATAGTTATCTTTGAATTTACTCCAAAATTCAGCAGTGGCATCAGGTCCGACAAGTTGCTTAAGCATCAGGTCGATCATCCACGGCGAGTTGGTTTTTGAGAAACCGAACATATAGCCTTCAGGATTGAGCCAATTGCCGAGATTGGTACCTTGTATGTAGAGTTTTGTGCCATCAGGCTTTACGAGGTTTGGACCATCTACACGCACAAAATCGGTTGATTTGGGCGAAGATGGCTCACCTACGCAAGCCACCATCAATGCCAAAGTAGCTACATACGTACTGAGTCTTCTAATCATTATTGTTGCCTATTGTTTGTTTCAGATTACTTCTTTTGGAAAACGCGAACGTAGTCCACTTGCATAGTGGTTGGCAAAGCCGATTCGTCGATACCTTTGTAGCCGCCCCAAGAACCACCCCAAGCAAGGTTTAGAATGATGTAGTATGGCTTGTCGTATGGGTAATTTTTGATGGTGCCGTCGGATTTGTACGAGAGCTGTACCTTGCCATCGACGTAAGTTGTGATACCCTCTTTGGTCCACTCCATGGCATAAACATGAAAATCGTCTTCTGCACCTTCGCAAAGCATCTCGTGTGTCACTTGGTTGCCAAGCGTATGTACGTGGCCTTCGGCATGAAGACTCGACGAAACATAGTTAGCGTTAGCGCCAACCTCTTCCATGATGTCTATCTCGCCACATTTGGGCCATCCTTCGTTTGCCCAATCTACATTGACGGGCATCATCCAGAATGCGGGCCATGTGCCTTTGCCTTTAGGAAGTTTGATGCGAGCTTCAATGTAGCCGTATTGCCAACCCTGTTTGTCGTGGGCATAGACTCTGCCACTATAGATCTTGTCGTTTTCTTTGAGGCATTTGATTTTCAAGATACCATCTTTCACCTCTGTTACGCGCTTTCCCTCAGGCGATTTCTCGTTAACGTAGTTCTGAAGTTCGTTGTTTACCCAACCTGAGTTTTGCACCTCGTGGCGCCAATCATTTGCGTTGAGCGAGGTAGATGTTTGGTCAAATTCGTCGTTCCATACAAGTTTGTAACCTTCTATAGGACAAACGATAGCATTAGGGTCGGGCACGCCGTCGCCACCCTCTTGTTTTATAGTGATAGTCTGACGAGCCAAACCAGACATAAATGTGATTGTTGCCTCGCGTGGGTCGAATTCGTCGCTTTTTAGAACACTTATTGTTACAATGGTTGTCTTTTCTGTTGAATTGTCGGGTGTGACTTTAACCCAATCATTATCAACAATAACAGACCACTCTCTTTCCGCCGTAACAGTAATTGTTTTTTCACCTGCAAATCCATCGAAATTAAGTTCCGATGCACTTACAGACAATTCAGTGATTGTAGGCTCGACATTGTTGTCGTCTTTATCGCAACTTGGAGCTATAAAGAGCGCACCACAAGCGAGTAATATAGATAATAACATCTTACTATTCATATCAAGTTTTATTATGACAAAAACTGCCGACCGTGAAGCCGGCAGTTTATCAAATAAATTAGGTTAGTTCTTCTTGAAAACTATGTTGCTAATTTTTACGTGAGTACCTACTGGTATTCCGGCAAAATCGAACACAAGAGACAGCGCATGAGCATCGCCCTTTGCAAGTTGAACGCCCATAGCTTTGTATTCAAATGCTTGACCTCCAGTGATGTCGTGTCTGTCAGCAAAGAAGAAGTTGTCGTCATGCTTAATAGTAGCAGATTCGTCAGACTGAGTTAGCTTTATTGTTACACCTGCAACATCATCATCAGTCTCAATCTTGCAAGCAAAGTTATAAGTAGAGGCCAATTCTGCTGGAATATTGGTATGAAGTGCTACTTGAGCTTGCCATTGTGTACCGCCATTCTCTACGGCAGTGAACGACAATACGCCATCTTCGAAAGTATACGATGGAGATGCCAATTGTTGACACTCTTTATCGGCCCACCACAATGTTACAGGAGAAACGAGGTCCGACTCTGATTTGGTGGTCCAAAGGTTGTCCTCATCAGCAGGATCCATTGATATGTTTTCAGCGAAGTATATGTCGTGAACTTTTATCTTGGTGCCTACAGCTGCGCCAGCAAAATCAAATACGAGCATCACTTTAGGAGCGTCGGCAGCTTTAGCCAATGAAACGCCTTCGATCTTGTATACGAATAGTTTGCCACCCGTAACATCATGACGGTCGCCAAAGAAATAGTTTTCGTCGTCGCCATCTTGAGTGAGTTTTATAGTAGCTCCTTTTACGTCTTCGTCAGCCTCTACAACGCAGTAGAAATCATATTTCTTAGCTTGTACTGCCGAAATGTTGGTATGGAGTTTTACTTGAGCTTGCCATTGATCTCCGCCATTTTCTACGGCAGTGAGTGACAATACGCCATCTTCGAAAGTATATGATGGAGATGGCAACTGCTGCCACTCTTTATTGGCCCACCAAGTTTCTACAGCAGAAGCGAGGTCAGATTCAGATTTGATAGTCCAAAGGTTTTGTGCTGAATTGACATCCCAATCCATTGTTACTTCAGGTTCAGTAGGCATACCTTCATCTTCTTTACTTGTAAGAACCATACGCCAAGCGATTTCGCCATTGTCGCAAACGAGAGCAAGCGTGCTGCTTGAAATCGATTCGATACGATACAATGGGTTGTTGTAAGTATCATCGTTTGGTACGTATGGCAACAATGTTTGAGGAGCAAACTGAATGAAGAGACAATCCTCGCCATTATACTTATCTGGAACGAGCGTGAACTTAGCCGACATCTCTTCCACTGGAGCCATGAAGTCGTTATCGTCATGTGGATTGTATTCTGAAAATACAGTGCAGCCTTTGTTTACATAAACAGTTCCGCCCTCGCCAGGGTTGTATGTATATGTACCTTCAGCAGCACCATCAGAGTCGGAATGAGCGAATGTGAGTCGATCGTCGTATACGCCCCAATCGGCTTTATCGTTAGGCGAAGCCGACCACCAGTTAGAACCGTCAGTGCCAGGTTCGCCACAGCCAAGGTGACCTTTCTCTGTGTAGCTTACACGCCATGTTTTGTCAACAAGTTTGTTGAAATAGATAGAGAAATCGACCTTAGTCTCGTTGAAGGTAAATTCGGCTGATTTAGAAGCATTAGCAATACCATTACGATTGCCTACTTTGAGAGTAAGCGAATGTGTTCCTGCTTCCAAGTTGCTATAGCTAATAGTAGCGAGGCTCGAATATTTTACATCGTCGATATACCAGATGAGGTACTGACCAGGAATTTCCTCGGTTTTGGCCGTCATGGTGTTTGTCTCTTGGTCTACTTCAACGGTGATGTGATTGGCTTCGATAGTGGGCAAATTGCTTAAATCAGCTCCGTCGAACTCTTCTGGCGAACATGAAGCCATTGAGCCTACAACAAGAGCGCCCAACATATATTTATAAATACTTTTCATATATAATCTACTTTTTTCCATCGTTGCCCCGATAGCCTACTTAGAGACTATCGAGAGCTGATGGATTGGTAAACAATAACATTACTTACTTATATGCATTCTGCTTGAGGTTAGAGTCTGAGTCTAATTCGCTCTGAGCTATTGGAAGATATTTCTTCTTCTCGGTCCATGTGCCTACGCGACCTTGATCGGAAGGGTTTGTGCCATCGCAAGGAGTTGGTACAAGAACTGTTGCTGCAAGACCCGTACGAACAAGATCCCAGTAGCGTTTGCCTTCGCCAACGAACTCGAGTTTGCGCTCGTTAATAATGTTGTCGATAGTAGCATCAACGGCATTGAGACCGGCACGCTTACGCACTTGATAGATAAGAGCTTTAGCATCGCCCGAACCAGCGCCACGAACAATAAGTTCGGCAGCGTTGAGGAGAGTCTCTGCGTAGCGATAGTAACGATAGTTGTTGTTGTAGTTAAGGTTGTTATCGAAACCAGCATCACCATTGTTAGCACTCTGAGGACGATATTTCTTTAGCCAAATATGGGTGTCTTGGAAACGATTGGTATACTCAACGCCTCTAACATCCCAGCAAGTAGCATCGCGGCGAGTATCGCCCTCTTCATACATATTGTATGTAGATACGCGAACTGGAAGGAAGCCCCAACCATCGGCGCCTTTGTCCCAACCATCGCCACCAGGCCATGAGTTCGGAGAGATGAGCGTTGGCAAGACGGTGCCACCTGTTGCAAGTGGAGAGTTCCAGCCACGGTCGTTGTTGTTGTCCTCATAATTGATTTCCCAAATAGACTCTTTGCACCATTCGCCGCTCTCTTCCCATATTGCTGCGAAATCGTCGTTAAGTTCGTATTCGCCACTATTGATAATCTCGTTCATGTAGCCAAGAGCTTTGCTGTAGCGAGATTCATCGTTTTGATACATAACCATTTCGGCGTAGAGCATATAGCCCATAGCTTGCGATACTTTGCCAGCATCAGTATTTCCCCATTTCATAGGGAGAACTTTTGAATCGAGAATGCTCTCAAGCTCAGGAATGAGTTGATTATAAACCTCATCGGCCGAAATTTGTGGAGCAGTATAAGGATTCGACAAATTTTCGAGATAGAAAGGTATGTTGCCGAAATAGTGCCACAACATGTTGTAGTAGAACACGCGGAGCAGTTTGCCTTGTGCTTCATACGATGCGTATGCCTCGTCTGACATATTGCCTTGTGCCCAACCGAGATATTTCAAAAGGTCGTTGCAACGTTTGATGCCAGAGTAGTCGACAGTCCAAAGTGAGCTGAGCGTGTTGTTCTCATCGGCTTCGAAGTTAGAGATCATGTGCCAGTTTTGCATGTCGGTAAGGTTTGAACCTCCCACCCAAAAGAGGTCGCCCATGATTTCTGCATCGATATTTAGGGCATTGTACTGACCTAAGCCCCAATCTGGCCAATGGATAGGGTCGTATGCAGCATAAAGAGCCTCTTTGATATGATCTTCAGTAGTATAGTATTCTTCGAGAGGCTCACCATCAGGTTTTATAACCTCAAGGAAGTCTTCGTTGCAGGCAGTTGCTATTAGCAAACTTGCTGCACAGTATCCTAATATGTTTATCTTTTTCATAAAAAATCTGTTTTAGAATTAGAACGTAAGGTTGAAACCAACAGTGTAGGTGCGAGCCTGTGGATATACGCCACGGTCGATGCCGAGAGAAGTACCACCAGAAGCAATTTCAGGATCGAAGCCCCAGTACTTAGTCCAAGTAACAAGGTTGTCGGCCGATACGAATACTCTGAAGCGTTCGATGAATGCCTTTTCTGTTATGCTCTTTGGCAATGTGTAGCCAATCTGAAGTGTTTTGAAGCGTAGGTATGAACCGTCGCATACGTAGAGATCAGAAACTTGCCAGTTTTTAGAGTCGCCCAATGCAAGACGAGGATATTTGTTCGATGTGCCTTCGCCAGTCCAGCGGCTGAGCATCCAAGTTGGGTAGTTACCCGAATAGATGTCCTGACGATAAGTAGCGTCGAATACATCGGCACCTTGAACGCCTTGGAAGAACATATTTATATCGAAGCCTTTCCATTCTGCATTGAAATTCAAGCCGAATGTCCAATCAGGGTTACCATTGCCGATGTTGGTGCGGTCGCTTGTGTCGATCTTTTTGTCACCATTAACATCTACAAAGCGAACATCACCAGCTGTAATGTCGTCACCCTGAAGAGTGTTCTCTTTGTTGCCACCGAGAGAAGCTACATAATCGTTCACTTCTTTCTCGTTTTGAAGTATGCCTGCGGTTTTATAACCATAGAAGAATGGGAAAGGAAGGCCATTTTCGGCGCGGGTTACAGTGCCAGTTATGCCCTGAACGCCATCAAGATTCAAGAATCCTTCAGTGTTACCAAGGTTCTTGAGTTCGTTCTTTATATACGATACGTTAGCAGTAGTAGAGAATTTTGCGCTACCGATGCTCCATTTATATCCCAACTCAATCTCGATACCTTTGTTCGACATATCGCCAACGTTGCCTTGAGGCTTAGTCTCGCCAACGTATGAAGGAATAGGCATTTCGATAATCATACCATTGGTCTTCTTGTTGAACAAGTCGACAGTGAGGGTAAGTGAACTATTCAAAAATGCGAGGTCGAAGCCGAGGTCAGTTTGCTCCGACTCTTCCCACTTGAGGTCGGGGTTTGCAGTCTTATCGGCCTTAGAACCAATATATTTCTGAGCAGTAGTACCAAAAAGTACATTGTTGTTTATAGCGGTAAGAGTGGTATACTGGAAGTCGCCAATGTTATCGTTACCATTTTTACCCCAGCTGAAACGAACCTTTGCTGAGTTCAACCATTCAGGGAGTTCCATGTAAGGCTCGTTGTGCAAGTTCCACATGGCAGAAACTGAAGGGAAGATACCAAAACGATTGTTAGTACCGAATCGTGAAGAACCATCTCGACGAATAGTAGCCGTAACGCCATAACGTTCGTCGTAGTCGTAGCTCAAACGGCCAAGCATAGATATCATGCGGTGCTCGGTGTAAGGACCACCCCAAACGCTATGCTGAACCTGAGCCTCTGTCTTCTCTTCACCCGTTTTTTCGTCTGTTTTTACGACGAGTACGTAGTCGCCAGTAGCATAATTGATAGATGGCTTATTGATGTTTACCAAGTTCCAACGGCTGCCACCAAGGTCGCTACCTTTAGATTTCATGATTGAGTGAGCAACAGTAACACCAATTGTGTGAACATCGGCGAATGTCTTGTTATACGACAAGGTGTTTTCTATCTGCCAATAGCAGTTTTGTGCTTTAGTAGAAGTTGCCTCTGTATGTTCGTTATGGTTGTTACCAGAGAAGTAGTTGAGATGTTTAACAGCACCATCGCTACCCCAGAACGACATGTCGGCGCTATAAGTACCACGATATTTGATTTCGTCCCATAGCTGAATGTCGATTGAAGCTGAAGGAACAAACTTGTGCGACCAGTTTTTGCTTGGATTGGTAGCATCGAGAATTGCTAATGGGTTGTTCATCTCTTGGTATGTACCCTGATAGCCAGGAATGGTGTAATATTCGCCAGCGCTATTCTTAGCAAGCTCATATTTAGAATAAGTTGCCGCCATCTCTTCTGCAAAAACGCCTGTTACGGTAGGGGTGAGAATTGGCGACATATAAAGTGCAGAACCAAGCGCAGAACCATATTCAGAGTTGGTTGAGATGCCAGTGCTGTGAGTGCGCATATATGCAACGTTCACGCCCAAATCGACTTTGTTGAGGAAGTTACGTTCCTTAGAGGCGTCAACCAAAGTAAATTGGGTATTGCTGCGAAGTGTAAGACGGTCGTAGTTCGACTGTCCATAGTTACCACCAACGATACCTTCTTGGTCGAAATAGCCTAACGACAAATAGTAGCTAACGCGGTCTGATGCACCACTTACAGACAAGTCGTGATTCTGAACTGGTGCATTGTCGTTGAATACAAGATCTTGCCAATCGGTACCATCACCTACAATAGCATCGCCCTTGTAGTCGGTCAAATTGTAAGGATCTTTGAATGGTGCCTCTTTGCCACCGTTTACATACTTCTCGTTTTGAAGAATAGCATAATCGACAGCGCCAGTCACTTCGCGATGACGTGCTGCGCTTTGCCAACCCCACGAAGCATTGTAGTTGATTACTGCGTCGCCCTTCTTACCTTTTTTAGTGGTAACAAGTATAACGCCGTTGGCAGCACGTGCACCATAGATTGCACCCGAAGCCGCATCTTTCAACACCTCAATCGATTCAATATCGTTCGGGTTGACGAAGTCGAGACCACCTTCGATAGGCATACCATCTACAATGTACAATGGGTCTGAATTGTTGATAGTACCTATACCACGAATGCGAACTCGCGATCCTTCACCCGGCTGACCTGAATTAGATGTAACGTTGACACCTGCTGCAAGACCTTTCAGTGCGTTATCCATACGTACAGGAGCTTTACCTGCAAGGTCCTCTGCTGTTACCTTGGCAATGGCTGCAGAAACTACGCTCTTCTTTTGTACGCCATAACCAATTACCACGAGGTCTTCGAGCATTGCTGTCTCTTCTTCGAGTACAACATCAATAGTGGTTTGATTGCCTACTACAATTTCTTGTGTGGCATAGCCTATAAACGAAAACGAGAGTGTTGCGCCTTCGTTTACCTTTAGATTGAAATTACCATTGGCATCGGTAAGCGTACCATTAGTAGTACCTTTTTCAATCACATTTACACCAATTATTGCATCTCCCAAGTTGTCTACAACTTTGCCTTTTATCGACATTGTCTGTGCAAAGGCAACTGTGGATAGAAGCATTGCAACGAAAGCAAGTGCTACTTGCCGCGCTACTATAAATGTTCTCTTTTGCATAATGATAGTTTGTTGTTGATGAATTAGATTTTATTAACACATAGTGCAAGTCTACTACTCTTATCGATTGTAGCTTTTTACATATTTATGTAAATATGGATTTGTTTATGTGTTTTGTTTTGTAATTTGTTGTGTTCTAAGTATATATAAAAATGAAGTGAAAAATAAATATGGATTGTTGTGTCCTAAATATAGCGATTTGAAGCTATAATTTTGTCAATATTCTGCTCATGTGGCAAAGTAAAATTATCTTTACGGTCGCAAATGAAATGTAAAAGAAATGAAAAAAGGCTCATTACTCCTAATACTCATATCCATATCTAACAGTGTATTGTGCATAACATCCCAACAACTCGATTCTATCTATCATGCTATCGATATTGCTATCGATTCATCACAAATATACCTGCAACAAAAAACAGAGCGCATAAACATTCTTAAGACTCGCTTGCAAAAGACTGAGAGCCTCGAAGAACGTTTTGCGTGGGCTAAAAGTATTTATGAAGAGTATCAACCATTCAACAACGATTCGGCTATAGCATACCAATATATGTGTATCGACATCTCGCAGCGAATGGGCAATCGAGATTTTTATCGACAGAGCCTTATGGCCCTTGCCGATCAGCTTACCGAGTCGGGCTTCTATCATGAGGCGTATATTCACTACGAAAAACTAAAATCGGAGTCGCTTAGCGACGATATGAAGCATAAATACTACTATTGCCTTGGTCGACTCTATGGCGAGATGAGTTATTATACACACGAGCCTAAACTTAGAGATGAGTTTTCGACCTATGCAGCCACTATGCGCGATTCTCTTCTGGCTTATCCCGACAGTTTGTCGCTCACGTGGATTCACGAAATGACTGTTATGCAGATAAATGAAGGCCGATACGACGAAGCCTTCAAATGTTGCAATTTCTGGGAACAACATTGCGAACATGGTAGCCGCGATTGGGCTACAATGGCCTATTTTCGTGCTTTGGCATACGGAAATCAAAACCAAACGGATATGTATCGCTATTGGTTGGCACAGGCTGCCATAGTAGATATTCGACTCGCCATAATGGATCAAGGGGCTCTCTGGTCGCTTGCCAATAGCTTAACCAACGATAACGCTGATAGAGCCTTTCACTATGTAGACTTCTCGTGGAAATGCTTGTCACAATTCAGCACCCACATGCGCTCGTGGCTTGTGGCGCCTATCGTCATAAATATTAATAATCAGTATAAGCAAAGTTTGCAAGATGCCAACAAGCGGCAAACGTATACTATCATAATTATTAGCTTACTTGCTATTGTACTGCTGCTCCTATTGTTCTACGTATTGAAAAAACGTCGTCAGCTTTCCTATTCGCGCAGTCAGTTGCAACTCGTCAATAAGCAACTTTCCGATGCAAATAGTAAACTCTCGATAATGAACGAACATTTGCACCAATCGATGTTGCAGCAGAATGAACTCAATCGAGTAAAAGACGAATATCTCGGATCTTTCTTCAGCATCTGTTCTGAGTATATAGACAAACTCGACAACTACCGCATCAAGATGAACCGAAAGCTAAAGGCGGGTCAGTATAAGGAACTTTTGCGCATGACCGATTCGGAGCAGATGAAAAGCGAAGAACTCGAAGAACTCTTCCATCACTTCGATGAGGTGTTTCTGCATATATTCCCAACCTTCGTCGACGATTTCAATGCTCTTTTGCGTCCAGAAGAGCGCATGGTCCCTCCAGAAAACAGCCTCTCTACCGACTTGCGAATTTTTGCTCTTGTGCGCTTAGGTATTACCGAAAGTTCCAAGATTGCCGAATTCTTGCACTATTCTCCTAATTCTATTTATGCCTATCGTGCACGCATCAAAAACAAAGCAGCAGGCAATCGCGACGACTTTGAACGCAATGTGATGAAGATTGGTCTTAACTGATAGCCGTATCAATGGTGAATGTGGAGAGCAATTGCTCAACGCACGCTTTATAGCTTGTAGCTCATTCTAAACTCTTTAGGCGACATGCCAGAGCGGCGGCGAAAGAATTTGCAAAACGCCGCTTGGTCGGAAAAGCCAAGGTCGTTGGCTATCTTTTGTATTGTAGCCGATGAGGTGGCAAGGTGGTTGCGCGCTTCGGCATATAGAAGCTCCGAAATGAAATCCGAAGGTTTGATACTTGCTTGTTGGTTGGTTATTCGGGTGAGATATTGAGGCGTAATGTTGAGAGCATCGCTATAGAACGACACATCGTGATGAGCAACGAAATGTAGCTGTGCTAAATGGATAAATTGGTCGAAAATCGATGATGCCCGTTTGCTTCGGTTTTCGCTTGGTGGCATGTTGTTGGTTCTCAGACTGTCGTATTCTAAAAAGAATCTGCACAAAGCATTTTCTATTAACTCTTTCCAATATATATGGTCGCGCCGAGAGGTTTGTGTATAGAGGTCGTTGAAGGCGCGAAGAATAGTGCCCACTTCGTGAGGCTTAAGTTTGCTCACTGGGTGACGCCCCGTGTCGAGCCCACTTGTTATTCTACTGCGAAGATCGATGAGTGGCAATTGGTCAACCATTTGCGTCGAAATAGACATGACGAAGAATTCAAAATCGCGCGAAGTAGACACATACTTAATCAAATGAAGTGGAGTGCACACAATCAAATTACCAGATGACACATTGTAGCTGTGTTGTGCAATGTTCATTTCGGCACTGCCATTGAGCACAAGCATGTAGCTATAGGCTTTTAGGTAGAATGCCGTTTGTCCATTTATTCCTGCGCGAAAGCTCTCGTTTGGCTGGCTATGGTATATCGAAAGAAGATCTCCGTAGGTCATTCCTCGGTGCGAGCGCTCTATGTCGGGAATCGAAAATACGTGTATACTATTCTTAATCATAGAATTAATATTATTTGTATATGGACAAATCTTTTTGCGCAAATATAGATAGTATGTATGATTTTGGTTCGAATTTGACAAATATCGTGTTGGTTTGAACAATTGTAGCATGTCTTATGAGCGTAGTTTTGCTCTGCGAAAAAATAGGATATGTATATTAATTGTAAGTATTTGAAATTTAGTGCGTTACTAATTGTTGCTACTGTTAGCATAAGTAATGCCATAGCACAAACGAAACGATTGTCGATGGACGAAGTTTTTCAGCTTGCCGACGAACAGAGTCTGTCTCTTGCAGCCTCAAGAAGCGAAATAGTAGAGGCCGAAGAGGGAGTTAGTTCAGCTAAGAGCAATCGAACTCCCGACATCGATTTCAATTTGCAACTCTCTTATTTGGGCGATGTCCGTATTATGGACCGTGATTTCTCGAATGGCTTCAACACCTCCACACCACATTTCGGAAACACTTTTTCGGTGGCTGTCACTCAAGTGCTGTTTGCTGGCGGTGCAATAAAGAAGTCTATTGAGTTGAGTGAACTGAAAACTACTATTGCTAAGCTTCGTTACGAAGGTAATCGTCAGGCCGTCCGACTTCTTGTGGCTGGCTATTATCTCGACCTTTGCCAACTGCGTAACCAGATACTTATTCTTCAGAAGAATAAAGAGCAAACGCAAAAACTCGTAGACGACATTGAGGCTAATTATGAGGCTGGTACGGCTCTGAAGAGCGACATCACTCGTTACGAAATGCAACTTCAAGATCTCGACCTCCGTTTGACTCAGGCTCATAATGCATTCGATATAACTAATAGCAACCTTGTGGCAGCTCTCGATTTGCCTCATTCTACTGTTATTGAGCCCGATACTAATATTGTCAACCTTCAAGAGTCGGTTGCCAACGAGTCGGAATGGTTGCAAAAAGTGGACGTCTCTCCTGCCGTGCGCATCTCAGAGTCGATAGTCGACATAAATACCAAAAGCGAAGAGATTGCAAAAGCTGCTTATCGACCCACTATAGTGCTTCGTGCTGAGGATAACTTGAATGGGCCTATCACGTTTGAAATTCCCACTATCGATAAAAATGTTAATTATTGGTATGTTGGCGTAGGGGTTAGTTATAATCTTGGAGCTATATACAAACAAAAACACGCGGTTAGCAAACTCCGCACCGCCACTGCTACAGCTCGTACGCAATATGAGGCTCTTCAAAACGATATGCGTGCTAAAGTGCATGCTGCATATGTTAAGTATCAAGAGGCCTTGTCGATTCGTAGGACGCGCGAAAAAAGCCTTCAACTTGCTCACGAAAACTACGATGTCATTCAGTATCGCTATCTGAATGGTATGGCATTGGTCACCGATATGCTCGATGCATCGAATCAGCAACTATCGGCCGAATTGATGCTTATTAATTCCCAAATGTCGATTGTTTATAGCCATTGCTTGCTTCTTGCTGCAGTTGGTTTGTTGTAGTAATATATTGATTTATAGATATATATAAGTAATAATCATGAAAATTTCTGCTAAAATTATATTTAACGTAGTTGTCGTATTGATGCTTGTTGGTGGCGTGAGTATGGTATGCTCACGTTTTATTCACCTTGGAAATGTAGAATATACCGACAATGCTCAGGTTCGTCAACTTGTGACGCCAGTAAACTCGCGAGTGCAAGGTTTTGTGAAAGAGGTTCGCTTTTCAGAATATGCACAAGTAAAAAAAGGTGACACTCTTCTCATTATTGAAGATGCCGAGTTTCGTCTCCGTTTGGCTCAAGCAAAGGCCGATTTTATGAATGCCACGACGGGAAAAACGGCAATGAATACGACCATCTCGACCACCGAAAACAATATCGCTGTTACCGATGCTGGAATAGAAGAAGTGGCTATTCGTTTGAAAAATGCCGAGACGGAGCTTAATAGATATGCTGAACTTGTGAAACGTGGTGCTGCCACTCAGCAGCAATACGATAGGGTAGAGACGGACTACAATGCTACCAAGGCTCGCTACGAGCAACTTATGCGTCAGAAGAATTCTACTGCGCTCATAAAGCAAGAACAGACTGTTCGTCTTGGGCAGAACGATGCTGCTATTCAAGTGGCGGCTGCGCAACTCAATTTGGCGCAACTCAATTTGTCGTATACCGTGATTGTTGCTCCGTGCGATGGTACTACGGGTCGAAAGGATATTCAAGAGGGACAACTTATTCAACCTGGGCAGACTATAGTTGACATTGTTGCCGATGGCGAAGCATGGATTATTGCCAATTATCGTGAGACTCAATTGTCAAATATCGCAGTGGGTGCCGAAGTAGAAATAAAGGCCGATGCTGTTCCCGATGTTGTCTACACCGGACATGTGGTGGCTATTTCTCGTGCTACTGGTGCCGCCTATTCTGTTATTCCGCAAGATAATGCCACTGGCAATTTCGTGAAGGTAGAGCAACGCATTCCTGTAAAGATCATGCTTGACGATAGTGATAAAAACAGTCTCTTGCGTGCGGGACTCAACGTTGAATGTGAGGTGAAGTATTAATATACATAGGAGAGCAAATAATAATGGAACAGCAAAAAATGCAGACTCATGCTGGCCCACCAATGGTCTTTGCCATGCCCATGATGCGCGATTTTGTGCCTAAGCCTCTGCGCCCGTGGATATATGTAGTGTTTGCCTTCTGCTTTCAACTTGGAGGCGGCTTATATCTGGGGGCTATCAATGAGATAATAAGTACTCGTCAGTTTTTGCTCGAAGATGTTCTTATGTGTCTCTATTGCAATTTGGCTGGAATGGCAGTCTATTTTCCTCTGCTTTTCAGAATGAAGTTCCATTTTCCCAATAAAGTATTGCTACTTGGGGCTTCTGTAGGTCTGATTGTGTCGAATATTGGTGCTGCCTATGCGCCCAACTTGCCTATGTTGTGGCTGTTCTGCATAATAAGTGGATTTTGCAAAATACAAGGAACATTCGAATGCATGAGCAACATCCAATTATGGATGACTCCTAAGCGTGATTTCCGCGTCTTCTTCCCTTTGTTGCACATATTTATTTTAGGTGCAATGCAAGTGAGCGATTATTTGGCTGCTCAAATAGCCTATACCTCGGCTTGGGAAAATATGCATTGGCTCATGTCTGGCATATATATGACGATAGCTATTGTGCTAATTATCATTACGAAGGCTGTCTATATTATGCCTCCAGTGCCGCTTAAAGGCATCGATTGGATAAGCGCGTTGCTATGGCTGGCTTTTCTATTGCAGTGGGCTTTCTTTTTTTGCTATGGTCAAACTCTCGATTGGCTCCACTCTGCATCTATGCGAACTGTGGGCATTGCTGCTATTGCAACTTCTGTTCTCATAGTGGTGCGTATGTTGTGGCTCAAGCAACCATATATCGATCCGCAGATTTGGCGCGTAAAGCATTTCTTGCCTATTCTAAGTATCATCACCATTGCAGAAATATGCTTCGCTTCCGAGCATGTGCTCGAAGAGGTGTTTTATGAGCATGGCTTGGAATATACCGATCACGTTGCGGCTCGGCTCGATTGGTGGTCTTTTATGGGCGTGGTTATTGGCTGCCTATTTGCATTGTTATGGATGAAGGTTTGCGACTTCAGCAAGTTGCGACTCGTAACCATTGCCTTTTTTGCTTTGGCTGCTTACCTAATTATATTTTACAATATCATATCGTCCGCGCTGAATATCGAGTCGTTGCGATTGCCTCTTATGTTGCGTAGTATGGCTGCTGCCATCATGTCTATAGCTTTGATGACACTTTTGCATGACATATTTACTTTCCAGACATTTTTTATGGCGCTATCTATATTCAATATGATTCACATGGTTATTGGTGGAGTTGTTGGAGCTGCTTTTTATTCTTATGGACTTAATTATTTTATTGCTGATAATATTAGCCGCTTTTCGCAGTGCTTCGACCATATTTCTATGAGTGTTGAGAACATACCATTTGCTTTCAAGATGGATAGTTTTAGCCATACCGTCATGCTTGTAAGTATTAAGCAACTTTATGGTATAGTGGCTTATGTATGTCTTTCTGTGGGTATGCTGTTGTTGCTCTACAAGTTGCCACTTCGTAGAGGGTTCAAGCGAATGCAGTCGTGGAACGAAGTCGGGAAGCGAATGCTCAAACGAATGGCGAGACAAGAAAAAAAGGCGTAGCTTTGCTGCATGAAAACAACAATAGAAAACAAAGAATTTAGCGGCGAGCGTCCACTCTTTGGAAGTAAGGACGTCGTTTTGCGTGGCGTAACTATTCACACTGGAGAGTCGGCTCTGAAAGAGTGTGCCGATGTTGAAGCTTACAATTGCCGTTTTGAAGGTCGTTACCCATTTTGGCACAACGATAATTTCATTATCGATGGGTGCACATTGACGGTCGATTGTCGTGCGCCTCTGTGGTATTCTCGTAATATGCTGATGAAGAATTCGTTGGTGGAATCGCCCAAGGTCTTTCGCGAAATGCAAAACCTAACACTCGAGGGCGTAACTATGCGCGAAACTCCTGAAGCTTTTTGGCATTGCGATGGCATAACACTCCGCAATGTAACTATTGATGGTGGCGATTATCCATTTTTGCATAGCAACAACATAAAGATTTACAATAGCCACATTCGCGCGAAGTATTCGTTTCAATACTGTAAGAATATTGAAATCTACGACAGCGAGATAGATACTAAAGATGCCTTTTGGAATAGCGAGAATATCACTGTGCACAATTCCAAAATCAATGGCGAATACCTCGCTTGGCATTCTCACAACCTACGAATGATCGATAGCCATGTTGATGGTACTCAACCTTTATGCTATGCCCACAGCCTCGTGATGGAGCGTTGCACCATGGGCGCTGCTGCCGACCTCGCTTTTGAGTACACCAGCGTGGAAGCCGACATTATTGGCAACATCACCAGCGTAAAAAATCCACTCACTGGTCACATCACTGCCGACACAATTAGCGAGATTATAATCGACGAAAACCTCAAAGCACCAGGCGACTGCAAGGTTTTGTGCCGTAAGTAGAATTTTACTATTTGATTATATAAAACGGAAGCACTGTTGCCCCAAGCGATAGTGCTTCTGCTTTTTTTGTCGATACAAATTCGATTTTCGTCGAATATTGCTCCCCTTTGGTCGGTGAAAGCAGAGCGAGGTCTACTGGTAGGCTTTTCTTGGCACAATTTTCGTCAGTTCACTTAGCAAATGTCGAACTAATTAATACTGACGATTATGAAAACGAATTTCAAAATGGTAGTAGTAATGACGATAGCCATTCTCGCCACAGCAAATAGCAATATTCTTGCACAGAATAGTGCTCGTCACAATAATCAAACTGTAACTCGTTCTGCAAATACATCGCGTCAACCAGCGCAGCACCACCACAATGTTGTAAACAACAATCGCGCTCAACATGCCTATAACCATAGCAATAGTCATAAATCACATGTTCATTACAATGATTATGGACATCATAAAGTAGTTAATCATCACCATCATCACTATGCACCAGCTCCTGCGCCAGTGCGTGTGATTCATCACTACAACTATAGCGATGTGCGTCCGATGCCTGTTCGTCACATTGTGCACAATCATTATCGCTATGTAGTCTATGATCGTTTCTATGCTCCCGATCCATACGTTGTAGGGGCTATCTACACTCAAATTCCTGCAAATGCCGTTTGCTACGTTGTCGATGGACGTCGATATTTCAGCGCGCTCGGTTATACATTTTGCACTCTCAACATCGCTGGACAATTGTTCTACCAATTGGTAAATTGATTGTAATAATAAAGGTTCTCATCTCGGGCGAAGTCATTAATCAGGTGGCTTCGCCTTTTTGCTGCTGCATTCTCAGCTAACACTATGTATATTTGCGCGCTATGAATAAGAAAAAACAATTTGCTACGCTCTACGCTACAAATTTCTGTGGCGTTATGAACGACAATTTGCTCAAGATGCTCGTCATCTATATTGCTTCGTTGTGGGTCGATGATGAGTTGCGAGCTCTGATTGTGAATGCTACGGCAGGGATTCTCGTCTTTCCATATCTTATCTTTTCGCCATTGGCTGGCAAACTCCCGCAGTTTTGCAAGAAGTTGAACATTGTGCGTATAGCCAAACTCTGCGAGTTGCCTATTATGGGCGTTGCTATAGCGGGTTTTGCTATGCAAAATGTAATTGTAGCACTCTCTGCGGTGCTGCTTATGGGCTTTCAGAGTGCGCTCTATTCGCCATCGAAATACGGATTGATAAAAGACATTGGTGGCATCGATGGCGTGTCGGAAGGCATGGGAGGCATGGAGGCAATATCGTTTCTTGGTATGCTCATCGGCACTGTGGCAGCATCGGTGCTTGCCGACAAAGCGGGATTGGGCGTACACGCTTTTGCGCTCGTTTTGCTTGCTGTGTTGGGTGTGGCATTCTCGTTTGTCCTACGTGTCAAGGAAGAAAAAGAGTCGGTTGAGACTTCTGCTCGTGTCTTCAAATTTTTGCGACAAACAACGCATATTGTTAGTAAATACAAGGGCTTGCATGCTGTCATACATATGCTCTCGCTCTTCTGGTGGCTCTCGGCATCGCTGCAAACGCTATTGGTGCTCTATTGCGCCGACGAACTCAATATGAGCAACATGCAGATTGGTTGCCTCTTGGCTCTCATGGCCATAGGCATCAGCGTGGGCTGCGTGCTTGGTGGCAAAATAGGCCGCAGCCACTTTCTTCTCGGTTGGGTGCCTATGCTTGGCTGGCTCTTAGGCGTGCTTATGGTTGTGCTTTTTGCCGTTCGTATGGGCGTTGTGGCTACAAGCATAGTAGTTACGTTTGTGGCATTTGTGGGTGGACTCTTCAAAATCCCGCTCGATGCCGAGATTCAGAAACGTGTCGATACTTCTGAACTTGGTGCCGTGTTGGCATATTTCAATCAGATTTCGTTCGTATACATATTTCTTGCTTCGGCTACCAATATACTTGTGCTGCAGTTTTTCCCTTCTCGATACATATTCCTACTCATTGGCTTAGTATTTATAGTAGCTCCAACCATTTTCATTTTTTGCTATCGCACAGTCACTTGCTACTTTGGCCGCACAATGATGCATTTGCACTACGATGTACATATTAACAACAAAGAACTCATTACTAAGTCCGATACTAATATGCTCATTTGGCCTCAGCATCAGGCTGTTATCGATCCGATGATGCTCTATGCCGAATTCTACAATGTGCCGTTGCGTCCGCTCGTCGACGATGGATATTTCCATATACCAGTTGTTGGACACGTGCTGTCGCTATTCAATGCCGTTGCTGTGCCCGATCTTGCACTGTCGCGCAGTCGCAGCGATGTTGATAAGGTTCGTGCACTTGATGGAATCATTTCCAATGCTCTTAGTGAGGGTAGCAATATTCTCTTCTATCCATCGGGCCATATCACCCTCGATGGTAGCGAACAGATAGGCAACAGACATCTTGCATATTCTACAGCGCAAAACCTTCCAGCGCAAACGCGTGTGATAGCTATTAGAGCGCGAGGCTTATGGGGAAGCAGTTGGAGCCGATATGGCAAACGTGCCACTCCGTCGATTGTTAAGTTGTTGCTATTGAGTTTACTACGTATACTTACAGGCTGGGTGCTTGTGACAAAAAAACGCAGAGTTGATTTTGAAGTTGTCGACATCACCGAACAGGTAAAGCAGTGGCGAACGCTGACCAAGCAAGAGTTCAATCGCGAATTGGAGAAGTGGTATAATGCAGATTGATATTTATTCACTTACAGACTATCAAGTTCAATAAAATGAATTTTCTATTTATAGATTGGCAACCTTCGATAGACGCATTTTCGATATTCGGCTTTGGAGTTAAGTGGTATTCTATTCTATGGGGTGTCGGGTTGATTGTTGCATATCAAGTGGTGCAGCGATTGTATAAACAGCAAAATATAGAAGAACGAATGTCTATGCTGTTGTTTTCCTGCTGTTTCGTGGGTGTACTTATTGGTGCACGTTTGGGGCATTGCATATTCTATCAAGCTGATTACTATCTCACAAGTTGGAAAGGTTTTGTGGAAATGATGGTGCCAATTCATATTGAATTTGATGGTTCGTGGAAATATACTGGTTATGCAGGATTGGCTTCGCATGGCGGCGCGATAGGTCTACTTGTAGCCATAATTCTATATTGGAAAAAGACTGGGCTGAAACTACTTACGGTATTAGACAATATTGCAATTGCAGTGCCTGCAGCGGCTTGCTGTATTCGTATTGGCAATCTGATGAATTCCGAGATTGTTGGCAAAACAACCGATGTGGCTTGGGCTTTCATTTTTCATAGTTCAGATTCTTTAGTTAATGGATCTTTAGTGCCACGCCACCCAGCGCAACTTTACGAAGCGCTCTTTTATTTCGTGCTATTTGTTGTAGGAATATTGATTTATAGGCATTGGCGTAAGGTTCAGAGTATGAGTGATAAATCTCCAATTGCTGTTGGGACTGGCTTTTATTTTGGACTTTGTCTTACCGCAATTTTCATCTTTCGTTTTTTCGTTGAATTTATCAAGAAAGAGCAAGTAGCATTTGAACAAGGCTTGTTTCTCGACATGGGGCAAATACTTAGTATTCCGTTCATAATTATAGGTGTCTATTGTTTACTTAGAGCGAGTAGAATAAAAAACGATTAAACTATGATTTCTATCCTAAAACGTCTTGAAACGCCGTATGAATTCTCACGCACGGTGAGAATAAAAATGTTTTCTATATGTATGGTATTGTTTGTTACCTGCATGGTTATTCAAAAAACATATAGACCATACATATACGCTAATGGAATAAATGATTTTCATGTGGCTGATTCATTCACTGACTTCTTCGCTGTGCCTGTGAATATCCTGTTCTTTCTGCCGATAACTGGTAGATCTAAGTATAGTATTAATGTTATAGTAATCGTATCGACTATAGCTCTTATATTGTATGAGTTTATTGGTCTCACGTTTGACTACTACGATATGTTAGCGGCTGTAATTTCAGGCATTCTAACAGCGATTGTTATGCGTAAAATCTTCCCTGATTGGCGGTAGAATCTCGTTTGAAACTCGAAGGGTACTATAACGTATAAATCGCTATATTTGAAATTCGTTTTTATAAATCAGAGATCTGTTATGAATCTGCTAAAGTGCTTTTCTTCAGTATTGTTGCTTGTCTATGCCGTAGTGGCTACAGGTCAAGCAAAGCATCTTTGTGATAGCATTGTGGTCGAAAATGCTAATGGACAACAGATAAAAAAATCTTTCTTTACTCACGATGGCTCTGGTCGGGAGTTGTCGGTGAAGAACTATTTATACAACAAGAAAAATGATACTTGGGTAGGCATAAGCTATGAGCAGAAAGAGTATGATGCCGTAGGTAACTGCATACACAGCATATCATCGCTTTGGAATGTTGCCGTTGGCGATTGGCAACCAACAATCGAACAGAGAAGTAGCTACGATGCTCAAGGTAGAGTGCTCGATTTCGATTCGCGTAGGTGGAATGCGCAGAACTCCGTATGGTATGGCGAACAACGGTCGACCACAGAGTATGACGCTGAAGGCCGCGAAATATCCGTTTGTAAGTATCTATGGAACGAAGAAAAGCAAACTTGGAAATATTCCGAACGTACGCAGTATGAATACGATGCTGCAGGAAATCTTGTAAATAAGATTGAAAGCAATCGTGAGAACGACGAATGGGTGCTCTATTTGAAGGAAGATTATATATATGATGCTGATAATAAGAATGTTGTATCTATACTCAAAAGCATTGGGCAAGATGGACAGTGGTATCAGTATGAGAAGTATGATTATAAATATACACATGCCGACAACCTCATTGTTGAAGAAAAAACCATGAAGATGGTCGATTGCAATGGTAAATGGCAGAATGCCGAGCGATATACCACATATATAGATAACAAAGGTTCAGAAGTAGCCACTCGCGACGAGACGTGGAGAATAGATAGATGGTTGATAAACAATCAAGAACGCTCAGATGTTAATTACGACGTGGTGGGAAACAAAATCTCCGATGTTCATTATCGTTGGATAGGCTACGATGCAAATCGCAAAGATGTGTGGGAAGGTGTGAGCAGTGTGACAGAAAAATTCGATGCCAATGGCAATCGCATCAGCAACATACGCCTTGCTTGGGATAATAACCGTGGCGATTGGAAAGGTGTTGTGAATGAAGAGGTTGAATATGATCTGACGGGCAAAGTGTCAAAAGAGTATCGCCGCAAATGGAACTTAAATGAATCGGCTTGGGTTAATTTGTCGTGCAATATGTATGAATATGACCAGCAAGGCAACAAAATAGGAGAAAAAACATCACAATGGGATACCATGACGCAAGAGTGGAAAGTTTTTTTTCAAGGTAAGTATGTGTATACATACAATGATCAAGGCGATATAAAGAAAATAGAAGAATACAAGTGGGAACAAGAGCGTTGGAGACTGGTTTCTACAATAGTGTATTATTAATAATAACCCCAACAAATGACAATAGAACAAGAACAAGCATTAGCAAAGCTACGCGACAGATTGGAACGCGAAAAATGGCCACAGAAATATGCATTCAAGTTTATAATGCCTAACGATGGCTTCACAATTAAGCAAGTAGAAATGGTGCTTCCTCCTGTAGGTCAGCGAGGTACACGACTTAGTAAAAATGGTAAATACATAGCCCTTACGCACATTTGTATTGCTCCCGCCGCCGAAATGGTTACGCGTGTTACGGGCATGGCTATGGAAGTGCCTGGCGTGATGACTCTATAATTATACTTACGGATATGCAATTGCAATCATTATCAGAACGTTACGGCGTAGATAAGCGCACTCTGCTGGAGTATGTTGGTGAAAATCACATTGCCATAGTGAAAATTGTGAAACGCCGATTGCTTGTAGACGATGCTAAAAATTTTGTGGAAATAGCTAAGAAGATAAAATCCGTCGACCCACAAATGAAGGTTAGCCTAATATGTACGGATAATATCTGCTCTAAATCGGTTGCATTGCTCGAACAAAATGGCATAGATGTGCTGTTGCAAACCGATGAAATGGAAGAGTGAAACCTCGTTGAAGTGACTATTGAGCCCAATTGTTCATATGATAAAAAAAAGAGTAGTAGCTATTATTTCTATTGCTGTACTTATGGGCGTTATGCTTATTATATGTTGTAACGTCGCGGTTCGTAACGCAGCAGAAGCCAAGATGTATAGCAGTGTGGAGAATATTCCCTATAATCGTGTTGGAGTATTGTTGGGTACAAATCCAGTGGGACGAACGGGGCAACCGAATCCTTTTTATAACCATCGCATAGAGGCGTGTGTCGCTCTCTATAAGGCTGGCAAAATAGAAAGAGTATTGGTGAGTGGCGACAATTCACGTACCACCTACGATGAGCCATCATGCATCAAGGCGGATCTCGTAGCGGCTGGCGTTCCCGATAGCGTTATCTATCTTGATTATGCTGGTTTTCGTACGCTTGATTCAATAGTGAGAGCCCAAAATATTTTTGGACTAAACAAATTCACGATTATCTCTCAGCAATTTCATAACGAACGCGCTTTATACATAGCTATACATAATGATATTGATGCAATAGCTTTCAATGCTCAAGATGTTACTATGAGATATTGGCAGGTGAGAATGATGGTTCGTGAATGGCTTGCTCGGGTCAACGCAGTTATTGATGTATTCGTGGGTAAGCAACCACATTTCTTGGGTGAACACATAACCATTGAATAGAGATTGGTGGCTATGTAGTATAAATTTCGAACCTGACCGAAAAGCGTCCAACTTTCGGCTTTTTATGGCATTTTTTCTCGTTTTTTTTCTGTTCCTTTGGATTTTGAAAATAACGGAACAATACAAAATACAAAACATTTATGGATAAAGAACTCTTAGCACAATGCGAAGCCGTAGCCAAGACATGGCTCGGTGGCAATTTTGATGAAGAGACAAAGGCCGAAGTAAAGGCCATGCTTGAAAATCCTGACAAAACAGCTCTCATCGACGCTTTCTATCGCACACTCGAATTTGGTACTGGTGGTTTGCGTGGCGTAATGGGCGCTGGTACCAACCGCATGAATAAATATGTCGTTGGTATGGCTACTCAAGGCTTTGCGAACTATATCAACAAAGCTTTTGCTGGTCGCAAGGGCGTTAGCGTAGTTGTTGGTCACGATTGCCGCAACAATAGCCGCCTCTTTGCCGAAACCGTAGCTAACATTTTTTCGGCTAACGGCATCAAAGTATTCCTCTTCGAAGGTCTTCGCCCAACACCAGAAATCTCATTCGCCATTCGTCAACTTGGCGCTCAGGCTGGTGTAAATATTACGGCAAGCCACAACCCTAAGGAATATAACGGCTATAAGGCTTATTGGGAAGATGGCGCTCAGGTGCTTAGCCCTCACGACACTGGCATCATCGATGAGGTGAACAAGGTTAAGGTTGAAGATGTGAAGAGCACTCCTAACAAAGACCTCATTCAAATCATTGGTGGCGAAATGGACTACGACTATATGCAGGCTGTAAAAGAGGCTATGGTCGATCAGGATGTTATTCTTCGCCAAAAAGATCTCAATATCGTCTATTCGCCACTTCATGGCACTGGTCGCGTAATTATTCCTATGTGCTTGCGCTCATGGGGCTTCCAGAATATCCACGTTGTGCCTGAGCAGATGGTTATCGATGGTAACTTCCCAACCGTAAAATCGCCAAACCCTGAGAACTCAGAGGCTATGACGATGGGTATGAACCTCGGTACTAAAGTTGGTGCCGACCTCGTTATCGCTTCTGACCCCGATGCCGACCGTTTGGCTATCGTTTGCCGCGATGACAAAGGCCAGTGGATTATCATCAATGGTAACCAAACTTGCATGATGTTCTGCTGGTACATCATCACCAATATGAAGAAACTTGGCAAGATGCAGCCTAACATGTTCCTTGTTAAGACCATTGTTACATCGGAACTCATTCGCGAAATAGCCGACAAGAACCATGTGAAGCTCTACGACGAGTACACAGGCTTCAAGTGGATTGCATACCGCATCCGCGAGATGGAAGGCAAAGAGAAATACATTGGCGGTGGTGAAGAGAGCTTCGGCTTCTTGCCATACGATAAGGTTCGAGATAAAGATTCGCCCGCATCTATCTGCCTCATCTGCGAAATTGCTGCTTGGGCTAAAGACAACGGCATGACTCTCTACCAACTCTTGATGAAGATTTATCAAGACTACGGATTCCAGAAAGAGAAAGCTGTCAACGTGGTTAAGCCAGGTAAGAGCGGTGCCGACGAGATTAAGGCTATGATGGAGAACTTCCGCAACAATCCGCCTAAGAGCCTTGCTGGTTCACCTGTGGCTACGATTAAGGACTTCAAGTTGCTCAAAGAGACATGCTGCGAGTGTGGCAAAGTAACCGACATCAAGATGCCTGCCACTTCGAACGTGCTCCAATACTTCACTGCAGATGGCTTGAAAGTGAGCGTACGTCCTTCGGGCACCGAACCTAAGATTAAGTTCTATGTTGAGGCTAAAGCCGATATGAAGAGCGCTGCCGACTACGCCGCAGCCGATGCCGCAGCCGACAAGAAGATTGAGCAAGCCCTCAAAGATATGGGCATAGCTTAGTGCTACAGTACAAAACAGCATAACCAAAGTCATCTACCGTAATGGGTAGATGACTTTTTCTCAATAAACTATCTATGATTATGAAAATTCTAGCTTTTGTGGCCGTTCTGGCTATGTGCTGCAACGTGTCAGCACGTGAAATTCCTCAAGGTGTGTATCTCTCAATTAGAGATTTGCTACAGCAAACACCCTCAGACACAGTTCATTTCGATGTTAAGAAGCGTAGCAATTTTGCTATAAAGATGAATGGTGGCAACGACTATGAAATCGTCCATCACAATCGCGCTGAAAAAAAGATGCTCAAGAATCAAGCTTTTGCCTATTCGAGCGGTGATTCTCTATTTATCAATTGTCGTCAATATAAAGCCGACAAACATTATGCTTTGGTAGAATCGTCGGGGCGTTATCTGATTTTTCATGCAGGGCTCTCTGCTCTAACTAAGCAAGAAAATGCCAAACGTGGCGCTTCGGCAGCAGCTGCGGGCGTGATGTTTGGTGCACTTGGAGGCGGATTGATGGCATTGGCTAGTGATATTCCGCGCTTTTGTTATGCTCTCGATACTCACGATAATCAGTTGCATTTGTTTACGCTCGAATTCCTTGATGATATTTTGAAAGAGGTTGGCGGCGATGTGTACGATAATTTCCTTCGCGAGAAACAGATGGTAGATAGTATAACTAACAAAGAGCAATACAATGTGGTATATAAGCGAATGATTGATCGCTACATACCGATTGTTGCTGAGGTATATCCAGATTAGTTGAAGCTTCAAAAGCGATTGAAAATCATTAGCTAAAAGCTAATATCAAGTTTACTCGATGTCCAAACCAGCGCCACAAGGCCTTTATATACATATTCCTTTTTGCAAATCGCGTTGCATCTATTGTGGCTTCTTCAGTCAAACAAACTTTAGCTATGCAGATGCCTATGTCGATGCGTTGATATTCGAGATGCAGCAGTACGATTTGTCGGCTGTACGTACTATTTATATTGGTGGTGGTACACCTTCTACTCTTGGCGGACCATTGCTTGTTAAGTTGCTCAATTATTTGCGCGATAGCGTAAATATGGCTTTGGTATGTGAGTTTACCATTGAGTGCAATCCCGACGACATTGATGAAGCGCTTGCCGAGTTGCTGCATAGTTATGGAGTAAGCCGTGTAAGTATGGGAGTGCAGAGCATGAACGATAAAATGCTGAAGTTCTTGAATCGTCGGCATACTGCATCGCAAGTCTATTGTGCTATATCTACTCTCGAAAAGTATGGCATACACAACATAAATATCGATTTCATATTTGGTATGCCTCTATTTGATTGGTATGATTTCGAGCATGATTTTGAACAATTTGCCACCATCGAAACAACTCATAAATCTATCTATGCTCTGTCGTATGAGACCGACACTTTGCTTATGCGAATGCATGAAAACAAGTCTCTTACGCCTTGCCCCGACGATGATGTGCGCCAACAATACGAGCATATAATTGAGCGAATGCGACAATTAGGTTACGAGCATTATGAAATATCCAATTATGCTTTGCCTAATTATAGAGCCGTGCACAATAGTAATTATTGGAATCGTACGTCGTATGTCGGAGTAGGTGTGGGAAGTAGTTCGTTTTGGAATATGCATAGGCATACCAATAATATGTCAATCAAAGACTATTGTCATCTGCACATAGAACAGAAAGCTCCAATATATGAGGCCGACGAACTAACTGAACAAGATGTTTATAACGAGACCATTATGCTTGGCTTGCGTACTATTGATGGTGTAGATGCAAATGCACTGAAACATATTGGTAATGATTATTATGAATACTTCGTTAGCCACGCATCGAGGTTGAAAAAGAGTGGCAATATCTATTATATCGATGAATCGGATTGGTTCATATCCGACGATATTGTTTCGAGTCTGTTTATGTAAATTTGTCCATTATGAAAAAAATCGCAGCCATCATATTACTGCTAATGACTATAGCAGCAGCGGCACAAGAGAAAGTGCTTGTGTTTCGCATATTCGAAGAGATAGACAATAGTGCATGGATACATACGCAGTCGGCACTCGATAGAGCAGAGCATATCAATGCTTCGCGTATTGTACTTCATTTGAATACATACGGAGGCGAGGTCGTTTATGCCGATTCCATTCGTTCGCGACTTCTCAACAGCCGAATACCTATTTATGCTTTTATCGATGGCAATGCAGCGTCGGCAGGTGCTCTTATCTCTATAGCTTGCGATAGTATATATATGACTCAGGGCAGCAGCATTGGTGCAGCAACTGTTGTTAGTGGTGCCGACGGTAGCAAGATGCCCGACAAGTATCAATCATATTTTCGCTCCAAGATGCGTGCTACGGCAGAGGCGCACGGCTGCGACACTATAATCAGTGGTTGCGATACCACGTTGCACTATCATCGCAATCCAATCATTGCTGAAGCCATGGTCGATGAGGCTGTTGTGGTAGAGGGAATTGTTGATTCTCTTCACATTCTCACATTCACTACCAACGAAGCTATAAAACATGGCTATTGCGAAGGTGTCAAAAATTCGGTTGATGAGGTTGCCAACGAAGTCTGCCGTGGTAGAGAATATACTCTTACTACATACGAGCCATCGGTTATCGACAACGTAAAGGGTAGCTTAGGTGGCACAGCACTTCGTGGTATACTTATACTCATAATAGTGTGGGGTATATATTTCGAAATACAAACACCAGGTTTGGGCTTTCCTTCGATAGCTGCAGTAGTGGCTGCATTGCTCTATTTCACACCACTCTATATCGATGGCTTAGTAGCCAATTGGGAAGTTATAATCTTCATCGTTGGTGTTGCGCTCATGGTGGTTGAAGTGTTTGTTATTCCAGGCTTTGGTGTTGCTGGAGTGAGTGGTATTGTACTTATGGTTACCGGATTAGCCTTTGGATTGATAGACAACGATAATTTTGATTTTTCATCTGTTCCCTCGGGGGCTATTGGTCGTGCCTTTGGTTTTGTATCAATATCAATGGTGATAGCAATAATTTTATGTATACTATTGACACACAGCATATTCAAACCTCGCAAAAATCGCCAAAATCCTATGATGCTCAATGCCAACGAAGCAGCAGAAGAAGGTTTCATAGGTACAAATGCCGATTTGAGTAGCTACATAGGCTGCCGATGTCGGACTTTTAGTGATTTGCGCCCATCGGGCAAAGTTGAGATTGATGGTAAAATAGTAGATGCTATAAGCCATGGAGGAGCTTTTATTTCTATCAACTCTTTTGTAGTGGTCGATAGAGTAAATGGAAATCAAGTTGAAGTTTCATTATCAGAACAATAGACAATAATTATATGAAAAACGAGACAGAGAATCTCATTGATTTTATTCATCAGAGTCCATCGCCATTTCATGTGGTTGATAATGTTAGAAAGATGCTCAAAGCGGCTGGTTTTGAGGAACTTTGTTTGCGTGAACGTTGGCAATTGAAGCAAGGTGGTAAATATTTTACCCATAGAAACGGTACTGCCATAATTGCGTTTACCGTTGGAGACGAAGTCGCATCAAATGGCTTGCGAATAGCTGTAGCACATACCGATAGCCCTACGTTTCGCATTAAGCCCAATGCTCTCATTGCTGCCAATGGAATGGCTAAGTTGAATGTAGAGACCTATGGAGGAGCCATATTGCATACGTGGATGGATCGTCCACTTGGCATAGCAGGTCGTTTGGGCGTTAGAAGCGACAATGCATTGCGTCCGCGCAAAGTTTTAGTCGATTTGCATCGTCCTGTGGCTGTAGTGCCGAGTTATGCCATACACTTCAATCGTCAGATAAATGAAGGCTTTTCGCTAAACAAGCAGGTCGACATGTTGCCGCTTGTGAGTGTCGATGGTAAAGAAATCGATAAAGACATGTTGCTCCGTGAACTTGCAATAGAGGCTGGGGTAGCGCAGAGTGATATTCTTGATTACGACCTAAATCTATACGAAACAGAACGTGGTAGCATCGTTGGCCTTGACGAATCGATGGTGCTTAGTCCACGTTTGGACGACTTGCAGATGGCTTATGCAGCCATACAAGCCATAATAGGTTCCGATGCGCCCGCTACATCTAAGGTAGTTGCACTTTTCGACAACGAAGAGGTCGGCAGCAACACTAAGCAAGGTGCATGTTCGCCTCTTTTGCGTAATGTGCTCGATAGAATTGCTTCGTCGAGAAATCTTGATGCTCAAGATGTTCAGCGTATGTACTATAATTCTTTTATGATTTCTGCCGATTCGGCTCACGCTTTGCACCCAAATCATCCCGAGATGCACGACCCTGTGCTCCATCCGCTTCTCAATGGTGGTCCGGTGATTAAGGTTAATGCTTCGCAGAAATATATGACCGATGGCGACAGTGGTGCTGTGTTTGCTGCCTTGTGTGATAAGGCTGGTGTGCCTTATCAACGTTTTGTGAATCGTAGCGATATGGCGGGCGGCTCAACTCTTGGTAATTTGCTTACTTCACAAATTGATATTCGTGGCGTAGATATAGGCGCTCCTATCCTTGGTATGCATTCTGCCCGCGAGACAGGCGGTGTTTGCGATACTACTTACACTCGAAAAGCAATTGAAGCTCTTTTCGAAAATTGAATTTGAAAACGCAATAGTCATGGGAAGCACATCAGAACGCGAGATGTCGCTTCCCATTTTTTTGTGGGTATGTTATTCGCTCTTTTCTATAACTGGAATTGACAATATAAAATTGATTTTTTTGCTTCGTTTGTTTATATATATGCTTATAATATTGAATATTAGTATGTTACTGTTTGTTCGATGAACTAAAAGTGCTTATTTCGTGCATAGCTAACTTATTAATAATCAAAATGAAAACGCTTTGCATGATACTTGTTGTTTTGGCAAATCTCGCGGTAAACAATATGTTCTCGCAAGATGACGAACGAATACTTTGTGGCATTGTAGTAGATAAACACACGTTGAAGCCTCTTGCCAATGCTGTGATGCATACCGAAAAGCAAAGCTACTTAGCCGACGACATGGGACGAATATCGGCGCGTGTGCATGTGGGCGATGTTATAGCTTTTACCCATGTTGGCTATCAGCCTGTGCGGATGCAAGTTGCCGATAGCTTGTCTTTTCAGAGCGTTTTTAGTATAAAAATGAGTGAAGACACTTTGACTCTTCCCGAGGTGACTGTGCGTCCGAGGCAAATAAAACTTGAATACTTAGAACGCGTAATGCCTGTAAGAGAAAAGTTAGAAGATGTGGTAGCACGCATCAACTTCAAAAATGCAACTTTGATAGCACTTCATACGAAACCAACAAAAATTGATGCTGAAATGGCAACTAAACGACAAATGGAATCGTTTGTTAATAAGCAAATTAACGAAGGAATGATGCCCACCTCTATAAAGATTGGTCTTCCTTCTAATTTGATATTGGGTGTACTACGTTTAGTCAATTTTGATAGAAAAGAGACGGACGTGGATATTCGTCCAATAAGTGAAAGCGAAATTGAAAGCTTGATGAAGTAGTTGTGGTGCTCCTTTTTTTGCTTAATGCTATCTGCAACTTGTTGTAAAACAAAAAAGTAGAGTTAGATGAATATAGTCTCTAACTCTACTTCTATTATGTAAAAATGTAAGTCCTTATTACTTTTTGCTCACAACTACTTGTACGTTTTCGAAGTTTTTAGCCGCATCAACAACTTTCAAAATCTTATCCCAATTAGCTGCTGGTTCGAAGCTGTTTTTGAACGTTTTGCGAGTAGTCAAAACGAGCTGATTACCCTCAACGTTGGCTTTCGTAACAAATTCGGCACATTCGTTACTTGTGTTGGTGTTGAGTTTTGCAAGAGCTTCGTTCGATACTTTATAGCCAGTAGGTAACTCTATGCGAATGGTATTTTCAAATGAGCGTGGTGTGTAGTACACATCAATATTACGCTTGCGTTCGGTATCGTTGATAGAGACTTGATCGTCCATAAGTTTACCAATCGAAATTATTATGTTTTTACCCGCTTTCTTTACAAGTCCATCGATGCTATAATCTACATTGTAGACGAATGCAGCCGAGTCGCAGCGGTTGCCAATTTGCTCTATGCTGTACGATTTGAAATTGGTTTGAACATCGCTATTATGGAAATATTTAACCTCTTCTTTGAAGTCCTCGTTCTGTTGCTTGTTCTCCTTTTTCACGCTCTCTCTATACGTTTCAACATAACTTCTCATAAACTCGTCTTCACGAGTTTTGGTTATGCCTGTTCTACGTCGCCACGAAGCGTCAATTTCGTTTGCTGTAAGAAGATTGTTTTGATAATACTCTTTCAATACGCCCGATAGCTCTACGTGTCGGTGTGCGTTGATTTGCGTACCATCTATACTAAATTGCATATCAACTTTAGCTAAGTTTTGATCACAACTATACGTTGGCAATTCAGCAGCTTTCCAATTTCTTCTTTCTTTTATAAATACTTTTCTGCCCTGAAGTCTCGATGGCACTTCGTTAGGTGCCATATTTGATGTAGGATATGTATAAAAATCTCCAGTCGATGGAATGTATACCCCCGCAATGGTGTTGTAGTGTGAGCCAAGTTCATCTACTGGTTCATCGCCCAAGTCAGTAGTGATGAAAGGTTGATATTCTATATCTGCTTTGTCCAATCCATAGATGAAATAGTGGAAAAATGCAAATTGGTTATAGCTTATAAGATTAAATCGCGTAAGTATTGTTGCTCGGTATATACACTCTACACGTTCTTTTGTGGATAACTTCTTGCTATTTTTTACAGCTTTTCTGACGTACTTTTTCCACATAAACCTGCGACTATATTCATAATAATCATCATATATATCCCATGCTGCTGCAAGTTGTGGCTTGTAATCGTCGACGTAATGTAGTCCTTTTTCAGCGTGTGAAGGGACGAATGAGTCAGAACGCAAATTGAACACTTGCATCATAATGTAAGGCATTTGTGCACTGAATCGAGTCCAGCGTGTTGGCATCTTGTCCACATTGCTAATGCTTGCATCAAGAACTATGTCTTTGTCGGCATTTGTAGATTCGGTGAAGCGTGGCGCTCCGTTGAAAGAGCGGTAATATGTTGCCAATTTACGATCGATGACGCAATGTATTTTGCTGCTAAGCATTGGTTTAGTATCGGCAAAAGCGAAATAGAGTGGCGTTATGCCATGATTTTGATAGCGTATGCTTGTGTGCACCATTATGTCGATGTAGTCGCCTACTTCCAAGTTGGGCACGGCAAGTTTATGCGTCTTCTTCTTATCATCATCGCCTTCGGTTTCAATGATGAAATCGTCGGTTGGTACTTCAACTGTTTTGCCCGATTTCTTTATCACTTTTACTCCAAGCACACGTTTTTGGCGGTCGCGTCCGTACGATGTCCAATTCTTGTCATGGGTCGAAAATTCGTATTCTGAATACTCTTTCTGGGCTACTTCATCACCAATATAAATTAGTTCGCGTTGTATGTATGTGGCAACGATATTATGGTCGAATATGCCATTGCCAGTTAAGAAGAAGTTCATGCCAAAACCTAATTGTTTTCCCATAACTATGTCTTGATAACGAGCCATAATTACGGCCGATTCTGCTTTCAGTTCCTTAGGTACTTGGGGATTCTCAAATTCGGGCATCGACATAGCATAAACTGCTTTGCGAGTCTCATCAGCATATTTTCGATAATCGCTATCGTTGTCTGCTTTTACGCCTAATGAAAATAGGGTAGATGTAGCCATAAAAAGTGCTATGGCTAATTTTGTAATACTCTGATTCATAAATATTTTGTTAGTTATTTAGATTTCTTTTTTAGCGCTATTTGTTCGTTGCATGCGTCGTTCCAACGTTTTATTGTAGCATTCCACTCTGCTATTTTGTCAAGCGGTATCACTCTGTCTTTTATAACAACAGTTTTGCGGAATACGACAGTTTGGTTTTTGCTCACTTTGCATTGTAGGTTTAGGCTGACGTTGTCGGTTTCGATAGTGAGGTCGTCGGGGGTCGACTCTACTGCCATATTGTTTGGAATGGCAAGTATGGCTGTTACGTTGCTCGAAGCCGACATGGGTAGTTCGTAGTCGCTTTTGCGCTTGTCGGAGTCGATAATGGGCAGAAGCACATCGCCAACGGGATTGAGTGATACGTATGCTTCATCGTCAAGAAGTTCAACTGCGCTTTTGTTCTTTACATTGGCTTCCAATGTGGCATTGTAAGAGTGACTATCTGTGCCCTCCCAAACCAAATTGGAGGTTTCAATGTTGTCATTATTTATCGAGCCAAGTAGTCGTGCACTGAACAAACTTCGTTTTTGATTTTCAGTGCCGAAATATGTGCTTAATACCGATTGTTTTATGTCGCCCGAAAAGCTTCTGCAAAGTTTACCTATAAGTATTCCTTCGGGGTCATATCTATAATTAGCCCAAAGAGAGTCGACCGAAGATGTTGGTTGATGTATGGGCATGTGAACCAATTTGCATTTGTTGCCATCTTCCACAATTGCTTCGCAATTTGAAGTCCAATCGGGAGCAAAGCCAAGCGGAGCATATTTATTAGTAGCATCGAGCCAAAACTCTTTTCCGTTTACATAAGCCACGCACACCATGTGGTCTATTGCGCATAGAGCGGCTATTTCGCTTGGTTTTACAGAGCGTTTTTGCGAGCTGACGTCGGCCACTCGTGCATCAATACCTTGATGGCGCAAGAGTGTGCGCAAAAGGAGCGACATGCCTTTGCAATCGCCATATTTTTTACGAATGACTTCTTGTGGCGCATCGGGTTTCCATGCATTTTCGCCATTCTCAACGGCTACGTAGCGAATGTTGTTTTGTACCCATTCAAAAGTTTTTGCCACTTTGTCAATGTCCGTTTTGGCGCCTTGTGTGGCTTCTGCAACAATTTTGTCAATGTCGGCAACCGTGCAGTCTACTTCGTCAACCATCTTGTGTCCCCAAGCATATAAGTCGTCATAATTGCTAAAGGCACCAATAACTACAATTGATGCTTTGTCGTCAGGACGATTGCTATCGTTAGGAGTAGCAGGCATATTGGCTATTTTGTATATGTATATGTCGGCTCCTGTTTTATCTTTTTCATGAAGTTCGGTTACTGTTGATGGCAAGTTCAAGCCTTTTACAGAGAAGCGTTTTAGCGATGCTGGGATAATAATCTTTATCTCTTTGTCTTTTATGAAGTAGTCGTTGTGAAAAGGAATCGACGAAAAAAAGCGAACATCAGTAAACGTGCGTTTGAACGATGGCGTGATATGGTCTCCTTTTTTGCCCAATCGCGCATCAAAAAAGCAGACTTTAGTATCGCTCGAAAAGACTCCATTCGACGTTATGTTTTGATGTTGTTCGCTAAATCCGAAGCATCGAGCGTAGTCGAGCGTACATCCTTGTCCGTAGAATGTGAAGGGCTGAACGTTTTCCCATGTGCGCAAAGCCGTGTAGCGTTCTTGCCGTTTGTTGGTAACTATTACAGAACCATTGCTTTCGCTAAAAGTGTATACGTCGGTAGCTTCTGAAATGATAACATTGTCGTCTGCACTCTGAGCATCAATAGATGTCGTGCACAAAAATGTCAGTAAGAATGCAAATGCTTTTTTCATAATTGTTAGAGGAGAATGATATAACTACGCAAATGTAAGTATAAATCTTTATCGTTATTGGTAGTTCACTATTTCATAAACGAAGACAATCTAAATGAAACACCGCTATAGAAAAAACCATGTTTTACGTTGAAATATTTTGCAACAAGTTGATAAAAACCTAATTTCGCGGACTGTTTCTAAGCGCACCGTGTAGCGCCTCAAATGGTAAATATGGCAAGACAGAGTATTGTTATTCTTTTGATTATAAGTACGTTCGCGTCTATAGCATTGACTTCGTGTGGCGAATATCAAGCTATACTCAAGACACGCGATAATGATTTGTGGTATCGTAAAGGTTTGGAGTATTTCGATAAAGGTGAATTTGCTCGTTCTGCTAATTTGCTTGGCCCTTTAGTAACAGCATACGCAGGTACTTCGCGCTCTGATACTGTTACTCTTTATTATGCTCGCTCACTTGCCGAACTTGGCGATTATTCTACAGCTGCATATTATTTCCAGCAATATGTAAAGACCTATCCTGGTGGCGAACAGTGTGAGAATTGCCAATATATGGCTGCATATTGCTATTATATGCTCTCGCCTAAGGTAGAGCTCGATCAGGCTGATACTGAGACTGCTATAACGGAGATGCAGACCTACTTGAATATGTATCCCAATTCGAGTCGCGTGTCCGAAATAGAGGCTATGATGCGCGAAATGCAAGATAAACTTGCGCTCAAAGAGTTCAATAGTGCAGTTCTCTATTATCGTTTGGGTAATTATATGGGCAATAACTATCGCAGTGCAGTGATAGTGGCTCAAAACTGTTTGAAAAGGTATCCCGACACCAAGCATAGAGAGGATTTGAGCTTCTTGATTTTGGAGTCCAAATATATACAGGCTGAGAGAAGTGTCCTCAGTAAACAAGGCGATCGCTATCGCGATGCAATCGATGAATATTATGCCTTTGTGAACGAATTTCCGCAAAGTAAATATTCTCGACGTGCCGACAAGATATTGAAGGATTCGCGCGAAGGCCTTGAGGCTGTAGAAAAACTTATACCGCCTTCGGCCGACGATATGGATTATTATCGTAACTATGGCTCTCAGCTCGATAAAGAGGTTGAAGCAGCTCGCGAGGCTGCCGAGAACGCCAAGAATAACTAAGAAAAACAAAAACTAAACATTTTATAAAATGCCAGTAGATTTCAAAAAAGTAACTGCACCTCTCAACACTAAGACGTGGAATACTGCCGAACTCTCACAACGTACGGGCAATATCTACGAAATGGTTAACATCATCACCAAACGTGCTAATCAGATTAGTGTTGATTTGAAAGAAGAGCTTGGTAAAAAATTGCAAGAATTCTCTTCTTACACCGACAATCTCGAGGAAGTATTCGAGAACCGCGAACAGATTGAGATCTCAAAATACTACGAGCGTCTTCCGAAGCCTGTTAGTATTGCTACTCAGGAATTTGTTGACAACAAAATCTACTATCGTCGCCCTGTTGCCGACGACTCAAAGTCGTATAACAGCGAAGCTAACGATTACCAAGGTGAGTAATTCAATACTCGTCGGAGAATAGCTCTTTTCGCAAGTATAATAGCGGAATAAAACATTAGCCCAAGACGAGCCTCATGGTTCGAGCTTGGGTTATTTTTATAATTTCAAGTTCAAAATAGAGAACTCGTAACTCGTAACTCGGAATTAGAAACTCGTAATTCGGAACTCATAATTCGTAATTAATATCATGCTCAAAGGCAAAAAGATAATTGTGGGCGTTTGTGGAGGCATAGCTGCTTACAAAACAGCCTATTTAGTTCGCGAAATTGTAAAGCAAGGTGGCGAAGTGCGTGTGGTGATGACTCAAATGGCGAAGCAGTTCATAACACCACTTACAATGGCTACACTCTCCAAAAATCCCATTATGGTCGACTTCTTCGACCCCGAGAATGGCGCTTGGAATAGCCACGTGGGGCTTGGCACTTGGGCCGATGCTATGGTAATTGCGCCTGCCACTGCCAACACAATTGCAAAAATGGCAAATGGAATAGCCGACAACCTATTGCTAACAACATATCTATCTGCTCGTTGCCCAATAATTATTGCTCCTGCTATGGATTTGGATATGTATGCGCACCCAGCTACCCAACAGAATATCGATTTGCTGAAGCAGCGCGGTGTTGTGGTCGTTGACCCTGACGCCGGTGAACTCGCTAGTGGCCTTTCGGGCAAAGGTCGTATGGCCGAACCAGAATCCATTGCCGAAACCATCGACGATGTGCTTGCGCAGATAGATACAAAACTCAAAGGCAAACGCATCATGGTTACTGCCGGTCCTACCTATGAACGCATCGATCCTGTGCGTTTTATTGGCAACTATTCGTCGGGCAAAATGGGCTATGCCATCGCAGAAGAGTTGGCGAAGCGTGGTGCTATTGTTGAGCTAATCTCGGGTCCAGTCAAAATTGCGGCTAAACGTAAAAATATCATAGTTACTAAGACCGAAAGCGCTGCCGAGATGTATGCTGCAGCGTGCGAAATATTTCCCAAGTGCAAAGGAGCTATTATGTCGGCTGCCGTTGCCGATTTTACTCCATCGCAATGTGCCGATTCTAAGATTAAGAACAAGCAGACAATGCAAATCACGCTTGTGCCTACGCCCGACATCGCTGCTGCTATGGGTAAGATGAAGCAAAAAACGCAGTTCCTCGTAGGTTTTGCACTCGAAACAGATCACGAAGAAATAAATGCCCTTGAGAAGCTTCAAAAGAAAAATCTTGACTTCATTGTGCTAAATTCGCTTCGCGATGCTGGTGCAGGCTTCATGACCGATACCAACAAAGTGACTATATATCATAGAGATGGCGTCCATATTGCTTACGAACTAAAGCCTAAAGCCGAAGTCGCATCCGACATTGTGAATTCCATCGAGCGCTATATCAATGATTGATTATGAAGTATTTATACATATTTATAGTTGTAGTGGCGATATGTATGTCGACCGAAGCGCAAGAACTGCAATGTAGTGTAAGTGTTCAGTCGGCATCGGTGCAAGGAACAAACAAACAAGTGTTTGAAAACATGCGCAATGCCATCTCAGAATTTTTGCAGACGCAACATTGGACTACCGATGTCTTCGATTCGAAGGAGCGTATTGAGTGTAGTTTGAACTTCAACATAACAGAACAAATATCGTCTAACGAATTCAAAGGCACGCTCACCGTGCAATCGCGACGACCTGTTTATGGTAGTGGCTATACTACCACAATGCTGAATATGCAAGATGAAAACATCCAGTTTCGCTACAACGAAGGTCAAGCTCTCGACTACAACGAAAATTCTTATGATGGCGATAATCTGTTGCCTCTCATTGCCTACTATTGCTACATAATTCTCGGCTACGACTACGATAGCTTTTCGCTCAATGGCGGTTCAGAATACTTCAAAAAAGCCGAACAGATTGTAAATCAGGCTCAAAGTTCGCAGTTCGCAGGTTGGAAGTCGTTCGATGGTACAAAAAATCGTTATTGGCTGATTAATAATATTTTGGACAATAATCATAAGATCTTTCGTACACAGCTTTACAACTACCATCGCAAAGGTCTCGACCAGATGAGCGACGACGTCGAAAATGGTCGTAAGGCTATCTACAATGCTATAGATGAACTTCGTAAAGTGAAGAAAAATTCCACGCGAAATGCTTATGCGTTGTCGCTCTTCTTCACTGCCAAAAACGATGAAATAGTGAATATATTTAGCGAGGCGCCTCAGATGGAGTGCACTAAAGTGGTTGAGTTCCTCACCGAAGCCGACCCTGGAAATCTCAGTAAATATCAAAAACTAACCAAGAAGTAATGCTTCAGCAATTATCAATATCCAACTATGCCCTCATTGACCACACCGAAATATCTTTTGATGGTGGTATGTCGGTCATTACCGGTGAAACTGGTGCAGGAAAATCAATAATGCTTGGTGCTTTGGCACTTTTGACTGGCGGTCGCGCTGATGTGCGTGTTCTTGCCGATGAAACGAAAAAATGTGTTGTTGAAGCTACTTTCGACATCTCTGCTTATAATCTAAAAGATATTTTTGAACAAGAAGATGTTGATTATGAAGATATTACTATAGTTCGCCGTGAAATTTTGCCAGGAGGAAAATCGCGTGCTTTCGTAAACGATCAGCCTGTGGCATTAAACTTTTTGAAAGAGATTTCGGCGCATCTCATTGATATACATTCTCAGCACCAAAATCTTTTGCTCAACGACGACTCGTTCCACTTGAATGTTGTCGATGCTGTGGCTCAGTCGGCTGATGTTTTGGCTGAATATGCTGCTTCGTATGGCGAGTATCGCGAGTTGGTAAAGCGCGAGAATAAACTCAAAGCTGATAATGAATCGGCTAAAAAAGACTTCGACTATTTGCAATTTCAACATAACGAACTTGTTGAAATTCAGCTTGTTGATGGCGAGGAGGTAGAACTCGAAAACGAGCAAAAAATGCTTTCGCATGCCGAGGAAATAAAAGAAGCTCTTGGATATGCTGTAGAGTCGCTTGGTGGCGATGAGGCTGTGCTCTCTACGCTATTGAATATCGGAAACAGAATATCCAAAATTTCCGATTTCTTGCATAATACCGATGATGCCGTTGCGCGTATCGAATCGGCTCGTATTGATTTGCAAGATTTGCTGAAATCGTTTGTCGACATCAATGAGAAGGTAGAATACGACCCTGAGCGTATGGCTTTGGTAGACAATCGTCTGAATAGCATCTATTCGCTTATGAAAAAGCATCACGTTGACAGTACGCACGCACTGATTGACTTGAAAAATAGCATCGAGTTAAAACTGAAAGCTGTCACTTCGTTCGATGAAGAGCTCGAGCAACTTCATAAGCAGATTGACGCAAAACGTAAAGCGCTATCCTCCATTGCAGATAAACTATCGGCTCGTAGAAAGAGTGTTTTTGAAAAAATCAGTGGCTACATAATTACGCAACTCAACGAAATGGGCATTGCAAATGCTCAGTTTGTGGTTGAACATCAGCGCACAACCGAATTTCTTCCTACTGGCAACGATGAAATTCGCTTCCTATTTGCTGCTAATAAGAATGCTCAACCTACCGATATTCAGCGCGTTGCATCGGGTGGCGAAATGTCGCGCGTGATGCTTGCCATCAAGTCGATGCTTTCAAAAACTATTGGCTTGCCAACTATAATTTTCGACGAAATCGACACTGGTGTGTCGGGCGAAGTGGCTGATAAGATGGGACGCATAATGAACGAAATGGCTGAACATATGCAAGTTATAGCTATCACGCATCTGCCGCAAGTGGCTGCAAAGGGGAAATGCCATTATCGTGTCTTCAAACTTGACAATAACGAACGCACTGTTTCTAATATTGTTAGACTTTCGCCAGATGAGCGCCTGCAAGAAATTGCAAAGATGCTCAGTGGCTCAGTGGTAAGTGCTGCTGCTTTGCAGAATGCTCAGGAATTAATTGATAGCAATAAGTGAAGTGTATATTATTGATAATAAGCATATTGTTTTGCACTCCTCAAGTTTGGGCGGGTGGCGTAAAGCACTTTATCAATAATATATTTAATAATCCTCAGGAACAGGTAAATTGCTTTGTAGTAGATAGTTACGGACAAACTTGGTTTGGTACATCTCGTGGCCTTTATAGTTATGATGGATTTACTTCACACAGATGTCTATACACTGACTATCAGATATATACAGCATATATACGTAGTGATACAATTTTTCTTGGCACCGAAGATGGCATATCTATATTTTCTGTGCGCGATGGTACGTCCAAAACCATTTCGAGCGATGTAAAGGCTGTGAGAGCTTTTGTTTCGCTCGGCGATTCGCTTCTTGTTGGAGCTGGAAATGGCTTATATATGTTTGATTTTGAGCGGTTTACTACTCGAAAATTGAACAATAATACGAGTGCTATTCTACCCAATGAAACAATTTATTCTATTGCGCAATATTCTGAAAATCAGTTTTTTATAGGTACGTATGATGGGCTTTGTACGTACGACGTAGCTACAAATAGAGTCGAAAAACTTGAATTGCCGCAGGGTAGTCGCATGAACAATTTTGTTAATTCGCTTCTTGTCGACTCTGTTGCTCGACGACTCTGGGTCGGTACTGAAAATACGCTCTATTCCTATTCATTTGAAAATAAGCGTTTTACGCCCGAAACAATAGCTCAAGGAAATTCTATAAAATATCTATCGTTTAATAGTGATAGCAATTTGCTCATTTGCACTGATAATGGGCTATTTATAAGCGATTCGGAAGGCGAAGAGCACCACTTCGTACATAGTTCTATTGAAGAGTCGTCGCTCATAGGTAATAATGTGTGGACTATATATGTAGATGCCGAAGGAAATGAATGGATTGGAACCGATTGCGGCATCTCGTTTTGTGCGGCACGCAACAATTTTGTTGGGCTTGCTTCGCTGACTGGTGAGAGCATAGGTAATACCATTACCACCATGCATATTGATAGTAGAGGTCGAAAATGGTTTGGTGGAACGAATGGGTTAATTATGCTTGAGAGCAATGGAGATTCGCGTTGGTTTCGTTTAGGTAGCCGTGTTAATAATTTGTCGCACAATAGGATACGTAAGATTTATGAAGATTGCGAAGGCACAATTTGGCTTGCTACCGATGGCGGTGTGAATCGTTACGACGAGAAGAGTTCTACGTTTTTGAACTATAATGTTGTTGATAATCAGGGCGTTCATAATGCTAATTGGGCATACGATATTTTCTACGATGGCGCTGGTCATTTGTGGATAGCAACATGCCAAGGTGGTGTGCTGATAGCTGAAAAAAAGCAATTTGCCGAATTGCAGCATGATGTTGTTGCTATAAGATCTATTTCACAAGTAGACAGCAATTTGCCGAGCGATTACATTGAACAATTTGCTACCAATGATAAGTATGTGTTTATGCTTGTGCATCGCTATGGTGTGTGGTGCTATGATAAACATACTCAGCGCATTATGCCATTATGTGAGGATAGAAGTGCCTCAAAAATATTGTCGACTTCTCGAGGGCAAATTTGGGTGGCTTGCGAGAATGTCATACATATCTACGACAACACTACCGAAATACGTACGCTAAACTTAGCTGCACATTCCGAAATACTCGATATGTGCGAAGTTGATGGCAAAATTTGGATTTCTGCTACTGACGCTTTGTGGTGTGCTGATAATGAGAATGTTAAGCATTACGTAGTCTCGCAGCAAAGATATACATCGATGTGCTACTCGAATACCGATTCGTTGCTCTATTTAGGTGCAAACGATGGTATTTCAATGATTGACCCTAATCAGTTTTTGAGTAATACAGATGAGCGCTCAACATGTATAAGTGCGTTGTATGTCAACGATTTAGCCTATGCCGAAAGTTCTGTTGTGCGGTATGTCAGCGAGGTAGAATTGTCGAGCAAAGAAAACAATCTAATTTTTGACTTGGCCGATTACGACTATTCATCATCGAAGGTATATGCATATATGTTGCAAGGCTTTGATAATGAATGGCATACGTTGCCGATAGGAGAGAATAGGGTACAGTATCAGAATCTGCATTATGGTAGATATGTAATGAAAGTTGGCAAAATGCTGCCAGATATGTCGTATGTATCGGATAATGAGCTTGTTATAAATATTTTGCCCCCATTTTATCTAACTATTTGGGCATACATAATTTATATTATTGTTTTTGCGTTGCTGATACGTTTGATTCTTAATTTCTATAATGTGCGAAGTCGCTTACGAATTGAACAAATCGAAAGGCGTAAAACGCTGGAACAGACGCAAATGAAGATTGATTTTTTTACAAACGTTTCGCACGAATTCAAGACGCCAATGAGCTTAATCATTGGTCCACTCGACCGAATAGTGAAACGTGTCGACAATATAGCTCTGCGTCGCGATTTGCAAAGAGTTCTAAGTAATGCGCTGAGTCTTAATAAGATGATTACGCGTGCGCTCAATTTTGCACGAGTCGATAGCGACATTGCTAACGATTATAATTTTTCATACGTTGAGATTGTTGAGTTTGCCGAGAGCATTCTTAATGTACATAAAGAAATAGTTGATAATAAACTACTTACACTCTCTTTTGAATCCAATGTTGACGAGGCTTTTGTATATGTAGATGTTGTCAAAATGGAGTCGGTGTTGAACAATCTCATTGCCAATGCTTGTAAGTATACTCCTCAAGGAAAGATAAATGTTTATATATCAGCCGATAATAAATATGTGACAATCGATGTGTCTGATACTGGAATAGGTATTGCCGAAGCCGATTTGTCGAAGATTTTTCAACGCTACTATTGCCCTGCCCGAACAACCAAAGGTGCCGAAAGTACGGGCATTGGACTATACTTGGTAAAGCAGTTTGTTGAGAAATTTGGCGGTTCTGTATTGGCTTATAGTGACGGACAAAATGGCTCGAAATTCGAAGTGAAATTGCCTATAGCTAAAGCTCCGCAGCGCGACAATGAAAAGAGTGCCGATGTGCATTCGTCGGCTACCATTCTAATAGTTGACGACAATCGACAAATTGCTGAATTCCTTGAAAATGAGCTTTCAAATAATTATACATGTTATGTGGCTCATAATGGTAAAGCTGGGCTTGACCTCGCTTTGAAGTATTTGCCAGATATTATAGTCGCTGATATTATGATGCCAGTGATGGACGGCATAGAGATGACTCGCCACATTCGTGCTAATAAGCAGACTGCCGAAATACCAATCATTATGCTAACAGCAAAAGACGATTCTTCTACTGAGAAGATAAGCCTCTCGTTGAATGCTAATGCTTTTGTGGCAAAACCGTTTGATGTTGAGCAACTTATACTACGTATTGAACAATTGCTCTCTTCGCGTAAAGCTATTGAAGAAAAGGCCCATATCGATAGTATACTTAAATCAAGTATGCCTATGGAAACATCGGAAGATGAGCGATTTGTAAAATCTTTGCAAGAAAATATCGAAAAGAACCTCTCTGATGCCGATTTCAACGTGAATGCGCTTGCTGTGAAGATGAAGATGAGCCCTAAACAACTCTATAGACGCATGAAAGCGCTTACAGGCCGCACTCCGATAGAATATCTTAACGAGGTGCGTATGAAAAAAGCGGCGATGCTTCTTGCTCAAGGTTCTTTCTGCGTTAGCGAGGTTATGTATCTCGTTGGATATACGAACAGTAGCTATTTTGCAAAGTGCTTTTCAGCTGTATATGGTATGTCGCCAAAGCAGTATGCTTCTGCCAAAACTGAGTAGATTGCCTATGGGCGCTCAAAATATTTCGTGCTTTACAGTGAATAGTTATGGTCGCTGATTGGCATTTATATTTATTCGCATTAACATTGTAGAAACAATAAACATCATACACATGAATAATCAAATTAGAATCAATTGTACAAACATTGGAAAATCTGTTGAAGTGCCTATAGGCTTGACCCTTAGTGAAATAGCAGAATATTTAGATATAAAATTGAAATACACAATGCTCGGTGCTGTTGTGAATAATAAATACATCGGGCTCAATTATCGCGTCTATCAACCGAAGCGAATCACATTTTTTGATATTACGCACGTCGAAGGAATGCGTATCTACACTCGTTCGCTAATCTTTATACTCTATGTGGCCGTGCGCCGTTTGATGCCCGATGCAACACTCTCGGTGATGCACTCTGTTTCGAGAGGTCTGTATTGTGAGGTGCATCGAGGCGATAGTGTAGAGTTGAAACTCAACGAAGTTGCCAACATCAAAGACCAGATGGAGCGTATTGTCTATGAAGCGCACCCCATTGTTCGCGAAGAAGCTGAAACCGAAACAGTGCTTCAACTGCTTGATACTCACCTTGTTGCTACGGCAAATTTGCTCCGTCAGCATCGCGAAATATATACCACAGTTCATCATCTTGGTGAATATTCGGCTGTTTTGTATGGCGAACTAGTACCCAACACTAAGATTGTCGATGTGTTCGATTTGAAGCCTTTCTACAATGGCTTATTGCTTCAACTCCCGCAATCGACAGAACCAGAGCAAGTTGCAAAAATGATTCGCCAAGATAAGATGTTTGCCACATTCCGTGAGTTCGATAAATGGCAGCAACTTATGGATGTTCGCCATGTGGCCGATTTGAATCACCAAATCGATTGCGGACATAGCGAAAGTGTGGTGCAAATAGCAGAGGCCTTGCACGAAAAGAAACTCGCTGATATTGCTGATATGATTGCTGCTCGTCGAGATAAAATTAAACTTGTACTTATTGCTGGTCCTTCGTCGAGTGGTAAGACCACATTTAGCAAGCGCCTTGGTGTGCAAATGATGGTAAACGGCATCCGTCCTGTGACGCTCTCGATAGACAACTATTTCGTAAATCGAGACGAGACCCCGCGCGACGAAAATGGCGACTACGATTTCGAAACTATCGATGCTGTTGATACTAAATTCTTCAACCAACAAGTGTTGCAACTTATGAATGGTGAGAAAATAGAGATTCCTAAGTTTAGCTTCGAAAAAGGGCAACGCTATTTCGATGGCGAGCGTTTGCGCCTCAATGCCAACGATATGCTTGTGATTGAAGGTACCCACGGACTTACGCCCCAACTCAGTGCGCAAGTGCCAGTCGAAGCTAAGTTCCGTATCTACGTTGCACCGCTCGCCAGCATCAACTTCGACAATCTTTCGCGCATCAATACCACCGACAATCGCCTAATACGCCGCATAGTGCGTGACTATAAATATCGTGGCTATTCGGCTGAAGACACTCTAATGCGTTGGGCAAGCGTGCGTCGTGGTGAGGATAAATACATCTATCCAAACCAAGAAGAAGCTGATGTGATGTTCAATTCGGCTTTGTTCTACGAACTTTCGGTGCTCAAATCTCAAGCAGAACCAATTCTACTTGAGGTAGCTCCCAATTCGGCTGTATATTCCGAAGCTCGCCGACTGCTAAAATTCCTTAGCTACATAAAACCAATGGAGCCGCGCTCAATCCCACCAACATCGATACTTCGTGAATTCTTGGGAGGAAGTTCTTTTACTTACGATTAATCCGTATCCTCAGTTTCAATGTGCATATACCATTATCCTATGTTTTGAATATTGGTATGATGTATATACTTACAAAGAAAAGCGTGCTGACAAGAGTGTTATGTCGTCACGCTTTTTTAGGTTGTAATACAACTTAATTACGTACAACTTATAACTTTACGTATTCAATAATTCTAACCTAATAAGTTACAACGAATGATAATAATAGGATCAGGACCAGCTGGATACACGGCCGCAATATATGCAGCTCGTGCAGGTAAGAAACCAATTATTTACGAAGGAATGCAGCCTGGTGGTCAGCTTACTACCACTGTAACTATAGAGAATTTTCCAGGATTTCCGGAAGGTATAGATACTTACACGCTCATGGACAATATGCGCAAGCAAGCCGAATCGTTTGGCGCTGAAATCCGTACCGGACAAGTGACGTCTATCGATGTTAGCAAACGACCTTTTCGCCTTACTATCGACGATACAGATGTAGTAACCGACGATGTTGTGGTGATAGCTACTGGAGCATCGGCTCGATACTTGGGCATCGAAAGCGAGAAACGTTTTATTGGGCGTGGTGTGTCGGCTTGTGCTACGTGCGATGGATTCTTCTATCGCGGCAAGACGGTAGCTGTGGTTGGTGGTGGCGACACTGCTTGTGCCGAGGTACTCTATCTATCTACGCTTGCACAGAAAGTATATATGATAGTTCGTCGTGACGTGCTTCGCGCTACTAAGATTTTGCAAGAACGTGTCTATAATAACGAGAAAATTACCGTTATACACAATGCTCAAGTGTCTGAACTTCAGGGCGCTGATGCGCTTGAACATGCCGACTTGGTTTTCACTGATGGACATCATGAAACTATAGATATAGACGGCATATTTATGGCAATTGGTCATACGCCAAACACTGCGTTCCTCAATGGAGCCCTCGAAACCGACGAAAAAGGCTACATAGTTACGCGTCCAGGTTCGCAACAAACTTCAGTCGATGGTGTATATGCTTGTGGTGATGTGTGCGATCCGCATTTCCGTCAGGCTATCACAGCTGCTGCAGCTGGATGTCGTGCTGCAATGGAAATTATTGGAGGTTAGGAGTTACTAATCCCTAATTACTAGATTTAGAACGCAGATTACACAGATAAAATGGATTCGCGCGGATAAAATAAATCTGTGCATATCATTGAATCTATGTTTATCTCTGTTTCCCATGTTATTTGTGCGAGATGTTCGTAAAAAAAGAGAGCTGCTCCAATCTGGAACAGCTCTCTTTTTATAGCGTAAAGAGGAGAGCGTATAGTGCATATACATTACGCTTTACGCGCTACTCTCTACTCTCTTTTATTTCACAATGGTTTTTCTTCCATTGTTGATGTAAAGTCCTGGCGTTGTTGGTTTGCCTTGTAGTCGACGACCGCTGAGGTCGAACCAAATATCGCTTTCGGACGCATCAGTGTTCACCTTATCTACGTTGGTAACAGTGCCTGACATATCATCGTTGAATTTGTCGTATGCAGTCTGCAAATTGGTCTTAGCTGTTTGCAATTCTGAAAGAGTCGCTTCGCTATTTTCTGCAATGCCTTTGGCTGTGTTTATGGCATCGAGCAATTGTTCTGCAATGCTTGCATACTTAGGCAGAGCCGCTACGGATTTGTAATCTTCTTGAGCCGATTCAATAAGCGTATTGAGGTCATAAGCGGCAGCTGTTAAGTCGGCAGCAGCTTTCAGACTTGCGTAAGTACTTTCGGCAGTTGTCAGCGTTGCACTATTAGTTACCAGAGCCTGCTGGCCTTCGGTCAGAGCGTCGTAAGCCTCGCGAGCAGCATCGATAAGCGCCTTGCTTTCAGTTGTGTATTCCACATCTCCGATAGCGTTAATCTTAGCAATGACGGCATTTGCTGCATCGTGATCTGCTTTGAGAAGTGCTAATGCGTCCTCTGCACCGGTCAGTTTCGCTACGGTAGCGTCATCGAGCGCACCCTGAACTTCAGTTCTCAATGCGTCATAAGCAGCGCGTGCATCATCAATAGCCTTCACGCAGTTGTCATCCAATGTAATCTCAGCTGGAATAGCCTCAATCAGGTCTTTGACAGCCTGCGCTTGATCCAGCGGAGTAGAAGGTGCTGTGCCTGGGTTCAGTGCTGCAAGAGCTGCCTCAGCGTCGGTCAAATCAGTATAGTTGCTTACCAATGCTTTCTGCTCAGCAGTCAGGGCGTCGTACGCAGCGCGTGCGCTCTCAATAGAATCACGTGTAGCGAGTTTCAGCTCTACCGGCTGCGGGATGGCAGCAATCTTAGCGATTACCTTGTCAGCTTCGGCTTGGTTCAATGCCGTGTAATCCGTTTCAGCTTTCGTCAGCGTAGCGATGTTGGTTATGAGTTCTTTGTCATCGGTGCTCAGCGCATCGTATGCCTCGCGAGCAGCATCAATCTTCGCCTTGCACTCTGCGGTGAGAACCGCCGGATTCGGAATCTCGTTAATCAGATTCATTACCGTCTCATAAGCCGGAGCGCCGCCTTCGTGAACGGCAACCGTAAACTCTTTATTCTCAGCGGCCGTTACTTCCAGACCATCCGAAGTCATTGTAACCACTAATCCTCCTGCTTTAGCAACATTGGATAATGGATAGAAATCACTGTTCTCAGCCTTGAATACGTAAAAGGCTCCATCTTCTGTTTCGGTTACCACAGGATCAACAGATTCACTTGCCTGATAAATATCGGCACGAATCAACTCGTATGGACCCCAAGTGTTTCTAAGGACGTTACCATTGATGCCCCATGATCCATCACCTTCTGCAGGTACCTCTATCTTATCACCGACTTTGATCACATCACCCACTGAGAGCGAAGTCCATACCGTCGTAGCCGGAGCGGGATCGGGAGCGTCCGTACCGATAAGGCGTAACTGGCAAAGTTGCATTACATTAGCGCCCTGATTTGCAAACACTTCAAAGCGGAAATATTTGTACGAACCCGATTGATCCACAAAGAACTTGTAGTCTTTGAAACTTTGATTTTTCATAGTGACATCATTGGTCACAGTAGCGATCGTGGTCCATGCGTCACCGGCATTGAGTTTCGCTTTGAGGACCCAGTTTTTCGGGTTACGTCCGTGCTCACTGCCGCTGTCATTACCGGTAGTCAGAATATAACCGGTCGGATTAAGGGCTGCACTTGCCTCGAAATCTATCCACCAGCAAGCATCACCGGACTCGCCCGTCGGAACGCTCTTATGATCATTTTTGGTACACCATTTTGTCCAGTTTCCGGAAGTGAACTTGTTATCTACCAGATTGGCATGACCTTCATTGTCAAATCCGCCTGAACCGGCCGTTGCCGTGAAGCCTGCGAAAATGTCTCCCTCCGGAACCAGCTTTACAGCAATCGTAGCCTCGATGGTTACGTCATAAGCAGGCATCGTGAAGCTATATGCACCAGTTTCTGCATTGAGCGTTGCGTCGATTTCATTTATACTACCCACCTGACCGTTTACAACCACATAGTAAGCCGAGAAATCCGTAATCTCGTATTCCTCATTCGGAGTAATGGTAACGGTTGCGCCTTCTACAGCAGAAGTTGCGCTCAGCGTTACTTTATCGGCATTGGCTGTGCCTGCTTTCAGCGCTACGGTATAAGTCGGATCGGGCGCTTCACTGTCACCCTCAAAGTAGAACACGATGCTTTTCACGTACTCACCGCCGAAATCAGAAGCTTCTTTCAGCAGGTCAACCGTCGAGGCATTGCCCGTCCACGTAACGGTAACGGGGCTCTCCCAATCATAATCCCAAGGAAATGACCAACCACTGCCGAGATTTGCATAATCCCATCCGCCGGGACGATTGATTAACATCTCAATCTTTGTGAAGTTCTTGCCGAGGGAGTTGCTGAAGGTAAAGCCGCCGGTTTCGTGCGTATTGAAACTGATGCCAATCATGCTTTCATCTCCGTAATCCCACCATCTGGCATCAACCATTTCGGCATTACCACCCAGCGTGACGCCCTCCTTTGAATAGGATTGGTAAGTGCCCGAGACATAAAGGTCACTGATGTTGCTGCTGTTCCAAGTGACTTTTGCGTTCATCATCCCTACGCTTGCCACGAGGAAGAGAAAAGTAAATAATAATCGTTTCATAATAGTGTTGTTTATGATTGATAATTAGTTGTAATTCATGTTGTTATAGTCCATAATAGTGGCTGTTATGGAGGGATGGTGAAATCCCCGACCTAGAAATGCGGATTTCAAATCCGCATAAACATAAAAACGCACGCAAGCGATACCCTCTTGTGCGACGAGAAGGTAGAGTATATTATGGTGGTAATATGTATGGAAATCCTAATCTTACGTCATTGTATAAAGTGATACTCAGTACGTTATATATGCGCGTGTGATTGCTTATATTCATAGGTATGTGTGATTATTTGTATGTGTAAAATATTGTGTGTCAGTCGCATTCCTATTGCGAATGAAACAAACAAAGGTTGCATTTGTAATTATGAATTCCAAATTCGTGAATTATGAGATTTAGAACGCAGATTAAACGGATAGAACAGATTTACTCAGATTTTTATCTGTGTGAGGGGGATTTCAAATCCCCGATTCATGAACGGCGGATTTCAAATCCGCCTAAACCAAATGACAAAGGTTCGCCATAGGTGATGGCAAGGTTTCCATAGGTGTTGAAAGTTCGCCATCGGTGATGGGAAGGTTTCACAATGATGTTGAAAGTTCGCCATCGGTGATGGGAAGGTTTCACAATGATGATGAAAGTTCGCCATCGGTGATGGGAAGGTTTCACAATGATGTTGAAGGTTCGCCATCGGTGATGGGAAGGTTTTGTAACGACGCGAAAGTTCGAAATTGAACGCAGATTACGCAGATTGAACAGATTCACATAGTAATATATACGTTTTATCTGTCGGTCGCCTAATGCATTATTACATTTAATAGCGAATCATTCTTGTCTTGTTCAAAATGGTATCCATCGGTTAATCTGTAAAAGATAGTTCTATGAAAGACACTATCACTTTCAAGTTCAGCCTCATCAACCTCCTTTTTTATCAAGTTATGATTATTGTATATCGAAAAATAGGCTTCTTTCACTTGACCAAAGCCGTTGTCACCCACATAGTACATACGCCTATCAATTAGTCCGTCTCTTTTGTATAAAACAAACATTTCGGGGTCGATAAAGCCGTTGTATTCCGAATAAACGACGTAATCTTTGTTGCTCCATATTTTCTCGTCATGCATAACCATAGCAATAAAAAAGCTAATTAGACATGCTATAACCAATGCAATGCAACCTAACCAACTTATTACTATCTGCAGAATATGTTTCCCCTTAGTGCGATGAATTGTCGATATGATACCAAAGGCGATGACGAGCAAAGAAGCAAATATCCAAGCCCCATTGCTCAATTGCCATGCCAACCTGTCGCCATATGTGAGAAATAATTGTGGCAAAAAGGAAATTGCTATCAAGATTAAGATGATTATTACTACGCGATGATTCATGATGCAAATAAACAAACTTTACGCTACCTAATGGCATTGTAGAAACAATTACCAAAATTGCAATTTAGTGAATTGGTGTGTAATAAGTAAAAATTAGAAATCAGTGTTCTCTGTGCGAGAAACTTCCAATTTTCAACTTTCAATTTCAATTCTTAATTTTCAATTCGATTTTTGTCCGTCGTGAGCTACATTTGCGACTTCAAACTGATTTTTATGGAAGAAGAAAAGATAAGAGTAGGCATCACACAAGGCGATGTCAATGGAATAGGATACGAGGTTATTCTCAAAACACTCATGGAACCAGAATCTTACGAGAGTTTTATTCCTATTATTTACGGATCGCCCAAAGCTGCAGCCTATCACCGCAAAGCACTTAATATCCAGAATATGAGCCTCAATGCTATACATGTCCCAGAGGAGGCTCATCCACGTCGTATAAACATTATCACTTGTGGCGATGACAACATTCACGTTGAACCTGGCAAATCGACCGAACAAGCCGGACAGGCAGCTTTCGATGCGTTGCAAGTGGCTGTGAGCGACCTCAAAGAGGGCCGCATCGATGTGTTGGTTACTGCTCCTATAAACAAAAAAAATATTCAAAGCGACCGATTCCATTTTCCCGGACATACCGAATACTTACAACAAGAAGCAGGTCAAGGACAAGCCCTCATGTTGCTTGTGAGCGACAACCTTCGTGTTGGTGTGGTTGCCGGTCATCTACCTATAAAAGATGTGCCTGCATACATAACTAAAGAGCGAATACTCGAAAAACTGCGTATTCTCGATGCTACACTTAAACGCGATTTCACCATTCGCCGTCCGCGCATAGCTGTGCTTGGCCTCAATCCACATGCTGGCGATAATGGTCTTCTCGGTCAAGAGGAGATAGATATTATTCAACCTGCCATCGAAGCAGCCAATGCCGAGAATATATATGCCATGGGCCCTTATGCAGCCGATGGCGTGTTTGGTACCGATGCCGCATTCCGTTTCGATGCCGTTCTTGCTATGTATCACGACCAAGGTTTGGCACCGTTCAAAGCTTTGGCATTCAATACTGGAGTGAATTTTACGGCAGGTCTGCCTTTTGTACGCACTTCGCCCGACCATGGCACGGCTTACGACATAGCTTGCCAAGATAAGGCCGATCCAAGTTCTATGCGTGCAGCCATAAATCTTGCTATTGATATTTATCGCAGTCGTCGCTTGAACGATGAGTTGACTTCCAATCCTATAGTTACCCACGTTGAACGTGAACGCGAACGCAACGCATAGAAATGTTAGACGAAATAGAAAACGAAGAGGCTAATATTGAGGTCTTTGGCGCACGCGAGCACAACCTCAAGAATGTAGATATATCAATACCACGAAATAGTCTTGTAGTATTTACAGGCTTAAGTGGTAGTGGTAAATCGTCGCTTGCATTCGACACTATATATGCCGAAGGTCAGCGTAGATACATTGAAACATTTTCTGCCTATGCGCGCCAATTTCTCGGTGGATCGCAGCGCCCTGATGTCGATAAAATCACGGGGCTTAGTCCTGTTATTGCCATTGAGCAAAAAACCACTAATAAGAATCCTCGTTCTACAGTCGGCACTATCACAGAGATATACGACTTCTTTCGTTTGCTATATGCTCGTGCTTCTGAAGCTTTCTCCTATGTTACTGGCGAGAAAATGATTAAGTACACCGACGAGCAGATATTTCAACTTATAAACGAACAGTTTGCTGGTCAGCGTGTCTATTTGCTTGCTCCTTTGGTGAAAGGTCGTAAAGGTCACTACAAAGAACTTTTCGAGCAAATTCGTAAGCGAGGCTATCTATATGCACGCATCGATGGTGAGATTCGTGAGATAACGCACGGCCTTATGCTCGATCGTTATAAGACGCACTTCATAGAGCTCATCATCGACAAATTCAAGATCGACGGCTCCGACGACAAACGCATCCGTCAGTCAATCGACCTTACTCTACAACGAGGAAAGGGAGTAATGATGGTTGTAGATGCCGATAGCGCCAAGTCGCGTTATTTCAGCCGTTCGCTCATGTGCCCTACGTCGGGAATCTCATACGCCGAGCCAGCTCCATATACCTTCTCATTCAACTCTCCACAAGGTGCTTGCCCTAAATGTAAAGGCTTGGGAATGCTCACCGATATTGATATGTCGAAGATTATACCTAATAACAAACTCTCCATCGCTGAAGGTGGTATTGAGCCTATAGGTAAACCTCGCACATCGATACTCTTTGCGCAGATTGAGTCGATACTTAGTAAAGTTGATTGTACATTCAAAACCCCAATTTGCGACATTCCCGAAGACACCATCAATACTATTCTCTACGGCACTACAGAACGTATTTCTATACGTGCTGATATGGGCTTGCCTACAAATTTTTTTCCTACATACGATGGTATAGTAGAGTATATCAATAACATACAAGACCAATCCACTTCGATGAAAGAAAAAAAGTGGGCTGGACAGTTCGAACGCGAAATTGTATGCCCCGAGTGTGGAGGCGCGCGTCTCAACAAAGAAGCACTCTATTTTCGCATTGATGGTAAAAACATTGCCGAAGTATCTGCAATGGATATGCGTGAACTTCGCGATTGGCTTGAAGGTCTCGAAGATAGATTGAACGACCGTCAGCGCATAATAGCCGCCGAAGTACTGAAGGAAATACGCTCGCGTGTGAAGTTTATGCTCGATGTAGGTCTCGATTATTTATCTCTCTCTCGCTCTGCTGTGACGCTTTCAGGTGGTGAAAGTCAGCGCATCCGACTTGCAACGCAGATTGGCTCGCAGCTCGTGAATGTACTATATATACTCGACGAACCATCCATAGGACTTCATCAGCGCGACAACCGTAAACTTATCGAATCGCTTAAGCAGTTGCGCGACAATGGCAACTCGGTCATCGTGGTAGAGCACGATCGTGATATGATGCTTCAAGCCGATTACCTTGTAGATGTCGGTCCAGGTGCTGGTCGACGTGGCGGACAGATTGTGGCGCAAGGCAAACCATCCGACATCCTCAAACTCGATTCTATGACGGCCAACTATCTTAGTGGTCGCTTAAACATACCTATACCAACCGAGCGCCGTAAGGGTAACGGAAAATTTTTGCGCCTCTTGGGTTGTACGGGCAACAATCTGAAAAATATCGATGTCTCGTTCCCTCTTGGTACGCTGATCTGCCTCTCTGGTGTGTCGGGTAGTGGCAAATCGACACTAATTAACGATACTCTATACCCAATACTCAACCAACATTTCTATCGCGCACTTCGCGACCCGCTCCCATATCGTGAGATTCAAGGCTTGGAGAATATCGATAAAGTGGTCTGCGTCGATCAATCGCCTATTGGTCGAACCCCGCGTTCTAATCCAGCTACTTATACATCGCTATTCGACGATATTCGCAAACTATTTGCGGCATTGCCCGAGTCGAAATTGCGTAATTACAAAAACGGACGATTCTCTTTCAATGTTAGTGGAGGTAGATGTGAAACGTGTAAAGGCGCTGGCGTTCAGGTGATTGAAATGAGCCTACTGCCCGATGTTATGGTGAAGTGTCCAACATGTCAAGGCAAACGCTATAATCGCGAAACGCTCGAAGTGCGTTTCAAGGGCAAATCCATTGGCGACGTGCTCCAGATGACCATAAATATGGCCGTTGAATTCTTCGCCAACATACCTAATATATATTCCCAGCTCAAGATGCTGCAATCGGTAGGGTTGGGCTATTTACAACTTGGTCAACCATCTACAACACTCTCAGGAGGTGAAAGTCAGCGCGTTAAGCTTGCCACAGAACTCATGAAACGCGACACCGGTAAGACCATATATCTACTCGATGAACCTACTACAGGTTTGCATTTTGAAGATATACGTATATTGATGGACGTTTTGTCTCGTATTGTGGATAAGGGCAACACGGTGATAGTTATCGAGCACAACCTTGACGTGATAAAGCAAGCCGATTATATTATAGATATGGGTCCCGAAGGCGGACGAGGCGGTGGAGAAATATGCATAGCAGGAACACCCGAAGAAGTAGCTTATACACCATCAAAATCAGCAACTTCTGTATATTTACGCGAGGAACTTGAGCGAAAGTAGCTTAATGTGCATAATTATCGTATAATTATCAATTGTGTAAACAGTTGAATTAGTGAAAATTATGATTAGGTGGTGTGATAATCAATAAAATCGGATTATCTTTGCGTGCTAATTCCGAGAAGAATAAAGGCATCATAAATAAGATAAAAATTAATAGTATCAATTTTTTATAATTATGACTAAAGCAGATATCGTAAGTGAGATTTCTAAATCCACTGGCATCGAGAAAGTAACAGTTCAAAAAGCGGTAGAATCATTTATGGATACCGTAAGAGAGTCGTTGATTTCCGGTCAGAATGTTTATCTCCGTGGTTTTGGTAGCTTCGTAACACGTAAGCGTGCTGCAAAAACTGCTCGTAACATCTCAAAGAATACGACCATTGTAATTCCAGAGCATTCAATTCCAGCCTTCAAGCCATCTCGTGAGTTCCTTGATCAGGTTAAGAATTCGAATAAATAATAACCTTATTGTTTAACCTTATAAATGTATTCCTATGCCAAGCGGTAAGAAGAGAAAAAGACATAAGATTGCTACTCACAAGCGTAAAAAACGTCTAAGAAAAAATAGACATAAGCACTAATCTGCTGCGCTTAGGATAGCAAGGATGACTCAATATTGCGACCTAATGAGGTCTTGAGTTGAATCCTATTAACGATATAATAAATAGCAGGAAGTCAACAGTTTTGCTGACTTTCTGTTTTGTTTGTGTATCGGACTTTTGAAAAGATCTTTGACATAATTCAAAAACATCGTGAACGCAGAATTATTTATCGACGTACGTCCAGAAGAGCTTTTTATAGCTCTGCTTGAAGACAAGCGCTTGGTAGAACTGCGTAGGGAGCGACGGAATGTGCAGTTTGAGGTTGGTGATATTTACATTGGTAAAGTTCGTAAAGTGATGCCCGGACTTAATGCAGCCTTTGTAAATGTTGGCTACGAGAAAGATGCTTTCTTGCATTATCTCGACCTTGGATCGCAGTTTCGCACAATGCAGAAATTCCTTACGCAAGTTGTGTCTAAGCGATCGGCAGATGAACTGCCGCATGTAAAACGCGAAGATGATATCGACAAGAACGGCACGATAAGCGATGTGTTGCAAGTAGGGCAAGAAGTCTTGGTGCAAGTGGCTAAAGAGCCAATATCAACTAAAGGCCCACGCCTTACTTCTGAAATATCTATCGCAGGTCGTAACCTTGTGATTATTCCATTCGCGGATAAAGTATCGGTAAGTAAAAAGATAAGATCGGCAGAAGAGCGTAATAGACTAAAAAAGATTGTACAGCGCATAAAACCAAAGGACTTTGGTGTTATTATCCGCACCGTTGCTGAGCATATCGATGAGGCTGAAATAGAAGCTGAGTTTAGTGCCCTTTATAAACGATGGGAAAAATGCGTGGCCAGAGTCCGCGAAGTCCGTCCTCCTGCATTGACATTAGGTGAGCTCGATAGATCGTCAACTATGTTGCGCGATTTGCTAAGCCCCGATTTCAATAATATTTACGTCAATGATACGGCGGTTTTCGAAGAAACAAAGCAATACGTTGCCCAAATAGCTCCAGAACGCGTGGATATTGTTAAGCAATACAGAGACAATGTCCCGATGTTCGACTACTTCAACATAGAAAAACAGATAAAGCAAGCATGTGGTCGAACGGTTTCGTTCAAGAGTGGAGCATATCTAATTATTGAGACTACTGAAGCTCTCAATGTTATAGATGTAAATAGTGGTAATAGATCAAAATCTGCTGCCAATCAAGAAAATAATGCTCTCGAAGTCAATTTAGCTGCTGCCGATGAGATTGCTCGTCAGTTGCGATTGCGCGATATGGGTGGTATTGTGGTTGTCGACTTTATTGATATGGTAAATAGCGAAAACCGTAATAAACTCTATGAACGCATGAAAGAGGCTATGTCGCGTGATAGAACTAAGCATAATATTTTGCCACTTAGCAAATTTGGCCTTATGCAAATCACGCGTCAACGAGTTCGGCCTGTGATGACTATTGATACTTCCGAGACTTGTCCTACTTGTATGGGTAAAGGTAAAATTGAAACTTCGGTTAATGTGCCCGAAATGATTGAGTCGGCTATTCATCACGAAGTTGAGCAGCACAAAAATGAATCAATTCTTGTGCGTTGTCACCCATACATTTATGCTTACTTGAAAAAAGGGTTCCCATCGAGAATACTACGTTGGAAACTAAAATATGGATTTCGTGTGAAGGTTATCCCTTCTGCTGCCATGGGTATGGTAGAATACGAAGTAGTGAAAGGAAGCAAACATTTGCACGACGATGATGTTTGATTCGTAATGTATTATAAAGAGGCAAATCTTTAGTGATTTGCCTCTTTTTTTATTGGTTATAGTTGTCTCTATGTATATGAAAAAACGAGAGAGACTACTCTTTTAGGGATAGCCTCTCTCGTTTATTTATTGTGTTTATCTACTAATTATTTCGCATAGCTTACTGCGCGGGTCTCACGAATGACCGTAATCTTAACTTGTCCCGGATAGGTCATCTCTGTTTGAATCTTTTTAGCAAGATCTGTAGAGATTGTTTCTGCTTCTTGGTCGGTAATCTTTTCGCTACCAACTATTACGCGCAATTCGCGACCAGCTTGTATTGCGTAAGTCTTGATAACTCCAGGATACGACAATGCCATATTTTCAAGGTCGTTCAAGCGTTTGATATAAGCCTCCACAACTTCGCGACGAGCGCCTGGGCGTGCACCCGATATGGCATCGCACACTTGCACGATAGGAGCTATCATTGTCTCCATCTCTACTTCGTCGTGGTGAGCACCTATAGCGTTGCAGATGTCTGGTTTTTCTTTGTATTTCTCAGCCAACTTCATACCAAGTAGTGCGTGTGGAAGTTCTGGTTCCTCGTCGCTCACTTTACCTATATCGTGTAGCAGACCAGCACGTTTGGCTTTCTTTGAGTTTAGTCCAAGTTCCGATGCCATAACGGCGCAAAGGTTTGCAGTTTCGCGTGCGTGTTGCAACAAATTCTGTCCGTACGATGAACGATATTTCATCTTGCCCACGAGTTTTATAAGTTCAGGGTGCAAGCCATGAATACCGAGGTCTATCGTGGTGCGTTTACCTGTTTCGATAACCTCTTCTTCTACTTGTTTGCGAACTTTGCTGACAACCTCTTCGATGCGTGCCGGGTGAATGCGACCATCAGAAACAAGTTGGTGGAGCGACAAACGAGCTATCTCGCGTCGCATTGGGTCGAACCCCGATATTACAATAGCTTCGGGCGTATCGTCTACTACCAATTCTACACCAGTTGCAGCCTCTATTGCGCGAATGTTGCGACCTTCGCGACCAATGATGCGACCCTTAATTTCGTCGGAGTCGATGTGGAAAATAGTAACTGAGTTTTCAATTGAGGTTTCGGTAGCAACGCGTTGTATGGTTTGAAGCACAATCTTTTTAGCCTCTTTGTTGGCATTTATTTTGGCCTCGTCCATAATATCGTTTATGTACGACATTGCATCGGTGCGAGCTTCGGCTTTCATGCTCTCTATGAGAGTCTCTTTAGCCTGTTCGCCCGACATGCCCGATATTGCTTCAAGTTTTTCAACTTGCAATTTGTGTACTTTTTCAATCTCTTCCTGACGGCGTTCTATTACTTCGAGTTGTTTGTCGAGGTTCTCCTTTTGAATGGTAATATCCTTGGTTTTGCGTTGCAACTCTTCGAAGCGTTGGTTGAGCGAAGTCTCCTTTTGTTTTATTCGGTTCTCGGCAGCTGCAACTTTTTGGTTGCGGGCGTTGACCTCCTTTTCGTGTTCCGATTTTAGTTGGAGAAATTTCTCTTTTGCCTCAAGAGTGCGTTCTCTCTTCAAGTTTTCACCCTCTGTCTTGGCCTCCTCGATGATTCTTTGCGAACGTTTACGTAGTGCTGTATTGGTTAGTATCCAAGTGACTATGCCACCGACTATTAGTCCACAACCTACGCCGATGCTTAATTCTACTATGCTCATTTATTATTTCGGTATTAAGTTGAATATATATATAAACAACGCACTATCTGCATCTTCGAACTCTTCGTTCTCAAACACAAATAGTGCGGGTATTTCTTGTTTTTATTTTTATATAGACTCTCAACTATTTGTAGGTGAGAGCGTTATTTATAATAAATTATATCGACAATGCTTCGTCAAGGTCTTGTTCCATTCTAAGTAAGCTCTCCGATGATGCTCCTCCTTCCGAACGTCGTTCTGCCCTTATCTTTTTTACGCTACAATCAAGAGCCACTATTAAGTATGCCATCACTCCTTTTTGGTCGGGGTGGTTTGTCTCAAATTCTTCTATTGATTCGTTGAGCTCTTTTGCGGCTTGGCGAATAATGCTTTCGTCCTCCATCGATCTGACTATGAGGTTATTTATTTTATAACCTGCCAAATCCAAGTTGACTCTCACTATATCGCTTCCCTCTGGCATTCTATCTTATTTATTGATTTAGTAACGCTAAGCACTTATCTATCTCCCGCACTATTCCGTTTATATGCTCTATAGCATTTGTCTTATTTTCGCCTTCGCCTACCATCGATAGCGCCATCTGCAAACTCTTACGCTCTTGTTTCAATTCTGCATTCTCTTGCTTTGTCGACTCTAAGCGCTCTTTGAGTGATGTCACCTCTTGCTCCAAAAGCGTTATTTGCTCTTTTTGCTGCGAATAGCGGTTGATTAGTTGCTTGAGTTTCTTCTCAATTCGTACTGATAATTCCGTCTCTTCGTAAGGCATTTGCTGAACGTATAAACATTATATGCGCTCCAAAGTTACTATTTGGAACGAAAATTAACAATCGAAATGATTTATAATTTTTCAAATGTTTATCGGTCAGTATTTTATGTGTGCTCTCGTTTTGTCGTTGCTCGTTGCTGATACCAATTTGTGTTTGGCGAAAAAACTTGCTATTGACCTTTTTGCCTAAAAACTTCGATACTTATCGTTGTTTTGTGTAATTTTCGTGTTTGAAACATATTATAACTATAAAATATTAACAATATGGAAAAGAAACCTATAGAAGCTTCTGAACTCATTATCAACCCTGATGGTTCTGCTTTTCATATCCATTTGAAACCCGATCAGGTGGCCGATAAAGTGATTTTGGTTGGCGACCCTGGTCGTGTAGAGATTATAAGTAAGTATTTTGATAAAATTGAATGCCGTGTAGCAAATCGTGAATTCTTTAGTTGTACTGGCGAATTTTCTGGCAAACGTATTACTGTTGTCGGCACTGGTATTGGCACTGATAATATTGATATTGTACTTACGGAACTTGACGCTCTTGTAAATATCGATTTCAACACACGCACTGTAAAAGATAAACTGAAGAGTCTTGAACTTGTTCGCATCGGCACGAGTGGTTCTCTTCAGAAAGATTTAGACATCGACACTTGGCTTCTTAGCGAATATGCTATTGGTTTCGATGGCGTGTTGAACTATTATGCAAACCGAAATAAGGTGGTTAATCTTGAGATGGAGGCTGCTTTTTGCGACCACGTGCAATGGTCTCGTTTGCTGACAGCTCCATATTTCGTCCCTGCCGATCCTGCTCTTATCAGTCGGTTGAGTAATAATAAACTCATAAATAAAGGTATCACCATTTCAGCTCCTGGCTTCTATGGCCCTCAAGGTCGTGTGGTTCGTCTTGATGTTGCCGATCCTGAGTTGAACGAAAAATTGTCTTCGTTCCGCTACGAGGGTCATCGTATAACCAACTACGAAATGGAGTGCTCTGCTATTTATGGCTTATCGCGTCTTATGGGGCATCGTGCTGCTACGGTGTGTGCCATCATTGCCAATCGTAAAGCTGGGCGGTTTACAAAAGATTACACTCCTGTCATAAAGGGATTGATTGAGCATGTATTAACTAATATCTAATTATTTGTATTTATAATATGAACAACCCTGTTCTTTCTATTTTCGAAGAAATAACGAAAATTCCTCGTCCATCGAAGCACGAGGAGAAAATGACGGCATTCCTTCTCTCGTTTGCCAAGGAACACAATTTGGAATCGAAGAGTGACGAGTTTGGCAATGTGTTGATTAAGGCTCCTGCCACAGCTGGTTATGAAAATCGCGGAACAATAGTGCTTCAAGCGCACATGGATATGGTGTGTGAGAAGAATTCTAATGTTGAACACGATTTTTTGACTCAGGGCATACGTACCATTGTGAAAGATGGTTGGATGTGTGCCGATGGCACTACGCTCGGTGCCGATGATGGTATAGGCGTGGCTGCGGCTTTGGCTGTCATCACAGAAAAAGATGTGCCTCATGCGCCTATAGAATGTCTCTTCACAGTCGACGAAGAAACTGGTCTTACTGGCGCACAAAACCTTCATCCAGGATTTTTTTCTGGTCGTACGCTACTGAATCTTGACTCCGAAGACGAAGGTGAGATTTTTATAGGTTGTGCAGGTGGTTTGGGTACGTATGCTACTTATGCTGTTGATAGCGAGCCTATTAGTGGTAATATTACTCTGTCGCTGAAGGTTACCGGATGTCAAGGTGGTCATTCGGGTGGAGATATTCATCTCGGGCGTGCTAATGCTATCAAGGTTTTGGCTCATTTTCTATATACTGCAGTTGAAAAGTTTGGCGCACGTTTGGTTAATATCGATGGAGGCAACCTACATAATGCTATTCCTCGCGAAGCTTCGGCTGTGTTTACTGTCGATTTCAAATATCGTGAAGATTTGCGCATTGAGCTTAATCACTATATAGCCGATGTAGAGGATTATTATTCTGATATTGAGCCTACTATAAGCATCAATATGCAGTCGGTCGATAATGTTGCAGCAGCAATGAGTGCAAAATTGTCGAAAAACGTTGTTGAAGCTCTTGTGGCTTGTCCCAATGGTGTGATAGATATGAGTAGAGTAGTTGATGGTTTGGTTGAGACTTCTACTAATTTGGCTTCTATACATACTAAAGATGGTAAGATCGACATCGTTACAAGTCAGCGTAGTTCGGTAGAAAGCCGCAAAAAGGCTGTGGCTCAGATGGTAGCATCTTCTTTTGCACTTTCTGGTGCCGATGTTACTCTTGGCGATGGCTATCCAGGTTGGCAACCTAAGTCCGATTCGCCTATTTTGAAGCATGCTGTCGATGCATATCAAAAACTATTTGGCGAGAGTGCACGAGTTAAGGCTATTCATGCAGGTTTGGAGTGTGGCTTGTTCCTTGATAAATATCCAGGTTTGGATATGATTTCGTTTGGACCTACGCTCCGTGATGTGCATTCGCCAGCTGAGCGTCTCGATTTGAAATCGCTCGACAAGTTCTGGCTTTTGCTTTGCGAATTGGTAAAGTAAGGTCTAAATAGTAGAATAAATAAAAAAAAACAAGCGTAACTAAGATAGCCTCAGTTACGCTTGTTTTTTGTTTATGAAAAAAGACAGAAAAATCTATTTGATAAATTCAGCTCTAATCTCGTTTACTTTGTCGCGCAATAGTGTAAGTATTTCGGCAGAAATGCCGTTTACTTTGCTTGCGTGAATGATGGTGAGATGATTTTCAGCATCTGTTTCGGTTGTTATCTGACCGTTAGTTTCGAGATGCACCTCGTCGAGGATTACTTTTATTTCATTCATCTTACCCTTCAGGTAGATTAGGTCTTGATCGTTTTCGGCGTTTGGTGTCGATTCAATAATGTCGATGACAGTGTTCAATGCCATTTTTTGACCTATTATGCGTTCTGCCAAAAGGCGGTTTTTGTCAGCATTGACATCAGCAATGTTGAGGGCAACGTAAAGTCCCTCGGTCCAACCACCCACAAGCACCATAGTTGCTACGTTTTTTCGATTGTTCTCGGTGAGGTAGTTGTTTATTTTCATATATACCTCCGATATTATATCGAGCATTTCGTCTTTGGTAGTGCCTTTAGATTCCAATCGGCTAATGGTTTCATCGTCGATAAGTTGTGCAATACCGAGTCGGCTACTAAGCGATTTTAGAGAGTTGAGGTATTCTACAGTTTTTTGCGATTGGTTGAACATGCTTGCCAAACTCATGTCGGAAGAGTAGATACCCAAGTTGAGCGCCATCTTCAAGCCCGAAGTGTAACGTTCGGAGTTGCTGATGTTGTTCAAAAGGTCTTCGTCGTATTTTACGTCCGATTCTTTTATTATTGACGCTATCTCTATTGGTGATGGCAGTGTGTAAAGTATAGCCTTCGATTTGTTCAAGTCGTCTTCAGCTTGCATCTCAATTAGAGTGTTAGCTTGTGTGTCGTCAAACTCGCCCGTTGTTTGGTTCCTGTTGAATTGGCACGAAGTCAGTGCAATTATCGATGCAGCTGGTACAATTAAATATCCGAGTTTCATAATGTTTTGTTTGAACTAAAACTTTGCTAAAGTAATGTTAAATATGATACGAAGCAATTTTTTAGTTATTGTCTTCAGGTATTATTGGCGGCCAATCGAGAATCCATTTTTTGCCATTGCGCATTAATGGAATCCCTATTCTATCGCTTATAGCCGAGGAATCTGTGTATATAAAGTGAACCCACACTACTGCGGAGTCGCCTATTATTTCCTCTTTTTTTATTTCATACGATGTAAATAATTCTGATGCCATCACCAGTGCTGCTTGCAATACGGCTGTAGGAATGTCATTTGTCTCTTTGCTGCTTATCTCGTTGAGCATTTCATCTAAATTGTTCGAAAATGGAATGCCGTAGTATGAAAGGTAAGTCGCAAATTGCCCTTTCTGTAAGCAATCTAAGGCAGCACTGACTATGGCTGTGGGTGTGCGATGGCGTAGCATGTCTACTATACGTCCGCCCTGTAGTGTGGTGAACGTAGTTATACAAATGAGTATAATTAGTAGAGCTCGCTTCATTGTTTATCGTGTGTATTTATATGTCTTACGAGATTTGAGTCGACCCTTGGCTCCGTAGGTTAGCTTTTCTACGCGTAGTCCATTTTCATATTTATATTCTACTTTGTCGTCTACTTCGCCGTTGGGTTTGTAGATTATTGCACCAATTTTATTTCCCGCTGCGTCGTATGTGTAGGTTTTACGCTTCAGTAGCTTGCCATCCTCATCATATTCGCACTCTTCTATGGTTCGACCTTTAGCGTCGTATTTCTCTGACGAGTCGATATGCTTGGTGGCAACGGTGCCGTTTTTGTTGTACTTTTCTACTGTTACTTCTACGCTCTTTACACCTTGTTTGCTTTGTGCTAAGCATTCTGTGCCTAAAAGCATTAACGAGAATGCTACAATAATGGCTGATAGTGTTGTCTTGTTGTTGCTCATGTGCTTCTGTGTTAGTATTTACGTTTTCGAAGATAACGCAATTTTGATGTGTTCGCCGATATACAGATTAATTTTATTTGTATAAAATATGTATGCATACGACAAAAATGTCGCTATTACATGAAGATTTCGGACGAATAATTCCGATTTTTTGCATTGGCACATCCATTGAAAAGTTTCTGCTCGATTGTAAAAATCGAACTCAACAATAGAAAGGAGACAACGATATGGATTTCAACAATTTTACTATTAAGACTCAAGAAGCGGTTAAGAAGGCCGTCGAACGAGTCAAAGCAAATGGCCAGCAAGCGGTGGAGCCAATACATCTTTTGGCTGGTATATTGGAGTCGGATCCTAACGTTTCGAGATATATCTTTTCGCATTGCGGCATGACCGACATCACGTCCGTTGTGAATCGTCAAACAGAATCGTATCCGAAAGTTTCGGGAGCTGACCCTTATTTCTCGCGTGCCACGTCGGATATACTGCAAAAGGCTTCAGACCTCAGTCGTGAGCATTCCGACCAATACGTAGCTATAGAGATGTTGCTATTGGCTATTTTGAAGTCGAACGATGTGGCATCTAAAATCATGAAAGATGCAGGTGCTACCGAAAAGGGATTTCTTGAAGCCATTGAGGAACTTCGTCATGGTTCGCATGTTACTTCTCAGACAGCCGATGATAATTATGAGGCACTCTCTAAGTATGCCGTCAATTTGAACGAGCGCGCGCAGTCGGGAAAGCTCGACCCTGTGATTGGTCGTGATGATGAGATTCGTCGTGTGCTGCAGATTCTTTCGCGTCGTACGAAGAACAACCCTATACTTATTGGTGAACCTGGTGTAGGTAAAACGGCAATTGCCGAAGGTCTTGCGCAGCGTATCATTAGTGGTGATGTGCCCGAGAATTTGCGCGATAAGCAGATCTATTCGCTCGATATGGGTGCTTTGATTGCTGGTGCTAAGTATCAAGGCGAATTTGAAGAGCGCTTGAAGGCTGTTGTCAATGAGGTTATTGCTGCTAATGGACGAATCGTTCTATTTATCGATGAGATACATACGCTTGTGGGCGCAGGTAAGTCGAACGGCGCTATGGATGCAGCGAATATCCTCAAACCAGCATTGGCTCGAGGCGATTTGCGTGCCATTGGTGCTACTACGCTCGACGAATATCGAGAATATTTCGAGAAGGATAAGGCGCTTGAACGTCGTTTCCAGATGGTTATGGTAGACGAACCGCAAGCGCCAGAAGCAATATCCATTTTGCGTGGTTTGAAGGAGCGTTATGAGAATCACCACAAAGTACGTATAAAAGATGATGCAATTATAGCTGCCGTGGAACTCTCGCAGCGCTATATCTCGCAACGTTTCTTGCCAGATAAGGCTATCGACCTTATCGATGAAGCAGCAGCTCATTTGCGTATCGAGATGGATTCTGTTCCTGAAGATATTGATGATGTGGAGCGTCGTATGCATCAGTTGGAGATTGAGCGCGAGGCCATTAAGCGCGAAGGTGATCAAGAAAAACTCGACGACCTTAGCCGCCAGATAGCCGAACTGCGTAGCGAGACTGCCGATAAACGTGCTGCATGGAAGGCTCAGAAAGATGTCATCGATGCTATTCAGAAGCATAAGTCGGAGATTGAACAGTTGAAGTTCGAGGCCGATAAATATGAGCGCGATGGCATGTTCGACAAGGTTGCCGAAATTCGTTACGGTCGTATACCTGATGCGCAGCGTAGCATTGCCGAACTCAACGAGAAACTGCAAAAAATGCAGTCCGACAATGTGATGATAAAAGAGGAAGTTGATGCCGATGATATTGCCGAGATTGTGAGCAAATGGACTGGCATACCAGTGTCGAAGATGCAGCAATCGGAGCGCCAAAAACTACTTACGCTCGAAACAGAGTTGCATAAGCGTGTGGTAGGTCAAGATGAAGCCATTGCAGCCGTTGCCGATGCGGTTCGTCGTTCGCGTGCTGGTTTGCAAGATCGCCGTCGTCCAATAGGTTCGTTCATATTTATAGGTACGACGGGTGTAGGTAAAACGGAACTTGCTAAAGCTTTGGCAGAATTCCTCTTCGACGATGAGACGCAGATGACTCGTATTGATATGAGTGAATATCAAGAGCGACATTCCGTTTCGCGTCTTATTGGAGCGCCTCCGGGATATGTAGGCTACGAAGAGGGCGGTCAACTCACCGAAGCTGTTCGCCGCAAACCTTATAGTGTAGTTCTGCTCGATGAGATTGAAAAGGCTCACCCCGACGTATTCAACATTCTGCTTCAAGTGCTCGACGATGGACGTCTTACCGATAATAAAGGTCGTACGGTAGACTTCAAGAATACTATCATAATAATGACCTCAAACCTTGGTTCAAACCTTATTCAAGAGGAGTTCGAGAAGACGGGTGGGGTAGTAACGCCAGAACTTATCGAGCGCAGCAAAAACGAGGTTATGGGTATGTTGCGTAAGACGATACGCCCTGAGTTCTTGAACCGAATTGATGAAATAGTTACGTTCACGCCGCTCGACCGCGAGCAGATAAACGAAATTGTGAAACTGCAATTCGCTAATATCCAACGTACGTTAGCCGAAAGTGATATTACTATTAATATTACGCCTGCGGCAATCAACTGGATTGGTAATGCCGGATTCGATGCTATGTATGGTGCACGTCCTATCAAACGTGCATTGCAGACATACGTGCTTAACGATCTCTCGAAGAAGATTCTTGCCGATGAAGTAAGCAAAGATCGTCCTCTACTTGTAGATGCTTTGCCGAGTGGCCTGGTGTTCAGAAACGATGGCTAACTATGGCTTAGAGTTCATAAACAAATCAATACAACGGTGCGCAGCAGTTATGTTGCGTGCCGTTTTTTGTGTATAAGCCTACACCTAAAAATAAAATTGAGAGGTGGGTTTGTGTCCATCTCTCAATTTCATTATTGATACTTAATGTTTCAAATCATTTCAAATCGTATCCAGCTTTGTCGTATATATAACTTTCGGATGTTACAATGAATTGTCCATATATTTTGCCACCAGTAAAGTTTGAAATTGGTGTAGCAGCGTTAGGACTATATATGCCACCATCTGTTTTTATCTGTTTCTCTATGGTCTTGTAGTAGTCGTAGTTGGCCTTGCTTATGGGGTAGAAACCATAACGACGAGGATCGCCTCCTCCAGTTGTTTCATCTATATACCAATCGTCAGAACCGCCTGATCCAACTTCGAAACCTGGCGCATAGGTAGGATCAAAATAATATTGGCTGAATTGTAATTCTTTTATCGTATCTCCCATATTTTCCGTAGAGAAAAGTCTTATCGAACTATTGTATAAGCTATTCAGTTTTCTGTCTAATGAAACAATAAAATATTTACTCTCTTCTGAACTGTTTATTAAGCTAAATACAGGTATTTTCAATGTGTGATACCCCTCCCCAACACTTTTGAACCATTTTATTTTCTCATACCTAACCTTCGTTATTGTGATTTGAGGTAGTAATTTTTCGGTTGCGCTATACTCTTTGCCATCGATAGTAACGCTAAGAGTATACTTCCTGCCAACTTCTAACTTGTAATTAGAAATGAAAAATATCTTAGATGTTCCTTCTTGGCTATTTTCGTAAATCAACCTATTTTCGGGTGCAAATCCCAATACACTATCTAATTTGTTTATATAATGATCCTTTCGCGCGCTTTCGTAAAAAAATTCATCTTTATAATGATGTATATCTTTGTCAAAATCATTTATCTCATCAAAAAACTCATTTGTGTCTTTGAATGTTCTTACTTCCCCCTTATCGTCAGTTAGCTTAACCGAGAATTTTGTATTTATGTCTATTGGTGTATCATTTGCTAATGAGATTTTCACGTAATGAGTTGAATCTGGGTGAACAAGCATTGCGTCTATGACAAAAGTATCAGAACTTCCATTTATTTGCAGGTCAAGTTCTTCTATGCATGATTGATGTAATAAACTCAGCAATAGAACAATAATAGGGAGAGAAAAATATTTTATTTGTTTCATATATGTTTACGATTATTTAGTTAATTTTGCGGTGACCTAAATATGTATACATATAGTTTGAGTTCAAAATTAAATTAATTCATTCACAACAAACAAAAATTTTTATGAACAAATCATTGCAAGTCATTCTGTTTGCATTGCTCGCTACGGCATGTTCTGAAGAGATTGATATGACGGAACAAACGAGTGAAACTATTACGTATTCAGATGCCGAATTAGAAAAAATCGCCTATGGGTGTGATTATTATCTTGATGAAGACAAGAATACTAAGGTGGAGACTCGAGCAACAGATGAGTATTTAGAGTTTATTAGTGAATCCTTAAAACAAACTCAATCATCACTAAAGGCAAAACCTTTGCCAACCAAAGAAGCAAGTGATGAGACAACTTATGTAGGTGTTATTATGCGAAAGACTTGTGGTAAGTATAATACCATAAAGATCTATTATGATAGCGAAGATAAGGATACAAGAAAAGATACTAAGGGCGACACTGGTTCTTGGGGCTATGATGGCCATCGCAATTTGAATATGTATTTTTGCAGAGTACCTTTCAACGACTTCCCTATTAATGTTGGTAATAATGGATACGCCTTGCTGAGATTGAGTACTAAACCTTTGACATTCAATAATAATAGAAATGATTACACTTACATTTTGAGTGTGCATATGGATGCTGAGGACAAGCATGAGGCTACGTCTTTATCGATGACGGATTATAAAGGGACTCCAATAACAACGACATGGGAAAATGACCCAGATTATGCTGATGCGCGTAAATTATTGACAGTTTCGAAGTATGGAGATTTGAATTTCGATTTGATATATATGGGGTATTATAACGAGGAGAAACCTCAAGGGTATTCTTTCCCAGATTATGGTTTTGATTATAGCGTATTTGGCTATGTGACATCCCCTGGAACCCCAGATAAAAATTCTGATTATAGAGGATATATATATACTGATGACGAGGATAAGAATAATGGAAATCATATCATATTGAAACGTCAGAATAATAATACTGGCAAAGAAGAAGATATTTGTGATATAAATGATCCTGAAGCATACAAAAAGTATATAAACTATGGTTTGGTGGATATAAACTTTCGACATATTATTGAATACTCGAAGAGTGGAACAATGTTTTACATGACCAAGGTAAATCCTAAGGATATTTACGAATAAAAGCAATAGTCGCAACCACAGCATTCAGTTGTGGTTGTGACTATTTTTATATAAAGACTGATGAAATATATATATGTTCTTATTGTAATAATATCACTTCTCTCTTGTAAGCCACGAAGACAGCAACATGTATTGGCAACAATAGATGGAGAAGAGATTACATCAGAGTCGATCGGCAAAGCAATAGAACCACAATTATATGATTGCATGTACGAGATATACAAGTTGCGTAAAACAGCTACAGAAGTTGTAATATCCCGCATGGTTCTTGAACGAGAAGCAGCGCAAATAGGTATATCTGCCGATTCGTTTTTGAATAGTTATATCGGTAGGCGAACGACCTCTGCGGATATTCTCCAATATGCAGAGCGTGAACATTTGACACGTGGCATTCCGTATGTAGAAGATGGCATTTATCATTACACAAGTTATGATAGCCCCAAAGGACAAGCAGAGCTGCTGAAGACATTGAAACAGCAATTGCAAAAACAGTTGATAGATAGCCTGAAAGAAAAGTATAATGTTCGTATAACCATAAAACCACCAGTATCACCACGCCTGAACCTCGATTCGCTTATGTATTTTGAACGAGGAAACTTGCAGTCGCCAATAAAATTTACGGAGATAACCGACTACAATTGCAGTGTATGCCGTTCGATGCAGGTGGCATTGGAGCAACTATTTGAAGATTATAGCGACAAAGTATGTTTTCGCTATTCATCGATAATCGATGAAGGCTCAATAGCCTTGCGGGCAGTATTGGCAGCATCGGAGCAAGATAAAGAGTGGCAAATGCGTGATGCACTTATGCGCGAACAATATTTTGTCGATTCTGCAATGGTGTTCAGAGTTGCCATGAACCTTGACCTTGATATGGATGCTTTTTCTGCCGATTTTTCGAGCGAAGAGGTAAAGAATACAATTGCCCTAAATAATGAATACCTACATCGAAAAGGAATATATTCTACCCCAACATTTTTGATAAACAATCATCTGTTGCACGATGCTACAGATGTGAGTGTATTGCGCTCGGAATTAGAGAGAGCAATATCAGAAAAGTAATGAGGATATTATTAAGGGATCATCATTTGAAAAAAGTCACCGAATTGAACGAAAATAAACGAAGTAATCACTTATAATTCGTTGAATTAGTGAAGTACTGCTATAGGAAGGAGCTAATTTTATTAGTGTGAATTTGTTCTTTTCGGTGATAATCAGTGTGTGTTGAAGTGCAAATGAAAAGCCGTGGAAGGTTATATAGAGCATAGCTGTTGAATGTGGATTATATCCTACTTGGACATAGTTGGGGGGGGGAAGAGATTCTTCTCTGCGCTTAGAATGACAACAAACGCTAAAACAATAGATAGAAAATCATAAAGAATGAAGAGATACATAGTGTTTCTACTCTCGGTAGTAGCAATCAGTGCTTCGGCGCAAAATATGTGTGGCTACGTCAGTGATGCGCACACGGGTGAGCGCCTTCCCCAAGCCCTTGTATACAATGCATCTAACAAATCTACAGCACTAACTAATGCATACGGCTACTATTCGCTTGCGCAAACATCAAAAGGCGACACCATAGTGGCACGATTTGTTGGATATGTAACTAAGAAAATTGTGGTGAACAATGCAGCGAAGACCGACATATCGCTTGTGCCAGACAATAGGCAGATAGGCGAAGTGGAGGTGCGAGGCGAGTCGGCGTTTAGGCGCGAACTGCAACAGCCCCAGATGAGCCACCATCATATTTCGGCGGCGCAGATAAAGACCAATGCTGTAATGTTTGGCGAAGCCGATGCACTCAAGACCATTCAACTTATGCCAGGCGTGAACTCGGCAGCCGATGGTAGCACGAACCTCTCGGTGCGTGGTGGCTCGTATGACCAAAATCTTATTTTGCTCGACGAAGCTACGGTATACAATCCTTCGCACACGATGGGCATATTCACAGCTTTCAATGCCGATGCTATGAGCGGCGTAGACCTCTATAAAGGTGATTTGCCAGCGCGCTATGGAGGTAAACTCTCGGCAGTGGTAGATATGAAGATGCGCGAAGGCAACAACCAACACTCCACATTGCAGGGCGGCATAGGCACAATAGCCAGCCGACTATTGGTAGAAGGTCCGCTAAAGAAGGATACAGCTTCGTTTATGATAGCAGGACGTGTGGGTTATAGCGAATTGACAACAAGTCTTCTTTTCTCTCTATATAACGCTGACATTATAGATGATATTCAAAATGCGTACGAACATCATGAAGATGATAAAATCCATTTCTTCGACCTCTGCGCTAAGGTGAATTGGGTGAAGGACGAAAACAACAAATTCTACATATCGGGCTATGCAAGTCAAGATGGTTTTGTGTGCCCAATACTATCGGTAAGAACCAAACAGAATTGGGGCAATCAGACGGGGACGGTGCGTTGGAACCATATTTATTCTTCTAATTTGTTTGGTAATGCAACGCTTACCTTCAGCAATTATAAGTATGTGCAGCGTCAAACCGAGGATGTTCGCAACTTTGAGTGGGAATCGGGCATGCGCGAATTCACATTGAAAAACGACCTCGATTACTATCGCAACCGTATGCACATAACTATGGGCGCAGCAGCCGAGATGCATTTCTACAATCCAGGACAGATAGAGCCGCTTAGTGGCTCGGTGATGCACGAGATGCGAATGGATAAGAAACGCGCCTTGCAGTTGTCGGCATACGTAGGCAACGAGCAAAAAATAACCGATAGAGTTACACTCTCGTATGGCTTGCGCCTGAGTTCGTCCATTCAGTTAGGACCAGCCACGGTGCGCCACTATACCACAATGCCATATTACGCCGACTCTACTGAGTATGGCCGAGGGCGAGCCGTAAAGTCCTATTGGCGTGCGGAGCCACGTTTGGCAGCAAGCTATTCGCTCAACGAGAATACAACTCTGAAAGCCTCCTATGCTCGCACAGTGCAATATCAGCACTTGCTCAACAATTCGGCGCTTGGCATGCCAACCGACATTTGGACACCAGCCGATAGCTATATCCGTCCGCAAGAGGCCGATGCCTTTGCCGTGGGTGTGCATAAATATTTTTCAGAAAAGCAGATAGAGGCGAGCATAGAGGGCTACTACAAAGCGATGCACCACATAATAGATTTTCGCGACAACGCCGAGTTTACAGCTAACGAACATATCGAAACGGAGGTGTTGAGTGGCAAGGGTAGAGCATGGGGCTTAGAGGCAATGCTCCGCCGCGATGGCAAGAGAGGTTCGGTGCTGCTGAGCTATACACTCTCGAAAGCCGAACGAAAGATAGATGGCGTAAATCAAGGCAATTGGTATTATGCTGTATATGACCAGCGCCACAACTTGGCAATAAACGGAATGTACAAACTCTCTGACCGTTGGACACTCTCAGGCACATGGCGCTATCACACTGGTGGACGCGCAACTATGCCAATAGATACGTATTACTACAAATTTGCAAGCGTAGCAGTCTACACCGAGCGCAACGGTTACAAAATGCCCGATTTTCACCGTCTTGACGTGTCGGCAATATACGACTTCAAACGCAACGAAGGTCGCAGGTGGAAGTCGCAGCTTGTGTTCTCGCTCTACAACGTCTATGGTCGTAAAAATGCATATTCGGTGTTTACGCGTTCAGGAACACCTATTAATGGCTTTCACGATACCGACGAACAACGGCTGAAGAGCTACATGATGTATCTGTATAAATGGGTGCCAAGTATAACGTATAACTTCACGTTCTAAGTATGGTGCATAAGTGGGCGTTGTAGCCATATTACAATCAACAAAAGGCTACCTTTGCGCTCGCAATGAAAATCATCAAATACATATCGGAATACATAGGAGTGTTGGTGCTGTTAGTGGCGTGTGTAGCGCTGTTTGTGCCAGCCTCGTTTGCGTGGATTGATGCGTGGTATATCAACCCCATGTTGGGCGTAATTATGTTTGGTATGGGTCTCACGCTATCGCCAAGCGATTTTCGCATTGTGCTGAGTAGACCAAAAGATATTCTCATCGGTTGCTTGGCACAATTCACCGTGATGCCACTATTAGCTTGGGTGCTTGCATGGGTATTTGCACTGCCTAAGGAGTTGGCGCTTGGCGTTATACTTGTAGGCTGCTGCCCTGGTGGCACGGCGTCGAACGTAATTACATATCTTGCAAAAGGCGATTTGGCGCTCTCCGTAGGTATGACTGCTACTTCAACGCTGCTTGCGCCCATACTTACACCGCTGCTTGTGTGGCTCATGGCGGGCACAATGGTCGAAGTGGATACCATAGGTATGCTGTTGAGCATCGTCTATGTAGTTATTGCACCCATTGTTGTTGGTTTGTTGTGTCAACGATTTTTGCCACGAATCACTGCGAGCCTTGTGCCGTACCTGCCAGCGTTTTCGTCTGTAGTGATAGCCATAGTTGTGGGCATCATAGTGGCACACAATGCCGACCGTTTGCTTGTTGGTGGCTTATTGGTGATAGTAGTAGTGATGATTCATAATGTGTTAGGCCTCACCACGGGCTTCTTGATTGGGCGCGCGCTGCATTTGCCAAAGCACAAAAGTGTTGCTATAAGTATTGAAGTAGGTATGCAAAACTCAGGCTTGGCAAGCAGTTTGGCCACGTTGCATTTTGCTGCGTTCCCGTTGGCTACCATTCCTGGTGCAATTTTCAGTGTGTGGCACAACATCAGCGGTGCTTTGGTGGCGCGTATGTACGCCAAATCATCACCGAATTAATACGAATTGAAAGGTTATCACCGAATTAACACGAATTGAAACCAAAGTGTTTTGTATTAATTCGTTCAATTAGGTGATACTATGAAAACAAATCATCACCGAAATAACACGAATGAAACGAATAACTGTTCGTATTAATTCGTTCAATTAGGTGATACATAAATATTGATAATCATCACCGAATTAACACGAATTGAAACCAAAGTGTTTTGTATTAATTCGTAAGGAAGGCAACCTCGCTACGAATGAAACGAAAAATCAGTTCGTATTAATTCGTTCAATTAGGTGATACATAAATATTGATAATCATCACCGAATTAACACGAATTGAAACCAAAGTGTTTTGTATTAATTCGTTCAATTCGGTGATGTATATATATTGATATTATTCCCCAACAACCGAAATGTGCATTTCGATGTCGTCGACGGGTCTGTCGCCACGGGCAGTAGCTGAGTTTTGTATCATCTCTACGACATCGAGACCATCTTCTACCTCGCCAAACACGGTGTATTGTCCGTCGAGGTGTGGCGTGCCGCCAATGGTGGTGTATATTTTCTGTTGTTCGCTCGTGAGTCCGTCGCCTTTCACTTGCGCTTCGGCTTCGGCAATCAACTTATCTTGCAAGGCCTGAAGTCCAGCTTGGTCTCTATTGCGGCGCATTTGCATTATCTCGGTGCGGTGGCTCGCCGCTAGGGCGTTGAAGGCTTGCTGAATCTGTTGCATCTTGAGCTGCTTGGATAGCTGCTTCAGTTGCCCATCATTATACACTTGACCCCACACGATATAGAATTGCGAACCGCTACTACGGCGCTCAGGGTTCACTTCGTCGCCTTGACGTGCAGCAGCCAAAGCGCCGCGTTTGTGGAAGAGACCATCTTTTATCTCGGCTTCGAGAGTGTAGTCTGGGCCGCCTACGCCAAGCATCTTGCCAGCTGGTGCGCCTTTAGAATCGGGGTCGCCACCTTGAATCATAAAATTCTTAATCACTCTGTGGAACAGCGTGCCGTCGTAGTAGCCTTCGCGTGCAAGTTTTATAAAATTGTCGCGGTGAATGGGCGTCTCGTCATAGAGGCGAACGACGATGTCGCCTAACTTTGTCTCTATTTTTACTTTCATGGTTGTCTCGTTTTTTATTCCGGCGCAAATTTATCGCACAGAGAACACGGATGACACAGATTGTAAGGATTTTCGGGATTAATTATCTGCGTAAATCAGTTATAATCTGTGCAAATCTGTGTGCTAAATGTCTCTATTTCAACGTCGGAAAATTTGCTGCAGCTGCTGCAGCATAGTTTCTGACGCTCAGCAAGTCCCATGCAGATGCTGCAGCATAGTTTCTGACACTCAGCAACCCCCATGCAGATGCTGCAGCATAGTTTCTGACACTCAGCAACCCCCATGCAGATGCTGCAGCATAGTTTCTGACACTCAGAAACCCTCATGCAGCACGTGCAACATAGTTTCTGACGCTCAGCAACCCTCATGCAGTCGCGGAAATGGGTTTCGCGCGTTGCGAAAGTCCCATGCATCTGCTGCAGCATAGTTTCGCAAGTTGCGCAACCCCCAAGCAGCCGCGGAAACATAGTTTTCGAGGCTCGGCAAGTGCCAATGAGCAAGTGAAACATAGTTTTCGCAGTCGCGGAGGTCGGTCTGCCAAACTTTTTAGCTCTTCCTATGTACATATATATAACTGTTGGATAATTTTGCAGACCATAGCAATAACAAAAGAAAAAGGCATAACCATGACTAAAGAACAACTCATCGAAGGCATAAACAGACTACGTAAGCAGAAGAATGCCGTTATAATGGCACACTACTATCAAACTGGTGATATTCAAGATATAGCTGATGTTATTGGCGACAGCTTGGCGCTTGCGCAGAAGGCTGCTAAGACCGATGCCGACATAATAGTGCTCTGTGGCGTGCATTTTATGGGTGAGACGGCTAAAATTCTCTGCCCCGACAAGAAGGTGCTTGTGCCCGACATGAACGCGGGTTGTTCGCTTGCCGACAGTTGCCCTGCCGACGATTTCGCTAAGTTTATTGCCGAGCATCCGGGTCATACGGTGATTAGTTACGTAAATACCACGGCTGCCGTGAAAGCCCTCACCGATGTGGTGGTTACGAGTACCAATGCTCGCAAGATTGTGGAGATGTTTCCTAAAGACGAGAAGATTATTTTCGGACCAGACTATAACCTTGGTAACTACATAAATAGTATTACGGGTCGCAATATGGTGCTGTGGAATGGCGCATGCCACGTACACGAGAAGTTCTCGGTGGAGAAACTTGTTGCGCTGAAGCATCAATATCCGGGAGCAAAGGTTTTGGCTCATCCCGAATGTCGTGGCGCGCTTGTGAAACTTGCCGATGTGGTGGGCTCTACGCAAGCTCTGCTCAATTATGCTACCGATAGCGCCGAGACGCAATTCCTTGTGGCAACGGAGAGCGGCATTCTTCACGAGATGCAAAAACGCAATCCTCAGAAACAGTTCATTCCCGTTCCGCCCGAAGACAGCACATGCGCTTGCAACGAGTGTAACTTCATGCGCCTCAATACGCTCGAGAAACTCTATAAATGCCTCGACGAAGAGTGCAACGAGATTATTGTCGATCCCGAACTTAGCCAGAAGGCAGTTCGCCCGATAAAGCGTATGCTTGAAATGAGTAAGTGATAGTTATGAATTCCAAGTTATCACCGAATGAATACGAATTGAACCAATGCGTTTTGTATTAATTCGTTCAATTCGTTGATACTACAAACTAAACCATCACTGAATTAATACGAATTGAGAGAATTTCTGTTAGTATTAATTCGTTCAATTCGGTGATACATAAATATTGATAATCATCACCGAATGAATACGAATTGAACCAATGCGTTTCGTGTTAATTTGTAAAGAAGTCAACATCGGTACGAATGAAACGAAACTTAGTTAGTATTAATTCGTTCAATTCGGTGATACATAAATATTGATAATCATCACCGAATGAATACGAATTGAACCAATACGTTTTGTGTTAATTCGTAAAGAAGTCAACTTCGGTACGAATGAAACGAATCTTAGTTCGTATTAATTCGTTCAATTCGGTGATACATAACGTAACTCGTAATTCATAACTCGTAATTCGTAATTATTAATTATGCAAATGCCGCGTTTGTGGAATAGCAACTACACCAAGATTTGGCTTGGCAACTTCATGATATTCTTCTCATTCATGTTGCTGACGCCGCTCTTGCCATTGTACCTATACGACACGTTCGGTGCCGACAAACATACAATTGGCTTGGTGCTAAGTGGCTACACTATCATGGCACTCATTACGCGTATGTTCAGTGGCTATCTTGTGGATAGCTTTCCACGTAGGGTAGTGCTAATAGTCAGTTTTGCGCTCTTCTTCGCCTTTTTTGCTGGCTACATAGTGGCAGGTTCGCTGTTGCTCTTTGCCATAGTACGTACGCTTCACGGAGCGCCCTTTGGCTCGGTGACGGTGGCCAATAGCACCGTAGCCATTGATGTGCTACACCCCGAGCGACGTGCCGAAGGTATTGGCTATTATGGGCTCAGCAACAACGTTGCAACAGCCATCAGCCCATCGGTGGCATTATGGATATACAACGAAACGGGCGATTTCAACGTGCTGTTTCTCATATCTATGCTCGTTGCGGCAGTCGGCATGGTGATAGATGCTACAGTGAAGATGCCTAAGCGCGAACTCATTCGCGACAAAGCCCCGCTCTCGTTCGACCGCTTCTTCCTCCTCGATGGTTGGCGTCAAGCACTATCTATGATGTGCTTCTCGCTATCCTATGGTGTAGTATCTACATACGTAGCTATATATGGTCGACAGAAACTGGGCATCGAAGGAGGTTCGGGTTTCTTCTTCCTATTGCTTGCCATAGGCTTGATAATCTCGCGATTGACGGGTGGCCGCAAGCTACGTCAAGGTCTTGTGACGCGCAATGCGGCAGTAGGCATGAGCATATCGCTATGCGGCTATTTCCTCTTTGCGCTTGTGCCCAACGAGATTGGCTATTATGGTGCGGCTCTTATTGTCGGATTGGGCAACGGACATATGTATCCGGCATACCAAACCATGTTTATAAATCTTGCGCCCAACTCGCGTCGTGGCACGGCCAATTCGTCGTTGCTTGTGTCGTGGGACGTCGGCATTGGTCTCGGTACGCTCATTGGCGGTGTAGTGGCGCAGTATGTTAGTTATATGGCAGCGTTCCTCGTAGCGGCATTTGTCAATTTGGTGGGCGTGTTGATATTCTTCATACTTATAAAGAATCACTACAATGCACATAAACTTAGGTAGGGAAATCGTCACCGAATTAATACGAATTGAGCGAAATTCTGTTCGTGTTAATTTGTTCAATTGGGTGATACTAGAAAGATCGTCACCGAATTAATACGAATTGAACCAAATACGTTTCGTGTCAATTTGTATAGAAGACAACTTCGGTACGAATGAAACGAATAATAGTTCGTGTTAATTTGTTCAATTGGGTGATACTAGAAAAGACGTCACCGAATTAATACGAATTGAACAAAACATGTTTCGTGTAAATTCGCAAGGGAGGCAACATCGGTACGAATGAAACGAATCACAGTTAGTATTAATTCGTTCAATTTGGTGATACATAATTGTCAATTAATAGACTCATTCACGTAATAATGATATATAAAAAATGAAACAAATCAAGATCAATTCACCTCGAGTCATTGTGTGGCATAAGTTTATGCGACGCTCATATTCAGCATTTATGAGCTTACATAAGGTGATAGCTGTGGGCGTGCTGAGTGTAGCAACGCTCTCTACAGCCGACCTCAAGGCGCAAACTGTAATGCTTGCACAAACCTCCGAGCGCGATACGGCAGAGCTAAACTACGAGCTCGACGACGTAGAGGTGACTGGCGAGCGCGTGCCTCTTTCGGTGTCGCTGATGCCCCGTGTGGTTGCGGTTATGACCAAGACAGATGTCCAAGCGGCAGCCGTCCATAGTATTAACGATGTGCTCGAATATTCGCCAAGCGTCGATGTGCGACAACGCGGCGAAATGGGCGTTCAGACAGACATCTCGCTCCGTGGGGGCACTTTCGCACAAATCACTGTTCTACTCAATGGCATAAATATTACTTCGCCCTATTGCGGGCATCTGAGTGCCGATTTCCCCGTTTCTCTCGATGAAGTAGAGCGTGTAGAAATTCTTGAAGGTCCAGCATCGCGTATTTTAGGTACTTCGGCGTTCAATGGCGCCATCAATGTCGTTACTAAATGCGACACCGTGAGCCACGTTGCTGCGCATCTCTTCGGTGGTAGTTATGGCTACGTAGGTGCCGAAATTTCTGGTAATTATACTTATAAGCGTGTTCGCCAGCAGATTTCTGGTAGCTTCCGCCGTGCCGATGGCGACCAACCTAATAGTAATTTCGATCAAACAAAATTTTTCTATCAAGGTATCTATTCTTCGTCCGCGCTCGATGTCAGTTGGCAATCGGGTGTGAGTGTGCAAAAATTTGGAGCAAATACATTCTATTCTGCTGCTTATCCTAATCAGTGGGAAGAGACTACAAATTGGCAAACGGCAGTGAAAGCCGAAACGAAAGGCGCAGTGCATTTCTCGCCATCTATCTATTGGAATAGGCAGAAAGATCATTTCCAATTGATAAAAGATTCTCATATTGGCGAAAATTTTCATCGCGTCGATGTATATGGCGTAAATATCAATGGTTGGATTGGTTATGCTGTAGGTAAAACCGCATTTGGCGCGGAACTGCGTAGCGAAAATATAGTCTCGAACAACCTTGGTCTCATCACAGCCGATTCTATTCCTGTGCGCGGTAATGACAATGTCTATTACAACAAAAAAGATGCGCGCGACAATATCTCCTATTATGTGGAACAGGATTTTATAAACGACAGATGGACACTTTCGCTTGGTGCAATGGCCTATCGTGTGACCAATTCCAACAATTCAATGCGTCTCTATCCTGGCATCGACGTGGCATTCCGTCCGAGCGAGCATTGGAAACTGACCGCTTCGTGGAATATGGCAACGCGCCTACCATCGTTTCTCGATTTATACTATAAAAGTCCAACAAATGAGGGTAATGTGAACCTCAAGCCCGAGGAGACTTCGGCAGTCGATGTGGGTGCGCGCTATCGCATTTCGGGCATCGAAGCATCGGCATCGGCATATTATCAGCGTGGAAAAAATATGATGGATTGGGTTATGTATACGGCCGACGACATTTTCCACTCAGCCGATTTTGAGCTCGATAATATTGGCGCTGAGTGCAACGCGACGCTCCTCCCGCGCGAGCTGTGGGGCAATCGGTTTCGCATACGTAAGATTGCCTTGGGCTATGCGAATATCTATCAGAAACGCCACGACGATGTGGTGATTTATAAGTCTAATTATGCTCTGGAATATCTACGCAACAAGTTCACAGCCAGCATTGATGCCAATATAGTGGCAAACCTATCGGCAAACGTGAATTTCCGCTTTCAGGATAGAAACGGCTCATACATAAAATACGATGCAAACCACAAATCGACGGGTGAATTGGTTTCCTATAAGCCATATTCGCTTGTAGATATGCGCCTCACGTGGACGCAAAAACATTGGTCGGTTTATGCAAGTGCTAACAACCTTTTCAACGTAGAGTATTACGATTTAGGCAACATTCCGCAGCCTGGCATTTGGCTGAAATTGGGGCTGAAAGTGAAAGTGTTCTAATTCAAAATTCATAATTAATAATAACCATAAGTGAATGAGCAAACTTCAAAGGCGATCGTTGGGTCGCCTTTGTTGTTTATTTATCGCTAACACCGCAATAACCAGCGATAGTGCCATGCCTATTAGTGCGAAATTTACTGAAGTGTTGGGCATATATACGCCTATCAAACCGCAGATGCCACCAACAGAAACGGCAGCAATCCAAATGTTTGTGCGCAGTTGGCGTTTGCCATAGAAATAAATAGCTATGAAGAGCGGAAAAATTACGCCCGAGGTGTAGATGGAGTATGCGCCGCTGAGGAGTGCTATTATGTCGCCGCGACCAGCAACGGCAATCACTGTGGCCATTGCGCCTATGGTGCATACGGTGATGCGAATGAGCCGAACACTGTCTCTCTGAAGCAAATCTTTTACAAATATCGATGAGGCGTTTATCAAGCAAGTGTCGGTAGATGAGAGTATCGAAGAGAGCAGCGCGAAGGTTAGCAGAATGCCAATCGGTCGCGGAATTTTTTTGTCGATGAGGTACATAAGCATTTTAGCACTTCCCGATTCTCCAGCGGCAACATTGGTGCGCGCCCACATACCTATGCCCACAATGACTATTGCTATAATAACTAAAGAGATGCCAGCCCAAATGGCCGAACGCTTGGCTGTTTGTGAATCGCGTGAAATGAGGTTGCGCGACAGCATATCGGGACCTAATAAGTATACACCACCTATGACGAAAAACTGCGTCACGAGGTCTATGGGGCGGTAGTCGCTATTGAGAAATTCCACGCTTTGCAACGGTGTGTGGCTGTCTTGCCCAGCGAAAAAGTATAGATACGCACAACAGATGACCAAGCCGCTCAATATAATTATGAACTGAAGTCTGTCGGTGCGAACTACCGAGAGCTGTCCGCCAAGTGTGGTGTAGAGAATAACTATAATAGCCACGCCGATGAAAATCCATTTGCTTGCACTGCCAACTATGTACGACACTATGCTGCTCAGCGCCACAAGTTGCCCAGCCACCACGCCAATCCACGAGATGACGATGACGGCTGCAATGACGCGTTCGGCGATGGGTGCAACCATTATTCCTGCGGCTTGCGGAAGAGTGTCGGCATTGAGGTTGCGAATCTTTTTCGATATAAATATCGACTGCAGCAGCAAGCCTAAAGCGCCAAACAGAAGCCACCAAATGGCCGGAAAGCCAATGTTGTAGGTGGTGTCGATTAGTCCTACGGTTGACGATGCGCCAATGATGGTGGCCAGCATTGTCATCACCACGGCATAGGTGCGCTGTTTTTTGCCTGCTACGGCATAATCTTCAAAATTTTTTATGCGCGAGAGGTCGTATATAGCTATACCCATCATTACGATGAGGTAGAGAACAAGAAGTAGAATCATCGTCGAAGACTATGCAAAAATGTTGAGGCAGCGTTCATCGCAGAAGTTGCTGACGACGATGTCGGCTTTGTCGGCTATGGCTTCGCGTGGGTTTGTGGTGGCAAGTCCTACGACCATCATTTCGGCTGCGCGACCAGCAGCTAAGCCATTGAACGAATCTTCGAAAACTACGCAGCTTCGGGGCTCTACGCCAAGCATCTCAGCTGCTTTGAGAAAACATTCGGGGTGAGGCTTAGAATGCGTGATGCTATCGGCTGTAACTATGGCATCGAAAAAGCGGTCGAAACCCTCGTGTGCGCGACGAACATTACGCATTTTGATTTCGTTCGAACTGGTTACAAGCGCCGTTTGAATGCCTTTCGAACGGAGTTCGCGCAGGTAGGCTTCAGCCCCAGCTATGTATGTATAATTCATGCTGCTCTCATATTCGTTGAGCATATCAACCACCTTGTTTTGCGTCTCTTTGTTGGGAAACCATTTGCTGAGAATGGCGGTGAGAGTTTGACCTTTTATAATCTCACTGAAGTTTTCGATGTCGGAGCGAAACGTGCTGCCTATTGCGCCCCATATTTGAGAATACTGACTTTCGGTGTCGATTATCACACCATCGAGGTCGAATAGAGCTGCTAAGTGCTTAGTATTGTGCATATTTATAATATTACGTATGAAAAAATTTCAGAGTGCGATTTACAAAAACATACCCAAAATAAAACAACTGAATGGCATATCTAACATATGATTTGCGATTATGTAACACGGAGAAACACTTGTTAACATATTCTATTTTACTTTCGCTACGCCATTATAATTATGAAACAACATGAGTATCAAAAAGACTAAAAAGGTAACTATGCAAGCTATAGTGGCTGCATTGTGTTTGACGGCATGTAGCAGTGGCTACAAGAGCGTCGAAGGTGGAATAGAGGTAAAAACGACCAAAACTGGCGAAACAGTTCGCTTGCAAGTGATGTCGGACCGAATTGTGCGCGTCACAGCGGTGAATAGCAATGAGATAAAACCTAACGAGAGCCTCATTATAGTGCCTCAACAGAATAAGACGAAATTCTCTGTAGATGAGAACGATGCATACATTACGCTTCGCACCAAAGCGCTCGATGTGGTGGTGAATAGCGATGATGGCAAAGTCACGTTCAAGGATAAAGATGGCAATGTGATTCTTGGCGAAGATGGCCGCTCGTATAAGCCATTCGACGATTCGGGTAAACCTGCGCTTAGTGTGCGTCAGAAGTGGAATACCGACGACAACGAGGCATATTATGGACTCGGTCAGCATCAGGCAGACGAGTTCAACTATCGAGGCAAAAACGAGGAGTTGTATCAGTATAATACTAAAGTCTCAATACCAATGATAGTGTCGTCGAAGCACTACGGCATACTGTGGGATAATTATTCGTATAGTAAATATGGCGACGAACGCGACTACAGCCAACTTGGCGCCGTATTCAATCTCTACGATAAGAATGGCGAAAAAGGAGCACTGACGGGTACGTATATACCCAAATCGAGAAATCCGCGCGAGACCATTGTGCGTCGCGAAGATTCGCTCTACTTCGAATATCTCGACCGCGATGCGCATCTGTCGAAGGTCATAAATATGATAGACAACTTCGAATTCAAGGGCGCTCACGTTACCTACGAGGGCGAAATTGAGCCTAAAGAGAGTGGTCTTTTCCGCTTCATACTATATTATGCAGGTTATACGAAAGTTACTATTGATGGCAAGACGGTGGTTCCCGAACGATGGAGAACTTCGTGGAATCCAAATAGTTATAAGTTTGCTGTAGAACTTCAAGCAGGCAAACGAGTGCCTATACACATCGATTGGCAACCCGATGGCGGTGTGTCGTATCATGGCTTGCGAGTGCTTTCGCCAGTCGACGATAAAGAGCAAGCAAAACCAGCATTTTGGAGCGAAGTGGCCGATGCCGTCGACTATTATTTTATCTATGGTGATGATATAGATGGCGTGGTTAGTGGCTATCGACAATTGACTGGTAAAGCACCTGTGATGCCAAAATGGGCAATGGGCTATTGGCAAAGTCGCGAGCGCTATAAGACTCAAGATGAGATTGTTTCTACGTTGGCTGAGTTTCGCAAACGTCAGATACCTATCGACAATATAGTGCAAGATTGGAGCTATTGGCCCGAAGATGGCTGGGGAAGTCATGAGTTTGACGCACAGCGTTTCCCCAATCCAAAGCAAATGGTCGATTCCATTCACGCGCTCAATGGTCGTGTGATGATTTCTGTTTGGCCTAAGTTCTACGTAAATACAGAGCACTTCAAGGAGTTCGACCAAAATGGTTGGATGTATCGTCAAGCCATCACCGACAGCATTCGCGATTGGATTGGTCAGGGCTATCTTGGCTCGTTCTACGATGCCTATTCTGCCGATGCACGTAAACTCTTCTGGCGTCAGATGAACGAGCACCTATACACTCTTGGCTTCGATGCATGGTGGATGGATGCTTCGGAACCCAACATTCGCGACTGCACCGACCTCGAATATCGCAAACTTCTCTGTGGACCAACGGCTCTCGGCTCTTCGGCTCGCTATTTCAATGCGTATGCACTTATGAATGCCGAAGCAATCTACGATGGTCAGCGCAGTGTGAATCCAAATCAGCGAGTATTCTTGCTTACACGTTCGGGTTTTGCTGGCTTGCAACGCTATTCTACAGCTACGTGGAGCGGCGACATAGCTACGCGTTGGGAGGATATGAAAGCTCAAATCTCTGCAGGATTGAACTTTGCCATCTGCGGTGTGCCTTATTGGACTATGGACATCGGAGGCTTCTGCGTAGAAGACCGCTATATGGCTGCTCAAGCCATCTATGACCATATGCACTACGAAAACGAAGACCTCAAAGAGTGGCGCGAACTCAACACACGTTGGTTCCAGTTTGGCGCATTCTGCCCGCTCTATCGTGCTCACGGACAGTGGCCTTTGCGCGAGCCATGGAATATTGCGCCTGAGAATCATGCTGCTTTCCAGTCGATACTCTATTATACCAAGCTACGCTATAATTTGATGCCATACATATACTCACTCGCTGGCAATACATATTTCAACGACTATACTATCATGCGTCCTCTTGTGATGGATTTCACAAGCGATACTGGCGTTTATAATATCAGCGACCAATATATGTTCGGTTCTGCATTTATGGTTTGTCCTGTATATACGTACAAAGCTCGTGAACGTGAAGTCTATTTCCCACAAAACACAGGTTGGTTCGATTTTTACACAGGCAAGTATATCAGTGGAGGCAAATGCGCCAAAGTTGACGCGCCATACGAGCATATTCCACTCTTCGTTCGTGCAGGAAGCATAGTTCCAGTTGGTGCCGATGTGCAAAGCACTGTCGAAACACAAAACGATTTGACTATTTATGTGTATGCCGGTGCTGATGCCCACTTCACGCTCTACGAAGATGAGGGAGTAAACTATAACTACGAGCAAGGTAAATACTCAACTATAGAATTTTCATACGTCGAAGCTACCAAGACGCTCACAATTAGTGAACGCAATGGCGAATTTGAAGGAATGCCACGCTCGCGAAAGTTCAATATCGTGTATGTCGACAAGAATTCGCCGCGTCCGTTCGATGCTCATGCTGAAGGCGAAGTGGTTGATTATAATGGAAATAAGCTTGTGAAAAATCTGTAGATAACACGAACCTTTCACGATAATAATGTCATGAATATTCGTGCGAATAATTGAATTAATATAATTTTGAATTGGACGTCCACCTATATGTATGTAAGAGTGAACGTTCAATTTTTTGTATGTAAACCAATAAATATGACGAAGCGAACACTCTTATTGCTTATTGTAAGCATGATACTTATGTCGTGTGCCGAACAAGAATCGCCACGCGTAGTAGAAAAATTCACAAAAGATTGGCTCTTTATGCTGGGCGACTCATCGACATATTCGGCAGAAGATTTCGATGATGAAGATTGGCGCCATCTCAATTTGCCTCACGATTGGTCAATCGAAGGCGATTTTGCAGAGAACAATCCTTCTGGTTGTGGCGGAGGCGCATTGCCTGGTGGCATTGGTTGGTATAGAAAACACTTCAATGTAAATGCTGCCGATTTGGAAGGCCATGTATATATCACCTTCGATGGCGTATACATGAATTCTACGGTGTACGTAAACGGCAAAAAGGTCGGCTATCGTCCTTATGGCTATATCTCGTTCAACTACGACATAACAAAGTATCTCAACAGAGGCGCTAATGTAATAGCTGTGCGTGTCGACAATAGCAAACAGCCCAACTCGCGCTGGTATAGTGGTAGTGGCATCTATCGCAATGTGTGGATAACCAAAGTGGGAAAACTTCATATCAGCAATTGGGGTATATACGTAACCACACCTCTCGTCAGCGACGACAAGGCAATGGTGAAAATCAGAACGGCCTACGACAATACCACTTTCGACGATATGACAGTTAAAATTGTACATACTATATACGACAAGTTGGGACACAAAGTGGTTAGCGAGAGTGCGCATCAAGATGTGTTGGCCGATTCGAAAGGTGCCAACATTCAACAAGTTCGTGTAGATAATCCTCATCTGTGGTCGGTCGAAGATCCTTATTTGTATTCGTTGGTTACTGAATTTTATGTACATGGAACGCTTTGCGATAGTTATACTACGCAAATAGGTATACGCAATGCTTATTTCGATAGCGAAGAGGGCTTCTTGCTCAATGGCAAACCTCTGAAAATAAATGGTGTATGTCTGCATCACGATCTGGGTTGCCTTGGCGCTGCAATCAACAAACGCGCTATGGAACGTCAACTTCAGATTATGAAGAATATGGGCTGCAACGCCATTCGTTGTTCGCATAATCCTCCAGCCCCAGAGTTTCTCCAACTCTGCGACTCAATGGGTTTCATAGTTATGGACGAAGCATTCGATATGTGGCGCAAACGCAAGACAGACTACGACTATTCTACTTACTTCAATGAATGGCACGAGCGCGACCTTACCGATATGGTGCTTCGCGATAGAAATCACCCATCAATATTTATCTGGAGCATAGGTAACGAAGTGCTTGAACAGTGGACTCATGCCGACGCCGACACGCTCGATATTCAAACGGCTAATCTGCTTCTAAACATGCAGCGCGATCGTAGTTCTCTTGCAAATGATGAACAGATGAGTGTTAATTCGTTGTTATGTAAGAAGTTGGCTAACATCGTGCATACGCTCGACCCAACACGTCCTGTGACAAGCGGCAACAACGAACCCGACCCAGCCAATCACCTTTTCCGCGCTAATGCTCTCGATTTGATTGGTTATAATTACCATGATTCTTATTTCGATGATGTGCCTACGTTATTTCCAGGTATGCCATTCATCGTTACCGAAAGCGTATCGGCGCTAATGACGCGCGGCTACTACCTCATGCCCTCCGACCATGAGTATATCTGGCCTGAGCGTTGGGATTTGCCATTCAACGATCCATCGTTCTCTTGCTCTTCATACGACAATTGCCGTGCTCCATGGGGCAATACTCACGAACGTACGCTCAAAAAAGTGATGGATAATAAATTCATTTGCGGTCAGTTTATCTGGACAGGATTCGACTACATTGGTGAACCTACGCCTTATTGGTGGCCAGCTCGCTCATCATATTTCGGAATTGTCGATTTGGCTGGCTTCCCTAAAGATGTCTACTATCTATACAAGAGTGTATGGAGCGACGAAACTGTGCTTCATCTGTTCCCACATTGGAACTGGAAAGATGGCGACATGATAGACCTTTGGTGCTACTACAACAATGCCGATGAGGTCGAATTGTATGTAAATGGGAAATCGCTTGGTGCGCAACGAAAAAATCCTGGCGCGTTGCACGTAGCTTGGAATGTAGAGTATGAACCTGGCGAAATAAAAGTTATCAGTCGTAAAGATGGTGTAGAGGTTGCACACGAGATAATCAAGACTTCCGGACGCCCTGCTCAGATTCGTCTCACAGCCGACAGAAGTCGCATAAAGGCCGATGGCGAAGACTTGAGTTTCGTCACCGTTGAAGTGCTCGACCGCGATGGAAATCTTTGCCCTAATGCTGAGAACGATATTCACTTTGATATTGAGGGCGTTGCAACGATTGCTGGCGTAGATAATGGTTCGCCAATTTCGCATGAGCGTTTCAAAGACAACCATCGCAAAGTGTTCTATGGCAAAGCTTTGGTGGTGCTTCAGAGCAAAGAGACTCCGGGCAATGTTCGCCTAATAGCTACGTCGGAGCACTTGAAATCGGCCGAAGTAACTATAAACTGCTTACCTTCTAATTTATATTGATATACAAATGAACAATTTACCACAAAACCCTGTAATGCTGTTGAGCTACGTAAACACTCAACTTAGAGATAATTATGCTTCACTCGATGAATTCTGCTCGTCGCTCGATGTTAGTCGTGCAGATTTGGAGGCAAAACTCTCAGCTGCAGGGTTCGATTATATGCCTGAGATTAATCAATTTAGATAGTTAACACAATTAATTCTGATTTTATGAAAAACAAATTTTTATATGCATCGGCTTTTACTCTTGCATTTGTGTTGGTTTCGTGTAGTCAGTCTGCGCCGCAAAAGACGACAGATGGGCTTAGCGATACCGAAATAGAACAGCGCATCGAAAGTGTGATGCCTCAGCTGACGCTTGAAGAGAAAGTAGCATTAGTTCATGCGCAATCGAAATTTAGCACTCCTGGTGTGCCACGTCTTGGCGTGCCAGAACTCTGGTGGAGCGATGGTCCTCACGGTGTTCGTGCTGAATTTGAATGGGATAGTTGGCTTTATGCAAAACATACCAACGACTCCATAACAGCATTCCCCAATCTTACGGCTCTTGCTGCCACCTTCAATCCCGATTTGGCTTACGAGTATGGTGTTGCCCTTGGCGAAGAGTGTCTCTATCGTGGCAAACACGTTATTCTCGGACCTACTATCAATATCAATCGTGTGCCTGTGAATGGTCGCAATTTTGAGAATTTCGGCGAAGATCCGCTACTTGCTGCACGCATGGCCGTGCCTTATATCAAAGGTGTGCAGAGCCAAGGTGTGGCAGCTAGTGTAAAGCACTTTGCGCTCAACAACCAAGAGACCGACCGTTTTGGAGTTGATGTAGAAGTTTCCGATCGCGCGCTATACGAAATCTATCTTCCGGCCTTCAAAGCCTCTATCTTGGAGGCTAATTCGTGGACTGTTATGGGTGCGTATAATAAATATCGTGGCGAGCATTGTTGCCACAACCATCGTCTACTCGTAGATATACTCAAAGGTGAGTGGAACTACGATGGCGTTGTGGTTTCCGACTGGGGCGGCACTCACGACACCAAGCAAGCTGCCGAGAATGGTCTCGATGTGGAGATGGGTTCGCACACCAATGGCCTTTCGTCAGGACGTGCTAATGCATACGATGATTATTACCTTGCATTCCCACTTCGCGACTCTATCAAAGCTGGCAAGATAGACGAGAAATTCCTCGACGACAAGGTTCGCCGTGTGCTCCGTCTTATCTATCGTACTCATTATCATAATAATTATGGTAAAGTTGGCAACGAAGAGCATCTTGCACTTGGCAGAAAAGTGGCAGGTGAGGGTATAGTGCTTCTGCAAAACACCGACAACATACTTCCACTCGCATCCGACAAGAAGATGAAGATTGCTGTGATTGGCGAAAATGCTACTCGTAAGCAGTGCATTGGTGGTGGCTCATCGGAGTTGAAAGCGCGCAACGAGATTTCGCCGCTTCAAGGTTTGCAAGAGCGTTTTCCAAATGCCGAGATTGTATATTCTGCTGGTTACGATGCTGGTCCATCTATTTATGGCTTTGTGATGCCTTCGCGTCTCAATGCCGATAGTCTCAAGAATGCTGCCGTTGAAGCTGTTCGCGATGCCGATGTGGTGCTCTATTTCGGTGGCTTGAACAAGAATTTCAAGCAAGACCACGAAGATAGTGACCGCCAAACCTACGATTTGCCATGGGGACAAAACGAGCTCATTGCCGAGTTGGCTAAGGTCAATCCTAATGTGTCTGTGTTCCTCTTTGGCGGTAATCCAGTAGCTATGCCATGGAAGGATAGTGTGAAATCTATCTCGTGGGTATGGTATCTTGGCTCAGAGACTGGCCACGCCATTGCCGATGTTGTGTCTGGAGACGTTTGTCCTTCGGGCAAGTTGCCATTCTCTATCCCAGTTCGTCTGGAGGATAATGGAGCTATTAGCTTCGGCGCTGAGAGTTACCCAGGAGTAGACCATAAACAAGTTTACAAAGAGGATATTCTTGTTGGCTATCGCTGGTTCGATACTAAAGATATTAAACCGCTTTATGCTTTTGGCTATGGCCTTTCGTATACAAACTTCGAGTTGGGTAATATCGCTGCTAATAACAATGGTAAGAATATTACTGTTACGGCATCGGTGAAGAACACAGGTGCTGTTGATGGAGCAGAAGTTGTTCAAATATACGTAGGTAAACCAAACTCGAATATCGAGCGCGCAAAGAAAGAACTCCGTGGCTTCCAGAAAGTTGCTGTGAAAAAAGGTGCTTCTGCAAATGTCGAAATCAATATTCCTGTAGAGAATCTCGCATTCTTCAATGCAGATAAACACGCATGGGAGGTTGAACCTGGCGATTATACTGTGTATGTTGGTACAGCGTCAGATGATATTGCACAAGAATTGACTATTTCTGTGAAATAGTGCCATATAACAACTTGGGTACTCGTGGGCTTGCTCAAAACTTTTGAGCAAGCCCATTTTGTTGTACTTGTAATTGACAAATCACCATTGAGTCTTGTCTTATATCAAATCCAACAAATAGATTGGCAATGTGCTTAATCCCACCAGAAAAACCAAACAGTTGATTTGCGAAGATAATCGGCTAAGGCTTGTATAGTTTCTAAACCTTGCTCTACAACATCTGGACAAAAAGCATATTGCTTTTCGGCCAAAGCGAGACTTAGTTCTTCATCGATTGGTTTATCAACTGTTATCTCTATGCTGTCGCAAGATAAACAAGCTGGAGTAGCGTTATAAGTATCGTACCAATATTTGGAAATGTTGATAATATCCTCACATGGAGGACAGTCATTCCAATCTCCAAACGGGAACCAAGCTAATAGTTGCCATGCCTCTGTTACAGGCACTTCGGCTAAGAGCAAATGTTTAGTTGTCTCTTCATCGAATGCGAATAATGTTAACTGACTTGATGCTTCGTTGGTCGGTTCGCCCCATAGTTGTTTAATTGTGTTTTGGCTATCTTTCTCTTCTTGTATGCTATTCTTAATCTCTTGCAGCCTATTATCTAACCATTTTTTGCCTTCTTCCGACGATGCATTTGATATTAATTCTTTTCGCTTAGCTCGTATTTTATCTATGTCTACATCTTCATCTTCATTTATACCTAAGTTTGTTAGAATGCTGCTATATAAATACTCGTCGACATATAATAGTATGGGAATGAATCCTTCTTTTTGACCTCTTTGACGAGCTTCTGCGAACATGTTGCTTACGTCTTCCGATTTTGTCGGGGCTATGTATGTAGAAGGACAATCTGCCAAAAAGCGCATTTTTTCAATCAACGCTTCATGTTGCGCATTTGCGATAGATAATTTCTGGTATGCTTTCCAGTATCTATAATATTGTATAAATAGAGCCCCTTTGATAACGATTAGCAATCCTAAGAAAAACCAAAATGCTTTGGTGTCGCCAATGCAAAGAATAATGAATATGCTCGCCATTGTGCGAAAGCGCATGTCCTTAGGATTGAAAAATACTGATAGAAAACCGCTGAGTGATTGCACATTTTGAAGTTTTCTTTCAGTTTCCTCTACTTCGCTGAGTTCATTTTCTTTGTGCAAATGTTTCCACGCACGATAGCAACCATGAGCCATTAGCGCAACAAAACCAGCTAAGGCAATTCTCATATTATTGGCGACTAATCCGTTTGGTGTAAGTAGGGAATATAACGCCCACATTGCTAATATTGGGCAGACTATAAGAGCAATTCTTGCTAATGACCTCTTTTTATTCATAATAAATTAGATACTTGTTAAGTACGGTATAATGAACGAAGTTAAGGATAATAACACTTGGATGGCGTACGAATATTATATTGATGCATAGTATAATACTGAAGCCCTCTAAAACGTTTTATTGCCCAAGCAGTGAATTTATCGATTTCTAACTTTTTGCCGACATCAATAAATTCCTATTGTTTTTTAGGGCTTTTCAAATTTGGTAGCAGACCAGCTACTATACCCAATAAAGGCATGTATGCGCACACGTTGTATACGGTCTCAAGTCCAAAAGTATCGGCCATATTACCTATAGCGGCGCTGGCAATACCCGCTATACCAAAGGCAAGACCGAAAAAGAGTCCCGAAACAAGACCAAGATTGTATGGTAGAAGCTCTTGTGCATAGAGCAGAATGGCAGGGAAAGCCGACGAAAGCATTAGTCCAGCACCAAAACTGAGCGCAATTGTGGTGTAGAGGTCTGCATAGGGCATAGCAAGGCTGAATGGGGCAGTGCCGAGAATAGAAATCCATATTACATATTTACGCCCAATGCGGTCGCCTACGGGGCCACCGATAAGCGTGCCAATGGCTGTGGCGGCTAAGAAGATGAAGAGACACACTTGCGAATTGCGTATACTTATTCCAAATTTTTCTATTAAGTAGAACGTGTAATAACTTGAAATACTGGCCATGTAGATGTATTTAGAGAATATCAGCACAAGCAATATGCCAATAGTCAGTATGGTTGTGCGGCGGCTAAGTGGCATAGATGTTTGCACCTTCATAGGTCGATGCTCCACCTTCATAGTATTCAGATAATGTGAAAACCATCGCTGTATTGGCATAGCCACTATAAATGCTATCAGTGCAAAAACAAGAAACCAAAGTATGTTTTGTCGGCCAAATGGAGCTACGATGAGCGCCACGAGTAACGGACCAACCGAACCGCCGATGTTGCCGCCAACTTGGAAAATAGATTGAGCCAAACCACGTTTCCCACCAGAAGCCAACGAGGCTATTCGTGACGCCTCTGGGTGGATAATAGACGAACCTAAACCTATTATAAATACGGCTATAAATAGAAATGTTAAACTATTCGACCACGCGAGCATTGTTATGCCAACAGAAGTGAGACTCATAGCCAACATCGGACACCACGATATGGGGTGCTTGTCGAAAAATAGTCCTACTATAGGCTGAAAAACCGATGCTGCCAACTGATATACAAGCGTTACAAGTCCGATTTGGGCAAACGATATGTCGAGATCCGATTTTATTATTGGGTATGAGGCCGTAAGCACCGATTGTAGCAAATCGTTTAGCAAATGCGAAAGACCAAGAGCCACAAGAATTGAAAGCGTTGCGTTTGAAGTCTTTGTTGTCATCTATATATGCTTATTCAATTTTCAATTTTCAATTTTCAATTTTCAATTTTCAATTTTCAATTTTCAATTTTCAATTTTCAATTTTCAATTTTTTAGCCCACCCCTGCTTGTTCCATCTGTGAAGCATAAACACACCGCGGAAATTTTCGTCCATAGCCATGCCGAGCCAGATGCCGCAGAGACCAAGACCGAAGGTTATTCCCAATACGTACGATACGCCCACCGAGATGCCCCATACTGATAATGCGCCAAAAGCAACAGGGAAAATATAGTCGCCTGCTGCGCGAAGGGCTTGTATGACAACCATATTCAGCGCGCGTCCCACTTCGAGCACCACGTCTATCCAAACCACTATGGCGGTGAGCATTAGAATCTCTTGATTGTCGGTAAACAGCGAAACAATAGGACGTGCGAAAGCGGCAATGAGTGCACCAACTATAATGGACACTATGATGGTCTCTTTCGTACATATAAGTGTTATGACGTTGGCGGCCTTCAATCTGCGTTCTCCTATCAAGTAACTAACTGATATACTGCAGCTTTGCGACACAGCAAACGTATAGAGATAGGTAATCATCACTATATTAGCTACGTAGGTACGCGCAATGAGAGCTTCGTTGCTAATTTGGTTGATAAAGAAGAGAATCACTATTTGCGCGGTCGCATACGACAGTTGCTCGCCAGCCGATGGAAGACCTATTTTGAGCACCTCGCTGAGCTTCTTCCATTTGAACGGCAGCACGTCGGAGTGGTGAAATTGGCGCTTCATAACTATGCCGAAGAGCGAGAAAATAAGTATGCCAAGATATATCGAGCGTGCAATTATGGTGGTGGTGGCAGCTCCTATCACGCCCATTTCCGATACGCCCCAATGCCCATATATAAATACATAATCGCCAATAATGTTTACTATGTTGACTATTGCTATTGAAACCATAGGAAACTTAGGCCGTTGTAAGCTGCGGAGAATTGCCGATATGGTGAGAGCCATCGATTGCAAAAAGGCAAATGCACCAATAATCTTTAGGTAGCTTACGGCATTGGCATACAGCTCCGGACGAATCTCCATGCCAGTGATAATGGCATCGGCTTTTAGCCACAATATGAGGCTTACTGCAGCTCCAAAGATTAAGTTGAATGCTATTGATACCACTATTATGGCGCGAACCGAAAGGTCGTTGCGTTCACCCATGTAGCGCGATACAAGAACGGATGTGCCAGTGGTAACTACGCCGAAGAGCAAGAATACGGTGTTGAGTATTTGATTTGCTGCGCCTACCGCGCCTACTGCATAGTCGGAATAACCCCCAAGCATGAAAGTGTCGCCAATGCCAAGCAATATCATCAATGTTGTCTCTACGAATATTGGCCATGTCAGCTTGCGTAGGCGTTGACGCAAAAGACCTTCTTTGTTTCGCTTCATCTGTTTGTCTGTAACAAAAACGAAAGTACGACTAAGAATGTATCTTAATCGTACTTATGGTGATAATTTATAGAAGATTATCTTCTGTTGAGTTTCTTTTGTTGTTCTTTCATCAACTCTTCGTAGCGAGCCATGAAGCGCGATTTCTTCTGAGGCTTCTTCTTATTTGCCTCCATCTTTGCCAAAATAGCTTTTTCGTCGATAGTGGCCTTAATCACTATAGTTTGTATTACGGTGATAAGTGTCGAAACGAAGTAGTAGTAGCAAAGACCGGCGGGGTAGTCGTTGAAGAAGAATAGCAACATCACAGGCATCATATACATCATCATCTTCATGCCCGGCATCTGCGCCGACGAGGCTTGCGATTGCATATTGAAGTATGTATATGCAACGTTAGTAAGACACATAAGCAAGCAGAAGAGGCTCACGTGGTCGCCATAGAACGGAATAGAGAATGGCAAATCGAGTATTGAGTCATACGAAGCGAGGTCGTCGGCCCAAAGGAACGATTGTCCGCGTAGCTCAACAGCGGCAGGGAAGAAACGGAATGCTGCTATAAGTATAGGCATCTGAAGCAACATTGGCAAGCAGCCGCCCATTGGATTCACTCCCGCACGTTTGTAGAGTTTCATGGTCTCTTGCTGGCGCTCCATAGCTTTTTCGGCAGGAATGCGCTCGTTGATGGCATCAACTTGAGGCTTCAGCACTCGCATCTTGGCTTGCGACTTGTATGATGAGAATGTGAATGGGAAGATTATCACTTTTATTATTATGGTGAGTATCAATATGATAATGCCATAATTAGTGAATGCCGATTCGAGGAATTTGAATACCGGAATGATGAAATATTCGTTTAACCATCCGAAGATGCCCCAACCGAGTGGCAAGAGTTCTGTAAGGTCAAGTCCTTTATAGCTCTCGAGCGTGTAGAAGTAGTTAGGCAAGAATAGGAATTTGAAACTTGCTTTGTCGCCATCGAAATTGAATTTCACACCGAGGTTTGAACTTAACTTCTTGATGATGGTGTCAGTTGGCTCACAAGCGATAGATGATAATTGTGCACCAGCAAATTTGTCGTCAGCAATGAAAACCGAGCTGAAATATTGGTCTTTGTAAGCAATCCAGTCGATATTCATATTTATGTTATCGTCTTGGTTGCCACTTGTGCCGAGCTCTTCTACATCGCCGTCGCTATATCGGTAGTATATACCCGACCACATGCCTTCCGACTTGTGGCTGCGCTCCAATGCAGGCATATCCATCTTCCACGTGAGGTCGATGGCAGCGCTGCTTATATAGAGCTCATTACCAAGATTTTTGCTCTCGATAGAGAAATCTACGGCGTTGGTATTAGGATTCAACACATAGTGATACGTAAGAGCACCATCGCCAATAGCTACGCTGAGGTCGATAGCGGTTGCAGTGTCGCCAATGCTCTTAACGCCTTCGGTGGTGAAATAAAGGTCGTTGGTATAGAATGAGCGGTTTTTATGAGTGAACTGAAAACCGAATTCATTTGTGCTACCATCGAAAAGTTTCAACGCCTTGTCGCCGAAGGCTTTGTAATCTTTCAATTCGGCTGAGTATATGCGAGCGCCTTTGTTGCTAACGACAATTGTCATCAGGTCGTTTTGCAGCGAGTATAATTGTTCGTCGCCTTCAACGTAGTTGGCAAGTTGACCATATTTAGCAATTTTGGCAGCTGCCACTTCAGCGCTATCTACGGCTACGTTTTCGCTATCTGCCGCCATCTGCATTGCACGCTGAGCCTCTGCTTTTTGAGCTTCTGCGGCAGCTATCGAATCGTGGTATGCTTGCCAACGAGCGCGTTCTTCTTCGCTCGGACGGTTTAGATATTGAAAACCAATAAGTACTGCTACTATCAGCAGCAAACCAATAAATGATTTTTTATCCATCTGTTTATGGGTGGGTATTGTATGGTATAATTAGTTGTACTTCAATTTGTTAACCTTTTATAGCTGCTTTTATGAACGACATGAAGAGCGGATGTGGCTTGAGTACGGTGCTGCTATATTCTGGGTGGAATTGACATGCTACATACCATTTTAGTGTAGGTATTTCCATAATCTCCACAAGACCTGTCTCTGGGTTCGTTCCCGAAGCTATCATGCCTGCTTTCTCGAAATCTTCGAGATATTTGCTATTGTATTCGTAGCGATGGCGGTGACGTTCGCGAACTATCTCTTTGCCGTAAATTTCGTAGGCTTTTGTGCCTTTTTTGAGTTTGCATTCGTAAGCACCCAAACGCATCGTACCGCCTTTGTTGGTTATGTTTTTTTGGCTCTCCATAAGGTCGATAACTGGGTATGGCGTTGCGTGATCCATTTCCGACGAGTTGGCACCTTCGAAATGGAGCACGTTGCGAGCAAATTCTACCACAGCCATCTGCATACCTAAGCAAATACCAAGGAAAGGTATGTCGTGCTCGCGTGCATATTGAACTGCCAAAATTTTGCCCTCTATGCCTCGCTGTCCAAAGCCTGGTGCTACGATGATGCCATTCAAGCCATTGAGCTTTTCCGCAATGTTTTCGGCATTAAGGCTCTCTGAATGAATAAGCTGAAGATCGGCTTTTCTGTCGTTGTATGTAGCTGCGTGGTTTACTGCTTCGATGATTGATTTGTATGCATCGGGCAATTCTACATATTTACCAACGAGACCTATCTTCACCTTCTTGGTAGAGTTCTTGAGTTTGTCGAGGAAGTGAATCCAACTTGTCATGTCGGGTTCGTTCTTCATAGGCAATTGAAGTTTACGAATAGCTATCTCGTCGAGGTGTTGCTTCTGCATAAGTATAGGCACTTCGTAGATGCTACTTACGTCGACAGATTGCACAACAGCCTGTGGTTCAACGTTGCAGAAACGAGCCACTTTAGTGCGAAGCTCTTCGCTGAGATCGTGTTCCGAACGAAGAACCAACACATCGGGCTGAATACCTTCTTCTTGTAGCGCTTTCACCGAGTGTTGTGTAGGCTTGGTCTTCAACTCTTTAGATGCTTGTAGGTATGGCACAAGAGTAAGGTGGATAAACATAGCCTTGTATCCGAGCTCCCATTTGAGCTGACGCACAGCTTCGATGAATGGAAGGCTCTCGATGTCGCCTACCGTACCACCAATTTCGGTAATAACTACGTCGAATTTATGGCGCGTGCCCATCAACAAAATGTTGCGCTTGATTTCGTCGGTGATGTGCGGCACAATTTGTACCGTCTTGCCGAGGTAATCGCCTTTACGCTCTTTGGTGATGACGTTTTTGTATATGCGGCCTGTAGTTACGTTGTTGTCTTGCGAAGTGGCAATATTGAGGAAACGTTCGTAGTGACCAAGGTCAAGGTCGGTTTCTGCACCATCTTCTGTCACATAGCACTCACCGTGCTCATACGGATTAAGCGTACCCGGATCAATATTTAGATATGGGTCGAGTTTTTGAATAGTTACGTTGTAGCCGCGCGATTGCAACAGTTTTGCCAACGATGCTGAGATAATGCCTTTGCCCAACGACGATGCTACACCGCCTGTGACAAATACGTATCTCGTTTCAATAGTTTGTCCTTTGTTCGTTTCCATATTTTTATCGTAGCTCTGCTCCGAGCTCTTTCTTCATTACGTTAATCAATTGCTCCATCACTTTCTCTATCTGCTTGTCGGTAAGAGTCTTTTCTGAGTCGCGGAGTGTGAAACTTACTGCGTACGATTTCTTTCCTTCTGGCAGATTTTTGCCTTCGTATACATCGAATAGCGAAACACCTTTCAGTAGTTTCTTTTCGGTGCGTTGCGCTATGCTGCGTATTTGAGCGAATGTGATGTTCTTATCTATGAGCATCGACAAGTCGCGGCGTACTTCAGGATATTTAGGCAACTCGCTGAATAGTATCTTGTTATGCTTAGCGCACTTATCCATAATTACAGGCATGTGCAACTCTGCATAATAAACAGGAACATCAATATCGAATTGTTTAAGTATGTTGCTTTTTACTACGCCCACTTCGCCAAGCGATTTGCTCTTATCTATGGTAAGCGTTATACCTTCGGCAAAGATGTCGTTTTGCAATGGCAACTCCTCGATAGAATCGAAGCGAATGCCCAGACGACGTATAATATTTATAACCGAAGTCTTGATGTCGTAGAAACTTGATTGGCGTGCTGGAGTATTCCAGTTTGGCTCTTCAGAAAGGCCCGTCATAAGCAGCATTAAGCGTTGCTCGCTTTTATAATTATCGAGCACTGTTTTGTCGCCGCCTTTGAACGAGTGGCAATTGCCTATTTCAAATAGGCGTAGGTTAGCATTTCTGTGGTTACGATTGAGGCGAACCGATTCGAGCGCACCAAAAAGCAATGTCTGACGAAGCGTGTTGAGGTCGGAGCTAAGTGGGTTTACAAGCTCAATGTTTGCTTCGCTTGGATATGTTGTTAAGCCATTGTAGTATGCTCCTCGTGTTAGCGTGTTGCACATAATCTCGTTGAAGCCTTCGCTACTTAGCTGAGCACCAATGGTGTTGAGTACGTGCGTAGAATCGGGTTTTTGCGCATACACAATAGTAGAATGAACTTCCGAAGGCACTTCTACGTTGTCGTAGCCAAATATGCGGAGGACATCTTCTACGACATCGGCTTCGCGTGTTACATCGACGCGGTAACGAGGTACGAGGAGGGTCATCTTCTCGCCATCGTCGCTCTTGATTTCCATCTCGAGTCCTTTGAAGATCTGCTTCAATACCTTCTCTTCAATCTCTCTACCTATGAGGCTGAACATTCTCTTGCGACTAACTTCTATCTCGAACGGTGCAACTGGATTAGGATAAATATCTACGATGTCGGACGAAATTTCGCCACCTGCAATTTCTTTGATGAGCATTGCAGCGCGTTTTAGTGCATATATAGTACCATTGGGGTCGGTGCCGCGCTCGTAGCGGAACGAGGCATCGGTCGACAACTGCTGACGACGTGCTGTCTTACGTATATTTACTGGGTTGAACCATGCGCTTTCGAGGAAAATCTTTGTGGTCGAGTCGCTCACGCCGCTATCCAAGCCGCCAAATACGCCTGCAAGGCACATTGGCTCTTCTGCGTTGCAAATAAGCAAATCGTCGTTATGCAGTTCGCGCTCTTTACCGTCGAGAGTGGTGAATTTCTTGCCACCGAGACCAGTGCGAACATGTATTTCGTTGCCTTTTATCTTGTCGCCATCGAATGCGTGAAGTGGTTGTCCTACAGCCATAAGTATGTAGTTAGTTACGTCAACAACGTTGTTGATAGGGTTCAAACCTATAGCTTTCAAACGTTTCTGAAGCCATTCGGGAGAAGGCGCAATCTTGACACCGCTAATAGTTACGCCGCAATAGCGCATACAAGCGTTTTGATCTTCTACCGAAACTTTTACCTCGTATGATTTATTGTCGGTTTTGAAATCGTCAACCGAAGGACGCGAAAGAGTTGCGGGTTTGTCGGTTATGCCAAGTGCAGCGGCTAAGTCGCGAGCTACACCGTAGTGCGAAGCAGCATCAACGCGGTTTGGCGTGATGTCGACTTCGATGAGCGTGTCGTTTTCTATGTTGTAATATTCGGCCGCTGGAGTTCCAACTTTCACGTCGGCTGGCAAAACTATAATGCCATCGTGGCTTGTGCCGATACCTATTTCGTCTTCGGCGCATATCATACCATTAGAAGGCACTCCGCGCAGTTTAGCTGGTTTAATCTTGAACTCTTGGTCGCCATCGTAAAGCACCGTACCTATAGTAGCTACTATAACTTTTTGCCCTGCAGCCACATTGGGCGCACCACAAACTATGTCGAGAGGTTCGCCTGCTCCTACATCAACCGTAGTTACATGCATGTGGTCCGAATTTGGGTGTGGCACGCAAGTAAGCACTTCGCCTACTACAAGGCCTTTCAGTCCACCTTTTATACTTTGTACTTCCGATACGCTGTCTACCTCCAAACCAATCTTTGTGAGTAGCTCAGCTACTGCATCTGCACTGATAGTCAGGTTGATGTATTGCTTCAACCAGTTGTATGATATGTTCATTTCTTATTAGATATATCTTATTCAAAAAAACGTGCAAAGTTAACTTTTACATTGTCAATTGGCAATTGCGTTTTTAGTTACGTTTCTATGTATGAAATTTTTCTTCTCTACTGCCACTATTATTCCTATATATATTAGCACAAACATCGCTCTGAATGCTACGTTGTACCACATGTTTTCGAATGTAACATACTTATACACAATAAATATGGCAATTGCCAATAGCGCGTAGCCTCCAATGGCTTTTAGTGGATAATTTATTGGATAATATCGTTGTCCAACGAAATATGATAATAGCATAGCTATGCCGTAGCCACAAAATCCAGCCCACGCGCAGGCTTCGAAACCATAGCGTGGAACGAAAATTATATTTATTGCTATGAGCGCCGCACAGCCTATGCCTGAAAAATATGCGCCCCAAATGGTGCGGTCGGTAAGTTTGTACCAAAATGAAAGATTGAAGTATATGCCCATCATTATTTCGGCTGCCATAACTATAGGTATGACGTACAAACCGCTCCAATAATCGCGTCCAATCACGAATTTTAGTATGTCTATGCTGGCCATCACAGTAAGAAAAGCCAAAAGCGTAAATATTACGAAGTAGCGCATTGCTTTGGCGTAGGTCTCGCGGCTGTCGCTCTCTTTGCTTTTGCTAAAAACGAATGGCTCGTAGGCATATCGGAATGCTTGCGTAATCATAGCCATTATCATTGCTACCTTGCTGCAACCTCCGTAAATGGCCAACTCGCCGTATGGATTATCGTCGTGGCTTATGAGCGGAAAAAGAATCTTGTCTGCTGTTTGGTTAAGTATGCCCGCAATTCCCAAAATGAGTATTGGCCAACTATACGATAGCATTCGTCGCATCAATGCACGGTCGAAATGCCACGATACGTTGCGCAATTCGGGTATGAAAAATATGGTTATAAATAGTGTGCAGATTAGGTTTAATGTAAATACGTATCCTACTCCAATTGTTGGATTGTAGATGGTGCCTATTATGTCTGGATTCTTACTATATAAATATGGGAACGCAACGAAGTAGAGTAGGTTGAGACCTATATTCATTACAATGAAGAGCATTTTCAGTGCAGCAAATTTTATTGGGCGTCTCTGATAACGTAGATATGCAAACAAAATGGCTTGAAAGGCATCAACAGCCACACAAATGGCCATCTGACCAACATACCACGGATGTTCGCTATATCCTAACGCGCTGGATATTGGATTGAGGAGTGTCAATACCAATAATACGAACGTTAATGCTACGCCGCCCACAGCTATCAGTGTTGTCGATAGCACATCGCGTGGGTTCTCTTCTTCTTTGTTGCTAAAACGAAAAAATGTCGTCTCCATGCCAAATGTTAGCAGCACCATAGCAAGTGCTACATAACTATATATGTTTGTGACGAATCCGTAGCCTCCACTTTCGACAGAGAATTTTGCTGTGTAGAGTGGTACGAGTAAGTAGTTTAGAAAGCGGCCGACAATGCTGCTCAGGCCATAAATTGCAGTCTCTTTTGCTAATGATTTTAGACTTGCCATTATTGTATATGAGTGAAATTTTTGCCGCGAAATTACTATTCTATTAGTATACGGATGACTTCTATTTAGAAAAAAGATTGTCGAAGATATTTTCTGTGTCGCATTCGATGGTGCAATTTTGTTAATCAAACGGGGCTTTGGGGCTTGCTCGAACTATGGTAAATGCATGCTTATCGACGTTCGTTTGATTTTGGTGTGTTATTTGTCGAAAAAAATCTTTGGGCTTATTTTTCAGACTTTCAACAAATTGCCGTTGAAGAGAGAAAAAAAGAGTAAAAAAAATGCTCTGAGTGTTTGGTAATAATAATCGAAGTAGTACTTTTGTCCCCCGTTACGAACGGGCTACGACGGTAACCAACAAAAACGTAAGTAACTTGAAAATATTGATTCTTTTGGCTGTCTGAAATCAAAGCTATTTTGGTGCGGTAGTTCAGTCGGTTAGAATACATGCCTGTCACGCATGGGGTCACGGGTTCGAGTCCCGTCCGCACCGCGAGTCGACAGTCAGTCAAAAGAAATTTGGTGCGGTAGTTCAGTCGGTTAGAATACATGCCTGTCACGCATGGGGTCACGGGTTCGAGTCCCGTCCGCACCG
>SUWW01000011.1:0-31012 GCA_015061285.1 Bacteroidales bacterium | reverse complement strand
TTTGGTGCGGTAGTTCAGTCGGTTAGAATACATGCCTGTCACGCATGGGGTCACGGGTTCGAGTCCCGTCCGCACCGCTTTCAAAATTCAATGTTTGCGGAAATAGCTCAGTTGGTAGAGCACGACCTTGCCAAGGTCGGGGTCGCGAGTTCGAGTCTCGTTTTCCGCTCATGTAATAAACCTTATTTCTTACAAAATATTCCCTGCGCAGGTGGTGAAATTGGTATACACGCTACTTTGAGGGGGTAGTGGCAGCAATGTCGTGTGAGTTCGAGTCTCATCCTGCGCACCAATTCTTTGATTTTATGTCTTGCGGAAATAGCTCAGTTGGTAGAGCACGACCTTGCCAAGGTCGGGGTCGCGAGTTCGAGTCTCGTTTTCCGCTCATGTAATAAACCTTATTTCTTACAAAATATTCCCTGCGCAGGTGGTGAAATTGGTATACACGCTACTTTGAGGGGGTAGTGGCAGCAATGTCGTGTGAGTTCGAGTCTCATCCTGCGCACCAAAAAAAGTTATACGTCGCGTTTCTCTTTTGAGAGATGCGATTTTTTGTTTCTATATAACTTTGTTAGTATTATGTGTTTCGAGTAAGAGATGCTGCTGACACAAATCTTATAAATTTTCAATGGCTTAATCATACGATATGAGGAGCCTTTATTACATCATCCCTACAAACCTTACAATTATCTACCTTTGCGCATTATGAAAAAGAGAAGACGTTCGCGTGGTGGCAGCAGTGTGTCATCAGCTATTATAATTGTTATATGTATAGCGCTAATTGCCTTTGGGCTTTATTGGTTTGTGAAAAAAGGCAGAATGGATCAGCCACAAAATCGAAAAACGCAAGTTGAGCAGCCTGTTCAACAATCGCACACAGAAGAACCTCAATCTGCTGAACCTGCGGCATCAAATGCCGATGTCGCTAATAGCAATACGTATACTACCACCACAACAGAAGTCCCAACTTTCTCTGCGCCCACGGTTACCGATGAACGCATAGAAGTTTCGTATCCTTCGAGTGTGGCAAACGATCAGATTGTGCATCATTTGTCATACACTGTGTCATATAACGATAAATATGAACAGCCCGATTGGGTGTTCTATCTTCTTACGCGAGCTATGGTGAATGGCAGTGAGAAGCGTGGCGAGAAGTTCTTGCCCGACCCAGATGTAAAACTCGCAACTGCGGTAACGACTGATTATAGTAAATCTGGCTACGATCGTGGACATCTCTGTCCTTCGGCCGACGTTCGTCACGATGCTACGGCGCAAAGCGAGACTTTTTATATGAGTAATATTAGTCCGCAAGAGCCCAATTTTAATCGTGGCGTGTGGAAGAAGCTCGAGGAACTTGTGCGCCAATTTGTGCTGACTCACGATAGTTTATACATAGTTACAGGTCCTGTGCTGAAAGATAAATTGAAGCATATTGGCAAGCGTAACAAAGTGGCAGTGCCAGAGCAATTCTATAAGATAATTTACACGCCTAAGAATGGTGGCCACATGATAGGTTTCCTAATGCCGAATAAGGGTAGCAACAAAAAACTCTCTACCTTCATCGTTAGCGTTGATGAGATAGAGAGTGTTACCGGTTTGAATTTCTTTTCCGATGCTCCTAATGAAGCTGATTTGGAATCGAAACTTGGAAATGTTCTATGGTGGCAACAATGCGATTGAACAAATATTTGAACAATGATCCTGTCTTGTTTACCAATCCCAAGAGTAGGATAAAGAACAAAATCGCATTTTCAATCCACATTACTATCAAGTCGAAAAGGTAGGTGTCGATTTTCACGCCAAATACCATTTTGTATGGCGAGAATATAGGTGCATAGAACGATTTGTCGGTGTCTTGGTATACCACATCATTCTTTTGCCATAGGCGACCATTGTATTCAACAATGATGTTGCTTTGGTTAGCATCCTTAGCGCAAAGGAAATCTTCGAGCGACTTGTTATAGCAAGTTTGACGAATTAGTTCGAGTTCTTCGGCATCTATCGATTTGCGGAAGTTGTCTTCGGCTTGAAACACTTTATTGAAGCGTTGTACGTGATAACGACGAACATGTTCAAGATATTGGTCGATGTTGTCGTGTATGGCAGCGCAATAATATTCCGGTTTGAAAAGGTCTTTGCTTGGAAGAGTCACGGTTGGGAAATCGTGCTCTATTGCAAATATCTCATCATGAATGAGTTGCATTATTGCTACAAGACCATCGTTGTCGTTGTTGCGTTGGCATTTGTCGGCGCGGTTTAAGTAGTTTCGCATTGTGGGCACCCAAAAGTCTTTGTAGTATGCCGATTGGCTTTCGGCTTTGTCGTAGGTGTAGAATTTTTCTTCGTATTCGTTGTATATAAACTGGTCGACAGCCAATGCTTCGAAAGCCCAACGTGCTGTAATTATTTGTCCATAGAATGGTACACTTGTTACGCTACTTGTGTCGGGATTCATTTTGTCGAAGCGGACAAATACACCACTAAGTATCAACTGAGGTATCACCATAAATGGAATGATGATATATATGTTGATTGTTTTCTTCATTGTGTCCGACAAAATCAGACCTATGAGGTTGGCCGCAACAGCTGTGGCAAATAGCACAAGCCAATAATCTACCGTCATGCCGTGTATTTGTAGTATTGAGTTGCCTACCAATACGAATATCAACATTTGCATTGCCGACAATAATGACGTAAGTGCGCATTTCGACATTATATAGCTGAAGTGGCTGAGATTCAAGAATTTCTCGCGTTTTACTATGGCTCGGTCTTGAATAATCTCTTCGGCACTCACCGTCAGTCCGAGGAAGAAGGCCACAATCACACCTATAATTATATATACCGAGATGTTGGGGTTGTCGCAGTATACGTAACCATTCTCATTTTCAATGTTATAGTAGCGCAATAGAAGCGACAACATTATGGCAATGAGCGGCGTTTCGAGTAGGTTTATAAGTATGTATTGTAGGTTTGCAAGTTTTGCTTTCACATCGCGAATGAAGTAGAGGTATATCTGCTTCAGTTTATTAGGCGTGTGGAATGTTATTGGCGGCAGAGGTTCTGGGTCGCCTATGTATGCAATATCTATAAAACCCCAATTGAATTTGTCGTACCACTCTTTTGGGGTGATTCTTCTTATCTGAGTTGTGTTGCCATATTCATCGATAATGGGCTGACTTATCATGTCGAGAATTTGTTCCACGTTCACGTTGCCGCAACGTTTACACTCCGTCTCTTTGCTTGTGCCCATATTCAAGTTGTACTTGAAGTAGCTAACACTTTCAATAGGGTTGCCATCATATATAAGGTAGCCGCCAGTATCGAGCACTAACAGTTGGTCAAACATTTTGAATATGTTTGACGATGGTTGGTGAATGACCACAAAAATCAGTTTGCCCTTTATTGTAAGGTCTTTGAGCATCACTATGAGGCTCTCAGCATCGAGTGAAGAGAGTCCCGAAGTAGGTTCGTCGAGAATGAGAAGTGCAGGTTCGCGAATAAGTTCAAGAGCAATGTTGAGTCGTTTGCGCTGTCCTCCACTAATCTTCTTGTTGAGCACGCTGCCCACCTTAACATTTCTGATGTCGAACAGACCGAGCTGTTGCAAAATGTTGTTCACCTTGTCGACAATCACGGGCAATGGCAAGTTGTCGAAACTTAGGCGGGCGCTATAGTATAGATTTTCATACACCGTGAGGTCTTCAATCAAGCTGTCGTCTTGAGTGACGTAGCCAATGGAGCCTTTCACCATCTCGGGGTTTTCGTGAATATCTATATTGTTGATATATATATGTCCTTCAGATGGAGTAGAAAGTCCTGCAATGACGTTGCACATGGTGCTCTTGCCCGAACCACTAATGCCCATCACACCAACCATCTGACCAGAATGCGACTCGAACGAGAAACTATGTAGGCCAATCACACCTGGGCTGTGATGATAAACCACGTTGCGCGCTTCGAGTGTGATAGGTATGTGTTCGTTGAGCGAAGGCATGCGGCGCATCATATCGTTGTAGTAGAGCGATGCAGCTACCGACGGGCGAATGGTGTTGCCAGTTCGCATTATATATACATGTCCTTCGTTTACCTGCTGGTTGTTGAAGGTTATCAAATCCTCTCCTTTGAATTTGAAGAGGAATATTGATGCACTGACGAGATATACGTATGAAATCTCACCTTTGAGGTCTTCCCAATAGAAGTGTCGAGGCGAGACTATAGATTCACAGTTGGCATTGCCCGATATTACAGTACGCTCCACCACAGAATCGCTATTCAGAATAAACGAACGAATGGTGTCGATGTCTTTGGGATTGAGGTTGAATTTGTCTACTATAACGTCATCGATGAGACCTTGTTCTATATACGAAAAATGACCTGTGTTGAGGTATTCGTATAGTTGTATGACAATGGTATACTTCTGAAGTTGTGTGAGGCTTCGGTTGATGTTGTAGGCAATGCGAGTAACTTTAGTAGATACGCGCGAAATAACTTTGTATTGGTTGTCGCTTCGCTTGTTTTGTTCTATAGCGTTTCTATAAGCAATATCGAATTGCGTTATGAATTTGTTCGCTAATTCGTTGTTGAGTTCTCTTTCGAGAAACTTATATACCACAATGCGTCGTTCGCTCATGTCGCTCGAACCACGCACCGATGCTACTACTGCAAATAGTTGTACAAGTAAGTCGATTACCTTATCGTTCATAGACCTAAATTGCTGTCTTTAGGGTGTTTTATAAAAAAATGTAGTGTTGCTCCGCGCAATGTCTTAGTTGTGTGCTTGTATCGATTAATCGATTTTGAAGCCCGTCATAAGAATAACGAATCCCGACGAAGTAATTGCTTTGTCGAGTGTAGCTTCTACAATGCACTCCATGTAGCCATCGAGTGAAAAATCCCAATAGGGCGCATTTTCATATTCGGTGTTTGTGAAAATGAGGTTGTGGTCGCCATCGTAGAGCGCAAACTGCACATAGTTGTTGCCTGCGTTGCCAGTAGCTATGCGATACGTAACCCCCGAAAGAAAAGTAGCTCTAAATTCGGCAACTTCTTCATCGGTGATGAGTGCGCGGAATGGACGCCCTGTAAGTATGAAAGGACGCTGGAAATGTTCCTTGCAATTCTTCTCGGTGATCTCTGCTATATCCTCCTGACTGCTTGTTTGTATAGGCATTGCCAAGCCTAAGAGAATGGCCGCTACGGCAAAAATTTTAGAGGTCTTCATAGATGATATTTCTTTATGTGTATAAAAACGGCTCTAATGTACGTAAAAAACCTGTAATGACATTTATATATTTTTATAGATACTGCATAATAAAAAGTTTTTTTGACGAGAAAAATGAGTAATTTTGCGCCGTTTTGCGTAACCGCTGGTCGGACGTAGGGAGTCGGCGTATGTTGCGTTAGTTATAAATACTATAAATCTAACAAGATGGATTTAATCAAAGTAGCAGAAGAGGCATTCAAGAGTGGTATTGAAATGCCAGCTTTCAAATCGGGCGACACAGTTGCTGTTTCGTACAAGATTATCGAAGGTAACAAAGAGCGTATCCAGGTTTTCAAAGGCGTGGTTATGCAAATCAAGGGTGAAGGTGGCAACAAGCGTTTCACCGTTCGCAAGATGTCTGGTAACATTGGCGTTGAGCGTATTTTCCCTATGAACTCGCCGTTCATTGAAAGTGTTGAAGTAGTTCGCCTTGGCAAAGTTCGTCAATCGCGCATCTTCTATCTCCGCAATTTGACTGGCAAAAAAGCCCGCATCAAAGAGAAGAGAAACTAATTCGTTCTGCTTTCAGAAAACGAATAACCGTTTGGCGCAAGTCAAGCGGTTTTTTTTGCACTTATTGTTGAGTAAGCAATCGTTGGTAGCATGCTATTGTTTGTGCTGCTAACTCTTTCTGCGAGAAACGTTTCGCCCATTCTATGCCAGCTTCTATCATCTTATTGCGAGTCGATACATCGAATGTTTGGGTTATTGCTCGATATATGGCATCAACATCGTTGGGTGCAACGTAGATTGAATTTGGTCCGCCAGCCTCTTCTAAACATGAACCTGTTGCCGCAACAACTGGCACTTGTGAATTGAGTGCCTCTACTATGGGTATTCCAAAGCCTTCATATACAGATGGATATACAAACGTTTGACACATTTGATATACAGTAGGCAAATCGACGAAGCTAACTTTGTTGAGAATGTGCAAGCGCTGCGATAAGCTGTTTTTCTCTGCCCATTCTATAATTCTATTTGTGTATTTTGTGTGCTTACCAACCAACACTATATGTATGTCTGTTGGAAGCAGAGGAAGTGTTTTTACAAGAGATAGAGCATTTTTTCGTTCTTCTATCGAGCCAACCGATAGTACGTATTTATCGGGAAGGTTGTAAAGATGTTTTACTTCGGCTTTCTTTTCGTCGCTCGATTTTTGAGCAAACGAAGGATCGCAGCCTTGATAAATCACCTCTATTTTTTTTGCATCGATGCCGTATAGTTCTACGATGTCGCGCTTTGTGCATTCGCTCACTGCTATTATTAGATCTGCATTTTTGCACGAACGTTTGTATTTGAAGTTGTATAGCTTACGATCTAAAAACGTATAGCACTGCGGCAGGCGCAGATAAATCAAATCGTGCATCGTAAGTACGCTTTTGGTGTGTTGGCAGTGTTTTATCGAAAGCGGCAACTCGTTGCTCAGTCCATGGTATATATCTATGTTATCGGCATCGATGTCGTGCCAAATGTTCCAAGTGCGCCAAAAAGTCGGAAACTTGCGTCCAAACCACGTGTTAGGGTAGTGCTCTGTAATGTTGTTGTAGCTATTGGTGATGTTGCTAAATTGCTTGCTGACAACACGTTTAGGCGAATATGTATCGTAGCTATTCTTATCATCGAAGTGCAAAAGAGCTTCTATGACATATCTACTATAATTGCCCAAACCAGTAAAATTTTGAACTGCGCGTTTGGCATCGAATCCGATTTTCATGGCACGTCTTTTCCTTTTTTGCAAGAATAAATAAATATTACCTATTTCCCATTAGTGCTCATTCTTCTCATCCACTCCATGAGTGCCACAGCTGTAGCATGACTTACGTTCATACTTTTGCATGGACCCGTCATAGGTATGTGTACCGCCAATGAACACTGATTAAGTATGTTAGTAGATATGCCGTGCACTTCGTTGCCAACTACGAGTGCCATACGAGCGGGAAGTTCGGTAGTGAATATGTTGGTGCTTTGCGGAGTGGTTTCGAGAGCCACTATGGTATAGTCTATAGGTATGACCTCACGCCAATTGTCTGGTGTGCGGCGCATGATATTTATGTCGTTGAAGGCAGAGAAGGCTGTTTTTCGAATTCTTCTGAGGTTCAATTCGTTATCGTCGACGCAAATGAGCGTAGAGTGAGCAATATTGGCCAATAGTCTAACTATGCTGCCGATGTTTTCGGGCGTACGAATGTTGTCGGCTACTATTATCGGAGCCGATGTTAATGCCGATTCGTTAGCAAACAATTCGCGAGAAGCGTTTGGCTGTGTCATTGCTCTTTTACGAGTTTTAACCCGAGTTCAGCTCCTTTTTTTACCATGAGTTCGTATGCCTCGGTGTAGTCGTTGTGAATTATACCATCGAGAATTGCATCTTTTATAGCATTCTTAAGTATGCCAACTTCGCGCGAAGGTGCAAGGCCGAAACTATCCATAATCATTTCACCTGTTATGGGTGGTTGGAAGTTGCGGATGTGATCTTTCTCTTCGATCTCTTTTAGCTTTCTGCGAACTATTTTGAAGTTGCGTAGGTAGCGTTGAACCTTTTCTTCGTTTTTCGATGTTATGTCGGCTTCGCAAAGCGACATAAGATCTTCAATATCATCACCGGCTTCGAACAGCAATCTACGAACCGCCGAATCGGTCACTTCGTCTTCGCTAAGTATTATTGGTCGCATGTGCAGATCGACCAATTTTTCAACGTAGTGCATACGTTCGTCGGTTGGGAATTTCATTCTACGGAAGATGCCAGGAATCATTCTCGAACCAACAAAATTGTGGTTGTGAAATGTCCATCCGAGGCGTTCGTCGTAGTGCTTTGTACGAGGTTTGCCTATGTCGTGGAATAGTGCAGCCCATCGCAGCCAAATGTTTTCGCTTTTTGCGGCCACGGTGTCGAGCACTGTCATTGTGTGATAGAAATTATCCTTGTGCGCTCGTCCTCCTACTTTATCAACGCCTTTGAGTGCTTTGAGTTCTGGTAATACATACTCTAAAAGTCCTACTTTATCGAGTAGTTTGAAGCCCATGGAAGGATATTGGGCTGTCATCATTTTCATCAACTCTTCGGCAATTCGCTCTTTTGATATTATCTCAATGCGTTTGGCAGTTTGCTGAATGCCGTTGAGCGTGTTGTCTTCAATAGTGAATCCGAAACGTGTTGCAAAACGAATGGCGCGCAACATACGCAAAGGGTCGTCCGAAAAGGTTATTACGGGGTCGAGAGGTGTGCGTATGATGCCATTTTTCAAATCATCGTAGCCACCAAAAGGGTCAACAAAATCACCAAATGTTTCGGCACGCAGACTCAGAGCAAGTGCGTTTATGGTAAAATCGCGGCGATTTTGGTCGTCTTCGAGAGTGCCATCTTCGACAATTGGTTTGCGAGAATTGGCTCGGTAGCTCTCTTTGCGAGCACCAACAAATTCAACTTCTGCATCGCGCAATCGTACCATGGCTGTGCCAAACGATTTGTATACAGCGAGATGAGCTCCTCGGTGATGCTTTGCTACTTTTTCAGCCAAGGCTATGCCGCTGCCTACTACTACTACGTCGATGTCTTTGGATTTCTTGCTGAGCAACAAATCTCTCACGAAGCCACCTATCACGTATGCCTCTTCGCCTGTCGATTCTATTATGTCGCGTATAGTGCCGAAAACGGGGTGTTGCAGCGCTTCGGCAAAGTTTCGCTTATTATCTGTCATCGTCTATTTTAGGCGCTCTGCTATTTGATATTTGTTGCGTTCGGACGAGTTGCGCGTAACCAATTCGGCTACAAAACCTGCAAGGAAAAGTTGTGTGCCCATAATTATGCCCGACAATGCTATGTAGAAATAGGGATTGTTGGTTATGAGCTGCATTGGTATGCCTTGGTATACGTAGTATAACTTTTTGGCTCCAAGCCATATAGTAGCCAAAATACCTATGAAAAACATCAATGTGCCGAGTGCGCCGAAAAGGTGCATAGGGCTCTTGCCAAATTTTGTTGCAAACACTACGGTAAGCAAGTCGAGAAAACCTTTTATAGTGCGCTCTATGCCGAATTTCGATACTCCAAATTTGCGTTTATAGTGGGTAACTACTTTTTCGCCAATGTGCTTAAATCCTGCCTCCTTGGCTATCAATGGTATATAGCGATGCATTTCGCCGTATACTTCGATAGATTTCACAACGTCTTTTTTGTATGCTTTCAATCCGCAGTTGAAGTCGTGCAATTTGATGCCTGAGATGTGTCGCGTTACGCGGTTGAAAAGCTTGGAGGGTAGACGTTTGTCAAGTGGGTCGTGACGTACTTTTTTCCAGCCGCTTACGAGGTCGTAACCCTCTTCTAATATCATGCGACGCATCTCCGGTATTTCGTCGGGGCTATCTTGTAAATCGGCATCCATAGTGAATACCACATCGCCTTCCGATGCTTCGAAGCCTACATTGAGTGCTGCCGATTTGCCATAGTTACGACGAAACTTTATACCTCTAACGCTTTCATTCTCTTGGCTTAAGCGTGTTATCTCGTTCCAAGTGTTATCGGAACTTCCATCGTCTATAATTATTATTTCGTATGAGAGGTTCTCTTTTTTAGCTACACGATTTATCCACGCTACGAGTTCGCCCAACGATTCTTCTTCGTTGTAGGCAGGAACTACTATCGAAATGTCCATTTATAAGTATTAATCTGTTGTTTTTACGTTTTCAATAGTCTCTTTTTCGCGCATAAACGCCATAACAATTGCACCCACAATCAATCCGCCGATGATAGCGCCCAAGAACTGTGTGATGAACATTGGTATGGGTTCGAGCATCGCACTTGCTGTTTTGTAGGCTGTCTGTGCTGCCTCTCCCGTTGCACCAGTTTGGGCTATCATTTGCTTAATTTGTCCAACAGATTTTGTCATCACATCAGTATCAAACTGATATATAAGCACAATCGTAATCGACGAAAAGAAGCTAACTATCAAGTATGCTATCGATATTAATTCCATACCAGCACCGAATGTGAAGACCTTGTCGGTGTAGGTGCGTTTGTATTTACGCAGGCCTAATATCAACACAGCCAGCTCAATAAGGAAAAATAGAAAACTTACCGCACTTGAGTCTTTTATTAGGTAAGTGCTTACAATGATTTTTACTATGGCAACAAGCGTCAATGCGCAGCCTAACTTTATAGCGAATTTCCAGTTCATTTGTTTTGTGTTAAGATTTTGTCTACTAATATGTTAAGAAGTTTTCTGTCTTCGTTCACTTGCGTTTGCAAGTTATCAATCATTCCCATAAGTTTTGTAAGTAATGCAGAAGTATCTTGTACAGATAATACTGCGTCATTAGCGTTAGCACCGGCACCACGCGACTTAGACGGACTTTTGTAGCAATTCTCTTCGAGGAGTTTAAGCCTCGTTGTCAAGTTGTCGGTGAGAGGGAAACGACCATTGATAACGCTCGATAGGTACGACGCGTTTACGCCCAATCGGTCGGCAAGTTGCGATTGGGTGATGCCAAGCCTTGTCTTAAGTTCCACCACCGAATGCTTCAAATCTTTATTGGCTGTCATGGCGTATGTATTTATAATGATGTTAGCTCAATTTCTTGCTCTTTGACTTCGAGCAGCATAGAATTTTCGCACTTGTATGTTTTTGCTGGGTATTTGTTTATCACGTTGTAGTTATGTGTAGCCATCACTATAGCTTTGCCCGAGCGGTTTATTTGAACCAAGAGTTGCATCAGCTGGTCGGTGGTGTCGGGGTCTAAGTTTCCTGTGGGCTCGTCTGCCAGAATGAGTTCTGGCTTGTTGAGAAGTGCGCGCGCAATAGCTATACGTTGTTGTTCGCCACCCGAAAGTTGATGTGGCATTTTATAGCCTTTGTGCACCATGTCGACGTCGGTGAGCACTTCACGAATGCGGTGGTCGATTTCTTGCTTGAGCTTCCAGCCTGTGGCACGTAGTACAAATTCAAGGTTGCTATATACTGATCGGTCTTGCAGTAGCTGAAAATCTTGAAAAACCACACCCATTCTTCGACGTAGATATGGAATCTGATATGAGTTGAGTTTGCTAAGGTCGAAGCCGCAAACTTTTCCTGCTGTGCCGCTGAATGGAATTTCGCCGTAGAGCGTTTTCAGCAAACTCGATTTGCCACTGCCCACTTTACCAGTAAGGTAGACCATCTCGCCACCACCTATCTTGAAGTTTATGTCGCGCAAGACGATGTTCTCTTCTTGCATAACGGTGGCTTTTTCGAGTTGTATTATGTTGCCTTCGGCGTCAATTGTTGGCAGTTTACTGTATTTATTGCTTGACATGGTATAGCTGGTTTTATCTGTAGATTTTACGTCGATTTAGTTCTTTTTGATAGTTCGCAGCGTTGCGGCTATGTTCGGCATTGGTGCGAGCAAAGTTATGACCGCCAGAGCCATCAGGTTTAGCACACATAAATAGATATTCTGTGTCGGCCGCGTTCAATACGGCATCTATTGTGGTGGACATTGGTAAACGAATGGGGCCAGGCGGCAATCCTAAATATTTATAGGTGTTATAGGGTGACTCTACGTTTTTGTCTTTTGCCAATATTCGGCGAAGCGAAAAATCTCCGAGAGAATATTTTAGCGTCGGACAAGCCTGTAATAGCATTCCTTTGCGAAGTCTGTTTAAGTACAATCCTGCAATTATCGGATATTCGTCTTTGCGATTGGTCTCTTCTTCTACGATGCTTGCCAATATGCTCACTTCTGTTATTGTTAGTCCAATGGAGTCGGCTTTGTGCTTGCGTTCGTCGGTCCAAAACTTGTCGTATTCATGCTTCATACGTTTTACCCATTGTTCTCCAGAGGTGTTCCACATAAATTGATATGTATCGGGAATGAATATCACAGGGAACGTCTCTTTGTTATAGCCTAACGACGTCACGAGAGCAGAGTCGGTCATGGCTGCGAGTAGTTCAACGGAATCGGCTTCCAAATGTCGTGAAGCTATGCCTGCCAATTGAGGTAGTGTGCGCACATTGTTGAATGTAACGTTTACTGGCTTTTGATTACCACTTCGCAGAAGTTGTATCAAACTGCGAATGGTCATTCCATTCGTTATCTCGTAACGACCTGCGTGTATGTATTCACTATACTTCATTATTGCCGACAATGTGTTGAATTTTGTCTTGTCGTAGTCGGCCACAACATCGAGAATGGTGCATACATCGTCGAATGATGCTCCTGTAGGAATAAGAATTTCAGCTTTCTGCTTGTCGTTGTGTAATGCTATTTTGCCGCCATTCATGTAGCGTAGCGCACCTATCGATGCACTAATAACTATCAGACCCAATAGCGATAGGGCTATTATCTTTTTCTTGTTGAGTGTAAGTGGCAGTATATTTCTCTTTATACCCATTCCGTCGTAAAAAAATTTTCCCAAAGTTACGCAATGCCAAAAAATATAATGTTAATTATTTGGTGTATTTATATTTACTTATTTGCCAACGATATGCCGAATGTTGGCAATTTGCACCGATACGTCTGATAATCAGGTGGTAGAATCATGGTTTGTCTTTATAAATATTTATAAACTCTTTTATGTGTATATGTATATGCATATAAAAAATGAGAGCATCTTTTGTTGATGCCCTCAGTCAAACAGTCACAAACCTTACAATTATGAAACGAAACACATTCCACTCTCACAGTGGCAAGCAAAATTATTTTATGCTGTCTGTATAAATTAAGCTACTACACCCGATGTGTATAGGATAAACCTTTTCAAAAAAACACAAAACATGAGAGAAAACATCAAAAAGCAAAATACCAATCGGATGTAGTAGCTGTGAATCGGTTGAAATCTATTCGATTGTCACTTGAAGAGGATTGTTCAAATTGTCTGAGAATTCTTTCAAATAATTTGTCCAATCTTCGAGTGAATGAATATTAGTTTGTTCGTTGCGGCTCCACCCAGCACCCCAATAATATGAGAATTGTTTGTCGTATTGGGCTTTGCCGAGGATATGTCCAAGAGCTGAGCCGTTGCCATGTAGCGGCTTCTCTTCTTCGCTGAATGCTCTGTATTCAGTATCTATGTCGCCAGTAAACACAGCTCCAACATATATTTTGCCGAAGTCTTTGTTTTGAGCTTCGCGATACTTCTCTTTATACTGATTTGGATCGCCCAAATCTTCATAGGCCATATACTTATTCTCGTTGTTAAGTATATATGCATCAGGATTTTCTGGGTGAACTACTATGCCTGCAGCTACTTTGTGTGGAGTGCTCAAATTGGCATAAGTAACAGTAGTTTTGTTGAGTTGCGAACCAGCATCAAGGCTAATGAGGCGCGTCTCAACTACGCTATCGCCATCTATATAAGTAGGATTGTAGGTAAGCTCGACGGTGAAGCGCAGTGGACCATTGTCGAGAATCTTATATTCTGCCCAGCAATATGGGTAAACAATTTGGTCGTTAGCATCGAGAAGTGCAGCTGTGCCACCACCAAGCGTAGGACCAACTTTGTAGCAGTCCATGCCATTGCCATGATCTACGTGGTAGCTTACCGAGTTGTAAAGGTCGTCGGCTTCGTCGTTGAGGCCTGCAGCGCGTAGGCTATCGCATTTTGCCTTTACACTTGGGTTGAGTTCGCCGTTGTATCGAGCGTCAACAACAAGCTCTTCTGTGCGTTTGTTCCAAATATCGTAGCCGAAAGCACGCTCATTTTTTTGCTGAAGTTGTGGCCCGTATGTACGAAAAGCAACACGGTTGTTTTCCCAAGCTATGTCGTCGACGCGTTCAGGATAGTGTTTGCCAAAAACCTGAGGCGCGAACTCTTCGCATTTGCCTGATGTCAATTTATATGTAGAAGACGAATTGGCTTTCACGCATGCAGGGAAAATCACCAACTCATCGTGGGTTATCTGGTAAGGAACTTGTTTGCCGCTTGCGTCGGTAATTACAAGTTGTTTGTTGTTGCTGAAGAACGTGTCTACATCAGCTTTTGCTATCGAAACTAATTCACTACGGTCGTTGCTGGTGGTGTTGCTTACGACTAATTTTTTGCTGTTCTCGGGAGCGCAGAAGCAAAGTGAAAGTGCAACACATGATGTTAATAGCGAAAGTTTGATATTCATTTTTCTTTTTTGTTTTAGAAATGTGTAGCAATCGTTTTTTTGTTGATTGCTACACATTGATTTATACCTAATACTTATGTAAATCTTATTTAGGTTGCTTGCCTATGTATGCAAGAATACCACCGTCTACATAGAGAATGTGACCATTCACAGCGTCGGAAGCTTTAGAAGCGAGGAACACAGCAGGACCGCCGAGTTCTTCAGGGTTGAGCCAACGACCAGCTGGGGTCTTAGCGCAGATGAATGAATCGAATGGGTGACGTGAGCCATCAGGCTGTTTCTCACGGAGTGGTGCAGTTTGAGGCGTAGCAATGTAACCTGGGCCAATGCCGTTGCACTGTATGTTGTATTCGCCATACTCAGAGCAGATGTTGCGTGTGAGCATTTTGAGACCGCCTTTAGCAGCTGCGTATGCCGAAACGGTTTCGCGACCAAGTTCCGACATCATGGAGCAGATGTTGATAATCTTACCTTCGCGACGCTCCATCATTTCAGGAATAACAGCCGCTGCGCAGATGTAAGGTGCAACAAGGTCAACGTCGATTACCTGCTGGAACTCAGCGCGTTTCATTTCGTGCATAGGTATGCGCTTGATGATGCCGGCGTTGTTTACGAGAATGTCGATTTGACCAACTTCTTTGTGAATGCGGTCAACGAGAGCCTTCACGTCGTTTTCTTTAGTTACGTCGCATACATAGCCTTTTACGTTGGTTATGCCAGCCTCAGCGTAGTTGTTCAAACCGCGTTGAAGTGCCTCTTCATTGATATCGTTGAATACGATGTTTTTGATACCAGCGGCAACGAATGCTTTAGCAATGTTGAAGCCGATGCCGTATGATGCGCCTGTAATCCAAGCGTTTTTTCCTTCGAGTGAAAATGGATTTGCCATGTTTTTTATATGTTATTATTAATCACTTTTTGCCAATTATTAGGTACACTATAAAAGCAATCAAACTGAATAGAATACCCATTATTATTGCTAAAGTTGTATTACGTCCGTTCTTTTTAGCTACCGAATAGCAGCCATAAATACTTAGAACCCAAATAATTAGTGTAACGATGCTCATAGTATGAAAAATTTAAGATTAACAATTACTTCAAATCGGTGATTTTAGAGAAATCTTGATCGCTGTAGTCAAGGTTCTCGCCCGCCATACCCCAAATGAAGGTGTAGTTGCTTGTAGCTGCAGCCGAGTGGATCGACCACGATGGAGAAAGCACTGCCTGCTCGTTGTGCATCCAGATGTGGCGTGTCTCATCGATAGGGCCCATGAAGTGGCAAACAGCCTGATCTTCGGGAACTTCGAAGTAGAAATATGCTTCCATACGGCGGTTGTGAACGTGAGCTGGCATAGTGTTCCATACCGAACCTGGCTTCAATTCGGTCATACCCATTTGCAACTGACAAGTAGGAACTACCGAGTTGATAATCATACGGTTAATAGTGCGGTCGTTCGATCCCTCAAGAGAACCGAGGGTAAGTACGTCAGCTTCGTTCTTCGTAATCTTCTTGCAAGGATACTCTTTGTGGGCAGGAGCTGAGTTGAAGTATAGCTTTGCAGGTTTGTTTTTGTCGAGGCTTTCGAATGTAACGTTCTGTTTGCCACGACCTATATATAGCATTTCTTTATAGTTTATTTCGAATGTTTCTCCATCAGCAGTGATTTTACAAGCACCACCAACGTTGATTAAGCCAAATTCGCGACGCTCAAGGAAGAAGTTTGCCTTCAAGTCGCTTACGTTAGCGTCGTTGAGGTTCATAACTTTATTTACAGGCATAAGACCACCGACAATATAGCGGTCGTAGAGCGAGTAAACCATGCTGAAATCGTCGGCAATAAAGAGCTTTTCAATCAAAAATTCTTTGCGCAGACGAGTTGTGTCGTAGTGTTTTGCATCTTCAGGGTGCGATGCATAACGAAGTTCATAGTTCATAAGGTTGTATCTTTATTTGATTAAACTGTTTATGTATCTATTTATCTTGTTGACGTATTGACGATTCTCTGATTATCAGTCGCATAGGCACGTTTATCGCGAGCGCTTTTTCGCCATTCTCAACTTTATTCGATTTTATGTTGAGAAAAGCTTGGGCTGCGCGGTTACCCATGTCGAATGCGTTCTGTTCGAGCGTTGTGAGTGCTGGCGAAACAACTTCGGCGAAAGTCTCGTTGGCTGTACCTACTACACCAAAATCTTCAGGAATTCTAATGTTGTTGTGTCGAGCATACTCAATGACCCCCAAAGCTGCATAGTCGCCAGCGCAATATAGCGCGTCGCAATTAGATTCTAAGGCTTTTGCCATATAGTAGAATCCTTTGTCGCGTGTGATGCAATCTGTGAATATCAGTTTTTCGTCCACTTGCATATCTGCATCGGCAAGAGCCGAACGGAAACCTGCTAAGCGGTCGGAATAGACGTTCGATTGTGCGTCGCCTCCAAGATGTCCGATGTGCTTATATCCGTTCTTTATCAAGTGTTTAGTGGCTAAGTATGCACCCGAAAAATTGTCGTTCGACACGAATGCACCTTTCACCGAAGGAAAAATTCTATCGAATTGGACAAGAGGAATGCCAGCCTCAAGAATGTCAGTGAAAGAGTCAGGCGTAAGCGTCTCAAGAGAGTGGGAAATAATTATGCCCGCAACTTGATTGCGCATCAGTGTCTGTATGGCACGGCGTTCATCGTCTTTGCGTTCGTGGCTTTGAACTATGATAAGGTTATATCCAGCTGGATTCAAAATAGCTTCTGCTCCGCTTATCGCATTGCTAAAAAACTGACGATTGATGCGGGGAACTATCATTCCTACAGTATCAGTTGTACCTTTGCGTAACGATGACGCAAGTAGGTTGCGCTCGTAGCCTAATTCTGCTGCCTTCTCTTCTATTAACTTGCGTGTATGTGCACTTACCCTTGTGTTGCCAGAAAGAGCTCGCGACACAGTAGAAGGGGTTATGTTTAATGCTTTGGCTATATCGTTTATCGTGGACTTGGCCATTTCTTGTCTGTTATTTTTATTCTCGCAAATATACAATCGTTTGCGCATTTGCAAAATCTTTATTTGATATTTTTATAATATACTGAAATACAATAGTATAAGTCTGCTGCTGTGGCTTGGTAGGTGATGATGAAGGTAAAATGGTAAGCAAGTTTGGCTATCGTTTGTCCTTTTATAACACGGAAATTACTTATAGCGTCTTTTTGTAGGTGTTGTAGTGTGGTTTCGTATATTGTTGAAAATGAACGTAATAATTAATTTTCAGTTAATTATTTGGCGAGAATGTTAGAATGGTATATTTTCGTGTCCGTTAACGTAAAATAAATATTAACGATACATATAAATATATTATGTCAAAACCATTCATTCATCCAGATTTCATTCTTACTAATGAAACTGCCAAGAAGCTCTATCACGAGCATGCTGAAAAAATGCCGATTATCGATTATCACTGTCATCTTATTCCGCAGATGGTAGCTGAGAATAAACGATTTGAGTCTATAGCTCAAATATGGCTTATGGGTGACCACTATAAATGGCGCGCGATGCGTTCAAATGGTGTAGATGAGCGTTTCTGTACGGGTAAGGATACTACCGATTGGGAAAAGTTTGAAAAATGGGCCGAAACGGTTCCTTATACTTTCCGCAATCCTCTCTATCATTGGACGGCTCTCGAACTTCACACTGCTTTTGGTATAGATAAACCTCTTAATCCGCAGACGGCGCGAGAGATTTATGATGAGTGTAATGATCAGATAAAGAATGATCCTAAATTCTGTCCTCGTGGTTTGATGGAGTTCTACAATGTAAAAGTTGTCTGCACTACCGATGATCCTATTGATAGCCTTGAATGGCACAAGATTGTAGCTGCCGACAAAAATGCTAAAACTCGTATGCTTCCGACTTGGCGTCCTGATAAGGCTATGGCAGTGGAAATTCCAGCAGATTTCCGTGCTTACGTAGAAAAATTGTCGGCTGCAGCTGGTAAGAATATCTCTAATTTCAATGATTTTGTTGATGCGCTTCAAGCTCGTCACGATTTCTTCGAGAGTATGGGTTGTCGCTTGAGCGATCATGGTATCGAAGAGTTCTATGCTGAGGATTATACTGATGCTGAAATCAAAGCTATATTCGATAAAGTATATGGTGGTAAAGAGCTTTCCAACGAAGAAATCTTGAAGTTCAAGAGTGCAATGATGATTGTCTTTGCTGAACAAGATGCTGCTTCGGGTTGGACTCAGCAATTCCACTACGGCGCTATCCGTAATAACAATACCAAGATGTTCAAGCTTCTCGGTCCTGATACTGGTTTCGACTCAATTGGCGAGTTTACAACAGCTAAGAAGTGCGCTAAGTTCCTTGATAAACTCAACACCGAAGGCAAACTTGCTAAGACCATTCTTTACAACCTCAACCCATGTGCTAACGAAGTGCTTGCAACAATGCTTGGTAACTTCCAAGATGGTAGCATTCCTGGTAAGATTCAACTTGGCTCTGGCTGGTGGTTCCTCGATCAGAAAGATGGTATGCAGAAGCAGATGAATGCACTCTCAGTGCTTGGCTTGTTGAGCCGTTTTGTAGGTATGCTCACCGACTCGCGTTCGTTCCTTTCATATCCACGTCATGAGTATTTCCGTCGCACGCTGTGTAACCTTCTCGGAACCGATATTGAGAATGGTGAAGTGCCTTATACTGGTTACGAACAAGAACGTGTAAATCAGATGGTTGAGGATATTTGCTACAACAATGCAAAGAATTATTTCAAATTCTAATAAAATAAACAATAGTCTAAGAGCGTAGCGAAGCGATGTGTTTCGCTATGCTTTTGATTGTAAAACATTATAAGACAAATAGATAAAATGGCAAAAATCGTAACATTAGGCGAGATCATGCTTCGCCTTTCACCAAACGCAAACGATCGATTCGTTGAAACTGAAGTATTCAAAATTATCCCTGGTGGTGGCGAGGCAAACGTTGCTGTTAGCTGCGCAAACTATGGCCATGAGGCTTATTTCGTATCAAAACTTCCTAAACATGAAATTGGTCAGATAGCGCTCAATGCACTTCGTCGTTATGGTGTTAACACACAATTCATCGCTCGTGGTGGCGATCGCGTAGGTCTCTACTATGCTGAGACGGGTGCTTCTATGCGTCCTTCGAAGGTTATCTACGACCGCGCTCACTCTTCAATTGCAGAAGCTGAACCTTCAGATTTCGACTTCGATAAGATTATGGAAGGTGCACAGTGGTTCCACTGGTCTGGTATCACTCCTGCTATATCTGATAAGGCTGCAGAACTCACTCGCCTCGCTTGCGAAGCTGCTAAGCGTCACGGTGTTACTGTTTCGGTTGACCTTAACTTCCGTAAGAAACTTTGGACATCTGAAAAGGCTATCTCTATCATGCGCCCGCTCATGAAATATGTTGACGTATGTATTGGTAATGAGGAAGATGCAGAACTCTGTCTTGGCTTCAAACCCGACGCTGACGTAGAGGGTGGCAAGACCGATGCTGAAGGCTACAAAGGCATATTCCAAGCCATGATGAAAGAGTTCGGCTTCAAGTATGTAGTATCTACTCTTCGTGAGTCATTCTCAGCTACTTACAATGGCTGGAAGGCAATGATTTACGACGGTAAAGAGTTCTATCAATCAAAACGCTACGAAATCAACCCAATCATCGACCGTGTTGGTGGTGGCGACTCATTCTCGGGTGGCCTTATCCACGGTTTGGTTTCTGGCAAGTCACAAGGCGAAGCGCTCGAATTTGCAGTGGCAGCATCGGCATTGAAGCACACCGTACCTGGCGACTTCAACCTTGTTTCTGCTGAAGAGGTAGAGGCTCTTGCAGGTGGTAATGCAAATGGTCGAGTACAGAGATAAGTAGAGTGTAGAGAGTATAGGGTAGAGGGTAGTGTAAATAGCTAAGGTGTGAATGAAGATTTGTTTGCATATCGAAAACTGATTGTTTATCAGAAGGCGCGTGAATTGGTAAAGTATATTTATCAGCTCACAAAGCTATTCCCTTCTGAAGAGAGATATGCATTGGCAAATCAACTTCAACGAGCTGCTGTTTCTATAACTTCAAATATTGCAGAGGCTATGGGGCGATATTCCGACAAGGATAAATTACACTTCCTCGAATTTTCGTATGGCTCTCTATTAGAAACGATGTCTCAAATTGAGGTCTCTTTTGATCTCGGATATATTAATAGCAATCAAATAAATGAGGTAGAACAAAGAGTTATGGAGATATGTAAAATGTTGTCGGGTTTACGTAAAACTTATAGCAATAGGCTACCACGTAAATAGTAATAACATTCTACACTACTCTCTACTCTTTACCCTCTAAACTAAATAACATGGCAAAATTTGATAAAGTAGCCGTTTTGGCTAAGATAGGCGAAACAGGTATGGTGCCTGTTTTCTACCACAAAGACCTTGAGGTATGTAAAAACGTAGTAAAGGCATGTTACGAAGGTGGTGTGCGTGCTTTTGAGTTCACTAACCGTGGCGATTTTGCTCACGAGATTTTTGGCGAACTTGTAAAATGGGCTGCCAAAGAGTGCCCTGAACTTGCGCTCGGCATTGGATCTGTTGTCGATGCTCCTACTGCAGCTCTCTACTTGCAACTTGGTGCAAACTTTGTTGTTGGTCCGCTCTTCAACCCTGAGATAGCACCAGTTTGCAATCGTCGTCTCGTTCCATACTGCCCAGGTTGTGGCACTGTAAGCGAGATAGGTAAAGCACAAGAACTTGGTTGCGACCTCACCAAACTCTTCCCTGGTGATGTTTATGGCGCTAACATGGTGAAAGGTCTCAAAGCTCCTATGCCATGGTCGAAGATTATGGTAACTGGTGGTGTGGCTCCAGAGAAAGAAAACCTCGAGAAGTGGTTCGCAGCTGGCGTATTTTGCGTAGGTATGGGTTCAAAACTCTTCCCTAAAGACAAAGTAGCTGCTGGCGATTGGGCATACGTAACTAATAAATGCAAAGAGTGCCTTGAGATTATCAAGAACGCTCGTGCTGGTAAATAAATCATTTTGTGCATTAGAGCTCCATTAGGGCTCTGGTGCACTTCTTATTATTAACTTTTACAAATAGTATAATGGTAAATAATTCAAACGGAGCAACTAATTGGAGATGGGTGTTGTGTTCGCTTCTCTTCATAGCTACTACCGTGAACTACCTCGATCGTCAAGTGCTATCACTGACATGGGAGGAGTTCATCAAACCAGAGTTCCACTGGACGGATGCTCACTATGGCTCAATCACAGGATTCTTCTCAATATTCTATGCAATCGCATGTCTTTTTGCAGGTAAGTTTGTCGATTGGATGGGCACGAAAAAAGGCTACCTAATAGCTATTGGTATATGGTCGGGAGGTGCATGTATCCACGCTCTTTGCGGATGGGCTACTATGCACATTGAAGGTTTTGAATCTTTTGCTGCTATGAAGGCCGTTGAAAATGGTTCTGCCGCAGCTGTTGCTATTGCATCTGTTAGTGTATGGTTGTTTATTTTCTGTCGTGGCGTTCTTGCTCTTGGTGAAGCTGGTAACTTCCCTGCAGCTATCAAGGTTACTGCCGAGTATTTTCCAAAGAAAGATCGTGCATTTGCCACATCTCTATTCAACGCAGGTGCATCGGTAGGCGCTCTTGCCGCTCCATTCTGTATTCCACCTTTGGCTGTTGCTTATGGTTGGGAGTGGGCCTTTGTTATAATTGGTGCTCTTGGTTTTATTTGGATGTTCTTTTGGCAATTTATGTATGACAAGCCAGCAAAAAATAAGTTTGTCAACGAGGAAGAGTTGAAATACATCAATCAAGATGATGCAGCAGAAGTAGCAGAAGTAAAGCAAGACACTGAAAAGCAAATACCATTCATAAAGTGTTTTACGTATAAACAGACTTGGAGCTTTATCACAGGTAAGTTCTTTACCGATGGTGTATGGTGGTTTTTCCTATTTTGGGCTCCTTCATATTTCCAAAACCAATTTGATGCTCCGTCGTCGTCAGGCCTTGGTCAGTCGCTCATCTTCACGCTCTATGCCATCGTGACGATAATTTCTATTGGGGGCGGATACTTGCCTAAGTTGTTTGTCGAAAAGAAGGGCATGGAACCATACGCAGGTCGTATGTTGGCGATGCTTCTGTTTGCATTTTTCCCAATTGCAGCACTTTTTGCACAACCACTTGGCCAGACTTTCAACTCTCCTTGGTGGCCTGCAATACTTATAGGTCTTGCTGGTGCTGGACATCAAGCTTGGTCTGCAAACCTCTTCTCTACTATAGGCGATATGTTCCCTAAATCGATGATTGCTACCATTACAGGTATTGGTGCAATGGCTGGCGGTCTTGGTTCTCTTATCATTCAAAAAGGAGCTGGTAACCTATTTACCTATGCCGAAGAGCAAGGTTCTGCATTTACATTCCTTGGGTTCGAGGGCAAGCCTGCTGGCTATTTCATAGTATTCTGCTGTTGCGGTGTTGCTTACCTCATAGCATGGGCTATTATGAAAACTCTTGTGCCACGCTACAAAGCAGTGAAAATCTAATTGAAATTATAAGAGTCGGAACATGAGATGTATCTCGTGTTCTGGCTTTTCTTTATAGACATAAGTATTTTATTCTCATTCCGATGACTAAGGGTCATATAACCATCAAAGATATTGCTAACGAAGCTGGCGTATCGATAGGCACTGTGGATCGTGTGCTTCACAACAGAGGTGAAGTGGCTGAAGCTACTCGCAAGAAAATCGAAAGCATTGCGGCGCAGTATAACTATAAGCCTAATTTGATGGCGCGTGCTCTCACTACTAATCGTACATTTCACATTGGCATACTTATACCGCAAGCATCATCAACAAATAACTATTGGAGTAGCCATTATGAAGGCATTCGCCAAAAAGCGTTTGAACTTGAAACTTATGCTGTGAAAGTGAGCTTTTTTCGGTTTGACATTAACACCGCTACCGATTTCGTACGTGCCTCACGCGAATTGGTTGAGGCAAAGGTGAATGGTGCTATTGTGGCTCCGTTGTTCAAAAAAGAATCGGAGGAACTTGCTTCTACTCTCGATGTATACAACATACCCTACTTGTTCATCGATACTGATTTGAATAATACCAATGCCATAGGTTTTGTTGGCGAAGATGCCTACCAAAGTGGGCGTGTGGCTGCAAGTGTTATAGATTTTGGCTTGCCTACTACAAGTGACATACTTATGGTAAACTTGGCTAAAGACCTCGATAATGCGCAACATATATCTTCGCGTAATCAGGGCTTTTTGAGCTATTTCATGGATTTTGGTCGTAACAATGGTGTACGTATGTCAGTGGAAATAACTCAGGCCACATTCGAAGCTGTAAGCGAACGTTTGACGTCGGTGCTCGACAATAATAAGAATATTGGTGCTATTTGGGTTTCGGGCGGACACACATATTTGGTTGCCCAGTTCCTTGAAAAAAACGCGCGTCGTAACATTATCCTTGTTGGTCACGAGGTCTACGAACAGAATGTGGTTTATTTACAGCGCAACTATATACAATTCCTTATTGCTCAACAGCCTAAAGAGCAGGGAATTAAGGCTCTTAACTCTATGTTCGCCTTCCTCACCGATGGCAAGCAGCCTATAAAACAGGAGTATCAAAAAGTAGAAATTGTTAATTCTGAAAACGTCAGATTCTATATATAAACAACATAAATAAAAATCAAAGTAATATGGCAATATTTGGAACAGTTGAGACACTTGGCAAACAGGCGTGCTCTAAAAAGTATGGCAAGGTTATCGAATTCCTTCAGACCGAAGATTTGGCTAAACACTTTGCCGAAGTAACTCCTGATAAGAAGAAAACCGTTGAAATTGACGGCAAAAATCTTTTCGCAATCTTCCAAGAGTACGATACTAAATTCTATACCGACGCAAAACTTGAAGGTCACCGCGCCTATGCCGACGTTCAGTATATATACGAAGGCTCTGAAATTATTGGCTATTGCGACCTTGCCGACGTTCAAGGCGAAATAGACTACAATGCCGAAAAAGATATTTTCTTCTGCAAAAGCAAAAACCTTAGCCAAGTAGTGCTCAGCGCAGGTCAAGGCGCTGTGCTTGAACCTTCGGATCTTCACGCTCCTTGTATGCGTGTTGGCGGTCAACCTGCTCACGTAAAGAAAATCGTATTCAAAGTAAAACTCTAATTAGTTGAGAATTAGAAATTACGAGTTGCGAGGTAATTACAATTCACGAATTCATAATTCATAATTCGTAACTCGTAACTCATAACTCATAATATGTAGTAAATCGTAAATAACAAAATAGTAAATAACTATGGCACTTCCAGCACTAAACAAACGCACTGCACCTAAGATGGTGGCACCCGAGAAGATTATTCAATTCGGCGAAGGCAACTTTCTCCGCGCTTTTATCGATTGGATAATATGGAATATGGACAAAAAGACCAACTTCAACGCTTCAGTTGTTGTGGTTCAGCCTATCGAACGAGGTATGGTAGATTGGCTCAATGGTCAAGATTGTCTCTATCACGTTAATCTTCAAGGTCGTATCGATGGCAAAGCTGTAAATACACTCGACCGTGTCGACGTTATCAGCCGTGCACTCAATCCTTATAGCCAGAATGCTGCTTTCATGGCTTTGGCAGATCAACCCGAGATTCGTTTTGTGATCTCAAACACCACCGAGGCTGGTATTGCTTTCGATCCTGCTTGCAAATTGGCCGACGCCCCTGCTTCGTCGTATCCTGGCAAACTTACGCAGCTCCTTTATCGTCGTTACAAAACTTTCAATGGCAATCCTAAGAAAGGTCTCATAATTATGCCTTGTGAGCTTATCTTCCTCAATGGCCACCACCTGAAAGATTGCATCTTCAAATACATCGAATTGTGGAAAGACGATTTCGGCAAAGATTACGAAGGCTTCAAGAATTGGTTTACTAAGTACAACTATGTATGTGCAACTCTCGTAGACCGCATCGTTCCTGGTTTCCCTCGTAAAGACATCGACAAAATTCAGAAGACCGTAGGCTATGCCGACAACTTGGTTGTTCAAGCCGAAGCATTCCACTTGTGGGTTGTAGAGAAGCCTGAAAATATGAGCATTGCAGCTCTTCGCAAAGAGTTCCCTGCCGACAAAGCTGGCTTGCACGTTCTCATTGCAGAATCTGAAAAACCATATCACGAACGTAAGGTGACATTGCTCAACGGTCCTCACACCGTTTTGAGCCCTGTTGCGTTCCTCAGTGGTGTGAATATCGTTCGCGATGCTTGCAACCACCCTGTTATTGGTAAATACATACATAAGGTTCAGTTTGAGGAGCTTATGGAGACCCTCAATCTTCCAAAACCAGAACTCCAGAAGTTTGCAAGCGACGTTCTCGAGCGTTTCAACAACCCATACGTCGATCACCAAGTTACGAGCATCATGCTCAACTCATTCCCTAAATTCGAAACTCGCGACCTTCCTGGTTTGAAGACTTACCTCGAACGCAAAGGCGAGCTTCCAAAGGGCTTGGTACTCGGTTTGGCTGCAATCATCACCTACTACAAGGGTGGCAAGCGTGCCGATGGCGTAGAGATTGTTCCTAACGACGCTCAGGAGATTATGGATTTGCTCAAGAAACTTTGGGCTACTGGCGACACTCAGAAAGTTGCCGAGGGCGTTCTTGGTGCTACCGACGTAATCTGGAAAGAGAGCAAGCAAGACCTCAACAAGATTCCTGGTCTCACAGCTATGGTTAAGGGCTTCCTCGATTCTATCGCTGCTAAGGGCATGATAGATACTGTTAAGTCTATTCTCTAATTGATATTAATAATGAGTCCACGAGCAGCCGCCGAAATGCGAAGTTCGTGGACTTTTTTTCGTAAATAAAACTTGCACGCGGCAACGCAGATAACGCCGATTTTTATGTATTTACTATGTAGATACGAAGAATTCTTTCGTGTGTTTCGTAGTTATAAAAATCTGTGATAATCCGTTCAATCTGAGTCATCTGTGTGCATATAAACAACGTTCAAGATGGCAGTAAAGTTTCTAAAGATAAACCCAGCCGACAATGTGGTTGTAGCCATTGAACCTCTCAAAAAAGGTGAGGTTATCAATGTTGATGGCTCAACTATCATACTGCAAGAGGATGTGCCAGCTGGTCACAAAGTGCTCATCTCTCCGCTCACAAAGGGCGAAAATGTTATTAAGTATGGCTATCCTATCGGTCACACACAAGCCGACGTAACACCTGGCGCGTGGATGAACGAGAATAATATCAAGACAAATCTTGCTGGATTGCTCGAATATACCTACACTCCTAAACTCGTTGACGTTTCTGCTGCCGACCAACATCGCACTTTCAAAGGCTACGTGCGTAAGAATGGCGATGTGGGCACGCGTAACGAAATTTGGGTTATTCCTACCGTTGGCTGTGTTAATGGTATTGTTAATCAGCTCGTTGAAAAACTCAAAGCCGAAACAAACGGTGGCGAAGGAGTCGATGCTATTGTTGGCTATCCTCATAATTATGGTTGCTCTCAACTTGGCGACGACCACGAGAACACCAAAAAAGTCCTCCGCGACATGGTGCTTCACCCCAATGCAGGTGCAGTGCTTGTTGTTGGTCTCGGTTGCGAAAACAATCAGCCCGACGTGTTCCGTGAATTCATTGGCAAGTTCGACGAAGACCGCGTCAAATTTATGGTTTCGCAAAAAGTTGAAGGCAACGAGGTTGAAGAGGGTATGAAGATTCTCCGCGACCTTTACGCAAAGGCTAAGCAAGACAAACGCCAAGATGTGCCTATCAGCAAACTGCGCGTTGGCTTGAAATGTGGTGGCTCCGATGGCTTCTCGGGCATCACGGCCAATCCGCTTCTTGGTGTATTCTCCGACTATTTGGTTTCGCAAGGTGGCACGACCGTACTTACCGAAGTCCCTGAGATGTTCGGTGCTGAGACCATACTTATGAACCGTTGCGAGAATAAAGACCGTTTCGACGAGACCGTAAAACTCATCAACGACTTCAAACAATATTTCCTTAGCCACGGCGAACCTGTGGGCGAAAATCCATCGCCAGGCAATAAAGCAGGCGGTATATCTACGCTCGAGGATAAAGCTCTCGGCTGCACCCAGAAATGTGGCAAGTCTATCGTTCGCGCCGTTCTTCGATATGGCGACCGAATAGAGAAAAACGGTCTTAACCTACTCGAAGCTCCAGGCAACGACCTTGTAGCCTCTACTGCACTTGCTTCGGCTGGTTGCCAAATTGTGCTCTTCACCACTGGTCGCGGAACGCCATTTGGCACTTTCGTACCTACGATGAAGGTCTCTACCAACAGCAACCTTTACAACAACAAGCCAAATTGGATTGACTTCAATGCTGGTGTACTTGTAGAAGGCAAAACATTCGACGAAGTGGGTAAACAGTTTGCCGATTACGTCATTGCTGTTGCCAGCGGCGAACCTGTCAACAACGAGAAGAAAGGTTATCGTGAAATAGCCATCTTCAAAACTGGCGTAACGCTATAATTACAGGCGTATTACATACGTACATACAACGCTGCAAGCATCACAGTTTGCGGCGTTTTTTTGTATTATATAAATGGGTACGCAGGCCTCCGCTCCACATTGTCATTCTGAGCGAAGCGAAGAATCCCACGAGTTCTACGTAAGCCAATCTCAAGCGTGTTGGCAGAGCCTATCGAAGTCGGATATAACTCAAAAAGCGTGAAATCCATCAACCGCATGTAGGGACGAACCGCGTGCGTCCGATAATTAATAACCCTCTGTTTGCCGTAGCGTCTCGATACGGCTATGGTAAAAGCAAGGCTCCTGCCTTGCCGCAATGACAGAGGATCGTGTCCCACTGTCCCTGCCCAAACAGCAACTCCGCTTGCTGAGCCTGTCGAAGCGCCAAAAGCCAAAAGCCTTTCGCGCCTTTCGTAGTTATTTATGAATTATGCATTATGCATTTTGAATTCCCAGCACTCTGTGCTCTCTGTATCATTTGCCTCTCTGGGTAAAACTTTCAATTTTCAATCACCGCCACCTCTTCCTCCGTCAAACCATACAACTCATACACGCGGCGGTCTATCTCCTTATCCGTCTTGTCTATCTCGGCTTTCAGCGCAAGGCACTCTTCGCGGTATCGTCTCAATCCGCTTGCGCTCATCGTGAGGTTGACGTATAGTAATGGAAACTAGTCTGCTTCTGCGTTATATAATCCAAGGGGCATAACACCTTCTGCATCGCATATATCCACTGATAGAGTAAGTATTACGCACAATCTTAATATTGCGAGCGCAAAGTATTCCGTAATGGCAACTGGCAACACCATTAACCAAACTTGCTTTACGTCCGCTTATGATAGGCAAGCAAGCTCATGCAAGATTGAGATTATGAGTGGAGGCTCAAATTATAATTTCCCGATAGACGTAATGATTTATGATTATAGCACAATTTGAAAAATATTATATATTAGTAATCAAAATGTTAACTATAAAAGCGATGAAAAAATTACTATTAATCCTATGCGTTTCGTAGCCATTGTCGGCTACGCCTTTTATTATAGAAGTAACAATTTGAAAATGCTGTCCTTCGGGGCGGTCTTTTATATATGTGTAACAAAGGCGTAACATTATTTGGGGAGGACTACTTAAGTTTATAGATAAGTATGAAAAATAGTATAGTCATGAAACACGCATTTTCAGTTTTATTCGTAGCATCTGCTATAGTGGCATGTGCTGGCGCATCATCGGCAAATACCGTGGAGGCAAATGATACTATCAAAGAGGAATCTAATGTTGTCGAGGAGGTCACACCAAGCACCGACTTCCGTATCGATACGAGTGGTATGACAATTCGTACGCGTTTCTGTTGCACTGCAGATGGCTTTGTGCGTCCAAATGTAAAAGCTGGTTCGTGGGCCGATTATCTGCTAAATCTGCCGTTGCATCCTGCCGATTATCCATGCCATTATTATGATGGTGGCACTAAAGAATGGAGTTTCACTGCGGCCGTCATCAATATGGACATCGACAACGAAGACATACAACAATGTGCCGATGCAGTTATGCGCTTGCGTGGCGAATATCTCTATTCCACTAAGCAATACGATAAACTGCATTTCAATTTTACCAATGGTTTTCGATGCGATTTTGTGTCGTGGGCAGAAGGTAAACGTGTTGGTATTCAGGGAAATAAAACATGGTGGAACGAAAATGCTGCTCCGCGAGATTATTCCTATTCCAACTTTCGCAAATGGATGCGAATGGTATTCTATTATGCCGGCTCTTACAGCCTTTCTCGCGAGTTGAAACCAATTAATTTGTCCGATTTGCAGATTGGTGATGTGTTGATAATAGGAGGTACGCCAGGTCATGCCGAATTGGTTGTCGATATGTATAAAAATTCAACCACTGGCGACGTGAGGATTATGCTTGCACAGAGTTATATGCCCGCGCAGGAGATCGAGATTATTTATAATAGCGATTATTCTCCGTGGTATACCATCACGCCCAATGATACAGATGTCAATACAACATCATACTATTTCTCTACATCCAACTTTATGCGATTTGCCGAATAGAGCAATTATCATTGGCTTGACAATATGGCATAACAATGTTGTTATAATTATTCGATGCAAACTCTTCATTGGAGCGAAAGAGAATCTCATCAGATATTGCAGCCCTTGGTTTTGCGTGGCGTCTCGCTAATATATAACGAAGTAGGCATCGACTATACCTAACTTATGGCGGCTAACAACGCAACACACTAAACGTTTTCCGTTCATTTAGTAGTTAAAGTTCCAAAATTTCAGACAATCGCATAAGCCCCTTGTAAGCCTCGCGTAAGCCCCTCGCAAGCATAATGCCGCATAAAGGCCATATAGCGCACCATATCGCATTTTGTAGCGACGTAGAGCACATAAGCGCATCATTTGACATCATTTGGCGTCGTTTGACATCTTATCGCATGCAAACGTGTTTTATTGCATAAAGTCCATTTGCTACTAAAACCGCCCATCGAATCCATCGAAATCCGCTAGAACGCAAACCTACGAAACCCATCAACCGCATGTAGGGACGCACCGCGTGCGTCCGATAATTAATCTCATTGCGTGAAGGGTGTTTCGCTTCGCTCAACATGACAACATTGAGACGCTACGGCGTAATTAGACTTCGCCCCACAAATTGAGACTAATAATTCCACAAATCAAGACAAATATTTATCTCGATTAGTGAGTACAATTTGTGCCAATTTGTGAGAGGTTAAATACGAACCACACTAAAAACACTAAATGTTTTTCGCACTTTTCGAGTTTTCTGTAGTTATTTTTCAAAAAATCGCACACCAATTTTCCCCCCTCTGCGCCCTCAGTTTTCTCCGCGCTTTCTGTGATAACCACGAATTAACCATCATTAACACACGTGTAACAAGCAGAGGTACAGCGAGAAAAGAGAAGAGTCAAAAAAAACATCGAAAAAAAAGCGGGGAGAGTATTGCGGGTAACAAAAAAGGCTCTACTTTTGCACCCGCTTTCCGAAAGGAACAGCACTAAAAGATAAGGCGACAAGCTGAGAAAAGCAAGAAGTCTTACGAGCAAAAAGCTCTTTGACATATTGGAATACAATGCAACAAGGAAAGGAAAAGCAAGTCAATTCCG
>SUWW01000010.1 GCA_015061285.1 Bacteroidales bacterium | reverse complement strand
TTTAGACATCTAGTTTTTGTTTCAAATCTAACATTCCTGTTATGCCTTTTCTTTTGATGTCTAAACTAAAGGATAACGCAGATTTATAAGAAAAGTATAACTACGAAAAACGCGCTCCTAGTGTCATCTTGAGCGCAGCGAAAGATCTCCTTGCGAGATGGGATTGGCTTACGCCGAACTTACGTTTCTTCGCTTCGCTCAGAATGACAACTTCGATTAACTACGAAAAACACAAAAAGCACGAATGTGTTTTTCGAGGTTTTCGCGTTTTTCGTAGTTATTAACCGACTACTCTACTCTCTACACTCTCATCTCTACACTAATGTAACATATAGAAAACTCCCATTTGTTACATACACACATCATGCACATCACACAGGCTGTGCAAATAACAGCTTATAAATCAACATTTTGCACACTACTGAGTATAAATGCCTATTTACAGAATTGAATAAACAAAATATGTTTGCCTCGGTTTTTAGCAGACAACTAAAAGACACACGCTAAGACCACACAAAAACGTAACGAATGGAACTTATATTATGAAAACTAAAATTCTTATTGTTATCGCGCTCGGAATTGGTGCAATACTTAGCGCCTTCTCACAATCAGCTATTGTTTCTGCGGGAGGCAATGCCACAGGCAACGGCATGGTAAGCTACTCTGTAGGACAAACAGCATTCATGCCTATTAAATCCTCAAAGGGAAATGTTGAGCCAGGTGTTCAGCATACGTATGAAATCACCGTGGTAGGCATGTTCGACGAAATGCGCATATCTCTTCGTGCATTGGCATATCCAAATCCTACGTCGGACTTTTTGCAATTGCAAGTCGATGATATGAATATTCAAGATATGCAATACACCATTTACAACCTTATGGGGCAACCGCTCTTCGGCGATAAAATCACAGGGAAATACACCTCTATTGATATGACAGAATTGCAGCCAGGCATATACATACTACACGTAACCGACGGCATTCATACTATCAAAACACTGAGAATCGTAAAGAAATAACATCATAAGACAAACAACCGTAAAAAAAACACAAGTAATGAGAAGATTTACTATTTCGCTACTGCTTATGCTTTTGACAGTAGCATCTTTCGCGCAGTTTAACCTGTCGGCAAACATCACTAATGTGCCACAAGGCATAAGTTATCAGGCTGTTGTGCGCGATGGCAGCAACATTATTGCGGCAAACGAAGAGTTTGAAGTGCAAATAACCATCAGTGCCGAACTCGCTAACGGAACAACAGCAAGCGAATATACCGAAACACACACAGTGAAAACGAACGAGAATGGTCTCTTTACCCTCGTCATCGGACAAGGTTCAAGCAGTCTGCAGTTCTCAGAATTCAATTGGGCTATTCAAGGAGCAACCTACAAAATAGCTACACAAACGCCATACGGCTCCGACACTGCTCAATTGCTCAGCGTTCCTTTTGCCTTTTATGCAGCTAACGCGGGCAACATAGATACAAAAGCAATTGCTGCGGCTCTTAGCAATGAGGACGTGCAAAAGTTGCTCAACTTCGTAAAAACAGCCGACGTGGAGGCTCTTCTCGCTGAGTACGCTAAGAAAGACGCCATTCCAACCGTTCCTACTAAGGTTAGCGCATTCGAAAACGACGCCAACTACATCACCGAACACCAAGACATTTCTGGCAAAGCCAACAAATCTGAAATGACCATCACCGCTGGCGATGATGCAGACAAAGCTACCATTCAACTGAAGGAAGGCACTTCGGCTACTGTACTTACCGCTCACCAATCGCTTGAGGGCTATGCTACTATTAATGATATACCTACCAAAGTAAGCGAACTCGAAAACGACGCTGAATACCTTACCGCACACCAAGACATCAGTGGCAAAGCCGACAAAGTTGATATGACCATTACGCCTGGCACTGGTGCTAATGCCGACAAAGCCACCATTCAACTGAAAAAAGGCACTTCGGCTACTGTACTTACAGCGCACCAATCGCTTGAAGGCTACGCAACTATTAGTGATATACCTACCAAAGTAAGCGAACTCGAAAACGATGCTGAATACATAACGGCTAATGCACTAAGTAATTATTACACAAAAAAGCAATCGGATGATAAATATGCGCTTAAGACCGACGCGTATACCAAAGCCGAATCAGACGAGCGTTATGTAAAGAGCGAGAAAGTTTACACCAAATCGGAAGTAGATGCACTTATAAATGACAAAATAACGTTCCTCTCTATGGAAGGTGAAATTGAAGCAAAATACTCAGTTTCAGCTTCTAAGAAGGTTGCATTCTCGAAAGGCAACTTGCAGTATAATTATAATAGTAAACAATGGAGCTTTGCAGAAGAACAATATAATACTGTAGATAAAACTTGCGTCAATTCAAGTACAACACCTAAAAAATACGAAATTGGAAGTAATAAAAAGACCGATCTATTTTGGTGGGCAACAAGTGGATGGAACAATGGTAAAAACGTATATAGTCCATTATGTGTATATGTAAATAATACATACAATAACGAATACCGCTTAATTGCGGCGAACCAAACACTATACGTAGGTGGCGATATGTCAAGCTCGAAACCAAATGCCGATTGGGGCGTTTACAATGCTATTACCAATGGCGAAAATAAAGCTGGCGTTTGGCGTACTCTTACAGAAGCAGAATGGGACTATCTGCTAAGAAGCCGACCAAGAGCATCCTACAAACGTTGTTTGGCTCAAATCGCTATCACATCTAACAGTAGTTCAGTAAAAGGTTTATTACTACTTCCTGACAATTGGGAAGAGGTATCTGTAGATGATAACGGAACAGCAACGACACGCGTAAAGAATGCTGTTGGGACAACAAACTATGCAGTTCTTGGTGATGCTCAATTGAAAGATCTTGAAAAGAAGTATGGTGTAGTATTCTTGCCTTCATACAGAGGCCACGCAACCATCTTGGCTAAAGGCGATTTTGGAAGTAGCGTTGAGTATAATGGCATAGCATTCGGATATAGTTACAATAATAAGGCAGGAGATGATAATAAAGCCTTTTATTGGTCTTCAACCGATTATAACACGTATTCAAGTTATGCGGTTGATCCTTTGAAACCAGGGACAGGCACATATAAAGAATCAAAGGAAGTTGGTGGTTTTGTCCGCCTAGTTCGTGATTTATAATATCTAATATCATACATAATATCATTCCCTCGCTGCGTCACTGTGGCGAGGGATTTTTTGTATATGTAGTTACGTATATACATACGTATAAGCATCATATAATTGCTAAATAATTACAAACGACGCATCAATAATTAATATTGCGTACCTTTGTTAGATACGTATAAACAAAAAAAATATAAAACATGCTCAGTCAAAGTCTACAGCAAAAGATGCAGCAGAAGTTGTCGCCGCTGCAAATACAACTGATGAAGTTGATAGAGGTGCCCGCAGCTCTGTTGGAGCAGCGAATAAAAGAAGAGATGGTCAACAACCCTGTGCTCGAAGTAGATTCGGAACAAGGCGGACGCGACACCGACGAAGAGGAAGAGACCAAAGATGAGGTGCCAGAAGAGCGTGAAGACCGCGACGCCACCATTGAGGAGTATCTGCAAATGGAGGAGACTCCAGCCTACAAACTGCAAGCAAACAATTTCTCGGCCGACGATAAACCCATCGAAGTGCAGATGACGGAAGGCATGTCGTTCTACGAACACCTTGAAGAGCAAATAGGCTTGCAAGACCTCAACGAGCATCAACTTGAGATAGCACACTACATAATAGGCAACATCGATGAAGATGGCTACTTGCGCCGCACGCCACAAGAGATTGCCGACGACATGTCGTTCTCGACCAACGAAGAGATTGCCGACGAAGAGGTGCAACACGTGCTGAAAGTGGTTCAACAACTCGACCCCGCTGGTGTAGGCGCATCAAATTTGCAAGAATGCCTGCTGCTTCAGTTGCGTACACGCAACCTTGAAGATCCAATAAACGGCTTAGCATATCGCATAATAAACGAATGCTTCGACGACTTCACCAATAAGCGCTTCGACCGCATCATTAAACGTCTGCGAATAACCGACAACGAGGACATGAAAGATGCCATTGAGGAGATATTGCGACTCAACCCCAAACCCGGCAGCGCGTATAGTGGCACATTGGTAAAAGCAGCTCAACATATCATACCCGATTTCATAGTGGAATATGAAAACAACAAGCTCTCGTTTCACCTCAACCGTCGCAGCGAACCAGAATTGCGCATAAGTAGCCGATACACCGACATGCTCGAAGGCTACGTGAAAAACAAAGAGAACCAAACGCGTGAGCAGAAAGAGGCAATAACATTTGTACGCCAAAAGCTCGATGCCGCCAAATGGTTTATCGATGCCATTAAGCAACGCCGCAACACACTAAACCTCGTCATGGACGCCATACTCAAATATCAAGGCGACTACTTCATCGATGGCGACGAGACGAAGTTGAAACCTATGATCCTCAAAGACATAGCCAAGATGACCGATCTTGATGCTTCTACCATTTCGCGCGTCTCGAATAGCAAATACGTACAAACGCCATTTGGCATATATCCACTAAAATACTTCTTCAGCGAAGGCATACAAAGTGCTGAAGGCGAAGACGTTAGTTCACGAGAAGTGAAATCTATTTTGGCCGAGAGTGTAGCTAACGAAGACAAGCGCAATCCACTCACCGATGAAAAATTGATGGAAATTTTGTCGGCAAAATCGTATAACATTGCACGCCGAACAGTGGCCAAATATCGTGAACAACTTGGTATTCCTGTGGCACGACTGAGAAAAGAACTATAAAAAACATGTTGCAAAAAATAGCCTACCTAATAACGGCCCTACTACACCCATTGCTGCTTACGATATATGCAGTGATATACGTATTGTGGGGGAACACCATGTGGTGCGTATTGCCTACCTCATATAAGGTCGTTACTACGCTCTACGTAAGTCTTGGCATAAGTCTTTTGCCTCTTATATCCGTTGTGTTGCTCTACATAAAACACAACTTCAAAGGACTCGACATGACGGAGACGCGCGACAGAATGATACCACTCGTCTTCACCGCCATATCATCGATAATCACCTATCACTTCATAACCTCCTACGTTGCTGTGCCGATGCCCATCATACGTATGGTGCAAGCCCAATGTGTGTCGACAATAGTAGCCTGCATAGTAACGCCTTTTTGGCGCATCAGTCTGCACATGATAGCTTGCGGAGCATTGGTAGTATTTACATACATAGTAGGCATGTCGAATGGTATTGATTTCTACCGCGAAGCCATGGCAGTGTTTGCCATAACAGGCTTTGTGGCGTGGGCACGACTATACGTACAAGCACACACACCACTTCAACTTGTGGGCGGTTTTGTGCTTGGCTTTAGTGCTATGTATATGATGACTATTTTTTAGCCACATTCATGAAACGAGCAATAGTTATAGTGGCCGGCGGCTCAGGCAAACGCATGGGCACCGACATTCCCAAACAATTCCTTATAGTAGGTGGTAAACCCGTTTTGGCAACCACAATAGAACGTTTTCATACCTACGATGCACAAATGCAAATAGTGCTTGTGCTGCCACAATCGCAAATTGCATACTGGCATAAATTGACAGCCGAATATCATATAGATATAAAACACGATATTGTGTCTGGTGGCGAAACACGTTTTCATAGCGTAAAAAACGGATTATCAGCCATAAAAGATGCCGATGTAGTTGGCGTGCACGATGGTGTGCGACCTTTGGTAAGCACTGCCACAATAGACCGATGCTTCGATAGTGCCACGCAACACGGATCAGCAGTGCCCGTTATGCCTTCGGTAGAATCGGTACGTTTCGTCGACGAGAATGGGACGTCGCACGCTGTCGACAGAGCGCAAGTGCGCATGGTGCAAACGCCACAGGTGTTTAGATACGACATACTTACCAATAGTTACCAACAGCCCTACTCCGACCTCTTCACCGACGATGCAAGCGTGGTAGAAGCCGCAGGACACACCGTAACGCTGGTAGATGGCAATAAAGAAAATATCAAACTGACCACTCCCGACGATTTGGTTTATGCCGAAATGTTGATGGCTAAATAGAAATAGAAGTGGAGCAGATAAACAGCATAGAGCAATTTCGCGAATTGGTGGTCTACGACTACAAACGAGCACTTTTGGGAGCCGAACTTCGCCGAGTGGTAAGCCTTAGCGGCAATGCGCGCCACATCACAGCACGCAACGACGTGGCGCAGGTAGAATTGGCTCGCTACCTTACCGACCACGATGAAGTGTTCGCCTCGGGCATCGATTTGACTCTACAACTCGCGCGTGGCAGCATAAACATCAACGAGTTTTTTGAAAACTATTACGCCTCATCGAGCGACAACTATTCGCTTTCCACCACATCGAATCTCCCCAAAGCCCTCGGAATGGCTATGGCTATGAATATGGACGCAAATGGGCACAACGTAGTGATGTGTAGCATAGATGGTTGCACAACCAACGATGGTCGATTTTTTGAGGCTATAAGTATGTCGGTTCAGCACAAATTGCCAATGTGCATTGTGGTATGGAACACTACAGACGAACGCACCGTGAGCACACTTAAACGCCAACTCTCGGGCTTCAGCATGGTGAGCAAAAACGGCAATGCTCTGCAAGTTCAAACCGTCAGAGGTGGCGACTTTGCTGCCATCTGCCACACCTTTGAGCAACAAATCAGTGTAGCTCGTTCGCGCCAATGCCCTTCGGTGACTTTTGTCGAAAGTGCCGACGACGATGTTCAGAGCATGGCCTCATGGATGAGCGAGCGCAAAATAGCCGAGAGCCAGCAACTTACCGAAATGCGCAACGACATAAGGCAGAAAGTTGAAGCTGCTTACAAAAAGGCATACTACGGTTCTCTTGTAAAAATGGCTCCTATGAAGGAGCAACGCCGACGCATAAACGTGTTCGATGAATTGTCGAAAGACTCTGAAAACATAATAGTTATCGACGACGAAATCTGTCCTGTAGACCGCGCAGTAGGAATGGCTTGCCAAGGCAAATATCCGCTTGTCGATGCTACGGCGAAAAGTGTGATTCAAGCCAATTGGAACAACGAAACACTGCTTGTGCGCACCACCGACTATCGCATATCGAAGCTCTTGACTCTTTCGCCTGAAATAGACATAGTGCTCCCAGCCACTATTAATCAAGAAAACGAAATAGTGCGCCAACTATGCGCGCAGAGAGCTGCAGCTGTAGTGTTGCCTGCATTCTCGTTCGACGACAACATAAACCACGACATAAAAATTGGCAGTGCATACATAGAGACTGTGGGCAATTTTGCCACTCTTCTATGCTTTGGCCGCAACGTAACACCCACACTCGATGCCGCAGGGCTACTCCGCCAGAATGATATTAATTGCGACGTGGTAAGCTTAGCTTCGTTGCATCCCTTCGACACGGAACATGTTATTGAAAAATCGCTCGAACGCACTCAACGACTAATGATTATCGACAATGAAAAGGGCCATTCTGCAGCTGTTTACATCTTAGGAAAGTTGGCTCTGCGCGGTGCTCTACACAACATCAGCGACAAGATAGAGATAATTGCGTCTCACAAAGAGTGTGAGCCAATAGAAGCCTCCGAAATAGTTTCGGCAGTGAAAAGGCTGTCGCTCTAAAGTTATACTCTTATTACTTATGAGAAGACTCAACTTTTGAGTCGCCACGTTTATACATAAAAAAACAGGGTGAGACTATCGCAGCCTCACCCTGAACAGTTTTTATGTCCCCCAAATATTTCTCTTTTCTATCTCACTAAAATCTTTTTACCATTTTGTATGTATATACCCGGCTTTAGTGCATTCTTGTCTGTGCCAACATAGCGACCCAAGATGTCGAATATTCTGAGATCGGCATTCTTGTTGTCTGCCACGATGGTATTCACAGGAGTAGGATCCTCTTCGTAGTCAGGATCTTTCACAATACGCAATACGCCATCGCTCGTAAGCAAGTCGGAAGAGTCCCACATAAGACCGGCAGGCAATTCTGGAAGATTAAGAGTTACATTAGAAGCTTGGAACAACTTAGCATTCCAGAACACAGCAGAGTCGCCCTCGGCAGGCTTGTAGCTTGACGACAAAGTCAACTCAATAGTCACACCTTGCAACGACAAATGAGAGCTAAGCGAGAGATACGTACGGCTCTTTTCGGTGTTCTTGCCGTTACGCATATTTAGACGAAGCTTGGAACCGCTGTACATATATATGTTAGAAGCCACAATGCCCTCGAACGGCGAAGTATACGTATAGTTACCAGGAGCAAGCGTAGAGCCTTCGTAGATAGACGCCTGATTGATGTAAGCCACACCAGCAAGCGTAGCATCGTAGACACTAATATTGTAGCTACCAAAGAACTTAGTAGTAGCCGTCATCGAGCCAGACATATTGAGCACACCGCCTTCAACAGTAACATCGCCGGCCACATCGGGTTGCGGAGAAGTCGTCCAAACGCCACTACCAACTTTCTTAATCTTGCAGCCCGAGAATTTGCCCGAGAAGGTCACGTCTTCGTTGAGAGAGCCAAAAGTGTAGGTGCCAGAACCTTGCATTGTAGCCGAACCGGCAAGATTGCCAAGTTTGATGCTTGTGCCATTGTTGTCGAACGTGCCAGTAGCATTGAGGCGTGCTTGTGGTAGACCATTAGAGTTTTTGAATATGAACACAGGGTCGTACGAACCAGTCTTGCTTACACCAGAATAGAGCGTGCCTGTGAATTTGCTCATATTAATATTTACAACATTACGCACACTCGTAGCATACATATATATCTTGCCACTTCCGGTGAGAGAGCCAGAGTAGTCGCAACGCGAATCGAGATACCAATAACTTGTAGTTCCCTCGGTCACAATAGCATTGATAGCGCAAGAAGAGTATGAGTAGATATTATCGGCATCGCGCAGAGTTCCGCCTTCGAAATAAACCGTTGGAGGCGTTGTTAGGTTGTTGGAATATTCACCGGCATATACAGTACCCTGTTTTATATGCAAGATGCCACCGTTCATTGCATTAGCAAGCGACAACGAGCCGTTGCCCATCTTCACCCAATGAACTTCGGCTGTAGAAGCGGCAGTGATAGCATCGGTTAGCGACAATGAGCTGTTGGTGCCAACATAAATAGTGTCGTTTGTACCTGCCATAATTATGTTGTAACTGCAATAGAGTGAACCATTTGCAATGAGTTTTGCATCTTTTATAGTTATAGAAGCATCGGTGCCACCTACGTTGCCATAATCCGAGCCAGAGGTGTAGGCCGTCTTGGTCAACGACAGAGAGCCGCCAGCTACAGTTGTGCCTCCGGTGTATTGGTTTTTATTATTTATGGTCAAATCGCCGTTACCCTCTTTGAGGAGCGAGGTTGAACCAATAATACTATTGCCCGAAAGCGAATAGTTGAGTTTGTTGTTCGAGAACACCACAGCCGAAGGCATAAGCGCTTCTGCAAGCTTCACATTAACGTTCACTGCATCGTCGTTGAAGATGACTTTATCGCCCTTCACAAACACCGTTGCATTGCCATCGGCATCGACGAAGTTTGCGGTATTAGCCAAATCCCAAATGTTACTTTCGGAACCAGTCCAATAGATTGTGCTTGCTTCGCGGAGCTCATCAACATGCAAATAGAGTTTCTTGTCAGTATATACAAGCGTCACTTTATTGCCATCGCGTCCATCAATTTTAACCTTTGTGAGGTCGCCTTCTATTTCGCCAATTTCGCCAACAAGGTAATCGCCAGCTGCCATCGAATTGGCACCGGCAACATAGTGAAGCACAAGGTTTATAATAGGATTTTTATCGTCGAGTGGGAAGGCATCGTTGTCGAGAGCATTGAGTACTAACTTTTTAGCAACAATCTTATCAGCCGTAAGACCATCGGCATAGAGGTCGAGTGTGAGCTGAGCGCCAAAGTTGAGCACGAGCGTATCAATATTTATCACACCCTCAGCATTTTCGCCTGCAGGTGAGATAGATGCGCCAAAATCAGCCGTAACAGCACGAACGAATTCGCCTCCATTCGATTCGAGCGTAGCAAAACGGTTGAGCCAAACAGGGCTTGCAGCCAACTTGCCATCGAACTCGAGCGTACCAGCCCAAACATTGGTTTCGCCTGTGTAAGTATGAGTATTCTTAGGCAACACCAAACGTCCATCGCCTTGCTTGATAAGACGCATTGAACCGCTGAGCACGCCATCACCAGTAATGGTATGAGTGTAGGTTGTGTAGGTTATATTATCATTATCATCGTTACCCTGTACCCACGAAGGAGCATTGTCGGTAAGTATGTATGGAGCACATTCGCCACTGATGGTGTAAGAGGCATCGCCAGTTTCATCGAGCAAGATGTGTTCGTCGTTGTTCAACGAACTTATGCTACCACCAGCATCGATATGGGTACGACCAGAAGTTGTGAGCGGTGGAGGCGCAATGGTTATACCTTCAACTTCGCCGAGGAAGTAGCTTACGTGTGGCGGCTGGTTATAGCCATTCATCTGCCAAACCATAGCATTGCGATACTGATGATCGTGGAGCAGCGTGTAGTTGCGCCATTCGGTAGGATAGGTTGTGAACTGTATACGCATGTTGTTGTCGACATCGCGCATGATAACCTCCTCGCGCCAATCACCAAAAATATCGCCTTGGAAACATGGAGTAGCTTTAGTACTGTTATTTACACGAGTGTTGCTGAATGTTTTTATAGCGCCTACATTGTATTTGTATACGCAACCAGCAGAGCCAGCTCCATTAGAGCCGTCAAACGACTCTTCGAGCAGGTCGCCATCCCAATAAATACGGAAGTTAACCGAAACTCCAGAGCCATTCACACCATCTACATGGTCAGCTGCAACGCAACTGATAAACGAGTCGTGACCCGATTTGCCAATTGCACCAAAAACATCGTTGGTGAAGTTGCCACAAATTGAGCGGCCATCATCGTTGCCACTAATTTGTCGATAATATATTTTGCTCGTGGTGGCATCGCGATAGTTGTTGTCGGGGGCATCTTCGTTGCAAGCGTAGATTTCCGAACCATGTTTATATGGATCGAAGTCGCCCACGTGCTCTGCGTCGCCATGTCCAAGTCCAGTAGTGCTAAGGCCTTTACCATTGTCATCGATTACCATCGAACCGAACACAATCTCGTCTCGACCGTCCCAATCGACATCGGCCACGGCATAGTTATGATAACCTTGACCATACCAAGGTGAACCCGCCGTATTGCATGTCCAATTCCAACGAACGGTGAGCTCGTGGGTAGAAGGATTTATGTCGTAAGCAATCATCTTGTGGCGAGTGTATATACCGCGAGCAAGGAACAGGCTTGGGTGTTTTCCATCGAAATATGGCGCACCAAAGAAGTGCTTCGTAGAACGGTGTCCGTATCCATCGCCCCACGCGCTCTCGAGGCTTGTTTCTCCTGCTTCGAGTCGCTTGAGCGGATACTCACCAGTGTAGTAGGGAACACCCGTTTCGCCATTCATATATACAAGAAATTCATCGCCATCGTGAACAAAAATGGCTGACGTGTTATAGCCCGAACGATAGACTTTAGAAGGGTCGCCAATGGTGTAGACTTCGCCATTGGCTGCGTGAATTTTTGTACCATCGGCAGCACGCATAACGCACTCTGCTTTGCCATCCATATCCCAGTCGTAGACAGCTATATTTGTCTCGTTGTGTTGGAAATCGGCAAGGTTCGGACCACAGTCTATCCACCAAAGCAATGTGCCATCGAGTTTGTAGACTTCAATACGGTCGTAGTCGATGCTTGATGAAGGAAAGCCAGCGGCCTCATCGACATTATTGTTTTGTTTCACAATAATTTCCATCTCACCGTCGCCATCCAAATCGCCAATAGTAGCATCGTTTGGCGAATAGTTGGCTGTGATGTCGGTTTTGCCATCGTTGCTAATGCGCGTAGCCTTCGGAATAACCAAATAGTCGGTTGAGAGAACACTTGCTGCAGCACTTTGAGCCCCTTCTATGCCTTTTACGATAGGAGCCACGGTGTAGGTGCTTGCTGCAGTACCTTTAGTATCAACGAAGTTCGACACTTCAAGAGGTTTTGTGTTTACCATCTCACCATCGCGGTAGAGGTTGTATTTCACATCGTAGTATTCGTTGGCTGTTATACGCCACGACACGAATACACCTTCGTCGGTCTTCACTGCCACTATTCCTCGGCCAAGCTCATCGGTAAATCGCTGAGCGAAACCTTGGACTGAAGCGAGCATACAGACCAAAAGAATTAGTAAAATTTTTCGCATAATGATTGTAGTAATGTTGTTAGTTAGTTCAAATTTCAATGGTGCGAAGATATGTTAATATTTACTAACAATTTGTGTTTTTATCGTCTTTTTGCCAACCAAACGTTAAGCTATGTGTTATTGAATATATATATGCTAAAACAAAATCCTACGATTCTAAATATTTTTCCATTTTTTTGCATACGAAGTCAAAGGTTTACTACCTTTGACGCCGTTATTCATCAGTTCTTGATGAATGCACACTTCATATTTAATTTTATTGGGGGGCGGTTAGCCGTGACGGTTGACCGTTTTTTTATATACATACTTACCATGATAAGTATCGTAACTTGCATACATACTTAATTATAAACATCTAATTACCAAATCATTACGACACTTTCGAAAAATATATCGGTAGTACGCTAAAAAATGGCTTAGGTTGATTTTTACATTTGTGCTTTGTCGGCAACGGCACACAACCTCAGTAAATACGTATAAAAAGAATGGTACAATTCACGCATCTTCACGTTCACTCGCACTATTCGATGCTCGATGGCATGTCGAAAGTGCCCGACCTTGTAGAAAAATGTCGTCGTACGGGCATGAACAGCATTGCACTGACAGACCACGGCAATATGTTTGGCATAAAAGAGCTGTCGGACTATTGCAAGAAGATCAACGGTGCATCGAAAGCCAAACTTGGCGACTTAGAAAAAGACCTCAAAAAAGCCGCTGGCGACGATGCCAAAGTGGCTGAAATACAAGCCAAGATAGACGAGCTAAAGGAGAAAATGAAAACCGAAGTGCCATTCAAACCGATATTCGGCATTGAGGCCTATTGCGCTCGCCGCGACCACTTCATCAATCGTAAATATGCCGAAAAGAAGGAGAACAAAGACAAAGTTTTGGCTTCGGACAAAAGTGGTTGGCACATAATATTATTAGCCAAAAACAAAAAAGGTTACCAAAACCTATGCAAGCTATCGTCGCAAGCCTACATTGATGGCTTCTATGGCCGACCTCGCATCGACCACGCACTCCTTGAGAAATATCACGAAGGTGTGATATGTGCTTCGGCTTGTTTGGCTGGCGAAGTGCCAAGTTTCCTTTTAGCTGGCAAACGCGAAGAGGCCGAAAAGTCGGCTCAGTGGTTCAAAAATCTTTTTGGCGACGACTATTACATTGAGCTCCAGCGACATAAAACCGATAAGCCCAATGCTAACACCGAAACATACATAGAACAAGAGCGCATCAATCCATCGTTGGTTGAGATTGCTCGTAAGTACGACATAAAAATTATTTGCACCAACGACGTTCACTTCGTAGAAGAGGAACACGGCGAAGCTCACGACCGACTTATCTGCCTCTCGACAAACAAAAACTACGACGATGAGCGTATGCACTATACCAAACAAGAGTGGCTCAAAACGCCCGACGAGATGCTCGCCATATTTAGCGACCTACCCGAAGCACTCGAAAACACTATGGAGATTGCCGAAAAGGTAGAAGTCTACGACATCGACTCGGGTCCTATCATGCCTAAATTCCCTATTCCTGAGGACTTTGGCACGGAGGAGGAGTATCGCAAAAAGTTCACCAACGAAGACCTATACAACGAGTTTACGCAGAACGAAAAAGGCGAAGTGGTGATGAGCCGCGAAGATGGCGAAAAGAAAATCAAGAAGATTGGCGGCTACGAGAAACTCTATCGTATCAAACTCGAGGCCGACTACCTAAATAAACTCGCGTGGGAAGGCGCAGTGAAACGCTATGGCGAAAACCTCGACCAAGGCATCGACCCTGCTGGCAACCCCATTCCGCCACAAAAGGTCAAGGACAACATAATATTCGAGCTTCACATCATGAAGACGATGGGTTTCCCAGGCTACTTCCTCATTGTGCGCGACTACATACGCGCTGCTCGCGAAGAGCTCGACGTCAGTGTGGGTCCTGGTCGTGGTTCGGCGGCGGGCTCGGTGGTGGCTTATTGCTTAGGCATCACCAATATCGACCCACTGCGCTACGATTTGCTTTTCGAACGTTTCCTCAACCCCGACCGTATATCGCTTCCCGATATTGATGTCGACTTCGATGATGCTGGTCGTGGTAAGGTGCTCGATTGGGTTACTCATAAATATGGAGCCGAGAAGGTAGCTCATATTATTACGTATGGCACTATGGCCACCAAAAACGCCATTGCCGATGTGGCGCGTGTGCATCAACTGCCGCTATCGCTTTCGAACGCTCTCAAAGGCTTTGTGCCCGATAAGTTCGACGACTTCATCGACCCTGAGACGGGCGACACCTTTGCCAATGGCAAGGAGAAAAAGGGACGCAAAATTCCGAAAGTAAAACTCAACGCGTGCTTCAAATATGTTCCTCAACTCAAGGCGGCTCGCTACTGCGAATACAACGAAGAACTCAACGCTCTTCCTAATTATATTGATAATAAGGAACTTATCAGCCACGTATTGGAATATGCGTCGCAGCTCGAAGACACCAATCGTCAAACTGGCATACACGCCTGCGGTGTGATTATCGGTGCCGACGACCTTACAAACTTTGCTCCTATATGTTGCGTTCGCGATAAAGACTCCGATGAGGATATCAACGTCACTCAATACGACGGACACGTCATCGAGTCGGTAGGATTGATAAAGATGGACTTCCTCGGTCTCATCACGCTGACGCTCATCAAGGAGACGCTCAAGAATATCCGCCGCCGTACGGGCGAGGAGATCGATATAGAAAAAATTCCTCTCGACGACGAACTTACCTACAAGCTATTTTCGGAAGGAAAAACTATTGGCGTGTTCCAGTTCGAATCGCCTGGTATGCAGAAATATCTACGCGAGCTTCAGCCTACCAAGCTGACCGACCTCATAGCCATGAACGCCCTCTATCGTCCGGGACCTATTCAGTACATACCTACGTTCATCAACCGAGCGCAAGGTCGCGAACCCGTCACCTACGACCTCGATGCTATGGAGCCCCGTTTGCGCGATACGTATGGCGTTACCGTGTATCAGGAGCAAGTGATGCTTCTCAGCCGCGACCTCGCGGGCTTCACACGTGGCGAGAGCGATAAACTCCGTAAAGCCATGGGTAAGAAGCAGATGGCTATTCTGGCAGAGCTCAAGCCAAAGTTCATCAATCAGGCCATGGAGAAAGGACATCCGAAAGATGTGCTCGAAAAGATTTGGAAAGACTGGGAGGCGTTTGCTTCGTATGCATTCAACAAATCGCACGCCGCTTGCTACGCATGGGTGGCTTATCAAACTGGCTATCTGAAGGCGCACTACCCTGCCGAATATATGGCAGCCAACCTCACCATAAGCAAAGACACCATCACCGACGTGACGAAGTTTATGGAGGAGTGTAAAAATATGAAACTCAAAGTCGAAGGACCTAACGTCAACGAGTCGGAGCTAAACTTTGCTGTGAACAAAGAAGGCGCTGTGCTCTACGGACTTGGAGGTGTGAAAGGCGTTGGCGAGGCTGCCGTCGAAGCCATCATCAGCGAGCGCGATAAGAATGGTAAATATGTCGATATATACGACTTTGTGGAGCGCGTAGACTTAAGTAAGTGCAACCGCAAAGCCATTGAAAACCTCGCCGTGGCAGGTGCTTTCGACTGCTTAGGCATAAAACGCGAACAATTTTTTGCACTGACAAAAATTGGCGATTCGGGCAGCGAGATGCTCTCTAAATATGGACAGCGTGTGCAAAAAGAGCGCAACGAGCAACAAGTTTCGCTCTTTGGCGACCTCGGCACTACCGTAGAGATGGCTCGACCCGATTTGCCCGAAATAATCAATTCGTGGTCGACTCTCGAGCGTCTTAGCAAAGAGAAAGAAGTCGTGGGCATCTATCTCACTGCTCACCCGCTCGATGTGTATAAATTCGAGATGAAATATATTGTAAATACGCCAGCCAACATGCTCTCCGACGACAACTATGCTCAGTTGCTCAACCACAACTTCATTGTTGGCGGCATAGTTACCGGCATAAAGCGTCGTGGCATCGACAAGAAAGGGCGACCCTATCTGATAGCAAATTTGGAAGACTATTCTGGCGGTTGCGAAGTGGCTCTCTTTGGCGAAGATTATAAGAAATTTGCCAACCTGTTTGAGCTCAATTCCTACATCTGCATACACGGAACCGTTACCGAAAGCCAATATGGTGGCGGACGACTCTATCGCACCTACGACAATATCTGCTTCCTCAGCGATTTGCTAAAAAATCCGCAATCGCATTCGCTCTCTATCACGTTAGATTTCCACAAAGTAGACAGCGAACTCATCAGCGACTTCAAAAATATGCTCGTAAGTACCGAAAAACGCTACACTCGACGCGGCGAACTGATAGAGCAAGCGCCTGCAGCTCAGGTGCACTTCAACCTCATCGATAAAATAAACAACCGCCATGTGCGTCTGCATTCTCGATCGCATGGCGTAGTGGTAGGTCCAGAAGTAATCGACTTTATCAACAACCACACCGAACAAGTGCTTGACGCTACTTGGGAATAATCTCGATTCGTTTTTGCATACACCTAAACACTACAATCGCGGAACGCGCTAAAGTTTCATTTTTAGTGCGCTCCGCGTAATTATAATAGTGATATTATCAGTAAAATTGCACCCCATAATAGGGCCAAATCCTACATAAATACACTCAACAATGAAAACCATTTTGCTTACTATTATTGCTGCTATTTCCATAACTACCTATTCACAAAATGTAAACCTAAAAGACACGCGCCAAGAAGAACTCGCAAAACGCGCCACAGAAATGGGGCAAATCAACGATTCTACTAAGGTGTTTTTGCGCGGCACACTCAACTCATGGGGCATAACCAATGAAATGAAGCGCATTGGCGACGGCATATACGAAATAGACAACTTCGTAGTTTATAACGGTCGCGATGGCTGGAAAATTGCCTCCGAAGATTGGCACACCGTCGACATTGGTGGTTTTGGCGAAGATTTCGTTGTAGGTGCGCCTAACAAGGTGAAAATTGGTGGCGACAACATCTTCATCAGCGGAATAAGCGGCTCGCAATCCATTCGCTTGAGCAAGATAACGCTCGACTTGAACAACATGACGCTCACCATGCTACGCTCAGAGCATAAGTATCCGCGCATAAGCATTGATTATCCTGACGACACCGAGTTTATGACCAACGAGTTTGTTGTCACGCCATCGTTCAATCCCGATGTGGCAGAAGGTTCTGTAAAAGTGATTAGCAATAGCGGGCAAAGAATTGTAAGTGTTCGCGATGGCGAACCTATAACTATTGGCACCAACGAGCCCACAGAGACGAGCATAACACTAATAACCATAGCCAAAGCCAACGATGGCACAGTAGAGACCGACACTACAACGTTCGTAAAATCTGCGCCGACCAACATATATGTATATTTCAACAACGTAGCTAATTGGCAGCAGCCTTATTGCTACCTATGGAGCTTGCGCGGCGACATGAACTTTCCGTGGCCTGGCGAACCAATGACGTGGGACGCCGACGTTGTGATAAATGGTAAACGCGGTTGGTGGAAAACACAAGTGAGCAAACGCTATTCCGATTATGGCGAAGTGATATTCAACAACGACGACACGCTCCAAACAAGCGACGACCTCAGCATGGACGGCTCATCGATGTATTACGATGGACAGACGTGGGGCAAGGTTGACAGCAATCAATAGGCAGCTATGCTTTATTCTCAGCAATAGCAGATACCAAAATATTAGTCATGCGCTCCTCAAAGGCCTTCTCGGTGAAGAGCGCTTTTTGACGGCTCTGGCCATTTCTTCCCATTGTTAAGCGCATCGTTTTGTCGGTTATTAGTTTCTGCAACGCATCGGCAAGAGCTACAGCATCGCGTTGTGGGCATATTATGCCAGTTTCTCCATCGACTACAATGTCGGCTATGCCACCTTCGTTTGTGGTTACACATGGCAAAGCATGTTGCATAGCTTCGAGCAATACCAGAGGAAAACACTCGTTGTGGTAATATGTAGGAAAAACAAACACGTCGCTCTGCTCCATGATATATTCCTTTTCGCGTCCTTGTCTTCGTCCAAGATAGTGCACCCTTTCGCCAAGATTGCGACTGTTTATCTCGGTAGCAAGGCGCTCAAAATCGACTTCTACTGTCTCGCCGCCCACATAGTTACATACATATTGCAGGCCTCTATCTACAAGTATTTTCAGCGCGTCGAGCAAAACCAACACACCCTTACTCTCTATCAGATTACTCAGAAACAATAGATGCGGCAACTGATTGTTGCTGTGGGCTTCGGCGCTTAGCGTTTCTGCACCTACGCCGTTAGGACATATCAGAACATTTTCTTTGGACACAACAGACTCAATATCGGCGTAAAGATGCCAAGAGAGCAACACCACGCGAGCCTTGCTATATACCAATGGGAAAAGCCATCTGTAGGGCCACTTGTCTGTATCGGCCGACATGCCCTTGTTGTGCTGATGAATAATTATTTTCCTACGAAAGAGCTTACATAGCAACACAAATGGCGCATTCTTCAGAAAGGGCACTCCATGACACGTTATTGCAAGATAGCACAAGCTATAGCGATGCGAAAGCAACAAACAGAACATGCGAAACAACGACGCAGCATAACGCATAATCTTCATTGCGCTATTCTTGCCAAGCTCCTCCATTCGCGACGAAGTGGAAAGATTAACCCAGTCGCAGCGAAACTTCTCGTTTATGAGCGTACTATCCTTAATCTGTTGGCTCACTATGCACGAACCGTTGATGGGCGGCGGCAGCGGTGCTACAAACAAAATGCGTGGCTTTGGAATGGTTTTCATATTCTATATATAAGCAACCCGAAAATAGGCAAAATATACAACTACGTAGCACTCAAAAACCACTTATGAGCATGCTTTATGCCTTCGTTGCAATAGGTGCAGTTCGAATAAAAAACATCATCGAATTGAACCATCACCTATAATTCACTGCTTTAGCAAAGTATAGCTATTACGAATGGAACTAACTCGTTTTAGCGAATACAAATAATCACTTTAGCATGCCGACTTCACCAATTAGAACAGAAACTGGCAAATGATTAATCTTGAAAGTCCTTATAATCTACGTTATCTGTGTTCTCAGTGCGAAAGTTGATTTACCCTCAACTTTCATTAGTTATAAATCTATCTTTGCAGCCCAAAACAATAAGACAAACTTTTTTTTGACGACAAAAACGACAACAGAATTACCTATGAGAGAGAATTTTGGTATTCTTCGTTCAGCTTTTATTGCTGGCTTATGCATTTCTATTGGTTGCATTGTTAATCTTCGTGTAGGAGGAATTGGCGGTGCAGTTCTTTTTTCTTTCGGGCTTCTTGCAGTAATCCACTACAAACTAAAGCTATACACTGGCACAGCCGGATTCATCCGAGCTAAAGGCGACTGGACACTATTGGGTGTCACTTTGATGGGCAACATCATTGGCTGCGCACTTATGGCAACCATGGCAGCATACGCACTACCCGACATTTTGCAATCGGACAACACCATAATTAGTTCACGCCTCGAAAAGGGTCCTGTGGCTTGCGGCTTGTTGGCAATAGGCTGTGGCTTCATTATGACCACCGCAGTGCAGTTTGCCCGAGAGGGTAAATTCTTGCCGCTTCTTTTCGGCGTACCGGCTTTCATTCTTTGCGGCTTTACGCATTCTGTAGCTGACGCCTTCTACTTCATTGCTTTGCCTCATAATTACACTTCTGATTTGCTCACAATACATATTATAGAAGTTGTTGGCAATTTCGTTGGATGCAACCTATACCGATGGATTATCCCTTCATCGTTAAGAATCTGACAAATTAGGTAGATACATAAAACGAAAAGAGAGCGAGACTCATGCAGCCTCGCTCTCTTCTTATATGTAGGTTATCTATAGTTTATTTTACAATAAACTTCTTACCATTCTGGATATAGATACCTGGCTTCATGTTGTTAGCGTCTACCTTGCGGCCAAGGAGGTCGTAGATAGCACCATCGTTTACAGCATTAGCATAGATCTTCTTCACTGGAGTGGTTGATTCTGGATCTGGAAGAGCTACTGGATCACCATCAGCCGACATGATTTCTACCAATGAGAGTGCGGTATCGATACGATACAAGGTGAAGTCTGAGTTAGCTGCCAAAACTGCACGGAGTTCGCCGTGGTTAGATGCTTTTGCCTCTTCAACCGAAGCGAAATATCCATGAGCAGCATTGCTACCATAGCCATTGATATCGTAGATAATAGCGAACTGACCCTCTTCCATTCCACGGAATGAATATGGCACATTGGTTTGTATAGTTTCGTCGTTAACAAGACCTATACCGATCTTAACTTGGAAGGTATTGTCCTTAGAATAACCAGTTTGAGTGTTAGGGAAGTAGAGTGGAGCAAAGAGCATTGCTTGAGTAGAGTCAATCTTGCTTGCAAGCAGGGCATTTCCCTCAGCATCTTGCCATTGGTAACGTTCTACTTTTGGATATACATCATCAGTTGCTTCGAATGCTTCAAGTTCACCATTTTCAATTTTACGCTTCAACTGATAGTCAGGGCCATAATAGCGAGTTGTATCTGTACCTACTACGATGTCATCGTATAGGCGGAGGCGTGCAGACCAGTTGTTTGCACCAGACATATTGGTAGTTTGAATAGGATCAAGAGCAGCAAAACCTTTTTCCTCCAATTCTGCAGCAGTCATGTGCTCAAAGTCAATCGTTTGAGTCTTTGTATACTTCTGATCGTTTGGTTTAATTACCTTTTTAGATGCAGTATAGCCATATTTTACTGTTTGAAGAATAAGAGTACCTGCATTATCAAGTTCAATAGAAGTACCAGATGCGATATCTGTTTTCTCTACAACAGTGCCATCAACTGCAACAAATTTGTAGTTAAACATAAGGTTTGGTTGCGTTGGAACTTCGCTGTTGTCGACAGTTACAAGATAGGTTTTAGCGAAACCTTCAGAAACTTTAGTGATTTTTGCGTCAGGCTCTGGAAGTACAATTTCTGACACCTCTACATCCACCGTGACGTGGTCAGACTCAGTGGTACCAGCTGTTGTCCAAATTTCAACAGTACCTGTAGCAGCAGCATCATTCGATGCAGCTATAAAGGTGAACTTGTTTTCGCCTGCCTCTACTACGTCGTAGCCGAAAGTTCCAGTCTCGCTTAGTGAAGCTTCGTTAATGTCCAACATAGTAAGATTACCTGTTACCTTGTAGTTGAGAGTTTCACCTTCGCCATAGCCAAACAAGAACTCACGCAAACCATTATTAGCACCAATAAGAGTATATGTTGGGGTTTGAGCAACAGTATAATCTACCCATTTGCCTGCTACAGTATTGTCGAGCAACCAAGTAGACTGATAGCGGTTAGCAACAAGGAAAAGACCTGTAGGAAGCATATTTATTTCATGCTCAGTCTCAGCGCGAGTTACTGTACCATTAGCTGCAATTGAGGTAATATCGAGGCTCTTCTCAGGAATGGTATAATTAATCTCTTTTACTAAAGAGCCATCAGAAAGCAACTTGATGGTAGCCTTCACAGCACGAGTTTCCTTATTAATCATAAGTGAAAGGTTATACCACGTAGTAGCAGTAAGACTTACTGAATAAGCTGCGGTATCCTCTTTTGTCTTTGGCGACAATGCCAAGAATTCTGCACTATTAGCAGCCGTAGATGACATATAGAAAAGCGTATCAGCTGCAGTGAACCAGTTTACGGTAATACCATGAGGAAGAGTTGCACCTTCGGCTTGTGGAGTCTGCGACAATACTGCAAAAACACCACCAGCTTGGTTGTTACCTGGAGTGTAGCTGAAATCAGTAGAGAAATAGTAATTATCTACTCCATTGTTTTTAGCCTCAGCATTGGCCCATCGTTCAGTACCCCAATAAACATAAGCAGACGAACCATTGTTTTGTCCGAGAGCATACGAAAGGGCCTTGCCACTACCATTTTCTACAAGGCCCAACGTACCACGACCTGTGGCAAAGCCTGTTTCTGCTACACCAGTAACAGCATCATAATTTTGCGTGTATGCAGGGTAAACACCTGCATTCGCGTTTGCAGAAGCAGCCACAAGAGCCGCTGCTGCGAGAATAGATTTAGTAATCGTTTTCATAGTATAAAAAATTATAGTTTACCAGCCTGGGTTTTGTTCCCAGCCGCCAGCGTTGTTAAGCATATCACTTTGTGGAATAGGGAATAGATACATCTTGTCGTTCCACTGACGAGTAGTATTATCTACTTTAGGAGTATACACATAGGTGGTGTCGGCACCAAATTTTGCTTCAATACTCATCGTTTTGATGGTAGTAAAGTATTTAGTAGCCTCTTTCCAACGACGAACATCATAGAAACGATGGCCCTCGAAAGCAAGTTCAACGAAGCGTTCATTCTCGTAGCGAGCCTTAAACTCATCGAAGCTAAGACCTTCTTCGATGTTTGGCTGACCTGCGCGATTGCGCACTTTATTGATAGCCTCAGCTGCGGTCATGCTTAAGCCTTCGGCGGTAGCATAGCCACTTCCTGTGAGGTTAAGCATTGCCTCAGCATAGTTGAGGTAGAATTCTGCCAAACGGAAAGTTACCCATGTGTGATAGGTATTGTTCCACGACTTATCGGTGCTCTTATATTGCGAAGCGATGCAATATTTTTTCAAATAGTAACCTGTGGGCGTGCCATAAGTTGTAGGTAGCGCATTAGAGCCACCATAATACGACTCGAGTTTGTGCGTATTACCATTAGGCCACCACTCGCCATTAACAGCCACAGTAGCGCCAAGGCGGAGGTCACGATTTGCGTATGGATTTTGTGCATCATAGGTTGCATCAGCATCGATAGACAAACCGCTACGCATTTCGTATGCATCTACAAGGTTTTGGGTTGGACAGTTGCCACCACCACTCGTTCCTACGCCAACAGGGAAATTATACTCCTCGAATTTGTGTTCGGAGGTAGTACGGCGACCCCAAATAATCTCACCACCCTTAGCACAGAACGAGTTGTTGCTTGAGCCAAAGAGAGCATCGAATACGTCGACCATTGTGGTGTCGGTAGTACGCTGAATGAGCGCCATGCCATAGGTATTTATAGCGGTATCAATAACCTGCTTGTTGTACAGAGCTGCCACTTCCCAACGATCCTTGTCGCCACTTGCATTGAATAGTGGGCTCGCATTGTAGAGCGCAGCGCGAGCACGAAGTGCCATAGCAGTAAGTTTGTTAGCACGTCCGTTCTCTGCTTTGCCAAGACCATACTGACCAAGGTTGCTATAGTCTACTGTGATGCTATCGATAACAAGCGCAAGTTCATTGTCGATGAAATTGTATACCTCATCGGCCGAAGCACGAGGAAGAGCATTCGACTCATCTGCCAATAGGTCAGCGGTCTTAATAGGCACACCACCATATTGACGGAACAAAAGGAAGTAGAAATAGGCGCGAAGGAAGCGAACCTCATAACGTTCATTGTAGTAGCGATGATATAGCGCCTGATAGTTCTTGTCGAGTTCCCACTCGGGGCAAGTGAGCCCAAGGAAGTTGTCCAAATAGTGATTGCAATAAGCAATACCTGTCCAAGACGAACTCCAATTAATTGCCTTAGGATTCGAAGGGCTCCATGCCCCATTGTAAAAATGTTCTATTCCATTACCTGCATGAGAATATACACTCTCGTCGGTAGCAGACGCGAGAAGAGCGCCCGAGCTATAGTTGTAGAAATCGTAGTCGACACAACCATAAATAGGAGCTAATAAGCCTGCAATCTTTTGGAATTGATCACTTACGTACTCAAAATCGATAGTGTCGTCGGACTCTTGATAGTCCATCTCATCTTTGCAGCCTGTCGAAAGAGTAGCTGCAGCTAAGAGAGCTATATATATCTTCGAAAATTTCATTCGATTCATATTTAACGTGAATAATTAGAAGCCAAGCGAAACACCAAAAGAGACTTGACGCGTAGAAGGAGCGTATGAGTCAGTACACGTGTTAACATCCTCGTCTTTGAACTTTGTGAACAAGTTGGTACCACGCGCAAAAATTTTAGCCTCTCTAAAAAACGTATTGCTTAGAAGCGATTGAGCAAAATCATAGTAGATCTCTACGTTACGGAGTTTCAAGAAACTTGCGTCGCGAAGCCAAAGTGTACTTGTTTGGAAGTTGTTGTCGTTAGTAGAACTTGTTAAGCGAGGATATTTGGCATTGTGGTCTGGCGCAGATGCTTTCCAACTGCCCTCATAAACCTCCTGAGCAATGTTCATATTATTATAGAGACCTCGATAATAACCAGCCTTGCTCAATGTAGTTGAGTAGCGACCAATACCTTGGAAGATAGCGTTGAAGCCAAGTCCTTGCCATTCAGCACCAAGATGGAATTGATAGTAAACCTCAGGAATTTGATAATTATCAGCAATCTGACAAACGTCGTTAGCGTCCACTACCCCATCGCCGTTGACATCTTTATAACGTACATCACCAGGACGAGTGGTGGTAAGATTCTGAGTTGGTGCTGCATCAATCTCGGCTTGCGTATTGAAGATGCCTTCTGCTACGAAACCAAAGAGACCACCAAGCGATTTGCCAGTTCGAACGAGGTTTTCATATGCTCGCGTTTCTTCACCATATTCATCCACTACACAATGAGAATAAAGGATATTACCGCCTACATTAATTGCGACATTACCTACCTTCTTATTGTAATCGAGAGCAAGTTCAACACCACTGCTTGTGGTTTCGCCAATATTTACGTATGGCGCTTGAAGACCAATGACAGAAGAGTATACATTTGATCCATCGACCCAAGCATCTTTATTCTTCTGATGGAAGTAGTCGAATTCGATTGCTATATCACCCAAGATCTTAGCGTCAAGACCAATGTTCAATTTGTAAGCCTTCTCTGTTGTTGGATTCTCTGTCGGGAGACGACCAGGATAACGCGATGCACCAGTGTAGTCGCCCATCTGATAGGTAGAATCCCATAGATATTGCGATCCACCAGCATAGAGACGCGAAGTGTAAGTAGAACTACCACCGATATTTGTACCACCAGGAAGCCAATCTGCGTTAATCTTACCAAACGAAGCACGAAGCTTCAAGAAGTTTACGACATCGTTGTTGGCAAGGAAATCTTCATTGCTTACAACCCATGCAGCAGCAACAGTTGGCGAGAATGCCCATTTGTAATCTTTCGCCAATCGGCTACTCTCTGAACCTACGAGTGACCAATCTACGAAATACTTATTCTGTATGCCATAATGGCCGAACCATGAGAAGTTTTGGCGATATACTGTCGTGTTGGTGCCAGTGTAATCGGTAAACTCATAATCCCATTTGATTTGGGTGAAGAGTTTGCTAAAGTCACCAATAGCGTGATCGTAGTAGAATCCTGCTTGTAGCACTCCATCGCGATCCCAATCTTGAGTATTCGCATCGGTTCCTGTTACGCCATTACCTTCATCAGTTACCGAATAGCTATTGATGTCGCCTGAAGTATTGAGGAAATTAAGGTTTCCATTAGAATCAAACTTAGCATTCACCTGTCCATAAGCAAATGAGGCTAAATAATTCTCATAAAGTGTCGAATAGTTATCGAAGCCCATGCGACCAAATACGCCAAGACCATCCACAAACATGCTAAGGCTTTGGTCGAGTTCTATATCGGAATAGAGAGCACGCTCATGAATCTTGTAGTAGCCACCTACAGAGGTCAACGCTACGGGATTCTTAGAGCCATCCCAAGTCTCGTTGCCACCCCACATGCCATACACAGGGTTTGCCTTATTTCCCCACTCTTTAGTAGAGTTGAATATCGGATATGCGGCTGATGGTATCTGATATAGATATTGCCAAATATTACCATTTAAGCCAGGACGCGACATTTCACTAAGCACACCGCCAACGTTGATTTTCAACATTGTATACTCTGTCAAATCAATATCGAGGTTTGCGCGAAGTGTTCCACGTGAATATTTATCCTGAGTACTATAATTACTATAATCTTCGTTTTTGATAAATCCGCGGTCGCTCAAGAGTGTGAGTCCTGTATAGTAGCGGAATTTCTTACCACCTCCACGGAACTCAATGCTATAGCGATTGGTAGAACCAGTATCCTTGAATGTCTCATCAACCCAATCGACATCGGGGAAGAGTTCTGGATATTTTTGATTCTTAATAGCTTCAAGCTGATATTGGTCGAACTGAGCACTCTGACCTTCGTTGGCAAGAGCCTCATTACGAGCAAGTGCGTAGGTATAACCATCGACGAACTCAGGACGGTCTACTTGGAATGTAATAGCATGGTCGTACGACACTGTTACTTGATTCTGATTGTAAAGACCACGTTTCGTAATGATGTTTACAGCACCATTTGCAGCCTTATAGCCATAGAGAGCCACAGCTGCAGCATCTTTGAGGATATATACCTCTTCAACCTCGGTTGGGCTAAGAGCTGTTATTTCACGCTCAATACCATCGACGAGCACAAGTGGAGCATTCGTAGTAATGCTCTGCAAGCCGCGAATATACCAAACTGGGTTAGCATCGAAATAAGTACCATTAACGTCGAGAGAGATAAGGCCATGACCTTCGCCAATGGTCGACCAAGCAATGTTCTTAGCCGAGCGATGGTCAACATCCTTATTTTGAATGACTGAGATAGCAGCAGTGGTTTCGGCACGGCGGAAATCGCGCGCGGTGGTACCAGTTTTCAATTCCTTATCGATAAAATCATCGCAATGAGGAACGAGCGAGAAGTCGTATACAGAGCGCGGTGCTTTTGCATCGACTACCACATCATCATAGCCGATATACGACACTTTCAGTTTTGCCGACTCAGGTATCGAAAGGGTATATTTACCATCGTTATCGGTGACGGTTTGAGTAGATTGACCCTCAACCATAATGGCAGCACCAGGGACGGCATCACCATTCTCATTGGTAACGCGACCTGAGATGTCGACAAGGGTCTGGCCCATAGCAGCCACACTAAGTGAGGCTACTACGGCAGCAGACAGAAATCGTTTATATTTCTTTATTTGCATTGTATTTCTTTTTGTCGGTGTTAATAGAGATGACTTGCATTATTTACCAACCCGGATTCTGAACAAGTCCGTAGTTCTTGTTAATCTCGGAGAGAGGGAATGGCATAAGAAGCCATTTCTTAACCTGAATATTATTAGGGTCATCTTCGTAAGCCCAAAGTGCGCGACCTTCAGAAGGTTGAACAAGTTGGAACTTCTCATAAGTAAATAGTGTTGGATGGGTGTTGCCAGCATTCTTCTCATCGCCTATGTAAGGCGTCTCAACTTTCTTGAATGAGCCATCGGAATTTTGCTGTTGACGATATGTAACAAGACCATGCAACTTCTTGGTCAACCAATCGGTGCGTTTGTAACGCACTTGATCGTAGTAGCGGTTGTCGGTCATACCGAGTTCACAAGCACGCTCGCGAAGGATCTCATTGATGAGGGTCTCCTTGTCTGATTTTGTAGCACTAACAGCCGAGCCGAGCGATTTGAGACCAACACGCGAGCGAACAACATCTACTTGAGCTATAGCGCCCGTAAGGTCACCAGTCTGCGCCAAACATTCTGCATAAAGCAAATACATCTCTGGCATACCCAATGCGACCCACTGTAATGGCTGACGGAGATAATCGCTACCTGTAAGCTGATATTTCACTACGCCGAAGCCTGTAGAATACATAGATGTCATAAGCTCTTTGATAGAGGTTACTTCGTTGCCATCTTTATCTGTTTCGAGGTCAGCCACTTGGAATCCCTCATGATAGCCACCAACCCAGAGCTCATATTCGTCGCCTGAGGTTAGGCCTGTGCTCCAATCGAGAGATGCATCGGTGCCGTTAACAAGAATCTCTTCGTAGAGACGAGGGTCGCGCGTAGCTTTTTTATCGGTAGCATTGGGGTAAGTATAAAACAACTGACCTGAAATAGTTCTACCAGTCAATTGGCTCACACCACCGAAAATCTTCTGTTTATCTTTTTCCCAATCGAATGGCGTACCATCGCTCCATGGGAACATCTCCATATACTCGAAGGTTGGCAAGTATGAGTTACGTCCAAGTTGCACCCAGTTCGACCATGCATAGTAACCATTTGCCCAGTTGTCGTAGAGACGAACACGAACGCTATGAATCACTTCAGGACTTTCGGTTGATATGTATCCCTTACGATATGCAAGACGATAGTCGTTAATGGTCTTACCTGCAGCCTGTTCAAGAGCATAAAAACCATTCTTGTCAAGCGCATCGAAGAAATCTTTGCATGCTTGAAGTGCGCGATTCCAACGCTCAACACTGTAATTGCCATACCAAACAAGGTGTTGAGTTTCTGCTTCAGAAGCACTATTGTAGAAACCTTCGTCGCTATTCCATATTGGCGAAGCAGCAAACGTTAGAATCTTAGCTTTCAATGCCATAGCACCAGCTTGAGTCCAACGACCAGTGTTCGATTTATCGGTCTCAGAAGTTGAACCATTCCATGCCCATGGCAGGTATGGAATTGCATCATCAAGAAGCTTAACCATGAAATCGACAGTCTCTTCTACTGTTGCTCGAGGGAGATTCGACACGTTTTCGCTACCTTGAATGGCATGGTCGATAACAGGCAGACCACCATAGCACGAGAACATCTCGTAGTACTTCATAGCTATAAGGCAACGAGCCTCAGCTTTGTAGCGATTACGCAGCTCCGCTGATATTTCAGTTACATTATCGATATTATCGATGAAGGTCCAAGCTTTATAAACAGCTTGCCACATATATTCGCCAGTGAACGAGAAGAGGTTGCCACCAGCCGAACTAAGCGTTCCTATATAATAGTTGTTGTAGAGTGCTGTAGACGACCAGTGAATGTGGTAAAGGTCAGTGAAGCCATCGAGTTTACCAGTGTAAGGGTTTGAGCTATTGGGCACATAATCGCGGTTGCCGTATGGTAGACCATAGTGCTGAAGCGGATAAATACCCGTAAGCCACTGTGCTGCATAGGTAGGGTCAGAAAAAGTCTCTTCAAGAGTCTTTTGCGAGCCATTGTACGACTCCATGAAATCGTCACCGAACTCAATATCGTCCGTACAAGCAGGGAACGACACAAGCGAGAGACCTAATGCCGACGCACATACATATTTTATTATTGTATTTGTTTTAGTCATTTGCTTACTCATTTTCATTTTTATTCATCACGTTAGAAACTGAGTTTTAGGCTTGCAGTGTAGGTACGCTGCAAAGGATAAGTAGGCGACTGTGTTGCCTTACTCTCAGGATCACCCCATAGATATGGAGTGAACGTTATGAGGTTGTAGCCACTAAGCGAAAGTTGCAATGTCTTCATACCTAAAGTCTTCATGAATGGCAAATCGAATCTGTAGCTAATTTCCGCTGTCTTGAGACGTAGGTATTTAGAATCTTGCTCATAGAGAGTACTCGTCGCATAGTTCTGTGCTGCATTGGTCCAAGTAGCACGAGGATATTTTGCACTTGGATCTGGATTATCAACCGTCCACGTGTTATCTACGTGATATTGAAGGAGTGAACCTTGCGTTGTACCAGATGCATTTACGAATGGCTGACGGAATGTGCTCTCTATCATACGACTAACATTCCATGCAGCAACCCATTGCATCGACACAGAAAGACCTTTCCAGCCAGCCCCAATGTTGAAACCTGCTATATATTCTGGGTCATCTGTGTAGCCATAATTACGGCTATTATCGTTGGCGTCAACTACACCATTGCCATCGAGGTCGACAAAGAGTGCATCGCCAGGCTTGATTTGCGAAGCAAAGCTCTGTTTAGGAAGATCTGTACCGTATGCTGCCTTGTAGCGCTCGTTATCAATCTGCGCGCCTTCCGAAAGACCGAAGAAGAGAAGTTGAGAGCGAGATCCAATGCGGCGTCCCTCTGTCTTCATAAACTCATTCTCTTGAGGTGCTTGTCCATCGGTAATGATTTCGTTTTGGTTGTATGAAATATTCAACTTACCCCAAATGCGAACGTCCTCGCCAATAGGAATGTTGGTACCTACACTGGCTTCCCATCCCCAACTATGAACCTCACCAAAGTTGGTGTATGCTGGGTCAAGACCTGTAATGCTTGCTGATTTCCAGTTCTGAGCCATAATGTCGGTACGCTTCTCAAAGTAGTAGTCGAACGTAGTTGTGATTTTATTATCCAAGAAGTTGAGGTCCAAACCATAATCTTGCTTAAATGCGGTTTCCCACGTTGCATCTTTGTTGTTTGGATACTTATTAGTATTACCTGCACCTGGCACATACGAGTTGTCGTATGAAGGCGTAACGCCTACTGGGTTCGTTCCAAACTGATAGCCACCAGGAACAGCTCCATTTGTTTCTGCCAAACCGACAGAAGTGTTGATGGTTACTGGGTCTGGAGTATACATAAAGCGCGAGCCACTAACCTTGTCGTTACCTACAAGACCCCACGATGCACGAAGTTTCAAGAAGCTAACTATATCACGCACACCTTCGAAGAAATCCTCCTCGCTAAGCGCCCAACCAATAGAACCTGCAGGGAAGCTACCATAGCGATTCTCAGGTGCAAAGTTTTCTGAACCGTTGCGACCATAGTTGAACTCTGCCATATACTTGTTAGCATAGTCATATGATATACGTCCTACAAGACCTACATACGTACGTGGAATGTATTTGTATGTTTTAGGATAGTATTCTTTACTCTGATTATATAGTACAAGAGCTGATACGTTGTGCAATCCAAATGATCTTGCATAGTTGATAGAACCTTCGAAATACCAATTGCGGCCTTTGCCAAGGTAATTTTTATATGACGCAGGATCTTTATCCTCACCAGTCTTCTTATACTTTAGTTCATTGTTGGTGTATACTGCAGTATATGTAGCAACAGAACCACCGCTGCACTCTTTCTGTATGTAGTAGTCGCTATTATAAGAACCTTTCAACTTAACGCTCAAGCCCTCGGTAAGCATATCGAGTTTTTGCGTAAGTATGAGGTCGGTAGAAATCTTCATGTTATCCTGACGATAGTAACCTCCTGTGGTGTAGTAGGCAAAAGGTGATGTACCAACGAAAGGAAGTATTATTCCATCTTCATTCTCATTGGTATCAGTCGACGGATAAATGAGTTTGCCATCAATAATACCAGCAGAAGAGAATGGCGTTGAGAAGTAGATGTTCTTCACCATACCACTCGAGCCTTGACCAGTGATAGGCTTATTGGTACGATCGAGTTTACCAGCAATATTTACACTTAGAAGAGTGGTCTTGGTTACGTCAATATCCACATTCGTACGATAGTTCATACGTTTGTAGCGATAGTCACAATCATAATTGAGATCGAATGTGTCGAATACACCTCCTTGCGTGAAGAGACCAACACTAACAAAGTATCTAACCTTGTCGTTACCTCCATCGATGCTGAGGTTGCTCTGCGTCTGAAGGGTTACATCCTTCATGGTATAGTCAACCCAATCATGACTTGGGAAACGAATCTTATCAACTTCACTCTTGGGGTTTTTGAATTTATCGAGCAAAGCATCAGAGAATACTGGTGAATTACCATCGTTGGCGCGCTGCTGGTTGTAGAACACTCCATATTGATATGAATCGGTCATCTCAACCATTTTGGTAGGCATAAGCGCCGAGAATGCTGTAGAAACATTGATATGAGCCTTACCCTCTTTACCACGCTTGGTGGTAATAAGTATAACGCCGTTTGCACCACGAACACCAAACACTGCCGTTGCCGAAGCATCCTTCAAAACGGTTACGCTCTCTATTTCATTAGGGTCGATGTCGAACATTTCACGTTCTACACCATCCACCTGAACAAGAGGGGCTTGAGCACCATCTTTATCATTAAATGTTGCTTTACCACGAACAAAAATTTGGTTTTCAGAATTTTCGCCAGGCTCACCTGAATATTGAATAGTGGTGACACCTGAGAGCTGTCCTGCCAACACATTGTTAACCGAAGAAACTGGTGTACGCAACAAATCTTCCGACTTGATACTTGAGATAGCACCCGTTACGGTTACTTTTTTCTGTGCACCATAAGCCACGACTTCAATGTCGCCAAGCATCTCTGAAGCATCGGTCATTGTAACCGTCATGCCATTTTGTGCTGGCAATGCGACGCTTTCGTAGCCTATGAATGAAAAGTTGAGTTGTGAGCCAGCTTTCGCTGCGATGGAGAATTTTCCATCCATGTCGGTTACGGTACCTTGCGATGTACCATCAACCAATACATATGCTCCTGGAATAGGCACTCCATGGCTATCGACTACAGTACCAGAGATTGCTCCCGACTGCGCCCATGCCACAGACACTGCAGAAAGTAAAAAGATTGCGAGCAAGGCAAAACCTCGCCACAGCCTCTCTCTCAAAGCTTTTAGTAGCATTTAGATAAGTTTAAGTTAGTAATGTTAAAGTCTCGTTTTTCTTGTTGAGTTGCCGCTCCCCCTGTAGAAGCTTTTCAATCTCTGTCAGTCATAGCCGTTTTTCTTCCCCCTTTTTATTGGTCGTTTTATCACGACAACAACACACACATAGCATCGAAGCAACCGGCGCAAAATTAACCCTTTTTTACAATTATATAACAGATTGTTTATTTTTCTTGAAAAATAAGCGCGCAAGAGGGTTTTCACACCCACACTCACGCCTCCTAACTTGTTGTATCATAGCAATTATTAATACTTTCTTTTCACTTTTATCCGACTCCCCACATCAACAATATTTATGTAAAAAAGCACAAAATAGTTATGCGTAGGCCCTCTTTTTAGCAACACAAAATGAAAAAAACGCTGCTCTTTATGGCTGAAAATAAACGACCGTTTCTTTTCAGCAGGCTCTGCGGCTACCTATGCGAAACCAATTCACAAACGGATTTTTACGCACTAAAGAAAATTTGATTGTAGTAAATAGTGAGACTTCGCTCTCACACAAAAAAAAGAGCGATACGTGACGTTCGCTCTTTTCGTTTTATGCTTGCTTTTAGAGTGTTAGCTAAACTTTGAATTGGCATACAAGTTCGTTCATTTTTTCGGCCGTACGAGCTAACTCTTCAGCACTTGCCGAAATCTCTTCGGCACTCGCCGCCGACTCTTGCGTAATTTTATTGAGGTTTAATATCGATGCGTTTATCTGATCTACGCCTATACCCTCTTCCCTACTTGCCGCTGTTATCTCTCGAACAAGCGAAGTAACATTATTCATCTGCGGCGCAATGCTTTCAATGAGGGCATTAACTCGTTTCGAGCCATCCATAGTATTCGTTGCTGTCTCTGATATTCCCACCGATGCTTTGCGTGTCTCCTCTGCTAATCGACCGACCTCTTTGGCCACAACGGCAAATCCACGTCCTTGGCTGCCCGCACGCGCCGCCTCCACAGCTGCATTAAGCGAAAGAATGTTAGTTTGATTCACAAGGCTATTCACCTCTTTTATGCTCTTGCCTATCTTAAGTGTTTCATTCAAACTCTTCGTCGACTCCTGCGAGATGGTATTTACTGCCTCGTTGGCTTTTTCTACCAAATGCTCGGTGCGCTGAGCATTATCGGAGTTGTTGTGTATGTTGGTGGTCATCTCTTCGAGGGCCGAGGCTATCTCTTCGAGCGATGCAGCTTGCGTGTTAGCCCCTTGCGACAATGTCACCGACGATCGACTCAACTCGCCGCTCGAGGTATTAAGTGCATTGGCCGAATTCATAATACTTACGAGAGTGTCGCGCAACGAAACCTGCATAAGTGCTATACCCTCGCCTATGGCTTGCACCTCATCGCGTGTTTTTATGATTCGTACCTTTTGCGTAAGGTCGCCTTGCGATATGTAGCCTACACTCTCTTTGAGCAAACGAAGCGGACGCGCCAATATCATGTTGAAAAGCCACAATGCCAATGTTATAATCACCACAGCTACCACTGCGCCTGCTATAAGGAATATTTGGAATACATTGTCGTTTATGATCTCGCCTTCAAGATTGTTCTCTCCCGAAACCATCACTGCCACAAGCGCATCTCTATAATCGAATATTGGCGTATAGCTTGCAAAATATGTATAACCATAATACTCCTCACCTTCAGATATATAGGAAGTCTTAGTATTGATAATTATGTCGTTGATAGCATCACCAGCATACTCAGTTTCGAGCACATCGGCATATTTTTCATCATCTTCGAGCGACGATGCCACATATCTATTATCAACAACCGTCGAAATTGGCAATTGCTCCATGCTGCTGAGCGCCTTGAGATACTCTTTGTCGGCCAGCGACTTTTTAGATGCAACTATGGTTGCCACAATCTCGCCCGCGCTATTCCTCATAGACTTCACGGCCATTAGACATGGACCATCGCTGAAGATTTTGGCTATGCCGCTATATTGTTCGTTCGTTTGCAGTTTTACGTAATCAACCAGACTAACTATATCGGCTTTCTGCTCTTCATCCATTGTGGCAAATGACGAAAGAAGGTTATTGTCATTATCGACAACTACTATATTTCGCAGACCAACAAATTCGGATTTTTCTGCAACGCTCTTGAATATATGTTCGAGGTTGGCTTCGTTGAGTAGCGCTACAAAAGATGAGTCGTTTTGCAATTGCTGTAAAAACGACAACGAGGCAGCACTCGTCTTATTCATCTCGCTGCTTAGGACTTCATTTTTCTGAGTAAGTTGCTTTGTAAGTAGCTCGTTGTACGATTCTTCTACCGTATGAGTTATCCATAACATCTCTACCAAATTGGTAATAGCCACAAGGAAAAAAGCGGCAATACCCAGTTTTACCAATATGCTGCTTGAAATTTTTTTTGTGATAATATTCTTTATATCCATGATATTGTGTGAATTACGTGGTTAATGGTGTATGTTTCGAAACCTCTATACGTGAAATAAGTAATACAAGTTACATAATAGCGAATTCGTGTAGCATTGGCGCATACTTATGCAACAGCCGTGCCAATTTATCCGAAAACGGTTATCCATAATTACGCAAAAAATCATTAATAGAGTTGTAACTATCGATAAAACAAGTACTTTTGCAGCCGCAATCGTAGGTTGGTTGCACATAAAAACATAATTATTAAACATTTAAGTCCTAACAAACATGTCAGTAAAAATCAGACTCGCAAGACACGGACGTAAAGGTTATGCTTTCTACCACATTGTGGTAGCAAACAGCAGAGCGCCACGAGATGGTAAGTTTATTGAAAGGATTGGTTCTTACAATCCTAACACTAATCCTGCTACCGTTGTACTCGACTTCGAGAAGTCGCTACAATGGCTTAACAATGGTGCTCAACCTACCGACACTGTTCGCAACATTCTTTCACGTGAAGGCGTTCTCCTCAAGAAACACCTCCTCGGTGGCGTAAAGAAGGGTGCTTTTGACGAAGCTACGGCAGAAGCAAAATTCAACGCTTGGAAAGAGAACAAACAAAAACAACTCGATGGCGTAGCTGCTAAAGTTGCAAGCAACAAGCAGAGCGTAGCTAAAGCTCGCCTTGAGGCTGAAGAGAAAGTCAATGCCGCTCGTGCAGAGGCTTTGAAGCAAAAACAAGCTGAAGCAGCAGCAGCTAAAGCTGAAGCAGAGGCAGCTGCTAATGCAGCAGCTGAAGCTCCCGCAGCCGAAGATGCAGCTCCCGCAGCTGAAGCTCCTGCAGCAGAGTAAAAAATTTGTTTTCGAACAAAACAACGACGCGAGGTGTCCAACGACATCTCGCGTCTTTTTTGTTTTTGTAACGCACTATATTGTATTAGCACACAGATTCCTCAGATTAGAACAGATTCTCGCAGAAAACTCATCTTTGACTTTTTTACAAAGATGTGTTGTTTGTGTTCTCTGAGCGAGTTGTATCTAGTGTGAATTCGTTCTTTTGGGTAATAATATTCAACGCGTATTGAAATGCAGATGAAAAAAACGTAGGTATCTATCTCTTTTAACAACCATCATACTCGCCATATTTTCGCCATTACTGGCAATTTTAGTATTGCCTATATAAGAACCCAATAACATTCACAGCTAGAATTTGCCAATGGTGGCACTTTTTAGTCGTACGCTTTATAAAAAAAGGCTCCACCTTAACGAAGGTGAAGCCTAATTTTTGTTATATATACAACATTATTCAGTTGCTACATATTTATCAGCACCATAGGTTGAGAGAACATTAGAGCAAAAGTATTGCACAACAATGTAAGCAAACGAGCCATCGTCATACAAGACTGAACCTAATGAAGGAGATGTTACGTAAAAATCATCACCTTGCCAGGTCGCAATATCACGGACACCGATAGCACCAGATTCGCCTTTTTCATATGGCGTGGTTTGCGATGGTATACGAACAAAGGTATAAGCACCATCTTCGTCTTCGTCAGTATATTCTGTTTTGTTTATATACATATGTTTGCCATTGCCCCACAAATCTTTGAAACGATATGCTTGGGGGTCATCTGCACTAACTTGAAGCTCAGTTTCGACCTTTTTTATATTTGTATTAACAGAATCATTTTTCAATCCAAAAACACCAGTAGATGCCTTTACCGAATAAGTGTACGTTCCTTTACTTAACGTGTTCCATGTATAGCCGAAGAACGATAGCACAGATGCGTTTTTCTTACTTCCATTAACAGCCACAAACGTTATCGTATTCTGACCACGCATATCAGTGATGAATACATCTCCTGTTTCAGCTGGCGCAACATCAACTTTATTCCCTTCTGATATTACTTTATCGTAATATGCCGATGCACCATTAGCACTAGTATATGCATCTACAGAAGATGTCAATTCTGCTAAATAATAAATTTCTGAAGCTTTATTATTGGCTGCTACACGAACCATAAGGTCATTATCAGCGTTGTAATACTCATTATCTGTCTTTTTATACTCGCTAGGATCAAAACTATAAAGAGTAACTATAGGCTCCGAATCGTTGCCTGGGGCCGTACCTTCCTCTTCTTCACAAGCAGTAAAAATTGCTGTAAACAAGAGCGCTGCAAGTGATATATATGAGAATTTCTTCATTTTTTGTACACATTAAATTGTTTTACCATTCATATTCTGCGTCTGCTCCAGTTGCATGTTCTACATATGGATTATTGGTACATGCACTATTATAGTTACACTCACTTTGAACTATGCAAAGACTCATCCACGATGGAGTAGAAGTTGTATTCCACATGTAATCTTCAACATGGTTTGAGTTTTTGTAACTACGTATGATACCTTTTTGCAAACGTTTAATGTCAAACGTTGCGAAACCTTCACCCCATAGCTCTATACGACGCTGACGCCAAACTTCGTTGCGGAAGCTACCTGTTGCATTATTGTAATATGCATCTGTAGGAGTCTCGGTAGTGAAGACGTATTCTGGATCACGTTGCTTTACCCATTCATTGAGCATTTGAATGCCTTCTGCTTGATTCTGCATACCAACAGCCTCAATTTCTATAAGTTGCATTTCTTCAACGCGCATCAGAGGAACTGCAACAACAAATGCAGTATATTGATTATCGTGTACTCCATTTTTAGGACGGAATTTCACAGGAATGCCACCTACCGATTTTCGAGCTGAGACATTGTATCCTGTCGTATATACACCAATAGGATCATCGGTATAAGTACCAAGAGCTTCAAGTTTTTCTTCTTTGGTAGAGAGTTCGTCAATAGCAAAGTCAACAAAACACTTACGACGGAAGTCGTTTTCACCAATAGTACTAAACAAGTGGTAGTCTATACGGTGCGGACCAACATAATTAGCAGAATAGCCACAGCCACAACCCAAAACCTCAACAATCATTTGTGATCCCCAACTTGAATCACCATCATTTAGAAGAATATTTGGATCATTATCCTTAAATGTACAACCAAACATCCATGAAGAATTAGGGGTGTTGAAACCTGCAGTTTGCGATAGGTACTCGGCTTCACTCATAGATGAGTAACCATTTTGAGCAAGTTTTGCATATTTTGCAGCATTTGCCCAATCTTCCATAGTTAGGTATGCGCGCGCTTTCAATCCATAGACAACCGTGGAGTCTGGAGTGTATTTATCATTACGAATATAACCTGATAGATATTCTTCTGCTTTGTTAAGGTCATCAAGTATGAAAGCCCATATTTCTTCGTTGGTAGCGCGAGGATTGCTTGATGCTTGAGTCATTTCAAGTTTTTCTGTAACTATTGGTACAGTTTCGCTTGACTTGTTTGCCGCATATGTTTCCTGAGCATACATACGTGCTAAATCCATATAGAACATAGCACGCATTGCAAGAGCAATACCAGCACCTGCTTTCTTATCATCAGCTGGGTTATCTCCTGCAAGTGAAAGAACTGTATTACAGCTGTTTATCCATTGATAATAGTATGTCCATGGCAATTGACAAACAGCATAAGTAGGACCAAGTCCAACACCATCGCTGTACCAAGTCTGATACCAATCGCTGCCCGAATTTTCGCATGTCATATCTTGTCCCATGACATCACGTTGTAGGAAAAACGATGGATAACCAAAGTCCCATGGATATTTGTCATCGTTACCTGAATAAGTAAACTCGCCACAAAGAGAATTTGTAATAGCTGAAACGTAATTTTCATAAGCACCAGGTGCATTGGCAGCCTGTTCACTTGTGACATAACTTGTTTGTGGGTCTATTTCGTCAATACAGCTTGTTGCCAAAGGGAGTACCAATGCTGCTGCGAATATTTTTATTCTGTTTTTCATATTTATCATATCTATTTTATAGCTGTCAGTATAAAAGAATTTAGAACGAGACTTGAACACCACCCATTATGGTACGAGCAGGAGAATACTGAGCTATACTCTCATTTCCTTCAAAGCTATATCGAGGGTCGAGACCTTGGCGAGCAGACCAGAATTGTAAATTCTCACCCGAGCAGAAGAAACGAACCTTCGACAAGTAGAAGCGCTTTACAAGATCTTCAGGCATCGTATAACCCACAGTGAACGATTGGAAGTTCAAATAGCTTGCATTAGTGAGCCAACGATCTGAAGAGGCCGTAGTGTAGTTATCGCCATAGAACTGACGAGGAATATCTGTTGACGTATTGTTTGGTGTCCAAGAGTTGAGAATGTCTTTATGTACGGCGTAACCATTACTAAAATCACCACTCATCAAACTACGATACTGAGAATCGTAAACTTTTCCACCAAGTTGGTAATCGAAGGAAGCTGAAAGGTCGAATCCATATACTGTAGCAGACAAACTGAAACCACCGAAGATCTTTGGAAGTGTACTCTTAAATGCATAACGAGTAGCTTTATCTAATTCCGTAGTCACTCCCGATCTCTTAGATCCTGCTTTTGATGTATTATTTGTCGAAACTTTACCTCCAAGTGGACTTAAGTCTTCGTCATAATAATAGAGTGCTTCACCCTTCTCGCTTACGCCAGCATAACTATATAGGAATGGGCAATAGAGTTCTCCTCCTTCTTCATACCACATTTGAATGTTATTATTGGTCTCTGCAAAACCTCCATATTGTTTAGTCTTTGATTCTGGAAGTTTGTCTATGCTTGTTTTATTATGCGAAGCATTAGCTGAAATGGTTATATCTATGTTATCAGTTCTGAAAACAGAACCTGTTAAAACCAATTCAAAACCTTTATTGCTGATGTCACCGAGGTTACCATAATAGCCACGAGCTCCTGTTGATTCTGGAACAGATAGCCAGAAAAGAAGATCAGTAGTCTTTTTGTCATATAAGTCAAAACTACCATTAAGACGACCTCCAAAGAGCGTAAATTCTACACCTGTGTTCATGTTGGTAGAAGTCTCCCACGTGATGTCTTTGTTACCTTTTGTCCTGAGCGAAGGCGACATAGTAGTAGTAGACGATGGTGAAAGATTATAGGTATCAATCCAATAGTAAGAATTTGGCAAATTGTCGTTTCCTTGCTGACCTATAGATAACTTCAACTTCAAAAGGTTTACCCATTCTGTTTCAGGGAAGAAAGACTCTTTGTTTATAATCCATGCAGCACCAACCGACCAGAAATTACCCCAACGGTTTTCTTTTGCAAAACGACTTGAAGCATCACGGCGATATGAACCAGATAGATAATACTTTTCATCGTAGTTATATTGCAAACTCGTAAAGATGCCTTCAACGTTATACTCATTAGTGTAAGATCTAGAGCTTACTTGATTATTTGCTGCAGCATCAATCTCCTTTATTTCTGGCGAGAACATACCTTGAGCAACAGCTTCAATGTATTTAGTCTTGGTATCATAGTATTCATGACCAAGGAGCCAATTAATATTGTGAACATCAGCAAATGTGTCGTAATATGTAAGAGTCTGTGTATTGTTGGTTCTAAAACTCGTGGTAGAGGTTTTAGTTATTTCACCATTCACACCCACTTTAGGTCCATAGAGAGAGTTTTCATAGTCTGAAAACTGCGAACTTCCCCAATTGACATTACTTGTCGCATTGAAACGTAGCCACTCAGTAAAATCAATGTCAGCATTAAATGTACCGTTTAGCTGATTACCAATAGTAACAACTTCATTGTAGTTGTTAGAGCCAAGCGGGTTACCTGTTTGAAGGAATGCACGAGCTTGAGGGTAATCTGTTCCAGGACGACCATAGTCGTATTGCGGATTGCCATTCTCATCAGTGCGAATAACAACATTGCCGTTTTCGACTACACGAACGTAGATTGGATATATTGGAGCAATCATCGATGTATAATACATCAAGTTGGTTGAACCAAGAGCCGAAGAATCGAGATTAGGATTCGATTTTGTATTGGAATGAACATAACCAATATTTGCACCAACACGCAACCATGTTTTTGCTTGATAATCAGCTTTTAGACGCGCTGCTACTCGTTCGTAACCAGAGTGTTCAATAATACCATCATCGTTAAGGTAGCCAAGACTCATATAGTAAGCTCCTTTTTCTGTACCGCCATTAACGCTGATTGTGTATTCCTGACGGAATGAATGACGATATGCAGCATCCGTCCAATCGTCAGGTTGATAATAATAGGTAACACCATCTTCTGTAGTTTCTTGATAACCAAGAGTAGCATTTGAATTGAGTTTACCATCCAAACCTATGAGTTGCTCACCAAATGGAACACTATATACTTGATAGCCAAGGTCTTCAATCATCTTGCTATTTGCATTAGCATTTGCTTCCGAAGCAGATTGACCAAGACCGTAATAATAATAATTGTTATACTTAGCATAAGCTACCTCGTAGTATTTACCAGGGTCGGTGATAGTCTCATAATCTTGTACAGCGCGAGAATTACCACCCCACTTAGCTTCTACGTTTATTTGTGCATCTCCGGCCTTTCCTCGTTTTGTAGTTACTATGATGACACCTGCAGCACCACGAGCTCCATAAAGAGCTGCCGATGCAGCATCTTTCAAAATACTAACAGATTCAACGTCTTCAGGAGGAATATTAGAAAGACTTGCAGAATATGGAGCACCATCAACTATTACGAGAGGATCTGTTTGTGCATACATAGATGCTATACCACGAATAAGTATTTTTCCATTGTCGCTACCTGGAGCTCCATTAGAACCACGCATTTGCAAACCTGCTACTGAGCCGACAAGAGCATCTCCTACACTCGTTGTGATTTTTTTCGACAACTCTTCGGAGCGTACCACTGAAGCCGATCCAGTAAAAGCCTCTTTCTTAGTAGTACCATAAGCCACCACGATAACCTCGTTGAGCTCTTCGTTTTCGGCCTCCATGGTTGCGTTAACTTCTGTGCGACCATTGATGTCTTGTTCTTGGTCAACCATACCAATAATACGGAACACAAGCGTCTCCGAACCTTCAGGCACGTTGATGCGATACTTACCGTCCATATCGGTAACGGTACCAGTTGTTGTTCCCTTAACCAAGACATAAGCGCCTGGGATTGCAAGTCCGTCGGTTCCAACTACCGTTCCGGTCACGGTGCGCGACTGAGCCCACAGCGTAACCGAAGCCAATAAGACAGAAACGACTAAAAGCAGTTTTCGTAAATTCATTTTTTAGAACGTTTTAGGGTTAGAAATTTATTAGATATTTAATTTGTAATTGTCTCTACACTATGCGTTTACGACCTACAAAAGAGTATCGGAATTCGGTTGGTGTGACACCAAACTTTCGCTTGAAAAAGCGATTGAAATTCGACACATTGTTGAATCCAGTCATAAAGCAAATCTCACTCACATTTTGCTCAGTGTCCATCAACATACGTTTAGCATAGCCAAGGCGTATGTCGTTGAGGAAAGCCACAAAACTCTTACCAGTGCACTGCTTAATGATGCGCGAGAGCGTCACCTCGGAAGTGTTGATATGCGAAGCGGCTTCGTTGAGCGAAATGCGACGTTGGAAGTTTTCCTTCAGATACACATAGAGTTGTTCTACGCGGCCGTCGGTATGGCTGAGGTCGTCGGAGCGAAAAGTCTCACCAGCCAAAGCACGCGGCATGGGCGCAATAGATAGGTCGTAGAGCAAACGCATAATCATAAGATACGAGTCGAAACCATGCGAGTTGCAGAGTTCATCTACGAGTGGAAGCACTCTATTGGCCACCTCTGAAGTAAAGACGAGACCACGAGAAGCGTTCGAGAGCATCTTCTTTATAGGTAAGAAAGTCTCTTTGCCCAGTAGGTCGTCGCCGATGAGCGTCGGAAGAAATTGAATGGTTATTTCGCGAGCCTCTACATTGTCGGCGCAAGAACCCTTTTCCCATTGGTGGTTGAGGTTCGGGCCGATGAGGCACAAGTCGATGGCGCCAATAGTCTCAACGCTGTCGCCCACTTTTCGAATCGCGCCTTTTGCTCCAATCAAGAAATTCAGCTCATACTCTGTGTGAAAATGCAGAGGATAGGTGAAGTCGGTTTTTGTGCGATCGAAAATTAGGAAGAACTCGTTGTTGTCGCGTAGGGCTGTTACCTCTTGAGATGCTTTCGTAATTTTCATAAAATAACCTATCAAGGTTTCATTCTGGGCGCAAAATTAGCTCTTTTGATAGAAAAATATCATACCCAAAGAAAAATATGCATAAAAATACCTAACATTAGGTAGTTTTTCCCATCAAAGTAGTTAAACGAGTGGATATATATACAATTGTTAACTTTTACAAAACCGCCTATTTTGCGCTTTTGAGGTCTCAAAAACCAATAAAAAGCATCTTCGTAAGCTCAAAAAATGAATATTCAAAACTCAAAACGCCAATATGCATTATAATTATAACGAATGACCGAATATTATCAAATGGTAAAATAATGCATTATGTAAATATTGTTAACGGGTCGATTTTTTGAGTATATATACAAAACACACGCTGTGTTGCGTAAGAATAGCTTCTACAAAAAAACAATTCGGCGCAGCCAAACCGAAGTCCGACCGCGCCGATGTTGTTTATCAACGAAAGAGCTCTCTACTCTACAACAACTTTAGTTGCTTCATTGTCGCCAACTTTCACTATGTAGATGCCTTGCTCTATAGGTATGCTACGTTTGAGTGTGGTCAATATCATCACACCTGCGGTGTTGTAGACTTTAGCTTCGGCATCGCTACCCTCAATTGCTATGTAGCCTTTTTGTCCGTATACCTTCACATTTGCACTCTCGAAATCGTTGCCTTTGCTATAGGTGTTTCTAACTACTACTTTCACGTTGCCGAGGTTAGCTTTCACGCCCTTAGGCATCGACACCTGTTTTACATTGCTACCAGCAAATGCATCATCGGCTATGGCAGTCACTGCATAACTATTATCACCCGACTTAACAGATGCAGGGATAACCACATTACCAGCGTATGCAATGCCCTCTTGTGGCGCTATAACTTCTGCTTTGCCTTCGTCAATCACTCGATAATACACACCATCTTTCACAAACATGTCGAGTTCAACAATTTGGGCAAATTTGCGCCAACCTGTTGCTGTTTGATAGAGCTTTTTGGTGCCCGGAGCAACCTTAAGCACAGCCGTGTTGTATGTAATATCTTCAAAATCGCTTTCGTCAATCTTGAAAGGCTTAGCAGTTAGCGAGATGACCTCTTCGAGATTTGTAGCCTTCCAGAATGTAGAGTCGGCCATAACCTTCATCGATGAAGGGAAGGTGAATTTCTTCAAGCCCGTGCAAGTGTAGAATGCATATTTACCAATGCTGTCTACAGAGGCAGGAATGAAGATGCTATCAAGGTCGGTGCAATTGTTGAACGAACTACGTCCGAGAGCCTTCACGGTGTTGGGTATGACAGTGGTTTTGCATCCAGCAATCAGCGTGTTGGTGGCAGTTTGAATTAGCGCATTACAGTTGTCGCGCGAGTCGAACGAAGGGTTGCCCTCTTCGGCGCGCATGGTGACAAGTTGTGTGTTGTAGCAGAAGGGATTTTGTACGCTAATCTTGGTGATGTTTTTAGGCAACACGAGGTCGGTCATGTTCTTGTTGTGACAGAAGGCTACAGGACAAATCTCGTTAGCCGACTCAGGTATGGAAAGATATGCAAGAGCCGTGCGGCAGAATGCATATTCATTGATTACTTTGAGATGCGAGCCCTCTTCGAAGTTCACTTCAGCCAAGCGCGAACAAAATTGGAAAGCAAAGCCATCAATCTCGTCCACCGAAGCAGGAATGGTCACACGCTGCATATTGACGCAGGCAAAAAATGCCAATTTGCCAATGCGAGTAACGGTCTCGGGAATACTTACGGCTGTCAGTTTGCTATTGCCTGCAAATGCGTAATCGCCAATGGCACTAACCACATAAGTATTTGCACCATAGGCAATTTGGCTTGGTATAATCACCTCGCCAGTGTAGACATTGCCGCCACAACGGCATGACCCTTTGTAGGTAACTTCGGCTGTTCCGTTTATCGAATCAAGGTTATAGTAAAGACCATCAATCAATAGGTCGGACGCCACAGCGCTGCTTGCCATACTTAGCACAAAGGCAGACGCCACAATACGTAAAGTAGAAATGCTTTTATTCATATTAGTTAGATGTTTTTTATACTCAGACAACTGATTATTTGCGTGTTTTAGCTCTTTACATACGAATATGTATAGGCAAAGATAATTTTTTATACCTATTACGAATCTATAGCGCCAAAAGTTGCTTTTTATACCTAAGTATATACAACAAGCCCAACCATCACCAAGAGAACGTCAAGGCGAGAGTTGGGCAAGGATGTTAGTTTGTCTTCATTTTCCACTGCTTGAGAGCAGCGAGTTCGTTGTTGGCCTTTTCGATTTTCTTTGAGAGTCCAGCTTTGTAGTCGATAACCTTCTGCATAATAGCATCATCGGCAATAGCAAGAATCTGCGTAGCGAGAATAGCCGCATTGGTGCTATTGTCCATGCCAACCGTAGCGACGGGTATTCCAGGAGGCATTTGAATCATCGAGAGCATCGAATCCCAACCATCCATAGAAATAGAAGCCTTGATAGGCACACCAATAACAGGAAGCGGAGTCATGGCAGCAATAACGCCAGGCAGATGAGCAGCGCCGCCAGCACCGGCAATTATCACACGAATGCCACGTTCGCGAGCTTTAGCAGCAAACGAAAGCACCTGTTCGGGCGTGCGATGAGCCGAAAGCGCATTAATTTCAAAAGGAATACCTTGAGACTCGAGAAAATTGGCAGCGCCTTCCATAACCTTCAAATCGGAAGTGCTACCCATAATAATACTTACTATAGGTTTCATGGGTGAATAGTGAATTATAAGCGCAAAAATAAATTCTCTATTATCAGATGGTTATACTTTACAGTCAAATTTCATACTTTTGCGCTCATAACCTCTGGATAGATAAATGGCAAGAGTAAAAATACTTGATAAAGAGTTCGAAACGTCGATACCGGCGGACGAAATCGATAAGGCAACAGCCGCAGTGGCAGCTCGCATCAACAACGACTTGCAAGGCAAAAAGCCTATTTTCCTTGTGGTGCTCAATGGTGCATTTATGTTTGCTTCCGACCTTATGAAGCATGTGAATATTGATTGCCAAATTTCGTTTGTTAAGTTGGCATCCTACGAAGGCACAAAGTCGACGGGCAGCATGAAGCAACTCATAGGTATGAATGAAGATTTGCATGGACGCTCAGTGGTGATTGTGGAAGACATAGTCGATACGGGCGCTACCATAACCAACATCATTCAACAAGTAAAAGGCCTCGGCGCAGAAGAGGTTCATGTATGCACAATGCTCTTCAAACCAGGCGTTTGCCCTAAAGAAAAGACTCCCGAATACATCGGTTTGAACATTCCTAACGAATTTATTGTAGGTCACGGACTTGATTACGATGGTTATGGTCGTAACCTTGTGGACATTTATAAAATAATAGAGTAATAATCGATTTATAACACTTTACAACAATGCTCAACATTGTAATTTTTGGCCCTCCTGGATCAGGCAAGGGAACTCAGAGTGAAAACCTTATCAAAAAGTATGGTTTTGACCACATCTCAACTGGTGATTTGCTTCGTCACGAGATTGAAACAAACACTCAGCTTGGCTACCTCGCAAAGCAACACATGGACAAAGGCGAACTTGTGCCCGACGAAGTTGTCATTGGTATGATTGATAGTTTCCTCGACAAAAACGTAAAGTCGAAGGGTGTTATTTTCGATGGTTTCCCACGTACCACCGATCAAGCCAAAGCACTCAAAGAGATGCTTGCATCATACGACACCGATGTAGCTATTCTTCTCGACCTCGAAGTTCCTGAAGATGAGCTTACCAAACGTATATTGGAGCGCGGCAAGACCTCTGGTCGTACCGACGATGCCAATATCGAGACAATCAAAAATCGTATCGCAGAATACAACAAGAAGACTAAACCAGTGATGGATTTCTATGCTGCTGAAGGCAAGAAAGTTGTCATCAATGGCGTTGGCTCGGTAGACGAGATCTTTGCTAACCTTTGCAAAGCTATCGACGCTGTAAAGTAGTCTGAAAACGCAATAATCTAAGCCGCAATCGTGCTCGCGTAATGTCGCCCACGGTTGGGGCTTTTTCTTTGCTTCGCCGAATTGAACGAATTTGTAATTAACCATCTATTTGTCGTTTCGGTATAGTATTTTCGTTTTATTAGTTTCATTCGGTGATTTATAAGTAAAAATATAAATATGGCATCTTCGAATTTTGTTGACTACGTAAAGATATATTGCCGCTCAGGTCATGGTGGCGCAGGTTCGGCACATCTACGCCACGAAAAGATGGTAGAAAAAGGTGGCCCCGACGGTGGTGATGGCGGTCGCGGCGGACACGTGATAGTGAAAGGCAACGCGCAATTGTGGACGCTCATTCACCTCAAATTTGCTCGCCACGTGTTTGCCGAAGATGGCGAAGCCGGTGGACGTATGCGCTCTTTCGGTAAAGAGGGCAAGGATAACTACATAGAAGTGCCGCTCGGCACAGTGGTGAAAGATGCCGACACCGAAGAAATCATCTGCGAAGTAACCAACGATGGCGAAGAGTATATCATCTGCAAAGGAGGGCGAGGTGGTCTGGGTAATACCCATTTCAAGACTGCCACATATCAAACGCCACGTTTCGCTCAACCTGGCGAAGATGGCGAAGAACGTACTGCCATTCTGGAGCTCAAGGTGCTTGCCGATGTTGGTCTTGTTGGTTTCCCTAACGCTGGTAAGTCTACTCTCCTGAGCGTTGTATCGGCTGCAAAACCAGAAATTGCCGACTATCCGTTCACTACCCTCGTACCTAATTTGGGCATCGTGAAGTATCGCGACGACCGCTCGTTCTGTATGGCCGATATTCCAGGAATCATCGAAGGAGCCGCCGAAGGCAAGGGCTTAGGCTTGCGATTCTTACGCCATATAGAGCGTAATAGTATTCTGCTTTTCGTTGTAGCTGCCGACGCCGAAGATGTTGCCGAAGAATATAACGTTCTTTGCCACGAACTCGAAAAATACAATCCAGAATTGCTCGACAAACAACGCGTATTGGCCGTATCGAAACTCGACCTCGTCGACGAAGAACAACGCGCCAAAATAGCCAAAAACCTTCCTAAAGATATTCCTACCGTGATGTTCTCATCGCATACACAGCAAGGTCTTATGGAACTCAAAGACGTGCTCTGGAAGCAAATGAATGGATAAAATAATTATGAGTTCACCACTCATATAAAAATGCCGTACTACACTCGTTAGCACGGCATTTAGTTTTTATAAATACGTATGTAGAAAGAAGATTCTACTTCTTCACAAATTTATTTATGCAATCGATGTACGCCTCGATGCTGGCTGCCACAATGTCGGTGTTGGAGCCGAAACCATAGTAAACTCTGCCCTCGGTCTCCACTTGCATGTGCACTTTGCAAGCATCATCGGAACCTTTGTTGATGCTCTGAATGGTCATCTCTTTCAGTATCATTGGACGCTTGATAATCTGCTTAAGCGCGTTGATAGCAGCATCTACAGGACCATTACCAGTGTCGGCAGCTTGGAATTTTTCGCCCGCTATGTCGAGCCCAATGCTTGCCATAGGTTTCAGACCTACACCACTCGTAACTTGCAGATAATCAAGTTTTATATGGTTATTATTGGCAGTGTCGGCACCAGCCAAGATGAGCAAATCGTCGTCGTTGACCTCTTTCTTCTTGTCGGCAAGTTTCAGAAACTTCTCATAAAGGCCATCAAGTTTTTCGCCTTCTACCTCAATTCCTAAGGTATGCAAACGGTGTTTCAGTGCAGCACGTCCGCTTCGCGCCGTAAGCACAATGCTATTTACATCGATACCTACATCTTGCGGATTCATAATCTCGTAGGTCTGAACGTTTTTCAGCACACCATCTTGGTGAATACCACTTGAATGAGCAAATGCATTTCGTCCGACAATGGCTTTGTTTGGCTGAACAGGCATATTCATCAAGTTCGAAACCATGCGGCTTGTCGGGTAAATTTTCTGAGTATTGATAGTAGTGTCGAGAGCTATGTCGTTGTGGCATTTTATAATCATGGCAATCTCTTCGAGCGAAGTGTTGCCCGCGCGCTCACCAATACCATTAATAGTAACTTCCACTTGGCGAGCACCATTGAGCAAGCCAGCCATGGTGTTGGCAGTAGCCATACCGAGGTCGTTGTGACAGTGTGTAGAGATTATAGCTTTGTCGATGCCATCAACATGATCAATGAGGTACTTAATCTTAGCACCATATTCCGAAGGTAGGCAATAGCCCGTGGTGTCGGGAATATTTACAACAGTAGCGCCAGCTTTGATAACAGCTTCCACTACGCGCGCGAGATATTCGTTATCGGTACGACCAGCGTCCTCGGCATAGAATTCAACGTCGTCTACAAATCTACGAGCATACTTAACTGCTTTTACAGCGCGCTCGATGATCTCTTCGCGAGTGGAGTTGAATTTATATTTTATATGCGAGTCTGACGTACCAATGCCAGTGTGTATGCGCTTATGTTTTGCATATTTCAAAGCCTCAGCAGCCACATCGATGTCTTTTTCTACTGCGCGAGTAAGAGCGCAGATGGTAGGCCAAGTAACGGCTTTCGAAATTTCTACTACCGAGTTGAAATCGCCAGGGCTCGATATAGGAAAGCCCGCCTCAATGATGTCGACACCGAGGGCTTCGAGCTGCTTAGCTACTTGTATTTTTTCTACTGTGTTGAGTTGGCAGCCGGGCACTTGTTCGCCATCGCGCAATGTTGTGTCGAAGATATAGACGTGATTTTCCATTGTTTTTCTATGTATATGTATGTAAAAATGAAAAAGTCAGCGAGTCGGCTCAGAGCAAACTCGCTGACTATTAACTATGATGCTCTGAATATTAATTATTCTCAGGACGTAGTTTGCGAACTGTTACAGCGGTTTGCCACATTTCGCTTTCGCGTAGGGCTTTTAGCTCTTTCTCCAAGCCAACACGATAGTCGGGCTTAGAGTTTGCATCGATAGAGATTTGAGCTTCGTTGCCACATTTTACGTTAGCATATAGCTTCTCAACAACTGGTTTGATAGCGTCGTGGAATGGACCCATCCAGTCGAGAGCTCCACGCTGAGCGGTGGTAGAGCAGTTAGCATACATCCAGTCCATACCATTCTTAGCAAAGAGTGGCATTAGCGACTGTGTGAGCTCTTCTACAGTTTCGTTGAATGCTTCAGAAGGAGTGTGACCATTCTCGCGGAGTACTTCATACTGTGCGAGCAACAAACCTTGGATTGCGCCCATGAGTGAGCCACGTTCACCAGTAAGGTCGGAAGTAGCCTCACGTTGGAAGGTTGTTTCGAACAAGTAGCCCGAACCAATACCAATACCAAGAGCAAGCGTGCGATCCATTGCTTTGCCTGTTACATCTTGATATACTGCATATGAGCTATTCAAGCCGCGACCTTGAAGGAACATAGTACGAAGTGATGTACCAGAACCTTTAGGAGCAACCATGATTACGTCGATATCTTTATCAGGAACTACGCCCGTGCGATCGTTCCAAGTGATGGCAAAACCGTGTGAGAAATAGAGAGCCTTACCTGGTGTGAGATATTTCTTGAGGGTAGGCCAAACCGACATAACAGCAGCGTCGGAAAGAAGACACATGATGATAGTGCCTCTTTGTGCTGCCTCTTCGATGCCAAAAAGAGTCTCGCCTGGCACCCAACCATCAGCTACTGCCTTATCGAATGTTTTACCTGGACGTTGACCAACTATAACATTGAAACCATTATCGCGAAGGTTAAGCGATTGACCAGGGCCTTGCACACCATAACCAATAACTGCTATGGTTTCGTCTTTTAGGATCTCTTTTGCTTTCGCAAGTGGAAATTCATCACGGGTCACAACATTTTCTATGACACCGCCAAAATTCATTTTTGCCATTTGTTTACTATTAATTTTTATGTGTTGTATCTTTTTTCATAGGAAGAGCAAATTTAACTAACTATTCGCCACTTCCTTACCTTATTCTCTAATGATTTGTTAGTTTACGTTTCGTCCCACTTCGGCTCGTTCTGCCAAGAATCGCGACACTTTTTCTTCGGTCGATTTGGTTATAGCTACTCGACCCGAACGAACAAATTGTAACACTCCGTAAGGAATGAGCTTTTCGTAGAGGTCCTGTATCTCCTCGCAGTGTCCAGTTTTTTGTATTACTGTATATGTGCGATTAATCTCCATAATATGAGCGTGGCTGCTACGTACAAGTTCCTCAAAATCGCTGCTGTCGAGCAAATTTTCGGTTTGCACTTTATAGAGAGCAACTTCTTGATATATAATCTCGTCGTTGGTGTAATAGAATGCTTTCAACACATCTATCTTTTTCTCTATTTGCTTCACTACTGCCTCAATTTGCTTCTGCGATGTGCGGCATGTGATGGTGAACTTATGCACACCTTCTATTGCCGATGCCGACACCGTTAACGACCAAATATTGAGGTTTCGACGTGTAAATATTATAGATATTTGGTTCAGCAAACCTACTTGGTTTTCTGAATATACTGTTACTGTAAATAACGGATCCATAGACGCTTAGCTTTTAGAATACCATTCGTGTTCGTTCAACATAATATCTGTTATGCCCTTTCCTGGTGGTATCATTGGCATAACCATTCCCGCTTCTACAACGCAAACTTCAAGCAGATAAGGTTGATCGGGGTCGGCAAGCATCTTCTCTATTGCTTCGCCAAGGTCCTTGCGCTCTATCACTCGCTGATGACCAAAACCATAAGCCTCTGCTACTTGTTGGAAGTCGGGATTTTGCAAACGCGTTTGCGAATAGCGTTCGTTGAAGAATAGCTCTTGCCATTGGCGCACGTTGCCAAGCCACGTATTATTGAGCACTATTATCTTCACTCCTATCTTCTCTTGCATTATCGTGCCAAGCTCTTGCATTGTCATTTGCAGGCCGCCATCACCTACGAATAGGCACACTTGTCGTGTAGGTTGAGCAATCTTCGCACCTACTGCTGCTGGCAATCCAAATCCCATAGTACCCAATCCTCCAGAGGTTATAAGGCTACGTGGCTTTGCAAATTTCGAATAACGTGCAGAAAGCATTTGATTCTGTCCTACATCGTTCACCACTATGGCTTCTCCTTGCGACGCATCGGCTACGAAGCGAACCACTTCGCCCATATTTATCGGGCCTTTCTCTGGGAAAATTTCCGGACTGATAACCTTTTCATACTCTACGCGCTCCGGCTCTTCGAATGTCTGTAGCCACTCGGTGTGCTTACTCTCTTTCACGCTATTTGTCAAACGCGAAAGCACCGTTTTGGCGTCACCAAGTATGCCAAGCGAAACTGGGATTATCTTACCTATTTCGGCAGCATCAATATCTATATGTATGACCTTAGCTTGTTTTGCATAAGTACTTACAGTGCCTGTGATGCGATCGGAAAAACGCAAGCCAACGGCAATAAGTAAATCACACTCATTGGTCTTGATGTTACTTGCAATACTTCCGTGCATACCGAGCATGCCTTTGAAGTTTTTATAGTCCGAAGGCAATGCCGAAAGACCCATAAGAGTCGATGCAGCAGGAATGTCAGTTTTGTCGAGGAACTCTTTGAGTTCTTTCTCGGCACCACTCAACGTAATGCCTTGGCCGAAGATAAGTAGCGGTTTCTTAGCGCTATTTATCATGTTTACAGCTTGGCTGATGAGCGAATTGTCGATATTAGGATACGGATTGTAACTACGTATGAAGTTGCACTTTTTGTAGTTGAACTCAGTCTTGCCAACTTGCGCATTCTTAGCGAAGTCGAGCACCACAGGACCCGGGCGTCCGTTCGAAGCTATATAGAATGCACGAGCCACTGCCCAAGCCACATCTTCAGCACGGCGAATTTGATAACTCCATTTGGTGATAGGCAAAGTGATGCCTATGAGATCGGTCTCTTGGAATGCGTCTGAACCTAATGCTGCCGATGCCACCTGACCTGTGATGACGACGATTGGCGTTGAATCAATCATAGCATCAGCTATGCCTGTTATGGCGTTGGTTGCTCCTGGTCCCGAGGTGACAATGACGACACCCGTTTTGCCACTTGCACGTGCAAAGCCTTGTGCTGCATGCACTGCGCCTTGTTCGTGACGAACCAACACGTGGTGAAATTTGTCTTGATAGTCGTATAGCGCGTCGTAGACGGGCATTATACTTCCACCGGGATAGCCAAAAATCGTCTCTACTCCCTCTTCTATGAGCGACTTGAGTAGAATCTCCGATCCGGAATATTCATTCATACGTATTCCTCTATATATTAATTTTTACTATTGTCTTATGACTTAGATACTTATATCAATCTTATAGCTCCTTTGTCTGCCGACGACACCATCGATGCATATGCACGAAGACTCTTAGGAACATCGCGCTGACGACGTGGCGCTGTGAATGCTTTGTCGCCTCGCTTCAACTCTTCGGCTCGGCGTGCAGCCAACTCTTCGTCGGAAAGTTTCACTTCGAGCTTTCGACTTGGTATGTCTATCACTATTATATCTCCATCGCGAAGCAAGCCAATGTTGCCACCTGCTGCTGCTTCTGGCGAGATGTGTCCTATGCTAAGACCTGATGTTCCGCCACTAAAACGGCCATCGGTAATGAGCGCACACTCTTTGCCAAGGTGCATTGATTTTATATACGATGTCGGATAGAGCATCTCTTGCATACCAGGTCCACCTTTAGGACCTTCGTAGAGAATAACTACCACATCGCCCGATTTCACTTTGCCACCAAGAATTCCTTCGCATGCCTCTTCTTGCGAATCGAAAACTTTTGCTGGACCTTCAAAGTGCCAAATGCTCTCATCGACGCCAGCCGTCTTAATCACACAACCATCAAGTGCAATATTTCCAAAGAGAACACCAAGACCACCATCTTTAGTGTAAGCATGTTCAAGGTCGCGTATACAGCCCGTGGCACGATCGGTATCGAAGCTGTCGTAGGTGCAACTTTGCGATGCCATCTTGGTAGAGAACTTGCCGGCTGGTGCACTTTTGTATATGCGCTCAGCCTCCGGGTCGATGGTTGAGCCGGTAATGCAATATTTCTTCAAGTCTTCGGCAAGCGTTGCACCATTTACTCGTTTAAGCGAAGTATTGAGCAAGCCTCCTTTGTTCAGCTCATTGAGTATGCCAAGTATGCCACCAGCACGATTGCACTCTTGAATAGAGTATTTCTGCGTGTTAGGCGCAAGTTTACAAAGGCAAGGCACTTTACGCGAAAGGGCGTCGATGTCGGCCATTTTGAAGTCTACTCCTGCTTCATTGGCTACGGCCAAGAGGTGAAGCACAGTGTTGGTAGAGCCACCCATAGCTATGTCGAGCGTCATAGCATTGAGGAAAGCCTCACGCGTAGCTATCGACTTAGGGAGAACCGACTCATCACCATCACGATAATATTTATATGCATTTTCTACTACCAACTTTGCTGCATCTTTGAAAAGCTGCAAACGGTTGGTGTGGGTAGCCAAAATGGTTCCATTGCCTGGCAGCGAAAGACCGATAGCCTCGGTGAGCGAGTTCATCGAGTTGGCGGTGAACATACCCGAGCAACTACCGCAACCAGGGCAAGCACAATGTTCTATCTCGTCCATCTGCGCATCGGTAATCGAAGGGTCGGCACCCTTGACCATGGCGGTTATAAGGTCGGCATTCTCGCCATTCCAATGTCCTGCTTCCATAGGGCCTCCACTCACAAACACGGTTGGTATATTTAGTCGCATCGATGCCATAAGCATACCAGGAGTAATCTTATCGCAGTTAGAGATGCAAACAAGCGCATCGGCTTTGTGGGCGTTGCACATATATTCTACCGAATCGGCAATAATATCGCGACTCGGAAGAGAATAGAGCATACCATTGTGACCCATGGCTATGCCATCGTCGATAGCAATAGTGTTGAACTCAGCAGCGTAGCAACCTAATTTCTCAATTTCGGCTTTCACTATTTGACCAATCTCATGCAAATGTGTATGACCAGGAACAAACTGCGTAAATGAGTTTGCTATAGCTATGATTGGTTTGCCGATTTGCTCTTTCTTCATGCCATTGGCAGCCCAGAGAGCACGAGCTCCAGCCATTCTTCGGCCTTCTGTTGTTGCGGCGCTTCTAAGTTTGTTTTTCATCGTTCTTTTCTTGGTTTTGCTGCTTCGATATTACCTATATATGTAGATATACTTTATTCAGCATTGTTATTTTTTGGCTTGCAAAGTTATAAATTATTTATTCGGTGAATAGATAAAACACTGCTTCATACATATAAAAATGTATAAAAACACAATAAACGGCATTTCAAAACAGCGTTTGTGTATAAATATTCCAACGGGATACTATCTACTTGCAATTTGCATAGCGAAGTTAGGCAATTAGTTTGTAGAACTCAATAAGAAACATTAGCTATATTTACGCAATTAATAATATACATATGAAAAAAATTTCGCTCGCCATAGCTTTGGCTTTAGTAGCGTTGGGATGCTCCAACAGCCGTCCTTTAGACAACACCGACAACTATGAAATAGCCACATGGCAAGGTTTTCGCGCTACTGCCGTTTCCTACACTTTCGACGACAATCTTCCTGCACAATTTACCACAGCAGTTCAATTGCTCGAGAAATATGGATTCAGAGGCACATTTTATCCTGTTACAAATTGGGTGACCGATTGGGCACCTCTGCGCAAAGCAGCCAACCATGGACACGAAATAGGATCGCACACTGTGTCGCACCCAAATTTGAGCGAACTAAACGAAGATTCGGCACGCGTAGAACTTGAACTTTCGAAGGCCATTATCGAACGCGAGATTGGCAAGCCGTGCTTAACTATTGCCTATCCTTTTTGCGCCACCACAAACGATTCACTAACAGCGCAATACTATATTGCTGCTCGCATTTGCGACAAAAAATATACTCCTGCTATCATTCCCAACGCAATGAGAATAAGCTCTTTGGGCGTAGGCTCGGAATCTGACTATATATATGCACGAGACATCAGAGACTATTTCGAAAAAGGGAAAACAAAAGGTGCGTGGAGTGTATTGCTAATACACGAGCTCGACAATGGTAATGGATATTCGCCACTCACCACGCAAGCCCTCGACTCGACACTCAACTATCTCTCGCAACGCTACGAAGGTTATTGGGTGGCGCCTTTTGCCGATGTGGCTATTTATGCTCTGGAACGCGAAAGTGCTAAGATTTTTGAAACACGACACGACGACGCTATCACCATTTCGGTAACTACTAAGGAACTACCACAATACGTTCCGCTTACCATTCGTCGTAAATTGCCTCAAGGTTGGTCAACCGTCAGTGCCGACAAGGCGAGCGCGAACCTCTGTATATCCGATGGTTATGTAAATATTGACATAATCCCAGGAGCCGATGTAACTATAACGAAACAAAAATAGAATAGTCATGAAACACCAAATTCTCTTAATTCTTGCTTTTGTCATGGCTGCTATGGGCGGTTGCAAAGACGAAAGCAACACATCGAAAAGTAGCGATATGCACATAAACTTTTCAAGTATTGTAGACGGCAGTACCGACATAAGTTGCAATACCGAACAAATAAAACTGTCATACAACTACATCGTAGCCGCTATCAACGAGAATGAAATAACTCTCGAAGGTGGCAACGCAACTATAACAAGCGTAAGCATCTCGAGCGAAAGTGCAGCTACTGTGCTTATTACGGTGAATGGCCTTTCGTCGTTGACTACATATACACTTAAACTATCCAACGACGCCATAAGAAACGAAAATGGTGACTGCGCTGATGCCGTAAGCATAACATTCACCACAGCCGAACAAAAGACTAACATTGGTAGCTTAGACGAGGAAGGCATGGAGATGGGCGCGCAAGAGCTACTTAGTCAAATAAAAGTGGGATGGAACTTAGGAAACACTCTCGAAGCGGCTGGAGAATGGGCTTCGGAAGCTGACCAAGAGACCACTTGGGGGAACCCTGTAACAACCAAAGCTATGATCGACGCGGTGAAAGCCGCTGGATTCAATGCCGTGCGCATTCCTGTGCGTTGGTATCCTCACAGCGAGGAAGGTTTGACTCTTGAAATAGCTCGTACGGCTAAAACTCTCACCATAAAAAAGAGTTGGCTCGAACATGTGAAAACCATTGTAGATTATTGCATCGACAATAATATGTATGTAATACTCAACTCGCACCACGACCAATGGTACGATAGAATGAACCCAGCCTCGTTCGACAGTGACTTGGTAAACAACAAATTAGCTCAACTTTGGACCCAAATAGCAACATTCTTTGCCAACTACGACCAACACCTCATCTTCGCAGGCACCAATGAAGTGATAACGGTAGAAAATGGCGTAGAAAATTGGAGCACACCATCGGCAGCTAATCAAGCTATACAAAACAAATTCAACCAAACTTTTGTTGATGCAGTGCGCGCCACTGGAGGCAAAAACGCCGTTCGCTGCTTGTGTGTGCAAACGTGGGCTTGCAACCCCGATTTTGGTTTGTCGGGCTTCACATTCCCAACCGATGCTGTTGAAGGCCGAATAATGATTGAGTTTCACGATTATCGCCCTTGGGATTATGCTGCATACACTAACGCTGGCAAATACACTTGGGGCACAAGCGCCGAAATTGCAGAAGTCGGCTCTCTATTCAAAAAATTGAAAGAGGCTTGGTACGACAAAGGTTATGGCGTGGTTATGGGTGAATTTGGTGCTGCATATAAATATAAAGGTGATGCGCCTACCGAAACAGAGTTGCAGACTCGCGAATTGTATATGAAAACTAAAGTTTCGACTGCCAAACAATACAACATACCTGGGTTCTATTGGGATAATGGCGGAAAGAATCAAGTGGGTAGCAACGGCTACTTAAACAGTTCGAAAGAGGGCTCAGAAGTGTTTGCCATCTTCGACCGATGGAACGACATGAAAATAATAGAGCCATACGCTCTTCGCGGCATAATGGAGGGCGTTGAATAAAGTATTGAAGACAGCTGTGATGTGGGAATGGCTGATTGGGTCGTTCCCACTTTTTATATATAAAAAAGATGCTCAGCGTGCGACAGCAAGCCCTATTTATGGAAAAGCAAATAGCGACAATACTTGATTGAGCTTAATACTCGAGTTAGAAAAGGGAGTGCATACAAACGGCGAAATTCGTCAGCAATTTCTACGTTAGGAGCTATGCCCGATGAAAAATCCGAAAGACCAACATTAGCTGCTAAAGGCATCGAACATGCACCATCGACATTATTAGCATTACTACCGATATAGCGCACAAGCGATTTTCGCGGAAAAACCGTAGGCTCGTTGAGCAGAAAACCGGCATAAGTAAAACGAATAGACCAATCATCTGTTTCGCCAATCTTCCAACGCAAAAGGTTATAACATAGGTCGTTGCCACTATTATTAAGCTCCTTGCGCTTAGCCGAATTGCGAATAAAAGCATCGAAAGTAGGCACACTCCAATCAATTTTTTGCCATTGTTCGCGCCATGTGCCCCAGCCCCAACGGCATGTGCGATACATTATGAAAGTCGACGATTCGAAACCACGCGGCATATCCACTGGTGGTGTATAGCCTGAAATGCTAAGTATTCCGTAGTTCTCGTAGAAATTGAGAGCCGAATTCATATACTTCAAAAAGAATGGCGACACCTCAAGATTATCTTCCATAACAATCACCTTGGAATGCTTGCTAAGTACGTAGGAAACGCCCGAAATTAAATTGCCAGAAAAGCCCAAATTCTCAGCTCGCTCTTCAATATATACATTTGCAAAACCGCTTATGTTGCGACATATAGAGCGCACATCGGCCACATTGCGCTGATCTTCGGACGTTTTGGCTGCATCGCTAAAAATATACAAATCAGAGGTTGAAGCTCGCTCACAAGACAAGAGCGACTTAATGACACGCTGCGTAAGTTGCGGACTATTGTAAACAAACAATGCAATAGGTGCGTTCATATCCTTAACTTTTTAGTTTTACGAAGATAATTATCTGCATAAATTTTGATACCAATTGGCGTAATTTGCATAAAATTTCAGCTGAAGTGAAAAGAGTAAAAATTGCTGTTGTAGGGTTAGGATATGTTGGATTGCCTCTCGCTCACCTGTTTGCATCAAAATACGATGTTGTAGGTTTCGACATCGACACTGAGCGAGTAGCAGCAATTATGATGGGCAACGACAAAAGGCTTGAACTATCACATGGCGAGCTTATTGACGCTATTGAAAATGGTTTCCACTGCACATCAAATATCGATGACATACGCGATTGCAACATATATATAGTGGCAGTGCCAACGCCAGTAGATAAGAATAACCACATTGACATACGTATGTTGCTCGACGCATGCCAAATGGTAGGCAGTGTCGTGAAAAAGGGCGACATTGTGGTTTTTGAGTCGACTGTCTATCCTGGTATGACAGAAGAGGAGTGCATACCAGCAATAGAAGCATCGAGCGGACTTAGATGCAACAAAGACTTTTTTGTTGGCTATAGTCCTGAGCGCATCAACCCTGGCGACAAGACGCATGGCATAGCTAATGTGGTGAAAATAGTATCAGGATCAACGCCCCAAGTGGCAGCCGAGATAGAGCGTGTGTATGGCAGTGTGGTTGTTGCAGGCATACACCTCGCACCATCGATTCGCGTGGCAGAAGCAGCAAAGATTATAGAGAACACACAACGCGATGTAAATATTGCCTTCATCAACGAGATGGCTAAGGTGTTCAATGCCATGGGACTCGACACACACGACGTGATAGAAGCCGCACAGACAAAATGGAATTTTGTAGCCGTAGAACCTGGCCTTGTGGGAGGACACTGCATAGCAGTCGATCCGTACTATTTGATTGAAAAAGCGCAGGTGTATGGTGTTATGCCTCACGTGGTTAGCTCGGCTCGTCGCCTCAACGATGGCATGGGCGAATATGTAGCCACAGAAGTTATCAAGCTAATGAGTAAAAATGGTATAGCAGCCAAAGGCTCAAAAATCTTGCTACTTGGCATCACCTTCAAAGAGAATTGCCCCGACATACGAGGTTCGAAGGTGGTAGATATATACAAAACACTATTGCCATACACAACCGACATCAGCATCTACGACCCTAAAGCCGATGCCTCAGAAGTTCGTCGGTTGTTTGGCATAGATATTATCGATAATAGCATCACAGAAATGAAAAACTGCTTCGACGCAGTGGTGCTATGCGTGGCACATGATGAATTTATGCAACTCGACATACGGAGCCTGCTGAAACCAAGCGGAGGCGTTGTCTACGATGTGAAAGGGCGTCTGCCGCGCGAGAAAGTAGATATGAGACTATGATAAGTACGAATTACGAATTTTGAGTTGAGTGCTTATTCTTTGTTTTGCGTGTCGATAATTATAGTTACGGGACCATCGGCAAGCATATCTATCTGCATATCGGCACCAAACTCACCAGTTGGGATTGGTTTTCCGAGCGCTTGCGACAATTTTTCCACAAAACTCTCATAAATAGGCACCGCCTTTTCGGGACGAGCAGCAGCAATAAACGATGGCCGATTGCCCTTCTTCGTCTTGGCAAAGAGCGTAAACTGGCTCACTACCAATATTTCTCCATTAATATCCTTCACCGAAAGATTCATCAGCCCAGCCTCGTCGCTAAAGATGCGCATCTGCACAATCTTCTGCACAAGCCAATCGAGGTCGGCAGCATCGTCGGAATCTTCTACTCCGAAAAGCACCATAAGCCCTTCGCCGATAGCACCATTTACTCGTCCTTCAATGCTCACATTGGCACGCTTTACGCGTTGTAGTACTGCTCTCATTGTTAGTTGAAAATTTTGGAGTTTGAAGTTATAAGTATTACACCACCGAATAAAAGAACATCTTTATTATTTTTCTGATGAAATAGGCGAAAGCCAAGGAAATTCTAAGCTACGCCTCAAGCTGACGGCGTCTATCATCATACATAGAAAAACTATTGTCCACCATCACGAAATAGAATTTCACCTTCGTTAGTGTTTGTTCACATATTTTCGCAAAAACAAAATTCAGTGCGAAATAGAAAATGAACAGACTTTACAAGTTTTTTTTAGCCGCTATTGTTTCGTCATCGATATGCATAGAAACATTAGCAACGGAGCTTAGCGCAACGCAAGTAGAAACACTATACAACACCTATTTCAAAGATGCTACGCCGACACGCGTTTCGGTGCACGATCCATCGATAGTGATAGGCTACGAGAATAATGGAGTAGTAACGGGCGTTGAGAGCGAAGGCAGTCGAAAAATCTACTGCGTTTTTGGTTCGCATCGTGCGTGGGCCAAGAGCTACGACCTACAGAATTGGACAACATTCACCAATAACATATCCACAAGTTATGCTACCATTTTTGCCGACGATGCCACATGGTCGAAAAACGGTAGTTCGAGCTACGACGTAAGTGGCAACATGTGGGCGCCCGACGTAGTTTGGAATCCCACGATGGGCAAGTGGTGTATGTATATGAGTATCAATGGCGACAATTGGTATAGCTCAATAGTGCTACTTACAGCCGACAATCTTCTTGGCAATTGGACACGAGTTGGCGCAGTAGTCTACTCGGGCTTCACGTCATCGAATTGGAAAAGCACCGACCTCGATGAGGTTCTTGGCGTATCTACCTTTCCTGATAGGTATGTGCAAAATCGCAATGGCAATCGCACCTATGGCATGAATTGCATCGACCCTTGCACATTTTTCGATGAAGATGGCAACATGTGGATGACCTACGGATCGTGGTTTGGCGGCTTGTATATGCTCAAACTCGACCCATCGACAGGTTTGCGCGATGCTACTTATACATACGAAACCAACGATGGCATGCCTACCAATGCTCTTAGCGATGCATATCAGGGCATAAAAATATATGGTGGATTCCATGTGTCGGGCGAAGCTTCATACATAGAATACATAGGCGACCGATACTATCTATTCGTAACCTATGGTGGCCTCACAGCCACTGGAGGATATAACATGCGCGTCTTCTCGTCGAAAGATGTTACTGGTCCGTACTACGATTTGTCGGGCCAAGACGCACGCTACACCTCATCGAGCAGCATAAATAGCAACAACTGCTGCGGCACTGTGAATGGTTACGTTGGCACTCGTTTGATGTCATATTATCATTGGAGTTTTATGAACTATGGCTACACTGCTCAAGGTCACAACTCGGCTGTTGTCGATAGCGATGGCAAAACGTTCCTCGTCTATCATACACGCTTCGATGACGGCACCGAAGGCCATCAAGTTCGTGTTCATCAGATGTTTCAAACTTCGAATGGCGGGTTAGCTGCAGCTCCTTTCGAATACAAAGGCGAAACACTCTCAGCAACACCATACGATGCGAGCGAAATAGTTGGCACATACTCAATACTCTATCATGGCTTTGGCACATCATACTCAAGCCTACAATGCGTAACAGAAAAGCAAATCACGCTCAACGAAGATGGAACTGTTAGCGGCGCATATACAGGCACATGGACTCAGTCGGCCGATGGTCCAGAAATGAGTATAATGATTAGTGGCGCTTCGTATAAAGGCGTTTTCTTGAAACAGTGCATAGAAGAGACCAACTACACCACACTGTGCTTCACTGCTACTTGCGAATCGGACATTTGCGTGTGGGGCTACAAGACATTTTCTGACGAAGCTGTTGTTGCTTACAACGCCTACAACTTCGACTCGTCGCTACCAACAACGGCGTTCTCGGGGTTGAAACTTAATCTTCCTTCTGCAGGTGTATATGGTGCCACAATAGAATGGAAATCGCAAAACGTTGACGTCATCACGGACGATGGCGAAGTAAAAGAGGTAGACTCCGACACCGACGTAACGCTCACCGAAACAATCACTTGCGGCGAAGTGTCGTACTCCAAGAACGTGATCATAACAGTGAAATCAATCGCCAATCTGACGTCGTCGCTACCAATCGACGAATCGGCCATAATGGGTATATATTCATCGTCTGACGAATTCAAAGCTGCCACGCCAAGCAGCAACATAACAACAGAGACTGGTCTTTCTATCAGTTTTCAAATGAACGAAACCATCAATTCGGATTGGACACCAATAGCCAAATCGACCGATGGCAAGTATATTATGTATCTCTCGGTGCTCCACTACAACGACAACGACTTCTACGAGGCTGCGGCTCAATCGTTCAACGGCGGCTCATATACATCGTTCTACAACAAGAAATACTACGTCACCATCAGTTTCAACCCCGATGGCACAGTAAGCTATTATCGCGATGGCGTGCTCATGCTTACCTATGCTGCCAACATAACACCAAATTGGCACGCAACTACAGTAAGCGCAACTACGCCAACAAAGGTTGTGGAAGCTGTGATTAATTATTACTTGAAAAATCAAATAAACTTCCAGTTATCGGTTTCGAACATTGTTGTAGGTTATGCCGTTGGCTACACTGCGCCTTCGCCTACGCCGGTGCTCTCTATTGCCGACAACAACATAACTATAAGTAGCAACCACCGCACTATAACCATCGTAGGCAAAGCCACAAACGACATTTGCACCATATACGACATGCGTGGTGCAATAGTAGCTCGAGGCACTCAAGAGCAATACTTTGTGAATGCTCCTGGCATATATATTGTGCGCGTGGGCAACACTTGTAGCAAGATTATTATTGATTAGGTTTTGTTTTTTGTTGACACATGATTGAAAATGGGACGAAGAGTTTTGCTTTCGCCCCATTTTTGTTTTGTATACATAGCTATGAAAAGCAACTAAAAACAAAATACTACCTTCGCAAGCGCAATAACATTCAGAAATAAATTTTTACATAATATGACAATCCATCCGAAAAGCCTACTAACTATTCTATTTGCTACTGCAAGCAGCTTGATGACTGCTCAAACTTTCGATGTAGATTTTTCTAAAAAGCAACCCGCCTACAATGGCACAATGGGCTACGACTTCAATACTACGGAGCTCAACAAGAAAAACCTCAAGCAGATGAGCTACTCATTTGCCGTACCCGATGGCAACTACCGCGTAACCATAACTTTAGGAAGCAATGCTTATGCTGGTAAAACCATCGTACGCGCTGAGAGTCGACGCATACTTACGGAACAGATAGACACCAAGAAAAAGGAGTTCAAGACTCTCTCGTGGACCATTCACAAACGCTCGCCACAAATCAATGCCGAAGAGCGTGTGAAAACCAAGCCTCGCGAAAAAGACTATCTCAATTGGGACGACCGCCTCACTCTCACCTTCAATGGCGATGCTCCCGCAGTAAAAAGCATACATATAGAGCCCGACACTACCGCGGTGACGCTTTTCCTATGCGGCAACTCAACTGTTGTCGATCAAGAAAACGAGCCTTGGGCAAGTTGGGGACAACCCATTGTTCGCTGGTTCGACGAAAATGTGTGTATTGCTAATTATGCAGAAAGTGGCGAGCGCACAACTTCGTTCATGGCAAGCAAACGCTTAGACAAAGCCCTTTCGATGGCCAAAGCGGGTGACTATTTTCTCATTGAGTTTGGTCATAACGACGAGAAAGATCGCGGCGCTGGCTCTGGTGCTTGGTATAATTTTAGCCACAACCTTAAGACCTTCATCGACCGCATAAAAGCTAAAGGCTGTACGCCAATACTTATTACACCTACAGCGCGTCGCTTCTTCGAAGGCAACAACCTCAAAGATACTCACGGCGAATATCCTGCGGCTACGCGTGCTGTCGCTCAACGCGAAGGCATTGGACTCATCGACCTCACCGAGATGACTATGACTCTCTTCTCTGCATGCGGTCCTGAGGGTAGCAAACACCTCTTGGTGCACTACCCCGCCAACTCGTTCCCTGGTCAAGAAACGGCACTCGCCGACAACACTCATTTCAACGTTTTCGGTGCATACGAAGTGGCTAAGTGCATAATTATGGGTCTGAAAAAAATCGAAGCGCCTTTCATAAAGTATCTACGTAGCGATTGGCAAGATTTCGACCCGGCAAAACCCGACAATTGGGAGTCGTTCAAACTTATGCCTGCCGACAACGCAGAGATTGAAAAACCTGATGGTAATTAGCATGATACCGCTATAACTCTCATCTTCAACCGAATAATAAGATTTTGATAGATATGAAAAAGGTAAACATAATACTAACAATAGCTATACTTATGCTGACATGCATAGTAGAAGCTCAAACGCATCGTAGCAAAGAGAGCTTCAACTTTGGCTGGCGATTTCATTTAGGCGATATAGATGGCGCTGCCAATAAAGACTTCGACGATTCCAGTTGGCGACTTGTCGACATTCCACACGATTTCCAGATTGAGCAAGAGTGGGTTGCTCCTGCAGCCGACGAGAAGGCAGACAACACCGATGCGGCAGCCAACATCAAGAGCCGCCTTTCGAGCCGCGGCTTCAAGGAGATGGCTCGCGGCTGGTATCGCAAACATTTCACGCCAGCCGACAGTCTCAAAGGTCGACGCATATTGCTCGATTTCGGTGGCATTATGTATGTCGGTGATGTATATCTCAACGGCGAATTGGTTGGCGCAACGAACTATGGCTATGTTGGTTTCGAAATAGATATTACCGACAAACTGCGCTTCGGCGAGGATAACGTCATTGCTGTAATGGCCGACACTCGCGACCCTAAAAATTCGCGTTGGTACACGGGCGGCGGACTTTTCCGCGATGTATATATGATTACCACCAACAAACAGCTCTATTTTGCTCGCTATCCTATGTATATCACCACACGCGACAATGGCTTCGTAAATATTGGCGTAGAAGTGGCTACCATGGGGCGCGACAAAAAGATGCCTATCGATATAAAAATCACTGCTCCCGATGGCAAGATTGTCTACCAAGGCAAGAGCGAAATACGCCGTTCGACGCCAACTCGCTATATCGAACAGGCACTGCCAGAGATTGAGATTACAAATCCTCAACTTTGGGATACCGAAAATCCTAACATCTACAGCGTTGAACTCACTCTATACAACGAAAAAAATGAGGCCGTCGATGTAGCCACTGACCATTTTGGCATACGTACTATTGAGATTATCCCCAACGTAGGTCTGAAACTCAACGGCAAAAAAGTTTTGCTACAAGGCTATGCCAATCACCATTCTCTTGGTGCTCTTGGTGCTGCTGCATATCCTCGCGCTATTGAAAAACGCATCAAGCTTATGAAAGAGTGGGGACTCAACCACATACGTACGAGCCACAACCCTTACAGCCGCGAGTTTATTGAACTTTGCGACCGCAACGGTATTCTCGTCGTTGACGAACTCTACGACAAATGGACGCGTCAGCACACTGGAGGTCGCGTGCCATTCGAGCAACTTTGGCAATACGATGTGCCAGAGTGGATTAAGCGCGATCGTAACTCGCCTTCGGTAATTGCTTGGAGCCTTGGCAACGAGCTGCAACAAGACCCCAACATGCCATATAACGACTTCGGTGTGACTATGTATAAGCTTATGCATGAGCTCATTGCACGTTTCGACTCTACGCGCAAAGTGACTGTAGCTATGCATCCTCGCTACCGCAATTGGGAGACCGACTCGCTGCCTTGCGCATTAGCTATGGTAACTGATTTTCAGTCGTATAACTATCGTTATATGTATTTCCCCGGCGATGGTCAAAAATTCCCTTGGATGACATTCTACCAAAGCGAAGCCTCAGTGGCTGCCATGGGGCAAAACTACTTTGAGATGGACCGCGACAAAACGATGGGCTTGGCCTATTGGGGTGCTATAGACTACCTCGGCGAAAGCAACGGTTGGCCCGCTAAAGGCTGGACACAAGGCGTGTTCGACATCTCTCTTGAGCCAAAACCTAAAGCATACTACATGCGCTCATTTTTCCGCAACGAACCTCTCGTACATATTGCCATAGTCGATAAAAAAGCAGAATCGGGCGAATGGAATGGCGTAAACACCAACAACGATGGCTTGAGCGACCATTGGAACCGCATCAATGGACAAAAACTCGACATTATTACCTACACCAATGCCGACGAAGTGGAACTTTTTGTGAATGGCAAGAGTGTGGGCGTGAAGAAAAACGACATCAACAATGCCAAAATGCGCAACCAAATTCGTTGGAATGGTATTGAGTATAAAGATGGTTACGCCGAGGCTGTGGCTAAAAAGGACGGCAAAGTGGTCGCACGTCATCGCATTGAGACCTCTACTCCTATGACAAAACTTAGCGTCGAAGCCGACAATGCTCAATGGAAAGCCGACGGCATGGATTTGCAACATATACGTATATACGCCCTCGACAAGAAAGGTCGCAAAGCTGTTACGGCACAAAACGACCTCCGCTTCAAAGTAGAAGGCGATGCAACTATTGTGGCTGTTAGCAATGGCGACAATGCTTCGGAAGAACTTAACGTGACCGACCATCGCCGATTATGGAATGGATCTGCTCTTCTTATTCTTCGCGCTGGCCAAAAGGGTGGCGTCGTAAAACTCACAATTTCTTGCGATGGCATGAAGGACGTGGTGAAGACGTTCAATGTAAGTTCTAAGTAGAATGTTTAGCGTTATAAGTACATATATGAAACTAATTATAAGCACATTAGCCACACTGATTTGCTCTGTGGCCTTTGCACAATCTGTATTTATCTATTCGCCTAACGAACGTGCTGGATTGCACGCAGCTATCAAAGACGCAAACGGGCAATGGTCTGATTTAGGACAACTTTGCGCATCGGACTATTCGCAATGGGGTTCAGAAAAACGTATGTATTCTCCTTACGTATTGCGCGCATCCGATGGCACTTGGCGCGCCGTTTGGCAAGTCAACGACAATGCTCCAACATTTGCCGCTGCCTACTCTGCCGACCTCATCACATGGCGTCCGCAGGACTATCCTAAAATGTCGGCTGGCCCTTGCAAAACGCCCTTCATCATGAAAAATGGCGATGGCTTTACTATCTATTATTCGCATAACGATACGTATAGAATGACCAAAGCTTCGTTCGATTTCCGCCACTTCTCGGCCGACGAAGTGTCAGACCAAAGTGTCTTCGAAGTAAGCCCAACTTTTGTCGAGATTGATGGCAAAAAACTTAGTGGTCAGCTATTCAATCTTACGTCGGATGAATACAATGCTCTCGTCTCGTTCCATAAGCAGCAAAAAGCTGAAGCAGAAGCAAATAGCGAGACTTTCGCCGACGACAGTGTTCGTTTTGCCGACATAATTACAACGGGTTATGCCGAGGCTACGCTTAACGTTGATAATAAGAATATTAAGCCCATTTCCGACAACCTTATTGGCATATTCTTCGAAGATATTAGTTATGCTGCCGATGGCGGTTTGTACGCCGAAATGGTTGAAAATCGTGATTTTGAATACAACGGCGAGCAAAAGGGCTGGAACGCTACCACTGCTTGGCATAGCGACAAGTCCATCACCATCGATACTATAAATCCTATCAGCAAGGTCAATTACCACTATGCGCGACTAAAATCGCAGACCATCGAAAATCATGGCTGGGACGGCATGCGCATCGAAAAGGACGCATCGTACATATTTAGCGCTTTCATTCGTGCGAAAGATGACACCAAAGTCCTCGTGGCATTGAAAGATGGCGATGAGATTATTGCACGAGGCTACGTAACTATGCATAGCAAATTGCTAAATAGTTGGCACCACACCGAATTGACGCTTGTGGCACAGAAATATACAGCATCAGCCAAACTCGCGTTGGAGGTTGATGGCGAAGTCGATATGGATATGATAAGCCTCTTCCCCACAGATACTTACAAAGGCCGCAGAAATGGTTTGCGCCGCGACATTGCTGAGGCTATTGCTGCTTTGCACCCGAAGTTTGTGCGTTTCCCGGGCGGTTGCATGTCGCACGGTCAGGGCATCGACAATATCTATCATTGGAACGAAACGGTTGGCAATCTGGAGGATCGCAAGCCCGACATGAATATCTGGCACTACCATCAGACGCGCGGCTTGGGTTTCTATGAATTCTTCCAGTGGTGCGAAGATATGGGCGCTGAGCCTCTGCCTGTGTTGGCTGCTGGCGTGCCTTGTCAGAACTCCGCGCCTAACCATGAAAACTATGGCGGTCAGCAGGGTGGCATACCTATGGACGAAATGGATGACTACTGCAAGGAGATTCTCAACCTCATTGAATGGGCAAATGGCGACCCAAACTCAAGCAAATGGGCTAAACTTCGTGCCGATGCAGGACATCCTAAACCATTCAATTTGAAATATATAGGTATAGGCAATGAGGACCTCATCAGCACCGTCTTAGAGGAGCGTATGCTTATGATAGCTAAGGCCGTAAAGGCTAAATATCCCAACATAACTCTCTGTGGCACAGTAGGTCCGTTCCACTACCCTTCGTCGGATTACATTGAAGGTTGGCGCTTTGCCAACGAGCACAAGGACGTCATAGATATGGTAGATGAACATTACTACGAGTCGCCGGGCTGGTATTTGAACAATCAGCATTACTACGATAATTACGACCGCAATGCTCCCAAAGTCTACCTCGGCGAATATTCGGTGCAAGCCCGAAGCCGCCGAAGCACCATCGAATCGGCTCTCTGCGAGGCTATTCACCTCTGCAACGTGGAGCGCAACGCCGATGTGGTTATGATGACAAGCTATGCACCGCTGCTCTGCAACAAACTGCACCGCAATTGGGACCCCGACATGATTTATTTCCGTGGCAACGAAGCACCGCAACTCACGCCGAGCTACCACACGCAACGCCTTTTTGGTACTTACGCTGGCAATGCTTACGTAAATAATCATATCGATGCTACGCCAGAGGTTTCGCGCCGCGTGGTGGCAAGCGTTGTGAAGGATAGCGATGGACATACTTACGTGAAAGTTGTGAACGCTCTTCCCGTAACTACTCGCCTGAAAATCAACGGCGTAAATATTAATAACAAAACCGTGACAGAAGGCTTCTGCGGTTCGCCTACCGACAGAAAGGCTTCGCCAAGCATCAGTGACGCAAACGCAAAAGGCGAGTATGTAGAGCTACCTCCATATTCATTCCAAATATTTACAGTAAAATGAAGTTTATAATATCCTTATTATCAATATTTTCGTGCGTATGTACGATGGCTCAAAATCCCGTTCTGAAAGGTCGATTTGCCGATCCCGAGATTCTCTATTCGCACAAGACGCATAAGTTTTATATATACCCAACCACCGACGGTTTCACCAACTGGACGGGCGACGTGTTCCACTGTTTTTCGTCGGAAGATTTGCGCACATGGACCGACGAAGGCATAATTATCGACCTCAAAAAAGACGTTTCATGGGCCGATTCGCGTGCGTGGGCACCTTGCATCGAGGAGAAGAAAATGGCGGATGGTTCGTATAAATATTACTACTACTTCACCGCCGAAACGAAGATTGGCGTTGCTGTAGCCGACGACCCAACAGGACCGTTCAAAGCTATGGACAAACCGCTTATTGCCGAGCGTCCAGCCACTGCCGATGGTGGTCAGTGCATCGACCCTGACGTATTCACCGACCCCGTTTCGGGCAAAACGTATCTCTATTGGGGCAACCACTTCATGGCTGTTAGCGAGCTCGAGCCTTCGATGACAGCTATCAAGCCCGGCACTACTAAAGAGCTCATACACAGCAGCAAACTCTATCGCGAGGGTACGTATGTATTCTATCGCAAGGGTAAATATTACTTCATGTGGAGCCAAGACGACACACGCAGTCCGAACTACTGTGTGCGCTACGTGAAGAGCGATTCGCCCACCGAAATTCCCGACCCTGAGACGTCGAAAGTTGTGCTGCGCAAAGATGCCGAGCATAGTATTTATGGCACAGGTCACCACTCGGTGCTCAACATTCCAGGAACCGACATTTGGTATATCCTCTATCACCGCTTCTATTGGCCCGATGGTGTAACCATGGGACGCGAGGCTGGCTACAACCGCGAAGTATGCATCGACCGCCTCTATTTCGATGAGAATGGTGATATTTTGCCCGTTGTGCCTACGATATAAATTAGAAATCTCGCTTCTCGCGACGCCGCATATTTTCTATTATTGCTCGAATATCAAGAGATATAGATGCAGAGCCTTCGGAACTCTTTTTCAGTTCTTTGGTGAGTATGGCGTCTAACTTTTTCTTTTGAACAGATTTCATGTCGAAGCCAGCGCGTGACACGTGCGACAGAAGCACCAACTTTATACGCTTCTCATGAGCTATATCGTTGCGTATTTGTGTCATGCGTTCGGCATTGGCTTTGTTGTCTACTTTGAGTCTGGCTATATCGAGCACTTTGCCGAGTTGGTCGCTGAGTTTTGTATTGAAATATTTAGCGCCATTCTTTATGCGCTCAAGCATTTTTTCGTCGGTCATAATATCTATGCCGCTTTGCCTATTGGCCTCGAGTTGCGCCATAAATCGTTGCGATATAATACTAATATCAGTACTTATCTCTTGCGCACAAACTCCAATGCGAGCCGTTTCGTGTGGATATTTCTTATAATACGACTCATCGAAAATGCGCTTAAGTTGAAACACAAGTTCAACAATTGCCGTGAAATCAAATAGATCTGCAATTAGATTATACGCATAATTAATGCTCATCTGCGTGAGCGAACTCTCGGTCACCTCATGTTGCGCTCGCTGAGCAGAATAGGCAGTAACCATATTGTCGAATTTTATGGCCGAGCGCGAGATGGGCGTACTTAGCACCAAGCCTTCGAGTGTTCTGCATCGCGAAAGAGCCACATAGACTTGCCCATGAGCAAAGGCTTTTTGTGCATCTATTATGGCGTGTTCGAAAGTTAAACCTTGACTTTTATGTATGGTGATAGCCCACGCAAGACGCAAAGGAATTTGCATAAACTTACCCTCCACGTGTTCGCGAATCTCCTTTGTCTTTTCGTCGAGTTCGTAGCGTGTGTTTGTCCATGTCTCTTGAGCTACAGATATTGGTCTTTCATCGCCAGGACAAGTAACTTCTACGGTGGTTTCGGTGAGGTCTGTTACATAACCAATCTTGCCGTTGTAGTAGAGCCCGCCAGCATCGTTACGAAGAAACATCACTTGAGCACCTTTCTTGAGCATAAGTTCCTTTTCGGCAGGATAGGAGGTTTCGGGGAATGTTCCCTCCACTACACATTCGTATGTATATGCCTTACGCTTCAGAGCATGCAAGAAGTTGTAGTTAATCTCATCGGCGGAGGCATTGTGGGTTGTTAGACGTATGTAGTGTTCACTCTCACGAGGCTTAAAATCGGGTTGATAGCGACTGTTGAGCAGGTCGAGCATATCAGCATTAAGATTGTTGTCGCGAATGGCATTAAGCAAATTGATGAAGTTGGCATTTTGCTGCCGATAAACCTTTTGCAATTCAATAGTTACGTATGACCGCGCCATCATTGCCTTGCTACTAAAAAAATATGGCGAATCGTAATTAGCCAAGAGCTCTTGTCGTTCATCGTCGCGGACCACGGGCGGAAGTTGCTGCAAGTCGCCAATAAGAAGCATTTGCACGCCTCCAAAAGGTTTTGCAGAACGACGATAATGTCGCAAAGCAGCATCGACAGCATCGAGCAAATCGGCTCGCACCATAGATATTTCGTCTATTACCACAAGATCGAGCGTACGTATCAGATTTACCTTCTCGCGTCGTAGGTTGTACTTGGGTTTTAGATCGGGAACGTATGGTCCAGGCGCAATCTGGAAAAACGAGTGTATGGTTGAGCCTCCTGCATTGATAGCAGCCACACCTGTGGGCGCAAGCACCACCATGCGCTTAGGACTTTTAGCTTTGAGTTTCTTCAGAAACGTTGTCTTGCCTGTGCCTGCGCGCCCTGTGAGGAATATATTCACATCGGTTTCGGTGATGCACCTCCATGCCAAATCTTGCTCTTTATTGTTACTCATCTTGCTCCTCGTCTTCTGCTTCGTCTTCCGTTATGCTCGACCTTGCACCATCTCCAACTGCTTTATTCATCGGCTGTTTGCGATGTCTGTAATGCTGCAAATAGTAGGAAACTTGCACTTTACCATTGAACAAATGCGATTTGTTAATCTGCTGATTGCCTTGACTTATGGTTTCACGATCGTAATAATGCACATAATCACCTCGTAACCAAATAGTTAATCTACGCATTGGTTCCCACGATATTTGACCTACACACTGCACTCCTCGATAATAATATGCAGGCATCGACATTGCATAGCGCACCTCGGGATGCGAGGCATATATACGCGTGTTGTAATCGTCGGTGTCGAAATGCGCCAAAACGAAATCGGCCGATAGCTTGGGCTGCGAAAAATGAAGCGACACTCGCTCTGCCATGCTAAAGCCTTCGGTATGTTGACCTGACTCTTGCTGACCATAGAAAACTTTATCTACAGTCGAAATAAATCGAGCCCACACAAATGGATGTGCCTCCCAACGAAAACGAAGCGCCGTGCGACGTGTCACGGTAAGTATTTTACTATTTATGCTCGAGGCATAGTCGTAGTCGTCGTGACGAAGCGAAAGGCGCAACGCGTTATTTCTATTTATGTTGTAGTTGAGGTAAAAACGAGCCTTGTAGCCACCCGATGGCGCATACTTCTGATAGAGCAACCAACTATTTCTATAAACATCTACATCGGCAAAAAGCGACCATCCTGCTCGCGGCGAAATAAGCAACGACGCTCTCAAACCCCGTTCGCCGCCTGCATGTCCTGCTCGCGAATATGGATTTTGATAAATAGTGAAATATTTTGGCGAAAAATAACGCGCAGCAAGTGTCAATTGATTTCCGTTCTGCATATCAACATCTACGCCTTGCATCATACCCACAGCATGAGTTGTTTGATATGCAACCTCGCCATAAGCCTGAACTTTAGGTAGATACATTCTATAATCGGCATGTGCTACGCCAATGTTTTGGCCTGTGGGATAATTGAGTCGATATAGATCATCGCTCGTTCCCAAAGGTATAGAGGCATGCCACTGATTATAACCAACTTCCGACGTCACTCGTTGCCACGAACGCGTCAGCACTGCGCCATAGAGCGTCTGGCCGAAATTATTGCGCCCATCAAGTTCGCTCTTAGTGCGATGGTAACCATCGTTTTGAATCGTAAGAGCTTCAATTTTAGTTATGGAGTCTTCATTGACAACTGTGGTGGCAGTCGAAACATCGCCGTCGGTGTATGAACCAAATACAGTCACTCGCCAATTGAGAGAGGGTACTATGTATGCTGCAACTCCTCGCAGATAACCACTCTCGGCAGCCGAAAGCGTACTCATCACACCATAAGCGTTACGATTTAGCGATGTCTGCGAAGTAGCACCATCGGAGGCAAAACCTGTCCACAATCCAAGACCTTGACCAAAGCGCGCTGTGTAGTGTCCCACTATCACTTGCCGAAGCATTTTGCCTCTATTGCTATATTGCACAAAGGCAGAAGTGAAGTCGGTAAGCGTCACGCCATGCGATGCTATGGGTTCGCCAGGATCACTCTCGAGCACTGCGCCCGCACTCCACTTTTCTCCGTGCTGAAGTGACAAACGCGCCAACATCCCAACGGGTTTCCCTTCGTAGGCTGGCTCTTTACCATCGATACTCTTAAACCCTTTTGCTTGCGGATATGTTGTATATGCTCGCACTACAGCTCCTACAGAACTTATTCTGCTTTGCTTGCTCTCCATTTCTATTGGTTCGCAAGTCACAAACGTATTGAGCCGTTCAACAGTCTGTGCATCAATATTTTCGATAGTTTGTAGCTCATACACAGAACAAAAGGCTTTCACTTTGTTACGACGCAACATGATACTACGTATCTGACTATGCTTTAGGAAAATAAGTCGCTGCAAGTCCTCTTCGGAACATGTGTTAAGATCTATCTTACGCTCGAGCATTGCGTGCATTTCGGCTATATCCTCCGAAGCATTTTCGTTTAGAAGACCATCTGCCGCCATATTCTCTGTCATCTCATCAATAATGGCATGAGAATCAACTTCTTGTGCATACATATTTATAGATATGCACATAGCCACTACGCCACACAATCGGCTTGCAAGCAATGTCAATCGACGTTCCATGGCTTAATGGTGATGAGAGCGCCCGTGGTAGAGCCAAGTTGTTGATGATATGAAAAACCTACGTTGAGGCTAACCATACGTATGCCATAGCCAACACCAACTGTAGGCGTTCGCCCTTGACTGCAAAAGCCCGCCGAAAGTTGCAATCTTTCTACAGGATAGAGCACCACAGCCATTTTGCCCGCAGGGTCGTCGAAGTTGAAATTTTTCTCTACCTCGGCCATCACGCTGAAGCGCTCAGAAGGCTGCCATTTTGCGCCAACTGCTGCTATTTGATCGATGTCGAACAATGCGCCGCCGTAGTCAATTTTGCGATGCTCGACGTTATTTATACATACGCTAAGACGCCATTCACTATTAGGTGTAAGTATGAAACCAAAGCGCGAATACGACGATGTAAACTTCTGATTATCTGCAAGTGTGTGTATAACAGCATAATACTCCATACCAATACTGAAATAGCGCCAACGTTTAGACGCGCCTCCTCCAATGTTGGTTATGCTGCTTGCTTGATCGCCATGTCTTCCTACATCAAGAGTAAGGCAAAACGTATTGCAAATATTGGCCGCTCCTCGCAAATGCGATTCTCCAAGTTCGCTGAGCGAATATGGCATAGTGTAACCAACCACAGCCGCGAAACTTTTCGTCTCGGCGGCTTGTGCTGGTTGCATTGTCTCTATGCTATTGTTTATCGATAATGTACGAATGTTTGCCGCGCCTATTGCTGTTGCAGGCAGCCATACAACTTCTTGCGCTTGCACCCAAAGGCACACCAATGCGAGTAATATGGCTACGACGGCGTTTTTCATACTAATTATCTAAAGGAAACTCGAGTTGCCCCTCATCTACCGACGAATCGTCTTTCACAACCTCATCGGCAAGTTTGTCGACAGGCGATTCGCGTATTGTTGGGATTGTTGGTTCGAGTTCTACAAATTTAGGATTACTATGTTGCGTTATTCGCTTTCCTTTCGATTTTATGCCTTTTTCTGCTGCAAAATCATCAACCTCTATAATCTCTTTTGGTCGCCACTTGTCGGAACCACCATAAGAGATCTCTATACGAGGATGATCTTCATCGCTCAGCAGCACAATGCGCGAGTTGGGATCGTCGCCAGCAAGCATAACTGGCTTAGAACAACCATCGGCAGCCACTCGGAATCGCTTTATGTAGTACATACCATCTTTGCCATCGAGATATACCGCAGTCCACAACTTGCGATTGTCGAATTTCTCTATGCGCAAAATGTTATCGCTAAAGTGCTGTTCGAGTCCTGTGCCCACGGTGCTTGCTTCACCGTTATTGAGCACAAGGAATATGAGGTCAGAGCCACAGAATTCGCCAAGCAATGTGCCTCGACCTTCGTCGTTGAGGCGTAGTATTTCGGGCTCAAACCATATCTGCTGACCACCAAGCGTACTTTCGCCTTTGCGACGCAGTTTTATTTTATGTACTTCGTTCTTTGTGAGTATGTTACCACGCGATGAGCGGCCCTTCACTGCTATGCTCGAAGTATCGAAATCGAATACAACTTTATGCAGTTTGAGCTTCGGTTTTAGAAGCACGGTGAGCACTTCCGATTCGCCATTTTCGCTCACACTGAAGTAGTGCACTACGGTTTTGGGCGTTTCGGTGGTCATGTTGTACTCTTTGTCTCGTATTACTCCAGTTACGGCAAAACGTTTTATGTATGTTATACCAGTTTCGCCATCGGCATAAGCGCAAGTGTATATAGTACGCGTGTCGTTCTTCTTGAATACATCAATATGTATGACGTTGTTTCCTATATCTACTTTCTCGTCGATGTGTTTTATGCAATAACGACCATCTTTATAGAATATTATAGCATCGTCGAGCTCAGAGCAATCGGCAACGTATTCACTCTCAGATGGTTTCAAGCCCATACCCATGAAGCCATCAGCCTTGTTGACGTAGAGTTTTTTGTTGCGTACGACAACCTTAGTTGTTTCAATCTTGTCGAATGAGCGAATTTCGGTTTTGCGTTCGCGATCCTTGCCATATTGACGTTTGAGGCGTTTGAAATAATCTATGGTGTATTCAATAATATGCTCAATGTTGAAGCGCGTTGTCTCCATCTCCTCTTTGAGGCGTGCGAGTTTTTCTTCAGCAGCATCGGAGTTGAAGCGAAGGATACGCGCCATCTTTATCTCGAGCAGATGCAAGATGTCTTCTTTCGTGACGGCACGCGTAAAATATTTATAGTATGGCGTCAATCGCTCGTCAATGTGTTCGCAAGCCGCATCGGTGCTCGAGGCTTGTTCAAATTCTTTGTCTTTATAAATACGCTCTTCAATGAAAATCTTCTCAAGCGAGAGCAAATGCCACTGAGTGTCGAGCTCGTCGAGGTTGATTTCGAGTTCGCGTTTGAGAAGCGATACGGTGCGGTCGGTGCTATGCTTAAGTATGTCGCTCACACCAAGGAAGTGAGGTTTGCGGTCGTACACTACGCAAGCATTAGGCGCAAGGTTGAGCTCGCAGTCGGTGAAGGCATAGAGCGCATCGATGGTTTTATCGGGCGATGTGTCGGCGGGTAGAGTGATGACAATCTCGGCATTTTCGGAAGTGAGGTCGTCAATTTTGCGAACCTTAATCTTGCCCTTCTTAGCGGCATTCTCGATGCTCTGACGTAGTATTTGCGTTGTTTTGGTAAATGGCACTTCAGTGATTACGATTGTTCGAGCATCGCGCTTCTCAATTCGCGCACGCACACGCAGCGAACCGCCTCGCTGACCATCGTTATATTTAGATGCATCAATCAAACCGCCTGTTGGGAAATCGGGCAGTAGCGTAAACTCTTCGCCCTTAAGGTACGATATAGAAGCATCGATGAGTTCGTTGAAGTTGTGCGGCAAAATCTTTGTCGACAAACCCACCGCAATGCCCTCAGCGCCATGAGCAAGAAGAAGCGGAAACTTTACAGGCAGCGTGACTGGCTCGTCGTTGCGACCATCATAACTGAGCATCCATTGCGTAGTTTTCTTGTTGAACACCACGTCGAGGGCAAACTTGGTCAGTCGAGCCTCTATGTATCGAGGTGCTGCAGCCTCATCACCAGTAAGAATATTACCCCAGTTACCCTGAGTATCAATCAATAAGCCTTTTTGTCCAAGTTGCACCAACGCGTCGCCAATTGATGCATCGCCGTGCGGGTGGAATGGCATGGTGCTACCCACGATGTTGGCCACTTTATTGAATCGTCCATCTTCCATGAGCGACATGGCGTGCAATATTCTGCGTTGCACAGGCTTGAATCCGTCGTCGATATGAGGTACTGCACGATCGAGTATTACATACGATGCATAGTCGAGAAACCATGCACGATACATACCATGCAATTGGCTTGTTTTCACTGCTGCTTCGTCCCAAAGCGGCACTGCAGAAGGTATCACTTCGGCATCCTCAACTTGGCTTGCTTCTTCATCGAAATTTTCGGTGTTGGCTGCCTCTTCATCGTTAGACTGCTCCATTGGCACCTCTTCGTTGTCGTTGAGGTTATCTATTTCGTCTGACATATAATATTTATGTACGGTTTTATTATGTACGATGTACGGTTTGTTGTACTCGCAAAACTTTTTACTTATAAAAACTTAGCACATAAGTACTTAATACTTACCTACTTAACACTTACGTACTTATAACTTACTACTACATAACATCTTGAATATCAACAAGGTCTTCTTCGATAACAAGATTATCTATAATGAAATCTTGTCGTTGCGACGTGTTCTGACCCATGTAGAATTGTAGTAATTCTCGCACTTGGTCGGCTTGACGCATCTCCACGGTGTTGAGGCGGATGTTGTCTCCAATAAATCCTTTGAACTCTTCGGGGTTGATTTCTCCCAATCCTTTGAATCGTGTGATTTCTGCACCAGCAAGCTGATTAGCAGCCTTATCGCGTTCTTCCTCGCTATAGCAATAGACGGTTTTCTTCTTGTTGCGTACGCGGAAAAGCGGTGTCTGCAATATAAATAGGTGACCATTGCGAATGACATCGGGGAAAAATTGCAAAAAGAATGTCATCATAAGTAGGCGAATGTGCATACCATCGACATCGGCATCGGTAGCTATAATTACCTTGTTGTAGCGCAATCCCTCAATGCCATCTTCGATGTCGAGCGCTGCTTGAAGTAGGTAGAACTCTTCGTTTTTATATACAATGTCGCGCTTCAGCCCGAAAGTGTTGAGCGGCTTACCACGAAGGCTAAATACGGCTTGCACATTGGCATCGCGACTCTTAGTGATAGAACCAGAAGCCGAATTACCCTCGGTGATGAATATTGCCGTCTCTTCGCGACGGTCGTTTTTGTCTTTCTCCTTGTCGGTGAGGTGGATACGGCAGTCGCGTAGCTTAGTGTTGTTCAAACTGGCTTTTTTGGCCTTCTCGCGCGCTGCTTTTTTCACGCCTTGAATATCCTTACGCTCCTCTTCGTTCTGCTGAATCTTCTTGCTCATAATATCACCAACGGTGAGGTTACGATGCAAATAATCGTCGAGATATTTAGAGAGGAAATTTTGTACGTATGTTTTTATAGTTACGCTGCTCTCGTCGGGTGCCATATTTTTAGAACCAAGTTTGGTCTTTGTTTGGCTCTCGAACACAGGCTCTTGCACGCGGATAGATACCACGGCGGCCATACCCGTACGTATGTCGGAAGCATCGTAGTTTTTGCCAAGAAAGTCGCGTATGGTTTTCACTACAGCCTCTTTGAATGCCATTAAGTGCGTACCACCTTGTGTGGTATGCTGGCCATTACAGAAGGTGTAATACTCCTCGCGATCGTGATTGCAATGGGTGAGTGCTATTTCAAGATCTTGATCTTCAAGGTGTATTATAGGATAGAGAGGCTCTTCGGTCATATTGTCGCGCAAAAGGTCAACAACACCCTCTTCGCTCTTGAAGTTTTCGCCATTGAAGCACATCGTGAGACCTTTGTTGAGGTAGGTATAGTTCTTCAACATGCGTTGCACGACATCCATACGATAATCGTATTTCTCAAACACCGTATCGTCTGGCGTAAACACTACGTGTGTGCCGTTTTTCTCTGTTGTAGCTGTTACATCGTGCTCTTTCACTATCAATCCGCGCGAATACTCAACACGTTTGCATTGTCCATCGCGAAACGACTCTATGACGAAACTTGTCGAAAGGGCATTCACGGCCTTTATACCTACGCCGTTCAGACCAATAGATTTCTGAAATGCTTCACTATCGTATTTACCACCAGTGTTCATCTTCGACGACACATCAACCACCGAACCTAATGGAATGCCTCGTCCATAGTCGCGAATGCTCACTTGCCAATGTCTTGGCTCGCCTTCGGGGGCTGTGTTTTCAACGTCAACAATAATCTTCTTACCATTACCCATCATAAACTCGTCTATCGAGTTGTCTATGACCTCCTTGAGCAGGACGTATATACCATCATCGCTCGAACCGCCATCACCAAGTTTACCAATATACATACCTGGACGGCGACGAATATGCTCCCACCACTCAAGCGTTTTTATATTGTCTTCGGTGTATTGCTGCGTTGCTACTTCTGCCATTTTATTATATCTCCTTGTTTTTCTTTTTATATGCGAACGCAAAAATAGGTCATATTGCCTTTTTTCAAAGTTTTGGTTTTGAAATATAAAAATCTTATTGTGTTTATTATGTTAACTACAACTTTCATTACTTCGTTTTTTTGTGTATATGCTGTCTTGTTTGGTCTTTATTCGGTCAAATAATATATATACATAGTGAAATTTTAACTTTTCGCTGATTTTTTTTGCATTCGTTGAATACATGTATATACTTTTGTACGTATTTCTCCAAGTAAATGAAAAAGACCCTATTATTAATAAGCATTTCTGCCATAGCGGCTATCGCTTCTTTCGTGTCGTGCATCGAAGAAGACGAATTAACTTTTGCACCCAATATTGCAGGCTACGTTATCGAATCGGGCTCAGACAGCACTCGATGCTATACGCCATATTTCTACATGACATCATCAGTAGAAGATTTCAAAATCAGTAGTACTTCAATAGTCCACGAATCCGACCAAGTAAACTTAACCATGGTTAAGTTCAACGATTATGCTTGGTATAGCGACGACAACGTAAGTTTCACATCTATAAGTAGTCTTAATGGCACTTACGACTTTATGGCTCGCACTACCAACGGACAGACGTACTCCACTTCGCAGTTGGTGTCTTTCGAAGAGTCGGATACTATAGGCGAAATAGATTGCTCCGCTTTCGAATTCGATGAAGAAAATAAATTAGTTGTTGCAACAATCTCGGCTCAGAAAGAGGGCGCAACTATTGGTTTTGCCCTAACTCCCTACGAACCCGAAAGTTCACCTGTGCGTATGTCGAATTGCTATTTTACTCTTAGCAACTACACGGCAAACGATGATGGCACCATCACCATAAAATTGCCATTATCCCAAAGTGGATTAAGAATTGGCAATAGCCGAGCTCGCATCTGTGTTTATGTGTTGAATAGCTCTGGTATGTATCGCGAAGCCGAATACCACACGCTAAAAATCGATGTAGAGACTCAAGCTATGGAATTGATAGATTAGCTAAAAGCAACAATCAATACACAAAAAATAGAGAAGAAGCGTGAATAACTAATACTCACGCTTCTTTTTTTGTTTTATAGTTCAACGAACTAATTTCTCCAAAAATCGTATAGATTGAACCATTGGTCGGGATACTGCTTTATCAATTCCTCAAGATACTCAGCATACAATTCGGCCAATTTTTGAGGCGTTAGCGATTTACTGTCGATAGTTTTGAACGAAAAATTATACGCAAGACCTCTATCGCGCATCGACGAATAGAGTACGACAGGCACCCGCAAACGCGTAGCAATTTTGAATACTCCAGCAGGCAATTTAGCTGGCTTCCCCATTAGTGTTATATCTATGGTATCATGACCTTGCAAATATCTATCACTTAGAAAGCTAACGAGCTCTCCCCTATCGATAGCTTGCTTAATTTGCAAAACACTTTCAAGTCCGTCAGTTTTTATGGGAATAATATTGTATGGCAGAATATCAACACCGTTTTCAATAACTCTCTTTACAGCCTGATACTCAGCATCAATCATAGCCACGTTTATTTTGCTTGCATACCTATCCGACATCATTGGACCAATTTCCCAAGCTCCTACATGAGCTCCAAGAAGAATGGCTCCTCGCTTCTGATCTATCAGCTGCATTACCTCAGCTTCGCCACTACGCTTAAAGGTATAAAAATGCGTCAATCCATGCCTCACAGCTATGCGATCGACTAAGACTCTACCAAAAGTGTAGAAATGAAAAAAAACTGCACCAAACGAAGCTACAACTCCGCGGCGCAGTATTTTTCTATGATATTTATATGATGCTCTTGAAGCCTTTGGGGCAAAAAGCACAAAATATGGAATAACAAGAAGAAGCAATACATAGGCTACTCGTGGCCCACAAATGGTAGTAAGCTTCACAAAAATCGTTGTACCCAACGCTCCTCCGCGCGACTTACCATTCCATTGTTGCTTATCTTCCATTACATATTGCTCTTATTCATAATAAACTCAACAAGTTCAGCGAAAGTGTTGATCGTTTTGAAATCGTTTTTTTGCAAACGCACACCAAACTCCTTCTCAATCAGCACTACGAGGTCAACCAAATCGAGGCTATCAAGTTGCAGTGTTGCCATCAAAGGGGCTTGCGGCGTAAGCGTCTCTTGCGGCACTTCAAATTCGTCCGCCAACACTTTAGCCAATTTTTCGCTTATCGTCTTCGAATCGTAAGGCATGCTATCAATTAGTATTTAGGTATAAAGACCACCATTGATAGAGATAACCTCACCAGTGATATACGAAGCACGTTCTGAAGCGAGGAATGCTACAAGATCTGCCACTTCGCTTGCATCACCAAAACGACCAGCTGGAATGGTTTTCTTTATCGATGCTTCGTCGAGATCAGCGGTCATATCGGAGTGAATGAAGCCAGGAGCAACTGCATTGACAGTTACATTCTTGCGAGCAACTTCTTGAGCCAATGCTTTTGTTGCAGCTATCAATCCGCCTTTAGAGCATGAATAATTAGTCTGTCCAGGAAGTCCTTTCAAGCCCGAAAGCGACACCATATTGATTATACGTCCGAACTTCTTCACGAGCATATTCTGCAACAAAGGCTGCGTTACGTTATAGAATCCGTCGAGCGTAATATGAAGCACAGAACTCCAATCCTCTGGCTGCATAAATACCATAAGATTGTCCTTACGTATACCAGCATTATTGACAACACAAGCTATGTATTCACCTGGATGTTCAGCTGCCCACTTTTCAAGAGCTGCAGCAGTTTGCTCACGATTTGCCACATCGAATGGCAAAAGTTCGCCGTCAGAACCAGCTTCACGTACTAAGCGGAGAGTCTCTTCAGCCTCTTCGGAGCGCGAACGATAATTAATAATTATTGTGTATCCATCACGCGCCAAAGCTACACTTACTGCACGCCCGATACCTCGGCTTCCGCCGGTTACTAATGCATATTTCATATTGATAAAGATTTTTCTGTTAGTATATCTAAACCGTTCTTACGAATCATTGCCTCAACAGAGGCCACTTCCTCGTAGTGCGGATGATCTTCGCTAAATGCGGGGAATACGGCACGAATTGTATCATAGCACGCTCGCGACCGAGGGCTCAACTTGCCAGACAACTTCAAGCAATCGACAGCTTGAGCTATTGTCATAAGTAGTATCGACACCACTTGATAACCATTGCTGATTATTCGTCGCGCTATGAGCGCCGAATTTGTACCCATCGACACAATATCCTGATTATCATTGTTGTTTGGTATGCTATGTATCGACATTGGGTTTGCCAATGTTTGACATTCGGCCGTGGTGCTTGTAGCTGTAAACTGACAAGCTTGCATACCATAGTCGAGTCCAAGTTGACCGAGATTGCAGAATGGAGGCAGAGTCTCGTTTATTTTGTCATGAAGTAAATAGTTAAGCTGACGCTCGCTAAGCATAATAGCTTTTGTCATAGCTATTTTCAACTTATCCATCTCCATCGAGATGTAGTCGCCATGGAAATTGCCTCCATGATAAACCGATTTCGATACAGGATCTACAATCGGATTATCGTCTGCCGAATTGACTTCGTTGATTAATATTCGCTCTGCATTTTTTAGTACCTCTATCACAGGACCTAATATTTGAGGAACACAACGAAGCGAATAGAATGGCTGAACTTTATGCTTGAAATAAGTTTCGTCGTTGCCAGCATAGAGCGTCGATTCGCGTTTACGCAATAGTGTCGCACCCTGAGTAAATTCACGTAGCATACGAGCCACCTCTTGCTGTCCATCTTGACGGCGCACTCCATTAAGTTGCTCGGTAAACATATCATCATACGACTCCACAACTTCATTTACCATTGCCGAAGCCGCTACCATCCATTCCAAAAGGCGTTTGCTCTCAATCAGCGTAACTAAGCCCAAACCAGTCATCACTGCCGTGCCATTCACTACCGATAGGCCATCACGCCCGTGTAGTTCAACGGCTTTCAGATTCTCGGCTTTGAGTGCTTCTTGCGTGTCAACAAGACTGCCTTTATAAAACACTTTGCCTTCTCCTATAAGCGTCAGCGCGATATGAGCAAGTTGAACAAGGTCGCCACTCGCACCTACAGAACCATGTTGTGGCACAAATGGGGTTATTCCCTTATTTACATAAGAGACAAGCTGAGCCACCACATCGCGATGTATGCCAGAACGAAATTGAAGGAACGTACCTATGCGTGAAATCATGGCTGCACGAACAACACTCTCGCTAAGTGGAGCTCCCGCACCAGTTGAATGCGAACGAATTATATTATATTGAAGCTTTCGCAAATTATCCTCTGACACTCGATATTGTGCCATAGGCCCAAAACCAGTGTTTATGCCATAGATAACTTTATCACGTCGGAAGTTTTCAAGAAACTTATAGCATTCATCTATACCTTTCCATTCTTCATCTGCGACATCCAATTTGCCACCTCTGAAAAGAACGTTTTCTATTATTTTTATATCTATCATATCGCTATATAAACGCTCTGCAAAGGTAACCAATCAACAAGCAATCGTAATGCGTAAATCATAAAAAATCCTGCCTTCGTGAGAAAGCAGGACTTTTTTCAGATATGAATAAAACCTTTATTTCTTTTCGACCCGTTGGTCTGTGGTAGTAAACCTTCACGGCGTAAACCAAATGTTAAACCTCTAAATATTACGAAAAACTTATGCTATTGTTTGCTGTCTTTTTGAGAACAATGCAAATGTAGCATGACCGTTTTGCCGCATAAAGCTTTTTCAGCCAACGGACGTTTTTACTCAATTTAAGTCACCTTAGTTCAACGAAAATAGGTTTTTACCATACGAACGAAGCAAGAAAACACCTTGCAAAAGGGTTGTTATTGCTTACGCAAGCAGTGCGTCGAGTTTTTCAGCAAGCACTTTCTTGTTTACGAGGCCAGTAGTTCGGTCGACAATCTCTCCGTTTTTGAAGAATATTATTGTAGGTATAGCACGAATACCCAATTCCATAGCCACCTTTTCAGATGCCTCTATGTCGAGTTTTCCTACTACCACTCTTCCTTCATATTCTTCAGCAATAGCTTCTACGTGTGGCGCTAATGCACGACATGGTCCGCACCAAACAGCCCAAAAATCTACCATTACAACGCCTTGTGATGTTACCTCGGCAAAATTGCTATCATTCAATTCTTTTATCATATCGTTTATCTTTTAACTATGAGTATACAAAGATGCATCTTTTGGATTAAGTTTGCGAACAATGTCTTTAGACAACGCATCGTGAATTATTTAGCTCATTTAGCGCTCTCACACGACAACTCCGACATTATGCTCGGAAATTTTATTGGCGACTTCGTGAAGGGCAACAATTTCAACAGATACAAGCCTAACGTACGCACAGGCATACTTCTTCATAGACAAATCGACTCTTTCACCGATAGCAATGAAATTGTTATTCAGTCGACTCAATTGCTCAAAGACGCGTATGGTAGATATGCAAGCATAATTGTAGATATTTTCTACGATCATTTTTTAGCTGCCAATTGGAACGAGTTTCACCCTACTATGTCTCTATCGTCATTCGTAAATAAAGTTCACAAAATACTTCTACTCAATTATTTCCGTCTGCCTAACGACGTAAAGAAAATGCTTCCTTTTCTAATAAAAAGCCGTCGATTAGAGAATTATGCCAACTTCGGTGGAATAGCTCGCGCCCTTAATATTATGGCTCGCAACACTTCGCTACCCGACAATACTCAAGAAGCTATCTCTTGTTTGAAAGATAATTACGCCACTTTTGAACAGCATTTTAGAGCTTTTTACCCACAAATTGTGGCTATGGTCGACAATGTTTTGAAAGACAAATAACCAATTTTCATCGCATCGCCACCACAAACCTATCTTTGTTGCAGTAATCTTTCACCACTTCAACTCTTTTATAATCCATACCTCGAAGCATCTCTTCTGTCTCCATTCCAAAACGCTCATTTATCTCAAAAAACAAATATCCGTTGGGCTTGAGCAACCCCGACATACACTTACGGGCTATTTCTCTATAGAACAGTAATGGATTATTATTTGGCACAAAAAGAGCCAACGAGGGTTCATAGTCGAGCACGTTCTTTTGCATGTCCGAACGCTCTTCATCACATACATATGGCGGATTAGATACAACTATCTCATACTCTCCTTGTGGCATCTCACGCAAAATATCGCACTTAACGAAGTTAACTTCAACACCATTCTGAATAGAATTGCGCTTAGCTACTGCCAACGCCTCCTTTGAAACATCTACGGCACTTACTCGAGCATTTGGCTTACGCTTTTTTATTGCTATAGGTATGCAGCCTGAACCTGTGCCTATGTCAAGAACGGACTCCGTTCCAATGAGCCTCTCCGATACCAAATCAACTATTTGTTGTGTCTCTGGACGAGGAATAAGTACGGAGCTATTAACCTCAAATCGTAAACCACAAAACTGAGTATGACCGATTATATATTGCAGTGGTTCATAACGTTTTAGCCTCTCCACATAACTGCATAAAGATTCATAATCACTTACACCTATACTCTGATTGGCATTCAGTATCAACTGTGTAAATGAAATATCGTAATAGTCGCACAGTAAATTTCGGGCAAGCGACACGCTTTCTGCGCCATACTCCGGAGACAATTGCTCCGAAATTTCTTTACGAACACTATCAAATGTCAACTTTTGCATCTACAGCATCTCTATAATGATGCAAAGCTATTACGTAGAGTGTTTACTTTTACAGAAAAAAACTCTATGAGTCAACACGAAATATATATGCAACGCTGCCTTCAACTTGCTATGTCGGCTGAAGGCCTCACTTATCCCAACCCTATGGTTGGTTGTGTCATAGTGCATGAAGGTAAGATTATAGGTGAAGGATATCACAGAAAAGCTGGCGAAGGGCATGCGGAAGTTAATGCAATTGCATCCGTTCGCAACAAAGAACTGCTAAAAAATAGTACACTATACGTCAGCCTCGAACCTTGCTCACACTATGGCAAAACGCCGCCTTGCTCAAAACTGATCATAGAAATGGGTATTCCAAAGGTTGTGGTAGGCTGCATAGACAGTTTCAGCGCTGTTAGTGGCAGAGGCATTTCCATGCTACGCAATGCTGGTATAGAGGTAACTGTAGGAATCCTCGAAAAAGAGTGCCGATACCTAAATCGCCGCTTCTTCACTTTCAACGAAAAACGCCGCCCTTATGTAATTCTAAAATGGGCCGAATCGTCTGATGGCTTCATCGGTAAGGTAGGTCAAGCCGTATGGCTCACAAATGAAGCTTGCAAACGCTTAGTACACAAGCAACGCACAACCGAACCTGCTATTCTCATCGGTGCCAACACTGCTATCAACGATAATCCTTCATTAACCGCACGACTATTTGCCGGCAACAATCCTACACGCTTCGTCGTAGACCCTCATTTACGCACTTCTGACTTGCTAAATATTATGAACGACGACAACCGCACCATAATACTTAACTCGCAAAAAGATGAAGATTGTGGCAATGTAAAATATGTATACGTAGACTTCAATAATGGTGTAAATGCTATTCTTTCGGCTATTTACAACGAAGGCGCTCAATCGGTTATAATTGAAGGCGGGACAAAAACTTTACAGCCTTTCATAGATGCTAATATTTGGGACGAAGCATACATATACAAGTCGCAAATAAGCCTCAACGATGGCATAAAAGCGCCCATATTTATGCATTCTGCGCAGCAACAACACCAAATAGACAACGTCTCACTTTTCGTTCACTACAACGCATAAAATTATCCTACGTATTGACAGTTTTTTAGCTTTCGATAAAAGCTACAACCTCAAGCTAAAAGAAGTCTCAACAATAAAAAAGAGTGTATCGAGAATAACCCCGACACACTCTTTTTGTTTTATTGGTAGAATATTTATGCTTATGGCATCTCTGCCTCAGTATACTGCTTAACCAAAGAAAGCACAGCGCGAGCACAAGCTTCACCCGAACATGTCACTTGAAGTTTGTATGCGCCAGTTTTACCACAAATAAACTGGAAAGTATCGAACACTTTACCATTCGAAGCATTGATACCTATCAATTTGCCAGATGCATCGAAAATTTTGATAGTAACGTGCTCAGGATTCGAAGCTCCATTCGCAACGTTTATTTGATAGTGCGTACGGCTATTGAGCACAATAGAAAATGTAGCTCCATCGGCTGCTCCAGCTGGCACTTTGATGTCAAAGTCTTTGATGTATTGGTAACCACCCATTGCTCCGAGCGCTTTTTTCATCAAATCGTCGCCACATTGTGCCGATGCAATTGATGCCAATCCGAAGAGGGCGATAACTGTTAATATGATATTCTTCATCTTATTCCTTTTTATTGTTAGTTCTCTTCTTTCGCCAACTATCATTATCCCACGATGAACTCACGAAGGTCCTTAATCTTTTCGATTATTTGAGCTACCTGTTCGTCGGTTATCTCTACGTGGCTAATCTCATGTTGTACAATCACAAGCATACCATCTTGTTCTACCATTTCAGGCGGAGCGAACTCGGTTGTAATGCGTACAGCTTCGTATACATTTTGAAGTTCGTTTATCTTCTCCTCCAAAGTTTGGAAGTTGCGATCACTCAAAGAGTAGTTGTGAACAACAATTTTGAGAATATTCACGATGTCTTTTTGCTCACCTATGCGGCTAACAAGTTCTTTTAGCTTAGTTGTATCTGCACTAGGGTTCTTTTGCATTTGCTCAACAACGCTACATGTGAGATAAATACCTTCTGCCCAAGCACCAGCTACAATAGCAGTACTTACGTTAGCGCGTTTCTGCTCACGAAGATATTTATCCATATCGTTGAAGCTCGTTACAGAGAGCTGTTTCAACGAATCGAGATTTGATGAGTTGGTTGCCAAACTCTTCAAATGAGCAAAATCAATAAACTGACCTACATTAATACCGTCAGCCAACTCCTTAACTGCCAATAGATAAGAAACAACTACGGTGTTTTTATTATAACAGTTGATATAACCGAGGTCAGCACTATATGCACCAAGGTTTATAGCTCTTTTGAAGCTTGTGCTGTAGTTCTTCATGTTGTCTGAAGAATTAAGCATTTGCTGTGAGAAAGGAACTCCCGAGCCAAGAATCATATTTGCCATCTCTACAGGAGAAGATATGTTTTGAATCATATCATTAACAACTCCTTCAGAAATTTCGAGAGGGCCGTGTGTTATTGTCGAATCTGGTATTGGTTCATCTAATGAACCCTCAGAATTGTTTGAATTTCCTGAACATCCTGCCATAAGATGTAGACCGCAGATCAATGCTACGGCCATTGACATGTGCTTTATCATTACTATAAGATTTATGGTTTATTTCTTAGTTTTCTTCTTGGTAACAATCGCTTTTACGCTGTTCAAAAATTTTGGTTTCTGTATTTTAGGTAAATGCTGTTTTATGTTATCAAATATCTCCTTATAATCTACATGCGAAAGATACTCTATCGCACGTCGCGCCCAATCGAAGTAAAGAACTATATAGAAAAATACCGAAAGCAACCATATTGATATGATGTTGAACCACAGTGTTTCAACAAATACGCCTATTATTGGAACATATTTATATGGAGCAAAGAAATGTGTACGGAATGGTAATAATCCTTTAGGCTCAGGCATTTGATATATAGGATCTAACACTTGAATAAGATTTTCTCCATCGCGCAAAATCTTGTTCTTGTCGAATGTCTTCTTCAATATGTCAGCCAACTGCTCATTATAGTACGCATCTTTTGTCGCAAGGAACAAATCCTTTTTATTCTCAAGATAATAATCTATTCTTCTGTCTATATTATCTATTGACGTACGCGTCATCTCAGAATAGAATGCCGACAATTGATTGATATACTGTTGTGTAGCATCATATACTTCGCTATTGAATGCATCTGGCGTAAGTTTATCTAACAAAGCAAACTCAATATCTGGTATTCTCTTGGTTTCTTTACCAAGTTCGTTGTGCAACAAAGCCAAATCGGCTACATAGCTCTTCTCGTATGCACCCGACTCGTCTTTTTGAGTGCCTACTTTGAAACTATTGCCAACTTTGTCGAGCGCTGTTGTCAACTCTGGTAAGTAATATACCTGCTTGTAGTTAGCTTGACTCTTCTTCATCTCATCGGCGAAGAATAGTCTTCCATAATTATTATGCTTATACTGATAAACTGTCAGACCTTCGTAGGCAAATCGTGCTGGAATAAACTCTGCTATGAGAGGCACTTCGCCTACTGTCGTAAAGTCTTTATTTAGTTTATCGAAAGTAAACATAGCTCCGCCCAACACCATCTGTGGTATCATCAGAAGCGGAATCATAATATATATGGTTACTATCGAGTTAAACGCTGATGATATTATCAAACCTATCAAGTTGGACGACACTGAAACTGAGAACAACATCAAGAAGAACTCAACGTTCATGCCTTTGAATCCAATTATTGCATTAGCAACCAATAGGAATAAAATCATCTGAATAGCCGATATACCCATAAGGATAAAAATCTTCGATACAAGGTATGCCGACCTACTAAGGTTCAAGAATGCTTCTCGCTTAAGAATCTTGGCATCTTTGAATATCTCTTCCGCTGAAATGATCAGACCAAAGAATATTGCCACGATGATGCCCATGAATATATAGATAGGTATATTCTCGTTTTCGCGGAAAATATATACATCTGAATCTGGGTCAACAATGTAGCGAATTAGATAAGCCAAGATGAAACCCAACAATGGGGCTTCGAGTATGTTCAAAAGTATATACTGTGTATTACTGATTTTTGCCCAAAAATCGCGCACAGTATATATTCTAAACTGCTTAAACCAACTTGGTATATTTAGCCCACGCGGTGGCTGATCAGTAACGGTCTTAACTTTGGGTAATTCAATATTTTCTACATACTTATTATACCACTCTTCAGGTTTAACCTTACGTTGATTGGTATAATTACCATACTCATCGATTACCGAAGCATCGAGCACGTTGAAAACAAGTTCTGGATTAAGGTTACCACAAACAGGACATTCGCCCACATCTGCATTTACCTGTTCATCGAGGTGCTTGAAATATGTGATTGACTGCGTTGGGTTGCCATAGTATACTGGATAACCTCCAGTATCAAGAATAAACATCTTATCGAACATCTTGTAGATATCCGATGATGGTTGGTGGATTACCACAAACACAAGTTTGCCTTTGAGCGACAACTCACGCAAAAGATTCATAACGTTCTCTGAGTCGCGAGAAGACAAGCCCGAAGTTGGCTCATCAACGAAGAGAATAGCTGGCTCGCGAATAAGCTCAAGAGCAATATTCAAACGCTTGCGTTGACCACCACTAATTGTCTTATTAAGTGGCGAGCCAACAGTCAGGTCCTTACGTTCGTAAAGGCCCAAACTCATAAGCGTATTGCAGACCATTTGGTCTATCTCTTCTTCCGTTTTGTCTTTGAAGCAGAGTTTTGTGTTGTAGTAAAGATTTTGATATACAGTAAGTTCCTCTATAAGAAGATCGTCTTGCGGAATAAGGCCAATTACACCTTCAAGCAAATCACTCTGAGTATGCAAATTGAGACCATTGATAAGAACTTCGCCTTCCGATGGAGCTTCATTACCACAAAGAACATTCAAAAGGGTAGTCTTACCTGCTCCCGACGCACCCATAATACCTATGAGCTTACCTTGCTCTTCGGCCATATTAATATTGCGCAAGCCTAATGCTCCATTTTTGAAGCGATAGTACATATTCTTCACTTCGAACGAGATCTTTTGGAGCGTTGTCTCGTTCATGAATTTTGCTACAATATCAGTATAGTAGAGTGGTGCGCCTTGCGGCATTTTTATAAAACTACCTTTCGAGAGAGGGTAGACGTGACGTGGCGCCAAAAGTTGTCCATTCACAAACACTTCTTGGTTACCCAGGTAACGAATAAAGTACATGTTGGCACTCTGAACACGCAGTATGAATATGTTTCCATCGAGTGCACCAACTGTAACGTGAAGTGCGTTTGTAAATGTTTGATCCTCTTGTTCGTTAGCTATGAGTATCGACTGTATATCGAGGTTAGCAATGTCGTCTTGAACGTTGAATGCCTCAATAGCCTTAACCTCATCTTTTGCTAAGGTGAATACGTCAGCTACTGTATTGATGACCTCCATACGCTTCTCGGTGAATTTGCGAGAAACGCTGAGCATCTCATAGATACGCACCAATACAACAACCTTCTGCTCGCGGTTGAGTTTCTTGTTTATCTTGCGACAGAATCCGAGGATCTTCACAGAGTCGCGCACGTCAACTATTGGGTTGCCGTCTTTGTCGTATTTTACTGTAGATTTTGCTTTCTCAGTAAACAACGCCATATACGACTCTATTTTCTCAATCTCTATTTGAGATTTGAGAAATTGTCGTACATACTCGACTTCTGCTGCTTCAACTCCATCGTCTTGCTTGGCTATCAAGCCAAACAATTCCATCAGAGCGCCAAGGATTTCTTCACTCATGTGTTACTATCTTCTTATAGTGCGGTGTATAAAACATCTTGCCTACATATTAGTAGACAATATATTCAAACGGCTCAGAGACGATGTCTTCATATTCTTCACCTGCCTCTTTCATATCCTCTTCGTCCTCGTGATAGTGCCACTTGATTGTTACTCCACCTTTTGCATCATTGATTTCCTCAAACTTGAGCAAAATGTCGAGTATAACCTTCGACGATGCTGTGTTGAAATATTCAAGTTTGAACATAACATCTGTGGTATCATTAGGCTCCTGAGCATAGGCATCCAACCAATTAAGGATAGGTTGATAAAAATCACCTACATCTTCTGGAAGTGAACGACCTTCGAAAACAAATTCGCCTTTGTCTTTGTCAAGTGTTACGCTTGGCGTATCATCTGTACCTTTTATACTTATTACGTCCATTATTTTGGGGTTTGTCTATTAGTTATTTCTTGAAATGGTTGTTATTACTATGAAGAAAAAGCGATCGTCTGTCAATTCTTTGAATTGATACTCTATCTTGTTTCCCGATTTCTTAGCTATATCAATAAAACCAAGACCTGCGCCGCCTTTTTCTGATAATTTTCCTTCTTTGATTTGTTGTTTATACAATGCCGAAAGACCTTCTTTGTCGAGACTATTAATATGCTCAAGACTCTTTTCAAGTCGATCTCTCTTTTCCTTCTTTATCACATTGCCTGTAATGACATTGTAGAAGTTCTCGCCATGACTAACTAAAACAATACCTCGACGCTCTTCGTCGGCATTCTCTGTCATCGCATCGGCATGCTTACTAATATTTTGCAAACATTCCACCATTACGTTGAATACCTTACGCTGAACTTGGTTCGACTCTTCGTTCTTTACCATGTTCTTCTCGGTCAACGCAGTGAAAGTCTTTGTAATTTCTTGCGTTACGACTCCTTCATAGACCAAGTTAATTTCATTGGCTTGCATAGTGTGATATAACTCATATGCAAACTCTAAGAAGTCTTTGCTTCCTACTATTTTATTCATACTGCACATAATTAAAAGTGTGTAAATATAGTACTTAAATTTATAATTCGATTCCTATAAGTAAAACGTCGTCGACTTGTTTCTCGTCTCCAACCCATTCATAGAAGTCTTTTATAAGGTCTTTCTCGATTCCTACCATACTTTCGTTTTTATCACGATCGAGCAAGTCTTTGAATCGCGATGTCTGGTATTTCTTTTTTACTCCTGGGCCGCCTCCTAATTGGTCGGGCAATCCGTCGGAGAATACAAAGAATCGATCTCCCTCTTTATATTCTATTACATTGTTTTCAAAATCCTTTTCCGGACGACCTGGCAAAGGTATACCACCTATACCTTTTCTTGATGCTTTATACTCTGTAAACTCACCATCGCGCATATAATACAATGGTCGGTGCGCACCTGCAAATTGTAGCTCTTTCTTCGATTTGTCGATTCTGCACAAACCGATATCCATACCTTCTCTACCATTGGCACCATCGACATCTTGACGTAATGTGCGACGTACTGCTGCATGTAGTCTATCAAGAATCTGAGCTGCTGTGAGCTCATGTCCATTATCTACAATATTTGTTAGCATCAAATAGCCGATAATAGAAAGAATTGCGCCTGGCACTCCATGACCTGTACAGTCGACAGCAGCTACATAGCTAACATCACCCCATTCAAAATACCAAGGGAAGTCGCCTGATACGACATCTTTTGGTCGATAGAACATGAATGAATTTGGGAAACTTTGCTGATATATAGATGCTTCAGGCATTATGGCCATCTGTATGCGCTTACCATAGTTAATACTATCCTGAATCTTCTTATTCTTATCTTTCACTTCTTGCTCTATTCGCTTCAACTCAGTAACATCATGCGCTGAATATAGAACCGACTCAAGTTCCTCATTTTCACCAAATTCTGGTATGCCTTTTATTTCTACTATGCGTTGCTCTCCATCAAATTCTACTTCTATTTCAGATTCTACTGCCTCTTTGCTTCGTCGAATATCTTTGAGCGTATCAGTAATATATTGAACAAAATTAGGGTTTGTATCAATCTCTGAAATTCGCATGTTTACAAGCTCTGCGACATCTTTCTGCAGGAATTTCGATGCTGCTGGATTGGCATAAACCATCTTTCCTTTCGTGTTCGTACGTATAATCATATCCGGAGAGTTCTCCGACAGTGATTGCATACGGCTCTTCATGCGTTCCTCTTTCTCGGCACGTTTACGCTCTGTAATATCGCGAGTATTGAATATTAAGCCTCTAATAGCGGGGTCGTGTATAAGGTTCTTACCCTGAGTCTCAAGGAATATCTTTTCTCCATTTTTCTTTAGATAGGTGTATTGCTCGGCTGCCTCGCCTCCTGGTGTTTCAAGCAAATAATCGAACATACTACATATGCTCTTATAGCCTCGTGGAGTCATCATCTCCTCGTCCATACCATGAACCTCTTCATCGGCTTCATATCCCAATATTCGTCGAATGGATGGACTCTCGAAAACTAGCTCTCTATTTTCATCATATATCGATATGAATTCTGAAGCATTGGTAAGCAATGCTTGTAGTTTTTTCTGCGCAAGTTCGACTTCACGCATCTTTTCTGCCAATTCCTTATTTGATGTCTCAAGTTGCTCTTGAGCTTCCATCATCTCGCGCGCATTTTCACGAAGTTGCTCCTCATTTTTTCGGAGCGTTTCAGTCATTTTTTGCGATTCGTGGAGAAGGTTTTCGGTGCGCAGATTATTCTTCATGTTGTAGATACTACCGCCTACAACATTGCCTATTTCTTCAGCAAGAGATATGAAATAATCAGGCAAACTTTTGCGGAAGAATGACAATTCAAGCACGCCTTGCACTTGTTGCTCTTGCAGCAAAGGTATAATGAGTATCGACTTAGGCTTTTGGTCGTTGAGCAATCCAGATGTTATCGTGAAATAGTCGTCGGGGATTTCAGTGCGATAGATAATCTGTTTCTCGTATGCCGCTGCTCCAACAAGCCCATGACCAATCTTTATTTCTACTTTTTCATATCTGCGACGGTCGTATGCATACTGCGTAACTGCTTTCAAAATACCATTATCATCGAGTATAAAAAATACGCCTTGCACTGCACCATAATACGACACAATACCTTGAAGCGAAGCAACAGCCAACTCTTCAAGGTCGTTGTTTACACGAAGAATATCTGATATTTTTTCCTTGCCTTTACTTACCCAACCAAATTGCTGCTCTTTCTCTTTTGTATCCGAAAGGTTTTTACCTAGTGCGAGCAAAGCTTTCTGAAGTTCGCTCTCTTCGTCTTCGGTTTGTTCCTCGAGTTCTTGACCAGCACCAATCTTGCCGGCCATAATTATACTGGTATCTATTTGCCCTTGAAGGTCATCTATTTTTCGCTTAAGCTCATTGAGTTTTATGCGACGATAGTTACTAATATATAATACAAACAGCGGCAGCAGAACTACAGCTATATCGAACAACCAAACAAATAAACTTCTGTGTAAGTATGCTATACTAAAAAAGGAGACACTAAAGCCTAAAAGGCTCATCACCGAGGTCCATCCAATAAAGAGCACAACAATGACTGCCACAAAAGCGGCATACCATTGTATCTCGGAAAAGCCCCGAGGCGAAAGGTATTTGAACACTGTTTGCTGTTTCTTATTCTTCATATACCTATTCCTTATATTTCTTGTGCAAGTTGCTCATTCACTTTATCCCACAAATTGGCAATATCCAATTTGACGAAACTTGCCACCTCTATTATACCAATAACTTTCTTATCAATAGATATTGGCAATATATACATTTGAAGTTCACGAGCGCGACCCAAGCCTGTTATTGCACGCATGTTTTCGCTTGGTATGTCTGCCAAATACATAGGCTGACAATTTCTAAAGACTTCACCAACAAGAGCATCGTCTGCTGTCATCGTCAGGCGCGAAGGTTTTTCATCGAGAGCATAGCTTCCTGCATAATTAAGCTCTTCGTCTTCTGAGTTCTTGTCTCGTAGATATATTATACCACCACATATTTCAAAGCATTGCGATATTGACAATAGTATGTAGTGCCCAAGTTCATCACTTGGTTGACGTAATGCTTTGTTCGACTTTATGGCATTTATTAGTGATTCACTTGTAGCTTCATAAACTTTTTCTTTGCTTAATGATTGCTTGAGCACATCATTCTCGGCACGAACTTGCTGCAATTCTGCCTCACGACGACGACGGACCATTGCAAGTGACTGTAGCCGCTGGTCGAAATCTCGTCGTTGCTCTCGTATTCTAAACAATAGTCTACTTACGTACAATGCTAAACTTGCTGTAAATACAAGGTTTACTATTATAAACAACGATTGATAAACAGCATAAGCAAACATCTGCCAACATATAAATGCTATTGCCGATGCTGTTACTGCTATTGCCACTCGTTTCTCGAATGAGATTATTTTTATTTGACTTCTGAGTTTCTCTAATCCATTTTTTAGTGACAAAAAAACCTTTTGAACGCCTGTGCGCACAGCAACTAATATCCACTTGGGCTGTATTTCTAAGAATCGCGCCAAGCGAATAACATAGTCTCCTAATTGGTCTAAAAGTCTAAAAAATTTCATATCTACAAGTTATTCAAAAAAGCTATGATTCCATCTGGTTTTAGCACCTCATTTGGTGTCATCACTGCCAAAGCAGATTTTGGCATAGTGTCGACCTCTGCTGTCGCAGGATCTTGCACTATGGTATATCCTTTTTTATCAGCTATATCTTTCAATCCTTTAGCTCCGTCGGCATTTGCTCCTGTTAGAATTATTCCAACCAATTTTTCTCGATACGCTGCCGCACATGACGACAAAGTGTAATCGATAGAGGGACGACAGAAAAAATTCATTTCTTCGGTCGAAAGCGAAACAGTACCATCAAGTTCTACAAACATATGATAGTTTGCCGGTGCCAAATATACTGCTCCTGGCTCTATGCGTTGCTTGTCCATCGGCTCTATAATTGGCAATTTTGATTTTGTTCGCATACTCTCTGCTATACCAGAACGTACATGCTTCAATCTATGCATACACAAAACTATCGGCAATTTGAAGTCACTTTTTATTCCCGATAATATCTTAAGCATAAGCGAAAAGCTTCCTGCCGAACCTCCTATGACAACAGCTTTATATTCACTCATACTATCAATTCTTTTACATATAGTCCATCGGCTGAGGTCTTTGTATTAAGATTTGGTATCTTATACAAGAGTTGCTCTTTTACGCCTATGCACAATATGGTATTTCGCTCCATAGATTCACTAAGCCTCTTTATGGCTCGCTCTTGAAGTGAATTATCGTAATATATCATTGCGTTGCGTGCGATAATTAAGTCGTATCTCTCGACCGCTTCACTTAAAAACCATTTGTTTCTGAACTCTACATTCTCCAACATACTATTTTTGAATGAATAACCATCGCTTACAACATCTACGTAGTTATCTATGCTATCGTCTGCCAATTCGAGTCGCTCAAAGTTGGATACGCCAACTTCATGAATTTTTGCTGGTATTACTACATTTCGCACATTATCAATGGCTTGCTGCGATTCAGAATTTACAACTATACGTGGGCTTTTTACATTAGCCTGTTTCAGTATAGCAAGCAAACTGAACAATTCATAACCATTCGTAAGCGTAGGCAACCAGACATTCAATTGCTGCCTGTCGATCAACATTTTACGCATTTGTCGCCACATTGAAGGATCTCGAAACATCTCCGTGTCGGCAACTAACATTCTATATGCTATATCATCTGCGCTTTTTTTGTTGGCAAGCAACGAATAAAAATCTTGGACCTTATTTATATGTAGTTCGTCAAAAATCTTCGATATTCTACGACGAAAAAAAGAGAATCTATAAGATGTGTATTCCACTCCTATAGTTTCAGTCATTTTTACTGCAATCTCCTTTATGTCGTTTATAGCTAAAAACATAGCTTGTGTGTTATAGCCTATCTCCTATATAATCAAGGCATTTTTTCTATACAAATTGGCAATAGCTTCAAATCGACCACTCATATTTAGTGGTAAACGCTCTTGCTTACCCAAAACTAAATAAGCACCATCATACATTTTGTCGTAGACCTGCTTCATAATTTTGACTTGCAACTTATTGTTGAAGTATATCATCACATTTCGTAAGAAGACAAAATCTGCTTTGAATGGGAAAGGTGCTGGCTCACTTACCAAATTCTGCTGCTTGAATTTTGGCACTGCCTTGAGAAATGGTTTTAACTTCAATTGGTCTTTATCTCTATCAAAGTATTTGTCGAACCTAACGTTTTTGCCAAGTTCGGTAAATACCTTATTGAAGTTCTCCTCAAATTGCTTGTCGTATACATATACGCCATTCTTTGCTGTTTCAAGAACGCTCGAATTTAGGTCTGTTGCCATAACTCTCACGTTATCCAGCAAGTTAAGCTCGTTGAGCAATATCAAATTAGAATATACTTCCAAACCTATTGAACATCCTATGTGCCAAAAAGCAGTCGTAACATTTCTTGGAATACTACAATAGAGCTTTTTATATAGATTCACCCAAACATCTGGGTCTCGAAACAACTCTGTGGTATTTACTGTAATATCCTCAACGATTTTCTGTTTGAATTTTACATCTATACCTACGCGCGACAAAATCCCTTCAAAATCAAGACCTGTCTCCTTTTGGATTTTAGTTAGTCTTCGATTTAGAGATTCGTCAGAATAGTCACAAAAATCGAACCCTGTTCGATTTTTGAACTCGTCTAAAAAGGCCTTGAATTCCATTTTCTACAACTCTTAGAAGAGTTCTACTTCTACATTCTGTATAAATGCTGTAAATGAGTGCTCATCGCCTACCTCTGCTTCAGAGAGCAAGAATAACACTGGCACTTCTTCGCCAAATTTATTCTTAATAGGAACTTCACGACGCTCACCAACTATTTTGGTCAATTCTGGCGTAACAAAATCTTTGATAAATTCGTCGTTTTGTATAGAATCGTCTGAGAACAACATTTTTACATTCTGTTGCAAAACCTCTTGTCTATCATAGCCCCATAGTTTCTCGGCTGCTGCATTGAAGAACTCTATTACGCCCTCTTTGTTTATGGTTATAATAGCATCCAAAGCACCTTCGAGTGTCATCTCATTACGTATTTTGACTGCCTCGATCTCTTTGAACTGTTCCTTCATCTCTCTTCGCGCATCTTGAATCATTATTTCCAATTCTTCTTTGCTGCGCTTCATTTCTTCCTCAAGCTTAACTTGGTCTACGATATCATTCTCGAGACTTAATATCTTGAAGACTTTTCCTTCTGCATTGATAACTGGTGAATACGTTGAGAGTAACCAAACTTCCTCACCCTTTTTCGTTCTTCTGCGTACACGACCACTATATGTCTCGCCTTTGCGAACAACTTCAAGCATCTCTTCAAATTTTTCCACATCTTCTTTGAAGATAAACACCTTAATATTCTGCCCTTCTATCTCTTCTGGACGATACTTAAATGTCTTTAGGAAGTTTTCGTTTATCTTGATAATGGTACCATCTACTTCAAACTCGCAACTCAACGAAGCTTTGTTCACTGCCGCGATAATACCATTCATTTCTATCTGACGACGTTCATTCTCTTCTTGCGTTGCTTGCAACTCTTCAATGTTTTGATTGAGTTGTTCCTCCTTCTGAACCATAGCCTCTGCTTGGTTCTGTGTTTCACGAAGAAGATTAGATGTTTTTATGTTATTGCGAACATTCGCAATAGTCATAGCTATACTTTCTGCTGTCTTTTCTACGAATTGTATTTCGTATTCCAAGAATGGTTGGAACGAAGCCATTTCAATCACACCGAATACTTCATCATTGCTCTTCAATGGCACAAGCAACAATGAGCGCGGATTTGATTCACCCAATCCCGACGTAACTGTCATATAATTATCAGGAATGTCGGTCATGTATATTGTCTCCTGCTCAAGTCCGCAGCGACCCACAAGACCTTCGCCCCATGGAATAATCTTTTCGGTGTATTTCTTTCTGTTATATGCTACGAAGCCAATAAGTTCGAAATATTTTCTCACTTCGCCAGCCTCTTCTTCTGTTGAATTTAGTATGAAGAAACCTGCTTGGTTAATCTTCATATAATCAACAAGATAACGGATGATGTTGTATGACAACTCCTCCATATTATCATTGTTGCGTCGTAGTATTTCAGCAAATTGTGCCAAACCATTGGTAACCCATGTTCGCTGCTGTTCATCAAGACGACGTTGCTCTTCCTCTTTTTTATTGGAAATCAAGTAATCGTGAAGCTTTGTAAGCGCATTACCAAGTTTGTCGTTTTCATCTTCTATTTGGAGTGTAGCATCAAATTTTCCCTCTCCCAAATCTTCAACAAACTTCAAAATGACCGTTCCACGCTTCTCCTCTTGTTTTATCGAAATCTTCTGCTTATAGATGATTTTCGATAGTTGCCATGCCACAAAATATGTTGCTGCACCGCATAGCACAGGAAAGAGAACTATCACCCAAATAGAAGGAAATAAATCCACAAAATCAGAAAGTGTATGCCTACTCTGATGGTATGCGGTAGAGTCAGCAGCCAACAATGTAGCTATTAACGCTATAAGCATGCCGAAAAAGAAACCTTTCAGGGCGTAGCTCCAAATTTGTCTATTGAGTTTCTTGTTTTTCATCAATTAGTAAATATGAAAAGCCTCTTAAACGACGGCTATGTGTTTTTATTTATGTGCTTGTGACATTGTCACTAATCTTTCTGTAATCTTATCAAGAGCTATTATTTCGTCCGCTGCTCCAGCCTTTATTGCTTCTTTAGGCATTCCAAACACAACACACGACTGCTCATCTTGTGCTATGGTTCGTGCTCCAGTATCATGCAACTCTTGCAATCCTTTAGCTCCATCGTTACCCATACCAGTAAGTATAACGCCAATGGCATTCTTACCAGCATATCGAGCAGCCGAGCGGAACAAAACATCGACAGAAGGGCGGTGTCTGTTAACTAACGGACCCTCTTTTACTTCAACGAAGTACTCCTTGCCAACACGTTTTAGCAGCATATGCTTATTACCAGGAGCGATCAATACTCGTCCTCTGTAAAGTTTATCTCCATTCTCTGCCTCTTTGACTTCAAGTTTAGAAATCTGATTTAAGCTATTGGAGAACGAACGTGTAAAACCTTCTGGCATATGTTGTACTATAGCTATACCTGGCATACGCTCTGGCATCGTACGTAACAATACTCGTATTGCCTCCGTTCCTCCAGTAGATGAGCCAAGTACTATTACTGTATCCGTATCTACAATGATGTCGTTCGCATTGCCTTTTTCAATCACAGCATCTGCCGTATATTTTGGCGATACTACAATTGGCGTAGCTTGCGTACGATGAGAGAATAACGATGGTCTTGGCGTAACTGCAGGCGCTGGCTGTGACTGAGCACCAAGTTCCTCTGGACGTTTTCTCTTCAATTTTGCTTGTGCTGCTGCTTTCACAGCATCACACAGCATGATATGAGATTCTTGGAAAAAGCGATCAGGATTCATCGATGGTTTACCGATTATTTCAGTAGCACCATATTCCAATGCTTTCATTGCGGTCTCCGTTCCTCGCTGAGTAAGCGATGATATTACTACAACAGGAATTGGATGCTGCGTCATTATCTTCTTCAGAAATGTCAAGCCATCCATGCGCGGCATTTCAATATCAAGAGTGATAACATCTGGTACCTCTTTTGATATTTTCTTCACTGCAATAATAGGATCAGCTGCTGTGCCCATCACTTCTATTTCTGGATCATTCTCCAAAATTGTCGAAAGCGACTGGCGTACAACCGCTGAATCGTCTACTACTAAAACTCTGATCTTCTTTTCCATGACATTATTCGCTTCTATATCTCGTGTTTTTCGAGAAACTTATGCCTTACTTCTCCCGTATCGGTAAGAAAAATAATTTTTCTTCCCCGTTTTCCTCCCAAACTTGAGCCCACAATCGGTATTTTCTCTTGTGCAAGCATCATTTTGGCTACCTCAATATTCCGCTCACCTATCTTTGTTGTCGATGATTCGCCCGATACGCTAAGTAGGTCTCCTCCGCCAAAAACTTTTGCTTGCAAGTCTTCGGTGCGGCTTCCCATACTTCGCATTCTCTCCAACAACTTCTCAATCGCTATATTGCCATATTTGGGTGAGGCTAAATCTGCTCCATTCCACATTGGCAACATATAGTGATTTATTCCTCCAAAGTGTAACCGCTTATCCCAAAGACAAACTGCCACACACGAACCTAGAACTGTCTTCACTATATAAGGCTCTCGACTCGTGAAAAATGACGATGGATATAAAAAATGTTGTGAATATTCCATTCGCCGTTTTTCTAAAATAACTCGTCACCGTCGTCAACAAAGAATCCGCCATCATCATCCGTCAAGTCGTTTACTACTGCTGATGATTCTGGTAATGATATGGTAAACGTGGTTCCTTCTCCTTTTTTACTCTTTATACTTATAGTGCCATTCAATAAATCCAACAACGATTTGGTGATTGAAAGTCCTAAACCATGGCCTTGATTTATTGAATTAATACCTGTATCAAGACGCTTAAATCTCTCGAATATCAAGTTCTGATTCTTCTCTGATATACCGGTACCAAAATCTTGAACTGATATGTTGAGTACATCGTCTTCTACCCACATCGAAACTATTACTTTCGACTCTTTGTAACTATACTTAACAGCATTGTTTATAATGTTTGTAAGTATTTGTTTAAGCTTCTCTGAGTCCGTCTTGTAATAAAAGTTCTTACCGAATCCAAATTCTATTCTATAATCAAACTCTATCTCGATGCCCATTTTGCGAGCAACAACCAAGAAACTATCAATAACGGTTTGAACCAAACTTTTAACATTCACCTTAGAGATATTTGGCTGAACCTCACCTGCTTCAATCTTAGCTGCCGTGAATATGTTTTTCAATTGAAAGTCAAGGTTGAATGCTTCACTATGTATCATTGCTACCATAGTTACAATCTTCTTCCAATCTTGCTTTTCAACAGACAAAATCGATTTTGACAAACCAATAATTGACGAAAACGGGTTTACAATCTCATTGGTTATGTTTGATATAAAATGGCTCTTCAATGCCTCCGATTCTTTCAAGCGTTTGCCTAAAAGCTGGTACTCACTAAATAGTCCATTATATTTCTCCTCAAATGTTTTTCTCTCTTCGAGCCGCAATCGCAACTCACGAAGTAATTGCTTGTCTGAAAGACTATCCATATATCGCTTTGTTTTTATTTTCTTTTGAAAATCGTTGGTTTTATGTTTATTAATGGTACGTTCATATTAGCTACTGATTCACTGTGTCCTATGAATAAGTATCCTCCTGGTATCAATCTCTCACATAATTTATTTATCACTTTTTCTTGTGTCTCCCTATCAAAATAGATCAACACGTTTCTACAAAAAATAACATCAAAAGTATCCTTCAAATCGTATACCGAATCCATCAAATTCAGGTACTGAAGTGAAATATTTTTTTGAAGTATAGGCTGAACCTTAACTGTTGGGTTCTTTCTGTCCTTACTTCTAAGGAAATATTTTTTTTTCAAATTGAGTGGCATTAGCTCTACTTCTTTCTCTGCATATATACCTTTTGCAGCTTTATCAAGAACATTTAGTGAAATGTCGGTGCCTAGTATACTAAATCCAATCTGCGGATGCTCTTCTTTGAATTCATTCAGAACTATGCTTATAGTATACGGCTCTTCACCACTTGAACATGCTGCCGACCAAATCTTTACCATCGATTTTTTTTGCTCATTTACCATTTCGGGTAATAGCGTATTAGATAAAAAATCAAAATGTACTGGCTCTCTAAAAAAGTCAGTTTTGTTGGTCGTTACTACGCTCAAAAAGTTGTATAACTCCTTTTGCTGCCCTTCTTTACTGAAAAAATATTCTTTATACTCGGAATACGAGGACATCTTCAATTGACGGATTCGCTTTAGTAATCTTCCTTGAAGCATAACTCTCTTAACCTCCGGCATCTTTATTCCAAACTCGGAATAAATATAATTGCTGAAGATCTTGAAGTCTGCCGCTGAAAGCTCTGCCTTGAAGCAGTCTAACTCGGAGCCGCTTGATAGATTCTCGTTTACCGACATGTAACTACTTACTACTAAATTTTTTCATTTCGACTATTTCTGTATCACCAAATACTTTATTTGCATCAATTACGAGCATAAATAAATCTTCTCTTTTGACTGCAAATTGCACGTATCCTGGCTTATAATTAGTCTCAATGTGTGATTTTTCTTCTTCTTCTATGGTCAATACGTCAGAAATCTCATTCACAATTAATGCCACTTCAAACGTTTCTTCACCATTTTTTATGTTAAGAACTAATAAGCATACCTTGTCATCTGTTTTTATGGCTTGCCCACCAAATTTTATACTCGTGTCTATCAACGGAATAATGTTTCCGCGATGGTCAACTAAGCCTAAAAGATATGGCAAATTACTCGTACGAGTCTCGGGATCTTTATATTCCAAAATTTCCGAAACTTGTTCCACATGAACTCCATAAAGTTCTTCGCCTATCTTGAATGTTAGGTATGAATTTATCTGTTCTTCTTCCATATCCTATTGTTCTATCACTTTTGCTATTGTGTCTATATCTACTGTATAGATGAATTTGTCGCCTAATTTTATAGTTCCAGTAAGTGCCTTTTGCACGTTTGGTTCAACTTCATAGATTACTTCTTTCGATATATCATCTATGTTGCAATTCAATACATCGTCAACTTCGTCAACTTTGAAGGATACAAGTTGCTCTCCTCCATTGTCTTCACAAGCGACTACTATTATTGAGCTATCATCTGTATTTTCTTCATAGTTCTTTGCACCAGTTATCTTTCTGAAGTCTACTACTGGTATCATATTACCATGGTTATTAATTATACCAAGTATATAATCCTTAGTAAGCGGAACAGATGTTGGCTTCATATTTTCGAGTATATGGCGAATCCTTATGGTTTCGAATGCAAAATACTCACCTGCCGAGCGAAATGTTGTCAGCGATACTATTTTTTCTTCTTCCATGTTTTCAATGATTTACCTTATACTTTCTCTGATTATAGAAGTTTATCAGTCGGGTAGTATCTATTACCAATGATAATGAACCATCGCCCATAACTGAAGCTCCTGAAATCATATCTATCTTACGTAAGAAGCGTCCAAGAGGTTTTACTACTATTTGGAATTCACCTAAAACTTGATCTACCACCAAGCCAACTAACTTCTCACTCCATCTAACAAGAACAATCTTTGCTTTGTCGAGATCTTCCTCTTTTTTGTAAAAGAATTCGTCAAGTTTTATGCATAGAACTTGTTCGTTGTTATATACAAACATGCTACTCTGACTATTCTTATTGAAATCGACATCAGTGAATGATACTATTCGTTCTATATTCGATAATGGTATTATGAATTGCTCATTATTAACCTTAGTAAGCAAACCATCTATGATAGATAGCGTAAGTGGTAGGTCTAATGTTATTGTAGTACCTTGATCTATCTCAGAATCAATGCTAACCTCGCCTCTAATTTCTGCTATTTTACTCTTTACTACGTCCATACCAACACCACGACCTGATACGTCGCTTACCTTTTCAGCCGTGGAGAATCCACTTGCAAAAACCAAGTTAAGTATCTCTTTTTTCGATAGTTTGGTATTTACATCGACAAGACCTTTCTCAATAGCTTTATTTAGAATCTTATTCGGATCCATACCCTTACCATCATCCATAATCTTTATTACTACAGACGAACCAGAATAGAATGCCTTGAGTTTTATTATACCTTCTGGATTTTTACCCTTAGCTATACGTTCATCTGGCAATTCTATACCATGGTCACCCGAATTTCTGATTATATGGAGGAGTGGATCTGTAAGATGCTCTATGATATTCTTATCCAACTCTATATCGCCACCCTCAACTTCAAACTTCATCTGTTTACCAAGTTTGTTGCAAAGGTCGCGAACCAATCGTTGGAAACGAACTAATTCACCTTGAAGTGGAATCAAACTCAACTCGAACGAGTTTTCACGCAATTGACGTGTAAGTTTTTCCATCTGTTCTGTAATAGTTAACAAAGATTGGTTATCAATCTTGCTCGCTACCAGATTAAGCTGAGCTTGCATAGTAACTAACTCACTCACAGCATCAACTAGTTCATCAATCTTTACTGACGAAACACGCATCGAAGATATTTTATTCTCTTGCTGTGCTGGTGCTTTCTTAGCTACTTCTGTTTTTTGCTCCTTTACTTCAGGCTTTACTGTCTTGAATATATCGAATTGACTTGCCTCTAATAGTTTTCCTTGACTAATGGCATCTTCGATAATTTTAGGCAATTTTTCAGTGTCTTCCAGTATTTTACCATCAGGAAGCTCCTTTATATCTACTTTACATTCATCTTCGACAAAGATGAAAACATCTTTTATGTCATTAACATCTTGCTCAGTAGATAATATTATTTGCCACTTAATACCAAGCGATAATGGACTCAATTCGCTAAACGGCTTTATTTCATTGATAAAAGCTAGCGTTTTGTAATCGCCCATTGCTGTTAGATCGTCAATTATGAAGAATGGGTTTGAACCATTATTCAATAACGTGTCTAATGGGAAGAAATTTACCAAATAGTTTTTCTTTCCACCTTTAGGAGCAGGTGCTGCTTGTGGTGTAGCTGTAGGCTGTGATGCAGCTGCTTTTTTGTTTGGATTAACATATAATCCTTCGCCTTCAGGAAAATACTTTTGAATGCGATCGATATAGTCTTTCTGACGCGCAATATCATCCGGATCCGTCAATACACCCAAGTCGAGTAATTGACGAATGTAATCCAAACTCTCAAAAGTCAACGAAATAACATCCTTAGTTACAGCTAATTTGTCGTTTCGTATAAGGTCGTATATGGTCTCTAGATTATGTGTAAACGTACTCAAATCATTGAAACCAAACATAGCACCACCGCCTTTTATAGTATGCATCGAACGGAAGAGTTTTTCTATCAACTCTTTATTATCCGGTTCGTTTTCTAACTGAAAAAGCGATTCTTCTATGTTAGCGACATTATCGAGAGCTTCTTCTTTGAATTTCTCTTTGAACTTATCTATCGCATCATCCATAGTTGATAACTTTCTATTTCTTTTCCTAGCGTGTCATTTATAAAATATTTCTATCGTTAAACTACTCGTTAATTAATTATTAACGAAGTACACGAGAAATAGCGCTCAGTAATTTTGCAGGAACAAATGGTTTAATAATCCATCCTGTTGCACCGGCTTCCTTAGCCTCCATCTTCTTTTCGGTCTGAGATTCTGTTGTAAGAAACAAGATAGGAATATGCTTGTAGGCATCCATTTCACGAATCTTACGAATTAAACCTAAACCATCGAGATTTGGCATGTGAAGGTCGGTAATAACTATGTCTATATTACGACCATCAAGAAATTTCAATGCATCTTCTCCATCTACTCCTACTAAAACTTCATATCCTTCGTTTTGAAGAGTAAAGTTCACAACCTCACGTATACTCTCTGAGTCGTCAACTATAAGAACTGTCTTTGCCATATATTCGGTATGTTATATTATTTTATTGCGTAATCTAATCCTGCTTTACTTATAAGTTGGCGCATGTCGTCTTTTAGCTCCATTTTTACTGCCAACTTATTACTACTTGCCTCTATTTGCTTTCGCATTGATATTATTAATTGAATGAATGTTATATCTATGTTCTCTGGATTATCTACATATAATGTATACCCTCGCTCAAGACTAACATTTTCACGTATGTATTCAACTATTTTTTCTATGTTGTTGATTACCAAATTACCAGAACAATGTATTTCTGCTCCTTCCTTCTTTTCAACAACTTCTATTTTATATTCGCTCATAGCAAAATAGATTTAGAAAGATTCATAGTTACCATCATCGAGATCTTTAGTAGATAACTTACCTAAATCAATTGTCGTGCCTGTTGTTTGTGATTGTCTTGCCTCTCTTACAACTTCTGCACTTGATTGCTCTGAAAAATTGTTTTCTACTGTATTATTCGACGAATTGTTTGTGTTTTCTTCTTCAGTTGCTTGTTCTCCATCGAGTTTGAAGAAACCTACAACCTTCTTTAGGTTATCTGCCAATTGCGACAACTCCAAAGAACTATTAGTAAGTTCATCACTCGCTGAAGCATTTTCTTGAGTAATTACATTAAGATTCTGCATTGCAGTATTAATCTGCTCTGCTCCTGTTTTTTGCTCTATTGAAGCAGCAGATATCTCCTTTATAAGAACTGTTGTCTTTTCAATATCAGGTACTAAGGCTTTTGCTTTTTCTCCAGCAAGTTGCGATACTTTCATACCTTTATTTACCAAGTCAACTATTTCTTTAGCAGCCTGTTTACTTCTTTCTGCCAACTTTCTTACCTCTGCAGCTACTACAGAGAATCCTTTGCCATGTTCACCAGCTCGAACTGCTTCAACCGCAGCATTCAACGCTAATATGTTCGTTTGGAATGCTATATCTGATATTATGGTAATCTTCTGAGATATTATACCCATAGCCTCGGCTGCCTCATTTGAATACTGACTTGATAAGTTAACATTTTCAACAGTCGAAGATGTAATTTTCTCTGTAGCAATGGCGTTTTCTGTGTTTTGATCGATATTAGCAACCATCTCCTCTATAGCCGTAGAAACCTCTTCGGCTGATGCAGCTTGTTCTGATGCTCCTTTCGACAATTTCATTGAGTTTGACTTAAGAGTCTCACCTGAAACTACCAATTTGCTTGAGTTTGTATTTATGGTGAATACAATGTTTCTAAGATTAACAGCCATTTGTCGCAAAGCATCACACAATTGTCCTATTTCATCGTTTGAATGAACTGAGATGCTTGCGTTCAAATTACCATTACCAATAGCTTGCGCAAATTCAACACCATCTTTCAATGGTTTTACTATTGATTGTATGAGTATAATAGCTACAAAAACAGCTATCGCTATAACTAATAAACTCATAAACACAACTACAAACAATTGAATATTAGTGTATGTCTGTATGCTATCTTTTATATCTGTACATTTTTCATCGCATATATCAATCATGTACTGCATCACTTGATTTAGCTCAACAGACATAATTGCAATGTCGCCATCGGGACCAGCTAAATTTTCACTCTCCATCTGCGCCATCATATCATCATAAGCATCAAAAGTGCTCAGATTGCTCATCACTTGGCGTTGTAGATCAAAATATTCTTGAATTCTACTATCAAGATAATTCAATGTGTCGGTAAATTCGCTTTCCCATCCTTGTGTCTTTTCCTTTACGTTGGTGTAAACCTCAGTGAAAGTAGTATCTACTACAGTACGAAGACGTAATTTATCTGGAGTCTTATCTTGCTTTTCTATATATACCCAACTAGCTGTCAATCGTTTAGATTCAGTTATGAGATTTTGCATCTCAAGAAGGTCTGCTTTTACAGGCAAATACTCCTCAGTCTCTGTCGATTGCTTAGCTTGTGTAACTATGTGTATTACAATTGTTACAATAGCATTAAGTAATATGAAAGTGAAAATTACACCAAAACCAATTTTCATTTTTTGGTTAATATTCAACTTACCCAAAAAACTCGCTACTTTTCCCATGGTTTACTTCTTTTCTTTTTTACTTATTTATCAAAGGTTTATGGCAGAACTCATATCTGATAGCTTCGCACTTATCAATATTCCTGCCACTTGAGCATTGTGCTTATGCAATTCAAATTTCAATTTTTCATCTCTTACTACGAAGTTAATCATTGAACCTCTTGCTGTGGCTCCTTCAACTTCCGTGATAATTAATGTGTTTTTACCTACTTTATCTATTATTTTATCTGCATTCTTTATGAAGTTATATTTCTGAGAAACACAAATTACTTGACAATCTGTTATATCCTCAGCACTATTAAACTCCTTTATTACAACATCCTGAAAACCAAATTTCTTTCCTTCAGACTGTTTTTTCAAAAATCCTACCAACTCTTTATCTTTCACTACTCCTATAACAAAATCGCCAGTTTTCACTGATTCATTCCATCCAACGTAGCGCACAAAACTTAATATAAGCATTGCTTTTGCTTTTGCTACCTGAGCATGTGCTGTATACGTCACTAACGACAACAGCAATAAGACCAATATCTTTTTCATCTTTTTCGGTTTTCAGTTAGTAAAAGAATAATATTCTTACATACTACAAACCTCAAAGTTATTGTTTTGTATCTACCAAAACAAAATATTTTTTCCTAACATAGATTTATTACGTACTTACTGCTATTTATGTTCTATCTTTTCACGAATTTTTAACACATCTTCTGATATTTTATTCGACAGTTCTTCAAGTGTGTTGAATTTTATTTCTCCTCGTATGTAATCACAAAACTCTATTTTCAATTTTTTTTGGTACAAATCTCCTTGATAATCCAATAAATAAACTTCTATACGTAATTCTGTTTTATTTATTGTTGGCCTTATTCCAATATTGCATAGTGCATTATATACCAAATTGCCTTCATAACACTTACAACTATATACACCTCTTGGAGGTATTAATTTTTCTTCTGCTACCTCAACATTTGCTGTTGGATAACCTATGGTTCGTCCTATTGAATCACCTTTGACAACTATTCCTTGCAAGGAATAGTTTCGACCAAGTAGGATAGTAGCTTCTTCTATTTTTCCTTCCAATATTTTAGCTCGTATCTCCGAAGAACTACAATTTTCTCCATATTTATGCGCTCTAATTACTTCTATATCATATTTTTGAGCTACTTTTTTATACTCCTCAAATGATAAATTATCAGATCCAAAATGATGATTATATCCTAATAGTAGTATTCTTACATTTAATTTATATAAGTAACTCTTTATAAATTCTTCTGCTTTTAGCTTTGACACTTCTTCATTGAAGTTCAAAACTTCTATTCTCTTTATTCCTTGTGCACGAAGCAATTCTTGCTTTTCTTCGATTGTAGTGAGATTTTTTGTATTCTCATTCTTTATTACATTCCTTGGGATATTGTTGAATGTAATAACCATTGGCTCTATATTATGTTCAGTCGAAAGTTTACACAATTCTCTTAGTAGACTGACATGACCTAAATGAACTCCATCAAACGTTCCGATTGTTGCTACAAAATACATTTAGTTTATTATGTTAGTTTTATGTAATGCTTGTCTTATAAAATATCCATCGGCTACTTTCTTTCTGTATTTTTCTACAGAAGATACTATAACGGAATACTCCTCTTTGGATATTGAGTTTATTCTCGATTCTAGTTCTAATAAATTGTCAATATCTATACCCAATTTATTGTCTACTATAAATTTTGACATTGCAGATTTGCTCCAAACAATAACTGGAATACCACAGCGAATATAAAATGAAATTTTATGAGGATTATTTATTTTGAGATATTCTCCCCAGGCTCCTGAACATTCATAAATACTATCTCCATCCCACACTAAACCCCAAGAACCTTGAATTGATGAAACTAATTCTTCACTCGCTACATTACCTTTATATATTATGTTATTGAATCTGCTAAAATCTATTTCTTTATTACCTCCATAAGCTTTTATTTTACTTGTATTTAGTATTCTATCCATTTCGTATAAATATTTACTTCTACGATTGGCATATCTCGATACTAATACTATATCACCATTATGATTAACTCTTGGTTCTGTTCGCGACAAATAATCGAATAAATCTAAACTGATTACTGGCTTTTGTATTTTCCTTTCTATTAACCAATTGCACATAGTTTCATTATGTGCTATTATAAAGTCTGTACAAGAAAGCATTTTTATCTCTTTCGTTTCAGATAATCTCTTACGCCTGAATGATCCTAAATCGTGTATAAGTGTTATTGTTTTAGCACCTCGTAAATTCGCTATATAGCATATATATGAATAAAATTTTTTGAAAGGATACTGAATTAGTAGTGTATCTCCTGGCTCGATTTTCAATGGTAGCAATAACATAGTGAAAACCTTAGCAAAAAATGTTTCTATCTTACCTTTTGCTCCCTTACATTGTGCTATATTATTGAATCCTAATTTATTACAAACTATAAAGGACACATCATTCTTAGCCTTATTGTTTGTATAAAAGTGAATAACTTTGTTCATAAACTTTTTCAGCAAAATTAAATCTTAGTATTATGTCTGTAATAAACATCATCATTATAAATATTATTGTTCTTATACTTTTGAGCCTGTATTGGAGTAATTGGTCTTTTATAGTTTTCAAACCACACTTATGGATAAAGCAAAAAAACAATAAAACTCTAGATGATTCTATAAGAAAGATAGAGCTAAAAACAAAAGACAAAGTTTTGTTCTATACTATCTGGGAAATATTAGAACAAATAAAAAATAAAAATGTAGAAGGTTGCGCATGTATTTACGGACTAGAACAAACTGAAATTATAAGACTTACTAATTATTGCTTGTCCAATAGTAATAAGAATATTTACCTTTTCGACAATTTGGTGAATAAGACTATAGAATTGAAGGAATATGAATGCAATAGTGTAGACCATAATAAATCCATTCCTATCAAGAAAATACCTATTCAAGAATTAAACTACTTATCTGATAATAACCCTCTTATCAAGATTGAAAATTTCAATTACTCGTTGAACGAACAAGTAAGTTTTGCTTTTATTGATACTGTAGAAGATGACTTGTTGATAAACTCTGTCAATAATATTTATAAACTACTCAACAAGGGTGGTGTTATGGTAATACACGACTATAATCACATTTGGGATAATGTAAAATTCGCTGTAGATAAATTCGAAAAATCTGTAAACGAAAACTTTATACCAATTGCTGATATGTATGGATCAGTAGTTCTAATCAAGAGTTGATAAAGCTACATTATTATCAACAAAGTTGTTGATATTTATAAACAACATAAATGGTTTATTATTATTACTAAAAATAGAATAGTTGATACAGAGATACTTACAATTGTAATATGAAACGGTCAATATAGTTTTGATATATTTATCCAATCATTTTCTATAGAAGATTACCGAGTTTTCATAAATATTAAATAGTGTTAACAGTGTCAACAAGAATTATCAACTTATGTTTATAAATGCCTAAAATTCTATGTTTGTGAGTGTTTAAGTGTTGATAAAGCTTAGTTTGATGTTTATATATAAATACGCAAATAAAACTTGAATTAGTTATTAAGATTTCAACATCTATATATAATAATCATAGATATAAATGTAATTAGATAATATAATTATATTTGTATATGCACACTAAAGTGGATAACGATGAAATTATTATTAGTAGAAGATAACGCACTTAACCTAAAACTTATGATGTTTAACTTGAAAAAGTTGAATATTGATGCAGATATTGCTTTTGATGGTGAAGAAGCAGTAAAGAAAAACGCCGAAAATAACTATGATGTTATTTTGATGGATGTAATGATGCCTGTAATGGATGGTTATGAAGCTACAAAAGCTATTCGCGAAGATGAAAAGCTTACTGGCAACAAATCATATATTATAGGTTTGACATCAAATGTTTATGATAGCGATAGGACTAAGTGTCTTGAAGCTGGTATGGACAATTATATGTCTAAGCCTTTTGACGTTAATACTTTCAATCAGATATTAAGTACAATAAATGTTATATAAATGCCTATAAACTTTGATCAAGAAGGAGGATTACGACCAAAATCATTCGATGACTTCAATGGTCAAAGTTCTATAGTTGAAAATTTGAGAGTCTTTGTAAATGCAGCTAAATATCGCGGAGACTCTTTAGATCATATATTGCTTTATGGTCCTCCGGGGTTAGGAAAAACATCTCTTTCTTCGATTATAGCTTCTGAATTAGGTTCTAATTTCATTATATCGAGTGGTCCTGTTTTGTCCAAACCTGCTGATTTAGCTGGAATTTTGACTTCTCTTGAAAAAAACGATGTACTTTTTATTGATGAAATTCATCGTTTGTCTCCTATTGTTGAAGAGTATCTTTATTCTGCAATGGAAGATTTTCGAATAGATATAGTTATTGACAAAGGTCCCTCTTCTCGTAGTTTACAGATAGATCTAAATCCTTTTACATTGATTGGTGCAACAACACGTTCGGGACTCCTTACAGCTCCTTTACGCGACCGTTTTGGTATCAATTTTCATTTTGATTATTATGATGTTGATACACTATCTAAAATTGTAAAAAGATCATCTTCTATTCTTAATATTTATATTGATGATGCATCAGCACACGAAATTTCTCGTCGAAGTAGAGGTACGCCACGTATTGCAAATGCTATTCTTCGTAGAATAAGAGATTTTGCTCAAGTTTATGGCAATAATCGAATTGATATAGACATAACGACAAGAGGTCTTGAAGCTCTCAATATAGATTCATATGGTTTGAATGATATGGATAGAAAATACCTTTCTATTTTATTGTTCAACTATAATTGTGGTCCTGTTGGCATTTCTACTTTATCTTCTTCAATTGGTGAAGACATTGGTACACTCGAAGAGGTTGTTGAACCTTTCCTTATAAAAAATGGTTTCATTCAACTAACTCCTAAGGGTAGGGTAGCCTCTTTTTTGGCAAAAAAAATGTTCAATTACGAAGATTATCAGTCAAATCAATATAGTTTATTCTGATTATGAGATACTTACTATTTATATTTATGATATTATTGTTAGTATCTTGTAATAAAAACACTGCAAAACAAGAATTTAGTAATATTATAAATAAACAGTCTTTTTCTGCTAATAATCAACAATATAATTTTATAAAAATAAGAAATTCTGATGTAATCATTAATATTCCTTCTGAGGGACGATATAGATTGAAATCTACGACAATACTAAAATATAATGATTATGTTAAGTCTGATTTTTCTTTGAGTTTTCCTCCTTTGTCAGTTTTATCATTGGACGTTTCTGATAATTCTATTTCATCGAAGTCTAGTTTCGATAAATTGAATTTTGCTATTCCATCTACTTCTCTAAATACTCAAACTTTTCAATCAATACTTATTGGTCAAGTTCCTCCTTTATATTCATATTTGGGTAAGAAGGAATTTGATTACGATAAAACTATCTTTTATAAAGATTCTTCTATACTATTTTCTTTGTTCGATTCAACTTCAGTGGCATCTTATAAGGTCGACATTGATACTTGCCGTAATGTCAACAAATTGTCTATGCATTACAACAATTTATCATTGTCGGTATCTTATTCTAATTATAGTTTATATAATAATTTGGTTATACCATCTGTTATTAATATTACTTTTGTATCAAAAGATTACAATATAGATGCTTATATAAAACGTCGTGATATAATGTTATTGGATTCTATTTGAATTATTATGCGTTTCCTCTTTTTGTTCATATTTATTTTGAGTGTTTACTCGAGTTTCGCTCAATCTATTTCCGATTTGAATAAGGAAAAGGAATTGATACTCACTAATATAAGTCATAATGCTAACTTGATTGATGAGTACGACAAACGCAAAAATTCTGAGCTTACTATTATCTCTTTGCTTGATCAGAAGTTGCTTAATCGTAAGAAGTTGATAAGTACTTATAACTATGAGATTTATACCTATAATAAGCAAATAGAGTCAATTAATAATGTTATTGATTCACTTGATAGGCAAATATCTAAAGTGAAGTCAGATTATGCTAAGTGTTTGAATTTCATCTATTTGAATAAGTTTTATAGTAATCCGCTTCTTTTTATTTTTTCGGGTTCTTCTATAAGCGATTCTTATAATAAAGTACTTTTTCTTCGTAATGTAAATATTTATAAGAGAAGTCAGAAGGAGTCTTTAGATAGAATGAGTTCTAAATATGACAGTTTGCAAGTTTCTATTAATAATAAGAAAAATTCAGTTTTGAAATTGCTCAATCAAGTTTCTCAAGAGACTTTATTAATAAAGACTGAATATTCTTCTCGTCAATTACTTATTGATAGTTTAACTCATAATGTTTCTAATCTTTATTCAATCATTCAAAAGGATCAAGCACGAGCTAATGAATTGGAAAAGACTATTCTAAAGCTAATTCAGGAAGAAGCGGAGCGAGCTAAGAAATTGAGAGAGAACAATAAAATATCTAAGGAAGAGTCTGTTTTATATTCTAATATTACCGAAGCAAAAGGACACTTGAAATGGCCATCTTCTAAATATGTAGTTGTAAGTAATTTTGGCGAACATGAACATCCTCTTTTGCCTAATGTCATAGTACGTAATAATGGAATTGATTTAGATGTTCTTGATAGTCATTCTATATTTCCTGTTTTCGATGGTATAGTTTCGAAAGTGATAGTTATTCCAGGAAGTAATATTTCTGTTATAATTAGGCATGGAGCAGTTTTAACTGTTTATTCAAATCTTTCTAAAGTTTTTGTAAAGAAAGATGATAATGTAACTACGTCAACGCAAATTGGTTTAGTAGAAAACTCAACCGGTTTGAATAGTAATATTCTTCATTTCGAGTTGTGGGATGGAGAAAGTAAGCAGAATCCTTTACTGTGGTTGGAAAATTAGTATTTTATATATTTGCCTTACATAATAAAAAGCTATGAAATTTCAGGGTCAGATTTCTTTATCATCAGATGTATCAAATATATCAAAAGTTGAGAACCTTATAGATGAACAGCAAACTCGTATTATTAAGGGAGATGACGTTTATGCTAAGATTCTCATTTCTGTTGTAGAAGCAGTAAATAATGCCATAATTCATGGTAATAAGTCTGATTCTTCTAAGAATGTTTTAGTTCATTATTATTATAGTAATAAGAGCGTAGTTTATACTATTACAGACTCTGGTAATGGTTTCGATTATAATAATATTCCAGATCCTACAGCTCCAGAAAATGTTGATAAGGTTTGTGGTCGTGGTATTTATTTGATGAAACTTTTATCTGACAAAATAGAATTTTCAAATGAAGGTAGGGTAGTATCGTTAACATTTAACTTATGATTAATTTTTACGAAGAAGATATTAAATCTCATTTGCGAAATCGTCGTGTTATTAAGCAATGGATAAAGGATATTATATCTTCTTATAATTATTCTACTGGTAATATTTCATATATATTTTGTTCTGATGATTATTTATTGAACATCAATAGACAATATTTATCTCACGACTATTATACTGATGTTATTACATTCGATTATGATGAGAATAATATAGTATCTGGTGATATTTTTATTTCTGTTGATACAGTTAAATCAAATTCTGAACAATATTCTGTTTCCTACAATTGTGAATTATATAGAGTTATAATTCATGGTGTGTTGCATCTATGTGGTTTGAAAGATAAAACTCCCGAGGATGCTAAAATAATGAGAGAAGCAGAAGAAAAATCATTACAAATTTTACGTTCACAATTTTCTATAGATGACTTTTGATTTTGATGTCATAGTTGTTGGAGCTGGTCATGCTGGCTGTGAAGCTGCAAATGCTGCTGCAAAGCTTGGTTCTAAAACTTTGCTTATTACTCTTGATCTTACCAAAATAGCTGCAATGTCTTGTAACCCTGCGATAGGTGGTATTGCAAAAGGTCAAATAGTAAGAGATATTGATGCTATGGGTGGCCTCACTGGTATAGTTACCGATTATTCTTCCATTCAATTTAGAATGTTGAATATGTCAAAAGGTAATGCTATGTGGTCGCCTCGTTCTCAGTGCGATAAAGCTATATTTTCTTCTTATTGGCGTTATCAACTTGAGCAAAATCAAAACCTATATTTCTGGCAAGATTCAGTAAATAGTCTTCTTATTTCTGATTCTAAAATTGTTGGTGTACACACTGTTCAAGGTGTGAATTTTTATTCCAGTTCCGTTGTGTTAACAACAGGTACATTTATGAATGGTTTAATCCATATCGGTGAAGTGCATTATTCTGGCGGTCGTATGGCTGATGCTGCTTCTACTGGAATAACAGAGCAATTATCTGCTAATTATGGATTTCAAATTGGTCGTTTGAAGACAGGTACTCCTGTTAGAATAGATGGCAGAACAATAGATTTTTCTAAGGTATCAGAACAAGAAATAGAGTATTCTCCTTATAAGTTCTCTTTTTCTAATAATTCAAATAAAGTTCAACAGCAGCGCAAGTGTTATATTACTTACACCAATCCTACTGTTCATGATATTATTCGAAATTCATTAGATCGTTCTCCTTTATTCAATGGTACAATCAAATCCATTGGTCCGAGATATTGTCCAAGTATTGAAACAAAGATTGTAAACTTCTCTACAAAAGATAAACATCAACTTTTTCTGGAACCCGAAGGAAATAATACCTATGAATATTATCTCAATGGTTTTAGTAGTTCTTTACCTATCGATGTACAACTTAATGCGCTAAAGGAAATTGAAGGCTTAGAAAACGTACAAATTCTAAGACCAGGTTACGCAATTGAGTATGATTATTTCGATCCTACTCAACTTAATTATACTCTCGAAACGCGAAGAATTCAAAACCTCTTTTTTGCTGGTCAGATTAATGGAACTACTGGCTATGAAGAGGCGGCAGGTCAAGGTTTAGTTGCTGGCATTAATGCTCACTATAAGAGTATTGATTCATCATATCAATTAGTATTAGGTCGTGACCAATCTTATATTGGTGTTCTTATTAATGACCTTATTAATAAAGGAGTTGATGAACCATATAGAATGTTTACTTCACGTGCAGAATATCGTATTCTCTTACGCCAAGATAATTCTGACGAACGTCTCTCTACTATAAGTCACAGCTTAGGTTTACTTAGCGATGATCTATATTCTATTTACACAACCAAATCAGAATTACTAAATAGAGTTTATTCAAAACTTGAAAACATTAGAATAAAATCTGATATATCTTCTCTAATACTAAATCAACAAGGTTATAATTCACTTAATCAATCTATCAAACTTTATAAATTACTCTATTATCCTAATATTTCTTTTTCTCATATATACAACAATACTCAATATTTCAAATCTGATTTTGATTCATACTCATCTGATCAAAAACAAATTCTTTTTGATTCTATAGATATTCACTATAAATATTCAGGTTATATTGAACGCGAACAAAGTAAAATTCAATCATTAACTAAATATTCTAATCTTCATATAAATAACTTAGATTATAAATCTATACTATCATTAAGTTTCGAAGCACGAGAAAAACTTTCTCGTATTAATCCTAAAACTATAGGCGAAGCATTTTCTATTCCTGGTGTTTCTCCATCTGATATTAATATCTTATTAACTCTCTTAGGTTATTAATATGTTTCACGTGAAACCTAATATTATAAATCATACTTTAGTTTCACGTGAAACATTATCTATTTATAGGTGTATAGTATTATTATTTATAGTACTATATACTTTCGATGTGTATGCAAGGCGAAAAAGTAATTCTGAAGCAGGACAAATATATATTGGTGGAGGGTTAGGAGTTAATATTCCGACTAAAATAGGAAGAGAATCTGGTCAAGTTAATTTTACTGATGTTGCTCGTTTGGGTTTTGTGTCTTATGTGGATGGTTTATGGATGCAGAGTGAAGTTTTGGGTATAGGGATTGAATTGAATTATTTATCGAATCCTTATAATGATCAATATTGGATAAATCTTACAACTAATTATAGAGGTTCTTTTGATGCTTATTATAGATCGTTAGGATTAAATGTAAGTGGTAAATTGTTTTTGGGTAGGAGAGAAATTCAGCCGTATTTTGGGGTTTTTGTTGGTGGTAATTTTATTATGAATTATCTATCTTTTAATTCTGATCCTCAATTTATAGGTACTACACAAGATGCGAGTGTGTCTTATGATTATAGAAAAATAAAGATTGGTTTTGGTGGTGATTTTGGTGTTGTGTATAAATTGAGTAATACTACGCGCTTGTTTTTGAACGCTCGTCTTTCTCTTATTCCTTTTTTAGATGAAATTGTAAAACAAATAAAGGATTCTTCTGAATCTTATTATTATGATGATTATTCGAATAGTGTTGTTATGAATCCTCATGGTTGTCAAAATACAATAATGATTACTGTAGGATTGAATTTTGGTATTAGAAATAAACGTAAATAGATATGCCTTTTATAAATACTCTCTTAGGATTTTTTAGTACGTCAAGATTGAGAGAAATATCATTATTTGATTCTCAATCTGATTGTATTCAATTTAATCAGTTGAATAGTCTACTTGATTTTGCTAAGAATACTGTTATAGGTAAAGAATATGATTTTTCTTCCATTAAGAATTATCAACAGTTTCAAAATACTGTTCCAGTTCGTTCGTATGAAGATTTTTCTGTTTATATAGATAGAATGCTTCATGGTGAAAAAAATATTTGTTGGCCAGGTCAAGTGAAATGGTTTGCAAAATCGTCTGGAACGACTAATGCTAAGAGTAAATTTATTCCTGTTACTAATGAAGCATTGCAGGATTGTCATTATAGAGGAGTTAAAGATGTATTAATTTCTTATTTACATCAAAACCCTAATTCTAAACTTTTTCAAGGAAAGTGTTTGACGCTTGGTGGTTCTAAAAAAATAAGTGATATAGGTAATGGAATGCAGACAGGTGATCTTTCTGCTATCCTTATAGATAATGCTCCTTTTTATTCTCAGTTCGCAAAAACACCATCGCCTGATATTGCTTTATTGAGTAAATGGGAAGAAAAACTTGAAAAAATATCAAAGGTTACTGTAAATGAAAATATAACGTCGTTGGCCGGAGTGCCAAGTTGGTTAATGATTCTTTTGCAGCATATTTTGAAAGTTTCTAATAAAACAGACTTGCATGAACTTTGGCCTAATCTCGAATTATTTATGCATGGTGGTGTGAATTTTACTCCGTATCGTCAGCAATATAAAAATATTACGAGTAAAGGATTGAATTTTCTTGAGACATATAATGCGAGTGAAGGTTTCTTTGCCTTTCAAAATGATCCGACAGATGAGGGCATGTTGCTTATGCTTGATTCTGGAATTTTCTATGAATTTATTCCTTTGTCTGATATTGATAATCCGTATCCAAAAGCATATTCTGTTGCCGATGTAGAACTTGGTGTTGATTATGCTATGGTGATTTCTACAAATGGAGGTCTTTGGCGTTATATGATTGGTGATACAGTTAGATTTACTTCATTGCGACCACCGAAGATTATAATTTCTGGAAGAACTAAGAATTTTATCAATGCTTTTGGCGAAGAGCTTATGATTGATAATGCAGAGCGTGCACTAAATGAAGCTTGTAAGGCTACTCAAGCTGAAATAAAAGAATATACTGGTGCGCCTGTGTTTATGAATGGTAATGCTAAAGGTTATCATCAGTGGTTAATTGAATTTTCTAAAGAGCCGTCCGATATAAGTATCTTTACAGAAGTATTCGATAAATCGCTTCAACGCCTTAATTCAGATTATGAGGCTAAGCGTAAAAATAACTTCACCCTTGAAGCTCCGTTGATTACTGTAGCTCGTAAAAACTTGTTTTTTGATTGGCTCGATAGTAAGGATAAACTTGGTGGACAAAATAAGGTTCCGCGTTTGTTCAATAACCGAGAATATATAGATTCGATACTTGAACTAAATAAGTGACGTTCTATGTATATAGGAATAGCTGGAAATATTGGTAGTGGAAAAACTTCCTTGACTAAGATTCTCTGCGATCGTTACGGATGGGAAGTGTACTACGAAAATGAATCTGACAATCCTTACTTGTCGGATTTTTATAATGATATGTCGCGATGGTCGTTCAATATGCAGATTCTGTTTTTTGTTCGACGTTTTCGCGCTTTGCAAAAGCTACTTTGGTCGAATATTACGGTTGTTCAGGATAGAACTATTTACGAGGACGCATACATATTTGCTGATAACCTTTTTCATATGGGTTTGATGCAAAAACGCGATTATGATACATATAAAGAGCTCTATAGAACTATGGAAAATTTTATTCGTCGTCCTGATTTGTTGATATATCTTCGAGCATCTGTTCCTACTCTTTTGAAACAAATAAAAAAACGTAATCGTGAATATGAGCAAAATATTAGTCCTGAATATCTTCAGTATCTAAACGAAAGATATGAGAACTGGATTGCTAAGTATAAAGGTGATCACTTGATAATTGATGTAGATGGCGTTGATTATGTAAATGATAAAGAAGCTGAAGAAAAAATTGTAAATATTATCGCATCAGAAATTTCTCGCATAAATATATAATATGGATAAACATGTGATTATTTCCGTTGTAGTGATAGCTGTTATGGCTTTACTCGTACGTATCATTATAAATAAACAACAGATTACTAAAATTAATTGGCAGAAGATTGCATTGATATTTTCTGCTTTAGCTATCTATTTTGCTATCTTCTTGAGTGTTGACCTTTATAAGATGAAAATCTATTTCAAAGGTGAAGTTACACTCGAAGATTCGAAAACTGAGGATATTACAGGTTTGAAACCTGCTCAAGCCTCACGAATAATAGAGTTGACTTCTGCGCGCGAAGTTGCAGGACAATTCTATTATATACCTAAACCCGCCAAACTTGAGTCTACTGGTTACTACTTGATAAAAAATCATAGTGTAATTTATTCTTCTGTAGATAGAGAGGTAAAGACGTCTGAAAATAGTAGTCAAATAATTAGTCGCAAAACAAACCTCTTCGAGGTAACGCGTACTCCAGGTGATAATATCGATAATTACATTCCTATCTATTCTGCAGTTTTTGCTGATAGCACGCGAATGCTTATTGCTGTGTTGCCATGTTATGCCGATGTTGACAATCTTCCCATAGGCAGAATACAACAAATTACTGGCAAACTTGAAGAGGTTGCAGGAGTAACAAACGATAATGAATTTTATATCACTACTTTCAATTCATCGCTTTACGATTCAAATTATTTCAATGTAATTTTGATTCGTAGTGCTATAGCACTTGCAGTTGTAATAATCTTTGTTAGTGGTTTTTATGGTATTAGATCAATAATTAGACGAAATAAAAATAAGAAATGAAGAATTATATTATAGCTATAGATGGTTTTTCTTCTTGCGGCAAAAGTACTGTAGCTAAAGATTTAGCAAAAAAACTTGCCATTGCATACGTAGATACGGGTGCAATGTATCGCTCGGTTACTCTCTATGCTTTGAAGCATGGCTTTATTACGGATTGTAAGTTTGATGAACAAGCCATCATTTCTTCTCTAAACGATATAGATATTACATTTACATACGAAGCTTCTACCGGAACTAACACTACATTTTTGAATGGTCAAAACGTTGAGAAAGAGATTCGTGGTATTCAAGTAAGCCAAAATGTAAGTAAGGTAAGTGCTATACAAGCAGTTCGTGCTAAACTTGTTGATTATCAAAGAAATATGGGACAAAAGACAAGTTTGGTTATGGATGGTCGCGATATAGGAACTGTAGTTTTCCCAAATGCAGATTTGAAGATATTTATGACGGCGCGCGATGAAGTTAGAGCTCAACGTCGTTATGATGAAATGAAACAAAAAGGTGAAACAGTAGATTTTGAGACAATTCTTACCAATGTAAAGGAACGCGATTTGATTGATACTACGCGCAAAGAGAGTCCTCTACGTAAAGCAGATGACGCCGTTTTACTTGATAATAGTGATATAACTAAAGAAGAGCAGTTCGACTTTATAATAAACGAATTGAAAAAGCGTCATATAATCTAATATTCAGATAGTTATGAATATTATTATTGATGAAGAGTCTGGTTTTTGTTTCGGTGTAAGACGTGCTATAGATACAGCTGAGTTAAAATTGGCTGAGAAAGAAAACGTCTATTGCATTGGCGATATTGTTCATAACGAGAGAGAGATAGAGCGTCTTCAGCAAAAAGGACTTAAGGTTATTAGCGTCGACGATATGAAGAAACTTTCAGATGTTGATGTTATGTTTCGTGCTCATGGTGAGCCTCCTACGAGTTATGCTATTGTTGAAGAGCGCAAACTTACGCTCACTGATGCTACTTGTCCCATGGTGCTTAGCTTACAAAAGCGCATACGTAGTTCGTGGGAAAAGCAGAAGACTTCTGGTGGTCAGATTGTAATATTTGGGAAGAAGGGTCATGCGGAAGTTATTGGTCTTGTAGGCCAGACAAACAATGAATGCATTCTGATAGAAACTATTGACGACATTCATAAAATAGATTTTTCAAAACCAATTGAAATTTTCGCACAGACTACAAAAGACCCCGAGCAATACGCTCTACTTATTGAGGCAATCAAAAGTAAATCGCAAAGCGATGTGATAGCTCACAATACTATTTGTACTCAAATGGCAGGTCGAGCTAATCAGCTGCGAAAGTTTGCAAAAGAGCACGATGTTCTGTTTTTTGTGGGTGGTGCCAAAAGTTCCAATTCGAAAGTGCTATTCGAAATAGCCAAAAACAGTAATAAATACTCGTTTTTTCTGACATCTGAAGACGACTTAGATAATATTCAAATACCACAAAAAACGGGCTCAATTGGTATATTTGGCGCGACATCTACTCCGCTTTGGTTAATGCAGAATATTAAGCTGAAGGCAGAGCGTATTTATAATAACTAAGATTCATGGAAAAATTCTTTTCTCTCATATTTACATTATTACTGATTTTCTTCGTATTACGTTTGCTTTTTCGCCTCGTAATGCCTTTAGCTTTGAAGTTGTTTTTGAAGCGAATGAGCAAAAATTTTGGTGCGCAACCAGAAGAAAAATCAGAAAACGACTTTACTTATCGTCCCAAAAAAGACAAAAACGGCCAGACTCTTTCTGAAAAATTAGGTGGCGAATATGTCGATTTCGAAGAGGTGAAAGAGTGATTTTTGCGCGCTCGTTGTAATCCCCGACAAATGAATTTGCCGATTTGATAGCCATGGGTTCACACCCATGGCTGTGTTATTTCAGCCCTGCAGGCTTTAGCAAATCGCGTAAATAAATCTGTGCAAATCAGTTTCATAAGTGTTCCTCAATTCTCATTATTCGTAACTAAACTTATCTTAGTGCTTCGAATTACAAAACCATACAATCTATGCTGTTTCAGAAAAACATCGTCAAGAAATACGTATCTGCGCTTTCAGAAGAGACCATAGCGCAGGCGTGGAGCCAATACAAAAGCTACTTTCTGAACTCTGATATTCAGACAAATATCCGTCAGAGCAAAGAAGAGCAATTTCAAGAAGGCTTCTTGCGCGAACTATTCGTCAAGGTTCTTGGCTACACACTAAATCCTTCGCCCAACTACAACCTAATCACAGAGCAGAAAAACGAGACAAACTCGAAAAAAGCCGATGGCGCTATTCTCGTCGACGAAAAAGTTGTGGGCGTGATAGAACTCAAAGACCACAAAACCACAGACCTCAGCAAGATTGAGCAACAAGCCTTTGGCTACAAGAATCAGAACAAAAACGCAGTCTATGTTGTCATTTCTAACTTTGAGAAACTGCGCTTCTATATCGAAAATGCTGTGGAGTGCATCGAGTTCGACCTCTTCCATCTCACCGAAGATGAGTTCCGCATGCTTTGGCTTTGTCTTGCTTACGAAAACATTGCTGCTAATCTGCCTAAACGCATCAAAACCGAAAGCGTAAGTAGCGAAGATGCAATCACTAATGCGCTGTATCGCGACTACTCTACGTTCAAGCAAGTTCTCTTTGAAGATATTCTTTCACACAACAAGGGGGCATGCCCCATTGTCAACGACGTTGATACTGTCACGCTCTACAAAAAGACACAGAAACTGCTCGACCGCCTGCTCTTCATATTCTTTGCCGAGGACAGCGGTTTGCTGCAGCCAAACACAATGGTGAAAATCATTGCCGATTGGGAAAAGCTATCTGAACTCGATGCGTACGTGCCTCTCTACGACCGTATCAAGAAGTATTTCGGCTACTTAGACACAGGTTACAAAGGCAAGGATATTGAGATTTTTGCGTACAACGGCGGACTCTTCAAGCCAGACGAGGTGCTCGACAACCTCACCATTAGCGACGATGTGCTGGCTACGCATACGCGCCGCTTGGCCGACTACGACTACAAAAGCGAAGTCGATGTAAATATCCTTGGTCACATATTCGAAAATTCGCTAAACGAAATAGAAACAATGGGGCATGCCCCATTGTCAGAGCATACCCCATTGTCAGAGCATACCCCATTGTCAGAGCATGCCCCATTGTCAGAGCATGCCCCATCGTCAGGTGTCAACAAGCGCAAGCGCGATGGCGTGTTCTACACTCCGCAATATATCACCAAATACATAGTTGAGAACACCGTTGGGCGTCTGTGTACCGAGAAAAAAGCGGAGTTGGGCATTGATGAAAGTGAATATTTCTCCGACCGTAACCGCCGCCACGACACCAAGAAGGCGCTCATCGACAAACTCAACGCATACCGCGAGTGGCTGCTCGGCATAAGCATCTGCGACCCCGCGTGCGGCTCGGGCGCATTCCTCAATGCTGCTCTTCAGTTCCTTATTGGCGAGCACCACCTTATCGACGAGATGGATGCTAAGATTACTGGCTCCGATTTTGTCTTTCCGAACATCGAGAACTCTATCCTCGAGAACAACCTCTTCGGCGTGGATATAAACGAGGAGAGTGTAGAGATTGCCAAACTCGCGCTATGGCTACGTACCGCTAAGCCGCACCGCAAACTCAGCTCGCTCAACAAAAACATAAAGTGCGGCAACTCGCTAATCTCGCCTAACTATACTACAACAAGGGGGCATGCCCCCTTGTCAGATACAATGTCGACCTTCGATTGGTATCGGGAATTTCCGCAAGTGTTCCATGAGAAGAAAAATAAAATTTGGCACATAACTACCGCTACGCACGACAGCCGCACTTCGCAGCGAATGATTGACTACAAAGTAAGACTTCTGCGGTTTCATGGTACAAAACCTTATGCTGACCCAACTTGGATTGATGAAATAGAAGAACAGATAATTACTGAAACTTTCGCCCAGATTGTCAAAAACGACAAACTGAAGGTTCCCGCTTACAATATTTGTGGCGACCACATGCATTTCATTTTGGTTTGCGAGGAAGGTGAAGTTTCCAAAATTGTTGGTAAAATAAAATCGATGACAGCACGAGCCGTAAATATAGCAATGGGTCGTACTATGCCGCAGAATCGACAGCAAGGAGACATACCAGAGTATCAGCAACAAGGGGGCATGCCCCCTTGTCAAAGCGATTCCCGCGGCGAGACGCAATGCCAATTGTGGGCGCAGAAATATGGTTGTGTAGAAATCGATACCGAAGAATACCTATGCAACGCCATTGATTACATAAAAAACAACAGACTCAAGCATGAACTTCCTCCATTGAAAAACATCGATATTGTGCCGATTTGCACGTTCGATGAGATATTTATGCCAGAATACACAGGCGGCTTCGATGTGGTGATTGGCAATCCGCCGTATGTGCAGTTGCAGAGCATAGGCGCTATGAGCGATGTATATGCTCAATGTGGCTACGAGAGCTACAACAAAAGCGGCGATTTGTATTGCCTGTTTACAGAGCGAGGCTATAATCTGCTAAAACCTAACGGTTTGCAATCGTTCATTATGCCAAACAAATGGATGATTGTCGATTATGGAAAAGAGCTTCGCAGATTCTTATCAAAAACATCGTTGCAACAGATTCTGAATTTTGGCGACATTCAGTTTTTTCAGGATGCCACCACCTATGTCTGCATTTTTGTAACCCGAAAATCCGATGTAAAAGGCACTGTTTCAGCACTCTCACTGAACAGAAAAACCTACCACGGCGATTTTATGACCGAAGTTCCTACCGCTTTGCAAGAGTTTGATTATGAAACGTTTGGCGATGAACCGTGGATAATTCGTTCAGCCGCTCACACTGCGGTTTTGAATAAAATGCAGCAAAGCAAACCGCTAAAAAACTTACCGATAATTATCAATTATGGAATAAAAACGGGTTTCAACGATGCGTATTTCATTGACGGTGAAACACGTAGACGCCTTATTGCCGAAGATGCAAAAAGCGAAAAAATAATAAAACCTCTTTTACGCGGTAGGGATATTCAAGCGTGGGTGCCAAATTGGGACGAACAATATTTGATTTTTATGCCGTGGCATTTCCCTAACCATTTGAATGCGAATATTCAAGGAGTTTCGGAAAAGTCTGAAACCGATTTCAAAACCAATTATCCTGCGATTTACAATCATTTGCTTCAATTCAAAGAAAAATTATCCGCTCGAAACAAAGCAGAAACAGGCATTAGGTATGAATGGTATGCTTCACAACGTTGGGCGGCAGATTATTATCAGGAGTTTTCGAAGCCCAAAATAATGTATCCGAACATGACTTCGGCATTTCCGTTCATTTTCGACGACAGGGGATTTTTCGGGAACGACAAGACATTTATGATTACCGCCACCGACGCCAGTTTTGATTTGAAGGCTCTTGCTGCCATTTTCAACTCAAAACTCTGTAAATTATGGATTTGGTACAACTGTCCTGAACTGCAAGGCGGCACACGCGAAATCCGCAAAGTTTATTTCGAGAATTTCCCAGTACCTGCTGCTATATATGACAAGGGGGCATCTAACAAGGAGACATCTAACAAGGGGGCATGCCCCCTTGCCGAAGGCGAAAGTGTGTCCTATGCCGATGGAGGAGATGGCGGGGCATGCCCCCTTGTCGATAATGCGGAGAACCCCCTTGCTGATTATGCCGATAAGATGCTCACGCTCACTGCCGAGCTTCAGCAGAAGGTTTCTAAATTTCTGCGCCGTATAACCGAGACATACAATCTGCCTAAAGTCACCGCAGCGCTCGAAACCTTCTACACACTCGAATTCAAGGCGTTTATAAAAGAGCTCGAGAAGCAAAAGATAAAACTCTCGCTCATGCAAAAAGACGAGCTCGAGGAATACTTCAATGCCTACAAAGCAGAATGCGTCGCGCTAAAAACGCAAATCGCCACCACCGATGCCGCAATCGATAACATGGTCTATCATCTTTACGGCCTAACCGAGGAAGAAATAAAGGTTGTGGAAGGTGAGTGAGGTTCAGGCGGATTTGCAATCAGCCGTCTGTGAAATGTGGATTTCAAATCCACTATTCAATAGTCGTGGATTACAAATTCCCGACAACAAATAGAAAAACTACAAGTTGGTGGATTTCTGCTTTTCAACTTTTCGTTGCGTACATAACTAACAAAAAATGGAGACCATTTTTCAATAGTCTCCATCGGTAATTATAGCAGTATTTATTTAGTCTACCATAAGTAGAGCATCGCCAAACGGACCAAACTTGTAGCCCTCTTTTACGGCGGTGTTGTGAGCATTCATAACATTCTTATAACCACCAAAAGCACAAACAGAGATGAGTAGGGTAGATTGTGGCAATTGGAAGTTTGAAATCATTGTGTTAGCTACACGGAAGTCGTATGGTGGATATATGAATTTGTTCGTCCAACCATCGTAAGGTTTGATGTGACCGAGTGTAGAAACTGCTGTTTCAAGTGCGCGTAGCGAAGTATTGCCAACTGCGCAAATGCGGTGATTACCATCTTTAGCGGCATTCACAATCTTGCAAGCCTCTTCGTCTACGAACATTTGCTCTGAATCCATTTTGTGCTTCGTTAGGTCTTCTACTTCTACAGTACGGAAACTACCAAGGCCAATATGCAGCGTAAGTTTAGCGCAATTGATACCCTTTATCTCCATACGTTTCAAAAGTTCGCGGCTGAAGTGTAAACCTGCAGTTGGAGCAGCAATAGCACCTTCGTTTTTAGCGAAAATTGTTTGATAGTATATGGCGTCGTCGGGAGTAGGTTCGCGATGAATGCAGTCTGGTAATGGCATCTGACCAAGAGCGTAGAGATTTTTTTTGAAATCTTCGTCGTTGGTATCGCAGAGGAAGCGGAGTGTTCTACCACGTGAAGTGGTGTTGTCGATAACTTCGGCAACCATTTGGTTGTCTTCGCCAAAATAGAGTTTGTTGCCAATACGTATTTTGCGAGCTGGGTCAACAAGCACATCCCAGAGGTGTTGCTCGTGGTTAAGTTCACGAAGCAGAAACACTTCAATTTGTGCGCCAGTTTTCTCTTTGTTGCCATAAAGACGAGCAGGGAAGACTTTTGTGTCGTTCAAAACCATTACGTCGTTTTCATCAAAATAATCAATCACGTCTTTGAAAATGCGGTGTTCTATTTCGCCAGTTTTTTTGTGCAACACCATAAGACGTGCTTCGTCGCGATTCTCAATAGGGTATTGAGCTATGAGATCTTCGGGGCATTCGTATTCGAACTCTGATAGTTTCATGGTTTATTGATTATTTATAGTTTCTAAATTCTCTTTTTGTTGAGCTTCCTGCTTTACGAGTGTTTCTACATCGTCAATCGTAATAGCTTGCTCGATAGAAATATCGCCAACTTTCGTACGGCGAAGTTCTGTTAGGTGAGCGCCGCTGTTAAGAGCTTTGCCCAAGTCGCGTGCTATGGAGCGTATGTACGTTCCTTTGCTGCAGTTTATCTTTATTGTTACCGATGGAAAGTCGTAGTTTACGATGCTCATATTGTAGATATTTATTTTACGACTTTTCAGTTCTACGTCATTATTTCCTTTTCGGGCGTGTTCGTAGGCTCTTTTCCCATCAATACGTATGGCCGAGTATAATGGTGGTATTTGGTCTATTTCGCCTAAAAAATGGCTATTTATGACGTTTTCTACCATCTCTCTCGTTATATGCGCAGTTGGGTACTCATTATCAACTTCGGTTTCGATGTCGAACGATGGAGTAGTTTGCCCAAGTTTTATGGTGGCTATATACTCCTTATCGTGGTTCATCAACTGCTCAATCTTCTTTGTGCTACGTCCTGTGCAGACTATCACAAGTCCGGTGGCCAAAGGATCCAAAGTGCCAGCGTGACCAACCTTTATCTTCTTTATGCCCATGTGTTTACGAAGCATCAAGCGAATCTTGTTGACGACATCGAACGAGGTCCATTTCAGAGGTTTGTCTATGTATATTACTTCGCCTTCTATGAAATTCATTTTCCTTTCTACGCAAGAATTAGTGAAAGCGTTCCAACAATAGCGCAATAAATAGCGAAGTATATCAATTTTCCACGCTTCACGATGTTAATCATCCATTTACAAGCAAAACAGCCTGACACGAATGCTGCCACGAAGCCGAGCAAAAGTGGCATTAGTGAGATGCTGCCGAATGCAGCCTCTGTGCCTTCGCCTACGGCTTTGAGCGTGTCGAGAAGCGCTTCACCAACTATCGGTGGAATAACCATCAGGAATGAGAATTGTGCGAGGTTTTCTTTTTTGTTGCCAAGAATCAAACCTGTAGCTATAGTTGAGCCTGAGCGTGAAAGTCCAGGCATTACAGCTATAGCTTGTGCTATACCAATGATGAAAGCATCTAAGTAGCTGATTTTTTCTTTGTTGCGTGGTTTCGCATAATAGGCAAATGCGAGAAGCGTCGCTGTAACAAGAAGCATTACACCTACGATTGTCAGACCTTCGCCAAAAATGTCTTCTATCACATCTTTGAATAGTAAACCAACAATTGCTATTGGTATCATAGATATAATTATGCTTAATGCATACTCTTTATCGTTGTTCCACTCTTTGCAGAAGATTCCTTTTAGCAGTTGCCAAATCTCTTTGCGCAGAATCACCAACGTGCTAAGCACCGTAGCAACATGAACTACAATGGTGAATGTGAGATTGTTTTCTCCTTCAATGCCGAATAGGGTAGAGCCAATTACTAAGTGACCGCTGCTACTTACGGGTAAATATTCGGTTAATCCTTGTAGTATGCCAAGGATTATAGCTTCAAAATTGTTCATTTATTTTTCGTTTGCAGCTACGTCGTTTTGTTTATCGTCGTTCGTACGCTTCATGATGGCGTATATTTCAAACAAAAAGCCTATCAATACAATTATTGGTGCTACTGTTATGCGACGAAAACTGTAAATATCATCGTTGAATACATTTGGGTCCTCAGAGCCACCTCCTGCCATAAGTATGAAACCCAAAACAATGATGGCAAATCCTATGCTTAGCAACACATAGTTTTGTTTGCCTAAGGCAAAATCGAAATTAGAAGAGTTTTCTTTTTTGAGATTTTTGGCCATTTTCTCAATCTTTATTTATGAATATAATTATACGTATAAGTCTGCAGTTCTGACGTTTAGATAACGATTGACTGATACCGTAGTCGATAAAAGTGTAATTATTATGCCCACGGCAAACACACCAGCAAAGAGAAGAGTGATGACGTAGATATTTGAAAAACTTATTACGCCATCGAGTTCACGCGCCGAAATGTATATGATAGCTGAAAGTAGCAAGTTAGCTATCAGTCCGCCAGTTAGTCCTTGTATTATGCTCGTGCTTATGAATGGTCGACGAACGAAAGAGTTTGTTGCACCCACAAGCTGCATTGTATGTATGAGGAAGCGTTTCGAGTATACCATCAAGCGCACAGTGTTGTTTATTAGCGATATAGCCATTATCATCATCAGTGCAGCGAATGCTAATAGTACTGCCGATATTTTGCTAACATTCTCGTGTATGAGGCTAACCATGTCTTTCTGATAGTGTACTTCTTTCACTTCAGGAAAGTCGAGAATTAGTTTTTTCATTTGTTCCATGCTCTCTGGCGTTGCATACTCTGCATACATCTTCACTTCGAGCGACGATGGCAGCGGATTGTAGCCAAGAAAACTGATAAAATCTTCGCCCAAATCTTGTTGTAGTATTTCGGCTGCTTGCTCTTTGTCGATGTATTCTACCGATTTCACTATTGATGAAACGGAGAGCGATTTCTCTATTTTGCGAATTTCGGCTTCGCGCGCGTCATCGTTGAGAAGCACGGTGAGGCCCAAGTTTTCTTTTACGTACGATGTAAGTCGGCCTGTGTTGAGCAGTAGTAAGCCAATGATTCCTAATAATAAAAGAACAAGCGAAATGCTAATTGTTGTTGTGACGTATGAACTACGTAGTTTTCTGGCTGTAGCTTGTGACTTTTTCGACATGACTCACTAAAATTTTCAAAAACTTCAAAAATATATTCGAAAGCTCTGTAAAAGTTAATATTAACAGTAATTAACACTTTCTTTTACCTTTTCGCTTCTCTTCCTTGCTAATCTCTTTATCGATGAGTGATTTCCAATCGTCGGACGCTTCTTCCGAAAAGTCAATTGTGGCTTCGCGATCTTCGCGGCTCATCTTCATTTCATCTATTTTTCCGCCTAAATACTTTTCTACGTCGGCTAAGAGTTTTTCCTCTTCGGGTGCACAAAATGTCAATGCATAGCCTTTGTCCATTCCGCGACCTGTTCTACCAACGCGGTGTACGTAGTTTTCCACCACATCGGGTACGTCGTAGTTGACTACATAGTTGACGTGTGGAATATCTATGCCGCGAGCACTCACATCGGTAGCTATAAGCATAGTTACTTCATGCTTTCGAAAAGTTTCCAAAGCGGCATTTCGTTCCTTCTGGCTCTTGTCGCCATGAATATTTACGGCATCAATACCAACGCGTTTCATAGCTGCTGCTACACGTTCGGCTCGTACGCGCGTACGTACGAATACCATTATAGATGCTTCAGGATTTTCGTGTCTTATACGCTCAAGGTAGAAACGTTTCTCGTCCATCTTCACCTTCAGCACGGCGTGCGTAACGTTCTTTGCCACTGCGTTCTTTGGCGAAATACGTATGTTGACTGGCTTTACTACAAGCGAATAAGCCAACTTCTTTATCTCAGGATTGATGGTAGCCGAAAAGAATAGTGTCTGACGATGTTTAGGCAATCTTGCGCATAATTGCTTTATATCTTTGAAAAAACCGAGTGCAAGCATTTGGTCGGCTTCGTCGAGTATAAGTATTTCGCATGAGCTAACATCTAAATAACCTTGAGCCGATAGGTCGAATAATCGTCCTGGAGTGGCAACTATTATGTCGGTTCCGCGTTTGAGATTTTCTATTTGTTCGTCTTGGTTTACGCCTCCATAAATGGCGCAAGTGTTTATGTCTGTGCCGTTTGCAAGTTTCTTCAAAACATCGCCTACCTGATGCGCAAGTTCGTGTGTAGGTTCCATAACTACACAGCGTACTATGTACGATTGATGTTTTTGTGGCTTTTCCAACAGTCGCTGAATAGTAGGTATGCCAAAAGCAGCCGTCTTGCCTGTGCCAGTTTGGGCTACAGCCAAGACGTCGTCTTTTTGCATTATGGGCTTGAACGCTTTGTATTGAATATCGGTCATACGCCGATAGTCGAGACTACTAATGTTGTTCTGCAGCCGTGCGTCAAGATTCAGCGTGTCGAATTTCATAATCTATTTCTGTTGAGCTAACTTTTTGATATTCTGACGTATGCTATTCCAACGAGAAATATCCATTTTCGGTCCAATTACTTCAATGACGTTACCCGATACAATCGCACCAATTTCTGCACATTTCTCTGGAGTGAAGCCGTTAATCAAACCATAGAGGAAGCCAGACGCGTAAAGGTCGCCTGCGCCTGTAGTGTCGATAGCTTTCGACTCTATAATACCTACATGATAAGTTTTAGTGCCTACTTTTATAAGGCTTCCGCGGCAACCGAGTTTTACGATAACAGTTTCGGCAAATTCGCCAATCTCGTCGAGTGCGTCTTTTTCTTCCTTACCCGAGAACGCTGTTGCTTCTTCTTCGTTTGCAAATACTATATCTACGTATCGGCTGATAATTTTCTTGAGGAACTCAAGATTCTCTTCCACCACATTGTAGCTTGCCAAATCGATGCAAGTGGTGAGACCTTTGTCGTGAGCTATTGATAGTGCTTTTTCAATGAGTTCTTTGTTTTGTACGAGATAGCCTTCCACGTAGAAGTGTGTATAGCCTTTGAACATATCCTCGTTAATCTCGTCGGCTGTGAGTTCAATAGCCGCGCCGAGGCAAGTGGCCATAGTGCGTTCCGAATCGGTTGAGATGAGCGATATGCAGTTGCCCGATTGCGTGTCGCTTTCGAAAAGCACAGGATCGATGCCCGCGTTGATAATATCTTTTTTATATAGAGAGCCAATTTCGTTGCGGCCAATCTTACCTATCATGCCAGTAGCGACACCAAGATTTGCCAAACCATTGATAGTGTTCGATGCTGAACCACCAGCAACTATCTGAGGATTATATTGTTTGATAGCGTTGTATATTTCTTGTGAGCGCTCTTGCTCCACAAGTTGCATACTGCCTCGAGGTAGACCAAACTCTTCGAGAATAGAATCGTTAGGAATGCGTACTAATATGTCTACTAAGGCGTTACCTAAACCCAAGACTTTTGCTTCCATTATTTTTTGTATTATTTAGATTAGAAATTTTGCGCAAAGGTATAAAAAACATTACTTTTGCCCTCGCAATTCGCCAATGGCGGTTGCCCTTGTTCAACTCCGGTTTAGGAGTTTTTATATATACAAAGACACTCTCGAATAGCTCAGTTGGTTAGAGCATCTGACTGTTAATCAGAGGGTCGCTGGTTCAAGTCCAGCTTCGAGAGCTAAAGGCATTTCCCACGTGGAGATGCCTTTTGTATTTATGAATAATTAATACTTACATAATTATTCAGTGTTGTATTTCTAAACGCATTTCTATTATTTTTGCGCCATGTTATAAAACGATATAAAACATTAAGAATTTCACATAATGAAAGTAGCTATTGTTGGTGCAAGTGGCGCCGTCGGTCAAGAATTTCTGCGCGTTTTGGCAGAACGTAACTTTCCTTTGGACGAATTGGTCCTTTTCGGTTCTGAACGTAGTGCTGGTAAAAAATACACATACAAGGGTAAAGAGCTCACAGTTCAACTCCTTAAGCATGGCGACGATTTCAAAGATATCGACATCGCTTTGACTTCGGCTGGTGCTGGCGTTTCGAAAGAGTATGCTGAAGATATTACTAAGTATGGCGCTATAATGATTGATAACTCGTCGGCTTTCCGTATGGACAACGATGTGCCTTTGGTAGTTCCAGAGTGCAACGCTGCTGATGCCCTCAACCGTCCGCGTAATATTATTGCTAATCCTAACTGTACTACTATTATGATGGTTGTAGTGCTTCAAGCTCTTGAGCGCCTCAGCCACATCAAACGTATTCATGTTGCTACTTATCAAGCTGCTTCTGGTGCCGGTGCTGCTGCAATGGCTGAACTCGAGCAGCAATATCGCGAAGTGCTCGCTGGCAAAGAGGCTACTGTGAAGAAATTCCAATATCAGCTTGCATACAACGTAATTCCGCAAATCGATGTCTTCATGGACAATGGTTACACTAAGGAAGAAATGAAGATGTTCAACGAGACTCGCAAGATTATGCATAGCGATGTGGCTTGCTCAGCGATGTGCGTTCGCGTTCCTTCGCTCCGTAGCCACTCTGAGTCGGTTTGGATTGAGACAGAGCGCCCAATCAGCGTTGAAGAAGCTCGCAAAGCAATAGCAGAGGGCGAAGGCATTCAACTTATGGATGAGCCTGAGAATAAGAAGTATCCTATGCCTCTCTTCCTTGCTGGCAAAGATGATGTTTACGTTGGTCGTATCCGTAAAGATTTGGCTAACCCTAATGGTTTGACATTCTGGCTCGTCGGCGACCAAATAAAGAAAGGCGCCGCACTCAACGCCGTTCAGATTGCCGAATATCTCATTGCGCAAAAGCAAGTGAAATAGTCAATTCACAATAGACGATATAACAGAAGCGCCCGTGGTAGATATTCTACTGCGGGCGCTTAGTTTTTTATGTATGTATAGTTATGTTTCATTTGGTAAGAAATATCTTAGTATCTACAATGTAACAAAAAAGCAAGCGCTCATAGGTTCTTTTCTATGAGCGCTTAACTATTCTATTTAGAATTGTGACTGTAGTTTATTTCGCTTTGCGAATTTGTTTTTTGAGGAATTTTCCCACGTTTTGACCCAATTCTTTTGCTCCATCTTTGATGAGGTTTAGCTTAGTACCAAACGTACCGCCTTCGCCTTCAAAATCTTTCATGCTGCAGATTACGTTGCCTTGCTTGTCGGTTATGGTTGCTTCAGCTTCTGTGTCACCCTTTCTCTCAATTTCAATAGGGTAGATGGTGAGCGTGTATTCAGCATCTGCAAATTCGCCAAACGAAATCTTGCCTTTCATATTATCGCGGACGCCAGCCAAAATGTAGTCGATAACTTCAGGTTTATCTTTCTGCCAATCCTCTTCATATTCTGAGAATGCTGCTTCATTCTTTCCATTGAAAGATGTCTTCGAATAATCGACAACAAAGTTGATTTTTTCTGCATTCTTTACGGGAGAAAGTGAACCACTTACAATTTTCTGTGCGTTAGCACCCAAGCATAACATAGCGAAAGACGCTAGTAATAATAAATTTTTCATTCTTTTCGAATTTTGGTGTAAAGACTATTAATAATACGCTAATTACGTTAAAATATGCTTCAGTTGTTATTTATGCTGAATGAAATTTAGCGAAAACTTTTACGTATGCGCTATTCATTGATGCATCAATAGATTATAGTTTACTCTATTACGCATAGAGTCGCAAGTTTGCGAGTTTATGGTTTCTGTAAGTAAGGAATGCGATACAGAGCCGTCTGTGCGTATGATTATTCATTTAGTTCTGAATGATTGTATTCACTACAATACTTGTTCAGATAGTTCGCCCCGCAAATCTTTTGTCATCATTTGACGCACAGTGTCGATGTCGGAGTATTGCGAGAGGAGGCACATGAGTTTTGTTACGGCGCACTCTACCGTCATGTCGCGACCGCTGACAACGCCAGCCTCTTTTAGTTGGTAACCCGTTGAGTAGCGCCCCATTTCTATGCAGCCTTGCATGCACTGACTCACGTTCACAATCACTTTGCCGCGTGCTGTTGCTTCGGCTATTGCCTCTTTGAGCCAAGGTAGCTGAGGTGCATTCCCGCTGCCGAAGGTTCGCATCACAACACCTTTTAGGTCGGGCGTCGTAAGTACGTGACGGATAATGTCTTCACGTATTCCAGGAAAGATTGAGAAGATTATCACATTATTGTCTATCGACATCAGTGGGCGCATGGGTTTTGTTGGGTCTGGTCGGCGAATATTTGCCTCGTGGTAGACCAAATCGACACCAGCATTTGCGAGGTTTGGAAAGTTGAAACTTTTGAATGCGTTGAATTCATCTGAACTATGCTTCATAGTGCGGTTTCCCCGCAAAAGTTTCCAATTGAAATATATGCATACCTCTGGCACCATAGCTTGACCATCAGGTCGCTTTGCTGCGGCTATTTCTACACTTGTTATTAGATTCTCTTTACCGTCGGTGCGAGGCTGACCTATAGGTAACTGACTTCCGGTAAGAATTATAGGTTTTGTAAGGTTTTCGAACATGAAGCTAAGAGCCGAAGCGGTGTACGACATTGTGTCGGTGCCGTGAAGAATGACAAAGCCATCGTAATCATTGTATACTTTGGCTATGTCGCTGACGAGGTTTATCCATAGCTGTGGCGTCATATCGCTTGAGTCGATAGGCGGGTTGAATGTGTGAACATCTATTTGGGTGTTAAGGTGAGCAAGTTCTGGTATGTGCGAATTAAGTTGCGAAAAATCAAATGGTTGAAGTGCTCCAGTTGAAGAATTCCTACACATACCAATTGTGCCTCCTGTGTAGATAAGTAGAATGCGGCTGTTGTTGTTGTTAGTCATGTTATGTTGAGTTAGGGTTATGCTTATAGCTATGTATATAGTAAATATGAAACGTGCGAATTGTGATATTACACAATAGCTGCCATTTCGAATCGTTACTATTTGAGTCTACTTATCTATCGAATGTTTCAAACTCGCGAACGCCTTTTTCGTTACGGCGTTCTTCAACTGCGTTGCGAATGTCTTCGCGAAGCTGGCGACCATTTTTCACGTAGTTGATAGTGGTTATGACGTTTGTCACGTCCGATGTTATTAGTGTTATTGTAGATAAACCTAAAATTTTTTGTAGAAACGATTGCTCGTATTTTATATCCTTCACGCGTTGGAGTTCCGTTTCGTTTATAGTGGTGCGAAACACACCAAACTCTTCCACTATACGTTGGTTAGTTATGCGGAATTTGTGGTTTTTTGTGTATATACGTTTGTATATAATCACAAAAATTGGAATGATGAGCCAAATTAGCAATATGCAAATGGCCATCGATTGCGCGTTTTCCCATTGTGAAGGCGAACCTTGCCAAATCTCTTTTTCGTTGCTCATTTTTATGTAAGTAGATAAATTCGCAGACCAAAAATAGGTATAATCTTGATAACACTTAGCGACATACGTCAGCCTATTGAGCCCGAAATGAAAAGTTTCGAGCCATTCTTTGTTAAGGCTCTACGCTCACCCAACTTGCTTCTTACAGCTATCACCAACTACATACTAAGGCGAAAGGGAAAGCAAATGCGCCCAATGTTGGTATTCTTAGCAGCGAAAACCGTTGGCGAGGTATCTGATGATAGCTACACTGCAGCTACTCTTATCGAACTTCTGCATACCGCCACGCTCGTCCACGATGACGTTGTCGATGAAACTTATCAACGACGTGGTCAGTTCAGCGTGAATGCCATTTGGAATTCAAAGCTCGCTGTGCTCATTGGTGATTTTTTTCTTGCTCGTGGGTTGCAGACCGCAATTAATGCAAAAAGCTATAAGATGCTCAAAATTGTGAGCGAATCGGTTGAAGAGATTAGCGAAGGAGAACTTATACAACTTCGTCGTGCCGATTCTCTTGATATCGATGAGCCAGCTTACTATGATATTATTAGACGTAAAACAGCTACACTGATTGCAGCTTGCACAAAGTGTGGTGCTATCTCGGCTAATGCTTCAGATGACCAAGCTGAAAAGCTTTATAATTACGGAATTAACCTTGGTATGGCTTTTCAAATTCGCGATGATATTTTCGACTACGAAAAATCGAATCTATTGGGTAAACCATCGGGCAACGATGTTAAGGAGCGCAAACTAACTCTGCCGCTTATTTATGCACTGTCTCAAGCTACACCCAAGGAGCGAAAAGCCTTATTACGCGCCATTTCTCACGATTCGAAATCGGAAAAAACAGTTTTGGCTGCAACAGAGCTTGTTGAGCACTATGGTGGATGCGATTACGCCCGCAAAAGAATGGATTATTATAGTCGAGAAGCTACCGATTGCCTAATAGGTTTCAAAAACTCTGAAGCACTTCAAGCTCTTCACGATTTGGTTCAGTTCAACAAGGAAAGACAGAAATAGTTACTAATCGATATTATTAATTACGATGAATGTTTTCGTAAATGATGAATCTGTAGATTTTCACGGCGATTCGGTTGCTGACCTTATTGCTCAGCTGGGTTTGAAACCTGAAGGTATTGCCGTAGCCTACAATATGAATATTATTTCGCGCGACACGTGGAAAGATTTTCATATTGAGGAGGGTATGAAATTTATAGTGATAAAAGCAGCTTGCGGAGGGTGATATATGCTTAATTCAACTCAAATGCGCAGCTTTGGTTTGCAGTTTATTACCAACAGCGATTCCGAAGATCAACTTCTAAGCAGTGTGCGTTGTGTGCTCGATGGTGGATGCCGTTGGGTGCAGTTGCGTATGAAAAACGCTGATGTCGATGAGGTTTTGAAGCTTGCTTGGAAGGTGAAAGAGCTCTGCAAAAGCTATTCAGCCGTTTTCATTGTCGATGATTGTGTTGATGTATGCAAGCAAGTTGATGCCGATGGCGTTCATCTTGGTAAGAATGACATGCATCCACGCGAAGCTCGCAAAATTTTAGGCGATAGTAAGATAATAGGTGGTACGTGTAACACTTTTGATGATATACTAAAAGTTCATACTTATGTAGACTACATAGGCTGTGGACCATTCCGATATACAACTACGAAAAAGAACTTAGCGCCCGTGCTCGGTCTCGAAGGTTACCAAGAGATAGTGTGGCGTTCGCGTTCAGCTGGCATCAATCGGCCGATTGTGGCAATTGGCGGCATAACTATAAAAGATATACCCGATGTGCTTGCGAGCGGTCCAAACGGCATAGCTATGTCGGGCGAAATACTTAATGCTGAAGATATTACGCTGAAGACGCAGCAAGTTGTGTCGATGATTGAGCGTTCGCTATAGGATTAGCAATGAAATTTCTTCTGCCCATATTATGTATACTATCAGTGAATGGTTGGTGCCAAATGCCACAAACTGATGATAGTCACTTGAAACCGACGCTAATATCTGAGATTGAACACATCGACAGCGATTCGTGTGAATTGACCTTATATCACATTTCAGTATTTCATGAAAATCAAGTTGTTGAACACAATGAAAGGCGCGAAAAAAAGTTCAATGCTCAAGGGTACGAAATAAAAGTGTTTATTACTATTGGAGATAGCACTTTTTGTGAACGTCACGAAGAAACCACTATCGATACCGTCGATACAAAAATTATAAAAACCACAGCACGCGATAATCGTTATAAAGATGAAGAAATAACTGATAGCCAAGGAAATATAGTACAAAATACCCTATGGCAATATGACGACAAATTGCAGAATTGGCAACCATATCAAAAAGAAGAAATCGAATACGATACGAATGGTAATGAGACACTTTACATCAATTATATAAGTTGCGATAGTTCGTGGTGTCCGATTGAAACACGTAAAGCAGTTTATAATGAAGAAGGAATGTTAGTTCGCTATTCAACGTACAATAGAGGAATTAACTCATACATATGTGATGAAAAATCCGAAATTACCTATGGTGACCATTCGTCCATAGAGTTTGAATACTCACAATTTTTGCCTGATACGACATTTCAGTTAGAAAGAAAGACCGAGCGTTTCTATAATGACAGAAATGCGCCTCTTTTAGAGGTCTCTTACAGAAATAATATTCGCAAAAATGAGTTTGAAAAAGAGACAAAAACGGAACGTACCTATAACGAGCATGGACTTGAAACCTGTTGCTATAGATATTACTGGCGCGATAGTGTATGGTCAGTATTTGAAGTTGAAGAATTTGAATATGAAGAAAGTACAGACCAAGTGATTAGTGAAGCGTACTATCGTTTTGTTGATGGCATAAAAAGAGGTCTATATAAGAACGAATATTCTTACGGTGAGCATCAAACGATAAAACGCGAATACTTAGATTATGATGATTCACACCCGTGGAGACTTGTCGATTATATAATTACTGATAACAACGACAACGAGATTTGTAAAGCGACCTTTGATGAAGACGGCGTAATTATTTCCAAAGAGGAATCGATCTATGACGAGAAAAATAGGTTGATACGATATGTTCGGTATCAAAAACTAAGCGACAACTAAAAAAGCTTATATTTGCCGCCGTCTCGAAAAAAACAACAGGGGTGCCCGAAAGAGCTGAGATTATACCCTTTGAACCTGATGCAGATAATGCTGCCGTAGGAATTTCACCAAACTTCTGTTTGCGAAGTTTTGGATTTCATAGCAACATCTTTTCGCAGGTTATTCGTTTGGTATAACTATTTGCAACGGCACTTTCTGATAGAAAGAATTAGTGTAAATATTTATATAGTATGAAAAAACTTGTAATCGCAGGTAAGGAATTCGAAAGCCGACTTTTCTTGGGTACTGGCAAATTCAATTCCAACGAGTTGATGTCGCAATCTATAGAGGCATCGGCTACAGAGATGGTTACGGTGGCTATGAAGCGCATCGACCTTTCTAACAAAGAAGATGATATGTTGCGCCACATAGTGCGACCAAACATTCAACTTTTGCCAAACACAAGCGGCGCGCGCACTGCCGAAGAGGCTATTCTCGCTGCAAAACTCTCGCGTGAAGCGTTCGGCACCAATTGGCTAAAACTCGAAGTTCACCCCGATCCACGCTATCTTCTTCCCGACCCAATTGAAACATTGAAAGCTGCGGAAGCTCTTGTGAAAGAGGGCTTTGTGGTTTTGCCATATTGCCAAGCTGACCCCGTTCTCTGCAAACGTCTCGAGGAGGCTGGAACGGCTACTGTGATGCCGCTCGCTGCACCAATTGGCTCAAACAAAGGTCTGCGCACAGAGGATTTTCTACGCATAATTATTGAGCAGTCAAACGTTCCTGTGGTTGTTGATGCTGGTCTTGGAGCGCCAAGTCATGCTGCAGCTGCAATGGAAATGGGTGCCGACGCCGTGCTCGTAAATACAGCTATCGCTGTTGCTGGTAATCCTGTTGAAATGGCCGTTGCCTTCAAAGAGGCTGTCATTAGTGGTCGTCGTGCGTACGAAGCAGGCTTGGGCGATATAGTCGACGAAGCTATTGCAAGTTCGCCGCTTACCGCATTTTTAGGATAATAGTTACTTATTGTAATTGATATAAATATGGATTTCAATTCTAACATAAAAATATCGTTCCCTAATAGCGAAAAGGTCTACCTTCCAGGGAAACTCTATCCTGATTTACGAGTTGGAGTGCGAAAAGTGAATCTCACCCCAACTGTTACTTTAGATAAAGATGGCAATCAGATTGAAACTCCGAATGATCCGGTTTATGTATATGATACCACAGGAGCATTTGGTGATAAGAATATCAAAATCGATTTGAAGAAGGGTTTGCCTCGCTTACGTGAGAAGTGGATAACCGACCGCAACGACACAGAACAACTCAATGAGATTACGAGCGAATATGGTCGTATGCGTCTTGCAGATAAGTCGCTCGACCATCTGCGTTTTGAGCATATTGCTCTGCCACGTCGTGCTAAGAAGGGCAGCCAGATCACGCAGATGTACTACGCTAAGCAAGGCATAATTACCCCCGAAATGGAGTATGTAGCTATTCGCGAGAATATGAACTGTGCTGAACTTGGCATCGACACCCACATAACGCCCGAATTTGTGCGCGACGAAATTGCGGCTGGTAGGGCAGCACTCCCTTCTAATATCAACCACCCCGAAGCCGAGCCTATGATTATCGGGCGCAACTTCCTCGTGAAGATTAACACTAACATCGGTAACTCAGCCACCACTTCGAGCATCGAGGAAGAGGTTGAAAAGGCCGTTTGGAGTTGCAAGTGGGGCGGCGATACGCTTATGGATCTTTCTACTGGTGATAATATACACGAAACTCGTGAATGGATTATCCGCAACTGTCCTGTTCCTGTTGGCACGGTGCCTATGTATCAAGCTCTCGAAAAAGTAAATGGAAAAGCCGAAGATTTGACTTGGGAGATTTTCCGAGATACGCTCATCGAACAGTGCGAGCAGGGCGTCGACTATTTCACAATTCACGCTGGCATTCGCTATTCCAACGTACATCTTGCCGACGATCGTCTTACTGGTATGGTGAGCCGTGGCGGTTCTATCATAAGTACTTGGTGCTTGAAACACAAGCGCGAAAGTTTCCTCTACGAGCATTTCGACGACATTTGCGACATCTTGGCACAATACGACGTTGCCATTTCTCTCGGCGATGGTCTTCGTCCTGGTTGTACTCACGATGCTAACGATCGTGCACAATTCGCAGAACTTGAGACTATGGGCGAACTTGTAACGCGCGCTTGGGCTAAAAACGTGCAAGCGTTCATCGAAGGTCCAGGTCACGTGCCTATGCATAAGATTCAGCAAAACATGGATAAGCAAATTGAGGCTTGCCACAACGCGCCGTTCTACACTCTCGGCCCGCTCGTTACCGACATTGCGCCTGGCTACGACCACATCACCTCGGCCATTGGTGCAGCGCAAATTGGTTGGTACGGCACGGCTATGCTCTGCTACGTCACGCCGAAGGAGCATCTCGGTTTACCGAATAAAGAGGACGTTCGCACGGGCGTAGTTACCTACAAGATAGCTGCTCATGCTGCCGACCTTGCCAAAGGTCACCCTGGTGCTGCCATACGCGACGACGCTCTCAGCAAAGCTCGTTTCGAATTCCGTTGGAAAGACCAATTCAACCTTTCGCTCGACCCAGAACGCGCTCTTGAATACTTCAAGGCTGGTGGCCATCAAGATGGCGAATACTGCACTATGTGTGGTCCGAACTTCTGTGCTATGCGCCTCAGCCGCGATATGAGAAAAATAGGAAGAGAATGCAAGTAGCAAAAATATCCTTAGGTAAGTATTTGCCAGCTGTCTTCACTGCTATTGTTTGGGGCTCTACATATGTAGCCTCCAAAGTGGTGCTCTCGGCTGGCATATCGTCATATCTTTTGATGACGATACGTTTTGCTTTAGCATACTTATGCCTTTGGATATTCTGCAGCGAACGCAAACAAATTCGTTTCAATCGTGACGAACTCGCTTTTCTCGTAGTAGGAATGTCGGGTGGTTCGCTTTACTTTTTCTTCGAATACGAGGGATTAATACGCACTTCTGCCATCAATGTTGGTCTAATTTGCTCCACAGTGCCTATTGTGTCTACATTCATTTCGGTGCTGATAGGCAGAGAGCATTTCTGGCGCAACTTTTTCGTTGGCTCTTTTCTCGCTATTGTTGGCGTGTTTCTTACGGTAACTAATGGAAACTTTTCGCTTTCAATACGTCCTGTTGGCGATTTACTCGTGTTTGTGTCGGCCTTGTTGTGGGCTATATACACTGTAGTGCTTAGTGATATTGCCGAGCGCTATAGTCCTTTGTTTATCTCGCGTAGGCTATTTTTCTATGCGCTCATTACCATTTTGCCTTTTACCATATACCACGAAGATTGGTCGGTGCTTATGGCTGCTGCAACGAATATAGGCGTTGCTATTCCTTTGCTGTATCTCGGCCTTGTGGCTTCGGGGCTATGCATTGTGTTGTGGAATGTCTCTATAAATTATATTGGTTTAACTACAACCAACAATTTTCTCTATCTGCAACCAATTGTAACTGTTGTGGCAAGTGCACTGTTTATTAGTGGCGAGGTGACAATGTATAACGTTGTTGGTGCTGTGTTTATACTTATCGGTATATACTTAGCCAACAAAAAAAGAATAACAACAGAATAAAAAATACAAAACTGTGTTCTCTGATGAATTACTAAACATTTCGTGGGACGACACCACGAAAGCTATTCAAAGCAAGACTGCTAACGATGTCCTTAGGGCTTTGAACAAAAGTGGCAACTTAACTGTTGACGATTTCATGGCGCTTGTTTCGCCTGCTGCGGCTCCTTATCTCGAGCAGATGGCTGCCTTGAGCCGTAAGTATACTATGGAGCGCTTTGGCAAAACAATGCAAATATTTATACCGCTCTATATTACCAATTCTTGCACCAACTCTTGCGTCTATTGTGGCTTCCATATTTCAAACCCAATGAAACGCACAATTCTTACCGAAAGTCAGATTGTCGATGAGTATAAGGCTATAAAAGAACTTGGCCCTTTTGAGAACATTTTGCTCGTTACCGGTGAAAATCCTGCCAAAGCTGGTGTCGATTATATAGCTCGAGCTATCGACCTTGCTCATGACTATTTTGCTAATATAAAAATTGAGGTGATGCCTCTTAAGATGGAGGATTACAAACTCTTGGCCGAAGAGCACGGAATGAACGGCGTTATATGTTTTCAAGAGACCTACCATCGCGAGAAATACAAAACTTACCATCCTGCAGGAATGAAGAGCAACTTCGAGTGGCGCGTGAATGGCTTCGATCGTATGGGGCAAGCTGGCATACATTCTATTGGTCTTGGCGTGCTTTGTGGTCTTGAAGATTGGCGCACCGACATGACTATGATGGCCTATCACCTGCGCTATCTGCAGCGTAATTATTGGACTACTAAGTATAGCGTTAATTTCCCCAGAATGCGTCGTGCCGAAAATGGCGGTTTTCAGCCAAATTTCGAACTCTCCGATCGTGAACTGGCACAACTTACGTTTGCCTTCCGAATCTTCGATCACGACGTAGATATTAGCTATTCTACGCGTGAACCTGCTCGCATACGCGACAATATGGCTTCGCTCGGCGTTACTACCATGAGCGCACAGAGCAGCGTGGAACCTGGCGGCTATCATACTTATAAGCACCAAGCTTTGCCGCAGTTCAACGTTACCGACGACCGTACCGTTGCCGAAGTCGTTGCTGGCTTGAAACGCGCTGGTCGCGAACCAGTCTTCAAAGATTGGGACAATGCGATGAACTGATTACAGAAAAATATAACCACGGAAAACACAGAAATCTCGGAAAGTCGTCTCCGCGTTTTCATATAACAATGGGGCATGCCCCATTGTCAAAAAAAGGATAGACCCAACCACAGAATTATTCGTGCTTTTCGTGTGTTCCGTGGTTAATAATGATATTATGCTATGAACTCTAAAGTTAAGATAGCTATTCTCTGCGCTTTGGTATTGGCGATTTTATATTTCTACACCAATCGTGACGCAAAAAGTGCACCAGAGAAAGTAATCGTAAAACCAACTGCCGTCGACCTCGGTTTGCCAAGTGGTTTGCTTTGGGCTTCGCATAATATTGGAGCTACAGTTCCAGAAGAACCAGGCGGCTATTTCGCATGGGGCGAGATAAAGTCAAAGCGTTTATACAGTCGAGATACGTATAAATATTATCGCACCGATTCATTGTCAGATGGTTATACTAAATATTGTCACATGAGTTCGCGCGGCTATAAAGGATATACCGACACGCTCTCTACGCTCGAAATGTGCGACGATGTGGCCAATGTGCAGCTTGGTGGCAATTGGCGCATCCCGACAAAGGAAGATTGGCTGGAGTTGTGCCGCCATTGTAAGCAAGAATGTTGTGAGATAAATGGTCTAAAAGGTTGTAAGGTCACAGGTCCGAATGGAAATTCTATCTTCTTCCCTTTTGCTGGTTCATGCTACGATAATAGTGTTTTGACGCACCATCTTACGGAATATCCTAAACGTATGGGAAACTATGGTGAATATTGGTCTTCATCGTTATGCGGAGGTTGGACTGTTAATGTTTGGTGTGCCGATTTTAGTTCGCCTTATGGTTTCTCTGTTACGGAATCCGTCAATCGTAATTTTGGTTTATCTGTTCGCCCCGTCTGTTCGGCCGAATAAGATTTATCTCATAATCTAAATAGTAATACAAAAGCAGAAAGCGCCACCATACGTTTTCTGCTTTTTTGTGGCGTTAATCCAATAGCTGCTAAACTATAACCGTAAGCAACAATTGTAGAATAGTCAAATAGAGTACTTTTGCACCGATTTTTAGAACTGTAGAAACAACAATGGATATATCAGAAGCTATTCTTAATCGTGCTACGCTCCTTTTGGGCGACGAAAATATGCAGCGGTTAAGCGAACGTAAGGTTATAATCTTTGGCGTTGGCGGCGTAGGTAGCTGGACTGCCGAAAGCCTCATTCGTAGTGGAATAATGCATCTCACAATTGTCGATTCCGACCGTGTGTGCGTAACTAACGTCAATCGCCAAGCTATGGCCACCACCACAACCATCGGTCGCGTAAAAGTTGATGCTATGAAGGAACGTTTGCTCGCTATCAATCCTAATGCTCAAATTGTTGCTATACAAGATATTTACACTGCCGAAACGGCTAATAATTACGACCTTTCGCAATACGATGTTGTTGTTGATGCCATCGATAGCTTGAAGGATAAAGCATTGCTAATACTCAATGCTTGCAAAACGAAAGCTTTCTTCGTGTCGTCGATGGGAGCTGCCCTGAAGATGGATCCTACCAAAGTGCAAGTGGCAGAATTTTGGAAAGTGAAAGGTTGCCCTCTTGGCCACGCACTGCGTAAAAAGTTCAAATACAACCGAACTCTGCCATCGCGCAAATTTCCATGTGTATATAGCGAAGAAGTTCTTCCAAATCTTGGCGAGGCGCGCACATGTGGCACATCGGCTTGTATGTGCCCCAAAAATAAAGTCGGTACTGGTCGTGCCGATTTGGAAAATCATGAGTGGTGCAGCTCCAAAGCGCAAATAAACGGTTCATTGATGCATATAACAGCCATCTTCGGTTTGACAATAGCTGGACTTATCTTGCAAAAGCTAACAGCCCAAGAGTAACTACCACAATTAGAAATTCGCACAGATGACGCGAGATGACACAGATTGGTAACTTTTTATGTCGCCCTTCGCTACGTTGCTGCTAAAAGCGAGGCTCCCGCCTTGCCAATCAAAACACAGCATCCTAAAAATATTTATGTTAACAAAAGTTAAACCGGGGGGGTAAATTTTGCGACTCATACTTTTGCTATGAAAAAAATAAACCTCTGAAAACCTGACGGTAAAGAAGAGACTATCTAATATAAATCTAAAACTAACAGAATAATGAAACTAAAAATTCTATTCTATTCAGCATTCGCAGTAATGCTTTCGATTTCAGGCTGCAAAGAAGAACCTAGTCAGATTCCGACTGTACCAACTACATTCAGTCTTGAAGATGGTGCTGTAGTATATGGCACTAAAGTAGAATTGAATGCAAGTGGGAGTTCTACTGAAGACCAGAATGTTGGAGTTTCATATGTATACTATATAGGCAAATCAATAGACGATTTAGCCGAAACTTCTCCTAAGGTTGAGTTAGAGTACTACACGCAATACTTCTGGTGTGCACAAGCCAAGACTGAAGCAGGAGCAGGCGAAAGATCCCAAATTCGCACATTCTATTGTGTGCCGCAACTTACAATTGAAACCGACAATGGAGAAGATATTTGGGCAGCAATATTACGATTCAAGAATATAAACAAAGATAGGATTGTAGGAGGTAAGGTTACTGCAGAGTCGGACTTGTACCAATATGAAATTGACATTGCAGCACATCAGGATAGCTGCTGCTTAGAATACAAAAAAACAGATGCTGGCAATAACGCATACAAGCAGTGGTGGGATGATTCTAAAGGCATTTATTACGAACCTATAATCTACGAATTCAAAGTAGAACTTGAATTGAAAGTTGGTGATAATGTATGTAAAACATACAATAAGAGCGCTGCGAAAGAGTGTATTCTAAACAAGAAAGAGTGTGTACGCGACCACGAATTCAACGTCTATCGAGTAGTAACGATTGGAAATCGCCAGTGGCTTGCTGACGACTTGCGAGCAACAAGTTTTGTCTATAAGAACCAAATCATTGAATTAGATCAACTTAGCGTCAACTCATACGATAACGTTTATAACAAATACAAGGAGGTTACCCTAGAAGAGTCAAACTCTGTCGGAATTGTATACATGGTAAATACCAGAAGTACTACGTATGAATATTATGACGACAAAGAAGGTAAATATAAATCCGGAATTACCGTGGATACTATATTTCAAGGATTAGTCCCTAAGGGCTATCACATATCTACTAATGATGATTGGGTTGATTTGGAAAAATATTACGGACTTGAAGATAACAATAGTGTATTTTATCCATATGACACAGAATGGCTGTTCTATGAGGCAAACTATGAAAAAGAAAGACTTTCATATGGGGATCGTTTTCAAGGTGTCGAAGTGGAATTACGCCGTCATCTTTCATCAATGTACGATTGGAAATACTATAACAATGAAGAGAGTGCGGTCTCTGTTCCTTATCCATTCAATGCAAAGCCATTTGTAGGCAATGGTAGAGGGTGTATTTATTATGTAGCTCCCGAAGAAAGCTTTTTGCCATATGAATACAAGGTCCGAATTATAACAACCATGAGTAAAGGATTGCTTGTAGCCCTATTAAATTCAGAGTTTTATGATATAGAGAATTATGTGTCGTTGCGTTGTGTGAAAGATTAGCGCAAAACAAATTGTAGTATAAATGTAAATTCAAAACATTTCTGGTTAGGCGTAGTCTGCAGACTACGTCTAAGCAAAAAGCAAGGCTCCTGCCTTGCCAACTACATAAACAACATAAAGCAGAAAGCGCCACCATACGTTTTCTGCTTTTTTTATGCTCTATGCATCCGCATCGGATAAAAGAAAAAGCCTTCGCTACATTTCTGCAGCGAAGGCCTTTTTTTGCTCTATTCTGTTGGGTTTAGTCTTTCAACTTAGCCTTGAGGAATTCGCGGTTCAAACGGGCGATATTTGCGATAGAAATGCCCTTAGGACATTCAGCTTCGCACGCGCGAGTGTTGGTACAGTTACCAAAGCCGAGTTCGTCCATTTTAGCAACCATCGCTTTAGCGCGGCGAGCAGCCTCTACGCGGCCCTGTGGAAGGAGTGCGAGTTGGCTAACCTTAGCCGAAACGAAAAGCATTGCCGAGCCGTTTTTACAAGCAGCAGCGCATGCACCACAACCGATACATGTAGCTGCGTCCATTGCTTCGTCGGCTTTCTCTTTAGGAATGAGGATGTTGTTAGCATCTTCAGCCGAGCCAGTACGTACGCTAATGAAACCACCAGCTTGCATAATCTTGTCGTATGCGCCACGGTCTACCATACAGTCTTTGATAACTGGGAAACCAGCCGAACGCCAAGGTTCAACGGTGATAGTCTCGCCATCTTTGAAGCGGCGCATATATAGCTGGCATGTGGTAGCTTTAGTAGCTGGTCCGTGTGGGTGACCGTTGATATAAAGTGAGCACATACCGCAAATACCTTCGCGACAGTCGTGGTCGAACATGATAGGTTCTTCGCCTTTGCTAACGAGGTCTTCGTTGAGTATATCAAGAGTTTCAAGGAATGATGTATCTGTTGTCGATGTAACCTTATACTCTTTGAATTCACCCTTTGATTTTGCGTCTTTTTGGCGCCATACTCTTAAGGTGACAGTTATATTTTTTTCCATGGTTCTAATGTTATTTGAGATTCACGCTAAACTTACATTAATTCTTATAGTTACGCGTTTGCACTTTTATTGCTTCGTATACCAAAGGTTCTTTGATGAGTTCTGGGGTTTCATCGTCTGAACCTTTATAGTTCCAGCAACCAACATAGAAGAAGTCTTGGTCGTTACGTTTTGCCTCGCCCTCTTCGGTCTGGTGCTCTTCGCGGAAGTGGCCACCACACGATTCTTCGCGGTGCAAAGCGTCGTTAGCAATAAGTTCGCCCATAGTGATGAAGTCTTTCAAGCGGAATGCCTTGTCAAGCTCGTTGTTCATGCCCTCTTCGGTGCCAGGAACGAAGAGCTCTTCGTTGAACTCTTTACGTATGCGCTTGAGTTCTTCGAGTGCTTTCTTCAAGCCTGCTTCCGTACGACCCATACCTACATACTCCCACATGATGTGGCCGAGTTCCTTGTGGATTGTGTCAACCGACTTGCCATCTTTACCTTTTGGATTGCGGAGGAGAGCTCTCTGTGCCTCTTCGCAAGCTTTCTGAGCTTCAACAAACTCAGGAGCGTCGGTTGAGAAGCGTGGTACGGTGATTTGGTCTGCGAGGTAGTTCTGTATGGTGTATGGCAATACGAAGTAGCCGTCTGCCAAACCTTGCATAAGAGCTGATGCACCAAGACGGTTAGCACCGTGGTCAGAGAAGTTACATTCGCCAATTGCAAACAAGCCCTTCACTGAAGTCTGGAGCTCGTAGTCGACCCAAATACCACCCATGGTGTAGTGGATAGCTGGGAAGATCATCATTGGGTTGTAGTACTTAACGCCGTTAATCTCTTTAGCAAGCTCGCCTGGATTAACGTCGGTAATCTCCTCATACATATCGAAGAGGTTGCCATAGCGCTGGCGAACAACGTCGATGCCGAGACGGTTGATAGCCTCTGAGAAATCGAGGAATACAGCCAAACCAGTATTATTTACGCCGAAGCCTTTGTCGCAACGCTCTTTAGCTGCGCGGCTGGCAACGTCGCGTGGCACGAGGTTACCGAATGCTGGATAGCGACGCTCCAAGTAGTAGTCGCGATCCTCTTCTGGAATATCAGAACCTTTCTTCTTGCCTTCTTGAAGTGCCTTAGCATCTTCAATTTTCTTAGGTACCCAGATACGACCATCGTTACGCAACGATTCCGACATAAGCGTAAGTTTCGATTGCTTGTCGCCGTGTACTGGAATACATGTTGGGTGAATCTGTACGTATGAAGGGTTAGCAAAATATGCGCCTTTTCTGTATGCTGCAATAGCTGCCGAGCAGTTACATGCCATAGCGTTGGTAGAGAGGAAGTAGGTATTACCATAACCACCAGTAGCTATAACTACAGCGTGAGCTGCAAAACGCTCAAATTTACCAGTAACCAAGTTTTTAGCTATGATACCGCGAGCGCGACCGTCAACCATAACTACATCGTGCATTTCGTAGCGAGTGTAGAGTTTAACGGTGCCTGCCGCTACCTGACGGCTCAATGCTGAGTATGCGCCAAGAAGAAGCTGTTGACCAGTTTGACCTTTTGCATAGAAAGTACGAGAAACCTGAGCACCACCAAACGAACGGTTAGCAAGTGTTCCGCCGTATTCGCGAGCGAAAGGAACACCCTGAGCTACACACTGGTCGATAATGCTATTAGAAACTTCAGCCAAACGATATACGTTAGCCTCGCGAGCACGATAGTCGCCACCCTTTACGGTATCGTAGAAAAGACGATAAACCGAGTCGCCATCGTTCTGATAGTTCTTAGCTGCGTTTATACCACCCTGAGCTGCGATAGAGTGTGCGCGGCGTGGTGAATCTTGTATACAGAAGTTAAGTACGCGGAAGCCCATCTCGCCGAGCGAAGCTGCTGCTGATGCACCTGCCAAACCAGTACCTACAACTATTATATCAAGTTTTCTCTTGTTTGCGGGGTTAACCAAGCGTTGGTGTGCTTTATAGTTAGTCCATTTTTCCGCAACTGGTCCTTCCGGAATTTTTGAATCTATAGTAGTCATAAATGTAATTCAAAATATTATTGATAGTTAGTGTTATGAGGCTTAGTCGAAGAGCGGGAAGATGCCTACGCCAAAGCCGATTACTATGATGGCGAAGCCGGCGAAGATGAGACCTGCTACCCATGCCGAAATCTTCTGCAAGCGGTCTATCCATACCAAGTTGTTGGCACCGATAGTTTGAAGTGCACTCCAGAAACCGTGTGTGATGTGAAGCCAGATGGCAACGAACCAAACGAGGTAGCATACTACTACGAGTGGTTGACCAAACCAATACTTAAGCCAGCCCGTACCGTCTGCTGCTCCGATTTCATACTCTGCGCCTACCAATTCGGCATACATCATGTGATACCAGAAGTGTGCGAGGTGCAAACCAAGGCCTACGAGCACAATGATGCCCAGAACCAACATGTTTTGCGATGCCCATTCTACCTTGCTGTTGCGCGTCTCTACTGCATAGCGAACGCTGCCGCGTGCCTTACGGTTGCGCACAGTAAGTATGAATGCATAGATGATGTGGAGCAAAAAGCCAATGGCCAACACGGCTGTTCCTGCCAATGCATACCAATTGGTACCCAAGAATCCACATACTGCGTTGTAGGCTGTGCCTGAAAACGCTGCCACTAAGTTCATCGATAGGTGAAAGATTAGAAAGAGCACCAAGCACATACCTGTAATACTCATAATCAGCTTTCTACCGATTGATGACTGAAAAATACTGCTCATAAAAATTAATTGTTTTAGGTATTCGTAACTGTTTTTTGGTTTATAGATGCAAATGTAATTCTATACAAATCACTCACCCAACACAATAAAGAAAAAATTCTTTATTCAGAAATTGTCTAATCTCAAACTGTTTCTTTCTGTTGAGAATTGCGAATTGAAAAGGTTGTGTTTTTCGCCTCAATGTAATAAAAATATCTAAGTGCTGCATCAGAAGCTTCTTTCGTATAAGCCCCAAAACAGATAAGGGTCGCACTAACAACCCTCACGGCTATTGGTGTGACCCTTGTCGGTCTAAGAAAAACGTGTTTTTTTCTATTATAGTTCGATAATCAGTTTCTTATTATTCCAAGTAAAAGTATTGACTTGTCGATGTTTCTTTCTCTTCTGCTGCAGCTGCAAAGAGGTAACAATGCAGAGCGTCTGTTGGTACGTCAAAAGTGAGTTCGCCTGCAGAACGACGCACAGGAGGCGATACGCGCACAAAGTTTTCGTTTGTTGAGTATATCGCAAGGTATACTTCATCGGTGCCGTCGGCTGGTGGTATGTTGCCATCGGGAGCCCACTTGGCTGTGACCTTATCGCCATTCCTACTTATGCTCGCCATTGCCAATTCGGGTCGTCGCCCTTTGCTGACGATGATTTTCGAGTAGTCGATAGCGCATTCGGGCACATCGCCCACAACGCCTGCACTCCACATTTCGCTGAAAGCTATGCAGTGCACCATCTTCTCGTCGAGCTCGGCGCGGAAGCCAATCTTCATAGCCGGAATGAACGCTGGAATTATTTTTCGTAGAGCGGCAAAACGCTTTCGAGCCTCCACTTGCTTTGATGTTGGCTCGCCTGCTGGCTTCGACGGTAGCGACCTTATCAGCGGTTGACCCTTGCGTATGTATCCCACAACAGTCCCCACCTTTCCAGTAAAGCCACCTAATATACCATTGTTAATTTTTGCCATCTATGATGTTAGAGTTTTATTCGACTCCAATTAGCGTTTTTGTTGCTGCAAATATGAAACATTTTTATTTCATAACAAAACCTTTTTTGTGTTACAATAGATACTTAGTAGTATAAAAGTAGTACTATAATAGTATTAATATAATTATTGATATATGGCTATCTTGTTGTGTATCATGTGTATATATGTATTAACATAATACAAATACCTCGCATTGAATTTTTGCAACCGAATGAATGGTGTTCTAACGGCTTGTAAATCAGTAATTGTTTCTTAGGGTAACTCGTTTTTATTGGGTTCTAATTTTGAGTCCAAGAGTGTTGCATCGCTATTGATTTGATAGTGTGTATATTATGTGATGCGTGTTGGAGTAAAAACACTACATTTGATTTCATATATCATAAAAATTCCTTCAATGGACGAGAATCCTGAAATTCAGAAAGAGACGCGACTGAGGCTTTATGCGCGAATTGCTATTCGTGCTATTTTGTTAAGTATAGCTGTTGGTGTGGTGTCTGCGGTTATAATGGTAATTGTGTATAAGTTTCTACCAGTTACAAATACAATGTTTATGCGTATACAGTCCGATAAGCACAATGTGCCGACAACGCAAACTTGGGTTCCATTAACAGAAATATCACCCAATCTTGCGCTTGCGGTGGTGTCGTCGGAGGATAATCTGTTTGTTCAGCATAATGGTTTTTCGCTCGATGCTATAAAGAGGGCAATGGAACACAACGAGAAGAGTAAGCGCATCCACGGTGGTAGCACAATTAGTCAGCAAGTGGCGAAGAATGTTTTTTTGTGGAATGGTCGTTCGTGGGTTCGTAAAGGTCTTGAAGCTGGATTTACAGTGCTGATAGAACTCATTTGGGGTAAGGAGCGAATTATGGAAGTGTACTTGAATGTGGTGGAGCTTGCACCTGGTGTCTATGGTGCCGAAGCAGCATCGCAAAAGTTTTTCAAGCATTCGGCCAAAAGAATAACGCGCGAAGAGGCAGCATTGATGGCCGCAGTTCTTCCCAATCCTGCACGAATGAAACTTGCGCGCCCATCGGAATATGTATACAAACGTCAAGGTCAGATTTTGTATTTGATGGACAAGATTGGCAGAGTGAAATATGAATAAACTCCACAGATTATGAAAAGGTTGCTGATAATACTTATGATGTGCAGCGCGATGGTAGCCAAAGCGCAGGACCTCGAATGGGCTGGCTTTCGCTGGGTAGGCGACACGGCTCATTTTGCGACGAATGGAGTCCTGCTTGTGTTGAACAGAGCTGAGGCAGAGGCTGGCACTTCGCAAATTGTAGTAGATACGATCGATGCGCGCACGGTGACAGAATGGCGCGTGAAGATGCATTGCGTCAACGCTGTGTCGACATCGAACTTTGCGCGCATAGTATTGTTATGCGATACTTCAGATGCGAGTAGTTATCTATCTGTGAATCTTGGATATACAGATAAGAAGGTAACTATACTTAGTAATGGGAAAATAGTTGCGACCGGTAAAACAACTTTTGATACGACATTTAATCTGCATGTTCTTAGAGATGATGCTCTCGACGAATCGACCTTCTATGTCTATTCGGTAGATGATGACGAAAATGAAGAGCTCGAGTGCTCTTGTTCGCTGGCTACTGAAAATTTGAGCCAAATGACTGAAACTGGCGTTTATTGTAAATACACAAAAACTCGCTCGCAAGCCAATTTCATTTTCGATAGTTACGAATTGAAATTGTCTGATAACTCGGGTGAAGTCGTAGAGCCTAATGAATCTGATGCCCCCGATGAACCAACGAACCCTGACCCCGAAGAGGATAAAGTGGAAGCTAAACGAGTGATAAATAGAGGCGATGTGGTGATAAGTGAGATTATGGCAAGTCCCACGGCTGATGGATCTTTGCCCAATGCAGAATACATAGAAGTCTATAACAGAACAGATTCCGTTGTTTATCTACACAATTGGACGGTTGGTACGTTAGCTAAGAGTGGTCAAATATCAGATACATACTTAGAACCATATTCTTACATTATACTTACTGCTTCAAGTAAAATGTCTTTATTTTCAGAATATGAGAATGTTGCGTCAATTGCTTCGCCATTTGCCTATAACTCGTTGACAAACAGCGGGTCGACAGTAGTTTTGCGCGATGCTAATGGCTCTGTAGTAGATGTATTTACTTATAATTCATCGGATAAAGATGTGTCTATTGAACGAGTGGATTTAGATAATCTTTCGTTGTCGACAGAAAATCAAGCTAATTCTGTTTCTGCTGTTGGCGGAACTCCCTGTGCTGAAAATTCGGTGAAGGCCGAAAATAGTGATCTGACGTCGCCTAAATACGAGATGAAGCTCAATAGTAGTTGCGATACGTTAATTATTATTATCGATGAGCCTATCGATACTGCTAAGTTTGAACGAGTTGCAGATTTCAATGGTGAAGAAATCGAACTCGAGTTAGTCTCTTTTGATGAGGTGAAACTTGCGTGCTTCGAATTTGCTCTGTCAAAGCAAGTTGCGGCGTTTGGCGTGTATTCTTTGTATGGTATTTCAGATTTGAATGGCAATATAACTATTTGTAATAACGAAAATTACGGCAAAATACCTACCGAATATCTTGATGTGACATATCGGGGATGTTTGGTAATAAACGAAGTGATGGCTAAACCAACTGACGATTTGGGTTTGCCAAACTTCGAGTATGTAGAACTCTTCAATGCATCGGATAAAGCAGTGAATCTGAAAAGTTGGACGCTTTCCACGTCGACTAAGACTGGAGTGATGCCTGAGTTTGTGCTTGGTGCGGGCGAATATGTGGTTTTGGTGGCGAGCAGTGCTGTGCAGAGCTTCAGCGAGTTTGGTTCAGCCGTTGCACTTTCGTCCTGGTCTGCAACGGCTATTACAAATGCCAGTTGCGAGTTGACTCTCACAGACCCGAGCGGCAGAATCATTGATTTCTTTCCATACGAAAGTTCTCTGCTTAGTACTGAAAAACAGATTGGCGGCTGGTCGCTCGAACGAGTATCACCATACAATCTTTCGTTGAGTGAGACGAATTATATAGCTTCTGTGAGTGATGATGGCGGTACGCCTTGCATGCAAAATAGTGTCTACTCCGATGAGGTCGATATGGATAGTCCGCGAGTGGTTTCGGCAATACTTACCGATAGTGTGTTGACAATAGTTTACTCTGAGCCGATAGATACGTTGAGCATCTATAGCAGTGTGAAACTCAATGGCGCAAACGCATCTGTAGAACTTGTGGACTGCGACGCCAAAACGCAGAAGACGTTTGTATTCAAGATAAATGATGAGGTTCGCCGCGGTGTGACCTACCAGTTGCGATTGCCTTCGGTGGACGATTTGGCAGGAAATGCTTCGAGTGAAGTTGTTTTGTCGGTTGGTATTTGCGAGGCTGCTGAGGTTGGCGATGCCATACTTATAAATGAAATTATGACGGCAGCGAATCCGGCAAAGGCCGATTTTGTGGAGATTTATAATAATACGCAGAAGATTATCGACCTTTCTACGCTTGCATTTGCAAAATGCGCAAATGGAGTAGTGACTACGTACAACGCCATAAGTAACCAACAGAAACCAATGTTTCCAGATGATTATGTAGTTATTACTGCTGATAGTTCGCTCGTGGTAGAAACGTATGAAGTGGCTCACGTTGAGAACGTTGTGCAGATGGCGAAGTTTCCTGCGCTTTCTGCCGACGAAGGCGAAATAGCTATAACCACAGCAAGTGGCGATATTTTGGATTACCTCGCCTATAGCAAGCAGATGCACAACCCGCTGATGCGAAGCGCGCACGAAAATGTTTCGCTTGAGAGAATAAGCCTGACTGCGCCCACAAATGAAGTAAGTAACTGGACATCAGCTTCGGCGCTGAGTAACTATGCTACACCAACGGCGCGAAATTCGCAAAACCGTGATTCTGTTGTGGCGAGTGTATCGGAGGTGACAATTGCCAAGCGCATATTTACGCCCGACGGCGATGGTATTGATGATGAACTGATTGTAAATACTACGTTTACCGATGGCTTGTGGTTTGCCACCATGCGCATATTCACCTCTTCGGGCGATGAGGTGGTTTGTGTATATAACAACGAAACATTGCCAGCGACTGGCGAGATGCTTTGGAATGGTCGCAATGCTAATGGAGAGCTTATGCGACCTGGGACATACATAGTATTCATTTCGGCATGGCAGACAGGCGGCAAAACGAAAGATTTCAAAAAGACTTGCGTGATAGGGGTGACGAAGTAAATGTTTTATATAGCCATGGGTTTACGCCCATGGCTAATTTATTTCACACCTTCGGTGTTATGCATAGCCACGAAGTGGCGCAAGAACTTAGGCTGGGGTGTAAACCCCAGCCGCTGTTATGAAAAATCATAGAACCGCATGGTTTCGATAGGCTCAGCCAGCAAACTTTGAATAAATTTTCGTTGCTGGCTATCATCTAATTATGTCCATTAGTAGTTAACTATATATCTTTGGGAAAAAATTGCAGCTGTAGATGAAAGTTGTACATATCAATAAGACAGATTCAGGAAGTGGAGCTGCAGTGGCTGCAATGCGCTTACACAGATCTCTCCTGAGGGTTGGCGTTGAAAGTGCTTTCTTGTCGCAAGAGACGATGCGCCACGAGGAAAATCAGTATGTAGTTGCAGAAGGGATGCGAGCTCGCATTGAGAACTTCCGTAACTATATGGAAGAGCGAATAACCATCTATCTGAATGAGAATGAACATGACCTACATTCTAACTTTTCGCTTGGTACAACTGGACGTGATATATCTAATCTTGACATAGTAAAAAACGCAGACATAATTCATCTGCATTGGATAAACGAAGGATTTGTGTCGCTCGATGGATTGGAGAAACTGTTTGCGCTTGGTAAGCCGATAGTTTGGACATTGCACGATATGTGGCCATTCACTGGAGGTTGTCATTATGCTGGAAGTTGCCTTGAATTCAACGAGCATTGTGGTTTTTGCCCATTTATGCGCAAAGCAAGCAAAAGCGACCTCTCGGCAATAACCTTTCTGCGTAAAAAACAGCTGTTTCGTAGAGCGAATATTAGTGTTGTGGCTTGTAGTCATTGGCTCTCTTCTATGGCAAAGAGTAGTTTCCTTTTTTCGCATGTGCCTGTTATTACCATACCTAATCCTATCGATACCGACTTTTATGCACCTATGGACAAAGACGAGTGCAGAAGAGAGCTTGGACTTCCGCTGGATAAGAAGCTACTGCTCTTTGGTGCTGCTAATATCAACGACGTGCGAAAAGGTATGCGTTATCTTAATGAGTCGCTCAGTATTTTGCACGATAGTTTCCCAAAGTTATCGGAAAATATAGAGTTGGTTGTGTTTGGTAATGACAAGCATGTAAGCGAAAAGACATTTTTGTTCAAGACGCATTTGATGAAGTTTATTTCGCAGCCGCTTAAACTTGTGAAGATGTATAATGCGGCCGATGCTTTCATATTGCCATCGTTGCAAGACAACCTTCCCAACACGGTGGTCGAGAGCATGTCGTGTGGTACGCCTGTTGTTGGGTTTAGTACGGGTGGTGTGCCTGAGATGATAAAACACAACGAGACGGGTTTCCTCTCTGAAGCTAAAAATTCGCTTAGCCTTGCCGATGGTATATATAACATTCTGTTTTTCAGTAATAAAGATACGCGCAACAAAGTACGCCAAAGTGCTATAGCGCAATTCGCTGAAAGCCGTGTGGCTAATATGTATATCAATGTATATGAACGTGCCTTGAGAGGCTACTAAATAATTATGCAACCCAAATTCACCATAATCACCATTACATACAATGCTGCTGAAACTATTGAAAGAACCATTGAAAGCATTGTAAATCAGACCTATAAAAACATCGAGTACATAATTATAGATGGTGCTTCGACCGATGATACTCTGAAAAAAATTGAGCCATATAAACATGCCATTGCCTACATAGTAAGCGAGAGAGACAAAGGTCTCTACGATGCTATGAACAAAGGCCTCCAGGCTGCCACTGGCGACTACGTTTGGTTTATCAACTCGGGCGACGAGATAGCCACGAGTACCACTCTTGACGAGGTTACTAAGCTTATAATCAGCGAACTACCTGATGTTATCTATGGCGACACACTAATGACGAGTATGGATGGAAATGTCATTGGTGGACGACGCCTCGCTCCACCCGAAAAACTCACGTGGAAGAGTTTTCAAATGGGTATGCTTGTGAGTCATCAAGCATTCATAGCAAAACGCGAACTTGCCAATAAATACGACATTAGTTACCGTTTTTCAGCAGACTTCGATTGGTGCGTATCCATACTTAAGCGAAGCAAAAATATTCTGAACACGCACATGGTTTTAGCTCGGTTCCTCGATGGCGGCATAACTAAGCAAAACATAGCAGCAGGACTTCGAGAGCGTTTTCGCATTATGGTGCGCTACTATGGGCTGTTGCCAACCATAGCGCATCACATACCTATAGCAGTGAAGTTTTTCTTTTATCTATTTATAAATAAGAGGTACTGAACAGTTGATATATACCTAATAATAGTGATTTTTTGAGATAACCAAGCACCATATATTTGCAATGTTGTTGATAGCAACCAGATGCCATTAATCGGTTAGCTAACAATTTTGATATGGTGCTCAACGGAGCACGGTGCAATGATAAAAATTACTTGTGCCATGTATCGTTCTTTGGTTTTTTTGTTATGAAATGTTGGGGCAGCGCTGCGAGGTGTTGCTCCTTCTTTCTTTTGTAAAATGATCACCGAATAGAATGGAAAAAACGAAGTAATCACATATAACTCGTAGATAATAAATGCGCATGGAATGTAAATGAAAAGCCGAGTCTTTTTGTGGCGAAAATCAAGCGCGCAGTGTTCAGCCATATCTATTTGTCGTATATTTATGCTGTATACTTATCAATACATATCTAACAATGAAAAAACGTTATTCAATCCTTTTGTTCGCGTTGGGGCTTGTTGCTTGCCAACCGAAAGAGGTCGTTTGGGATAACCCATCGGCATTCATTCCAAACTCGGGTTCACAGTTTGAGATTACTAAAGTAGAGATGAACCAAACAGAGACGGTGCTTCACCTCAAAGTGCACTATCCGGCTCACAACTGGATTCGCTTCGACAAAAATTCGGGTCTCTTCACCGACGATGGCACTAAGTACGCCATAGTTAGCGGCGCAAAGACCAACGACAGCGAGTCTGACCTCACGCCCGACTCGCTCTTCTGGATGCCCGATAGCAGTGTTGCGAATCTTGCGCTTCACTTCGAGCCGCTGCCCACAAACACCAAGGTGATGCACTTCAGCGAGTGCTGCAACGACCAAGATTTCCGCTTCTGGAACATTTGTAAAGACGCTAAAGACGCCGAACCCGAATGGCCCGAGGAGTGGAAGAACGTGAAATATGCCGACGACGAGACTCTTCCCGCTGCCAAGATTGAAAAAGGCGTAGCAACCATCAAAGTAAAAATACTTGGCTATAAGCCTGATATGAAGTTGAAAATATCATCCATAGATTTTCAGCCGTTGGATTCTGACGAGAGGTTCGATGAGGAGTTCGCTTTTGCCGATGATGGTACGCTCACAGCTGAAATACCACTACGTATGGCTCGTGAAGTGTTTATTTACGTCACTGGAATAAAAGAGATTCGTGCTGTAATAGCTCCAGGACAAGAGACGTCTATACTTGTGAAAGCATCTTCTGTTTCAAACGCTTGCCTCGCATTCAAGGGCTATCTTGCTAAGACAAATATGGATTTGACGCGAGATTTGGACGGAAAAGGTGTTTTGAATAAATATGGTATCTTGGATAGTCTCAATGCTTGCAACACTTCCGAAGAGCGCATAAATACGATAAAATCCGCAGTAATGAAGCGAATTGATGATGTCAAATCGTCAGATTATACGGCGGCTGCAAAAGATTTGCTCTGTATGCAAGCCGATTGGGAATTTATCATTTGGACTCAAGGTTTTGCCCGTCGTTATTTTTATTATAAATACAATGCTGGAGAAATTGTGTGCGATACAAGAGAACAATATGACAGCCTTCTCACTGCCTACAAAACAATGATTACCGACGTTCCTGCTGATGCATATACATATAAATATCTCAACGAGCCATACTCGCCTATCGGATTTGTTTTCCACGAATTGCCGAGATATGTCGACAACAAAACCATCCCTTCAATGACGCCATTCAATACCGATTTGCTGCGTCTATATAGCAATCTATCGGGATTGAGCGAAGATGACGTAACCGACGAAGATTGCAAAGCGATTATCCGCGAATACAAAGCCGAGAAATTGCGCAAAGCTCAAGAACTCAGTGCGCAAGAAAATGTTGCATATCAAAAATATGACGATGTGGCTGTAGAAAAGATTCTCCCGACCATCCTTAGTAATTACAAAGGCAAAGCCGTACTTATTGACGTTTGGGCAACATGGTGCGGTCCGTGTCTTGCAGGTCATAAGGCTATGGAACCGCTGAAGGAAGAGTTGAAGGATAATGACGTTCAGTTTGTATATATCACTTCTGCCACCTCGCCGCTCGCCAAATGGCAAGAGATGATTCCTGAAATTTCGGGCGACCACTACTATCTGACCACAGGTCAATATCAATATATTATGAAGCAATACGAGTCCGAAGGCATACCTACATACGCCATCTACGACAAAAACGGCAAGCAGACTTACAAAAGCACAGGCTTCCCTGGCGTAGATACTATGCGCGAAAAACTCGAAGAGGCTATGAAGTAATTACTATTGACTATTTATAACTACACAAGACCCACGGAAAGTCATTTTCTGTGGGTCTTTTTGTATAGTCATCTTGAACATAGCGAAGGAACTCCTTGCGCAAGAGGATTCTTCGCTGCGCTCAGAATGACAATACACAACTCCAGAACTTAGAAATTACAACTCCAAAACTTATAACTCTCAATTTATAACTCATAATTCGCTTACTTTTGCGCCCGAAATGGCAAAGGAAAGAACCCACCAACTACTACGATTAATTCGCGATGGCGAACCGATAACCACTCGGCAGCAGCTACGACTGATATTTAGACTAAGTGTGCCTGCAATGCTTGCACAATTGTCATACATACTTATGACCTACATAGATGCAGCAATGGTGGGCCATCTTGGCGATAGTGCGGCAGCTTCGGTTGGCTTAGTGGCAACATCTACGTGGCTCTTTGGTGGCGTGGGTGTAGGCATGACGGCTGGATTTTATGTACAAGTGGCACAGTTTATTGGCGCTAAGAATTTTGCTGCTGCGCGTTCTGTGTTGCGTCAATCGTTGCCATCCATATTGCTTTTGGGTATATTCATTTCTTCCATTGCGGTAGCTATTAGTGGAGTTTTGCCCGAATGGCTCGGTGGTACCGATGAAATCAATGTTGAGGCTTCGCACTACTTCATGGTATTTGGACTCACAATACCATTCCAACTACTAAACTTTCTTGCCAGTGGCATGCTGCGTAGTAGTGGCAATATGAAAATACCAAGCGTACTCAATATAGTCTCGTGTCTGCTTGATGTGCTCTTCAACGCAGTGCTGATATTTCCATCGCGTAGCATAAATCTTTTTGGATTTAGTGTGTATATGCCAGGATTCGACCTTGGCGTAGTGGGTGCAGCGCTCGGCACAATGTTGGCTATTGTGGTGTCGCTTGTGTGTATGATGTATTTCCTCTTGTTTCGTTCGAGCGAATTGTGCTTGCGTGGTCATGCTGGTAGTTTCGTGCCGACTCGCAATGTAGTGAAGGCAGCACTGAAAATAGGATTGCCAATATCGTTCGATCGTTTGGTGATGAGTAGCGCGCAAGTAGTGTCGACTATGATAGTGGCGCCACTTGGAAATATAGCTATTGCCGCCAATTCGTTTGCTGTGACGGCAGAGAGTATGTGCTACATGCCAGGTTATGGCATGGGCGAAGCCGCCACAACGTTAGTAGGGCAGAGCGTGGGGGCGAGACGACGAAAACTCGTATGGAGCCTTGCCAAACTGACCACATTCTCGGGCGTAGCTATTATGACATTCATGGGCATACTTATGTACATATTTGCGCCCTCGGTGATGGCATTTATGACCCCCAGTGCCGACATTCAGCAGCTTGGTGCCGAAGTGATGCGCATTGAGGCCTTTGCCGAACCTCTCTACGCCGCTTCCATAGTGATTTATTATGCCTTCGTTGGCGCTGGCAAAACAATCGTTCCTGCACTGATGAACTTCGGTAGCATCTGGCTTGTGCGACTCCCATTGGCTGCACTGTTAGCTCCGCGATATGGCCTCCATGGCGTTTGGTTTGCCATGTGCTTAGAACTCTGTTTCCGCGGTATAATATTCATCATACGTATGCTCCGAAAACGCTGGCTACCTAAGTGGTGGTGATAGCGAGCTATCAATATTTGCACAGATAAGGATGTTTTTCTTCCTTTTCTGTGCGAAAGTTTATAGGTGCGAATACAAGTTATTGTGTTGGGCGTGGCATTTTGCTACGTCGTTTACTAAAAGAGGCTGTTCCAATCTTATTGGACAGCCTCTTATGATAATTTTTGTGTGTATCCTTATTTATTCCGTGGGGTCTGTAGCTGAGGGAACTTCGCCATCTTGTTTTTGAAATTGTGTTCCCATAGCCGTCATGACGCCATTCACAATAGTTACCTTCATCGTTCCTCCATCTTCCAAAACAACAGATGCTGAGCCGTTGACAAGGTCTCCGTCTGTAATGGTATATGTACAATCGGCAACAATCTCGCGTTTTTCGTCTCGACCATCGAAGTAAACTTTACGCCCTGTAACAACAACAGTTTCGTCACCGAAGAGGTATACAGCTTCAACTTTAGCTTTTTCTTCATTTACTTCTGAATATTTATACCAAGCTGCGATTTTCTTATCCTTGCACTTTGTAGGAAAAAAAGCTTCAATGTCCGTTTGTGTGGCAGATCCACGCGTTGATGTGTTGAACCAATTGCCATAGATAACCGTACCATCGGCAAATTTCACAAAAGGACAAATCGAATATGTAGTACCTGCTTCTAGATCGGTAATTTCGGCGAAAATAGCACCTTGGTTATCCCACACGTATTTGGTACAATCCACATAATTATTTTCTATCGTAGGAGCCGATTGACCTTTCACGTAGCAAAATCCAATAATTGCGCCCGTAAAATCGCGCTCGGCATTGACCCAGTTTTTAGTATCATTCACTTGCGATTTTACAGAAATTGAAGTCGAAGTATGCTCAACTTGCTGAGGGTCGCTAAACGTGTAGTTACTATAATCTGTTTCTGTATTAGATGACGACGAGTCGTATTTCGGTAAATAGTAGATTTCGCTATAGCTCTGAACCTCTTCTGCTGCGTGAATATGTACGTATGCGCGAACTATGAGACGAGAGTCGGTAAGCAAATTATACGAACCTTCGTAAACGCCTTCTGATACTTTAGACAATGAAATTTTTCGATAGCCACTATTTGGAACTGCAGTTGGGGTGGTTTCGCTGTCGTACGCCTCGCGCAAATAGCAAATACCAACGCTGTAGTCATACTTTGTATGATTTGTCACTGTTACGTAAAAATAAGCTACACCATCGACGATTGTTGGCTCTTCCATAACAACTGTTGCGTACTCTTCGTTGTTGTTAGAATAGTTGTTATCTCCACTTGAATTGCCATTAGTAGCTGCGGTAGCCTTTGGTACACTGCCACTTTGCTTGACGTATTCAACATCCATAGCCGACATAACACCGTTCTTTATTGTTACGATCATAGTTTCGCCGTCCATATCGACCGTCGCCGTGCCATTCGTGAAATCGCCTTCGAGTTTGTATTTACATACAGCGATGATTTCTCTTTTTTCCGAACGGCCATCTGTATAAACCTTGCGACCAGTTACGACAACTGTGTTGTTGTTGAATAGATAGACAGCTTCAACTTTTTGTTTATCATCATCATATTCATAAGTATACCAAGCGACAACCGCGTTAGCATCGTAACCTTCAGGAAAAAACGCTTCGATTGTTGTTGTAGAGTCAGGATTTTCAACATCATCATCTTTTTCGCAAGATGAGAAGCCCACAAATGCAGCGGCAAAAATTATTGTCGCCAAAAATCTTGTCAGTTTCATGGTGTTAATATTTTATAGGTTGGTAAAATGTTGTGTGTTCTGATTGTATCTAACAATCTGATAGAGAAATAGTCGCAAACACTATGCCATAAACAACGCGTTTATATTGCTTGATAAGCAAACTGTTATAGGCAGTATTGCAACTTTGTGATGTCGAAGTTCACAAATGTAGTAAAAGTTGAAAGTCATCTATTCTGATGACAAGGTCTTTATCATCTAATTGAACGAATTAATACAAACAATGTTTCGTTTTGTTCGTGTTCATTCGGTGACGCTTTTGTACCACAACCTATCGTCCTCGTTCGTCGTAGCGTTTCGCTACGTCGCCTCTATATGCAAGGCTCCTGCCTTGTGCATATATGTATATGTGGACGAAGATTCTGCAAGGCAGGAGCCTTGCTATCAATTAGGACGTAAGCAGAGTTTACGCTCAACACAAGGTGTTCAGGCGGATTTGCAATCCGCCGTTTGTGAGGTGCGGATTTCTAATCCGCTGTTCAATAACTGGGAATTCTCTTGGTAGAGATTTTATAAAACATAATGCCAAACGTTATTATGTCTATTCATACAATGTGTATGTTACAGAACTTGCATACACGACTAAAGAGAAACACTTTTCCCCTATGACATCGCATTCAGATAGCTCTCCTGTTATCATAAGCATCCCACCATATCCCACTAACGTATCCAAAATAATTAGCTTCATTTCTTTTTCTGCCCAAATAGAATCAAACTCATCAGCATAATATCTTTTACCTCCTAATATATTACAACAATTCATGTCATAAATATCTATGTAAGCGCAACTTGAAACATCTTCAATGCCACTAAATTCAATAGTTGCTTTGCTGAATTTGGGAATTAAATGTAAGTCATCTATACATAGTTGTAAACTATTTTCTGACAAAAGAACCCTATTTATTTCTTCGTCATGCATCTGATAGGGAACCTTGAAAGATTTTAGGTCATATTTTCTTTGTTTCATAGGTCAAAACTTCACTCCCTCCGTTGCGCGTAGGCTGTGCCTACGTCTGAGCTATAAGCAAGGCTCCTGCCTTGCGCAACAATACTCTACACCAATCATATTAGTAACTATTCGAAACTATAGTTTGTGGCTAAGCCACCTTCGCTGGTCTCTTTGTAGAGCGATGGAATATCGTGGCCGGTCTGCTTCATCACTTCCACAACTTTGTCGAACGAGACGCTGTGGCGGCCATCTGAGAATGTGGAGTAGATATTGGCATCGAGAGCGCGCACGGCAGCCATGGCATTGCGCTCAATGCACGGAATCTGTACCATGCCGCACACTGGGTCGCACGTCATGCCGAGGTGATGCTCAAGACCCATTTCGGCAGCATATTCTATCTGCGTAATGCTTCCACCAAACAACTGATTGGCAGCCGCTGCCGCCATGGCACATGCCACACCGACCTCGCCTTGGCAACCCACTTCGGCGCCAGAGATAGAGGCATTCTGCTTAACTGCATTGCCAAACAGACCTGCTGTGGCAATGGCGCGAATGATGCGCGTGTCGCTAAAATCTTTACTCTTCTGCAAGTGGAAAAGCACGGCAGGCAATACGCCACACGAACCGCAAGTAGGCGCCGTTACAATCTTGCCGCCCGAAGCATTCTCTTCGCTCACCGCTAAAGCGTATGAGAATACCAGTCCGCGGTTGCGCAGGTTGTCTTGGTAGCCCTTGGCTTTTATGTTGTAGGTAGCAGCCTTACGGCGCAGGTGCATCGGTCCAGGCAGTACACCCTCTTGGTCGAGTCCGCGTGTAACGGCGTTTTTCATCGTCTGCCACACCTCTGCAAGGTAGTCCCAAATGTCGCTGCCTTCGCATTCGTCTACATATTCCCAAAACGAATGACCCGTCTTGGCGCACCACTGCATGATGTCGGCAATGGTGTTGAGGCTATATACGTCGGGCGAGGAGGTGTCCGAGCCATCGGCTTCGGCCAAAGCACCACCGCCAATGCTATATACCGTCCATTCGTCGGCAGTAGAGCCGTCGGCAGCAATGGCGCGAAACTTCATGCCATTGGTATGAAACGGCAACACAATGTCGGGGTGCCAAATTATGTTGGTGGGTGCAATGGGTTGAAGCACGTCCAAGATGGTTTTGTCTGTCATGTGACCGCGTCCCGTAGCAGCGAGACTGCCATAGAGTGTCACTTCAAAAGAAGCCGCGTGAGCATTGCGTTCCGAGAAAATTTCGGCAGCGCGGTGCGGTCCCATAGTATGGCTCGACGATGGTCCGATGCCAATTCTGTAGAGTTCTTTGAGCGATTTCATAGAGATATTACTAAGAATGTTTAATAGTTACGAGCAGGCATTATATTCCGAAAGCCTTTTTCACTTGCGCCATGAAATATGTATGACGATTTTGTATGCGCCACAGACGATAGTTAAGGTCGTTTTTCCATGTGCTGTAGTTCCAGTATCCACCCCAGCGTGTAGCGCGGTCGCGTACGTAGGGGTCGATCTCGTCTATCATCTCGTTCCAAAGCGATTCACAGTCGCTTGTGTTGAATAGGTTTTGTATATATTCTGCTCGCTCCTTTACCAATGCTTTGAATTCTGGGTTTTGCATTGGTAGGTATAGTATCAAATAGTTATAAGGTTTCAAATAGCCAGTAACGGAGCCATTGTTGAGATAAGCGTTGCCAGCATAGTAGTCGAGGTAGCTAAGTTGATGCGAGTTCCAAAGTCCATCACCAGCAGTGCCATCGTCGGCTTTGAGCTCATTGTCTGCGGTGGCATCTTCGAAGGCAAAATCGACATCTTGCAAGCAGAATCGCCATTTGCCATCGGCGTATGGGTTAGAAGGGTCAACAGAGCGAGTGCGCCACATACGTAGATTGTTATACATAAAATCCCAATTGGCGCAGTAGCCCTGAATGAGAATCAAATCTATGAGGCTTGCTACATCGACGCGTTCGCAAAACTCAGCGTATTTTGTGCCAGCGCCAGTAAGTTCCCAACCACTTGTGTCCCAATATTTAGCTTGAGTTGTAGGAGCTTTTTTATAGTCGTAGCCCAGAAATTGGAAAAGGTCGTCGAGAGCAGCAAGCACTTCGGCTTCGTCGCCATCTTTTATTTCGAATCTGTAGCGCGAGTAGGCGGCATCGGTCGCTTTGCCCGAATATACTTTATCTACGTACATGACTTCGCTTTTCTTCACACCGTAGTTTGTCTTGAAATATTCGTCGCAGTAGTGTTCGCGCATCTGATATAATCCCCAATATTCGGCGTTGAGGTATAGCAAACAAGGGCGCCAAGCAGTGGTAGACACATTGGTGCGGTTGCCAACGAGTTTGTGCACGAAAGCATCGGAAATTATTGAACTGAAGCAAGCATTTCCGCCCGAGTGCAGACGAAATCTGTTTATGTCGCCAGCCGTAGTGCCATCGCCGTTCATGCGTTCATGGTTGTCGAAAATATCGAGTGTAGGTATGGCGTTTTTGTCGCCAAATTCGTTTTTGTTGAAGTTGAGGTTTATGGTTCGGCACGGCACACGGCGGGTCCAATTGCCACCGCGCTTCATCTGTGTGTTGAGCGAGAATTGTTCGCCGCTTTTGAGGTCGTAGAATTCAAGCCAACCGCGATATTTCTCGTCATTATCGATGTCGGGGTAGGTGTTGTAAAGTCCGCTATTGTAGTCTTTCCCGAGCCAATCGAAAATAGGCGCGCTGAGGCAAACAACGGGAATGTTGCTTTGGGCAATCGATGAGTTAACTATGTATGTTCCACGGCGTTGATCTATCGTGTCGCCCGCTTGCGACATCTCCAAAAAACTTATGCAGACGCCTTTGTCTACATATCCGTAATTATACCAGCCGCCATCGTAGCTTATAACTTTAGGTGTAAGTATGTAATTGTTAGCCAAGGTGCTGCTGCGTATGTCGAGGCCAGCCTCTGGAAAAATTTGCGATTTGGTTGTGGCAAGACTTCCATCGGTGCAGTAATAGACAATATTGCTTGGATTGGCTTTTTCTATTTTTAGGGTTATAGCGCTTGCATACACGCCAAATTCATGCGAGAGAGAGAAAGGCGTTTTGTCGGCATCTTCTGGAGTTTCTGTTGGTAACTCTTGCGATGGTTCTTCGCTTGCCGATGGTATGACGTCGTCATCGTTGGAGTTGCAAGCAGCAATGCCCAGCAAGCTTACGCAGCATAGTAAAAGGTTTAGATTTTTCATTTCTTTCAGAATGGTAAGTTTTTGGTTTGTAAATGGTTATGTTGATGTTTCTATTCTGACAATAAAGAGACTAACTTTTTCTTAGCTATAAGGCATTCTATTCTATATGGCGCGTAAGCAAGCAACAAGAAAGCGGTAAGTATTACGAATGGAACATAGTCTCCATTGGTCAGCGTAGCAAACGTGGAGAATAGGAAATAGAGCAATATGACAGTAAACGCTAAAATGAACAAATGAGGTCTCATAGTTATTTCTACTCTTGTGCCACTCGTAAGTTCTACAATGTTGCCTCTAATTATAGGTTGGAATGAATTTCTGTACCAAATGATTCGGCGAATTTTGAAGGAATCATTATTTACTTCGCCATAAAAATCGTTTCCCTCAGATGAGCGAGAGCACCAGAAAATCTTCTTTGATGAGGTTTTGCTCTGTAGTAGTCTAACAACCTCTTCTCTTGTTTTCGTCGTTTCTAAGCTGAATTTCATATTTATGTTGACTTAATTCACACACAAAACGCAAGATAATACAGATTGGTAACTTTTTATGTCGCCTTAGTCGGGTGAGAGTAAATAGAATAATTATGATGAGGTAAAAAATAATCTGCGCAATCAGTGTTATCCTTTAGTTTAGACATCAAAAGAAAAGGCATAACAGGAATGTTAGATTTGAAACAAAAACTAGATGTCTA
>SUWW01000009.1 GCA_015061285.1 Bacteroidales bacterium | reverse complement strand
TTGTTTAGACATCTAGTTTTTGTTTCAAATCTAACATTCCTGTTATGCCTTTTCTTTTGATGTCTAAACTAAAGGATGACACAGATAGGTGGGTGTTTTGAACACAGATTGAACGAATTGAACGAATTTATTTGGGGAGACGCGGCGCGCTACGTCTCTACATACTAATCATGCATATTCTGCGCGTGACAAGCGTCAACCACAATAATTGTATCGCCCTCAATAGTGTAGGCGTAATACCACTTGTCGGTGTTTGCCATGTGATAGCCATTCCATCGGCTGATGGTTGGGCGGCGGCGCGGCAGCGTTCGCTCTATTGCATATATAGCAAAGAATGCATTGCGCACATTGCGCTCCATATCTTCGTATGAATATGTATGATAATACTTCTTACCCACGTTCAGGTAGAAGCTTCTTATCTTCGCGGCTGTACGCTTGGTATAGAAATACTTATATTGCATTTTTATCGTCGTAGATAGCCTTGATGTCCTTCATTGTTAGTTTATAGGCTTCTTCGGGCGTATACAACTCCTTGTCCATGTCGGGGAAATCCTCCTCGATGGGTGTATCAAAGAGAGGCTTAGTTTGTATGGGCTTTACGCTCTCTATGAGCATTGTTGCCAACTCCAATTTCTGCGTCTCGTCCATATCTTTCACCATCTCCCAATAGTAACTCATGGGGTTTGGCTGGGATTTTCTTGTGGTTGTTGTTGCCATATCTTCTTGCGCTTTGCTAATTTCACGTTGCTAATATACTAATATTGTTTTAGCACCGATTTTTATATATAGAACACGAATTGAACGAATTTATTTTGGGAGACGTGCAACCAGACGATTCGAGGGAATAACCTAAACAAAAAAATGGCGGCCACATTGCTGCAGCCGCCATACGTATTCTGACAATGAGGTATGCCCCATTGTTTACTCATAATTTACTTCACTACTTTGCCAGTAATGTCGTATTTCACGCCATCTACTTCGATAATCAATGAGCCATTCTCAACGTATTTCTTCACGTTCTGGCTCTTGGCGTTTTGTGCATCTTGAACACTGGTAACTGTAGCTTTCGTTACTATCACAACCATATTACCCGATACGGTTTCGTAATTAACAGGATCTGGGTTGTAGTTGAGTGCAACGGTGTTTTCTCCAAGATTCAAGGTCTGCTCAGCATTCACAAACGAATAGCCTTCTGGCAAGGTTACATCTGCCAAAGTCTGCGTGCTTTCGATTACTTGGCTTTTTATTTCCTCGAATTCTGGAGTAGCCTTCAGGATGGTGTATTTGCCAGCAACGTAGGTTACTGCATAGTTGCCTTGGAGTTTCTCGCCCGATGGGGTGATTACATATTCACCGACATTCTCGCCCTCTTCGCGGCTAATGGTGTAAGCTATCTCATCTGAACCTAAAACACCATCAACGGTAGCTGTGAGAGTGAAGGCCGCGCCATAGGCTGTTGTCTTGTCGTCGGCTGTTACGGTTACGGATTTAGGCGAGATAGTGAGCTTGCCAGCAACGTAGGTTACTGCATAGTTGCCTTGAAGTTCATCGCCCGATGGGGTGATTACATATTCACCGACATTCTCGCCCTCTTCGCGGCTAATGGTGTAAGCTATCTCATCTGAACCTACAACGCCATCAACGGTAGCTGTGAGAGTGAAGGTCTCGCCATAGACTACATTCTTGTCGTTGGCTGTTACGGTTACGGCTTTAGGCGAGATGGTAAATGTTGCATCTACCGAGCCAACATATCTTTCGTTCTCTGCTGTAGCAGCAATGCTTATGCCTGCAGTTCCAACATTTGTGTTGTTTGAGAATGAAATGTTGCAGTAGCTGGTGATGTCCTTATCGCCATCGAAAACTGTTACGATAGGCTCGATAGCACTGCCAGTATAGGTCTGATCGTCAACAGAAGCTACGGTAATATCGGCATGATTGAGACTCTTCTTTACAACGGCAGTAACTTCGATATTTTCACCGCCGAAAGTTATTGCATAGGTGCCGTCGGTGTTGGCAGTGATGGTTTCGTCATTGGCTTTGACATCTGATAGCGAATAATTATCATCGGCTTTGATTGTAAGTTCTGCGCCTGGCATATACGTGCCATCTACTTTTTCGGCATCCTCGGCTATCACAATGCCTTGTGGCAAGGTGAGCTCATGACCTACTACTGTCACAGTCAAATCCAAGCCATCGTATTCAACTCCACCGTCCGAAGTTATCTTTAGCGTTAGCTTGTTAGATGTGGTTGTTCGCGTGGGTATATCTTGCTGACTGCTAGAAAGATCATTCGAATAGAAAAGCTTTTGACCATCTTCTGTGCCATCAAAAATTGTGAGTTTATCCCATCTGTTTTCAAAGTAGCTAGAACCTGAAAATCTTAAACGGCAACCAGAAGGAGCGTTGAGAGTGAACAGTCCATTGCAATTTGAACTGTAGCCACCGAGTTTACCGCCATTGTCGTATATTTTAAGAGACTTTATCACTGTAGGCAACGTAAATTCTTGGGAACCATTTGCTAACATGTTTACTGATACGTTTTCGGCAGTGAGCTCTTTGGCAAACTCTACAGTTACCGTTACAGCTTCTTCTGGCATTGAGAAAGTTGCTACTGGCGAAAAGAACGTGCCGCCGCTGATGTTAACAGCATTGCCACTTTCCGTTCCTACTACGCTGATCGATTGCAAGTAGTAGCCTTCATCGGGTATTGGAGTGATCGACACTTGTTCGTCCGCTTGAGCAAGACTGCTACTGCTCTCAACCTTTCCGTGGGTGCTCGAGTTGATGTTAACGGCACTCTTAACGTCAGCTGTTATCACGAAGTTGCTGAAATCTGCAACATAGGTTGCTTTTTTAGCGTGAACGCCAAGTTAAGTCGTAGATAGTATGTGCCGCTAACCTGTGAAGTGAACTCGACAGTTTCTGTCTTATAATCATTTCCACCTGGGGTGTACTTTTCAAACTCACAGATTGTCTGCGAAATAGTAGTCGCAGTAGGGTCGGCATCCGTCAATAATCCAATAGATAGCTTAGCATCATCTTCTTCTTCGTTATATGTCTTTGCATCAAACTGCAAAGTATATTTGACGCCTTCGCGGAGAGTGATGGCATCAGTGATGACATACACAACATCAAATGAGCCAGGATTAGCCTTTGAATTCTTTGATTCGGTTATATAGTACGAAAATCCGTTTCCTTTGGGATCTTCAGTCGAGTCCATGAATTTAGGGAAATTGCTCAAGTTGGATTCGCAGTTTGTGGAATTATCATGATAAAGCACATGGCTCCATCTTTCGCCACTACTCCACGTAGGTGCCCATTTTGCCCATGCATAGGCTGTGTTAAGTGTTATGACAATAAGAAGTAATAATATTCTATTCATATTTATAAGTTTATTGTTATTGTGGAAAATGCATTGAAAAAGCTATAAGCCACAAAAGGCTCATTAATCAGAAATAATCGTTTCGGTGGTGAATTGATGAAAATTCTATAGTACCCAGAATATGTATGGGTATTGATACGTTTGTTATTTATATACACGACGTTACAAGTCAGTTTGATGGTATTTGTAATTATCCGAGCATTGGTCGGTAGATTTCAAATCCGCCTAAACGGATTCCCGCACCAATGACACTGATAACACTTTATATAATGGAATAATTTCGTACTCTCCGAGCACTCTGCATTCTCTGTGAAATTTTATTCTTCTTCTTCGTCGCTATCATCGCGAGCCTTGATTTTCTCGCAGCCAGCCACCACCATAACTATCTCGCCGCGCGGGGGCGTAGCGGTGAAGTGCTCCACGAGTTCGGTAAGCGTGCCACGCACCGTCTCTTCGTGAATCTTGCTAATCTCTCGCGACACACTTGCTTGACGGTCGGCGCCAAAAGCCTCTGCAAGCTGAGCAAGAGTCTTGGTAAGGCGGAAAGGTGATTCGTATATAATCATTGTGCGAGTCTCGGAAGCAAGACGTTCGATAGCCGTTTTGCGGCCCTTTTTGTGAGGCAAGAAACCCTCGAAGCAGAATTTGTCGTTGGGCAGACCGCTACTCACGAGGGCAGGAACGAATGCCGTAGCGCCAGGAAGACATTCTACATCGATGCCAGCATCGATGCAATGACGCACAATCAGATAGCCAGGGTCGGAAATAGCAGGAGTGCCAGCATCGCTTACAAGACATGCCGACTCGCCAGCCTCTATGCGGCGCACTATGTTGTCGACCACCTGATGCTCGTTGTATTTATGATAACTGATGAGTTTTGTCTCTATGCCATAATGACGTAGCAAATTTCCTGAAGTGCGAGTGTCTTCAGCCAACACGAACGATGCCTCTTTGAGCATGCGTAAAGCGCGTTGCGTTATGTCTTCCAAATTCCCTACGGGCGTTGGTACTACCGTCAATTTCGCCATTTTCGTCTTTTATATTTATAAACAGCTTTATTCATATAGAAATCAACGAATTACACGAATTAATACTAACCACAAATTCGTTTCATTATTCGTAACAACTTCATTACTAATTACACGAATTTCGTCTTCATTCGTTTCATTCGGTGATAAAGAATTTGTATCTCACGATTTTTGTGAGCGGAGCGCAATATTAGTTATAATATGGGATTATCTGATTGCAAAATGAGTGATAACTTGCGTCACTTTTCATATATACCGATGAACGAGAAATCTCACGAGAATACATACGCCGACATCATAATGCCTGTGCCATTGCGCCGATTGTTTACCTACGAAGTGCCACAAACTATGGTTAGTATGATTGCTGTGGGCTCTCGCGTGTTGGTTCAGTTTGGTGCTAAAAAATTCTATTCGGGCATTGTGGCCACATTGCACCATACCAAGCCAATCAATTACGACACTAAGCCTATTTGTCAAGTAGTCGACTCTACGCCGATTATCTTGCCTGCTCAACTAAAATTGTGGCAATGGATTTCCGATTATTATATATGTGCTCTCGGTGACGTCTATCGCGCTGCTCTACCATCGGGACTGAAACTCGAGAGCGAAAGCCGACTCATAAGTAATCCAGAATTTGTGGCCGACACGCTTTTCGACGAGAAAACGGAGATGGTGCTAAACTTCGTAGAACAGCAGAAATCGTGTACCATAGCTGAACTATCGCAGCATTGCGCGCCGCACAATCCGTTGCCTCAGTTGCGTTCGCTCATTGAGCAAAATGCCATATTCATTAGCGAGGAATTGCGCGATGCATATAAACCTAAAAAAGAGCCTTTCTATTCTGTAAATGAGCAGTATAGTAGCGAAGATGGTCTTTGCGTAATTATGGATAAACTCGAAAAAGCGCCGCGTCAACTCGATACTTTTATGCTGCTTATGCAGAAACTTGGCGGTGCTTATGGCATAGCTAAAGGCAATAAAGTAGGACGCTCGGAACTTGCTACCGACGACCGTGTGAGTTTTCCTGCCCTAAAGGCTATAGCCGATCGTGGCTTCATAAATATTGAGCAACTAAGCATCTCGCGACTCAAATCCGACTTCGAAGAATGTGAGCCGCCACATCAACTCAATTCTGCACAGCAGTCGGCGCTCGATGCTATTCATGAAGCGTGGCAAACGAAACAAGTCTCTCTGCTTCATGGCGTTACTTCGAGCGGCAAGACCGAAATATATATACACCTCATCAACGAAGCGTTGCGCGAAGGCAAGCAAGTTTTATACTTATTGCCAGAGATAGCATTATCGACACAGATTACCAATCGCCTTCGCCGACATTTTGGCAATTCGATGGGCATTTATCATTCAAAATTTAGCGATGCCGAGCGTGTGGAGATTTGGAACAAACAACTATCGTCGGAGCCTTATCAAGTAATAGTAGGCGTGCGTTCATCGGTGTTGTTGCCATTTCACAACTTAGGGCTAATAATTGTCGACGAAGAGCATGAGCAAAGCTATAAGCAGCAAGATCCTGCACCACGTTATCATGCTCGCGATGTGGCAACGGTTCTCGCTGGGCTTTTCAAAGCAAAAGTGCTTCTTGGCAGTGCCACGCCTTCGATGGAAAGCTACATCAATGCACAGCAGGGTAAATATGGATATGCGTCGCTCACAACACGTTATGCCGATATTGAAATGCCCGAAATCATACCTGTCGATATGCGTGAAGAGCATAAGCAACGCATGTCGGTGGGAATATTCTCGTCGAAGTTGAAAGAGGCAATCGATGAAGCGCTGAAAAACAAAGAGCAAGTCATTCTGTTTCAGAACCGACGCGGTTTTTCGCCCTATATAGAGTGTAACGACTGTTCGTGGGTGCCCAAATGCAACAATTGCGATGTCAGTCTTACGTATCACAAATCTACCTCGCAGCTTATTTGTCACTATTGCTCCTACACAATGGGAGTGCCTAAGGTATGTCCAGAATGTGGTCAGCCGCATTTGAGCCCTCATGGATTTGGCACCGAAAAAATCGAGGAACAAGTAAAAAGTGCCTTCCCCGAAGCGCGTGTAGTACGTATGGATTTGGATACAGCACGCTCGCGTAAAGCATACGAGCAGATTATTGGCGATTTCGAGGCTTATAAATATGACATTCTCATAGGTACACAAATGATTTCCAAAGGACTCGATTTCGAAAAGGTATCTATTGTGGGTATTATGAATGCCGATGCCATGATGAATATGCCCGATTTTCGTGCGTTAGAGCGTAGCTATCAGCTTATTGCGCAAGTTAGTGGCCGCGCAGGACGACATGGAAAACGTGGCAAGGTATATATCCAAACAAATGATATTGAAAGTCCGCTCATAGCCAATGTTGTGCGCGACGATTTCAAGGCAAATCTGCTGTGGCAAGCCGCCGAACGTCAGCAATATCACTATCCGCCATATTATAGACTTATCTACCTTACGGTGAAGCATCGTACTGAAGTGATAAACCGCAATGCAGCGCTAATGTTGGCTAACGATTTGCGCGCTATCTTTGGCGATCGCATCATGGGGCCTCAAGCGCCTATGGTTAACCGCATTTCGAACTACTATCTGCAACGCATTGTGGTAAAAATGGAGCGCTCGGCTTCGCCATCAACAATAAAAAATATAATTATGGACAAGGTCAACAATCTCATTGGCGACCAGCAATGGCGAAATGTGCAAGTGGTTGTCGACGTCGATCCAAACTGATTTTATATACATAATTAATACTTACAGAAATTGAAAATAGTAGCAGACGATAAAATTCCCTTTCTTCGCGGTGTACTCGAGGATGAAGCCAGTGTGGTCTATCTTGGTGGCAGTGCCATTTCGCTCGCCGATGTCCGCGATGCCGATGCTCTCATTGTGCGCACTCGTACTCGTTGCAACGAGCAACTCCTCAGTGGCAGTTCGGTTCGTGCCATTTTTACGGCAACTATAGGATTCGACCATATCGACCGTCGATATTGCGAGAGCAGGAATATTTATTGGGAGAATGCCCCCGGATGCAATGCGCCTTCGGTGCAGCAGTATATTGGTTCGGCGCTATCGGTGCTTAAACTTCGCACTGGTATATCGCTGAAAGATAGTACGATAGCAATTGTAGGGGTTGGCAATGTGGGCAAACTTGTGGAAAAATGGGCACGCATGATAGGTATGCATGTCATACTTGTCGACCCGATAAGAGCAGAAGTGGAGGGCGACGAGTGCTTCACAGAATATAGAAAAGCGCTCAGTCAGGCCGATATTGTTACGTTTCATGTTCCACTTCGCCGCACAGGTCGTCACGCTACGTATCATCTTTTCGACCACAATACGCTCGGATCTCTCAAGCGCGGTGTAGTTATCATCAACTCGTCGCGCGGCGAAGTGTGCGACACCGAAGCACTGCATGAAGGTCTCGACGACGGCATCATTAGTAATATTATTGTGGACGTGTGGGAGAATGAAACGCATTTCGACCGCCGGTTGATGAGTCGTGCGTTGATAGCTACACCTCATGTTGCGGGCTACTCCACCGACAGCAAGCTGCGTGGCACACAGATGTCGGTTGTTGCTTTGCGACGCCATTTTCGTATGAAAGGCACCAATGTTTGGCCTACGCTCCCTGCTCCCGATAATGCCAACATTGCCATTGATGCTTCTGACTCTGAAGAGGCTCTTGCGCAGATGATGCTTGGTGTATATGATATTATGTCCGACGACAAAGCTCTGCGCGCCAATCCTGATGCTTTCGAAAGTATCAGAGGCAACTACCACTTGCGTCGCGAAATTGACTCGTTCCGCCTTGCTCCCAATGCGCCATTTGCAGAATATTTACGCCAATTTGGAATAAATTGAAAATTCAAACTGTCATCCTGAGCATAGCGAAGGATCCCAGAACGCGCTGAGATTCTTCGCTACGCTCAGAATGACATCCTATATTTACTTATTACTTTTTTACTTATAACTTATTACTCCAGTGAACGCTCCCGTCATAGTCACCGATGCCATAGTCATTCAGGCCATTCGCCACACCGACACCACGATGGTAGTGACGCTACTAACACAAGAGTTGGGGCGTATAGCTATGGTAGTGAGTTCTAATAGGCGAAGCCGCAAGCAATCGGTGATTCCGCTTTTGGCGCCACTCTCGCTCGTTTCTATCGAGGCTTATATGCATAAGAGCACACGAATGCCGCGTATTACGGAAATTCATTGTCGATACCCACTTGCTACGCTGCATTTCAATGCTGTGCGACGTTCAATAGCTATGTTTATTTCAGAATTGCTTGTGCGCACACTTCGCGACGAGGGCCGCGACGAGAATCTCTATAATATGATAGATGATAGCATTCGCATGCTCGATGGTGGGCTGGAAGGCGAAAGCAATTTTCATATACTATTTATGTACAAATTGGCGTCGGTGCTTGGCTTCGAGCCCGACATAGCGGCTACTTCGTATCCGTTTTTCGATATGGAGGAAGGGTGCATGACGTCTCAGATACCATTTCATAGACACTATCTCTCGGGTGAAGAAAAGGCGCTCTTTGTGCGTCTTGCTCGTGCCGATATTGCACATCTTGCCGACATCGCTCAAAATGTAGAAGAGCGAACCACACTAATAAAAATTCTTGAAGATTATTTCCGCTTGCACATTCCGCAGTTTGAAGGGCTTAATTCGCCATATATATTGAGCTTATTGCGGTGAAGCTGAAGAGCGAAGTTGTGCGTGTTGTGTATATACACAAAAAAAATTGTCCTCCACTTCGGTGAGTAAAGGACAATTTCGCTTCGTACTATACGTAAGTATTATTTCTTACGGTTTTCGAAGTGCTTTTGATAGCGATTCATGAACTTATCAACACGACCAGCGGTGTCGACCAACTTCATCTTACCAGTGTAGAACGGATGTGACATGCTCGAAATTTCAAGCTTTACTTGTGGATAAGTAACACCATCGATTTCTACAGATTCCTTAGTGTTCACTGCAGAGCGAACGATGAATGTCTCGCCGTTGGACATATCGGTAAAAGCTACCAAACGGTAATTGTCCGGGTGAATTCCTTCTTTCATTGTTCTATTTTATAATAATTTTTTTCTTACTCCGAGAGTTTTTCGAGCCGCAAAGGTAGCACTTTTATATTCTTCTCCAACGATACTTTGTTGAAATTAATTTATAAAGGCTCTCTTGCCGCTTATTTATTGAGTTTCAAAACGAAATCTCCTTCGTCTTCAAGTGGCGACACTTCATACAGTTGAGTGAACTGTTGCCAAAGCAGCTCTTCGTTATGAAAGTATATGCATCCATTGGCTAAATCGTTGTGCGATATGAATTTGTCTACAAAATGCTTGAGCTCGTTGGGGTTCGAATATTTGAAAATGGCCTCATACGTATGATTATCGTCAATACGTACGACCGAGTCGAGCACGAGTATGCGATTGCCTATTAGGATGCGTCTCATCATCAAAAGTGAATTTTAGAAGCCTTACTTCTTACTTGTTGATTATTACTTATAAAAGTAAAAGGCGCTACCGCAACTGTTGAAGTGCGACAGAGCCTTTTTTACTTTTTACTTTTTACTTATTAAGTCTTACTTATTTAGAAATCGGCTCTTCCTGGAGTGCGAGGGAATGGAATGACGTCGCGAATGTTTTGCATACCAGTTACGAAAAGTAGCAAACGTTCGAAGCCAAGGCCAAAACCAGAGTGAGGGCAAGTGCCGAATTTACGCGTATCGAGATACCACCACATATCCTTCATAGGTATGTTGAGCTCTTGAATGCGCTTGAGAAGTTTGTCGTAGCTCTCTTCGCGCTCCGAACCGCCAATAATTTCGCCAATCTTTGGGAAGAGTACGTCCATTGCGCGAACCGTCTTGCCATCGTCGTTTTGCTTCATGTAGAATGCCTTAATCTCTTTCGGATAGTCGGTGAGGATAACAGGGCATTTGAAGTGTTGCTCAACGAGGAAGCGCTCGTGCTCCGATGCAAGATCGCAGCCCCAGAACACTGGGAATTCAAATTTATGGCCATCGGCGATTGCCTTCTCAAGAATTTTGATGCCTTCGGTGTATGGCAAGCGTATGAATTTGTTTTCGGTAACGAATTTCAAACGGTCGATAAGCTCGTTGTCGATCATCTTATTGAGGAACGCGAGGTCGTCGGCACAGTTGTCGAGAGCCCATTTCACACAATATTTGATGAAGTCTTCGGCAAGGTCCATGTTGTCGGTGATGTCGTTGAAAGCGACTTCAGGTTCGATCATCCAAAACTCAGCAAGGTGGCGTGGAGTGTTGGAGTTCTCGGCGCGGAACGTAGGACCGAAGGTGTAGATAGCACCGAGCGCCGTAGCGCCAAGTTCGCCCTCGAGCTGACCCGATACGGTTAGGCTTGTCTGTTTGCCAAAGAAGTCGTCATCGTATTTTATTGCTCCGTTCTCGTCTTTCTCAATCTTATAAAGATTCTTGGTGGTTACTTGGAACATCTGTCCAGCGCCTTCGCAGTCGGAAGCTGTGATGATAGGCGTGTGGAAATAGTAGAATCCGCGCTCGTGGAAAAACTTATGAATGGCGAAAGCCATGTTGTGACGTATGCGGAACACAGCTCCAAATGTGTTGGTGCGAGGGCGGAGGTGTGCTACATCGCGCAAGAACTCCATTGTGTGACCCTTTTTCTGCAAAGGATAAGTGTCGTCGCATGCGCCAAGGAGTTCTATCTCGGTGGCTTGCACCTCAACAGCCTGACCTGCGCCTTGCGATGCTACGAGTTTTCCTTTTACTGCTATGCATGCGCCTGTGGTTATGCTCTTTATAAGTTCAGGGTCGAAATTATTAATGTCTACAACTATCTGAAGATTATTTACCGACGATCCATCGTTGAGTGCAATGAAGTTTACTTGCTTAGAGCCTCTGCGGGTTCTAACCCAACCTTTCACCAATACGTCTTCTCCTGCCTGAGCCTTGCTCAGTATTTCGGAAATTCTTGTGCGACTCATGTTATTGCGTTTTTTTCTTTCTTTTTTTTTGAGCCGCAAAATTAACATTGTGATTCGATAAAATGACAATTCATAATTGAAAATTGAATATTCTGAAAAGAAAATTGCCAATACGGCGTTTGTTGCTTTCAAGTTGTAATTATATATACGCAACTTTCAACTTATAATTCTCGATACGCAACTTATTACTTACGATTTGAAAATTGATGAAAATATGCATCATAATGATAAAACCGATATAAATCAGGTTTGAAGTCAAAGGCTTTAGGCGTTCTAATAACAACCTCGAATGCTAAAGTTGAGTTACTTTGTTGTACTTTTGCCGCCGAAATTTCATAATCATTATGGCTATAAAGAATCATATACCAAACTCTATTACTTCGCTCAATTTGTTTAGTGGAGTATTGGCAACCGTTTTTGCAGTAAGTGGCAATTTGCACGCTGCCACTATTTTGATTTTCTGCGGTGCAGTGTTCGACTATTTCGATGGTTTTGTCGCTCGTTTGCTCCACGTGAGCAGCGATATTGGCAAAGAGCTCGATTCGCTTGCCGACCTTATTTCGTTTGGTTTTGCGCCAGCAGCAATGTATTCTACGTATGTGAAATATTTGCTTACAGGTGATTTTACCACTTCGCTTGCTACACTTGAACTAACACAGCTTTTGTGGGTGATGTCGCCGCTTATATTGGTTGTTTTTGCGGCTCTTCGCCTTGCTAAATTCAATCTCGATACGCGTCAAACTGAGACTTTTCTTGGACTCACAACTACTGCAACAGGACTTTTCACGGCATCGTTGCTCTGGTTTGTGTCAGACCATTTGCAAGCATTCTCGTGCGTTCGCCCTATTTATGTGCTTATAATGGTTGTGATATTCTGCGCTTTGCTTGTAAGCGAAATACCAATGTTTTCGCTAAAGATTAAGCATTTTGGTTGGCGTGGAAATGAAATGCGTTTTGTTTTGTTGCTTATTGCAATCATGTCCATTGTGTGCTTAGGCATTGGAGGTGTGGCACTCACTATCGCTCTCTACATAATATTCTCATTAGTTAGAGCAGCTATAGCATAGCCATATTTATAATTATAGGTATGAAACGCAAGACGATTTTTTGGTTTGCAGGAGGCGCGCTGCTGATAGCTATTGTGGTGGCTATAGTGTTGTGGCTCAATGCTAATAAGCGTTACGAAGGCGTCAGCCCGTTTCATATTTATACCGATAACACCATAGCTGTAGTTCGCATAAATAGTTTCACTGATGTTGTCGAAGGGATTCGTCGAGCCGATTATGCCAACGACTTTTACGATTTAGTAGCTCCGTTTCATCTCACCGATGACTACGACACTCTCAATGCCATACAGTCGGTAGATTCGCTTTCTGTCAATCGTGCGTTGCTTTCCAATATCGAAAGTCGCGAAATGTTTGTGTCGTTCCATAGAATGGAAGGAGGTAGAACTTCGCGTCTACTTGCTTTTGCGCTAAATAGCTACGTAGAAGGACGCCAACTCGAAAAGTTTATCGCCAAATCGGTAGCAGTGACCGATACTACCATCGAAGGACAGCATGTGAGCAAATCGCCAATTGGTAGTTTTGCTACTAAGAATGGATGCTTTCTGTTTAGTGAAGACGCGCATCTGGTGGCTTCGCTTATGCAGCCAAGCGATTCGCTACTATACGAAAGTAGTACATTCAACACTCTTGTTAGGTCGATGAGTTCGGCTCCCATATCGCTCTTTTTGAATACTGATAGTTTGCATATTTATCCTGGACTCACGCAATGGGTGGAACTCGATATACAGTTTTCGCGTCGCAATATCACGGCGAGCGGTTTCGCTGTGTCCGACCATCCAACTCCAATATCGACCTTTGCACTCAAAAATTCTAAGCCTTTTGTGCTCAGCGAGGTCTTACCATCGTCGGCTACTGCTTTCATTAGTTATACGGCAGGCAAACGAGGATTGGCCGATGAAGGATTTGCCAATTTCGTCAACCGAAGCCATGGCAATAAATATCGTGAAGCTCAGCAGCAAATGCTCAAGAACTATGAGGCGGATATTGAGGAACAACTCGCTAATGTGTTTGCCTACGATATAGGGCTTTTCTCATACTCCAACGAACTTACCGACACTGCATCGAATTGTATAGTTATAAAGGCTCAAAATGGCACCGTAGTGCAGTCGGCACTCAATGCCGTACTATCGACCTTGCGTGGCAATGATGCTTTGCGTCAAGTGGCGTCTATTGCGCCTATACCTGCAGTTGATATTCCTGTGTATGAGGCATTTACCAAGAAGGGTAATCTTTTCTTTTTGGAAAATATGTTTCCTGCTACGCCACGTAAATATTACGTACGCTACGAAAACTCCATATACCTTGCCGACAGCCGCGATGTGCTTCAGCGAACCATTTGCGACGTGTTGGCGCACCGTACATATAATAGCGATGCCAATTTCATGAATCTCTGCGCCGACATCTCTACTGATAACGCGCTGTTCTACTTCTGCAATAGCAATATAATCAAGCGCGTAGCTACAGAAAACGACTTCAATGCTGTGGCTGCATCGAAGTTCTATGGTTTTGCTTTGCAAATGTCGGGTTTGAGCAATTTGCCATACATAAATGCTGGATTGTTCTACGAGCCAAATCGTCTCGACTTGCCGCCCACCACGTGGCAATGTCGTTTAGATACTATTATAAATAGTAAGCCTTATTTCGTTATCAATCATAATACTAAGAATGAAGAGATTCTTGTTCAGGATATGCATAATATTTTGTATTTGATTGATGGCAAAGGACTCACCATTTGGCGCAGGCAACTCGATGGCCCGATTGTGGGACAGGTGAAACAAATTGATTATTACTGTAATAACAAGTTGCAATACCTATTCTGCACGCCTACGCACATTCAACTCATCGACCGCAACGGCAACAACACAGCCATGTTCCCCGTTCGCTTGCCATACGCCACAAAGGTTGGTGTTAGTTATATCGATTATGGCAACCCACAAGATATGCGCCTTTTCGTGCCTACCATCGACAAGTCGGTTTATGTGTTCGACCGCGAAGGTCGTTATGTAGAAGGTTGGGTGATGTCGCAAACGGAGAAGCCGCTTAGCAATCCTGTTCGCCATTTTGTGAATGGTGATAAAGATTACCTTGTGATGGACGATGAATATAAAGTATATATCACCGATCGCCGTGGCAACACTCGCATTCAGGCTGAAGATGTTGCCGTTTGCCCAACAAGTAAAATAGAAATAGCTAAAGTGGCGCAAAATGCTGCATTTGTCAGCACTACCGTGGATGGTAAGTGGCTCTGCATATCTATTCCCGATGGAAAAACAACCATAACGCCAGTTGAAGGCCTCGGCAATGAACCTCACCGGTTTGCCAAGGTGAATGACAACCGTTTTGCTATAATTACCGAGCATAACATAATTATAACCGATGGTGCTGGACGCCCGATAGTCACCAACAATATTGAGATTGGAGAGCTTGCAGAGGCAGAAAATACAGCCGCTGGCATAGTAGTACGCGACAAGAAAAACAACCTATTATACGTGTTCGATGAGAATGGCAAAGTGCAGGAAGGTTTCCCTGTGCCAGCCTATAGTCCAGCCGATGTGAGTGCAAGCGGCGCTCAAATTGTTACTCTCGGCCGCGATGGAATGTTGTCGTGCTATATGAAGTAATAAGAAGCCAATCGTAAATACGTCACTATCCAGCAAGTTTCAGTTTACGTTCAATTTGTTTGCGTATTTCAAATCCACCTGAATGGGGGGCAATACTTTTGTCGTATGATTTCAAAAAAGTCAAATAGTGCGTTTCACATCTTAATTTTTTAGTAATTTGCTCTATGATTTAACTCTCATATGCCTAAAGTTTTACTATACATAACAGCCAAAATAGTTTGGACATTTTTGTTTTGGGGTACAGATGCTAATGAGAACAGAGCGCATGTACACATTGGAAAGAGAGGAACTGCAAAACTTGCCAAAATATGGTTAGAACCGACTATTAGCGTTGCAGACAAAGGTTCGCTTACCGATGCCCAAATAAAAAGTGTTATGGCTATTATTTCGGAGTATAGAACAGAACTGCTTAGTCAGTGGGAAGCGTTTAGAAATGGCGATAAGGTCAAAATGATAAAAATCAAAAAGAAATGAAAAAACAAATTGATGGATATTGGAATGTTACCCCACGCATAAAAGATGTGAGTTTCCCTATAAGAGGCAAGATGCAAGTTGTCTTCTATGATGGACGTATCATTATTATGCCCATTTCTGCATTTCCTTCTATAAAGAAAATACCTATGAAGGAACGTAAAAATTGGTATTTGATAGGAGGTGGTATTACTTGGGATTGTTGCACCGAAGTTATTCACCCTGAACAGATTTTGGGCAATTATGCGTTGTACAATCATGATGTTATCTAATCCATTCTAAGGGATTTGCAATCACCAGATTGATTTGTTCGCGGATTTCAAATCCACCTGAACTTGAACGATTTTTTTATCAATTCGTTACTTCTTAGGAATATCCTTTCCCTCCATAAAGCGCTTCTCTTTGATGCGCTTTAGACGTTCTATCACGCGGTAGTGCACGTATTTGTTGTCCGTAATCTCCTTATCGCCGCAGAGGTCTATGAATTTGTTCCAATATTTATACTCTAAGTCCTCATTTCCAGTCATATAGTAGCAATAGCCTATCTGATAATATGTGATTGGAGCGTCGGGGTTGACTTCGATAGCTTGTTTGAAGTACTTTATGGCAGTGTTGAAGTTGTGCGTTATATAATAGTCACCCAAGCCATAGTATAGGCGATAGAGCAGTTCGGCGTTGGGCTTCATCATATCTATGGCGAAGTTTATGTCGCGTTCGCCTTGTGCAGCCGTGGAGTCCGTTTCGAGCCTCAACAAACCGAGCATAGCTATGGTGAGAGCGTTGGTGCCTTTTGATATTTCGTCGGCAAGTTCGAGGCATTCCAACGCGCGTCGAGTGTGATCTTTTTGTATGTGCGCCATGGCCAAATAGTAGAGCGTACTTACGCGAGTGTCGCCAGCTGCAACGCACTTTTCGTAAATATCTATGGCATTGGTGGGCTTGCCGGCGTTGTAGTATGCATTGGCCAAAACACTATTGACGGCTATGTTGGTGCTGTCGATTTGGCAATAGCGTTCGAGCAAATTCACGGCAGGTTTGTAAGCTTTTATAGCTATGAGCGAACGCGCGTAAGCTACCGTATTTGCTTGATTTTCAATATTACGCGCAGTTTCTAAATATTGATATTTCATAAGCGAGTCGGCAATCTCCAATTTCTCGAAACATCGTGCCATAAGATAAACTTCCGACGAGTCGGGCGCAGGGTTTATCTCGGTGGGAGTGAGTAGTTGGCGGCAAAGATTGATGCACTCGTTGTAGCCTCCACGCGCAAAGTAGCAGTAAGCTAATTCGCGGCACGCCACATCGCATGGATTGAGAATCATTGCCTTTTGAGCGTAGTTGAAGGCTCTGTACGTATTGTTCTGTTCTCGATAGTGTTTTGCCGTCGTAACGAGTTGTTGCCAGTCGGTGGTGTCAACTTGTTGATTGATTTGGGCTTGCATGATGTTGGTCGTAAGTATAACCAACATAATAGCTAAAATGCGAATTGTTTGAATAGGGGCCATGTTTTTCGTTGATTTATATTTAGTTACTGTGGACGTATAATATACAAATGTATATCTATTTGTAATCAAATGTCTAAAAACGACTTTGCGAAGAAGAGTTGTCTAAGGTTTTCGGCTTCTAACATATAACCACAAAAAGCATAGAATTCACGAAAAATTAGTTTCGTAGAGACTACTATTTGTTATAATGCTTACTCCATTCTTCGTAAGCTCTGCTTATGTTGTTGCTAAAATCAAGGCTCAGTTCGAGGGATTTGCCGAGTAGTCGGTAAACTTTGGTAAAGTCTGTGTAAATCTGTTCAAATCAGTGAAATCTGAGATCGAATACTAATAAAAAAGTCTAAAAAGCGTATAAGGCAAAAAATTATTGTTAAGCATTTGCATAGGGAAAAATTATTAGCTTATCTTTGCGGCGCTTTACCGAATGCGGGTGTGGCGTAATTGGTAGCCGCGTCAGACTTAGGATCTGATGCCGCGAGGCGTGGGGGTTCGAGTCCCTTCATCCGCACTTAATCAACGCCGCCTTGCTTTTGCAGGGCGGCGATTTTTGTAGTATTTATTTTGTATATAAAATTCATATATCCAACAAATGAACATTTCGAAGGAAAATGTGGATGAACTAAATGTAGTTCTCACGCTTACTATCGATAAGGCTGATTACGAGCCAAAAGTCGAAGAGTCTCTCAAAAACTATCGCAAAAAAGTTTCTATGCCTGGCTTCCGTCAAGGTCACGTGCCTGCAGGCTTGGTAAAGAAAATGTATGGCAAACAAGTATTGGCCGATGAAATCAACAAGTTGATGGGCGAGTCGTTGCAGACTTACATCAAAGACAACAACTTGGATATTGTTGGCGAGCCATTGCCTTCTGAAGGTCAAGAACCTATCGATTTCGACAAAGAAATCGACTCTATCTCATACAAGTTTGATCTTGGTTTGAAGCCAGCTGTTGAGCTCGAGCTTAACGACAAGGTGAAAGTTCCTGCTTATACCATCGAAATCAGCGACAAAGATGTTGATTCGTACATTCACGACAACGTAGCTCGCTTGGCACAGAAAGTTGATGCTGCCAAAGTTGGTGCCGACTCGTTCGTAGAGGGTGCATTGGAGCAGGCTGAAGGCTTCAAAGCTGAGAATGCATACATTGGCGTTCGTCAGATAAAAGACGAAGCAGAAGCAAAGAAGATCAAAGGTGCTAAGGTTGGCGATGTGGTAAATATCGATCTCCGCAAAGCATTCGTAGAAGATAGCTTCATATCATACATTCTCGGCATCACCGCTGAAGAGGCTGCTAAAGTAAACGGCGAATATGCTCTCACCATCAATAAGATTTCCGAGTATAAAGATCCAGAGCTCGACCAGAAAGTGTTCGACCAGATTCTTGGCGAAGGCGTAGTTAGCAATGTAGACGATTTCAAAGCTAAAATGAAAGAGCGCATCGCTTCTAACAACGCACTCGAAGAGGAATATCGTTTCATGCTCGACCTCCGCGAAACTTTGCTCAAGAGCCTCAAGCTCAGCCTTCCTGAAGCATTCCTCCGTCGTTGGCTTACCGCTGTTAACGTAGGTAACAAAGAGTTCTCTCAAGAGGTTCTCGACAAAGAGTTCCCTAACTTCCTCGAAGATCTCAAGTGGCAAGTTGTTAAGAACGCTATCTTGAAGAAGAACGACATCAAGATTACGCCCGACGACGTGCTTGCTTTCGCTAAGAAATCTATCAAAGCTCAATTTGCTCAATATGGCATAGCTAATATTCCTGAGGACAAACTCGAAGCTTACGCTCAGAGCCAAATCCGCGAGAACAAAGAGCAATACGAGCACATGGTAGAAGGTGCATCGAACGATGTTGTTGTTAAGTTCGCTAAAGAGCACGTGAAACTCGACAGCAAGAACGTAAAGCGCGATGCATTCAACAAGCTTTTCGAAAAGAAATAAATAACATAAAACATCATAACAATGTTTTCACCTAAAGATTTTGCACAGTTTGCGACGAAAGGTCGTGGCATCAGTTCTATGACGCTCGACAGATATAGTCGCTTCACTAATAGCTACATATCGCCAACCATCATTGAAGAACGTCAACTCAATGTGGCAAGCATGGACGTGTTCTCACGATTGATGATGGACCGCATAATCTTTTTAGGTGTAGCTATCGACGACGATGTAGCCAACATCGTGCAAGCGCAATTGCTCTATCTCGAGTCGGCCGATTCGTCGAAAGACATCTCTATATATATCAACTCGCCTGGTGGTGGTGTGTATGCAGGTCTTGGTATCTATGATACTATGCAATACATATCGTCTGACGTAGCTACTATATGTACGGGTCTTGCAGCATCGATGGCTTCAGTTTTGCTCGTTGCTGGTGCTAAGGGCAAACGCTCAGCACTTCAACATTCGCGTGTTATGATTCACCAACCGATGGGTGGCGCAGAAGGTCAAGCCTCGGAAATGGAAATCACGGTGCGTGAGATTCTCAAACTCAAAAAAGAACTCTACACCATCATAGCCGACCACTCAGGCAACGACTTTGCCAAGATTGAGCACGACGGCGACCGCGACTACTGGATGAACGCAGAAGAGGCTAAAGCCTACGGAATGATAGATGAAGTGCTTGTGCGTGAAAAAGCAAAGTGAATAATAAGCTGATATTGTTATACTTATAGATAATGCAGAACTACTTGTATGAGTGGTTCTGCATTGTTGCGTAATTATTTACAGATATAATAGAATAAATGAGAGAAGAAGATAAGTGTTCGTTTTGTGGCATGCCGCGCAAGCGTGTTAAATTGCTTATTACTGGTATGTCGGGCTGTATTTGTGATAATTGCGCCCGTCAAGCTATCGAGATAATCGACCAAACAGAGCAACAAGAGGCTAAAAGTTTGGTGTCGGGCTCGAAACTCAACTCGTTTAAGCCTAAAGCTATAAAGGAGTATCTCGATCAGTATGTAATCGGACAAGACGAAGCCAAGAAATATCTGTCTGTAGCTGTATATAACCATTATAAACGCCTTACTCAAGACAAATCGGCCGACGATGGTGTGGAGATAGAAAAATCGAACATCATCATGGTGGGCGACACTGGTACGGGTAAGACGTTGCTCGCTCGCACTATTGCTAAGCTTCTCGATGTGCCTTTCACCATTGTCGATGCAACGGTATTTACCGAGGCTGGCTACGTAGGCGAAGACATCGAGAGTATACTTACGCGCCTTCTTCAAGTGGCCGACTACAATGTGCCATTGGCAGAACGTGGCATAGTGTTTATCGACGAAATAGATAAAATTGCCCGCAAAGGCGACAACCCAAGCATCACGCGCGATGTGTCGGGCGAAGGCGTACAACAAGGACTTCTCAAACTGCTCGAAGGCTCTATTGTGAACGTGCCACCTCAAGGCGGTCGTAAACACCCTGAGCAGAAGATGATTGCTGTAAACACAAAAGATATTTTGTTTATCTGCGGAGGTGCATTCGATGGCATAAAAAGTAAAATTGCTCGCCGACTCAACTCGCAAGTTGTGGGCTACAACTCGGCAAAAGATCGTGATGCCATCGACTTCAACAACCTTCTGCAATACATAGCGCCTCAAGACCTCAAGTCGTTCGGCTTGATTCCTGAGATTATCGGTCGTCTGCCAGTGCTAACCTACTTGCAACCGCTCGACCGTGAAGCCTTGCATCGCATACTTATTGAGCCAAAAAATTCGCTCATCAAACAATATACTAAGCTTTTTGCCGTTGATGGTATAGAACTTACTGTCAACGACGACGTAATCGACTATATCGTCGATAAGGCTGTTGAGTACAAGATTGGCGCACGTGGCTTGCGCTCCATCTGCGAAACCATATTTATGGAGAAAATGTACTCTATGCCATCGTCGAAGAGCAAGAAACTTGTAGTCGATTTGGAATATGCCAAAACACAGTTTGAGGCAGTAGGCAAAACGCGTTTGCTACAAGCGTAAAGTGTCTGCATAAATAAATTGAAAGAGAATACTTATGGGAATAAAAATAAAATACCTATCAGCTCGCAATACCGATTCGGAGAGCGATCCGGCGATGTTGCCAGAATTGTCGCCTGCTGATTTTGCTGAAGAAGGCGATTTCAATGTAGACGAACTTTCGCCTACGCTTCCTGTACTTGCTATGCGCAATGCTATTCTCTTTCAAGGATCGGTGTTGCCTGTCACTATTGGTCGCGAAAAGTCGAAAGCTCTTATTCGCCATGTGTCTGAAAATGGAGGCTACTTTGTGGCTGCTATGCAGCGCAATTCTGAGGTTGAAGATCCTTCAATCGACGACTTGTATAAAATTGGTACTCTTGCTCGTATAATAAAGGTTCTAAAGATGCCCGATAACACCATTACTGTGGTGTTGCAAGGCAAAATGCGTATGCAGATTCTTAAGCAGACGCGCAAAACGCCATTTCTCCGAGCTGAGGTGGCGCCACTCGCTGGCCCTATCAACAACAAGCAAGACGAGCAAGAAACAAAAGCCATCGTGACGTCAATCAGAGAGACCACTGAGGCTATTGTTCGTCAGTCGAACTTGGCTCCTGAGGCAATCTTTGCTATACATAATATTGAAGACGATTTAAGCCTTGTGAACTTCATTGCGTCAACAGTCGACCTCAATGTGGCCGATAAGCAAGCTATTCTTGAATGCAATAGTGTGCACGATTGCGCCATGATTTTGCTACGCTCGTTGACTCAATATAAAGAGTTCCTCAACGTAAAAAGCGAGATTGAAACGCGTGTTCGTAAGGACATCGATAAGCAGCAGCGCGAATATGTGTTGCAAGAGCAAATACGTACGATTCAAGACGAACTTGGAGAGAATCCCGTACAACAGCAACTCGACGAATATCGTCAGCGCGCTGCCGAGAAGAAGTGGAACGATGATGTAGCCAAAGTGTTCAACAAAGAACTCGAAAAACTCGAGCGCACCAACCCTAATCAGCCCGAATTTTCGGTGTCTGCTAACTATATAGAGACTATTCTCGATTTGCCTTGGGGCGAATATTCCGAAGATAATTTCGATATAGATAGTGCTGAGGCTCGCCTCAATCAAGACCACTACGGACTCGAAAAGGTGAAGGAGCGCATATTGGAGCATTTGGCAGTGTTGAAACTCAAAGGCGACCTCAAATCGCCAATTATATGCCTTGTAGGCCCTCCAGGTGTGGGCAAAACGTCGCTTGGACGCAGCATTGCTGAGGCATTGGGGCGTAAATATGTGCGTATCTCGCTTGGTGGTGTACACGACGAAGCCGAAATTCGAGGCCATCGTCGTACGTACATAGGTGCTATGCCAGGCAGAATAATACAAAGCCTCAAGAAAGCAGGTTCCTCAAATCCGGTATTTATACTCGATGAAGTAGACAAACTCTCCAACGACTTTCACGGCGATCCACAATCGGCTTTGCTCGAAGTGCTTGACCCAGAACAGAATAGCGCTTTTCATGATAACTATCTCGACCTCGACTACGATTTGTCGAAGGTGATGTTCATAGCTACGGCAAATAGTCTTTCGCAGATTTCGCAGCCACTGCTCGATCGTATGGAGATTATAGAGGTGAGTGGCTATGTGATGCAAGAAAAAATAGAGATTGCGCGCCGACATCTGTTGCCCAACGAAAAGAATAATCATGGTATAAATGCAGAGAGTAAATTTACCATCGATGATGATGTAATGGGTTTTATCATAGAGCGTTACACTCGTGAGAGCGGAGTCCGAGAACTCGAAAAAGTGCTTGCGAGCATATGTCGTAAGTCAGCCATAAATGCTACGCGAGGCAAGAAACCATTTGGCAAACTAACCAAGAAGAAGGTTGTAGAAGTGCTTGGCATAGAGAAATACAACCACGATATATGGCAGAGCGATCTTCCGTCGGGAGTTGTCACCGGTTTGGCATGGACGGCAGTAGGAGGCGAAATACTCTTTGTGGAGGCGAGCACGAGCCATGGCACAGGTAAAATTACTCTCACAGGTAACCTTGGCGATGTGATGAAGGAGTCGGCAACATTGGCGCTTGAATATGTACGTTCCAATGCGACGCTCTTCGGTTTGAGCGATGTAAATTTTGACCAACTCAATTTGCATATACACGTTCCCGAAGGAGCAATACCTAAAGACGGACCATCGGCAGGTATAACAATGGTGTCGAGCATCGTCTCAGCATTGACTAAGCGTAGAGTGCGTCCACGTGTGGCAATGACGGGAGAAATTACACTTCGAGGTCGTGTGTTGCCAGTGGGAGGAATAAAAGAAAAGATTCTTGCTGCCAAGCGGGCTGGCATAACAGAAATAATATTGTCGGAAGAAAACAAAAGAGATATTCTCGACATCATGCCTATGTATCTTGAAGGAGTGAAGTTTCACTATGTGAAGGAGATACGCGAGGTGGTAGAGTTGGCTTTGGAAGATAAGCCGCATTCATAATAACATAATAAAGACAATGGCAAAACGTAAAGACCCAGTGCTGGAAGCTGTAGTGGCTGGCATACAAGACAAAAAAGGCAAAAATATCACAGTGCTCGACATGAAAGGTGTAGATGCATCGATATGTGACTACTTTGTTATCTGCGAAGGTAATAGCAATACTCAAGTAGACGCAATTGCCGATAGCGTGTGGGACAAAGTGCACGAAGATGCCGGCGAAAAGCCTCTCCACGATGAAGGACGCGAAAACTGCATGTGGATATTGCTCGACTATGGTAATGTCATCGTGCATATATTTCAACGCGATGCTCGCGAATTTTACTCGCTCGAATCGTTGTGGAGCGATGCTAAAAGAACTGATATTCCCGATATTGACTAATCATAAATAGACTCTACAATGGCAGAAAAAGATACTAAAATGCCTAAAATGCCAAAGTTTAATCCTTATTGGATTTATGGTATTGTAGCTGTTGCTCTCATTCTAATAAGTACAATGGGATCAAGCTCGTCGCCTCAAAGTTTGGCTTACGGAACTTTCGAGAAGAAACTTCTCGGTCGCGATGGTGTAGAAAAAATTGTAATCATCCGCAATGAACTCAAAGCTGAGGTTACTCTCAAAGTAGATTCTGTGGATAACTATCGAGACCTTTTTGCCAATCAGCAACATGTTCCTACTACTGGTCCGCATTTCATTATAGATATACCATCGATAGATAGCTTCGAAGCAAGTCGCAAGAGTGTGGAAGAGGCACGCCACAAAGAGATTCTTGTCTATTATGAGCAGCGTACGAGCTTTTTTGGTGACATATTATCTGTCATTTGGCCAATATTGCTGATGATAGTATTGTATGTAGTGCTATTTCGCAGAATGGCTGGTGGTAGCGGTGGCGCTGGCATATTTTCGGTTGGCAAGTCGCAGGCTAAAATGCTCGACAAAGATGCCAATGTAAATGTTACGTTCAAAGATGTTGCAGGTCTGTCGGGAGCAAAAGAAGAACTCGAGGAGATTGTAGAGTTTCTCCGTCACCCAGAAAAATATACGGAGCTCGGTGGTAAAATTCCCAAAGGCGCACTACTCGTAGGTCCTCCGGGAACTGGTAAAACGCTTCTCGCTAAGGCTGTTGCAGGCGAAGCAAACGTGCCATTCTTCTCGATGTCGGGTTCGGATTTCGTTGAGATGTTCGTTGGTGTGGGTGCGAGCCGCGTTCGCGACCTCTTCAAGAAGGCTAAGGACAAAGCGCCGAGCATAATATTCATCGACGAAATAGATGCTATAGGTCGTGCGCGTGGACGAAATGGCGGCTTTTCATCTAACGAAGAGCGTGAAAATACTCTAAACCAGCTTCTTACCGAGATGGACGGTTTCGGTACTAATAGCGGTGTAATTATTCTTGCCGCCACCAACCGTGCCGATATTCTCGACCGTGCGCTTATGCGTGCTGGCCGTTTCGACCGTCAGATTTCGGTAGAATTGCCTGATATTCACGAACGTGACGCCATCTTCGAGGTACACTTGCGTCCGCTCAAACTTGCTACCGATTTCGACCGTAGCTTCCTTGCTAAGCAAACTCCAGGTTTTTCCGGTGCCGATATTGCAAATGTCTGCAACGAGGCTGCTTTGACGGCTGCTCGCAAAGGTAAAAAGGAGGTCGACAAACAAGATTTCCTCGATGCTATTGACCGCATTGTGGGTGGTTTGGAAAAGAAGGACAAAATTATCACGCCTGAAGAGCGTCGCGCGATAGCTATACATGAAGCAGGTCACGCAACTATTAGTTGGTTGCTCGAAGGCGCACATCCGCTTGTGAAAGTAACTATCGTTCCACGCGGAAAGGCTCTTGGCGCTGCGTGGTATTTGCCCGAAGAGCGTCAACTTGTAACAAAAGAACAGATTCTCGACGAGATGTGTTCTACGCTTGGTGGTCGCGCTGCCGAGGAGAATGTGCTTGGTCGCATAAGTACTGGTGCCCTCAACGACCTCGAAAAGGTTACGCGTTCGGCATATGCTCTTGTATCTTATTATGGTATGAGCGACAAAATACCTAATATCAGTTACTACGACTCTACTGGTCAAAGCGACTACGCGTTTAGCAAGCCTTATAGCGAAACACGCGCAACGGTTATCGACTCGGAAGCTTCGAAAATTGTTGAAACTCAATATGCACGTGCTAAGAGCATTCTTAGCGAAAATGCCGAAAAGCACATGCAGCTTGCCAACCTATTGCTCGAGCGCGAAGTAATCTTCAGCGATGACCTTGAACATATTTTTGGCCCACGCAAAGGCGCTAAACCAGCTGAAGAAGATTCAGAAAAGCCTAAGGAAGAGCCTAAAGCTGAATTACCCGAAACCGCAACTACAGAAGGCGAAGCATAAAAGGCAAATAAAAATAACTCACTATACATCACCGAATTGGACGAGCCAAATGCATTTTCGTTCAGTTTGGTGATTTTTTTTTTTACAATTAGTTTGTCTGTTTGAGGGGATTTGTAATCCCCGAGTAAAGAGTTTTGCGGATTTCAAATCCGCATTTCAATGACGGTGGATTACAAATCCACCTGAACGGGTCAAATCCGCAGGAACGAAGTATTTATTATATCACTTATCTTATGAACAATTTCTTCGATCATTATCTTGTTGCTTTCATGAAAATAGAATCGAATGTCTCTAGGCATAATAATGTTTCTTACTTCGTTATCTGATAACCATGGGCATCGCATTGTTAGCTTTTCATACATTTCTTCAGACGAAGCACTATATTTTTGATTGTGTAATGACCATTTCTTTTCAACCTCTTTTACTAATTGAACGTAACATTTCAATTTGTCAGGTTCTATTTCAGAAGCGGAATCGAAAATGATAATAATAGTAGATTCTTTCAGCCACGAAAAATCTAACAAGCAATCTAATAAAGCATCTGAATTAAATCCATAATAATCAGGAAACTTCAATCGTTCATAACATTGCGTTACGAAGTTTTGAAAATTGTCAACCAATTGAATATTAGCGACAAAACAATTATTGGGAAGTTCTATATCAGCTATATTTCTATAATAGTACATTCTATAAATCTGAGTTTTTCTCGCTGAGAAACAAAGATAAACGAAACTGCTGTTGATAGAAGGAACTTTAGCCAGCATGTGTATAAAATGGAACAAAAAGCCTATATTTGTTTCAAAGTCTGATTCTTAGCTTTTTATGGCATATGAATTTGAATATAAAATTCAACTGACTGTAGTAAGTCTATCCTCGGCAGTGAATCATCCGGGAGCATACACACTCACATTGAAGGAAGTTGGCGGTGAACGACGATTGCCCATAATTATTGGACTCGCTGAAGCTCAGGCTATTGCTGTATATCTGCAACGAATAGTGTCGCCGCGTCCACTCTCGCACGACCTTTTTCACAACATGGCCGTAGCATTCGACATCAAGGTTGAAGAGGTGATTGTCTACGCCTGCCTCGATGGCATTTTCTGTAGCAAGATTATCTGCATACGCGATAATGTTCGCTCCGAAATTGATGCTCGCACAAGCGATGCCGTGTCGATAGCTCTTCGATTTGGTGCTCCGATATATATATATGAACGCATATTGAACGATGTAACGGAGCGCTTGCGCACTATTCGCGATAATTTGCAGACGGTCAAATCTACGCAATATGCATCGATAGACGATCTCTCTGTGTCGCAGTTGCAAGAGATGCTCGAGGCTGCCATAAAAGAGGAAGATTACGAAAAGGCGTCTGGCTTACGTGACGAACTGCGTAGACGCGGAGCAATATAGCAAATCATCAAAATTGTTGTTTTATGACATTACAGGAGGCCGTTGAAGCGCGTCATAGCGTAAGAGCCTACACCGACCGTCCTTTGTCGGATGAGGTCATAGGTGTATTGAATAACAAAATTGCAGAGTTGAACGACGAGTCGGGCCTTCACATTCAGCTTGTGTGTAACGAGCCAAAGGCTTTTTCTGGTACCATAGCTAAATATGGAAAGTTTCGATGTGTTCAAAACTACATAGTTATGGCAGGCGTGAAGTCTGACACTCTCGATGAGCAAATTGGTTATTATGGCGAACTATTAGTCTTGACGGCTCAGACGCTTGGCTTGAACACTTGTTGGGTAGGTCTTAGCTATACTAAAGTACCTGGAACATACATACTTAACGAAGGCGAAATAATTAGAGCATATATAGCTATTGGCTATGGTGAGACGCAGGGTGTTGGTCACAAGGTGAAAAGTGTGTCGCAAGTGAGCAATGCAAGCGACCAAACTCCCACATGGTTTCGCCGAGGAGTAGAATCGGCACTGCTTGCCCCGACAGCAGTGAATCAGCAGAAATTCTTCTTTGAGTATGTCGATGGCGCAGTTAGAGCGCACAGAAAAATGTCGCTTATTGGTTTTACGCAAATCGATTTGGGCATAGTTAAGTGCCATTTCGAAGTAGGAGCTGGCACTCAAAATTTTGAGTGGGCATGAAAAAGCTACTTTTTTTGCATGGCTTTTTTGCCTCGGGTCAGTGCGTGCCAGCAATGGCTTTGCGTATGGCTTTTGATGGTAGGGCGCAGGTTGTTTCACCCGATTTGCCAACGCATCCTGTGGCGGCTTTGAAACTGATACGTGACATTTGTGATAGCGAGCGCCCCGATGTGCTTGTGGGTAATAGTTGTGGAGCGTTCTATGCTCAGATTTTAGCCCCAATTGTTGGATTGCCAGCATTGCTTGGCAATCCGCATTTCCGCATGACAGAGTTTCTGAAGCAGCGCATAGGTGTGCATACCTACAAATCGGAGCGGAAAGATGGAAAGCAATCGTTCGAGATAGATGAGCAACTTGTTGATGAATTTGCTGAAGTTGAGTCAACACAATTTAGATACAACAATCCCTATTATTCAGATCGTGTTTGGGGATTGTTTGGAGAGCAAGATACGCTTGCCCATTTCGAATCAGATTTTCTAAAGCATTACGAGCACTCGTTTCATTTTCCTGGCGCGCATACGCCAACAGCCGAAGAGGTCTGTACCTACTATGTGCCTCTTGTAGAAAAGTTGCTCGAAACATATCCATTGACTACCGATGGTAGCCGTTTTTTTCAGCATTTCAAGGGTGGTAGGTATCGCTACGTACGCACAGCATTCGATTCCGAGACGCAGGAGAGAATGGTTGTATACCAAGCTCTTTATGGTGCTCAAAATTATTGGGTAAGACCCGAGAAGATGTTTTTTGAGAACATTGAGCGAGATGGTCGCCTATTTCCTCGCTTCACCGAGATTAATGGTTGATAGTTTCGGCTAAAGAATACTTCAACCCAGAGGCGTTTCAAAATCTATTAGTGGAGTGTTTTTTTAGTTCCTTTTCCAAAAGAGATTCTTGACCGTTGCAGTAGCGATTTACAAGTTCGTGAAAGCGTTTGCTGTGGTTCATCTCAAATGTGTGGCAAAGTTCGTGCGTAATCACCAGATTTATTAGAGCCTCTGGAAGGCGCATTAGATGAACATTTAGGCAAATTTCGCCCTTCGAGGAGCAACTACCCCAACGCGAAGTCATGTTTTTGAATTTCAGTGAAGTATATTTTGCACCGATACGTTCGGCTATCGATTTCACTTTTTGAGGCAAATATTCCGAGGCTTCAACTTTCAGTGCAAAGCCAATGCAGCGGTGTATCAACTGTTGCATTTGTTCGGTTGTAACATCTTCTGCTTCAGGATATTCTATTGATATTACGCCTTTTTCGGACCCTTTGCTCGGTGACACATTCACGTGCACTCGCTTCCTTGTCGATTTGCGTATGCATAGTCTATGAAATCGAGTTTCGAAGTGTGTGTCTTCAGTAAAGATGGTCATTGGCGATTCTTTCTTTTCTATCGCAGCGCGGTTTTTTCGTATCCATTCCGCACTTGCATTTAGAAATTCAACCACGGTCTTGGGCTGTGTTTTTCGAGGACACGATACTCTTAGTCGTCCATCTATTTTGCTTATTCTTAGAGTTATACGTCGACAATTGAGGCTCTCCCAAATTTCTACTTCGCCATATTGTTCAGTGTTGAGTACGTACGTGCAAGCCATATTTTTTGTTTTTTACTTACGTATGTATAGAGTCCAATTTTCGTCTGCTTTCGACTTTGTAAATTCCTGATTATTAATGTTATATTGATTGTCTGAGTGCGTATATATATACATAACACTCGAGATGTCGAGTTTGAGGTTGTTGTTGGTATTTATGATGAGCACTGGCGTATCTATATGCATAATATCATTAGTTATTATGTTGAAATTTAGCCTGTTATGATCTCTGTTTTCTTGTTCAACTATATGTGAGTTAGCTGCTATCTCGCAGTGGTCGTCGTCGAGCATGAATGTGCTGATATTTAGTTGCTTATGACGCATGGCGAGTAGAGTGGTGAGTTCGCCATAACTACTATCAATAATGGTTATAGAAGAGTTGTTGTCGATATTCTCGTCGATAAAACAGAAATTCCTTTCGCGCTTGAGTGTGTGCATAATTTTATGCTCTAAGTATGGCAATTTGTATGTGTAATTCACTTTCAAACGCTCTGTGTAGTAAGGATTTGTGGCTATGTCGAACTCATTGCAGAGTTCCGAATATTCTGCTCGCATAAGTTCGCAGGTTTGCTTAGCAAAACTCTTCAAATAGTTTTCGTCGGTAGTGTTGCTCAGACTGAGTTGTGGCAATATCTTGTTTATTATCAATCCTTTGCGAGTTAGAAAATGCTCTTTGTGAGCAATCATGCCATTGCCAAAAATTACAATAGGAGTGATTGGAATGTTGAAGTCTTGAGCCATCAAGAATGCACCTTTATGGAAGCGATGAATTTGTAAATCGCTACTGCGGCTGCCTTCGGGGAACACAATCACAGAATAGCCATCGTCGACGAGGGGCTTGAGTTTTGCGAGCATTGCGCTATGCCCTCTATCTACGTTGTAGAAGCCAGCCGATTGCACTATCTGCCCGTATAGTGGCGACTTGGTGACCCAGGTTTTAGTTACCACAATGCTCTTAGGCACAAGCGATATGAGTGTAATAACATCGATAAACGACTGGTGGTTAGCTATAATTATCTGTGGACGCGACGTGTCGATTTTACCAATTGTGCGGCGTTGTATAAACATACCTATCGAGGCATTTGTAATGAGCATTCCTATACGTATAATGCTCGACGATAGCCTGTTACGCATTTGCGAAGGCATAGGTATGAGCTTAATGACGAGTATCAATAGGTTTGCTGTCACGCAGCAGATGCCAAAAAGTCCGAAGCAGAAAACCGTGCGAAAAGCAGGGAAGAGCGTTACTGGGTGGTCGTTTTGTGCTGGACGACTGATAAATATGCGGAAGAGTAGTGGCTGCACTACGTACGACGTGAGAATGACAGCCATTAAGCCTAAAATAGATAGTAGTCCAAGCGAATGAACGGCTGGGTGACCTGCAAAAATCTGCACACCTAAACCGATAATTATTGCAAAACCCGATAGGAGAATGGCTGCTTTGTGCGATTCAAGCATCTTGCGATGTCGGGCGTAGTTGCTTTGCAAACCATCTACAATGAATATGCTGAAATCGTCGCCTACGCCAAAGATGAATGTAGCCAAGATGATGCTTACAACATTGAATTCAATGCCACACAATGCCATTAAGCCTAAAATAATTACCCAACTTATGCACATTGGCAAAAACGACAAAAGGAGCAGTTCTATGCTGCCATAGGAGAGCAACAAAGCAAGAGCTACGAGTGTAGAACTGATAAGCAAAATGAAGTTGAAGTCGTCGGCAATGCCATCTGTTGCACGCCTAACGAAATACCCTAAGTCGGTTATAACTACGTTTGCTGTGTTGTTGAGTTGGTCTAAAATAGCATCGCAGCGGTCGTGTTGTAGCGATAGGTTTACGTTGAGTATGTATTTGCCTTCGCATTCGCTGAGCCAATTTTTCAGAATCGGCGATTGCGCTATTTCGTCGTTATTGGGTGTGAATGGAATAAAATCGTTGTCGATAATATTGAAAAAGTCGTCGAAACAGCCATCGGTAAACCCTAATTGGTTAGCATAAGTATTGATAGAATTTCTTACTTGAGCTTTACGAGCTTCGGTCCAGAAAGCGCGCCATGCAGCAATGCGCTCAATTTGCGTTGCACTATCTACAAGCAGAGTTGGTGCTATAGAGTGAATGGCATTCATGCCATTGCCAAGCATCGAGTCGCATTGTTCGGCAAAGTGTGTTGCTTTTAGCGCCACTTCGTCAACCGATGAACCAACAATGGCTATGGTCGTCTCTTCTTGGTCGACATTTAGCAGCCTTTGTAGCGTGTCGGCTGATTGCTGTAACCATTTGTCGCCTTGATAGTTAAGTTGCGACATGTCGTTGCTATACTTAACATCGGTGAAGAAGAATAGTCCAACTACGAATGCTGTACATAATATGCATATCAACCATTTGTTGCGCGAGTAATCGTAGCTTGCTATCGAGTTTACTATGTTGCGCAGTTTGCTCGGACGATTGTTGTAGTCGGTTGTGAGAAAGTGAGGCAAAACGATGAGGCAGAATAGGATTGTACCTACAAGAACGAGGAAAGCAAACAATCCTAAGTCGTGTAATATGCGCGAAGAAGTGAACATAAGTCCCAGGAATGCGCCAATGGTAGTTATGCTGCCAATGGTCATTGGGTATGCCATGTCTGAAATCAGACCTTCTACGCTACGAGCGTGCAGACTGTGAGTCACCATATGTATGGCGTAGCTCATAGCTATGCCGAGTATTGTAGCTCCCGAACCAACTGCGATGAGCGATAATTCTATGCCAAGTGCCGATATGATTCCTAAGGCGAAAAGTGCGCCGAAAGCTACCGAGGTAACTATAAGTATGATTATGCGTTTCCGCTTGAATATTAGCAAGATGATTATGCATACGATAACAGAGGCCAGCGCAACGGTCCACGTCTCGTCGAACTTCACTTGGTCGGCATTTACTACAGCCACAACAGGCGCTCCAAATACGTAGAAATCTACGTTCTCTCGTTCGCCAATATTTTTTGCTATAGAGCGTATGTTATTTATTATCGATGAGTTATCTCCTGTTTCGCCGAAGTCGTTATCGAGGTCGATAAACATTAATAGGTAGCGCTGCGAACTATCGAATATGTAGCCGTCGACCATTGCAAACTGGTCGGTCGAGCTAATTGTGCGTAGCCGATTGAGGGCCTTGAGTGAGATGCCGAGAGGGTCTCTGGCAAGATAGTCGGCTACTCCGCTAATCATTGGATTGCTAAGTAGTTGCTTTGTTGTTGCCAGTTGTGTATATATGGCCGAGTCGGTAGTTAGGCTATCGAGTGAAGCTATTTCAGCGAGCGAAAGAAACGATGGCAGATGGCTGAAAACCAGATTGGTAACTTCTTCTACATTGCTATCATCATAATAGAGCGAAATCTGTAATTGAGTGTTACTTTTTTTCAAAGTGTCGGCATAAGCTTCGGCTGCATCCATAAGATGATAAATATCAACAGATTCGCCATCTTGGCTAATGCCCACCACAATGCGATTGAGAGTTTGTGCATTGTTCATCACAAAGTTTGTCTCTTCGCTCGTGCTGGGGAAGAAGCCCGTTATGTTCTCATCGAAGCGAATTTGCCAAGTCAGCACGCTCAGCAACGAAACTACGGCTACGAGTGTGGTGGCAAAAACTATTTTGTGCTTTGTAAAATACTGATATATAGATACAAAGAAAGCATTCATGACTTTCGAAAGATACGTAATATAGCGTACGTAAACAATGTGCTTGTAATGCCAATAGCAATGGCGAGTGCTATTCCTCCCAATACGTATTGTAGCAAGCTATCGCCTACGGCTTGCATATCAGCGTTTTCTATACTTATGAGTGTGGGCCGATTGAGCATTTTACCTCCAATCCACAAACTTGTGAATATTATAAACGGAATGAGAGGTACTTGGCTTAGGTTCGAAAATATAGCTACGAGCAACTTGTTGAGTTTCAGTATGTATGCTATGGCTAAAGCAGCTACAAGTTGAAAACCCCAGATAGGCATAACGCTAAACATACACCCTACGCCAACCGATGCGGCAAGACTGAAGTTGCTTTCGTGGCTATGTATGAGATGTCGGTCGATGAAACGAACAAAATTCTTAGGTCGCAAGAGCTGTGCTATCTTTCTTGGGTAGAACCAAAGTAGTGCGCCGCATAGCAGTATTGTGTTGAGTATGCTTATGCGACCAAAATCGCGCAGTGGACGAAAATGTGTCACGCGGTCTTCGGGGTATATCACTTTTATTGGCACATTGAGCACTTGCACATCGCGCCACGCCATACGCACAATTACCTCTACTTCAAATTCGTAGCGTGGTGAGAATAACCGCAGGCCGTTCATTTTGTCGAGAGGGTAGAGCCGAAATCCGCTTTGTGTATCGTTGAGTGTCTGTCCGGTGTCCACTTTGAACCAAAAATTAGAGAATTTGTTGGCGAATGTGTTCTTTTGAGGCATTCCATCCGAACGAAGGTTGCGTGCACCAATAATCAAGCAATTTGGATGCTCTTTGATGGCTTCTACAAAAGTTGGTATGTCGTCGGCAAAGTGCTGTCCATCAGCATCTATAGTTATGGCATACTTAAATCCCATCTTTTGCGCTTCCGACATGGCAGTGCGAAGGGCATAGCCTTTGCCACGATTCATAGCATCGGGATATTCTATGAGTTTGATGTCGGTGCGATTTGCCAAACGGGCATGTGTTGTGTCTGTCGAACCATCGTTGACAACCAAAATATCCTTGGCATATCGATGCACTTCAGCAATGACGGACTCTATGGTGCGTTCGTTGTTGTAGGTAGGAATAACAACGCAGCACCGCAAAGCTTGTAGCTCTGTTTGACAAATTTCGGGCGTCATGGCTTAAGCGAGAGTGGCTTTTATCTTAAGTAGCGATACTCCTGTTGAGTCGTTTACTTCGCCTGCTATATTGTTGCCATCGAGGTCGAATTTGATGGTTATCTCTTCGCCATTGGGCACAATGGCTTGTATGTATTTCACATCTTTTATGTATGCAAAACGCGTTGCATGACCTAATTGACGCTCGGCGCACTCGCGTATCATCATAAGCGACATTACACCCGGAACAATAGGATTGCCTGGAAAATGTCCTTCAAACACACGATGGTGCTCGTTAATTTTCACTACGTATGCATGCTTATTGCCTTCGCTGCTATTGCTTATTATGTTGTAGAAGTCTGTCATAAGGAGTTTAATTATTGAAAGATTTTGTCGTCGATAGGTCTATTGAACTGCTTTTCGGTGAATGTATACGAAGTAGCATCACCATTGCGTTCCACCATTTGAAGTATTTCGAGTGTGTTGTCGGTTTTGCTAAATCGTAGCACAACTTGTTGCATATACCGAGCGACGCGTTTGTTGGTTGGTGTTATCACTATGGTGAAGTAGTTCGAACTATCGAAGTATTTAGCATTTGAGTGCGATGTGAGCCCATCGAAATCGCCCGACATGCAAGCCGTAATTATGCTGCGAAGTTGTGTCAGTGCTGGATTCGATTGCGGTGAAGCCTTTGTTTGTTTGCCTGCTACATCTACGAGGAATAATTTGTCGGTAATCACTATGCGGCTTTGAGCAGGAAGTCCGGTCTCGATGGCTATTTTGCTTCCTTCTTTCTGCATATAGAATTTGCCCTCTGACGACAACCCCAATGCAATCATCTTAGTCTGTTTGCTTACTGCCACTTTGCTTGTGATGCTCGATATTTGGCGGCAAGCATCACTAAGCGCATTTAGCTGCTCTTTGGCGTCGGATATCGCTGTGCCGTAATCTTGAGCAAAACATCCGACAGAAATGAGAAGAAGTAAAAGAATTGAAATTTGCGAATTGGAAATTGAAAGTTTAGAAAGCATACTACATAATTATATTGGTAAAGGCGATGTTGAGATGCATATACACTCTACTCATCACCTTTACACAAATCCTTCTATTCATTATTTACATCATTGATTGCTTCCGACACGTTGATAATATAATCACCCATGCGTTCGCACTCTTGAATGAGGTCAATGAAGTAAACACTCGTCTCGTAGGAGTATTTTCCATTCTTTATGTTCTCAAAATTTTCAGCCTTCAATTGATCTCTATATACATTGATGCGGCTTTCAATCTCTTTTGCCGAAGCAAGGTCGGCATTATAGTCGCTATTGCGGAGGTTGTCGCGCATAATGCTTAGGGCTTCGTCTAACATGCTGAACATCAAATTGATTTTCTCCGACATCTTATCGGAGTATTTGAAATTGTTGCTGCGCATACGGTTGAGCATACGCGCCATGGTATAGTTGCTATCGCCTACGCTCTCGAGTTCGTTTACAACGCGGAGCATTGCGCGAGCCTTACGACGTCCAACATCGCTCAATTTCCCTTGATTTATCTTGGTGAGGTAGTTGGCTATTTCTATCTCTACACTGTCGCAGGTGCTCTCGTATTTCTCTACTTTGGCGTATGTCTTTACAAATTTCGAGTCGGAAATATCTTCGTTGAGCATCTTCTCTATGAAGCCAAACATCTTTTTGGTGTGCTTCGCATAGTGCGAAATCTCTTTCTTGGCTTGTATGAGCGATAGTTCCGAAGTCGACAGCATACCTGTGGTGATGAACTGCAAGTGGAACTCCTCTTCTTCGTCGGGCTTGGCCGGAAGAATCTTCATTACCATCTTCTCGAGCACATCGGGAATCCATATAAATATCAATGCATTGATTGTGTTGAATATGGTATGGAATATTGATAGCGCAAGTGGTATAGACATCATGCCACTCTCTTCGTATGGCGATACGCCCATTATGTCTATTGTGAGAGTATTTACGAGCGATAGCAGTGGATAGAAAACTGGAATTACCCAAATTGTTCCGAGCACGTTGAACATGAGGTGTGCCATGGCTGCGCGTCGAGCCGACACATTACCTACTGCTGCTGCAATATTGGCTGTCACGGTAGTACCTATATTACTACCAAGTACCATTGCCGCTGCTATTTCAAACGATATTACGCCATTTACGCATAGCGCAAAGACAAGTGCCATCGATGCTGCCGACGACTGCACTATGAGCGTGAGTATGGTGCCTACAAGCAAGAATATAAACAACGACAAGAAACCTTGGTCGGTGTATTCGTGTAGGAAGGCAAGCTCTGGTTCGTTGCCCGAGAATTGCGGTACATTCTGCGTAAGAAAGTCGAGTCCCATAAATAGCAGTGCCAAGCCTGCAATGAGTTCGCCTATAGAATGCAACTTGTTGTTTTGCGAAAAAATCATAGGCATCGCTATGCCTATTGCTGGTAGCACAAGTGCCTTAAGGTCGGTCTCGAAGCCTAATATTGATATGAGCCAACTCGTGACGGTAGATCCAATGTTGGTTCCAATTATTACGCTTATACTCTCGCGAAGTGTGATAAGTCCTGCGTTTACGAAACTCACCACCATAACTGTTGTCGCCGACGACGATTGCACCACTGCAGTGACTAACACGCCAGTGAGAAGGCCAAGAAAACGGTTGGATGTTATGGATGAAAGAATGTTTTTCATGCGTGCGCCTGCAACTTTTTGCAAGGCCTCACTCATCATTTTCATTCCATAAAGAAACAACGCAAGCGAGCCAACAAGACTAAGTAAATCAGTAATTGAATAGTCCATGAATTACGATTTTGTTATTGGTTAAGGTTTTATCATGAAACGCGGCAAAAATATAATTGAAAACAGACATTTGAAAATTGAAAATGAGGCGTTTGTTGAAAGTTGTGTTTTTGCCGATTACAATTTTATTGCTAATAAATATGCAAAGTACGAATTGTGAATGTTAGTGAAAGCCTATTTTGCGATACTTATGTCCAATCTCAAACGACGTTCGTCACATAATATTGATATTTAGTCAAATAGCTATATGTATTATGACGATTATGAAAAACAATGTTCTATATTCGCGCCTTGTGCGTGTTAAAATTTACTACGCAACAAAGCAAAAGTGTTACGAAACGCAAAAGTGCGACGCTCTGCAAGATTTATCTTGCTACTTATGATACATACAAATTATAGATATAACCGAATAAATATTGATAAATGAAGAAGCTGCTTCTATTTACGTTCTTGACATTCGCATGTTTCGTGCATGCAAAAGACGTGGTAGGTTTAGTGTCGATACAGACTGCACATGGTAGCGAAATGACCTACCTACTATCTAAAATCGGACGCTTAGAGTTCATTGATGCTGGCGCTACCTATAGACTCGTTTCGCTCGATGGCTCTGTAATTCTCGAAGAAGGCAATGTAGACGATCTCGCAAGCTTGAATTTTGTTGATAGCAAAGAAATAAGTGTAGACAATGGAGGTCACGTTACACCTGTGTTCGAAATCTCGAGCAGTCAGGTGCGTGCCGCCGATGGCGCTCCTATTGCTATCTACGACTTGCAGGGTAGAAAAGTGAGCAATGGCTCCACTCAAGGTCTTGCTAAGGGCATATACATTGTTATGAGCAAATTAAGAACTGCAAAGATTGTGGTGAAGTAACAATCATAAGTCTACTAAAATGAAAAAAACGATACTGCTTTTAGTTATTGCTTCTCTTGCTACGCTGCATTCTGCGTATGCTCAAACTCTGCATCTATGGAAAGGTGGCGTGGTTCTTAATGGTATTAGTTTGAACGAAGTGGATAGCGTGCGATTCGTCTCCTCGCCCGAACGAATTATTCAATTTTGGCAAGATGGCGTCTTGTATTCTAAGAGTATCAACGAGTTGGATAGTATAAGTTTTCACAATACCGCGCCGCAATTAATAGTAGATAACGAAGAACAAAATCCCGAAGTTGACCCAGAAGAGAAAACTCCTGAAGTAGTGCCAGAGGAACAAAACCCTGAAACTACGCCAGATGACAACGAGAATAAATTAACCGAACTTGGTGCAACATTCGTGATGGTAGATCTTGGATTGCCCAGCGGCCTGATGTGGGCAAGTTGGAACCTTGGGGCTACCAATGCTACCGAGTCGGGCTACTATTACGCGTGGGGCGCGACTGATACTTCTGAAGTTTACGATTGGATTGAGTATAAGTATGCCAACGATTCATACTATAATCTTACAAAATATTGTACCATAAGCGATTATGGTAGTAATGGCTTTGTAGATACTCGCACCAAACTTTTGCCAGAAGATGATGTGGCGCACGTGCTTCTTGGCGGCAATTGGCGTATGCCTACCTATGCCGAGATTCAAGAACTTCGCAGTCAAGACAACTGCAAATGGGTGTGGACAACCATCGATGGTGTGAATGGCTACAAGGTGATAGGCCCTAACGGCAACTACATATTTTTGCCTGCTGCAGGGTGGCGTTCCGACGATAGCCTTTTGGACCAAGGCTCTGATGGTCGCTATTGGTCATCGACGCTTGAGGAGGATGGACCATATCATGCACAATATTTAGGCTTCTATCCGAGTGGTTTGCGCATCGATTCGGGATACAGTCGATATTATGGCCTCTCAATTCGTCCAGTATGCACTGCTGAGTAATATCTACAATGATGAATAAAACCGAAGAGGAACGGCTGTAATGGTTGTTCCTCTTTTTTGTTTTAGCTGATAAACTTAATTCGTACTGATGACGCGCAATTAGGCTGATTGATAGTATTTTGTAGAGTTGTTTTATTTGCTGTTTTTTTCTGCAAGGCAGGAGCCTTGCTGTTTGCTGTTAGGCGTGTGCCTACGCCTAACAGAACTGACTATTACCTAATTATATATCACGGGTTTGTTATTATCGGGGTTTGTCTTATCATAAACCACTATAATAGTATCTCCCACTGACAACGCATCACTTTTAGGATAATATTTCCCGCGACCTTGATACTTATTATCTCCTACGAAAAATTCATAGCTGAAGAAATGAGTATATCTGATAGTGTAGAAATGATCTATGACTATTGCTTTTGAGTATTCTAAGTTTTTATCTAATGACTGTTTCTTAATAATACCTCCTATCAATAAATAAGCGAGGAATACCCAACAGATGATAGTAAACAACCAAAGAATGTTATCTTTTATGTTTTTCATTTTGAATATATTGGAATAATAGGTCGTTGTACGCGAGTTGCATCATTCTGCTGAACTATGGGGTCTTTGAGTGGGACCGAAATTCTTGTTGTAGAACCTGTTCCTATTGCATTATTAACCTGTCCGCCAATCATCCCGTTCTCCGTAGTCTGTGCCTACGGTGCTGCTAAAAGCAAGGCTAGGTTAATTGACTACTATAGTAACACCGAACGAAACATTGCAAATGTTAATTACAAACGACGGCTCTAACATTTTGTCCGTACATGCGGTAATCGCCTCTCAAATCTTTTACATATTCTGCTATACCTAAACTGTAGGCTCCATCAGGGTATTGTTTGTCAAGCGAAGATGACCATATGTAAGTATATTCACCTACTTTTCCAAAATGATTTAGACAGCGATATCCGGCCGCAGGAAGAAAAATTGTTTTCTTATTTATTTTACTGATACCTAACATTCCGGCAACACCACTGATACCCAAATGATCTACAAATTTCCAATTACAACTATTAGATAATTCTGTTAATTCTACGATAGAAGGCATACGCCATTTTCTCCCCCAGTTTACTGTAGCGGCATCGTCTTCTGACTCTAAAACAATTTTGTTGTCTTTATTCCCATATTTGTTTGATGTGCAATATTTTATTTGAAAGTCGCGTTTGCTCAAACACCATTTGTATGTTTCCCAACCATAATTATTCTTGGGCGTTGTCTCACCCCACGCGAAATACTGCCCAAGTTCTGTCGGGTTACTAGCTCCCACATTGTATGTCGCCCATTTCAAACCGCTTTTCAGTCCAAGATCAACGTAGGTATGACCTCCTATATTGCCTGATATTGAAACGCAATCATCAAGACTCAAATCATCATTTATGTTATTCGGTGTCATTTATTTATTCATCAATTAAGCCTATTTTCAAATGCTATCACACTAGATACAGATTGTATTTACGTGCTTTTTCGCTTAGTACCTCACTGTCTATACAAGTAAAAAAATGTAGATAGTACTCATAACCCATATATAATTTTATTTTTCTCTTTCTATTACTGAGACTTATACCAAGAGAATAACGTAACATTAACCTAAATAGATATATAGACTTTGGAATAGAAACCCTGCTTTTGGTCTCAATTTCATTGAACAGCGCCAAATATTCAGCTTCATCAAAATTTGGATCCAATTTACAATTGCTTTTGATGCTATCTCTATAAGATTTTTTGTCTCCATTCCACCAATTCCAATCTATAGTTAAATATTTACATCCTACAAGTTCTACACACTCTCGAACAAATGCAATAAAATTATTTTCTACCACCAAATACTCTTCTATAGATAGGCGTTTTCCCTCGAATTCTCTGCCAACGTCAGAAAAATCTGTCCATTCATCTTTAGTGTACACACCATGTATATCGTAATATTTGGGGTTATACTTAACTATAACTCGTTCTTTCATTCTCATGTTAATCTCCAATTCTATTTAGGTCAGCATCATAAGTTCCCATTCTTGTACTCTTCTTTTCTAAGCCTTCCACAGTTTTTGACATTTCCCACATACCCCCGTTCTCCGTAGGCTGTGCCTACGGTGCTGCTAAAAGCAAGGCTCCTGCCTTGCACGTTCGCTATAGTTTTTGTAAATTTTCCATATTCACCGCAATTGTTTCTGCACGGCAAGAGCCTATTTCCGTCACAAACCTAAGGTACGCCAAATAGGGGACTTTGCATTTGCTGTTGTTTGTTTACCTAATGATATTATACCCAATGTGGCATCAACAGATTACAGGTTGTGTCATGAATACTAATCTTTGAATATTTCATAATCTTCTTTCAACCAAATGCATGGGACACCATTGTAATAATCTCGTAATCTATCTTCAACATGGTGCTTGTCCCAAACGGCACAGCGTTCCAGCCCTCTACACTCTTCTTTTGTGCTTGGACGGATCTCTCCTGTATTAGGGTCGTATAATTCAAATTGCAATTTATCAAACTTATGATAGATAAACCTCTTTGGTAAAACCTGAAAATCTTCTCTTATTGGTAATTTACCCACTTTTAACCAATAACCTTGAGTAATAATGTCTTTATATACGCATATTATAAATAACAAATTACAATTGTTCAAGATAGATAAGGTCTCTATATGACCTTTACTCCTATAATCAAAGAATGCAAGATTGCCATGTGCTAATATTTGTGCATAACAATAGTACAAGCCATATACATTTATCTCAACTATTGATTCTATCGTTTCTTTCTGTCGTTTCATTTTTTTTGATTTTGCTATTTGCTGAATTCATTTTCGCAAGCTTTCCTATATTTATCTGCATTCGGATTGTTGGGGCTTATACCATTAATAGCATTTCCTGATGTTCTCGGTTTTATATTAGCCTAGTTAAATTACCTGCTTTCCATTCTTTGTATGTATGTTTAGCATTAAATCCTACCATTGTTGGTATCTGAAAAAGCTCTTTCATAGTATGCTCAGCCTCTTGGGGCATCATGTTTCTTAGGCATAATGCTGCAATAAGTCTGACTGCTGGCTCTTCATGCTGCAGAAGGGGAGATAAATCCATCAACCGTCCTTCTTCTGATAATTTGTATACCATTTTTCGCATGGCATCATAATTTTTATTAGGATTCACTCCTTTTGAATGCAACAAGGCGCATTTTACAATTGATTATCAATCATACATATTACACTATGGAGTCCAACCAAACATTTTTAGAGCTTCCACACCAAATTCATATTGTTCTTCATATGATTTGGTAGACAACCACTCTCCCCGTTCTCTGTAGGCTGTGCCTACGGTGTAGCTAAAAGCAAGGCTCCTGCCTTGCATAAATTTTAATCGTTCTGCGATAATCCGTTTTATACTCAGCATTGTCGTTCTACATAATTACACATCAAAGAAATTTCAGTACCAAATATAAAGTTTTTACAAAACATTTGCTGCACATCGTGTAAGCACATCCTAAGCCTCGCGTAAGCCCCTCGCCGTCATTTCGCCGCATAAAAGCTATATAGTGCATTATGTCGCGTTTTATTGCATCGCAGCGCACATAAGCACATCTTTTGGCGCTTTTTAGCGTCGTTTGGCATTTTGTCGCTTGCTAACGCATTTTATCGCACACCACATATTACGCTACACTCTACTCTCTACCCTCTACTCTCTCCACTGTACTAAATTCTCCTAAATTTTTGTGTGTTAGATGATATTGAAATAAAAATTCTACCTTTGCGCTCGCAAATTTCATAGTGTACCTATTGTGCAATGTTGTTTGGCGTTGTGTCATAGGTAGTTATGAAACGAGCATAAGTAAATTATATTAACGGTAAAATTTTTACAATGCCTACAATTCAACAATTGGTACGCAAGGGCAGAGAGAAACTTATCGACAAGAGTAAATCTCCTGCACTCGATTCATGCCCTCAGCGTCGTGGTGTATGTGTACGTGTGTATACAACTACACCTAAGAAACCTAACTCAGCTATGCGTAAAGTAGCTCGTGTTCGCTTGACAAACGGTAAAGAGGTGAATGCCTACATTCCGGGCGAAGGTCACAACCTTCAAGAGCACTCAATCGTTCTCGTACGTGGTGGTCGTGTAAAGGACCTTCCAGGTGTACGTTATCACCTTGTTCGTGGTACTCTCGATGCATCGGGTGTAGAAGGTCGTAAACAACGTCGTTCTAAGTATGGTGCTAAGCGTCCAAAAGCAGCAGCAGCTAAAAAGTAATTAGTTAATTAGGTTTTGTTTTTTCCGGTTGAAGATCGAGTTGAGTAAATGCATACATATTTAGGGTAGTATTGAAGACGGATTGACAGCTGAAGATGAAAACCGAAAACAAACAAAGAAAATGAGAAAAGCTAAACCAAAGAAAAGAGTAATTCTTCCGGATCCTAAATTTGGAGACGTTCTTGTAACACAGTTTGTGAACAACCTCATGGTTGATGGTAAGAAATCTACCGCATTCACAATTCTCTACGATGCTCTTGACATCGTAAACGAAAAGGCTGAAAAAGAGGGTAAACCAGCTCTCGAATATTTCAAAAAAGCCCTTGAAAATATCACACCTTCGGTTGAGGTAAAGAGCCGCCGCGTTGGTGGTGCTACTTTCCAGGTTCCTACCGAAATTCGCCCAGACCGCAAGGTTTCTATCAGTATTAAGAATATGATTCTCTTCTCGCGTAAACGCTCTGGTCACTCTATGGCAGAGAAACTCGCAGCAGAAATCATAGCAGCATATAACAATGAGGGCGCTGCCTTCAAGAAGAAAGAGGATATGCACAAGATGGCTGAGGCTAACCGTGCTTTCGCTCACTTCCGTTTCTAATAATCAGTTTTATTATCAAATTTTATGGCACAAGATCTTCATTTGACCCGCAATATCGGTATCATGGCGCATATCGATGCTGGCAAGACAACGACCACTGAGCGTATCTTGTTCTACACCGGTATTACTCACAAAATCGGTGAGGTGCACGATGGCGCTGCTACCATGGACTGGATGGAGCAGGAGCAAGAACGTGGTATTACCATTACCTCGGCTGCTGTTACTACCAACTGGAAGTACAAAGACAAGACCTACAAAATCAACATCATCGATACTCCGGGTCACGTTGACTTCACCGTTGAGGTTGAACGTTCTCTCCGTATCCTCGATGGCGCTGTAGCTCTCTACTGCGCTGTAGGTGGTGTACAGCCTCAGTCAGAAACCGTATGGCGTCAGGCAAGTAAATATGGCGTACCTCGTATATGCTTCGTAAACAAGATGGACCGCTCTGGTGCAAACTTCTACGAAGTTGTTCGTCAAATCAAAGACGTTCTTCATGCTAACCCTGTGCCTGTAGTTATTCCTATCGGCGCTGAGGATTCTTTCGAAGGCGTAGTTGACCTTACCACCATGACCGAAATCGTGTGGACCGAACATGCTGACCTCGGTTCTACTTTCGAGCATCGTCCTATCCGCGAAAGCATGCAAGCTGAAGCAGAAGAGTGGCGTGCTAAACTTGTTGAGGCTGTAGCTGAGTCTGATGAGGCTCTTCTCGATAAGTTCATGGAAGATCCTAACTCTATCACCGAGGACGAGATTCTTAACGCTCTCCGTGTAGCAACCATCAACCAGACTATCAACCCTGTTCTTTGTGGTTCTTCATTCCGCAACAAAGGTGTTCAACGTCTTCTCGATGCTGTCGTTACGTTCCTTCCTTCTCCAAAAGATATTCCTGCTGTTGAAGGTACAGATCCTAACACTGGTGAGACTATTACCCGTCAACACGATGAGAACGAGAAACTCGCTGCTCTTGCATTCAAGATCGCTACCGACCCATACGTAGGCCGTTTGGCATTCATTCGTGTATATTCTGGTAGCCTCGATGCAGGTTCTTACGTATTGAATACCCGTTCTGGCAACAAAGAGCGTATCTCTCGTCTCTATCAGATGAAGTCTAACACACAGATTCCTAAAGATTCTATCGGTGCTGGTGACATCGGCGCTGCTGTTGGCTTCAAGGATATTAAGACTGGTGATACCCTTTGCGCTGAAGATGCTCCAATCGTTCTCGAGTCAATGGTATTCCCTGAGCCTGTGATTGGCGTATCTGTTGAGCCTAAGACTCAGAAAGAAAACGAGAAGATGATTGCAGCCCTCTTGAAGTTGGCAGAGGAAGACCCAACCTTCCGCTTCCACACCGATGAAGATACGGGTCAAACCGTTATCGAGGGTATGGGTGAGCTTCACCTCGATATCATCATCGACCGTATGAAACGTGAGTTCAAAGTTGAATGTAACCAAGGTAAACCTCAAGTTTCTTATCGTGAGGCTATCAACGGTACTGTTGAACACCGTGAGGTATTCAAGAAACAGACTGGTGGTCGTGGTAAATTCGCTGATATTATCGTTCGCGTTAGCCCAGTTGACGAAGGCAAGACTGGTCTCCAGTTCGAGAACGAAGTCAAAGGTGGTAACGTGCCTAAGGAATTCATTCCTGCTGTTGAGTCTGGTTTCAAAGACGCAATGAAGAATGGTGTTCTTGCTGGCTACGAGGTAGAAAACCTCAAGGTTGTCCTCCTCGATGGTTCGTTCCACCCTGTCGATTCGGATGCTCTCTCATTCGAGCTTGCTGCACGTCAGGCATTCAAAGAGGCTTGTGCTAAAGCAAAACCAGTTCTCCTCGAGCCTATCATGAAGGTAGAGGTTGTTACTCCAGACGACTACATGGGTGACATCATCGGCGACCTTAACAAGCGTCGTGGTCAGATCGAAGGTCAGGAGCATAAGAACGGTGCTCTCGTTATCAAGGCTAAAGTACCTTTGGCAGAGCTCTTTGGTTATGTAACCGTTTTGCGTACCATCTCTTCTGGTCGTGCTACTCAATCTATGGAGTTCCTCGAATATGCTGAGGTTCCTCGTCAGATTGCTAAGGACGTACTCACCGAAGTTAAGGGTCACGTAGAGCTTCTCTAATTAGGCAGAACGATTCTGTAGATAACAGAATATTCTAAATAATTTCCGCAAGATTTCAGAAATGAAGTCTTGCGGTTTTGTTATATATATAGGTATGAAAAATCGTAGTTAAGATTTTTTATATGCTTAATAATGAACCTACTTTTGAAATTATCAAACAAATATTACCTTTGCCGCCCGAATGTGCAGAGTAAAGCTAATTAGCGAATGACTCTTAATTAGCCGAAACGCACTGAGTATCAATAAATTAATAATTAATATGAGTCAGAAAATTAGAATCAAGCTCAAGTCTTACGACCACAATTTGGTAGACAAATCTGCGGAGACGATCGTTAAGACAGTAAAGAGCACTGGTGCAGTAGTGAGCGGTCCAATTCCTCTTCCTACCAACAAGCGCATCTTTACCGTTCTCCGTTCGACTTTCGTCAACAAGAAATCTCGCGAGCAATTCCAACTTTCTTCATTCAAACGTTTGATAGACATCTATAGCTCAACGGCTAAGACTATCGACGCCTTGATGAAGCTTGAGTTGCCAAGCGGTGTAGAAGTTGAAATCAAAGTCTGATTTCCCTCTCTACTGAAAAGTGTAACAAGAAAGAGAACTAATTCAAAAAAGTAAAAAAGTTAAGCAATGCCAGGATTAATTGGAAAGAAAATCGGAATGACTTCCGTTTTCAGTGCCGATGGAAAAAACATTCCATGCACTGTTATCGAAGCTGGTCCTTGTCATGTTACGCAGATCAAAACTGCAGAAACTGATGGGTATTCAGCTGTACAGCTGGCCTATGACGAAAAGAAGGAGAAGCATACCTCTGCTCCTATGATGGGACACTTCAAAAAAGCAGGTGTAGCGCCTTCTCGTAAGTTGGTAGAATTCAGCGAATTTGAGCAAGAGCTCAATCTCGGAGACGCTGTAACTGTCGACATCTTCGAAGAAAATTCTTTTGTTGATATCGTAGGTATCTCAAAAGGTAAAGGCTTCCAAGGTGTAGTAGGCCGTTATGGTTTCCACGGTGTGGGTGGTCAAACGCATGGTCAGGACGACCGCTTGCGTGCTCCCGGTTCTGTGGGTGCATCTTCTTATCCTTCACGCTTGTTCAAAGGCTTGCGTATGGCAGGTCGTACAGGTGGTGATCGTGTAAAGATTGAAAACTTGAAAGTGATAAAAGTAATTCCAGAGAACAATCTCCTTATTGTTAAGGGCTCTGTTCCGGGTTGCAAGGGTTCTTACTTAATTATCGAAAAATAATGGAACTGAACGTACTTAATAAAGAAGGAAAAGAAACCGGACGTAAGGTTGAGTTGCCTGAGTCGATTTTCGGTGTAGAACCTAATGATCATGCTATCTATCTTGATGTTAAGCAATTCCTTGCTAACAACCGTCAAGGTACGCATAAGTCAAAAGAGCGCTCTGAGGTTTCAGGTAGTACCCGCAAACTTAAGAAGCAAAAAGGAACTGGTGGCGCACGTGCAGGTGCATTGAAATCGCCTGTATTCGTTGGTGGTGGTCGTATCTTCGGTCCACGTCCACGCAACTACTCTTTCAAACTCAACAAGAAATTGAAAGATCTTGCTCGCCGTTCGGCTCTTACATACAAAGCAAAAGAGCAGTCAATCATTGTAGTAGAGGACTTCAAGCTCGATACTATCAAGACGAAAGATTTCGTAGCATTCCAAAGCAATATCAAGTTGGCAGAAGGTCAACGTTCGTTGCTTGTTCTTCCTGAATACGACCGCAATATCTATTTGTCGGCTCGCAACGTACAGAAGAGCGAAGTAACTATCGTAAGCGACCTTAACACCTACGATATTATGAAGGCTAAGAGTATTGTTCTTTTCGAAAGCGCAGTGTCAAAATTCGGTGAAACCGTTAACGCTTAATGAGGTAAAAAAATGAGTGTAATAATAAAACCGTTGGTAACTGAAAAGATGACTAAAATCACCGAGAAGATTTCTAATCGTTTCGGTTTTGTAGTCGATAAGGAAGCCAGCAAAGACGAGATAAAGAAAGCTGTAGAAGAACTTTACGATGTAAAAGTTGTAAAAGTAAATACTCTCGTAGCACCTGCCACACGCCGTCAACGCTTTACCAAAGCTGGAGTTATATCTGGCCGCAAACCTTCTTATAAGAAGGCTTTCGTAACATTGGCAGAAGGTCAAACAATAGATTTTTATAGTAATATCTAATAAAAATGGCAGTTAGAAAATTGAAGCCCACAACACCAGGGCAAAGAAACAAAGTTATTGGCATGTTCGATACGATTACGTCGAGCACTCCAGAAAAATCCTTGCTTCGCCCGTTGAAGAAAACGGGAGGTCGTGATAACACCGGTAAGATGACCATGCGTTATATCGGTGGCGGTAACAAAAGGAAGTATCGTGTAATCGATTTCAAAAGAAATAAGGATGGTGTTGCAGCAACTGTCGATTCAATACAATACGACCCAAATCGTAGTGCACGTATCGCGTTGTTGGTCTATGAGGATGGCGAAAAGAGTTACATTCTCGCACCTAACGGCTTGAAAGTAGGCCAAAAAGTAGAGTCAGGTGCTGAAGTAGCTCCAGAAATTGGAAACACTCTTCCACTTTCAGCTATTCCACTCGGTACTATCATTCACAATATCGAGCTTCGTCCTGGACAAGGCGGTATTATGGCACGTAGTGCTGGGTCTTTTGCTCAGTTAACAGCCCGTGACGGTGGTTACGCTGTTATAAAATTACCTTCAGGTGAAACTCGTATGGTTCTCGTTACTTGCCGTGCCACTGTTGGTGCAGTAGGAAACTCGGATCACGCTCTCGAGAAAGCTGGAAAGGCAGGTCATTCAAGATGGATTGGACGTCGTCCTCGCAACCGTGGTGTCGTTATGAACCCAGTTGATCACCCAATGGGTGGTGGTGAAGGACGTGCTTCTGGTGGTCACCCACGTTCACGCAAGGGTCTCTTGGCTAAGGGCTATAAGACCAGAGCACCTAAGAAAAATTCGTCGAAGTACATCATAGAAAGACGCAAAAAATAACCGCGTAACAAATTGAAATTATGAGCAGATCACTAAAAAAAGGCCCATATATAAACTTGAAGTTGGAAAAAAAGGTTCTTGCTATGAATGAGTCAGGCAAGAAATCGGTGGTTAAAACTTGGGCCAGAGCATCTATGATTTCTCCGGATTTTGTAGGTCATACTCTTGCCGTTCACAATGGCAACAAGTTCATACCAGTGTATATCACCGAGAACATGGTAGGGCACAAGTTGGGCGAGTTTGCTCCAACTCGTACGTTCCGTGGCCACAGTGGCAACAGAAAGTAATGCCCTCATAACTTTTAATGCAATAAGAAAATAAAATGGGCAAAAGAAAAAGAATACAAGCCGAAGCTCGTAAGCAAGACCAAAAAACTCAGTACTTCGCTTCGCTTCGCAACGTCCCCACTTCACCTCGTAAAATGAGACTCGTTGTCGATATGATACGCGGTAAAGAAGTCAACTTGGCTCTCGACCTTCTTAAGTTCTCTACTAAAGAGGCTGCAGGTCGCGTTGAAAAACTTTTGCTATCAGCTATCGATAACTGGAAGCAAAAAAATGAAGGTGCAAATGTAGATGAGGCTAATCTCTACGTAAAGACCGTTTATGTAGATTCTGCACGTATACTTAAACGTCTACGTCCAGCTCCCCAAGGTCGTGCACATAGAATTCGTAAACGCAGCAATCACGTAACTCTTTACGTTGATAGCAAAGTATCAGAAAACCAAGAAAAATAAGGCTCAATGGGACAAAAAGTTAATCCAATAAGTAACCGACTTGGTATTACGAGAGGTTGGGATTCGAGCTGGTTCGGTGGCAAAAGCTACGGTGACAAGATCGTTGAAGATTCTAAGATTCGTAAATACCTCAACACTCGTCTTGCTAAAGCAAGCGTATCTCGTATAGTGATTGAACGCACTCTCAAAGTCATCACTATTACAGTCTTCACCGCTCGTCCAGGTTTGATTATCGGTAAAGGCGGTCAAGATGTTGATATCTTGAAAGAGGAACTCAAGAAAATCACGAACAAAGACGTTCAAATTAATGTTTACGAAGTTAAACGACCTGACCTCGATGCAGTTATCGTTGCTAACAACATAGCTCGTCAGCTCGAAGGCCGTGTCGCTTATCGTCGTGCAATCAAGACTGCTATCTCTCAGACCATGCGTAGCAATGCTGAAGGTATCAAAATCCTCATCAGCGGTCGTTTGAATGGTGCTGAAATGGCTCGTACTGAGATGTTCAAAGAGGGTCGTACTCCTCTCCACACTTTCCGTGCTGACATCGACTACTGCCAAGCAGAAGCGCTTACAAAAATGGGCTTGATTGGTATCAAAGTTTGGATTTGCAAAGGTGAAGTTTATGGCAAACGCGATCTCTCGCTCAACATTGCTTCTAACGACGCAAAATCTAACTATGGTTCTAACAATTCTGAACGTCGTAATGATCGCGACAACAGAGGTCCTAGAAGAAAGAAAAAGTAATCATCATTAGTTATTAAGACGATGTTACAACCAAAGAAAACAAAATTCAGAAGACAACAGAAGGGTAGAGCAAAAGGTATCGCACATCGTGGTACTGAACTCGCTTTCGGCTCTTTTGGTATCAAGGCTCTTCAGACAAAATGGATAACCGGACGTCAGATCGAAGCTGCCCGTGTTGCAGTAACCCGTTATATGCAACGTCAGGGTCAAATCTGGATCCGTATTTTCCCCGATAAACCAATCACCAAAAAACCTGCCGACGTCCGAATGGGTAAAGGTAAAGGTAATCCAGAGGGCTTCGTAGCTCCTGTTACCCCAGGTCGTATCATGATTGAGTGCGAGGGCGTACCTTACGAAGTAGCAAAAGAAGCATTGCGTCTTGCAGCTCAAAAGCTACCTGTAACTACTAAGTTTGTAGTCCGTCGTGATTATGTAGAATCTTCTAATATTTAATGCAAAATGAAAGCATCAGAAATAAAAGGTTTGACAGCGGAAGAAATAATTGATAAAGTATCAGTACTCCGTTCTGAGCTTCAGAAACTTGAGTTGACACATGTTGTTTCGCCGATCGAAAATCCAATGAAGATTAGGCATACACGCCGTGATATTGCACGTTTGCTGACCATTTTGCGTCAGAAGCAAGAAACAGAAAAATAAGAATCAAAATGGAAGAAAGAAATCTCAGAAAGCAACGTGTCGGTGTTGTTGTAAGCGACAAAATGGAGAAATCGGTTGTTGTTGCGATTAAGATTCGTGAGAAGCATCCGATGTACGGCAAATTTGTTGAGAAGACAAAGAAATTCCACGTACACGATGAGAAGAACGATAGCCATGTAGGTGACACCGTACGCATCATGGAAACTCGTCCTCTCAGTAAAACAAAACGTTGGAGAATAGTAGAAATTATCGAAAGAGCTAAGTAATTATGATACAATCAGAATCGAGACTATCTGTAGCTGATAACAGTGGTGCAAAAGAAGTGCTCTGCATTCATGTGCTGGGTGGTTCGTTCAAGCGCTATGCTTCTATAGGCGATACGATAGTTGTAACAGTAAAAAGCGCTCTGCCTTCAAGCGATATGAAAAAAGGTACCGTTAGTAAGGCAGTAGTAGTACGTACAAAGAAAGAAGTTAGACGTGCTGATGGCTCATACATTCGCTTCGACGATAACGCTTGTGTTTTGTTGAATAATGCAGGTGAAATGCGTGGAACTCGTATCTTTGGCCCAGTTGCACGTGAGTTGCGCGATGGATATATGAAAATAGTCTCTTTGGCGCCTGAAGTAATCTAATTAAGCAATTACAAATGACAAAGTTGCATATTAAGAAAGGCGATTTAGTTGTTGTTATCGCCGGTGAAGACAAGGGTAAAGAAGGCAAAGTGCTTTCTGTAGATCCCGAAAAGCAGCGCGCCATTGTTGAAAACGTCAATATCGTTAGCAAGCATTCTAAACCAAGTGCTGCTAACCCTAATGGCGGTATCATCAAGAAAGAAGCGCCTATACATATTTCTAATCTTAGCCTCAAAGACCCTAAAACAGGTGCTGCTACTCGTATAGCTATCAAAGAGGTTGACGGAAAGAAAGTTAGAATTTCTAAAAAATCTGGAGAGGAGATCAAATAATGAGTTACGAACCATCATTGAAGAAACTGTATGTTGAGCAAGTTGCTCCTGCGCTTATGAAGGAATTCAACTACTCAAGCGTTATGCAGTGCCCAAAACTCCTAAAGATAGTTCTCAACCAAGGTCTTGGTGAAGCTACTCAGGATAAGAAAATTATTGAGGTAGCACTCAAAGAAATGTCGTTAATATCTGGTCAGAAGGCTGTATCTACTCTTTCTCGTAAAGATATCTCGAACTTCAAAGTTCGTAAGCAGATGCCTATCGGTGTAAAAGTTACACTTCGCCACGACAAGATGTACGAATTCCTTGAGCGTCTTATCAAAGTTGCTCTTCCTCGTATACGCGATTTCAAAGGTGTATCTGGTAAAATGGACGGCAGAGGAAACTACACTCTCGGTATTACTGAGCAGATTATTTTCCCTGAAATTAACATTGATACCGTACAAAAAATTCAAGGTATGAATATTACTTTTGTGACCTCTGGAAAAACAGATGCCGAAGCATATTCATTGCTGAAGAATTTTGGTTTCCCGTTTAAGACTAACAACTAATATTTAGAGTATTATATGGCAAAAGAATCCATGAAGGCACGTGAAGTTAAACGTGCTAAGTTAGTTGCCAAATACGCTGAGAAGAGAGCGAAGTTGAAGGCAGAAGGTAACTATGAAGCTCTTCAACTTCTTCCTAAGAACTCTTGCCCAGTTCGTATGCACAACCGTTGCAAACTTTCTGGTCGTCCAAAGGGCTATATGCGTCAATTTGGTATCTCTCGTATCGCATTCCGCGAATTAGCTTCGGCGGGGCTTATACCGGGAGTTAAGAAGGCTAGTTGGTAATTTGATAATTTATTGAGTATTAAATATTGTCGCGTTTTTTCGCGATCAATTTAGACTTGTTTTTTTATGGTAATAGATCCAGTATCTGACTTCCTGAGCAGAATCAGGAATGCAATTATGGCGAAGCATAGGGTTGTTGAAGTCCCTGCTTCAAACTTGAAAAAGAGCATAACCAAAATCTTGTTTGATAAGGGTTATATTCTTAACTACAAGTTCATCGATGACAACAAGCAAGGTGTCATCAAAATAGCTCTTAAGTACGATGCACAGACCAAAGAGCCTGCAATTCGTTCGCTTAAGAGAGTGTCTACTCCAGGTCTTCGTAGCTATGCAGGTTATCGTGAGATGCCACGCGTATTGAATGGCTTGGGCATCGCCATCGTTTCTACCTCTAAAGGCATTATGACCGATAAAGAGGCTCGTAACGAAAAAATCGGCGGTGAGGTATTGTGTTACATTTACTAATAAGGAGGAAATATTATGTCAAGAATTGGTAAATTACCTATATCAATCCCTTCTGGAGTTAATGTTTCCTGCAAGGACAATGTAGTTACAGTTAAAGGTCCTAAAGGTGAACTTTCGCAAGCCGTAAGTCCAAAATTGGAAGTAAAAATAGAGAATGGTGAAATAGTATTCTCTCGTTCTGATGACGAACGTGAGACTCGTGCTATGCATGGACTCTATAGAGCACTCGTTAACAACATGGTTAAGGGTGTTTCTGAAGGATACAAAGTGCAGCTTGAGCTCGTAGGTGTTGGTTATCGTGCTACTTCTCAAAATCAAATTTTGGAACTTGCACTTGGTTACTCTCATGCTATTTACATGCAATTGCCAAACGAAATAAAGGTAGAGGCTGTAACAGACCGTAAGAGCAACCCGATTATCACTCTTGAGTCGGCAGACAAGCAGCTTCTTGGTCAAGTAACGGCTAAGATACGTTCATTCCGCGCTCCTGAACCTTACAAAGGTAAGGGTATCCGTTTCGTTGGTGAAAATGTACGTCGCAAAGCTGGTAAGTCTGCTAAGGTTTAATCTATAAAATCTAAATCATGGCTTTTTCTAAAATCGCTAGAAGAAATAAGATAAAAACCCGCATACGTTCAAAAGTATCGGGTACAGCAGAGCGTCCGCGTATGACTGTATTTCGTAGCAATAAGCAAATTTACGTTCAACTCGTTAACGACCTTGAAGGTAAAACTATCGTTGCTAAATCGTCACGCGACTTGGCTGATGCAAAGGGAACCAAAAGCGAAATTGCTGCTCAAGTAGGTAAACTTATTGCTGACGCAGCAAAGTCGGCAGGTGTTGAAACCGTGGTATTCGATCGTAATGGTTATCTATATCATGGTAGAGTTAAACAATTGGCAGACGCAGCGCGTGAAGCCGGACTAAAATTCTAAACTAATGGCTACAAATTATAAAAGAGTAAGATCTACCAACGATTTGGAACTTACCGATCGTTTGGTTGCAATTAACCGAGTTACAAAAGTAACTAAAGGTGGACGTGCGTTCAGTTTTGCTGCCATTGTTGTAGTTGGCGATGGTAAAGGTGTTGTAGGCTGGGGCTTAGGTAAAGCAAGTGAAGTTACAGCAGCTATTGCAAAAGGTGTTGAGTCTGCTAAAAAGAACTTGATCAAGGTTCCTTTGGTACATGGCACTTTGCCTCACGAGCAAGAATCTGCATTCGGCGGTGCGCAAGTATTTATGAAGCCTGCTTCACACGGTACCGGTCTTACGGCTGGTGGCGCTATGCGTGCAGTGCTCGAGAGTGTTGGTGTTACCGACGTCTTGGCTAAGTCGAAAGGTAGTTCTAACCCACACAACCTTGTGAAAGCTACAATCCAAGCACTTGGTGAGATGCGTGATGCATACGCAGTTTCTCAGCAGCGTGGTATTTCTTTAGATAAAGTGTTTAACGGCTAAAATTCTTGAAAATGGCTAAGATAAAAATTACACAAGTAAAGAGCACCATAGATAAACCAGCTTATCAGAAGCGCGTTCTTGAGGCTCTTGGTATCAAGAAGATGCATTACACTGTTGAAAAAGAGGATACCCCATCTATTCTTGGAATGGTTGAGAAGGTACGTCATCTTGTAACAGTTGAAAAATAACGAACTTAGTAAATCATTGAAATATGAACTTAAGTAATCTAACACCAGCTTGTGGCAGTACGCATCATGAGAAGCGTATTGGTAGAGGTGCTGGTTCAGGATACGGCGGTACTTCTACCCGCGGTAGTAAAGGAGCAAAGTCAAGATCAGGCTACAAAGTGAAATTCGGCTTCGAAGGTGGTCAAATGCCTTTGCAACGTCGTTTGCCTAAATTTGGCTTCAAGAACATCAACCATAAAGAGTATAAAGCAGTTAATCTCGATGCAATACAGAACTTAGCTGAAAAGCTTAGCCTCTCGTCAATTGATCCACAGGTTCTCATTGAGAATGGTCTTGTAGGTCGAAACGATTTGGTTAAGATATTGGCTAATGGCTCTATATCTGCAAAGGTTGAAGTTAAGGCTCACGCTTTCTCTGCAAAAGCAGTTGAAGCAATAGAAGCTGCGAATGGTAGTGTCGTAAAATTGTAATCTGATGAAAAGACTCATAGAAACCATTCGTAATATTTGGAGAATCGAAGAGTTAAGAAGCAGAATCCTAATTACATTAGGATTTCTGCTTGTTTACCGATTAGGCTCATTTGTTGTTTTGCCCGGTGTAAATCCGCAATATCTATCAGCTCTTGAAGAACAGACTAGCGGTGGCGTCTTAGGTCTTTTGGATATGTTCTCCGGTGGTGCATTCTCTAATGCTTCAATATTTGGTTTAGGTATTATGCCATATATCTCGGCATCCATCGTTGTGCAACTTCTTGGTATGGTAATTCCTTACTTCCAGCGTTTGCAACGTGATGGTGAGAGCGGTCGCCGTAAGATAAATCAGATTACTCGTCTTTTGACGGTAGGTATACTTGTTATTCAAGCACCTTCTTACCTCGCTAACCTCAATTACCAATTGCCAGATGAAGCATTTGTAGTTAATGGCGTTCTGTTTACTGTATCTAGTACCATTATTCTTACTGCAGGTACGATTTTCGTAATGTGGTTGGGTGAAAGAATCACCGATAAAGGTATTGGTAACGGTATCTCGCTTATCATTATGATAGGTATTATTGCACGTTTGCCACACTCTTTGCTCGCTGAGTTTACCGATAAACTTTCTGTTTCAAACGGATCTGGTGGTTTGGTAATGCTTCTCTTAGAGTTTGTATTCCTATTCTTCGTTTTCGTAGGAACAATCGCACTTGTACAAGCTACACGTCGCATTCCTGTTCAATATGCAAAACGTATAGAAGGAAATAAGCAATATGGTGGAGTTCGTCAGTACATACCATTGAAAGTCAATGCTGCAGGTGTTATGCCAATCATTTTTGCTCAGGCAATTATGTTCTTGCCTATCACTGTAGCAGGATTCGTAAATAGTGAGTCAGCTTCTGGATTTGTTTCAGCATTCGCTGATTACACGGGCTTCTGGTATAACTTAGTATTTGCTTTGTTGATAATAGTATTTACGTATTTCTACACTGCGTTGATTATCAATCCTCGCCAAATGGCAGATGATATGAAGCGTAACAATGGTTATATTCCAGGTGTAAAACCAGGAAAAGCAACTGCAGAATATATCGATACTATTATGTCGAGAATCACGTTGCCAGGTTCTATCTTGTTGGCGATTGTTGCAATACTTCCTGCGTTCGCTCGTATGGCTGGTGTTGATCAATCATTCGCACAATTCTATGGAGGAACTTCTTTGCTGATTCTAGTAGGTGTCGTTCTTGATACCCTTCAACAAATAGAGAGTCATTTGCTGATGCGTCGTTACGATGGCTTGATGAAGTCGGGTCGTATTATGGGACGTTCGGTTGGTACAGCTCTTCACTAAAAGGATATAGCACATTTGGAGACTTATGTCTTCAAATGTGTTTTCTTTTTTTGAATGTCATAGGTTTGGATATTAATATTTTAGTAATACCTTTGCGCCGTTTTTTACAACGAAAAATTTATGCCAAAACAGTCGTCAATAGAACAAGATGGTACAATAAAGGAGGCTCTTTCGAACGCAATGTTTCGAGTAGAGCTTGAGAATGGACATGTTATAACTGCGCATATCTCAGGAAAGATGCGTATGAATTACATCAAAATTCTGCCTGGTGACAAGGTAAAAGTAGAAATATCACCGTACGACCTCACAAAAGGAAGAATATCATATAGATATAAGTAAAATAAAAGAGATGAAAGTTAGAACATCTATTAAGAAAAGAAGTGCCGACTGCAAGATTGTTAGTCGTAAAGGTCACTTGTATGTGATTTGTAAAAAGAATCCGAAATTCAAACAACGTCAAGGTTAAAAATTAAACATTATGGCAAGAATCGCTGGTGTCGATGTTCCGTCAAACAAAATTGGCGAGATTTCATTGACTTACATTTACGGTATCGGTCGGAGTATAGCTATTAACATTTTGGAGAAGGCCGGGATAGATCGTAATGCAAAAGTGCAAGATTGGACGGATGAACAAATACAGAAAGTCCGCGAAATCATTGGTGCTAATTACAAAGTTGAAGGTGAACTGCGTTCGGAAGTTCAATTGAATATCAAACGACTAATGGATATTGGTTGTTACAGAGGTATTCGTCATCGTCTTGGTTTGCCAGTTCGTGGTCAGTCGACTAAGAACAATGCAAGAACTCGTAAGGGTAAGAAGAAGACAGTTGCAAACAAGAAAAAAGCTACTAAATAATTGAACTATGGCTAAGAAAGCAGGTAATCAAAAGAAAAGAGTGGTAGTTGTTGAGGCTCAAGGTGAAGCTCATATACACTCTTCGTTCAACAATATAATTATCACACTCACCAATACAAGTGGTCAGGCTATTTCTTGGTCGAGTGCAGGTAAAATGAACTTCAAAGGTTCTAAGAAGAATACTCCTTATGCAGCACAGACTGCAGCAGCAGATTGCGCCAAAGTAGCATTCGACTTGGGTCTTCGTAAGGTTAAGGCATACGTTAAGGGTCCGGGTAATGGTCGTGAGTCGGCTATCCGTGCCATTCATGCAGCTGGCATTGAAGTAACAGAAATTGTTGATGTTACTCCACTTCCACACAACGGTTGCCGTCCTCCTAAACGTCGTAGAGTATAATCAATTCAAACTAGTTCTAATTTTTTGTTTTAAGTTTTGAATAATGATTGATTATATGATCTTCTATTCTATATAATCAGGGCTGCCATATTCATCATTTAACTCAAAAACAAAACAAAAGATCAAAAAATGGCTAGATACATAGGTCCAAAAACAAGAATTGCCCGCAAATTTGGTGAGGCAATTTATGGTCCGGACAAGGTGTTGGAAAAGAGAAATACACCTCCTGGACAGCACGGCGCTAATCGTCGTAAAAAGACAAGTGAGTATGGTACTCAGTTGAGAGAAAAGCAGAAAGCTAAGTATACTTATGGCTTGCTCGAGCGTCAATTCCGCATTGTATATGCTGATGCTAAGCGTAGTAAAGGTGTAACTGGTGAGGTTCTTCTCAGCCTTCTTGAGAGCCGTCTTGACAATGTAGTTTATCGTTTAGGTATAGCACCTACCCGTGCAGCAGCCCGTCAGTTGGTAGGTCACCGTCACATCGTTGTTGATGGTCAGGTTGTAAATATACCTTCATACCGAGTAAAACCAGGTCAATTGGTCGGCGTACGTGAGAAGTCAAAATCACTCGAAGTGATTGTAAACTCACTACAAGGTAAATCTCATAACAAGTTCTCTTGGCTTGAGTGGGATGAGCACAACAAAACTGGTAAATTCTTGAATTTGCCAGAAAGAGCTGATATTCCTGAGAACATCAAGGAACAGTTGATAGTCGATTTGTATTCTAAAAATTAATATTCTTATGGCAATTTTAGCTTTCCAAAAACCAGATAAAGTTATAATGCTCGAGAACGATGACAAGTTCGGTCGTTTTGAATTTCGTCCGCTTGAGCCAGGATATGGTATAACCATTGGAAATGCCTTAAGAAGAATATTACTTTCATCCCTTGAGGGCTATGCTATCACGTCAATCAAGATTGAAGGAGTTGAACATGAATTTGCTACAATTCCTGGAGTCGTTGATGATGTTACTCAAATTATTCTAAACCTAAAGCAGGTTGCATTCAAGCAAATTGTTGAAGGACAAGACTCTGAGGTTGTAAATTTCCATGTCACTGGTCAAGATATAATCACAGCTGGCGACTTCAACAAGTTCATGCACAACTTTGAGGTTTTGAATCCTGATATTGTTATATGTAATCTCGCACCTGAAGTTGAGTTCAATATGACATTTACCATTAAGAAAGGTAGAGGTTATATCCCAAGCGACGAAAATGCTTCAGAGGATCAAGAGATTGGTGTTATAGCAATAGATTCTATACATACTCCTATTCGCAATGTTAAATATTCGATAGAGAATTATCGTGTAGAACAGCAGACTGACTATGAGAAACTTGTGATAGAAATTACCACAAATGGATCTATCCATCCTAAGGATGCTTTGAAAGAGGCAGCAAAGATTTTGATATACCACTTCATGCTCTTCTCTGACGAGAAGATTACATTGAATGATGTTGAAAAATCGACAAGTGATGAATTTGATGAGGAAGTTCTTAAGATGCGTCAACAATTGAAGACCCGCCTTGTAGATCTTGATTTGTCGGTTCGTGCACTCAACTGCTTGAAAGCTGCAGATGTTGATACTCTTGGCGATTTGGTTTCTTACCACAGAAATGACCTTCTGAAGTTCAGAAACTTTGGTAAAAAGTCGCTCACTGAGCTCGACGATCTTCTTAGCAGCATGGGCTTGTCGTTTGGCATGGATACGAGTAAATACAAACTAAACGAAGATTAATTACGATGAGACATAATAAGAAATTTAATCATCTTGGCCGTACAAGTGCCCATCGTAAAGCTATGTTGGCTAATATGGCAAGTTCGCTTATCCTTTCGCAGAATAAGCGCATTACTACCACTTTGGCAAAGGCTAAGGCTTTGCGTACATACGTTGAACCTCTCATTACTAAGACAAAAAATATCAATACTGTTGACGAAAAACGTAATGCGCAGAGATTGGTATTCAGCTATTTGCAGAATAAATATGCTGTGAAAGAACTCTTCACCGAAGTTGGTGAGAAAGTTGCTGAGCGTAATGGTGGTTATACCCGTATTTTGAAACTCGGTAATCGTCTTGGCGATGCTGCTGAAACTTGCATCATCGAACTCGTCGATTACAACGCTAATATGTTGACTCCTGCTAAATCGGCTACGGAGAAGAAACGTACGCGTCGTAGCAAGAAAAAAGCTGATGCTCCTGCAGCAGAAGCTCCTGCTACCGAAACTAAAGCAGAATAATATATCTGTATATAGTGAAAGAAAAGCTCAGACTTTTGGTCTGGGCTTTTTTTATTTTTATATAGTTATCAATTTGAAATAAATCTTAATAACTTTGCTTTGAACTATATGTATTAAGTATGGAATTATTAGGAAAAATTGAGAAAATATACGACAAAGTAAGTCGTTCAGAAACTTTTACGCTCCGTGAGTTTATCCTCCATGTTCCCAATCCTCGAGATTCTCGTTATGATAACCATATTAGGTTTCAATTGAATAATGATAGAACATCGTTGATAGATGAGTTTCACGAAGGTGATGAAGTGCTTGTATCTTTTGATTTGAGCGGTCGTGAGTGGACAAGTCCCGAAGGTGATGTGCGTTACATTGGCTCTATTGTGGCTTGGAGAATCGACCGTGCAGGTTCGGGTAGTGCAGTGAACACAAGTGGAGCTTATAGCAATAAAGAAGTTTATGGCCGTTTGCACAAAAAGATGGATATACGTCAAGTGACGCCAACATTCTCTGTGCATGAGTTTGTTGTTGCTGTGCAGCAACCTTCTTCGCAATATGAAGATTTCTTGTTGTTTCAAACAGTAGGTAGAAATGTCAATTTGATAGATCAATATAACGAAGGTGATCCTATTCACGTTGTATTTGATATTCAAGGGCGTAAGTCTGTAGGTCGTGACGGTGTTGAACGTTATTTTAATTCGTTTAATGCCTATCGTATAGATAGAAATCAACCTCAAATGCAGCAGCCTGTTGCAGCTCAGCAGCCAATGTCGCAACCATCCGTGCCTCCTGTTACGCCTACGGAGCAACAAATCGTTGGTGCGGCTCCAGCTCAGAGCGCAGCTTCAAATCCTTTTGTATCTAATACAGGTCAAGATGGTAATGAGGATGATCTGCCATTCTAAATAAGTAGTTATATATATTATATATATCGGTCGTTGGAGTAGATCTGACGACCGTTTTTTTTTATTTTATTGACGCTTTGAAAAGCATTGGATAAGTTAGTGTGAAATGGCAAATTGTGTGGATTATCTATAAAATACGCTAATAAACTGTTTTCGGCATAATTGATGATAAGTAGAGAGTATACACTCAAATTATCATATCATGGGACAGGTTGAATGGTTAGTGAATGACATGGCCTCAAAAATCGATAAACTTACAATTGATTTTCGAGCATTAGACAAAAGGGGCGTCATGGTAGAAGGTAGGGTAGCACGCCTTCTGAAAGGGTATAAAAAAATGGGCTACGAGGTTGAACTTGCCGAAGAGATGAAAGCGACAACGTCGGAAGAATTTCAAAAAATAATCAGCGAATATTCGGCTAAGTTTAATTCTGTTTCGCGTGAGGATGTTGCACTAATTGAGCCTCAGCATGCAAAACTCACTTCGGTTGCTAATAACCGTCTATTCACGCTTGTGGCACAGTACAACGTAAATATAGCAGAGATGAAATCGCTCTACAACTATGTTACGACGTTGGACAATTGGAAGGATACCGACATAAAAGTGATGGAGAAAAAGGTGGAGAATTTTGCAGGTAAATATAATTATGGTAGATGCCTGCAACTGTGCATTGCAGAAATTCTCGATACGCTTGATATGTTGTTTGCCAATGGCTGCAAACTATTTGTGATGTAGCATCAATGCTGTTTTTTAGATACATTTTGTTATAAAGACTTCGTCTTTCTTGGTGCTAAAACAATACCTTTGCATCATGAAACAAATCAGACGAAAGCAAATAGCCTCATGGCTTCTCTTGTTGGCATTCTTGCCAATGTTGCTCATCTCGTCTGTTCACGTTCATAAACATAGCAATAGTCAATACGCAGAAATAGAGTGTGGTAAATGTGTGCAACATTTGCCTTGCGATGGTCATCTTAATATTGATGATAATCGTTCACACGAGTGTGTATTATGTCAGTTTGTTAGTTTGCAATATACACCAACGGAAGATGTTCGTTGCGGTGATAATGTAGCTTATAAGCATAGTTATAAATCATATAACGTTTTATTTTCATCGATTGCGACAGTAGGATTGTCGCAACTTCGGGCTCCCCCAATCTGTTTTTCTATTTGATTATTTACACCATTGACAATTTTCATTGGCGAAGGTCGACGTGAAAAGTCGGAATAGTAAATTTCTAAAATAGCAAATAACGTAATGTTTACATGTTTAATATCGGCTGTTGCATTGGCGGCTGTCGATAGTGTTGTTACGCTCGATGATGTCATAGTTAATGCTGTTGCAGAGCATAATTATCGGCAAAATACGTCGCAGAGCAACATACAAATAGGTAGTGGCTATATAACTACGCATGCATCTGGTAGTCTGATGCAAACACTTGAGCATCTACCAGGAGTGCAAGCAATGAGCGTAGGTTCTGGACAATCAAAACCTGCCATTCGCGGCTTGGGATTCAACCGTATGGTTGTTTCAGAAAACGGCATCAAACACGAAGGTCAGCAGTGGGGCGATGATCATGGACTTGAAATCGACCAATTTGCTGTAGATCGTATCGAAGTGGTGAAAGGACCAGCAGCGCTTACTTGTGGGTCTGACGCTATTGGTGGCGTTATTAACTTGTATACCAATAGTATTCCAATTGATGCGATTCAAGGAAGTGCGCAAATTATTGGGCGGACAAGCAACGACCAATTTGGAGCTTCGGCTAAGATAGGCGGGCTCAATAAAAGGTTCTTCTACCGCGTTCATGCCACTTGGATTGATTATGCTGATAGTCGAGTGCCGACCGACAGCATACAATACTATTCGTATTATATCAAGCTACACAATGGTAGACTTCGCAATACGGCAGGAAAAGAACGCGATGCAAGTCTGATGTTGGGTTATTTAGGCTATGAATTTCATACAGATTTGCGAGTGTCGAATACGTATGCCCAAAGTGGTTTTTTTGCCAATGCTCATGGCTTGGAGGTCCGTCTTTCCGACATCGACTATGATAGCTCGACGCGAGATGTTGATTTACCCTATCAGTGGGTGAATCATTTCAAAGCGCAGAGCCATACTGTATGCACAGGCTACTATTCAACGGCAAGTCTAAATGTTGCTTTTCAGCGAAATGTGCGAGAAGAACATTCGGAACCCATTTCGCATGGCTATATGCCGACGCCCGATGGTACTCTCGAACGCCGATTCGACAAAAACACTATTACGGCAACGCTCGACCTAAAGTTGAATACCGAATATTTTGGTAGCTACGATTTGGGCGTAAACTATGAGCATCAGCGCAATAAGCGTGATGGGTGGGGTTTTATAATACCAGCTTTCAATAGCTCGTCGGTGGGTGTCTATTTGGCACATAAAAAAGAGTGTAGTTTCCTCGATGGCGACCGAAATATAGGTATTCGCTTCGACCGTGCTAATATGCGTATCTATAGCTATAGCGATTGGTATCAGACCCCTACTTCCGATGGCGATTCGGCATACGTGCAACGTTCGGCAGATATTACGCGCAAGTTCAAAAGCCTAACGTGGTCGTATGGTATGAATTTCGAAGTTGAAGAAAATTGGCATGTAAAAGTAAACCTGGGTAAGAGCTTTCGCACGCCTATTCCCAAAGAACTTGGCGCTGATGGCATCAACTATCACATCTTTCGTTACGAGAAAGGTAATAGCAGTTTGAAAGCCGAGAAATCGTATCAATTAGATATGAGCGTGGCGTATTCAGATGATCGCTTTAGATTCAATGTTGATCCGTTCTTCAATTATTTTTCTAATTATATATATCTCAGTCCTACAGCCGATTATGTAGAGGGAATGCAGCTCTATAGCTATAAGCAAGCTCGAGTTATGCGCTATGGATTTGAGGCTCAAGTAGAATATCTGATTGGAGGAGGGTTCAATGTAGAGGCAACAGGCGAATATCTGTATGCTAAGCAACTTTCAGGTGATAAGAAAGGTTACACATTGCCATTCTCGGCACCATGGTCGGTCGAGACTATTTTGCACTACAATTTTGGGCGTCATACGGCTTGGGTAAATCTCAATGCACGCTACGTGGGCAAGCAAGACCGCATAGTGCCACCAGAAAAGGCTACCGATGGACATCTGACAGTAGATGCTTCGCTGATGAAAGTGTTTAGGTGTAATAGATTAATGGTCAATTTGTCAGTGCAAGCCAACAATCTATTCAACCGTCGCTACTATGATCATACCTCGTATTATCGACTTATAGATGTGCCAGAAACAGGGCGCAATTTTACGGCTGTCGTAGGAGTGACTTTTTAACAGACAATTAGCAGTTGATATTAGAAAAGAAAGCCGATGCTTCTGGATGCGAGATTTGCGAAGAAAAGCAAATCTGTTCAGTGCCATTTGAGCGAAAATCTAAAACAACAAACATTCAAAAATTTAACGTATCATGAAAAAGTATATTAATAACATAGCAATCATTATTCTTTCATTTGTAGCACTAAGTTTTTCATCGTGCGACAAAGACGACAACGAACAAGAAGCGGCTCCAACAGTAACCATCGAGGAGGCCAATATTGAGGGCGACTATTTATGCACCGAAGCTGAAATAGATGCTCCAGGTCGCGTGGCATCTATCACAGTTAGCATTGTTTCGGCTTCTGACGATAGCAATGTAAAGCTGACGAAAACATTTACCGATAGTAAATATGTAGGTGTGCTTAACATACCAGAATTTCACGAACACATCACAGGTATTGATAATGTTGTAGTAGGCGATATATTGCGTTTAACAGTAACCGACAATAACGGAAACTCAACTACAGCTCAGAAGAACATAACTGAAGAAGAGGAAGAAGAGGAGGAAGAATAATAATAATTCGCATTGACAAATTGATCTAATCAATAGTGTAGGGACGTGGCGTGAGTGCTGCGTCTCTACATATTAAATATCGAAAAACGGTTTGCTAATGCTAAATAATTAATACCATGAAAAAAATAGCAATACTACCCCTTTCATTGATAATATTCGGGACTGCGTGTAGCTCCGATAATGACAATGTAGACTCTACATTACCGACAATTTGCGAGGCTGGAGAACAAACCTGCCCAACAGACTGCTACGAATGCCTAAGAGGTGAATCGATAGATTTCTGCTACACATTTACCGACGATATTGAACTTGGGAACTTCAATATAGAAATACATAACAACTTCGACCATCATACGCATAGTACATCATCAGTAGAATGCGAATTGAACGAAAAAAAATCAGCCGTCAATGCGTGGGTATACAATCAAGACTATAGCATTCCCGACGGACTAACTACGTATACGCCCAACATAAGCATAGTTATCCCTACCAACATCGACACCGGCGACTATCATTTCATGATACGCCTCACCGACAAAGCGGGTTGGCAGCAATTGCGTTCGGTAGCCATCAAAGTGGTTGGCTGAAGCCTCTAAGATTTATTTAGCATTTCGTTTGTCTACATCGCTATTGAAGTGCCAGCCATCTTTTTGAGCGTTGTAAGTGTCGTAGGTTCCGTCAGGTCCGTAGAATCGATATTCGCCAATAAACATAGAACTGGCGGGAGCTAAGTGGTCGAAAACGATAGATTTCTCTCTCGCATCGTATCGAATCACCATGTTGGCTTCGGCTGTGTATGCAAATATTCGGCGGCTGTAGGTTGCTTTTTCGTGTTTGAATAGTGGTGCGCCGAACGAACTCTTTTTGGTTCCAATATTCGCAATATCAATTACGCGAGTCTTTATTAGACCATCGTTCGATTTGAACCCAAGCAGAGTGTAGTAAGTCTTTTTGTTGAATTTGCAAGGTATAATATCGTAATACACAGCGCCATACCATTTTTGAGCATCGCCGCGAGTGCGTTCTGGGGCCTTTATTAACTCGGTGTTATCGTTGAGTTCTTCTATGCGAATGCCCTTTGATGTGTTACGAACGACCATCCCAAAGCATTTGCTTGACAAATCGTTGCGAACGCAAGAGTATGTAAGTATGCGGAAAGGCATTTCTCCGTCATCGCCCACAATGTATAGGCGAGGAAGAATCAGCGAAGCATTCTGAAAAGCTAAGCCTATTTTGCACAATGATGTAAGTCTCTGCCCGACATCTATTGTAGCACTATCTTTAGAAGCATCTGAACCGTTGCTATTAGCAAGAATTTCGAACGAAGAGCGTAAACGTACGTCGGGCATTATTGCTATTTGTTGATTGGCTATAGTGTCGGTAACCTCATAGCCATACATATCATTTTCTGAATAATGCGAGATGCTAATATTCTTGTTCGTTATTAAGTCGTCGAATATGTAGAAGGAATTGTCGGCATACATACAAAACCATAAAATATGCGAAGCTTGAGCCGTCTGTATGGTCAGATAGTATGCATATAAAGAGTCGGAAGCGACGAATGGAGAAAAATGGCGGAATCGATTTGTGCGAAGTTCGCTAAAAGTGGAGTGCGATAGAACTATATTCGCGGCATCTTTCCATTTGCCAATTCTATATTCTACTTCGCTAAGTTTTTTCGCATCAACAAGTTGCGTTGTGATAGTGTCGATTAGCGAGATTTGAGCTTGACCAATAGAGGCCAACAAGCAAAAGACAAAGAGAAAAATAGACTTCATAGGCGCAAATGTATAGATTATCTTTACGACCAGAAAAGATATTATGGCTGATTTGAACTACAACATACTAAAAGCGAAAGGTGTAGGTACGCGTTGGGCGCAGTTGTTAAGTGAAGAACTCGATGTGCATACCTATGAAGATATGCTACAGCAGTATCCATATAAGTATGTAGATCGCAGCCACATATATGCAGTGCGCGAAATCACCAGCGATATGGCGTATGTGCAGCTTCATGGGAGTTTCATAAGTATGAATGTCGTTGGCGAAGGCTCTCATCGTCGACTGTCAGCTGTGTTTACCGATGGCTCGGGTGCGATAGAAATAGTTTGGTTCAAAGGTCTCGACTATGTGCGCAATTCGGTGAAGCTATCGCAAGAGTATTACTTATTTGGCAAGCCATCAGTCTTTGGTAACAGACTAAATATTGTTCATCCTGAATTGGAGAAAGGAGATGCTACGATTAGTAATGCGGGCACGTTGCAAGCTATGTATAATACGAGCGAACGAATGAAAAAGGCAGGGCTGAATTCGAAGTCTGTGCAAAAAATCATTCTGAATATACTATCGGAGTTGCAGAGTTCGCCCATACCAGAAACGTTGCCGCAATACCTAATCGATCGTTGCCACTTGATGTCGCGTGATGAGGCATTGCGAACTATGCATATGCCCAAGAATATGCAAACTGTAGAGACCGCGCGTTACCGACTGAAATTTGAAGAATTATTCTACATACAACTCAAGATGCTGCGTACGTATAATCAAAAACGAGAGCAGCAAGCAGGTTATCAGTTCTCTACTTCTGGCGCATTCTTGAGCGATTTCTATAAAAATCATTTGCCTTTTGAGCCCACAAATGCTCAGAAGCGTGTCGTACGTGAGATATACAATGATATGCATTCGGGTAAGCAAATGAATAGATTGCTGCAAGGTGATGTGGGAAGTGGCAAAACTATGGTTGCGCTTATGGCTATGCTGATAGCAAAAGGTAATGGTTATCAATCATGTATGATGGCTCCAACCGAAATATTGGCTACGCAGCATTACGAGAGTCTATCCAAAATGCTCGATGGTATGCCTGTTAGAGTGGAACTATTGACAGGCTCTACTAAGCAAAAAGAAAGACGTGTAATCCACGCCGATTTGCTAAGTGGTGATGTAGATATTCTTGTAGGTACGCATGCGCTTGTGGAAGACACTGTACAATTTGCACGTTTGGGGCTCGCCGTGGTCGACGAACAACACCGTTTTGGAGTGGCGCAACGAGCGAAATTATGGTCGAAGGGCGCTATTCCGCCTCATATTTTAGTTATGACGGCAACTCCTATTCCGCGTACATTAGCCATGACAGTCTATGGCGATCTCGATGTGTCGGTTATAGATGAATTGCCGCCAGGACGTAAGTCGGTTGTTACCGAACATCGCTTTCATAATGCCCGAAATAGTCTAAACCGCTTCATTCGTCAGCAACTCGAAAAAGGGCGACAAGTCTATGAAGTATTTCCGTTAATAGAAGAGTCGGAACGGTCAGATTTCAAGAACCTTACAAATGGATATGAATATGTAAAATCGGCATTCCCAGATTATAAAGTTTGTATGGTACATGGCCGATTGAAGCCCGAAGAGAAAGATGCCGCCATGAAGCAATTTGTTGATAACGAAGCCCAAATAATGGTAGCAACAACGGTTATAGAGGTAGGTGTGAACGTCCCCAATGCATCGGTGATGGTTATCGAAAGTGCTGAGCGCTTTGGACTCTCGCAACTCCATCAATTGCGTGGACGTGTTGGTCGAGGTGCCGATCAGAGTTATTGCATACTTATGACCGACTATAAACTCTCTACTGATACCCGTCGACGAATGGAGATTATGGTCGAAACAACAAATGGTTTCGAAATAGCCGAAGCAGATTTGCGAATGCGAGGACCAGGAAGTATAGAGGGAACGCAACAAAGTGGATTGCCATTCAATTTGCGAGTCGCCAATTTGGCAAGCGATGGGCAGATAGTGCAGTATACGCGAGATATTGCCAGCGAAATTCTAAAAAACGACCCGCAACTTGCCTCCGCCGAAGATGCCATCATGTTGCAACGCCTAAACTATTTAGAAAAAAGTGTTCTTAACTGGAGTCTAATAAGTTGAAGAAAACACAAAGAAGAATGTCGTTGCGGCTTTTATTGGTTGTGATTACGCTATAAAGGCAGCAAATTACATTATGAATTTCCATTTGGATGATAAAGTAACCGACCGCGTGATAACCAACGTTCAACTGATAGACAGTGAGCGCAACGAACTATTTTGCGACAAACTGAGAATGATATTCATCGACTTGCCAGCCTTCAAGAAGACGGTATAAAATATGCTACTGCACGCAATATGAAAGCAAAAGGGCTGGCTGCAGACCTTATTGCTGATGTTACAGGATTATCAATTGATGAGGTAGAAAAGATGTAATCTAATAGTTTCAAAAACGACTAATACGTAAAATAAAAACCGCCGGCTTCAACATACTTAGCCAGCGGTTTTCGTTTTTTTGAGCTACGAGTCGTAACGTAACTTGTAACTCATAATTCGTAATTATCTCAGATTCTTTCACCAAGCAATGTAGCTTGTGAAGCAGAGGTGATTTTTACCTTAACTATAGAGCCTACCTTTAGGTCGGGAGCTGCGTCAAGGACAACGGCTTTGTTTTGCTGCGTACGCCCAATAACTTGTTCGGCAGAGCGGCGTGCACGACCTTCTATCATCACATCGAAAACTTTATTTACATCGCGATTGTTCGACTCGAGCGAAAGGCGGTTTTGCAACGCAATAATCTCTTGCAAGCGGCGGTTTTTCACGTCGGCGGGCACATCGTCGGGGAGATGTTTGGCGGCATACGTACCTGGGCGTTCGGAATATTGGAACATAAACGCCGAATCGTAGCCGACCTCTTCCATGATGCGCAGCGTCTCCTTGTGATCTTCTTCCGTCTCCGACGAGAATCCGCAAAAGACATCGGTGGTTATGCCGCAATCGGGAATTATGCGACGAATTGACTCTATGCGCGCCATATAATCATCAATATTATAATGGCGATTCATGAGTTTCAGAATGCGAGAGCTACCCGATTGAAGTGGTAGGTGGATATGATTGCAAACATTAGGATACTTAGCTATGGTCTCCAAAATATCGTCTGTCATGTCCTTCGGGTGCGAAGTAGTGAAGCGTATGCGCAAATCGGGGAATTGGGTTGCCACTTCGGAAAGAAGAGTTGCAAACGAAGTGGTATTGCCTTGCTCGTCTTTGTAATTATACGAATTGACATTTTGGCCAATAAGCGTAATCTCGTGTCGACCATTCATCTGATACGTAGCAATCTCTTCGAGAATTGATTGTACCGAACGACTTCTTTCACGTCCACGTGTGTATGGCACAATGCAGTATGAACAGAAGTTGTTGCAGCCACGCATGATGGATACAAATGCAGTGAATGCCGATGATGGAAGACGCACGGGGCGAAGGTCAGAATAGGTCTCTGTGGTCGAGAGCGCAGCCGATATGGATTTGTGGCCCAATTCGGCTTCGGCAAACAGATGAGGCAAGTCGCGGTAAGAGTCGGGACCAGCCACAATGTCGGCTCCCATAGAGAGAAGTTCGTCGCCCAAGCGTTGGGCCATACAGCCCATTATGCCAATAATTATTTTGCGGTGCTTGCGTATGCCGCAAAGTTCCGATAAACGCCCTTTGACGCGTTGCTCGGCATTGTCGCGAATGGAGCATGTGTTCACCACCACGGCATCGGCTGCGGCGAGGTCGTCTGTTAGTTCATATCCTACAGTGCCAAGAATAGCTGCAATGAGTTCAGAGTCGGCAATATTCATCTGACAGCCATAGGTCTCGATAAATAAATGTTTTTGAGATGTATGGTCTGCTAACATATTTTCATAATTTTGAAATTCAATGGTGCAAAAATAGTAACCGAAACACAAAATACAGAACCATGAACATGAAGGTAATTGTGCCGCTTGATTTTTCTCCTACATCAATGCGTGCACTAAAGGCAGGAGTTGAAATAGCAAACAAGATAAAGGCTGATATACGTGTGATATATGTTGAGCCCGAAAGTACAGTAGCTAAGGGCTACGAGCAGACAATTCTTCGCGAAGAGGCCGATATCAATCAAGTGCTCGAAAACATTGTTGACGAAACACAGAAAGAGTATTATGTAGAAAAAGGTCGCTTCGACTACGTGATACGCAAGGGCAACGTTTCGCAAGAGATTATCAATCAAAGCAAATACGACAATGCAACGATGATTGTGATGGGTTCGCACGGTGTGTCGGGTATTGCTACAAGTTGGATTGGTGGTAATACGTATCGCGTTATTTGCAACGTGTCGTGCCCTGTGCTTGTCATACGTCATGATATGGTATACGATCAAAATTTCCGTCGTATAGCTATAACATTAACATCGAAAAAAAGCTCTCGCTATAAAGTACCTACTGTAGCAGGCCTTGCAAAAGTGCTTGGCGCAAGCATATCGCTTCTTGGTATTCAACGCACCAATATGGAAGCTATTTTCCGTAGCATCTCGCTTGCTATTCACCAAGTTGAGGCTTATCTGAAGAAGCATAATATCGAAGTAGAACGTACATCAACTATGCGAGGAAAAGATTTCGAGCCTAAGTTGCTCGAATCGCTCAATATGCTCAAAGCCGATATGGTGGCAATAGATATTACAAACACGGGTGCATTCTTGGCCGACCGATTCCGTCCATTCTTGATAAATCTTATCAATAATTCGGTTTGTCCCGTTCTTACTATTCCTATCGATGATACTAAGAATATTGTTCGATAACACTATGAGTATATATAATAATTAATATTTGTCAACAGCGGCTTGCGAAGCATCGTAAGCCGCGTTTTTATTGTGCATACTTAGATATTATAAGGTTAATCGATTGAATTTTTATCTAATTTTGCGCGGTTATTTCTAATAAATATTCATTATGATAACATTTACAATTGCGATAGTGGCGCTTGTATTGGGCTACGTATTGTATGGAGCATTTGTAGAGCGAGTGATGGGTGTCGACAAAAATCGTCCAACACCAGCCTACACCAAACAAGATGGCATCGACTACATACCCATGCCTTTATGGAAGGTATTCTTAATTCAATTTTTGAATATAGCTGGCACAGGTCCAATATTTGGAGCCATTAGCGGAATCTTGTTCGGTCCTGCAGCATACCTATGGATAGTATTAGGGTGCATATTTGCAGGCTCGGTCCACGATTACATGTCGGGCATGATATCGCTTCGCCGAAACGGAGCGTCGCTGCCCGAAATAGTAGGTGATGAGCTTGGAAGTGGCATACGCTTGATTATGCGTGTGTTTTCGCTGTTTTTGATGATAATGGTAGGCGCAGTATTCGTAACCACGCCAGCAGGATTGCTTGCTGGAATGATACCGAGCGATTGGGGCTTTTTTGGCACTGCCGAGTTTTGGAGTGTAGTTATTTTCTGTTACTACATTATGGCTACGCTGTTGCCTATCAATGCGCTAATAGGTCGCATATATCCAGTGTTCGGTTTGGCTCTATTGATAATGGCGATTGGTGTGTTTGTTGGAATATTTATGCATAGTGGCAATATGCCCGAAATCACCGAGGCATTTCACACCCATCACCCTAAAGAGTTGCCTATATTCCCATTCCTATTTATAACCATTGCGTGTGGAGCAATTAGTGGATTTCATGCTACACAGAGCCCAATGATGGCGCGTTGTCTGCAAAACGAACGTCATGGACGCATAGCCTTCTATGGAGCAATGATAACAGAAGGATTTGTTGCTCTTATTTGGGCAGCAGCAGCTATCAATTATGCAGGAGGTAGCACAAACAATCTTGCCGACATTATGGCGTCGACGGGCAAAGCCAATCCTGCTGTAATAGTGAATTTCATCTGCAACGATTGGATGGGGCGAGTAGGTGCAATACTTGCAATATTGGGCGTAGTGGCCGCACCTATCACATCTGGTGACACAGCGCTGCGTTCGGCACGTCTTATTACAGCCGATTTCCTTCATTTCAAGCAAGATACTATCTGGCGTCGTTTGGTGGTGTCGGTGCCAATTTTTGTATTGGCTGGCACGCTTATGCTTATCGATTTCGATGTGCTATGGCGCTATTTCGGCTGGTTCAATCAAACGCTATCAATATTTACGCTTTGGGCAATAACAGCATACCTATACAAAAATGGTAAACCATACATCATAACAATGATTCCGGCTATGTTTATGACAATGGTATGCACCTCGTACATATTGGTGGCGCCAGAAGGCTTTGCCGTCAATTACATGATTGGTAGCATCATAAGTATAGTAGTTACAATTGGTGTGGCAATAGCATTCTTGTTTGTGTTCAAATCAAGAAAAACATTGGCTGCTTAAGGCATAATGTAGCCTCAACAACACATACATTCTTTTATTTGTTTATACGATAAGTAGAAGTAGTTCAAATAGTTGAACTGCTTCTACTTTTTTGCTACACATAGATGAGTAGAACGCAAAAGATAAAGCGATGTCGGAATGCCCGAAATCAAAGGAGTTTGACCGATTTGAGATGTGGTTGGTGTAAAAAAGTGTAGTAAAGTGGTAAAAGGTGGTATTAAATATTGTACTTTTGAAGCCGTATATTCACCAAAGACTGAAAAAACGCGATGTCCCAATTTGTAGGTGATTTTGAAGCAAAAACCGATGCTAAAGGGCGCATAGTTGTGCCTGCTGCTTTCAAGCGAGAGTTTGAGGCTCAGCAGGTTGCGTCGCTTATTGTGTCGAAAGATCTCTACGAAAAGTGTTTGTGTGTATATACCGAAATGCAATGGACGCAGATAATCTCAGACCTACGAAGTCGTTTGAATCTATACGATCGACAGCATGTGCAACTTTTGCGTGAATATCAGCGCTATACGGCACAAGTTGACATCGACAGCGTAGGGCGTATACTCATACCACGTCGACTGTTGTCGCTTGTTGGAGAATGCAAAGTTGTTACACTACTCGGAGTAGGCACTCACATAGAGCTTTGGGATGCCGACAATTATGCTTCGGCAGCAATGGAGCCTCAAGATTTGGCTCGGCTTGCACAGTCTATTCTTGGAAGTGATGTAGATTGCTCGTCGTTTTGAATTTTAGTGCATTCCAAATGAATAACGAATTATCATTTTATCATACTCCAGTACTTCTGAAGCCTTCGGTTGATGCTCTCTGCATTAACCCCGATGGCACATATGTAGATGTTACATTTGGAGGTGGAGGACATAGTAGAGAGATACTTAGTCGCTTGGGTGAGCATGGACGATTGATAGCCTTCGATCAAGATCCCGATGCGTATGAACGTCGCCCTGACGATAAGCGATTAATCTTCGTGCGTCATAATTTTCGCTATCTAAGGCATTTCCTTACATATTTAGGCGTAGAAAAGGTTGATGGCATTTTGGCCGATTTGGGAGTGTCGTCGCATCACTTCGACGATGCGGAAAGGGGATTTTCGTTTCGTGCTGATGGGCCTCTCGACATGCGTATGAATCCCGCAATGGCAAAATCGGCTGCCGACTATGTAGCAGAAGCCACGGCTGAAGATATAACCAACATTTTAGCGCTTTATGGCGAGGTGCGTTTTGCGCGTCAGATAGCTAATGCTATAGTGAAAAAACGTGCCGAGCAGCCTATTGTAACTACTACGCAACTTCGTGACATAGTAACCTCGTGTACGGCTCGCGATGTGCAAGCCAAAGTGCTTGCTCAAGTGTTTCAGGCGCTTCGTATTCAGGTGAATGGCGAGATGGATGCGTTGAGTGAGATGCTTAGTGCGACTCCATACGTATTGAACGAAGGTGGGCGCTTGGTGGTTATTGCATACCATAGTCTTGAGGATAGAATGGCTAAAAACCTCATACGAAGTGGCAATGTGGCGCTTGCTGATGCCGATACCGACATCTACGGACATTCACATGTGCCTTTCGACAGTGTGACGCGCAAACCTATAGTGCCCGATGCGGCCGAAGTAGAGCAAAATCCACGAGCCAGAAGTGCTAAACTTAGAGTTGCTGTGCGCAACGAGGAGGAGTGGCTATGAGTATAAAAAACACATTAGCAAGCCTAAAGATGCTTTTTGCAAGCAATCTCAACTTACCTATGCACAACACAGTGAAGGTGATAGGCATAGTTGTGCTGTTTGTGTTTATATATATTACTAACCACCTTTGGGTTGAGCGCGACTTGCGCAAGATAGCCGATCTCTCGAAAGAGATAAAAGAGCTGCGCTACGAGCAGATAACAACATCGGCTGAACTGATGAACATGAGCAAACAGAGTGAAGTTATTCGCCGAGTGGAGGCTGAAGAACTTGGACTTCATGAGCTTACGGATCCACCGCGTATTATCGAAAAATAAATGAAATCACGGTAGCCATGTCATCAAGAATAAGCAAACGACGTTTAATGATTGCTGCCACCATCGTAATGGTATTTCTTATCGTTGCTATGGTTGCTATACTCATACGCATTTTCGAACTTAAGTTGGTAGAAGGCTCGAAGTATGCCAAAGATGTAGAAATGTTGTCGCGTGAGGAAGAGGCTCCAGCAACGCGCGGTAGCATATTGGCTGTTGATGGACGCACCATGGCTTGTTCGTTGCCCAACTACCGAATATGTATGGACCCTAATGCCGACGGACTTACAGATGAGGTATTCAATAACAATATTGATGCGTTGGCGGCTAAATTGTCATCGTTCTTTCGCGACAAAAGCATTTCTGAATATAAAACTCTTATATCGCGAGCTCGTCATACTGGACGTCGATACTTAATCGTAAATAATCGTCGAATATCCTACAACGAATTGCTTGAGGTGCGGCAGTTCCCCATATTCAATTTAGGACGCAATAAGGGCGGATTGAATGTGGAGGAGAGCGGCCAACGTGCGCGACCATTTGGCATTTTGGCTTCGCGTACCATTGGCAAACTCTATCAAGACGAGAGTAAAGGTGGCATGAATGGTATAGAACTCGCATACAACAAAGAGTTGTGCGGCACTCCTGGTAGAGTCAGCAAAATGCGTGTCACGGGCCGATGGATAAATAAAGAGATTGTAGCTCCAATCCCTGGTTTGGACGTACGTACTACTATAGATGTCGATTTTCAAGATGTGGCTGAACTCTCGCTTATGCGACAGCTCGAAAAACATAATGCTGAGCATGGAGTAGCCATACTTATGGAAGTGAAAACAGGTGCTGTGCGTGCCATTGTTAATCTTTGCCGCCGTGCCGATGGCTCATACACCGAGGATAATTATAATTATGCTGTAGGAGAATTGGCAGAGCCTGGTTCTACATTCAAACTTGCCACTGTGATGGCTTGTCTTGAAGATGATATGTTTGAAGTGGACGATACCATAAATACCTATGATGGTGAGTATAAATTCTACGATCGTGTGATGCGCGATTCTCACAAAGGAGGTCTTGGTGTTGTTTCTATTCGAGAAGCGTTTGAAGCGTCGTCGAACATAGCATTTTCGCGTCTTGTGCAGAAATATTACGCCAACGACCCTAAAAAATTCATTGAAGGCTTGCGCGATCTCGGCCTTTGCGATTCGCTTGGCATAGACATAAAAGGCGAGGGTGCAACCAATATCAAAGATGTGTCCGACCCAACATGGTCGCTCGTTTCGCTACCTTGGATGTCGATAGGTTACGAGCTGCAGATAACACCATTGCACTTGCTGACACTCTATAACGCTGTGGCAAACAATGGGCAGATGATGCGACCAATGTTTGTTGAAGCTCTTATGGATCATGGCCGTGATGTGAAGACTTTTCGACCAAAGGTTATACGTAGTTCTATTGCATCTCACTCTACAATTCGCACGGTGCAGTCGTTGCTCAAAGGCGTAGTGGAAAATGGAACAGCCAAAAACATAAAAAACACGCCATACAAAATAGCAGGCAAGACGGGTACTGCCCAAATAGCCAAGAAGGGAAGCTATGGCGATCAGGGTGAGAGAAAATATTTGGCATCGTTTGCTGGTTATTTCCCTGCCGACGATCCTATGTATAGCTGCATAGTTATGGTCTATGGGCCGAGCAACAATGTATACTATGGAAATGTAGTTGCAGGTTCGGTTGTTAAGGCCATAGCCGATCGTGTGTATGCCGCTGAATATCGCAAAGGCAATGTGAAAAACATGTCGACGATAGTCGAAAGTGAGGTCTATCCATATTCAAAAGGCGGAATGACTAAAGACGTAAACATAGTTATGGGGGCTCTAAAGGTGCCACATACGCTCGACATCAATCCTAAGACTTGGGTGTCGTCTACGGCTCAGAGCGATATGGTACAACTTCGTCAGCGCCATTTTGTTAAGAATATTATGCCCGATGTGCGAGGAATGGGAGCTTCGGATGCAGTGTCGTTGCTCGAGAGCATGGGACTTAGAGTGAATTTGAGTGGCTACGGAAGAGTGTCGTCGCAATCGCCTGCAAGCGGAACAAGCTTCGTTAGAGGTACGTCGGTTCATATACAACTAACTAATTGATATAAATATTTACATACATAAAAACCTAAAACAACAATATGACACAGATAGCTGAAATAATTGCCGATTTGAAAGCCGCGAGTCTTTCTGTAGGAGGCACAATAAACGCAGCGCAACAAATAGATGAGGTTGTGTTCGACAGCCGTAAGGCGCGTCAAGGTGCACTCTTTGTGGCGCAGAAAGGCGAGAAAGTTGATGGTCATAAATATATAGCACAAGCCATTGAGCAAGGTTGCCGTGCAGTATTATGTGAAGAGATTCCTGCCGATGTGGCAATGCCCGATGGTGGCAGCATAATTATTGTCGATTCCACTCACAAAGCACTTGGTTTGGCAGCTGCAACTCTATATGGTCACCCATCGAAGCAACTCAAACTTGTTGGCGTCACTGGCACCAATGGAAAGACCTCTACCGCAACACTCCTTCATCATTTGATGATGCGTCGTGGAGCTAAGGCGGGCTTGCTCTCGACCGTGGCAAATTTCATTGGCGACGAAGAGTTTGCCGCTACGCATACTACTCCCGACGCCGTAACAATTCAACGCCTTATGCGTCAGATGGTTGATGCTGGCTGTCAGTATTGTTTCATGGAGGTTAGTTCGCATAGTCTTGTGCAACATCGTGTGGCAGGCCTCGATTTTGAAGTAGCAATTTTTACAAACCTTACACACGATCATCTCGATTATCATAAGACATTTGAAAACTATCGAGATGCTAAAAAAATGCTCTTCGACGGACTGCGCGAAGGTGCTACAGCCGTTGTAAATATCGACGATAAGAATGGTATGTATATGGTGCAAAATACTAAGGCGCGCGTACGTACATATTCGCTGCAACGCCCAGCCGACATAAAAGGCAAGATAGTGGAAATGACATTCGAAGGAATGTTGCTCGACATCAATGGGCGCGAGGCTTATCTGCCATTCGTAGGCCGATTCAATGCATATAACATTATGGATATTTATGGTGCGGCAGAGGCACTCGGCATAGACGGACAAGAAATAATGCAACATCTTTCGGCGCTCAAGGCTGTTAATGGACGCTTTGAGGTTATCCGTAGCAACGATGGTCGTATGGCCATTGTCGATTATGCTCATACGCCCGATGCTCTCACCAATGTAATATCAACCATCAATGAGGTGCGTAAGACGAACGGAAAGAATGTGCAACTAATCACTGTTTGTGGTTGTGGTGGCGATCGCGACCGCACCAAACGTCCTGAGATGGCTCACGAAGCAGCGCGCCTTTCAGATCGTGTGATACTTACATCGGACAACCCTCGCACCGAGGATCCTGTAGCCATCATCGAAGAGATGAAAGCTGGTCTCACCGAAGATGATGCTAAGCGTACGCTCTCCATCACCGACCGCAAAGAGGCTATACGCACAGCGCTCACTCTTGCTAAGTCGGGCGATATAGTACTTATAGCTGGAAAAGGACACGAAAAATATCAAGAAATCAATGGGGTTAAGCACCATTTCGACGATCACGAGGTGGTGCGCGAAGTATTCAATATGTAAGTAAAAATCTTTAACCAATATGTTATATACTCTATTCCAATATTTGCACGAACTTGGCGTTACAGGTACTGGCGTGATGCAGTACATCTCGTTTCGTGCAGGCTTGTCGCTTGTGACATCGCTTGTGTTCGCCACCATCGTAGGTCGCAAAATAATTGACCGATTGCAATTTTTGCAGGTAGGCGAAACCATAAGAAACCTCGGCCTTGAAGGTCAGATGCAAAAAAAGGGTACTCCTACTATGGGTGGTATCATCATCATTCTATCTATACTGCTGCCAGTGTTGCTCTTCTGCCGCTTGGACAATGTGTATGTGCTGTTGATGATATTCTCTACTATATGGCTTGGTATGCTTGGCTTCATCGACGACTACATCAAAGTGTTCAAGAAAAACAAAGAGGGACTTTCGGGCTGGAAGAAAATAGCTGGTCAGGTGAGTCTTGGTCTTGTTGTGGCGGCAGTGCTATATTTTAGCCACGACACCGATGATATTCCTGTAACAGTCATACCATTTTTCAAAGGCTACACCTTCGACTATCGTTGGCTTGTGCCATTTGCAGAAGGCGAATTGCTGACCCAGTTAGGCTGGCTTGTCTTTGCTATTGTCACCATATTTATAATTACAGCCACCAGCAATGGTGCTAATATGACCGATGGTCTTGATGGCTTAGCAACGGGCACTTCGGCTATAATTGGTACAACGCTCGGCGTATTGGCATACCTTTCGGGTCACCACGAATATGCAGGCTATTTGCATATTATGTTCATACAAAATTCAGGCGAGTTGGTTGTATACATAGCAGCTTTCATTGGTGCTACAATTGGATTCTTGTGGTATAACGCTTTCCCCGCACAAGTGTTTATGGGCGATACTGGAAGTCTTACGCTTGGTGGTATCATAGCAATTCTGGCTATAATTATTCATGCCGAGCTGCTATTACCAATTCTCTGTGGCATCTTCTTCGTGGAGAATGTGTCGGTTATGATGCAGGTGAGCTATTTCAAATATACCAAACGAAAATATGGTGAAGGGCGTCGTATATTCCTTATGGCTCCTATACATCACCATTTTCAGAAAAAAGGTTATCCAGAACCTAAAATTGTACTACGTTTTTGGCTTATAGGTATAATATTGGCAGTAGTTACACTTGTTACTTTGAAAATCAGATAATTATGAAAAAACTTATAATCATAGGCGGCGGCGAGAGTGGCATTGGTGCAGCTCTGCTTGGCAAGAAACTTGGCATGGACGTGCTCTTGAGTGATGCTGGTACGCTAAAACCACAAAACAAAGCTGAACTTGATGCAAACCACATTCGCTACGAAGAGGGTGGACACTCGTTCGACCTCATGCGCGATGCTGATTATTATGTAAAGAGTCCTGGTGTGCCCGAAAAGGCTGAAGTGGTAAAAACTCTGCGCAGTTGGGGCGTGAAAATAATTAGCGAAATTGAGTTTGCTGGCTACTTCACCAAAGCGAAGTGCATTGGTATTACGGGAGCAAATGGCAAAACGACAACCACGCTGCTCATCCATCATCTGCTCACAACGGCTGGCGTGAGTGCAAAACTTGCTGGCAACGTAGGTACGAGTCTTGCTCGTCGTGTGGCTGAAGGCGATGAACCCGAATGGTATGTCATTGAGCTTAGCAGTTTCCAACTCGATGGCATGTACGACTTCAAGCCGCAAGTAGCAATTCTTACCAATATCACTCCCGACCATTTGGATAGGTATGAATATAAGTTTGAAAACTACATACGCTCGAAGTTCCGCATAATGCAGAATCTCAATCCTGATGGCACATTCATCGCTAATGCCGACGACCCCGTCTCTTCTGAATGGTATCCTCGTTTGGAATTGCCGCGCAAGACAATTTTTGTTAGCACCAAAGGCGAGACTAATGGCGCTGTTTGTCGCGATGGCGTCATATATAGCATGATAAGAAATAATGACTTTAGTATAAATATTAACGATCTTACAATCAAAGGTTTGCATAATACTTATAATGCTATGCAAGCCATTTTGGCGGCGCAACTTGTAGGCGTCGATGGCGATGCGCTTCGCAAAGGATTGACCACGTTTGTGAATGCCGAACACCGTTTGCAGAGCGTAGCTACTATCGATGGTGTGGAGTATATCGACGACTCGAAAGCTACCAATGTCGATTCGGCGTGGTATGCACTCGAATGTCAAACACGCCCAGTGGTGTGGATTGCTGGTGGAACCGATAAGGGCAACGACTACTCGGTGCTCAACGATTTTGCCCGCCAAAAGGTGCGTGCGCTCGTCTGCCTTGGTGTCGACAACGAAAAACTCATTACAAGTTTTGCTGGCATCATACCTACGATTGTAGAGACAAAATCGATGGCCGATTGTGTGCGCGAATGTCACCGCCTTGCTCAGAGTGGCGATGTGGTGCTGCTTTCGCCATGTTGCGCAAGTTTCGACCTATTCAATAGCTACGTGCATCGAGGAAACCTCTTCAAAGAGGAGGTTAACAAACTGAAATAAAAAAATAGAATCAACATGTCGTTCGACAACATAAAAAAACTCTTCATTGGCGATCGATGGATATGGGTTGTGATAACATTTCTCACCATACTATCGTTTCTCTCTGTGTATAGCGCAGCGAGTGTGTTGGCGTATGTGAAAAACAACGGCGACATGTCCAGCTACATTCTGAAGCATGGCATTATGCTCCTGATGGGCATTGGCGTAGCGGTGTTTGTTAGTCGCATACACCCGAAATATTTTTCTGGTTTGGCCGAAGTGATGGTTGGCGTTGGCTTTGCGGGGCTAATATTTGCACTGTTGGCTGGTAATGCCATCAATGGTTCTTCACGTTGGATAAGCATAGGCGGTTTCACCGTGCAGCCTTCAGAGTTTGCTAAATATGCACTCATAATATTCGTAGCCAAGAGTTTAGCCATAGCCAATGAACCCAAGAAAGCCTTTTTGCCAATTCTTATTGCATCGGGGTTAATATGTGTGCCTATCATGCTCGAGAATCTTTCTACTTGCATTTTGGTCGGGCTTTCGGTCTTCATAATGATGATGATAGGCGGAATACCTTGGCGCTATTTGGGCAGCACTGCTGCCGTTATTGCGATTCTGCTGTTTCTCATAGTGCTATTTGCGCCTTATGCAAGCAAAGTTTTCCCACGAGCAAACACGTGGCGCGCGCGCGTAGAGCGATTCATAGGTTCCGACGATGTAGCCAGCAAAGGCGATAAAGATGGTGACTATCAAATACGTCAGGCACTCACGGCTGTCGCTATAGGTGGCGTTACTGGTCGTGGACCCGGACATAGCTACATGAAGAACTTCCTTCCGATGGCCTTCTCCGACTTCATCTTTGCTATCATTTTAGAGGAGTATGGTGCGTGGGGCGGAATTTTGGTGCTTGCAGCCTTTCTTCTACTTATGTATAGGTCGATAATAGTGATGAGACGGTGTCAGAAGCCTTTTCACGCTTTTGTTATTATGGGCATAACCATAATTATAGAGATTCAAGCGCTCATAAATATGTTGGTGGGAGTAGGTCTTATGCCAGTGACAGGTCAGACGCTGCCATTTGTGAGTCAAGGTGGTTCGTCGGATATTTTTATGGGATTTGCCTTTGGTATAATATTGTCGGTAAGTAATGTAAATCCTGCGCCAGTGGTTGCCAAAGCCACCGACGCGCCTTCTGCCGATGCCGAATCCGACGAGCACCAAGCATCAACAAATGCTGATGACGGCGATTATTATGAAGAGGCTGAAGCCATAACATTCGGATAGTTAATTGTATACATACACAATAACAAAAAAATAATAGACAGACATGAAAGTAATTATAAGTGGAGGCGGAACGGGAGGTCATATCTTTCCTGCCATATCGATAGCTAATGCATTACGCGAAGTTGATCCTTCTACGGAGATTCTTTTCGTTGGTGCTAAGGGTAAGATGGAAATGGAAAAAGTTCCTGCTGCAGGCTACGACATTGTCGGGTTGCCTGTTGCTGGCTTCCACCGCAAAATCAACTTGCGCAATATTTGTCGCAATATGTTGTTTCCTTTTCGCTTGATTGGTAGCATGATAACAGCTCGTCGGGTGCTCAATCGCTTCCGACCCGATGTGTGTGTTGGTGTAGGTGGATATGCCAGCGGACCAGTGTTGCGTTGTGCTTCGCAACGCGGTATTCCGTGCTTGCTTCAAGAGCAGAATAGCTATCCAGGCGTAACTAACAAGATTCTTGCTGCCAAAGCTAAACGCATCTGCGTAGCTTATCCCGATATGGAACGCTTTTTCCCAAAAGAGAAAATCACATTCACGGGCAATCCGGTGCGTCAGTCGCTTCAGTCGACTATCGACCGCGCCGAGGCTGCAAAATTCTTTGGTCTCGACCCAAATCAATCAATAATATTGGTGATAGGTGGTAGTCTTGGTGCCCGCTCGATAAACAATGGCATCTCTGCTACGCTCGACGATTTGCAGCCAGGAGTGCAACTTTTATGGCAAACGGGTAAGATGTATTATGCTGATATACAGCAAAAACTCAAAGAAAAACCACGTGCAAACGTATTTGCTTTCGACTTCATTAAGCGTATGGATTATGCGTATGCAATTGCCGATGTTGTAATTTCGCGCGCTGGTGCAAGTAGTATTTCCGAACTTGCGTTGCTCGGTAAGCCAAGCATCTTTGTGCCTTCGCCCAATGTGGCAGAAGATCACCAAACTAAGAATGCTATGGCTCTCGTCTCGCGCGATGCTGCCAAACTTGTTCGCGACGATGCTACGCGTACGCTACTCGCCGAAGCTCAACTTACGGTGTCGGACAAGGCTCTGCTCGAGAAACTTGCTACCAACATCCGCTTGTTTGCTAAGCCCAATGCGGCTGCCGACATTGCTAAATATGTATTTGAGCTCGGCAGTAATAAGTAAGTATAAGTCACCTAATGAAAACGAATAGAAACGAAGAGTTTAGCATCAATTAGTTCAATTCGGTGATAAACAATTGAAAATAGTCAAATGAAGAAGAATTATTATTTCGTAGGTATTGGTGGTATAGGTATGAGCGCGCTCGCACGCCATTTCCACGCCATTGGCTGCAACGTGTCGGGTTACGACCGCACGCAAACGCGCCTCACCAACGAGATTATTGCCGATGGCATTCCCATCACCTTCGAAGATGATGTGAATACCATTCCAGAGACGTTTCGCTCCAAAAACGATACTCTCGTGGTGGCTACTCCTGCTATACCCGCCAACAACGCCATACTTAGCTATTTCCGCAACGAGGGTTTCGAGGTTGTGAAACGCTCCGTTGTGCTCGGTCATCTCACCGATGCTGCCGACGCTGTTTGTGTAGCTGGTACTCATGGCAAGACTACCACATCGACACTTGCTGCGCACATCTTACGCGCTTCGCATGTGGGCTGCTCGGCATTTCTTGGTGGCATCTCAGTAAACTACGATACCAACTATTGGAGCAACACTGAGTCGCCATTTGTTGTTACTGAGGCCGACGAATACGACCGATCGTTCTTGACGCTCCATCCGCATGTAGCTGTAATCACCGCTATGGATGCCGACCATCTTGATATTTATGGTACAAAAGCCGAGATGCAGAAAGCCTTCCGCCAGTTTGCTTCTCAAATTCGTAGCGGTGGCGCGCTTTTGCTTAAGTATGGTTTGCCAATCGACGATGAAATAGTTAGCGAAGATGCCGAGTTCTTTACCTATGCACGCGAAAATAAAGAAGCTGATTTTCATGCATTTCGAGTTAAGCGCGTTGGCAATAAATACAACTTCTCGATAAGTTCTCCTCTCGGCGACATTGAAGACCTTACACTCGGTTTGCCTGGTTTGCACAACGTAGAAAATGCAGTGGCTGCTGTAGCTTCGGCTCAACTTTGTGGTGCTACCGATGACGAAATTCGCGACGCCTTGGCTACGTTCCGTGGCAATCGTCGTCGTTTTGAATATCATATCGATACTGAAAAGTGCGTATTAATCGACGACTACGCGCACCATCCGCAAGAGATTGCTACCACGCTCAACTCCGTTCGCGATATATATGGTAAACGTCCGCTTACTGTGGCTTTTCAACCGCATCTATACACTCGAACGCGCGATTTTGCCGACGACTTTGCTAAGGTGCTTTCTACAGCCGACCGACTTTTGATGCTCGATATTTATCCTGCCCGCGAACTCCCTATTGAGGGCGTAACTACGCAAATGTTGATCGATAAAATAAAGAAAATACGTAGTAATATTGATGTCCATCTCGTTGCCAAAGAGCAACTTGCGCAAGCTATCGCAGAAGGCAATCACGAGCTTGTGCTCATAATGGGTGCAGGCAATATAGATGCTCTTGTGCCAGAGGTTGAAGCGAAATTGAAAGAGACATTGTAATTTGTATATATACGTATGGCAGACGCAGGAAAACAGACGATCAGGCGCGTGGCGCATCGCGTGGGAATAGCCGCTTGTTGGGTGGTTATGATACTCTATTTCCCTGTGGCCATGTCGTTTGTAAATGCCGAAAAAAGCGAGGTGGAGTGTACCCGCGTGATGCCGCATGTGGTAGACAACGATCGCAGTAAACTCATCACCGAATCGGGGTTGCAGCGTATTGTCGACCGTGCCTATCCAGCGCTAAAAGGCACACCAGTGAGTGCGCTCAATCTGGTGGAGATGGAGCAGCGCATTGAACAGACGCCAGTGGTGAAGCGTTGCGATATTTACTACACACCTGGTGGTGTGCTGCACGTGAGCATCGTTCAGCGCGAACCAATCATGCGCGTATTTACGCAGCACACTTCGTATTATATGGACGAAGAGTCGTTTCGCATAGCTGCTGAGCCCGAAATGAGTGCTCGCACGGTGGTTGTTTCGGGCAACGTAGGCTCTATGCTCGATGGCGGCGATGTGCTTGAACTTTGCAAATTCATCGACGAAGACAAATTCTGGAAGTCGCAGATAGAACAAGTGTATATAACCGACAAACAAGAGTTTGTACTTATTCCGCGCGTTGGCGATCATGTGATAGAATTTGGCACCATTGAGCGTATGGAAGAAAAATTCGATTTGCTATATGCACTATACACACGCGGATGGAAACCAAAAGAGTGGAACATATACAAGAAAGTTAATTTGAAATATAATGGGCAGATAATCTGCACAAAAAGATAGCAGAGCAATATGAATAGAGATACTATAATAGTGGCTGTGGATCTTGGCAGTAGCGAAGTCCGCATAGTGGTGGCTCAAAACTCGTCCAACAATTTGTATGGCATAAAGTTGTTGAACTATGGCTGTGCATCTCTGTCGGGAATGCGCCGTGGCGAAGTGTACGATGTATCGCAAGTTTCGTATGCTGTGTCGGATTTGGTGAAGAAACTCACAAAAAACATTAAGCGCGATTTGGCCTATTGCGTCACAGTGGGCGGAGGAAGTCTTAAGACCATACGCAACGTCAAGCAACAGGACGCCAAAACAGGCAAGGTGAGTGTTACGCAGCAAATGCTCGATAGTCTCAAAGATAAAGTTGAGAACGATGTGCGCAACAGCATCAGCGACGATATGCAGATTATCAATACCGAGTTCATACAATATGTGCTCGATCAAGTTACCACTACATATAAACGTCCATCGGGATTGTGCCAAAAGATTGAGGCAACGGCCATTTGTACGCTCATCAATCGCAATGTGCTCAATGCTATCAGTTTGTCGTTTGTAAACCCGTTGCCACGCCCAGAAGCCTATCGCCCGTCAACGTCTATGAAAGGCGTTGTGTTGCTCAATAGTGCCGAGAAAGAGAATTGTATGGCTCTTGTCGATTTGGGAGCGCAAAGCATTGGTGTTGCTATTTACGAGCATGGCCAACTATGCTACGAGTCTTCTCTGCCTTTCGGTTGCAAAACCATCACCGACGATATATCAAATTGCTGGAAAATATCAGCCGAACGTGCTGAAATGATAAAGCGTGTAGGCTATCGTAAAAATGCTACTAATGGTCCATTGTGCATAACTGTGGGCGACGAAGTGTATGACGATATAGACAATGCAGCAAAACTCAATTATGTGATTGTCGCGCGTCTTCGCGAGATAGCTGCATACGTAGGTGCCGAGCTTGTCAATGCCAATAAGTTTAATATGATTCGCTCTGTGAAACTTACGGGTGGTGGCGCTAAGATGCCTGGCATTTGCGATATTTTCCGTATGCAACTCACAAAAGAGACTTCGATAGTTAAGGCTGAAGTAGAAGGAATGAGTAGCGATGAGTTTTTGCGCTATTCCGCTGCTATTGGCTTGGCTTCAGAGATTATACGTAAAAACAATGAGGTGCAAACCGACAATACGCTCAACTTCCCCGACGAGCAGGTAGATGCTGAGCCTGAGAGCGATACTGCTCCCGAAACCAAGGATGAACCTAAACGAACTAAAGAAAAGAAAGGTGGATTTGGCAAATTGCTCGATAAGTGGTCTACCAATATGTTTGGCTCCGAAGGCGACGACATGCAAGAATAAGTATACCAACGCATAATAATTATAAATATGGAAAACGAATCACATTCCCTGGAGTTCGAATTTGAAGCTCACACGGTAAAAAATGAGATAATAAAACTTATTGGCGTTGGTGGTGCTGGTGGCAATGCCGTTAATTATGCACACAATATTGGCATCAATGGTGTTAATTATGTGATATGCAACACCGACTTGCAAGCGCTCAAAGATAGCGAAGTAGAAATCAAAATACAGCTCGGTCCGCGCCTTACCGAAGGCCTCGGAGCTGGCAACAATCCTGAGCAAGGGCGCGCAAGTGCCGAAGAGGTAATCGATGATATAAATAATATGCTCGATGATACCAAGATTTCTATAATCTGTGCTGGTATGGGCGGTGGCACTGGCACTGGCGCTGCGCCTGTCATAGCTAAAAAATCTAAGGAGAGAGGCATCCTAACTATAGCTATTGTCAATATTCCTAATTTCTATGAGGGTAAGCCTCGCATAAAGCAAGCTGTAAGAGGTCTCGACGAACTCTACAAAAATGTAGATGCCATTATGATTATTCGCAACGATGCCATCGAAGAGATGTATGGCGACTTGCGCAAGAGCGAGATGCTCCACAAAGGCGATGAGATAATGGCTGTAGCGGCCAAAGGTCTTGCCGAGATGATTAGCCGCAAAGCCTTGGTGAATGTCGACTATGCCGATGTGCGTACAGCTATGTTCGAGAGTGGTGTTACTCTGATGGGATCGGGCGAGGCTGTCGGTCCCGATCGTGCATCTGAGGCTGTGCGTAAGGCTCTTACTTCCCCTTTGCTCAACAACCGCGATATTCATGGCGCTAAATATATCTTGGTGATGACTTACACCTCGCACGATGACGAAATTAGAGCAAGTGAGGACAAAACTCTACATACCATGCTCTACGAAGAGATGAACAATCCAGAAGAGGGTACCATCATTTGGGGCAATGCTTTTGACGATACGCTTGGTGAAACGCTTCGTGTTACGGTTATTGCCACTGGCTTTGCTGCCGATTGGAGCGATTTGAACAACGATAGAGGTCGTCGTGTTGAACTCCGTCTCGACCCACAAACAGGTGAAGTCACCGAACTCGAAAGCTTCGACGATAATGATGGCTTAGGCGAAATAACTGAAGGTTCGGCGCGCACCGTGACGTTCCAAGTAGATAATATCGATACTAAAATAAACGCGCTCTTTGGCTCTAATCGCGATGACGAAAAGGCCGATGTCTATGCGCTCGACAATTTGCTCGATGCTAAGGTTGTCACTCGTGATGCTCTCAGTTCAGAACTCGAACTACAGAAGCTCGAAGACGAACCAGCGTACGTACGTATGAGTAGGAAAGAGTAGAGCGTAGAGGGGAGAGCGTAGAGGGGTCAAAGTTGAAAGTTTAGAGTTGAAAGTTGTTGTGAACGCAGATTTATAACGATTTACGGTGCAGGGCTACCATAATATGACAGCCATACGTTAGGAATAATCTGTGCAAATCTGTTCAATCAGAGTCATCTGTGTTCCTCAAAACTCATAACTCGTAATTCACAACTCGTAACTCGTAATTCATAATTCGTAATTAATAAAGATGCAACCAGAAGCAACCGTACTTGGAAAGCGTGTCGATTATCCGCAGCACTATGCGCCAGAAATGCTCGTGCAGGTGCCGCGCCGACTGAATCGTAGTATCTACGACATCGATGATGCTCATTTGCCATTCGTTGGCGCCGATGCGTGGCATGCCTACGAACTTAGTTTTTTGTATCCCAACGGTTTGCCATTCTCTGGTTTGCTAAAACTTGTCTATCCTGCCGATAGCGAATTCCTTGTAGAAAGCAAGTCGCTCAAGCTCTATCTCAACTCTTTCAATATGGATAAATACCAGTCGAAAGATGAGGTTGAGCGCATCGTTGCGGCCGACTTGAGCAAGCTTGTTGGTGCGCAGGTGGGTGTGCATATTTTTGCCGACGATGATAAAAATACGTATGCAACAGGTTGTGATATAGATAAATACATATTGCTCGAGACTCTGCCCGAGATGCGCAATTTGCATATAGATAAATACACCGAAGCTCCCGAACTTCTCGAAACTGCTGGCGAATCGGGCGAGATGATGGTGAAAACCAATCTTTTGCGTAGCAATTGCAAAATCACTCATCAACCCGACTGGGGCACGTGCTACATACGTATGAAAGGCGCACAACTGCCTACGCGCACTTCGCTGATGAGCTATTTGGTGAGCATTCGTGGCGAAAACCACTTCCACGAAGAGATTTGCGAGATGATATACGTTCGCCTGCAACGCCTCTTTGCCCCCGAAGAACTCTTTGTGGGCTGCATATATACGCGTCGTGGCGGCATAGATATTTGTCCAATGCGTGCCTCTTCGCCCACGCTTCTACCAGCCCAACTCCTCAACGAAAAGGAGCTGACAGCAAAACTTTTGCGCCAGTAGATAGGTACGCAGGCCTCTGCGCCTGCGATATTTTTCGCAAGTTGGGCGTAGCATTTCGCTACGATATTACTACTATCAAAATAGTAGTCAAGGTCCAAATGCGGGATTACTTTCTCATTTGTGTAACTTCAATTATTAAATCTTCTTCGCTACATCTTTGACCATATTCTCTTATGTATTTATCCATATTTAGGTCGTTTTTACTAACAACATCTGTGTAATATTTTAATACCAAACCAATATCAACGATGTATTGAGTGTTTTTCAATAATTCATTCTCATAATAATAACTAATAGACTCATCAATCCACTGCTCAATTGTTTTAGGATCTTCTGAAACCTCTTTATACCATCCCTTTATTTCATATTCTGTTGGCTTTTTTTTCTCTCTTAGTAATTGGTGACTTAAGAACTGATTGTAAAGAGCTTGAGCCTCTGTCTTGGTTAAACAATACTCTTCTTTTATCTTCTGTAGTACATATTCTTTGGGTAAATATTCGCTACACTCCCATTTCCCATCACCAATGCTACTATTACTTAATTCAGCAAGTGGAGAAAAAAGTGCGTAGATGAACTTTTCGTACTTGTATGCAAAAACTCTTTTTATTGTAAAATCACGATTCCGTTTATCATCTTCTTCTCTTTCTCTTTTGTCACGTTCGTTAGCGGCTGCAATTGCTTTTTTTTTCTTCTCTTCATCATTAGCATAGAATTTTATCAATGCTTGTTTGCGTGATAAATGCTTGTTTGCTTTACAAAACTTCTCAAACTCATATAAATCGCCACTTTTAGCTATCAATTCCCTATTTGCTTCGGCAGTGTCACTTCTCTTTTCTGAATATTTAATAATAAAATACACAACTAATGCAGCAATAGCAAGATACCCAATAGACTCCATAAAACACATTTTTGATATTATTAATCAATACTTTACTATCAATATTTACGCTAGATACGTGTTTATGAGTGTAAATGTAGCGATTGCATTCGAATATATAAATGTGATATTGCAAAATGATGAACGTATAATCAACTTCAAGTTTGGCGTAGCGTCTCGCTACGTTCAATGTAATAGCAAGGCTCCAGCCTTGCGTAGCCGATATTCACGTATATATATATGCACAAGGCAGGAGCCTTGTCTTTAGCTTCGACGTAGGCAGAGCCCACGCCAAATACCGGGCTGCCATAATGTGACAACGCACGATGCTTTTCTTCAACTAGCCCTAAGGCGAGTTTTCGCACGATGTTTTTTCTTCTACTTAGCCTTAAGTTGGAATGTTGTATCAACGCTCCTGCCTTGCAAAAAATTATAGCAAATCAGTCTCATCAGTGTCATCTGTGCGAAAACCCGAAGGCGCTGTAGACACTCTAATTGTAAATAATTCTAAATTCGCGCCCGAATAATTAGAAATACATAATCAATGATAAAAACTATTATAGCCGCTTCGGCATTGGCAATATCGACTATTTGCGCTACGGCCCAAATAAACGAAACGCCGTTAGTCAAGATTGGCGATACAACTTATTCTCTCGAAGAATTCAATGCAATTTATGAGAAAAACAATTCTGTTGCGCAGGTTCCCATTTCGCGCGAAGAGTATTTCGAACTTTTCATACGATACAAATTGAAAGTTCAAGAAGCTCGAAGCCTTGGCTATGATACGCTTCCCGACTATCGTCGCGAACTTGGCGACTACCGTAGCGAACTGATACAGCTATATATGTGCGACAGCACCATCATCAAGGAGAAACGCGCTGCCATAAAAGAGCGCCTCAAGATGGAAATAAATGCCGAGCACATACTTATTCTCGCTCGCGAAGATGCATCGCCAGCCGATACACTTGCGGCTTATAACAAATGCAACGAAGCTCGCGAACTCGTCTTGCAGGGTTTGCCGTTCGATTCTATCGCGCGTATATATTCTCAAGATCCATCGGCTAAGCAAAATGGTGGCAAACTTGGCTATTTCACAGCGTTGCAGATGGTGGAACCATTTGAGGATGCTGCATACAATACGCCCATCGGCGAATGCTCCAAGGTGTTCCGTACAAGCTACGGCTACCACTTCGTTCACGTGATTGACAAACGTAAGTGGAGCGGCGAGATGCGTCTCGCGCACATCATGAAGGCTAAAAACAACCGCACGGTGGACGCAAAAGCGTTTATGGATAGCCTATATACGTTGCTGAAAAGTAACGTCGATTTCCCAGCCATGGCAATGAAACACTCCGATGACCAACAGACTGCCAATCGAGGTGGCGAGATGGGTTGGATACCACTCGGTGTGCTCATTCCACAGTTTGCCGAGCCTTGTCGCGGATTGGCAAACAATGGTGATATTACGTTGCCGTTCGAAACGCCTTTCGGTTGGCACATCGCTAAGCGCCTCGATTTCCGTGAAGGTCGTGAAGCCGCCGTTGTCGATAATATGATAGCTCGTATCCATGGTCCCAATTGGCTTAGAACGCTTGGCCGAGAAGCATATATAGATAGAAAAGCCAAAGAGCTCAATCTGAGATTCAACGAAGCAATTGTTGCCGAGTTGGAGAAGATATTTGCCAATGAGAAGAACAGTAGCACCATTGTAGCCAAGATAAAAGAGTTGAAGGGCGATTTGCTAACATACGATGGTGGCGCCTATGCAGCGTCAAATGGTGCTGAAATTTTCCATATTTGGGATGCCGACAAAACCGTCGAAGAGAACAAAAAAAGCCTTGCGCGTAATATTTTGCTGACCTATTGTATGGAGAATCTCGAGAAAATCGATGCTAAATTCCATTATGCATACGAGGAATATAAAGATGGCTTGCTGGTGTTTGAAATAACACAACGCACCATCTGGAGCAATCGCCCCGATTCCATTGCTATGCAGAAGCTCTACGATTCTAATCCTCGTCGATATTCCAATGGCTCAACGTTCGATGGTAATATATATTTTTGCGCTACAGAGCGCGACGCTGCCAAATTGCGTAGTATGGTGCCTGTGAAGCCTCGAAAAGTTTCTAAGGCTGCTAAGTATGCCTACAATATTGTGTCGGGCACACAGCGTCAAGGCGGCATCTACGACGACTACTTATGGCCAAACAAGCCTCTCGCCAACGTCGTGGTCGATGGCAAATTCACCGATGGCGAAGTTTTACCAATCGACTCTGTTCGGGGTTTGCTCTCGTCCGATTATCAGCAACTCGAAGAAGATAAATGGATCGAGTCGTTGCGTCAGAAGTACGGAGTGAAGATGCTACGAGAATTGTAGTGCATAGATGAATAATCAATAGTAAATAACCAAATAGTTAATAATATGACTTTTACAGAACGCATTACAGAGGATATTAAGCAGGCCATGAAGGCTCGCGAAACCTTGAAACTTGAAGCTTTACGCGGAATTAAGAAAGAACTTATCGAAGCGCGCACTGCCAAAGGCGGTAGCGACGAAGTGTCGGATGCCGATGCTATGAAAATCCTGCAAAAAATGGTGAAACAGCGTCGCGAAACGTCTGCTATATACAAAGAGCAGGGTCGTCCAGAACTTGCTGCCGATGAGGATGCTCAGGCTGATGTGATTGCTGCCTATCTGCCTAAGGAACTTACTGCTGATGAGGTAGAAGCTGCTGTTAAGGCTATCATTGCTGAGGTTGGCGCTACAAGTATCAAAGAGATGGGTAAAGTGATGGGCGTAGCTTCCAAAAAACTTGCTGGTCAAGCCGATGGCAAAGTAATCTCCGATACGGTGAAAAAGTTGCTTAACAACTAAGCATCGTTATATAATTATAAATCACACTCGTAAGGTCGTTTGGCTTTGCGAGTTTTTTTTGTTTCGTATGGAATAATGTGTGGGCGCTATTGCTTCTACGTTTTCTTTTAGATATCATTGCGAAGTAACAAACATCTCACATCCATACTAATATGAACACTTTTGAACTAATTAAACTTCCATTTGAGCCAAACGCTCTTGAACCAATCATCAGTGCGAAGACAATCGAACTTCATCACGGCAAACATCTTGCTGGTTATGTGGCTAATATCAATAAATTGTTGCCTGGTAGTGGCTTTGAGTCATCATCTCTTATTGATATAGTGAAAAATGCCTCGGGCGGGTTGTTCAACAACGCAGGGCAGATCCTCAATCACAATATGTATTTTGAGGCTATGCGTGCTCCTCGCGCTAATAATGCACCTTCTGGAAACATAGCCAAGGCCATTGCTTCGCAATTTGGCTCGTTCGACCAATTCAAAGCCGATTTCACACAGAAAGCTACCACACTTTTTGGTTCTGGTTGGGTGTGGCTCTCGCTCGATAGCGATGGCAAATTTGTGATTTCGCAAGAATCGAACGCTTCAAACCCAGTGCAGCGCAATTTGAAACCATTACTCACAATCGACGTCTGGGAACATGCCTATTATGTTGATTATCAGAACCGACGCGCCGAATATGTAGAAAAATATTGGGACTTGATAAATTGGGATATTATCGACTTGCGGTTTTGCAACAAGTAATGAAACCTTTTCATAAATAGAACGAGAGAAGAACTTATAAAAGCGCTTCTCTCGTTTTGTATTGATAACAATATCAAGCAGAGAACAAGGTGCTACAATAGCAACGCTCTCTCCACTCGCGGTTGTGATGTTACTCTTTTACGAGTTTCAGTGGGCACTTCAGAATCGACAGAAACTCGGTGCCAGCTGCATATATATCTTCATCGCCCTCCTTATAGAACCATTCAATTTCGGCTTTGCAACCTTTCTCTTGAAGGCTTTCTACACCCTCGAATATGTCGAGTAGGCGTTTGTGTGAACTTGAATTGAGAAATGAGAGCTGAATTTTGACGTTTAGATCTTCGTTGTCTGTAGTGCCATACATTTTTATCCAATCTATGATAGGCTGATAAAAAGTCACAACGTTAGTGGGCAGCGAACGCCCTTTTATGACAATTTGACGCGTCTGAGGGTCAGCACTTATGTACGGGGTGCTGTTGGTGGCAGAAATCTTTATAGCATCTAATAGTTTCATAACATTAGTAATGATAAGTGTTATAAAATGAGGGGAAATATTATTCCTTTTTGTTTGTGTTAATTATCCTTACGAAAGTAAGCAACAAAAGTGAAAAACGTAGCATCGAAACCACTTTTGTTTTCAACAATTATAAAATTGTGTTTTTGCGCTTACGATTATTTATTAGCAACACACATACATTGCATAAAACGCATATTTATACATATATATCTAAGTTTTTACATATCTGACAAGTATAGACTTAAATATGTATAGTTAAACGACTGATTCATAGCTTGTAATTGAAGTGGCGTGGAGTAAGTATAAAAAACGTTAAACATGAAAACTTGAATAGTATTTAGAGTTTTCTAAGTATATTTGCCGCGCAATAAAAAGTGATAGTTATACCAATGTCTAATGTTACTACGATAATAGAGACGGCTACCGAAATGTTTGGCTCACGCGGCATAAAAGCAGTGTCGATGGACGATTTGTCGCATGAGTTGGGCATATCAAAACGTACACTTTACGAAAACTTCAGTAGCAAAGACGAGCTCTTGAGTGAGTGTATAAAGTTCGCTCGCGATAAGCGACAGAAAGAACTCAGCGAATTAGTTGAAAGCAGTCAGGATTCAATGGAGATTATAGTGAAAGTGATGTATTACTTCTTGAATCTGATGAAGAAGTTGAATCCTATGTTCATGGAAGAGATTCGTCACGTGCAGTTTCAAGGAGCGCGTGAAATTTTCGAGCAGGACATAAAGAGGCGTCAAGAAGGCATTCGCGAGTTGCTCATTCGAGGTATGGATGAGGGCTTTATATGTAAGGATATAGATATAGACCTTGTAGCTAAAATGATAGGCAACGACGGCAAAGAGAATTCAATGGAAAATATATGCAAAACGGAAGGCGTTCAGCGTGTATTTGCCAGTGTATATCTGATATTTTTCCGTGGTATGGCCACGCCTAAAGGTGTAGAGCGAATTGACGAACTAATAGATAAATACAAAAAAAGTAATAACAACATATATACATTATAGATGAAAAGGAACATAGCAACGGCAGCGTTGATGATGGTGATGACGGCAACATCGCTATTTGCACAGAGTCAGCCGGCTGCCGACGCATCGCAGAAAGAGATGAATCTTTCGTTGAAAGATGCTGTTAGTAGCGCATTATCTTACAGTAAGCAGCTACAGACATCGCAGCAAGATGTTGAAATCTACAAAGAAAAAATCAGAGAAACCCGTGCTTCAGGATTGCCACAGGCGAGTGCTTCGCTCACAGGAACAACCTATTTTGGCAAAGAGATGAATTTGGGCGGCATGCCAATAAAGATGGAAAATTCGCTCACTTTTGCTGCTACTGTGTCGTATACACTCAGTTTGCAACAATTGGCTTCGGTGAAAGTGTCGAAGATTGCAGCTCAGATTTACGAAACTACCAACGAGAGTAACATACTCGATGTGAAAGCTAATGTAACCGACACCTATTATGCTTTGCTCGTATATAAGCGCACCATCGATATTCTGAATCAGAACCTTGCCGACATGGAGGATATTCAGAAACATACACAATATGCGTTCGATGCTGGTACGTGTGAGCAAACCGATGTTGACCAAATTCGTGTAAATGTAACTCAGCTCAAGAATACCATCAACTCTACCGAGCGTAATTATGAAGTAACCAAACGTTTACTCGTGCTCCAGATGGGTTTGCCTATCTCTACTAAGATTAACCCAAGCGAGAATCTCGACGATATGATTATCGAGGGAACTGTGGCTCAGATGGATTCATCGAACTTCGACATAACCAAAAACCCTACTTACAAGCAAATGGCTCAGAGCCTCGATGTAAGCGAAGCTACCCTCAAGATGTACAAACGTGCTTATCTGCCAACGCTCACCGTTCAATATCAGTATAGCCACCCATTCAAAGGCGGCTTCATGAACTTCGACCATGTGGGAAACGTAGTGCTTAGCATACCTATTTTCGATGGTTTAGCTAAGCAGTCGCGTGTGAAGCAAACTAAGATACAGATGGCGCAGAGCGAGACCAATATGGCGCTTTTGAAGGATAACCTCATGCAAAACGAAGAGCAATATCGCTTTGAACTCAATTCGGCTATCGATGCATATCTATTGCAAAAGGAGAACCTCGATGTGGCTAAGCGCGTGCTTGAAAACTATCGCAACAAGTATAATCAAGGAGTACTCTCGAGCCTCGATCTTACGCAAGCTAACGCCAATTATTTGCAAGCCGAAACGAGCTACGCTACGGCCAGCCTCGACCTCTTGCAAGCTCACACCAAACTGAGCAAACTTTATAACAACTTTGAATATTAATAACAAAAGACATATATCCACAACATGAAGAGAAGAATCTTTCTTTCGGCCATGGCAGCATTAACATTAGCAAGCTGCGGTTCAAAAGAACAGACCGAAACCGTTGACAATCGCATTCCGGTTAGAGTTGCTACGGTGGCAGAGAGTGAAGTGCAACGCACTTTGGAGTATTCGGCCAACCTCGAAGCTAACGAACAAGTTTTTTATGCGCCAACGCTTACTGGCACTCGCATAAAGAAGATTTATGTAGAAGTTGGCGATCATATCAAAAAAGGACAGTTGCTCGTCGAAATGGACGCTTCGAGCCTTATGCAACAAGAGTTGCAATTCAAAAACGTTGAGCTGGAATACAATCGTGCTGTAAAACTTATGGAGACTGGAAGCATCTCGCAACAGAACTACGATGCTGCCGTTACGCAATACGAAGTGGCAAAGACAGCGCTCCAGACATTGCGCGAGAACACGCGCCTTGTTGCTCCATTCAACGGCGTAGTTACGGGTAAGTATATGGAAGATGGCGAGCTCTATTCGGGTGGTGCTTTTGGTGGCGCATCTAAGCCTTCGATTATATCTATCGAGCAAACAAATCCGATGAAGGCTTACGTATCGATTGCTGAAAATTATTACACCGAAGTGAAGAATGGCATGACGGTGGAGCTAACGAGTGAAGTGTATAAAAATCGCACTTTCGAAGGCAAGGTCAATATCGTCTATCCTACTATCGATGCATCGAGCCGCACCTTCAAATGCGAACTTCTCTTCAACAATGCCGACGAAGCTCTTAAACCTGGTATGTATGGCACTATCAAAATCAACGTTGGTCAAGCTAAGACTATCGTTATTCCTTCTATTTCAGTGCTTAAGGTGCAAGGCTCTAACGACCGCTACCTATTCGTGATTCGCGATGGCAAAGCAGTACGTATTTCGGTTAAGGTGGTAAATCGCTACGAAGACAAAGTGGAAGTAGAAGCTCTCGATGGCAAACTTGTCGAAGGTGACAAACTTGTTGTTGTGGGTCAAGCTCGTTTGATTGATGGTAGTGAAGTAAAAATAGTTGAGAACTAAGAGTAGTTACGAATTCCTAATTACGAGTTCATCGCAATTCGTAGTCAGTTATTCATAACTCGGAATTTGTAATTCGTAATTCATAATTATAACAATGAGTATTTTCGAAAGTGCAGTAGAGAAGCCGATTTCGACCTTGATGATATTCTTGGCCGTAGTGGTTATCGGCGTATTCTCATACATACAGCTGCCTGTCGACCAGTACCCAAAGATGGATCCGCCATACATAACTGTGATGACGACCTATCCGGGTGCAAACGCGACAGATATAGAACAAAATATTACCAAGATTCTTGAGAATCAGCTCAACTCGGTAGACGACCTAAAGGAGATGACTTCAGTGTCGTACGATAACCTTTCTGTTGTCACACTTGAATTTGAGTGGGGTATAAACCTCGATAATGCATCGAACGATGTGCGCGATGCCGTTGATAAGTCGATGTCGTCGTTGCCTGACGATATTGACCGACCTACCATCATGCGTATGTCGACGTCAATGATGCCTATCCTTGTGTATGCCGTTACTGCCGACCAGTCGTTTGGCGGTTTGTATAAAATATTGGACGACAAGGTCATCATGCGACTCAACCGCGTTGATGGTGTAGCTGCTGCCTACGTTGCAGGTTTGCCAGAGCGCGTTGTGTATGTCGACCTCGATCCAAACAAACTTGATGCTTATGGGCTGTCAATTGAGAGCATAGGCAACAAGGTGTTGGCAGAGAATATGGACGTATCGGCTGGTACAGTTAAGGTTGGTATAGATGAATATACACTTCGCGTTGAGGGTGAATTCGACGAGTCGGAGCAGATAAAGAACATCTCTATTCCGCTCGCAGGTGGCAAGACGGTCAAACTTAGCGATATTGCCAATGTCCGCGATACGTTGAAAGATATTACCCTTGAGCAGAAAGTGCAGCGCGGCAAAGGTGGTATCTTGCTTGTAACCAAACAGAGCGATGCCAACGCCGTAGCCGTAGCTACCGAAGCCAAAGAGATGCTCGAATTGGCTAAGTCGGAGATGCCTGCCGATATTGAGTTTACCATGATTAACGACTCATCGGACTTCATCACCAAAGCTATTCGCAACCTCGAGAGCACTCTTATGTATGCACTCATATCGGTTGTTGTAGTTGTGTTTATATTCCTTGGCCGTTGGCGTTCTACGTTCATCATTGCCATGACCATACCTATTTCGCTCATCGTAGCGTTCATATATCTCTTGGTGACCGACGGTTCGCTCAATACAATTACTCTCATGTCGCTCTCTATAGCCATAGGTATGGTGGTCGACGATGCTATTGTGGTGCTCGAAAACATCACCAAACACGTGGAGCGTGGCTCGCGTCCGAAAGAGGCTGCTAAATATGGTACCAACGAGGTGTGGACTTCGGTTATCGTAACCACTCTCGTAACTATTGCCGTATTCTTCCCGCTTACGCTCATTCCGGGTATCATGGGTATATTCTTCAAGCCTCTTGGCTGGATTATATGTATATCGGTAACTACGTCAACGCTTACTGCTATCTCGTTCACGCCAATGCTTAGCTCTAAATTCCTCACCATGCGCAATGCTGCCGAGGAGGAGAAACAGGGCTTCAGCTTCTATGCATGGAGTAACCGCACATTTGGCAAACTCGATGCTTGGTATGAGAACCTCATCCGCTGGGTGCTTGGACGAAAGAAAATTGTTATCGCTTCGATGACGTTGCTCTTCATTGCATCGCTCTTGTTAATGCGATTTGTGTCTACCGAATTCTTCCCGCAGAACGACCAGAACGCGCTCAGTGTCTATGCTAAGATGCAGCAAGGTCAGCGCGTTGAAGTTACTCGCGAGATAGCATTGAAAGTCGATTCGATGATACGCGAAGTAGTTGGCGAAGACCTCAAGACTCTCACCGTTTCGTACGGTTCGGAAGAGACAGCTTCGTTTGCTTCAATGATGTCGACCACTGGTAGCAACGTTATGAATATGCGTATGCGTGCCGTAGATGTGAAAGACCGTAAGAATGGCGAATCGATATTCCAAATTGGTGATAAGATTCGTGCTATATTGAAAGAGGTGCCCGAAGTGCTCGAATACACAGTTTCGTTTGGTAACTCTGGTACAACTGGCAACTCTGTAGATATAGAAATTATTGGTCACGACTTTGAGACTACTACAAACTTTGCACTCGAAGTAGCACGCGACATGAAGCAAGTGCCAGGTGCTGAGGATATTCAGATAAGTCGTGGTGATGACAAGACTGAGCTCCAGATATATCTCGACTCGGAGAAACTTGCGCGTCACGGACTTACAACATCTGGCGTAGGTGCTACCTTGCGTAACAAGATTTATGGTTATCGTCAGAGTAAGTTCAAAGAGGAGGGCGAAGAGTATGACATCATCGTGCGCCTCGACGAGCAGTTCCGTTCATCGATAACCGACGTAGAAAACTTCATCATCACCGATGGCTACGGACAAAATGTACGTGCCAAAGAGCTTGGCGACATTCGTGAAGGCTTCTCACCTCCATCAATTCAGCGTAAGAGCAAACAGCGTTACTTGAAAGTGAGCATTACACCAGCCGATGGCTATGCTCTTGGCGATATGGCCGAGGCAGCCAAAGAGGTGCTTAGCCAGAAAGAATTGCCTCAAGGCGTTACTACCTACGTGGGTGGTGCCTACGAAGACCAGCAAGACTCATTCAAAGCGTTGCTTCTTTTGATGGCGTTGGCATTGCTACTTGTATACATAGTTATGGCAGCCGAATTTGAATCGTTCATAAGTCCATTCATCATCATGCTTGCCATACCATTCGCCTTCACAGGTGTAATATTAGCGCTACTTCTCACTGGCTCAACACTCTCTGTAGTGGCAGCTCTTGGTGCCGTGATGCTTATCGGTATCGTTACAAAGAATGGTATCGTGCTCATCGACTACATCAACCTCATGCGTGAGCGTGGTTATGAACTTACCGAAGCCATCGCACTTTCGTGCCGTAGCCGTTTGCGTCCTGTGCTCATGACATCGTTTACCACCATCTTGGGTATGCTTCCTATGGCTATCGACCACAGCGAAGGTGCCGAAACATGGCGTCCTATGGGTATCTCGGTCATTGGTGGTATGGTATTCTCTACCATCATCACCATGATTATTGTGCCTGCGGCCTATGCAGCATCTAACAAGCGTGGCAACCGCAAGAAAGACGTAGAAGAGAAGAAGTCGTACCACTTCATGGACGATTTCGATGCTGAACGCGACCTTCCAGCTTGCCAAAAGAATTGATATTCAACCAATAACAAGAATGAATATGAAAGCAGTTTTCATTACATACAACCAAGCTCTCACCGACCGTGTGAACTTCCTCTTTGAGCAGCTACGCATCAAAGGTTTCACGCAGTTTCCGCTTACATACGGACGCGGCACTAATGGAGGCGAACCTCGCATGGGCTCTCACGCTTGGCCTGAGATGAATACATCGATACTTACCATGGTTGAAGACGAAATGGTTCCGTTGATATTGAAATACGTTGAAAAACTCGACAACGTCAACAAAGAGAACGGCATCCGCGCCTTCGTCTGGAATATCGAGCAGATGTATTAGTAAATCTGATAAGTATATTAATAGACAACAACACACGCCACACCATCGGGAAGAATACTTTCCGATGGTGTTTTTTTGTCGTTTGAGGGCAAATCCTTTGGGTTAAGTTTTTTTTATATTTGACGTGTTTATAAACATTTAATACTCAACTTTTTGTTCTGCAGTGCGTCTCTTCATCTTAACATTGTTATTCCTCCTCCTGAGCATCACTATCTATGCTCAGCGAGCGCCTATCACCGTAACTACTATACTTACGCCGCCGTACACCACATCGCTATCCACGATGGCGGAGAGCGGCAGCACACGCCTAATGGTGAACTTGTTGGTTAAATCGGCACGTCAACGGCGTGGATAACGAGCTACAAACCGCCCGTTTTGACAACGCCCAAAGATGCTCAGGAAATCAACCAAGCCGTCATTGTCAGTATTGACGTTGACGGAACGGAAACTATTGTAGGATATACGAAATATGATAGTACTTTAGATACAAATCACTTTATACTAAAAGAATAAATAGATATGAATATTGTTGAGGGCACTCTTTCGCCATGCATATTGGTTAAAGGACGAATACTACTATTTCGAGAGAATAGGACATGGGGCTTTGTTCCGGAACTTAAATCTATAGGATTTGAAGAAAAGGATGGCTATTATGAGCGTCCCTGCGACCCTTCGGAAATCGAAGCAGCCTATAAGTTAGAGGATACATATACAAGCTATAAGGGGTTTGAGTTTGGAATTATTAAGAGTTTTGAGCCAGATGAGTATGTAAAAGAGCAAAACGAAGAACCAAATAAATTTACACCTATAGTTAATAAATTTTTTGAGCAAGCCAATCAAACTGTATTTAGAATGCAGTTTGTGTATGATTCTTTTACACAAACGGATACTCATTCCAAATATTCATACGACGAACAACGCAAGAAAAGAATTTCCATATACGAATACAATATGCGACGTATATTAAGGTTGGAGTTCGGCCAGAATTATAACGAAAGAATCGAATTAGAGTTAGCCAATGATGACCCACGTTATGGGTGGAAAAGGGATTATCTCGATGTACTTGATGATGACATTCCGGACGTATGGCAGATTCGCAAGCCTGTAGAAGGATTCCCAATGCTTGGCGAGGAGAAGGTGTATATCAAGAAAGACGGCGTATGGCTTCCACGCAAGGAATATGGCAGCAGGATAGATGAATGATATATTTTATTCGTCGTTTGCAGCATAATCAAGGCTGAGCCTCGCCTATAACTAAAAAACTGTTTTGAAACGCATTATTAACATACTACTACTTCTCCTCCTTGTGCAAACATTCACCATTGCGCAAGGCAGGAGCCTTGCTTTTAGCTCGGACGTAGGCGCAGCCTACGACCAACGGGGGATACTTATGTTCTATTAAATGATATAGATAATTGTAAAGAAAAAGCAGCAGTTGAGAATATTATTTCTGAATTGAAAAGGCTTACAAAACAATAATAAAATGATAGATAAAAACAGAATTAGTGGAAGAGGCGATGCAGGTTTTAGTATTCCATTCCTATTAGTAATATTCTTTGGTGGATATATTTTGTTCTTATCCAATGTTGGGAAAAAATTGGAAGACTTCGGCGAAATTCACCAAGGTACGATAACATATATATCAAGAGAATTTTTTTGTATAGAATCGAAAGGGCAACGATTCTATTTGAATGGTTTTTCTGATCAAGAAAGAGATATAATACTAATGGAACTGCGCAAAGGCGTAGAAATTAATTTTTATGCGACAGAACCTCGTCGAAATCGTAGTAAAGTATTACAAATTAGTATAGGCGATAAGATTTTAGTTCCGTATAGTTGGTGGAGTCAAAATAGTGTAGCGGTAATATTTGTTGTTATCGGTATTGTACTAATTCCTATAGTAATAATAGAACGAAGAAGGATAATAAGCAGATATGGCGTTTCTGAAGACCCTAGTATGCTGCATAAGATAGTCGAAATATTCAGACGCTATCAAAAACCTCATATTGATGATAAATAATTGCATACTTCGTTCGGTGTCTCGCTCCATCACATAAAATAGCCAATGACCCAACTATACAAAATGCTATCAATCAGTGTTATCTGTGCGAGCAATGTGTGCGTGCAAGGCAGGAGCATTGCTTTTAGCTCGGACGTAGGCACAGCCCACGCCCAACGAGAGAGATCCTTCGCTACGCTCAGGATGACAACGTAAGCCCACACCATTTTCATGACTCGTTGGTAGTTGCGCAACTTGCGAAACTATGTTGCAACGGTTGCAGGAAAATTTCAACTCAAACTAAAAAATCTGCGAGAATCTGTTCTAATCTGCTAAATCTGCGTGCCATTAGAATGAATACCTAATAACCAACATACTTTTTGGTTCGATAGGTTTATATTTGCCACCGCAAATTGATATAAATATAATGGGAAGACTATTTGCGTTAATTATAGCTGTATCAGTGCTTTCGGCAGCATACGGTCAAAAACGAGGAACTGTGACAATAGACTATCATAGTGCACAACTCGATTCGCTAATATCGACAAATCACAAAATAGAGAGCGATCAGCCCAACATAAACGGCTATCGCGTGCAAGTCTACAGCGGTTCGGGTGTTAAGGCAAAGGCCGAAGCAAAGGCAGCACAAGCCAAGTTGCAAACTCTGTTCCCCGACGAGAAGGTTTACATCGTTTACAACGCTCCATTTTGGCGAGTTCGCATAGGCGATTTCCGTTACAGAAGTGAGGCCCTTCCACTTCTCTCAAAAATCAAAAGTCACTTTGCGGGTAGTTATGCCGTGCGCGACTACACGGTGCGAAAACGAAGTTTTAGGTAACATTTTTATACTTATATAATTAATCAATAAAACTCAGGGATCAAGATGAGTGAACAGATTAAACACGAATGCGGCATAGTACTTATCAGACTGCTCAAGCCGCTTAGCTATTATCAAGAAAAATATGGCACATGGCAGTGGGGACTCAACAAGCTCTACTTGCTTATGGAGAAACAACACAACCGCGGACAAGATGGTGCTGGTGCTGCAAGTGTAAAACTCGATTTGCAGTCGGGCAAAAAATATATCGACCGCGTGCGCTCCAATGCTGCCAACCCAATACAAAGCGTAATCGACCAGATTCACGCCCTACACGACAAAGCCTACGCTGTGAACGGCGAGAAGATGAAAGATGCCGAATGGGCCAAAGAGAACGTCCCCTTTGCGAGCGAACTCTACCTCGGCCACTTGCGCTATGGTACGTTTGGTAATAATAATATCGAATACGTACACCCTGTGATGCGCGAAAACAACTGGCGCAGCCGTAGCCTCGTGATGGCGGGCAACTTCAACCTTACCAATGTGGATGAAATTTTCCATTCGCTTGAGGAACTCGGTCAGCACCCTAACGACTATTCCGACACCGTTACCATTCTCGAAAACGTTGGTCACTTCCTCGACGAAGAGGTGCAGCTGCTTTTTCGTCAGTATAAAAACGAAGGTTACACCAACCGCGAGATAACAAACTACATTGAGAAGAATCTCGATGTGAAGAAGATTCTCGAGCGCTCGCAACGCAAGTGGGACGGCGGTTACGTGATAGCTGGTATGATTGGCCACGGCGATGCATTCGTTACGCGCGACCCATGGGGCATTCGTCCTGCATATTACTATTATGATGACGAGATAGCCGTTGTGGCTTCTGAGCGCCCGGTAATACAAACAGCCATCAACGTTCGTGCATGTCAAGTGCAAGAGTTACAGCCAGGACATGCTATAATTATAAAGAAAGATGGCACCGTCAGCGACGAACTTGTGCGCGTGCCTCAGCAGCGTCGTTCGTGCTCGTTCGAGAGAATTTATTTCTCTCGTGGTTCGGATCGCGATATATATAAAGAACGCAAGAAACTCGGCTATCTGCTTGCACCAACGCTTCTCGAAAAGGTTGGCGGCGACATAGATAACACCGTTTTCTCATACATACCAAATACCGCCGAAACGGCATTCCTCGGACTTGAGGAGGGTGTACGCCACATTGTGAAGGAGCAGCAAGCAAAGAAGATTGTCGACGAACTGCCTAACCTCACGCCAGAGCGTGTGCAGGAGATTTTGTCGGTCGAGCCGCGCTTCGAGAAACTTACCGTGAAGGACGTCAAGATGCGTACCTTCATTGCCGCCGACACGGGTCGCGACAATATGGTGGGCCACGTCTACGATGTTACGTATGGCATTGTAAACAACCAGAAAGACACGCTCATCGTCATCGACGATAGCATTGTGCGCGGCACCACGTTGCGTCAGAGCATACTCAGCATCATGGACCGTCTGCATCCGAAGAAGATAATCATAGTTTCGTCGGCTCCGCAGATTCGCTACCCCGATTGTTATGGTATAGATATGGCCAAGCTCGGCGACTTCTGTGCCTTCACCGCAGCCATCGAGCTTCTCAAAGAGCGCGGCATGACTGACGTGATAGACAATGTATACAAACAGTGCAAAGAGCAGCAGTTCCTTCCTAAAGAGGATATTGTGAACTGCGTGAAGGATATTTACCGCCCATTCACAGCCGAAGAAATTTCTGCCAAGATTGCCCAGATGCTTACGCCCGACACAATGAATGCTGAGGTCGAAATAGTGTTCCAAACCATCGAAAACCTACATATAGCTTGTCCTAACGACACTGGCGACTGGTACTTCACCGGTAATTATCCTACGCCGGGCGGCAATAAAGTTGTAAATACTTCGTTTATCAATTACATAGAGGGTCGAAACCAACGTGCATATTGATAAAAACAAAGATATGTGTATGCATATACGTATTGATATATATAAATATTTCAAAACAGCGCTTCTTGTTGCAGCAGTGACAGTTACAGCAAGTTGCAAACGCGAAAACCCATACGATGCACCCGTTGCTGAGGTCGATGGTGTAGTGCTGACCAAGTCGAAGGTCTATTCGGCTATTCCGCCAGCAGCTTCGAGTGAAGACAGCGCCCTCGTTGCCGATGAATACGTACGTCGCTGGGTATATCAGCAAGTTGTTTTGCGCAAATCGAAGCTCAACCTCACCGATGAGGAACAAGACATTGAAGATGCCGTAGCCGAATATCGCGAGGCACTGCTCGTTGAACGTTTCCAGCAGAAAGTGCTGAAGGAGAAGTTCAAACCCAACGTCACCAATGAAGAGATTGAGAAGTATTACAACTCGCATAAGAGTTTCTTCACACTCAACGAGACGCTTGTGAAAGGCTTGTTTGTCGCGGTGAAGAAGGACGTCGATGGACTGAAAAACTTTCGCAAACTCATCACCAATATGGAAGATGACAAGATGGCTGAAATTGAGGATTTTGTATATCATCATGCGTTGAAATACGAAATGGCGTTTGAGAATTGGATTCCGTTGGCATCTATCAAAGATTATTTGCCCGACAACACAATCCCCAACGAAGCAGCCACGCTAAAAAGTCACAAACTTGCCGAAACGAGCAACGATGAGAATGTATATTTCATACTTATCACCGATTGTAAAATGTCGGGCAGCGACGCTCCTATTGAATACGTTACTGATAAAATATCGAGCATTCTTATAAACAAACAAAAAATAGAATTTATAAAGAACTTGAAATCGCAGCTCTACAACGATGCGATGCAACAAAAACTTATCAATTACTACGAAAACTAAATAGATGGCAATAAATAAATTATTAGTAGCGACGGCTGTCGCTTTTACGTCTTTTACCGTTCAAGCTCAGAAAATGCTTGTAGATGAGGTTGTGGCTATAGTCGGCGATGATGCTATACTTCGTTCCGACATTGAATATCAGTATGAGCAAGCTCTTATCGATGGCGCTAATTATAGCGGTGATATGAAATGCCACATATTTGAGCAAATCCTCATTCAAAAACTTATGGTCAATCAGGCTAAGATTGATAGTATCTCCGTTGGTGAAAATGAAGTCACCAACCAAGTGGACCAACGCATCAACTACTTCATTCAGCAAGTGGGTGGTCAAGATAAACTTGAAGAGTACTTCAATAAGCCCATTATGCAAATAAAGACCGACCAAGCCGAACTCGTTCGCAATCAGATGATAACCCAGAAGATGCAAAACGAGATTACTAAAGATATAAAGATTACGCCGTCGGAAATTCGTACTTACTTCAATAATACTTCTGAAGATAGCATTCCTATGGTGTCGGCTCAGTACGAACTCAAGCAGATTGTGCTCTATCCCGAAATTGAACGCAGCGAAATAGACCGTGTGAAGGGCAAACTTCGCGACTTCCAAAAGCAAGTTAGCGAGGGCCGCGACTTTGCCATGCTTGCCGTGCTCTACTCCGAAGACCCAGGCTCTGCAGCACGTGGTGGCGACCTCGGCTGGAGCACCAAATCGACATTCGTGCCCGAATTCTCGGCCGTTGCATTCAACCTTCAAGAGAAGGGCAAAGTGTCGAAGATTGTAGAAACGGAGTTCGGTTTCCACATCATCCAACTCATCGACCGTAAGGGCGACCGCATCAACTGCCGTCACATACTTATGAAGCCTAAAGTCAGTGCCGAGAGCCGTAGCAAAGCCATTCATTTCCTCGACACCATCACTACCGCTATAAATAATAAAGAATTCACCTTCGAGGAGGCTGCATCACACTTCTCTATGGATAAAGAATCGCGTTCGAATGGCGGTCAGATGGTCAATCCGAACGATGGCTCTGTAAAATTCCAATTCTCCGAGATTCCTGCCGAGGTCGCTAAAGCTATCCAAGGTTTGAAGGAGGGCGAGTTCTCGAAGCCATTCTCAATGATGGACGAGCGCAAAGGCAAAGAGACTTATCGCATGGTGATGCTCTGCAAACGCCACGAACCGCACCGTGCCAACATGCGCGACGACTATAATATGCTCCAAAATATTATGGAAGAGCGTAAACGCCGCGATGCCATCGATTCATGGATTCGTCAAAAACAGAGTGAGATTTATGTTAGCATTTCGCCCGAATGGCAGAATTGCGACTTCCAGTACAAAGGTTGGGTGAAATAGTCAAGAACTTCTTTGGGGGATTGCATTTATCACCGAATTAATACGAATGTAAACGAACTGATTGCTGCAAATTCGTTCAATTAGTAAAAGTCCAGATTCATTACGAATGAAACGAATACGATTAGTATAAATTAGTTCAATTCGTTGATATTTAGGAGGTAGAGAATCTCTATAATCGTAGAAATGACCAACATACGCTTCATAATATTTCTATTCATACTTATAATGCCTGTCTCGCTTGTTGCCCAACGACAAGTGCAGGTTAAGATTGAGCGTGCCGACTACCTCCGCCACGACGATAAGATTGGAAAGAATACGCAGTCGCTCAATGGCAATGTCGTTTTGTCGCATGGTCGCACTTTCTTGTATTGCGATAGTGCATATATGTACAACGATTCAAATGTTGTAGTTGCTTATGGCAGCATACATATAATACAAAACGACTCAATCCACCTCTATGGCGACCATCTTACGTACTTAGGCAACCAAAACTTGGCCAAGGTGCGCGATAATGTGCGTGCCAACAAAGGTGAAACATGGCTCTATACAGAGTTTCTCGACTACGATCGCCTGCTCGATAAAGCCTACTTCTACAATGGTGGTCGCGTGGTGAATCACGACAATGTGCTCACTTCGGTTAATGGAGTTTATTATCCTAACACCAACGAAGTCTTTTTCAAAGACAGTGTAGTTGGTACGTCGCCAACGCGTGTGATGTATAGCGATACTATGAGCTACAACACACGTACCGAGATTGTAAATATTCTTGGCGAGACTACTATCTACAATTCCGATTCTACCATAATTAAGTCGGAACGTGGTTGGTATAACACTATTACCGAATGCGCCCAGTTGAATCTCAACAATACCATCATTTCTGGAGCAAACACACTCGTTGGCGACCACATTTTCTACAATCGCCACAAAGGTACTGGCACTGCCACGGGTCATATGGTGCTTACCGACTCCACCAACAACATGTCAATCTTGGGAGACTATGGCTTCTATAATCAGATTACAGGTGAAGCTTTGGCTACGCGCCATGCCGAAGTGCAACACGTGTATGGAGGCGACACTCTATTTATGCACGCCGATACGCTCTATATCGAGCCTCTTCCCGCCGACACAAGTAGGTTGCTTAAGGCATACCACAAGGTGAAATTCTTCCGAACCGATATGCAAGGGCGTTGCGATTCGCTCATTTTCGATTTTCGCGATTCCGTTGCCACTATGTATGAGGCGCCTATACTTTGGGGACAAGGAAACCAGATGACGGCTCACGAGATAAAAATGTATACTCGAAATCGTAGTGTGTATAAATCGGAACTCATAGATGCCGCTTTTGTCATATCTCCAGAAGTAGGCGTTCGTCTCGATACTATTGGCTACAATCAGGTGAAGGGTAAACTCATCACTGGCTACATACGCAACAACGAAATCTACCGAATTGATGTCGATGGTAATGGGCAAACTATCTATTATCCTAAAGACGATGAAGCACTAATTGGCATCAATCGCGCCGAGAGTAGCAATCTGACAATATTTATGAAGCAGCGTAAGGTGGCAAATATTGTTATGCGAGTGTCGCCTACTGGCAATATGAATCCTCCGATACTATTAGGTGAGAAAGATCGCCAGCTGAAAGGCTTCCGCTGGCTCGACGATTATCGACCTCGAAGCCGTGCCGACATCTTCCGCCAACTCACCATACCCGACGATATGAATATCCAAGAAGAAGTCTACGAAGGATATACGTTTGATGAATTAGGAGAGTAGTATAATACGTTGATTATCAGATCATAAAATATAATATTAACTTTTTTTATAATTATGATACAACGTAATTCTTTTTTTCTATTTTTGCGCAAAATTTGAAGTGTATAACAAAGCAAAATAATAATTACTATGTATTGGACTTTGGAATTAGCGTCAAAACTTGAAGACGCACCGTGGCCAGCTACAAAAGAGGAGTTGATAGACTTCGCCTCTCGTTCAGGAGCTCCACTTGAAGTGATTGAAAACCTTCAGGAGTTGGAAGACGAAGGTGATGTTTATGAGAGTATCGAGGATATTTGGCCCGACTACCCTACAAAAGATGATTTCTTTTTCAACGAAGATGAGTATTAACAGCTAACCACAGCTGAAAACAGAAAATATCAGCGAGACGAACTACAAAAGTTTGTCTCGCTGATGTTTTTTATTGCATATTTTGCGCGATTATGATCGCTCGTTGAAGAAAAAATGAGCTCTCGAAGGGTCTATTTGCGGCGAGAAACCCATTTGTGCGAGACTTGAGCTGATTTTGTGGTTTTGTATAATGTTGATTTGTAGTGCTTTGTAGAGGCAATAAAAAAACTTTGAAAAATATCGTGCAAAGCCCTTGTGGGAACAAGAAAAGTGTCTACATTTGCAACCGCAAACGAGAGAGATAAGACGTTTGACAAACCATCAGGAGAGATGGGTGAGTGGCTGAAACCACCAGTTTGCTAAACTGACGTACGGGATTACCGTACCGGGGGTTCGAATCCCCCTCTCTCCGCGAGCAAATTCGGGATGTAGCGCAGTCCGGTTAGCGCATCTGCTTTGGGAGCAGAGGGTCCCAGGTTCGAATCCTGGTATCCCGACAAATGCGGAAATAGCTCAGTTGGTAGAGCACGACCTTGCCAAGGTCGGGGTCGCGAGTTCGAGTCTCGTTTTCCGCTCTTAATGTTGCTGTTGTAGCTCAGTGGTAGAGCACTTCCTTGGTAAGGAAGAGGTCGCGGGTTCAACTCCCGCCACCAGCTCTCGAATGCCTTCTCCGCCTGAGAGGGCTTTTGTGTTTTTATATAGTGCTATATTTGTGTGTTCTTATTATGAAATATAGCTAAGCTATGCCGTCAAGTCACAATTTCCTTTTATATGTACTCGATAACCTTTCCAATTTGCGCGATATAACATACCGCAAAATGATGGGCGAATACATTCTCTATTATCGTGGTGTGGTGATAGGTGGTGTATATGATGATAGATTCCTTATAAAACCTCTAAAATCTGCACTAATGTTGCTTCCCGATGCTGAAATGGATATTCCCTACGAAGGCGCAAAAAAGATGCTTCGTGTTGACGATATTTCTGATAGAAAGCTCCTTGCTTCGGTGGTGAATGCTATATATGATGAATTGGAGGCAAAAAAATAAAACGACGCTTTAGAATTTACTATTCATAGGTATGAAGGTTATAGGAATAGGAGAAACAGTTTTCGATATAATATTCGGCACAGACAATCAACCGTGTAGTGCACATCCGGGAGGTTCGGTGTTCAATGCCCTCATTTCGCTTGCTCGCAGTGGCGTAGAGTGTGAGTTTGTTAGTGAGGTTGGCAACGATCATGTGGGAGAAATCATTCGCAATTTTATGCGAGTAAATGGAGTAGGCGATTCGGCAGTTTGTGTGTTTCCTGATGGTAAAAGTCCCTTAGCGCTTGCTTTTCTCGACGCTGACAGCAATGCTCACTATACATTCTATAAAGATTATCCCTCGCAGCGCTTGCAAGTTGTGCTGCCTGATATGTTGGAGGATGATATTTTTCTTATGGGCTCCTATTTTGTTATAAATCCAGTGTTGCGCAGTCGAACAAAGGATATTATAGCTGAGGCGCGTGCTCATAACCTTTTGATATATTACGATATTAACTTCAGAGCCAATCATATAGATGAGCGCCAAGCTCTGATGGGTTCGATAAAAGAGAATTTTCAAATGTCCGACATCGTAAAAGGTTCGGATGAGGATTTTCGTTTGCTTTTTGGCTCTTCTGATTGGCAGGAAATCTATCGCAGAGAAGTGATGCCATATTGCCCTGTATGTATATGTACGCAAGGTGCCAATGGTGTTGATATTATGTTCCCTGATGGGCATGTACATATAGATGCTAATAGGATAACTCCAGTGAGTACCGTTGGCGCAGGCGATAGCTTCAATGCAGGCTTCATTTCAGGTCTTGTGAAGCGTAATTATACACATAAAAATATACAACGAGCCGATTACAAACCTCTTGTCGACTCAATAGCAAGTGGTATTGAATTTTCGACTGAGGTTTGTATGTCACTTGAAAATTATATTGCAAAACGATGAGGAATCGTTAGCTATTATTGTCGATGGCCTTTTGTAGACGCGTAAGAGCCTCTTCGATGGTTTGTTGAGGACATCCAATGTTCAGTCTCATATAACCAGCACCCTCTTCGCCAAACAAAGCACCGTCGTTGAGAGCCAAGCCTGCCTTGTCGACAAAGAGTGACACAAGTTGGCGGTGGCTAAGTTTCAGCCCGCGACAGTCGAGCCAAACGAGGAACGAAGCTTGTGGACGTAGAACTTTTATTTGCGGAATGTTGTGTTCGCAAAAATCTGCCACATAATCGATGTTGGACTCAATGGCTTTCAAGAGCTCTTTGCGCCATGGTTCGCCCTTTCGAAATGCTGCTGTGGTGGCAATTGGAGCAAACATGTTTGGTTCGTTGAGTTCCATAGCGCTAAGCCATCTGAAATATTGCTTGCGCAGGACTTCGTTAGGCACAATGGCATAGCTACTTACAATGCCGGCAAAGTTGAACGTCTTGGTAGGCGCTTGCAAGGTGATGGAAATCTCCTCAGCCTCGGGCGATACGGTAGCAAATGGCGTATGTTTATATCCACTAAGAACAAGGTCGCAGTGGATTTCGTCGCTAACTACAATTATGTCGTGCGTATAGCAGAAATGCGCAAGACGTTCGAGCACCTGCGGACTCCATACCACACCGCCAGGATTGTGTGGATTGCTGAGTACAAGCAACTTAGCGCCATCGGCCACACGCTCGAGATTTTCAAAATCCATTTCATATAGACCGCCTTCTACGCGTTTGAGCGGATTGTTTACGAGCGTACGATTGAGGCCATTCGTTACGTGTCTAAAAAGATGATATACAGGCGGTTGAATTATCACCTTGTCGCTCGGATTTGTAAATACGTTTATGGCAAAACCGATACCTTTCACCACGCCAGGTATGTACGTCAGCCAATCGCGCTTTATCGACCAATTGTGGTGACTCTGTACCCAATCTATAACAGCAGGCCAATAATCGTTAGGATCGAGGGTATATCCCAAGACGGGGTGCTCTAAACGATGTTTTAGTGCATCCATAACGAAGTCTGGCGTTTCCCAGTCCATGTCGGCCACCCAAAGAGGGAGCAAGTTTGGCTTTTTGAATCGTTGCTCTACTGCACCCCACTTAAACGAATCAGAGTTGCTGCGGTCTATTAGTTTGTTGAAATCGTACATACTGTCTCTATTGTAAAGCTTGTTTTATATCGTCGAAAATGTCCTCAACGGCCTCCAGACCAATAGATAAGCGAATTGTGGTTGGCAACACATCCATCGAGCGGCGTTGGTCGTCAGTAAACGAACCAAAAATAGTGCTTGCGGGGTGAATAGCGAGCGTTTTGTTGTCGAATAAATTGGTGGCACGGCGTATAAGTTTCAATCTATCAATGAAACGATAGCAGCTCTGCTCGTCTGCCAAATCGATGGTTATCATTGCACCATAAGTATTGTTGAATTGGCGCTTGGCGATTTCGTGAAATGGATTGTCGGGTAGACCATTGTAGTTTACACGCTTAATTTGTGACAATGTAAGTAGGTGTTCGGCAAGTTGCTGCGCATTGCTACTCAGCGCTGCATAACGTGTTTCGAGCAATTCCAAACCGAGGCTCTGCATATAAGCTACGTGCGGTGTCATGTATGCACCAAAGTTGAATAGCATTTCGTTTTTTATGCGTTCGCTAAATTCAGGCAAAGTGCCATAGTCGATAATTAGACCTCCAAGCGAAGTGGCACCGCCTGATACATATTTAGTGCTCGAAACCACCTCAATATCGACGCCCAATGTGTGAGCAGAGAATCGTGTAAATGGTATTATGGTTGAGTCGGCCACGAGCGGAATGTTTTTCTTATGTATGATATTACTAATAGCCTGCAAATCAGCCACTTCCATCTGCGGATTGGTGACAATCTCCAAGAAGAGGCAGCACGTGTTGGTATCTACGGTTTTCTCTACGGCCTCGAGGTCGGTCAAATCGACAAGACGCACCTCCACACCAAAACGCGCCAACGACTTGGTTATTAGTGAATATGTATTACCGAAAAGATGCTTAGAAGTGACAATATTTTTCCCCTGCGAAGCCAGCGCAAGTAGGGTGTTGCTTATGGCAGCCATACCACTATTGAGAGCTACCACATTGGCGGCTTTAGTGATGGCTTTCACTTTATCCTCAAAATATTTTACTGTTGGGTTCATCACGCGGGAATAATCGGGGACTTCTACACGCCCGCAGAAAGCGTCGCTCATGGCGGCAGCGTTGTCGAATTCGTAGGCTGCGGTGTGATAAATGGGCATACTTAGCGCGTCGTATGCATCACGACGAGAGAATTTACAATCGATAGCTATTGTTCGTTTTTCCATAATTATAAATAAGGGTTACAACATCGATAATGACAAGGTTTTAGCACTTGCGTCATTGGAATAAGTATTTATTTTCTGCCTGCAAATTTACAACACCATATAACTAACGTTTGGTATATTCTATCAAACAATAGATAATATATCTATATATACATGCTGATATAGATTACAATTCTATAAAACACTGCAATTTTCGCCTTGAAATAGAAATAAACTATCGAAAATCGGTTACTGACTTTTCTCCGCCGCCTGAACGTAAAAAAGGGCCGCCCCAAACCGGAGCAGCCCTTGTTTTAGTTGAGAGAGGAGAGCGTAAAGCGTAGTGTTTCTACACTACTCTCTACCCTTTACTCTCTACTCTTTTACTACTTCACTAAAACCTTTTGGTTGTTGTTGATGTAAAGTCCCGGCGTTGTTGGTTTGCCTTGGAGGCGACGACCGCTGAGGTCGTGCCAGACATCAGTTTGTTTGTTGTCGGCGTTTATGTTAACAACAGGAGTCGGTTTTTCGTTTATTGCTGCAAGAGCCGATTCCGCAGCAGTCAGTTTTGCAAACTCTTCGGCTGAAACTTTAGCCTTTTGAGCCTCGGTCAGAGCGTCGTAGGCTGTTCTTGCTGCGGTGATTGCTGCCTCGTCGGTTGTTGCAACTTCTGTTGGAAGCGCGTCAATCAACGCAACTACAGCATCAGCGGCTGCTTGGTCAGTTTCTTCCTGCGTGTAGTAGACAACCTTTAGTTCTACGTTGTAGTCGGGCATTGTGAAGGTGGCCTCCTTTGTCTCGGCGTTCCATATCGGGTTGACATCGTCGTTCGTCAGGCTCTTCACCTTGCGGGTGCCGTTGTAACTGATGGTGACAGTCTCTCCCGAAGCTGCGCCACCTTCAGGTTGGATGCTCCACATATTAGCTTCTGTCTCATCGAGTTCGGTGCCGCTAACGGTTACGCTGTAACGAGCTACAGCCTCACCGCTCTTCAGCAACTCTGTCAGAGCCTCGTCGATACCCTCCTCGAAGCCGTCTAAGTTAGCAATGCTCATAATACCGCTCTGTAGATCGGCAAACTTCACGTCGCGTACATCGCTGAAGATTGTGTTGCCATCGATAATAGCATAAACACGAGCATGATAGATGGTGTTCTCGTCTTCTGGGGCGATTTTCAGCATCCAGCAGTTGTTGTCATCAAGCACACTGACAGGCATTGTGGTGGTGGCGTCGGTGAGGCGCTCGGCAGCCGCCTGTATCACGCCTTCACCATTGAGAGTCAATGCATCGCCAGTGGCGGTTGTGCTATAGATGATACCTACGGCTGTTGCCTGCGCATCGGCAATGGCTTGGAACGAAATCTTGTCGTTGGTGCGAGTAATGGAGGTGAAGCCTACTTTGGCACTCACTGCGCTACCATCATACACAGCGCGGAGTGTGGTGTGGGCGTTCATTGTCAGCGTCAGCGGATTGCTGCTGCTCACTGGTCGTCCGTCGGCTTCCCAATATGAGAAGGTCTTGCCGCTCACTTCTGGAGCACTGATGGTGGCCTTGTCGCCGAAACCGTAGCTGCCAGAAAGGTCAGCCGACCACTCACCGTCAACATAGACATTCAATTGTGTTTCTGGGGCAAAGACGAGGCTCATATCGAGCTTACCTTCTTCTGATTCGTTATCATATCCAACCGTACCAATATTAATTGGTGCTGCCTTCTTGACAGATTTGGTAGGAATATTATTAATAGTTGCGGCAAGCGCGTCGGTATAAATAGTATAGATTGCTCCACTTCTTGTCTTGAATGTCATCCAGCCGATACCATAAATATAGTGGTTGCCATTGTTCTTCTGGGCGAAACGCAGCGGTGGCAGCGTAGCCATTGAGCCGCTCATGCTCTTGGTTTTTGCATTGGCAACCCAGTATATTGGAGAATATTTTTCAACGTTAATTGGCGTGCCTTTATACATACATTTCGCTAATTGCGTTGCATCCATTTTGTTCAAGACATTCTCCTCGGTTTCAACATAATTGTATGTGGTAGCTTTATCATTCATGTGTTTTGCGACATCATTGAATGATGTGATGGCATCCCATCCTCCACTGGTAAAGAAGCTCACTGCTCCCAGTGCGGCCCCCATACCAGCAATTATGCCCTTGCATTCATTATCGTACGACACTTTTACTTCCTGAATATTATAATATGAAATGCCGTTGTTGTCGCCGAGCTTGATGCCGCCGTCCACAAAGCTGTAGCCGTCGGGGAGCTTGTAGTTCATTTGGAACAGGATATTGTCCATCGTATAGGTCTTACCATTGACTTCCGCATGGTCATCATATTGACGGGCACTCAGTTCCAACGTTGGTGACGTAACAGGATTGACGTAGAGAGCGCGCACCTTCATGCTGCAAGGAATGATGAACGACACTATTTCGTATGCCGTCAGATCGTACCATGAAGCACCGTTGTTAGTGCTGTACTGCCACTTGGAGAATTGTAGGTTACCCCAGTTGTGCGGAGCATCAATGGAAACCTCCTGATTCTTCTTCGCCTCCTGAGGGAATTCCAACATTCTCTCGGAGTATGTGCCGTTTGACCACTGCCCGTAAGAGACATCGAGCGTCACCGTCGTAGGTATTGACGGATCTGTTAAGCCACAGGCGCACTTGCCGTTAGCACCGAATGAGTGCGATTCCACCTCAACATCGTCGCAGCCGCATACCGCAATATGAAGGGATGATTCATACTTCTTATATTTTTCCAATTGGCTACCGAAGGCGCTGATTTTATAGCATGTGTAGTTGTGCACGTGCTTCCACTGTGCCGTCAGTTTTAGATTATTGGTGATAGGCGTACTGAGGTCAAATGCAGAACTCTTGGCAAAGTATATGCCGTTCTCTGTGACAGCCTCGCCAACAGTCCAACCATCGAAGGCATAGCCTTTTCTTGTAGGATTAGCCGCAATTGTCAGAGTCGTGCCGTATGCTACGGGATTGACACTGCTGCTGCCCGTACCTCCGTTCAGATCCAACGCGATGGTGAAGTTTCTGCGGTTCCAGATGGCATTCAGTATGGTGTTTTCACTGATAGTGATTTCGTCACCAGCACTGTAGATTTTCTCCGTCTGCTCTGAGGCTGTGCCTTCAAATCCTCTCCAACCAGCAAAATCATATCCGTCTTTTACTAAGGTGTTTGCTGGGACTTTGACAGTACCCGCTTCGGTTACTACGCCGCTTTCATCTGTTTTGCACACTGCAAACTGATACGTCACACCATCGCCCGATTCGGCTTCGGAGAGCGTATTGTCTTTATAGGTAGTGATATTGTTTGCGTCTGACACAAATGACGCAACTACTACTTTGGCATTACCGCCGATGATGGCATATTTGCCGCTTGAAACATCTGTCCATTCCACATTCTGACTGACAATGGCGGTGCTCAAAGCCACATTTTCAATATTTGTCATCAAGGCAATCTTCTCTTCATCGGTCGAAGGAGTGTTAGCTGCAACAAAAGCAACCTTTGTCGGGTCAAAGGCTGAAGTCATCGCCAACGACCATACCACCGTATTGCCCATGGTAGCTCCATGATTCATTGGTGTATAGCCAACAACCTCGTTAGCCCCCTCTGTTTTGGCAATCTTGCAAAATACCACATCAGGATTTGCCCCGTCTTGAGGCTGATACAACACGGTGAAGGTTTTCGTCTTTGCGAAAGTGACTGTTGCCGTTAGGTTTCCACTTTCAATGTATGGCATAGTGCCCCAAAGCAAAACCGTGTTAGCAGGCACATAAATATTGTTCTCGGTAGCGTATTCGATGTAAGCTTTATATTCATCGGAGGTGAATTCCGTTGTGCTTACGTCGTCTGTGTTGAACGAGATAGCAAAGTTGTACCCATCGTCGTTGTTGACGCGCAAAATGAATTTCTCGCCCACTTTTTTGTTCAGTGAGTTGACCTCGTTGTATGAATCGTTCAGCAGCAAAGCCGTTCCGCCATTGCCAGACGAAGTGAGTGCCACGGGCATAGGATTGTTGGTGATGGTGAACTCTACCGAGGCAGTGACTTCACCTGTGGTATTCTCACCAGTTTTTACGTCTGCCAACGTAACGGTAGCAGTATATGTTCCAGGCTCTGCGACGTTTTCCGCATCTATCGTAGTGCCGTCTTTTGTGTAGACGATGCTCGGCGCAGTAGTAACGTCAGGTATGTTATTCTCTACCGTTGCAGCCTTTGCTGTGCCATTATATGCGAGGTTTGTCGGCGCTGCAATGGTCAGCGTAGCCTTGCTTTCAGTCAAGTTGCATTCGTCAGCACTGCATGTGGCCGTTATTGTAGCACCTTCGGCAGAATAGATGAAGTTGTGGGTGTGAGCATTCTCGAAGTAGGCTTCGAGGTCAAGGCGATCCGTCTTTGGCATCGTCAGCGTGTAGGTGCCGTCGTCATTGTCCTTCACTTCAACACCTTCACTCCATCTCTTCAAGACGTAGCCCTCGACAGGTGTAGCCTTCACAGTCACCTCAGTGCCAGGGAGAACGGAAGCCCTCATAGTATTATACGCAACAATATTCGACTCGCCAAGAGTGAAAATGATCGGGGTTGCAGACATTTGGCAATCAGGCAAGGTAACTTCGTTGGAATTTCCTTCCCATACTAAATCTCCTTGATAGTTGCCATTAATCGCAAGGAAAACCCATCCATTCCCTGGAGTAACAGACGAAACATATTCGCCATTTATTCTTATTTTTCTGAAAGGTTCTCCATCGGAAATAAACTTGATTTTAGCACCGCTGCTGAAGCTCCACCCCCAATCGTTCCATTCAGGATTGCCCGCACTACTTGTCTCCAATGTAATGCCATCAAACGTATTTTGAGTTGCGCTATTGTCCCAATCTGATTTACCATATGATGACCACTGAATTGACTTTCCACTATTCAAAATCTCCACAGTTCCCCACTCATCATTGTTGCTCGACAAGGCGAAATCAGTGTAACCGATAATTTCATAATCCACGCTTGCCGTCTGCTCCTCGACCGTAATTTTGGCGGTGTGTTGACCTCCACTGAATGGAGCGTTTTCCGTTTCGAACGAGTCATCGCTGTTGCTGTAGTAGACGTACCTGATGGCGGTAGCATCGACAGCAAGACCGGTGGCTCTATTGAAGTCATCGAGCCCCGTAAGTGTAGCTGCGGGGTTCTTCGCCGAGCCGCTGACGGTCATCTCTGGAGCTTCTATTGTCAGCGTCGTTTTGCTATCTGTCAGCGGACAATCCGCCTCACTACAGGTAGCCGTGATGGTCGCACCTTCGGCAGAATAGATGAAGTTGTGGGTGTGGGCTACCACGACCTTGACATATTTTGCGGAAGGTTCGCCGGAAACCTCAGCCCAACTACTGCCGTCGTCGCTTTGATAGATTTTGCCAGAGGAAACTGTTGACGAATAGAAAGCTTTGCCATATTCGTCGGCGGCGCCTGTTGCTAATATACCACTCTTAACTATGATGTTGCAATAACCGAGTCCTGGTGCGCCGTCGCCCCAACCAGCAGTAGCATTCACAATTCCGCCGTCAACAATAACGTTAGATCCCGTAGCATTATGCAAATTGTTCCCACTACCATGAATGCCAAAACCACCCATACCACTGCTACCGTCTGTTTTTCTGCCGCCAGTGGCATTAACAACCGTAGAACTTTCTACTATAAGCGTACCACTAAGGTAAATGGCATTTTCACCATCACCATTATGGTATCCATCAACGCCGATTACCTCTAACGTTCCGCCTCCTGTGATATGCAGAGTACAGTTTTCTCCTATGGTGAAAGCACCACAAGAATCATAAGAATATTCATCTTTTGCTGTAGAAGCATCACCCTTAACCGTCAGTGTCACGCCTTCGGGGATAGTCAGCGTCGCATCACTCGAAACAGTAATGTCACCAGTATGCTCAACATCTTTGAGAAGCGTCAGCGTACTACCACCTTCACATGCTGCGAGGGCATCGGTAAGTGATGCGTATTCTGTTGTAGCATCTCCAATGGTTACGCTGGCAACAGGCGGAGCTTTCACTTCCCAAAAGTCTCCGCTCTTATATGCGGTATACCCGTTTTTCAGCAAGTCCGATGGGTCGAAGCTGAATTTGCCTCCAGTAATGTTTATTTCTCCGGAATTTTTTTGGAAGTTTCCAATGATTGTACCTCCGCTAATCGAAACATTCGCACCATCACGCCAGATAGAATAACCAGCACTTTCGATTTTACCACCCGTCATCGTAAATGGACCTTGATATACATCAATACCATACGACCTGCTGTCAGTAAAAGACAGAGTGCCGCTTTCTAACGTCAACGAGCCAATATCATATATTAAGAACGGAGCTGAGTAGTTATCGAAAATAAGTGTTCCATTTCCATCTGACGATCCATCTTTTATCGTTAGATGAGCTCTGATATAAAAATGAGAAACATTACCAACTTTTACAGACATCGTATGTCCATTCAAGTCTATTGTTGTTTCTTTCTCAAATCTCAAAACATCAATAGAACCGTTAAAATTCTCTACCAGCTTCACATAACCGCCATTCGCGACAGCATTAACGAACTCATCGATATTATCAACCTCCGTTACGGCCTCACTCGCATACGCCGTCGGACTAAGCCCTAAAGTCAGCCCCAGCACCATAGTGAGGCTGAGCAAAAATTTAGAAATGTGTTTATTCATATTGATTTATTTTATGTGTTTATAATCTTGTGTATGTATAACAAAACGCACGCAGGTGATGCCCTCTCGTGCGCCGAGAAAGCACAGCCTGCTATGGTGGTAATATGGATAACAATCCTACCCTCGCCCAGCTGGGGCAGGTGATTGTCAATGAGTTACGCATGTATGAATGATTGTTATTCATAGGTATGTACGATAATTTGAATGTGTAATTATTATGTGTCAATCATGCTCCTATTACGAAGGAGTGTGAGCAAAGGTTGCAAGAAGAATTACGAAATCCAAATTACGAGCGTTTATAATTATTAATTTTCGTTCAGGCGGATTTGCAATCCGCCGTCTGTGAATCGCGGATTTGAAATCCGCAAACTCAGTAGTCGGGGATTGCAAATCCCCTCCAACAGGAGCGAAGGATCTCCTCGCGTATGGGATTCTTCACCGCGCTCAGAAACGAAGTTCGGCGAAGCCAATGACAATGCTGTAATCCCCGCATAAGCCCATCGTAAGCCCCGAGTAAGCCCCTCGCAATGATTTTCAAAGGATTAGGCCGAATAGCGCAACGTATCGCATTACAACGCAACGTATCACACACAAGCGCATCTTTTGGCGTGCTAACGCGTTTTTTGACTCTTTTTCACGTGCAAAAGTGTTTTTTCGCAAATCCTATTTGTTAGTCATGCCTTTTTCTCTTTTGTAAAGTTTACTTTTGCCCTTCGAAAACAAGTAAAACAATTAATCGCCATGATGACCTTTTACGTCAATAATAAAGGCTTCGAGGTTTCGGAGCGCTGGGTGTCGGGCTGCTGGGTGAGCGTAGAAAATCCTACGGCCGAGGAGCGTAATTACTTACTTGATGGATTAGGAGTGCCGGAGTCGTTTCTTTCCGACGTAGAAGATACCGACGAACGTGCGCGCCGCGAGGAGGACGAAGGCTGGCAACTCTTTGTCATTCGTGCTCCTTGGCGAAAGAATGAGAGCCGCATCGATTATACCACCGTTCCATTAGGTATAATTATGAAAGACGACATCTTCGTAACCATCTGCAACTACAAAATTGAGATGCTCGACGACTTTGTGGTCTACACCATACGTAAGCAAATCAACGTGAACAGTAGTTACGAACTTGTGCTTCGTTTGCTTTTGTCGACATCGGTTTGGTTTCTGAAATATCTGAAACACATCAATATACATATAAAGAGTGTAGAGGCCGACATGCAACGTTCGGTGCGAAATAAGCAGATTCTTGAACTGCAGCGCATCGAGAACTCTCTCGTGTTCTTCTTCACATCGTTGAAGGGTAACGACGTGCTTTTCTATCGTATGGCTCATTCCAAAAACATTGCTGATGTCTGTGACGAAGACCTGCTCGAGGATGTAGAAATCGAGCTGAAGCAGGCCGAGGAGACTACCTCCATCTATCGTAACATTATCCACTCAATGTCAACGAGTTATTCATCGGTCATCTCCAACAATATCAACCAAACCATGAAGAAACTCACCAGCATCACCCTAATAATGATGTTGCCTACATTGGTTGCGAGTTTGTATGGAATGAATGTGCCTAACTATCTCGAATCTAACCCGTTCGCGTTCTTCTACATAATTGGTGCAGCCATAATTCTGAGTGTAATTATGTATCTATGGATGCGCAAACGAGACTTTTTTTAGAGTCCTTTTTTGCCTAATTAGTTAATATTCCATCTGTTATGAAAAAAATCCTGTTTGCAATATCGATATTTGCACTTATGCTTATATCTTGTTCGCAAGGTGCTGACTATAAATACGTTACTATACATACTACGTATGGCGATATAGTTATTGAACTCTTTGACGATACGCCCAATCATAGTCGCAACTTTGCCAATCTTGCGGCCTCTGGTCAGTATGATTCTTTGCTATTCCATCGAGTTATAAATGGATTTATGATACAAGGTGGTGACCCCGATTCGCGTAACGCTGGAGCCTACGACGAACTTGGTCACAACGAAATAGGCTCAAAAATTGATGCCGAAATTCTATTCCCTAAGCATTTTCATAGACGAGGAGCCGTGGCAGCTGCTCGCAATGGCGACAGTAGCAATCCCGAGCGAAAATCGTCGGGCTCGCAATTCTATATTGTGCAAGGCAATGGACCTCTTGCCGACTACGAAGTGAATGAAGCTGAAGAGATGCATATGCAGAAGTTGCGTCAGAAAATCTTCTACGAAATACAACCCAAATATCAAGATTCACTTGCTTACTACCAAAAGCATGGTATGCAAGAACAGCTTGTCAATCTGCAAATTACGGCTATGGGCGAGATAGAAGCACGCGTGAAGGAGTCGGGCGAATTTCACTACCCGGATGAAGTGCGCGAGGTATACAAGCGCGAAGGTGGTGCTCCTCATCTCGATGGTGGCTATACGGTGTTTGGTCAGGTTGTGCGTGGTATGGACGTGGTAGATTCGATAGCTCATGTGATGGTGAATATCAACACTCAGCGACCAGTTGACGACGTACGTTTTAGTATGACCGTAAGCAATAGTATTGACGAATAGGGTAGTGTTATGAAAAAGTTGTTTGCATCGCTCGTCGTTTTTACCCTTTTTGCGTCAAGTATGGCGCAGACCTATAGCGTAGTTATACATACGAATAAAGGAGATATACGTGCGGAACTTTTCGACGACACGCCGCGCCATCGCAACGAGTTTGTGCGCCTTGCTCGTGCTGGACATTTCAATGGTACGCTTTTCTATCGTTCGGTGCGCGATTTCGTCATTCAAGGCGGTTCGAGCGATTCGCGCAATGCCCCAGCAGGCAAACATATTGGCTATGGCGACGAAGCTGTTAACATCGATTCCGAATTCACCAAGAAGCACTTTCATAAGCGTGGTGCTCTCTGTGCACCACGTCAGCCCGATAAAATCAATATGCTGAAAACGAGCGACATATCGCAGTTTTACATCGTTTGCGGCAAAGTATATCCCGACAGCATTCTCGATAAGATTGAGAAATCGATAAATATTCCTATAAAAAAGCAGCTGCGCAAGCTCTACTATCTACCTAATAAAGAGCGTCTTGCAGAGCTAAAAGCAACCGACAAGGTGGCATACAACGCCCTCGCCAAGGAGATTCGCGACAAAATGGATTTTGAGTACTCCATATCGGACCACAAGGAGTTTACGCCCGAGCAACGCGAAGCCTACACCACCATTGGTGGCACTCCCGAACTCGACAACGAATACACTGTGTTTGGACAAGTTACAAGTGGTATCGATGTAGTTCAACGCATAAATAAGCAAAAGACCGACAAAAACGAACGCCCATTGGAGGACGTGAAAATCATTCGCATTGAGGTGATTGAGAAATAGTTTCGTTCAATTACTAGTTATGAGTTACGAATTTTCAATTTTCAATTGAATAGATCACCTAATTGAACGAATTAATACTAACGGAGATTCGTTTCATTCGTATTGAGGTTGCCTTCCCTACGAATTGACACGAACCGCATTCGGCTCAATTCGTGTTCATTCGGTGATGATTTTTCAATTGTCAATTCTCAATTTTCAATTTTCTAAATGATAAAGCTCCTATACATACTTACGATAATCATCTGCATAGCAGGTTGTTCCGAAGAGAAAGCAACAAAAACTAAAGCGAGCACAACCACTGCTAAGCCTACGTATTATGCTCGAAATATCGACAACATGGTACGCATAACGTCGTACGATTTCTACGGGCAGAAAATTGCCGAAGCACAAGGTGTATATATATCTAAAGATGTTGTAGTTACGCCTCTTGCCTGGATAAAGGGCGCATTCTCTGCCAAGATAAATACGATGAAAAATCGTCAGGCATACAACGTGTTTGGTTTCGTTGCCGTTGACCTCGACGAAGGTTTGGTGGCGCTGCGTGTGGCTCGCCGTCAGAAAGATGCTATCGTGCCTATCGACACCGCCATAATTAGCACCGCAGACACACTGCATACGCTTGATTATAAGCGTAATAACATAAACAAGACCACCATAAACATTACCGACGATGGTTTGCAAACCGACCTTGCCATTGGCTCTGCAATTTTCGATGAAGCGGGCAACTTGCGTGGCATTGCCGACAAAGATAAGCGCGTGATTAGCAGCAAAATAATTAGCAACCTGGCTAAAAATTGTGGCGAGAACCACGAGAATCTCTATTCACTCAGACTGAAGAGCAACAAGGTTTATCCGAGCTACAAGACGATTAGCGGTTTTCGCATACGTACAAGCATGGGCAATATCAACATTGCACTCTACAACCAAACGCCAACATACCGCGACAATTTTATCCGCCTTGTTTGTGACGATTTCTACGATTCTTTGCTTGTCCATCGTGTGCTTCCTAACTATCTGATACAGAGCGGAGCAGCCGATAGTCGCCATGCTAAGAAAGACGACCTTGTAGGTTGGCAAGGTCCGGGCTACACGCTGCCAATGGAACGTGCAAAAGGTCTTTTCTGTAAGCGTGGCGCGGTCTGCGCTTCTAAACTGCCCGAAGACCACAACGCCAGCAACCGTTCAGACGGTTCTCAATTTTTTATCATTTCAGGACGAAAATTCTCCAATAAGGACCTCGACGACATAGAAAAGGAGTACCACAAACACTTCAGCGCCGCTCAACGCGAGGCATACACCACAATTGGCGGTGCTCCATATCTTGATGGCGACTACACTGTGTTTGGCTACGTCACGGCAGGAATGGATGTAGTGGATCGCATAGCGGCTGTTGAGGTTGATGGCGATCGTCCAAAGCGCGACATCAGAGTTTACGATGTGGAGATTATAAAGCGGTAAATTTCTCATAGCTTGCTACATCGTAAATCGTTCGTTTCGATACTTTTGTAGAGTATGAAATCGACGTTCCAAATTGTTGTTTCACTTGTCAATAGCGCTATTCATTCTAAGCCTATAGCCTCTGATATTCAGATATTGAATTTTGGAGCGGTACTCAATTGTGCACGTCGTCAAACTGTCGATGGTCTATTGGCCGACATTCCTCTTCATACACTACTATTGCCTACCGATAGAGCCTTGTTTGCTCAATGGGCTGCTTCGATTGTAGCACTTGAAAAACTACACAATACTCATAATATCGAAATAGCGCGTATAGCCAACACATTCGCTATGGCTAACGTTCGCTATGCTTTGCTCAAGGGGCAATGTAGCGCATCGCATTACGCAGTACCTACTCATCGCAAGATTGGTGATATTGATATATACGTATCTCCTAATAGCTTTGCTAAAGCTTGCGAATTGATGAGAAACCTTGGTTACACCATGATTGAGGATTTCCCAATTCACACGATTTATAAAAATGGAGAGTTCGAAGTAGAGCTACATAAAATACTTCAGAATACATATTGGTGTTTGTCGAAACATAGACTTTTGCGTTTTATGACGGACCATTTCGATAATCCCAATATTACAATTCCGCAGATACAAATACTTAATACTCAGGTAAATATTCTTCCTCCCGAGGTTGAAATATTGTCGCATACGTTGCATATCAGGAAACATTTTATGAGTAGCGGCATTGGCTTGCGGCATATATACGATTGGGCATTATGTTGGAATTGTTATAAATGTGATGTCGATTGGACTCTGCTTCATGCAATATTAGGAGGAACTCATGCAATGCGCACTTTTCGTGTGCTATACTATTTTGCTATAAAATATCTTGATTTTCAATGGAGTGAACTTGCTCTTGATGGTATGCCGTTGTCGTCGTGGGAGAAAAAACTTGCTCAGAAACTGTGGCAAATGGTAGAAGAAACAGGTAATTTCGGTAAAGACCTTGAGCATAAGAATATATCTATCATTCATAATGTGTATGACCTATATCTGAAACGGCGTTTGCAAGCTTTTGCACTATCGCACACCGAAGTAACATCCGAGCTATTGCACAAGTTTTTTCAAATAATTATGGGACGTGTAGGAGCGAAAAGATTTATGCGATACTATTCTGTAGATGGGCGAGCAGCAGCTGCGAGTAGAAATATAGAGAAATAAAAAAAGCGCCAACCTGATATCACATCGGGAATGGCGCCAAAACACACACTATGAAAAAAATGTTGCACTCTATTGCAACACGTACAGAATTTCCAGTCTCCAAAAATCCATGTTAACAATCAGGTTTTATCCCTCTCGTAACATAATCCTTGTATAATCAAAAATACTTATGCTATCGCCGAACATGTCACGTTGTTATCTATAATACTATAAAAATCACAAGTGCGTGTTAGCTTGCATTAGCATTATTCGACAGGGGCAAAAATACAACGAGTTTATAATTCCAAGCAATATTATTAGCGTTTTTTTTATCAATTAGTTTTTTTTATGATTTAACACCTGGCATCTTCATGCTCTTTTGCTGTTTGTAATACGTCGTAGCTTGTAGAAAATGAACTACTTTTGCCGCGTAATAGAAAAACGAAATGGCAAACAATACAATTTTAGAGCGATTGGAAGGTCTACGCTCCCGATTCGATGAAGTGTCGACTCTCATTACCGACCCAAACGTAATTGCTGACCAGCGCAGATTTATAAAACTAACCAAAGAATATAAAGACCTCAGCAGCATATTGGCTGTGAGAAAGAAATATGTAGAAGCTCTCAAAGGGTTAGATGAGGCCAAAGATTTGCTTAGTTCGGAGAGCGATCCTGAAATGCGAGAAATGGCTCGCGAACAGGTCTCTACTTGCGAAGCTCTTATCCCTCAACTCGAAGAAGAGATAAAACTTCTACTTATCCCATCCGATCCGCAAGACGATAGAAATGTGATTCTTGAAATTCGTGGTGGTACGGGTGGCGACGAAGCTGCATTGTTTGCTGGCGACCTCTTCCGTATGTATTCAAAATATTGCGAAAGTAAGGGTTGGAATCTTACCATCTCAAGTTTTAGCGAAGGCTCTGCTGGTGGTTTCAAAGAGATTATTTGCTCTGTGACGGGCGAGAAGGTCTATGGCACTTTGAAATACGAATCTGGCGTACACCGCGTGCAGCGTGTGCCGGCTACCGAAACTCAAGGTCGCGTACATACTTCGGCCGCCTCGGTGGCTATATTGCCAGAAGCCGAGCCTTTCGATGTAGAAATCAACGAAGGCGAGATAAAATGGGATACCTTCCGAAGCAGCGGTGCTGGTGGACAAAATGTAAATAAAGTGGAATCGGGTGTGCGTTTGCGCTACAACTGGAAAAACCCGAATACTGGCGTTGTGGAGGAAATACTCATTGAGTGTACCGAAACCCGCGACCAACCAAAGAACAAAGAGCGCGCTTTGAGCCGCTTGCGTACATTTATCTACGACAAGGAGCATCAAAAGTATATCGACGATATTGCATCGAAACGTAAGACTATGGTCTCTACTGGCGACCGATCTGCTAAGATTCGTACATACAACTATCCACAAGGTCGCATCACCGACCACCGTATAAACTATACCATCTATAACCTCAATGCGTTTATGGATGGCGATATTCAAGATTGCATCGACCACTTAATAGTAGCCGAAAATGCAGAACGCATGAAAGAGAGCCAATTGTAGGATTTGTAGTTTGTGCTATAAGTATGGTTATAATTTTCTTTGTAGTAGTTGCAGTCTATAGCCTATTGGCATTTTTTACTGCCATATATATAGGAAAAACTATAGCTAAAAAGATCAATCGTGTAGCATTTTACGTAGGTTGGGGATTGCTCTCATATCTATTTTTTATAGGTAGAGCAGTTAGCGGTTTCCTCCCCGATATAGTCAACCGTGTGATATATGTTGTAGGTTGCACTTGGTTGGTGGTGATTCTCTACGCCGACATACTTATGGCACTATTGCTCTTGGCGCGATACATAGCAAAGAAATGCGATCGCGACATAGCGCCACTAAACAGAGGCACAGTAGTGGCACTAACTATTGCTTTAGCACTAATTATAGGTGTAGGCACCTACAATGCATATTCTACGCATACAACGCATTACACCGTTGTCGACAATAGCATGCAGCGTGGTGACACCATTCGTGTGGCGTTTGTCTCCGATTTGCATCTGGGACTTGCCATTCGCCAAGACGATTCTGAGCGCCTTGTGAAACTTATCAACGATGCCAATGCCGACATCTGTCTTATCGGTGGTGACTTTTTCGATGGCGACACTCGCACAGTGATTGATAACGATTTGGCTGCACCGATGAGTAGAATCAATTGTAAGTATGGTACGTATGGCGTGGTTGGTAATCACGACTATATGGCCCAGAATGCCGAAGTGGTTGCCTATCTGCAGCAAAAAGGAATCGTAGTGCTAAAAGATTCGGCTGTCGACGTAGCAGGTTTCCGCATCATTGGGCGAGACGATCTCTCCATCGGACGAATGGGCATTAAGCGAGCTAACCTTGATGCGCTAACCGATTCGCTGCCTGCCATCGTAGTAGACCATCAGCCGGCAGCTATCGACGAGTCGGTGAAGATTGGGGCTTTGCTGCATCTTAGTGGTCATACTCACGCAGGACAAGTGTTCCCTATGAATTTCGCAACAAGCGCTATCTACGATCTTGATTATGGTAAAAAAATATATTCTACGGCCGACGGAGGACATACAGTAGCCATCGTCACGAGCGGATTTGGCACATGGGGACCACGTGCGCGCGTAGGTACAATTTCAGAAATAGTTATTATCGATATAGTGGGTAGTAAATTTTGACATGGTACTTTTTATCATATCAATGAAAAAAGATACCTTTGCCGCCCGTAAATATTAACATAAACATTCTAAATAACAGATAGATGGGAAGAGCCTTTGAATATCGAAAAGCCCGCAAATTGAAGCGCTGGGGCAATATGGCTAAAACTTTTACCAAAATAGGTAAGGAGATTATCAATGCAGTAAAAGCCGGTGGCCCTGATCCGCACTCAAACTCAAAATTGCGTGTGCTAATTCAAAACGCAAAGGTTGCCAACATGCCCAAAGAAAATATAGAGCGTGCAATAAAGAAGGCAACAAGCAAAGATCAAACAGATTACAAAGAATTGGTATACGAAGGTCGTGCACCTTATGGTATAGCTGTTTTGGTTGAAACTGCTACCGATAACCCAACTCGTACTGTTGCTAATGTTCGCAGCTATTTCAACAAGTTTGGCGGTTCTCTCGGAACAAGTGGCTCTGTAGAATACCTCTTTGAGCACAAATGTGTATTCAAAATCAACAACAAAGAGGGCCTCGATCTTGAGAATCTTGAACTTGAGATGATTGATTTCGGCGTTTCGGAACTTTTTGTCGACGACGAGGGCGTTATAAATATTTATGGTGAATACGAATCGTTTGGCCCAATTCAAAAATATCTCGAAGAAAACGGTCTTGAGATTATTAGCGCCGAGTTTGAACGTATTCCAACCGATACAAAAGATGTTACAGCAGAACAATGGGCCGAGATTGAGAAACTTCTCAATAAACTCGAGGAAGACGAAGATGTAACGCAAGTGTTCCACACCATTGGCAATGCAGACGATTTTGCAGAATAAACAAAACGAACTACATACAACTATGAGGTCGGTTTCAGAAAATGAATACCGACCTTTTTTATTGTCGAATGAGGTTGCAGAAAATAACGACACAAAAAGTACGATATTTACCGTCCAATGCAGAACAAAAATCAAATAGACATACATGTTGCCGATTTGACTAACGAGATGCAAATTGCTCTCGCTGGTGCTGGCATTCACGCGGGTTTCCCGAGCCCTGCGCAGGATTATATTGAGAATGGCATCGACCTAAACCGCGAATTGGTTAAGCATCCTTCGAGCACTTTTTATGGGCGTGTTGTTGGCGATTCAATGATAGATGCAGGAATCGATTCTGGCGACATCTTGGTCATCGACAAATCTATTGAGCCGCACGATGGCGACATGGCTGTTTGCTTCGTCGATGGTGAATTTGCACTAAAGTTCATTCGATATAAAGATAATCGCCTATTTCTCTGCGCTGCCAATAATAATTATTCCGACATTGAGGTTCATCCCGAAGAGCAATTTATGGTTTGGGGAGTAGTTACATATACAATAAAAAAACGTTGTAAACATCAATAGCCTATGCCGTTCGGTTTGGTCGATTGCAATAACTTTTTTGTGTCGTGTGAGCGAGTTTTTCGCCCCGATCTTGCCACAAAACCCGTTGTGGTGCTGTCGAACAACGATGGATGTGTAGTGTCGCGCAGCAACGAAGCCAAGCAGATGGGCATACCAATGGGAATGCCATTCTTCAAATTGCGTGAGTTTGATGTTGAAAAACGGGTTACTCCATTTTCCTCCAATTATACATTGTATGCCGACATGTCGCATCGGGTGATGCAGCTATTAGCAAGCGAAGTTGGAAACATTATTCCATACTCTATAGATGAGTCGTTTTTCGCAGTGGATAGCTTCGCTAACTTTTCGCACGAGAGAGCATCGCAGCTGTCAGCCAAGATTCAAAAGTATACGGGGATTCCAGTGAGTGTTGGTGTTGCGCCTACAATGACGTTAGCAAAAGTTGCTTGTAGATATGCCAAAAAAGTGAAAGGATATCACGGAGCTTGCCTCATCGACAATGATGTCAAACGCCAGAAGGCTATTCAAAATATCGATATTGGAGATGTGTGGGGAATAGGTCGTAGAAACCTACCTCGCATGAAAGCTATGGGCATAGTTACAGCGTATGATTATACCAAACTCGAAGAAGTGCAAGTGAAACGACAATTTGGTATCAATGGTGTGCGCACATGGAAAGAACTTAATGGCATATCGGTAGCTAAAGCCGAAGAACATGACACGAAACAGAGTATTTGTACATCGCGTTCGTTTGCCGAAATGGTCAGTACCGAAGAGCAGTTGCTTACACACGTATCAAATTTTGCTGCTCAATGTGCGATGAAATTGCGTCAACAGCAATCGGTAGCACAAGCGGTGACGGTGTTCGTGTCGTCGAATCGTTTCCGTGACGATATGGAGCAATATGCCAATGCTGCCACTACCATACTCGATGTGGCAGCATCGAACACTCCAGAAATAGTGAAAGCTGCTATTAACGCTATGCACAGTATATATAAGAAGGGCGTTAGCTACAAAAAAGCTGGCGTGGTGCTTAGTAGCATTACGCCAAACCATGCTGTGCAAACTTCAATATTCGACACTGCCAGTGAGCAACGCTTGCGCAATGATCGCCTTATGGCTGTCGTAGATAAAATAAATAATAAAAATGGTCGCGATGCTGTACATCTTGCTTCGCAACAACCTGCCGAGGTAAACAATAAAGACACGCAAACATCGCCAATATTCAACTATAATCTCCGCCGCGAGCACATGTCGAAGTGCTTCACCACAAACTTCGATGAAATTATTGAGGTGTTTACTTGAAATTTCCTCTACATAACCAACAAAACAAGCGCAGCCTATTAGCAATAGTCGATTATTTTTGTAGAAAACTATCATACGAAAATGAGCAATAACATACTTATAGCAGCTTCGCTGGCAACTTCGCTTCTTTGCGCATGCCATGCCAATGTGACAAACGAGAAGACATTCGATACTCCTACCGTGCAAATAAATTTTGATGCCGACTCTGCCTATAAATACATAGCCGAACAAGTGGCTTTTGGGCCTCGTGTGCCCAACTCAGCCAGTCATGAGGCTTGTCTTGCATATCTTACCAATACTCTTACGCGCTTGGGCGCCACTGTGGAGGTTCAGAATGGAGAAGGCGAAGCGTATGATGGTTCAATAGTTCCCGTAAATAATATTATTGCACATATTTTGCCGCAAAAAGCAAATCGCATAATTCTCTGCGCCCATTGGGATAGTCGTCCGTTTGCAGACCAAGATTCCGACCCATCTAAGCGCGATATGCCTATTGATGGTGCTTGCGATGGTGCAAGTGGCGTTGGCGTACTTATGGAGATAGCTCGTCAGTTGCAGATGAAAGCTCCTAATATTGGTGTAGATATAATACTTTTCGATACCGAAGATGGAGGTACCCCAAGTCACAAAAACGATGTGGAATATCGCCACGATTCTTGGTGCGTCGGTAGCCAGTATTGGTCGTTGAGCAATTTGGGTAAAGATTGTCAAGCACGCTTTGGCATTTTGCTCGATATGGTTGGTGCCACGGGAGCTCAATTCTATCGCGAGCAATATTCAGTTATGTATGCCAAAAATATTGTAGACAAAGTGTGGAGCGCCGCTGCAGCAACCGACCACAAGTCGAACTTTCCCGATGCCGATGGCGCATACATCACCGACGATCATTATTATGTAAATACCAACGCCAATGTGCCATGCATAGATATTATTCAATACGATAACTCTACAGGTAGCAGTTTTGGCGCATTCTGGCATACTCATAATGATAATATGGATATTATCGATCGTCAGACTCTTAGCGCAGTGGGCGAAACTGTTTTATATGTAGTATATAACGAACGATAAAATTCAAAATTGAAAATTGAGAATTGAAAGTTGAAAATCGTCAAATGAGTAAGTTGCTCCCATATCTAAACGCCGATCTCATCGAAGCTGGTTGCGATGAGGCAGGACGCGGCTGCTTGGCTGGTCCTGTGGTGGCTGCGGCTGTCATTCTACCTCACGATTTCGATAATGAGTTGCTTAACGACTCGAAGCAACTCACCGAACGACAACGATATAAACTTCGACCAATTATTGAAGAAAAAGCTATAGCGTGGGCTGTGGCTGAGGTTAGCAATGTCGAAATTGATGAAATAAATATCCTGAATGCCTCTATTTTGGCTATGCATCGTGCTCTCGATAAACTTACTGAGCGACCGCAATTTGTGATTGTCGATGGCAACAAGTTCAAGAAATATCGCGATGTGCCACATCAGACCATAGTAAAGGGCGATGGTAAGTATATGTCGATAGCTGCGGCTTCAGTTTTGGCCAAAACTTACCGTGACGACCTTATGAAGCAGCTCCACAACGAATTCCCTGACTACAATTGGGCTAAGAACAAAGGCTATCCCACCGTTGAACACCGAAAGGCTATTGAACGCGTTGGTGCTACCAAATATCATCGCATGACATTTCAACTCGTAGATCCTCAGCTGTCTTTTGATTTTGGGGAATAGGTCGTTGTTGTATAACTACGTGCGGTCTTTTAGGTAATATGCGAAGAACTCCCAAGTGTCATCCTGAGCGAAGCGAAGGAACTCCTTTGCGCTTAACATTCAGAGATTCTTCGCTGCGCTCAGAATGACATAAATATGTCGTTATCGCACGTCCATATTCCCACGCTCCACGAACGCTAGAGTGAAATAAAAGATTAATTTTGCACTTCGTATGGAAAGAAGTCAATACTCTTCTCGATTGCTCGACAATGCTGTAAATCAGTTCGCTACACTGCCGGGCATTGGCCGCCGAACCGCATTGCGATTGGTGTTGCACCTCCTACGCGAAGATCAAAACGATGTCCTTCAGTTTGTCGATGCTGTGCGCGCCGTGCGAAGCGACATTTGTTATTGTAAAATCTGTAACAACATTTCAGATAACGAAGTTTGCGACATCTGCGCCAATGCAGAGCGCGATCATCGAACCATTTGTGTGGTGGAGAATATCCGCGACGTCATGGCGATTGAAAACACTCATCAGTATCGTGGTGTTTATCATGTGCTTGGCGGTGTCATTTCGCCTATGGACGGCATTGGTCCCGACGATTTGAATATTAGTTCGCTCGAAAATAGACTAATATCTGGCGAAGCCGATGAAGTTATTCTTGCGCTCAGCACCACGCTCGAAGGCGACACTACAAACTTGTACCTATATAAGCGACTCGATAAATATGGAGTAAATATCACCACTATTGCTCGTGGCGTTGCTGTAGGCGACGAACTCGAATATGCCGATGAGGTGACTCTTGGACGCTCCATCGTTAATCGCGTGCCATTCAACAAAACAATAGCAGTATAAAAACAATAGATAACATCCTATTCCCATGGAGAATTTTCTCATTCAACTAAAGCGTTTCTATATGCTTCTCTCGACGCCTGCATTAGCAGTGTTTGCGTTATGCTACTTTGCTGCCGACGAGCCTCTTGTGTTGGAACAAACACGATATTACATACTTATTGTAATATATATATTAGCCCTCGTGTCGGTGCCAGTGTCGTCGTTTATAATGCGTAGGGCTGTGAATAAATGTGCAGGACTTTCTGAACAAGATCAAGTTGCTACATACAATCGTGCTTATCGCATACGACTTTTTACCCTGAATATCATTTCGTATTTATGTGGCCCGCTCTATGTGCTCACGTTAGAAAAAGGCTGCTGCTACCTCTTTGCTATCGTCACGATAGTCATACTGCTTTCATATCCTACTCGTAGTTTCGTATTTACAGCTCAAAACCGCGACAATGATTGAGGAATCGCGTACAATAGCCGTCGACTTCGATGGTACGATAGTAGAAAACCGTTATCCGCAAATGGGTAAAGAACGCCCGTTTGCTCTACGTACGTTGCAAGCCCTACAGAAAAAGGGCTTTCTACTCATTCTTTGGACATGTAGAACTGGTAAACTGCTTGACGAAGCTGTGGAGTTTTGCCGAAAAGGCGGTGTGGAGTTTTATGCTATAAATAGCAATTATCCAGGTGAAGATACTTCTATTGCTGTGCGTAAGCTTACGGCCGATATTTTTATAGATGATCGCAATTTGGGTGGTATCCCAAGTTGGGGTGAAATATATCAACAACTTTGTCCTCAAGATCAACAAACTGTTATTCACAAATCTTCGAAATCCTTCATAAAACGGATTTTTTCCAAATAAACAATAATGCGTTTGGTTAATATTAAGCGGTACGCAGCCGCTGTGTTGTTGGCTCTATTTGCCTATGCATGTAATGCTCAGCGCTCTCTGTTTGCCGATAAAACTATTAGTAAGGCATTCGAATGCGTATATAATATTGATAATGAATCTTTTGTGGCTCAAAATGCTCTTGTGAAAGATGAAGCCATGCGCCGATATTTAGAAGAGTATATGGCCGTTATGAACTATACTGCCACAAACAATAAGGATAATTACAATAAATATATGACGGCGAGCGATGCGGCTCTCAAAGTTGTCGATGCGCATAAATATGGACATACGCTTCATTGCAACTTGCTGCTACATCGTTGTTTAGTTGAAATGAGCAACGGCTCTCTTATAGGTGGTGGTATGCAGTTTTGGAAAGCATATCGCGAATTCAAAGCTGGCGAAAAACAATATCCCGAATACGAAGGTCAGATTATGCTTCGTGGCATATTCAATATCCTTCTTTCGCAGATTCCCGAAAAATGGAAAGGCATAGCAGGGTTCCTTGGTTTTGACGGTGGCGATTTAGCAAAAGGATTTGAATGTATCGAAGATTATCGTAGGCGTATGAATGGTGTACCTGGCGCTTTCAACGAATCATTGCTTCTATCTTTTGCTAATATATTTCTCTCGCACGAACAAGTTGTTTCAGACGAACTTGCAAATCAAATGAAATTGTCGCAATCGCCTGTGGTTCAATATGTATACTTATTGAGTATGGGTCGTAAGTATCATGGCTCTGAAGCAGAAAAGGTGATTGCCGCATTGCCAGCAAGATTCTATAACGTTTTCCCGCTCTTTTATCATCAGAAGGCAAAGTTTGCTCTTCGCGGTTTGCGTACCCGCGACGCTATTGCTGCAGCCGACGATTTCATTAGAGTATACGATGGTATGGCATGCCGCAATGATGCTTACCTAATAAAAGCCTATGCTTATTTGCTCGATGGAAATAGTGCCAAAGCCAACGAACTTGCCGCTCAATGTGTAAAACTCGCAGCAAAGTCCGATGTCGATAAAAGAACTTTGGCCGATGCGGAACGTGTGCCCGAAACAGATCGTACGTTGTTGCGCGTTCGCATGCAGTTTGAATATGGCAATTTTTATGAGTCGCTTTCTACTTTGCGTGGCTACAAAATGCCCGAGCAGCACCGCATTGAATACATATTTCGCTATGCTCGCGCTCAGCATCTTATGGGCGATGTTACTCACGCTCTTGCTAACTACGATAGAGCCATTTCTTGGGCAGCTAACGACAAGCGCTATTTTGGCCCATATTCTGCTGTATATGCTGCCGACGAAATGATAAAACAAAACAAACTTGATGCGGCCAGGGCATATATAAAGACTGCTCGTCAACTCAACAATGGTGAATTTTCGAAAGAGATTGATCAGCGTATAGCTCTCACTACGCGCCAGATAGATAAAATGGAAAATCAGTAGTAGCTAATGCGTTATCATCTTGATAATGAATGGGTATGCGCATTCTCGTCGCCGGTGAATGTGTCTCTTGTCACCGACAATGGCGCTCGTAACCGAAAAGAAATAGCCAAGCAATTCGGATTTGATGTTGCAAAACTTACGTCTGCCGAACAAGTGCATGGATGCAATGTTGCAGTCGTTGACGAGATGCTTGTTGGTTGTGGTTCGCAATTGCTCAACTCGCGCATACCATCAACAGATGCTCTTGTTACCAACCTTAGGGGTGTTTGTCTACTCATTCTCACTGCCGATTGCGTGCCAATAGTGCTATATGACAAACGCCAGAAAGTTATTGCCGCAATTCATGCCGGATGGCGTGGCACAGCTATGCAAATTGTCGTGCATACAATCGAAAAGATGACTTCTGTATTCAATTCTGTTCCATGTGACATAGAAGCTGTTGTAGGACCTCATATTTGCGGTAAATGTTTTGAAGTAGGCAGCGAAGTTGTCGATGCAATAGGTACAGAATATGTGTGTGGCGAAAGCCTATGCGGCAAGCCGCTTCTCGACTTAGGCTTGGCAAACAAAGCGCAATTGACATCTGCTGGTGTCTGCCAAATAGAATCTAATGACGATTGCACATTCCACAATCGGCAATGGCCTTCGTGGCGTCGCACAAACACCAATGAACGTCTTGGTACGTACATTTGGTTACGCTGATTTTTATTATATACAAAAAAACCTTGACCATTGCTGATCAAGGTTCGTCTCTTTTCGAAGCGTTTCAGATTACTTACGAAGGTTGAGTTTCTCAATAATTGCACGATAACGATTAATATCGCGGTCTTTGAGATAGTCGAGCAAAGCACGACGTTTACCAATCAACTTACGCAATGCGAAACCTGTGTTTTTATCCTTCTTGTTTTCCTTGAGGTGATCCGTCAAGTGAGCAATACGGTATGAAAACAATGCTATCTGGCTTTCTGCTGAACCAGTGTCAGTGTTAGACTTTCCGTAATTGCCGAAGAGTTCTTGCTTCTTTTCTTTTGTCAGGTACATATTCGTAATAATTATGTTTATAAAGCGGCGCAAAGGTACATTCTTTTGCCTCATTCACAAGTGTTTCTATTCTAAAAAATCAAAAATTCTGCTTCTGTCTAAATATAGGAGCCAATTCTGCTGCTTTTGAATCTTTTTGAGTAAGTATAAATTCGTGTTTTCTATAGTCCAAAAACAATCTTGCAGAGTCTTTTTTTTATCTAAAAAACAATCTTGTACAGTCTTTTTTTTGTCTAAAAACAATCTTGTATAGTCTAATTATTTATATTTGTAGCTATTGTAAATAGCTGATATTATGGAAGAGAATACAATTGAGTCGCTCTATAAGACCTCTTCGAGATTGGCGCGGCTTGTAAATACAAAAATTAGACGCTACTTACTCGATAAGATTAATTGGAGTAGTCATCTGATAGCTATAAAAGGGGCGCGAGGTGTGGGGAAAACTACACTTATGTTGCAGCGCATAAAGGAGAGTGCGTTGCAGGATGCTGCGTTGTATATATCGCTCGATAATTTTTGGTTTACCACGCATTCGCTTACCGAAGTTGTTGAATATCACTATAATCACGGAGGAACGCATCTTTTTATTGATGAGGTGCATAAGTATCCGCATTGGCAGACGCTGATAAAAAATATTACCGACGAATATCCCGATTTGTATGTTGTGTATACTGGTTCTTCGATGTTGAAAATTGACTACAACGAAGGTGATTTGTCGCGTCGTCAGGTGGTGTATACGCTTAATGGTTTGTCGTTCAGAGAGTTTATGCAGTTTGAGGGCGTCGAAGTTGATGCGGCGGTGTCGTTGCCAGAATTGCTTGATCGTCATCAGGCTATTGCGGTGTCGTATGCAGACAAGGTAAAAATTCAGCCGCTTTTCGAGAAGTATTTGAAGTGTGGTTATTATCCATTCTACAAGCGCGATGCAGTGGGGTACGATTTTCGTTTGCAGTCGGTCATTCGTCAGATTTTGAATGAAGATTTGCCTGCGGTAGAGGAGGTTACGTACCCTACTATACAGAAGGTTGAGCGCATGATGATGATTCTGGCCGAGCGTGTGCCGCAGACGCCTAATATGGCAGAACTATTTCGTCAGCTCGAAACGAATAGAGAGCAGGGCTTGCGTATGCTGGGTTTCTTGGAGCGTGCGGGCATCTTGAATTTGTTGTGTAGTGAGTCTAAAAATATGAAGCAGCTTGCTAAGCCCGATAAAATCTTGCCCAACAATACCAATATTATGTATGCGCTGTCCATTGTAGCCGACAAAGGAACGTTGCGCGAAGCGTTTTTTTTCAATCAGCTATCGAATGTGGCTAATGTGGTCTATCCTAAGCGTGGCGATTTTTACGTAGATAATATGTACCTATTCGAGGTTGGCGGCAAGAATAAAACTTTCGAGCAGATAAAAGATGTTCCGAATAGCTATTTGGCTGTCGACGATACTGAAGTTGGCCACCACAACCGCATTCCGCTTTGGACTTTCGGACTATTGTATTAGAAATGCTACGGATTGAATATCATAACTCATAACTCGTAATTATCCTTGTAACTTTGCGTTATGAAAAAGCCAACGTTAACACTTCCGCCCTCAGAGCCTGTTATGCTACATGCATGCTGCGCGCCTTGTTCGGGGGCTATTGTCGAGTGGATGCTCCAGCATGAGATTCGCCCGACAATCTTCTATTTCAATCCGAATATTTATCCCTATGAAGAGTATGCCATTCGTCGTGACGAAAGCCGTCGACATGCGGAGGCACTCGGATTGCAATGGATAGAAGGTGAATATAATCATCAAGCGTGGCTTGAAGCTGTCAAAGGACTTGAAAACGAGCCCGAGCGTGGTTCGCGATGCTTGAAATGTTTCAAATTTCGTATGGCGGTCACGGCAGCTAAGGCGCGTGAGATGCACTACGGCTGCATAACTACCACATTGGCTTCGTCGCGGTGGAAAAGTCAAGCGCAAATTGACGAGGCTGGCGTTTATGCCGAATCGACTGAAGGTGTTACGTATTGGCAACAGAATTGGCGTAAAGATGGTCTCACGGAGCGTCGTGCTGCACTTCTTCGTGAATATAATTTTTACAATCAGACTTATTGCGGCTGCGAATTTTCTATGCAACCTCACGAAGATCGTTGAGTTTTCTTCTTTACACCTTTTATAGCTGGCTCGTTCCATGGATCTTCGGGCCAAACATGCTTTGGGTAGCGCATACGTAGCTCTTTGCGAACTTCGAAATAAGCATTGTTCCAAAAACTTCTGAGGTCTTGAGTGACTTGTACGGCTTTGAATCCAGGCGAAAGCAGATGTATAAGTACGGGCATACGACCGCCGTCAATCGTTGGAGTATCAGCCAAACCGAACATCTCTTGTAGGCGAACGGCTAAAATTGGCGGACGTCCATCGGCAAAATATTGTAAGCGTATCATTGAGCCGCTTGGCACTTTTATGCTTTCGGGTGCTAATTTGTTAAGCGCTTGCTGCTGTTCGTAGCTAAGTGAAGATGTTATAATACTCTTTATATCAATCTTTTCCAAGTCGGCGGCAGTGTTCACATGTTGTATGTATGGAGATAGCCAATCGTCCACCGATGCCAGTAAATTATCGGTGTCGACGTGTGGCCACTCTTCGTCATTGTGCCAAATGGCTATCGATGCAATGCGGTTTTGGAGTTGCTCTACATTGTCGAAGTTTAGCATCTGTTTGCCATTTAGTTTCAGTTCTGTAAGTATTGCCTTATCGATAAGTTCGCGTTTGCAATTGTGGATAGGTTTCGAGTTCAGCAGCAGTCTCCCGATGCGCATTTCGTGATTTGCAACAACCCTTTTGGTTTCTCTGTCCCATTTTACTACATCGCGCTCGCGTATGTGACTCCGAAGGTCGGTGGGGTCTATAGGCGAGGCGAGAAATATTTTCCCGACACCTTCTCGGGCGTCAACATGCGAAATAGCGAGCCAAGGTTCATGTGCCAAGTCGTCGTTGTGTGATGTTTGCGCAAGGTTGCCATTCGACAATAAGAATTGTGCGTTGTTACCTGCGTGTGCCGATGCTATTCGTTCTGGGTATGCAGCAGCTATCAAGTAGCCAGTGACATAACTGTCGAAAGGCTCGTTGTTGATTTCGGCTCCGATGATTTTTCGGTATTGCTCGGCAATTTTTTCTATTCTGTCGAGTTTTCTATTATGTAGGTGTTGGGCTCTGTTTCTACGCAGAGCTTCAATGCGGATATTTATGTCAATGCCAGCTTCGCGTCCGAGAGGGTCTCGTTCTTCCATAAGAGCTGCAATGTCGCAAGCTTGCGATTTTTGTTCGTCATCTTCGGCGGCAAGGAGCATTTGTGCGATGCGAGGGTGGCATGGCAAATTTGATATTTCTAATCCATGTTCGGTTATTCTGTCGTCGTCGTCGATGGCGTCGAGCATGTTGAGTAGTTCTTTGGCTTGTAGGATATTTTCGCGGGGTGGGGGAGTTAGCCACGTCATGTTTTCTGCATTAGTTTCGCCCCAACGTGCGAGGTCGAGCACAAGTTGACTAAGATCTGCTTGTACAATCTCTGGCTCTCGATGAAGTCGCATACGGGCTTCGGTGGCTTTGGTCCAAAGTCGGTAACAAACGCCTTCGGTCAATCGTCCTGCGCGTCCTGTACGTTGTGTAGCCATATCCATCGAGATGCGAGCTGTTTCCAAGTGTGATAGCCCTGATGTAGGGTCGAATCTCAGACGACGATACAATCCAGAATCGACAACAATCCTTACACCCTCTATTGTTAATGATGTCTCGGCTATTGGTGTTGCTAATACGATTTTCCGTTTCCCTTTTGGGTCTGGAAGTATAGCTGCTCTTTGCGCGTTTTGCGGAAGCATACCATAGAGTGGCATTACTTTGGTGTCGCCCAATTTGCCTCGCAAAAGCTCTTCGCAGCGAGAGATCTCAGCTTCGCCAGGCAAAAATGCCAATATGTCGCCGCTGTCTTTTGTATGTGCTTCGCGTATTACGTGGGCTGCAACGTCGGCAACCGTTCGCTCGTCGCATTCATCGCAGTAGTTGATGTCTACTTTGTGCATACGACCTTGGCTCTCTATTATAGGAGCGTTGAGTTTGTTCGATAGATTCTCCACATCAATAGTTGCCGACATAATTATTATGCGCAAGTCGGGCCGTACTATTTGTTGACATTCACGAGTGAACGCTAATGCAACATCGGCAAAAAGACTTCGTTCGTGGAATTCATCGAAAATGACTATCCCAACATCTTCCAATGTGTTGTCGGATTGCAACATACGTGTAAGAATGCCCTCGGTAAGGACTTCAATGCGAGTTTCTGCCGACACTTTCGTTTCGAAGCGAATGCGATAACCTACAGTTTTACCAATCGGTTCGCCAAGCATTTCTGCCATACGTATGGCTATTTGGCGTGCAGCAAGTCGGCGAGGCTCGAGCATCAATATTTTTTTGCCTTTTGCACAATGACAATCGAGTAGAGCTAACGGAAGTAATGTGCTTTTTCCTGCTCCAGGAGGTGCTGTAATAATGAGAGCATTATTGTCGTTGAGTTTTGTTTTTGTCTCTTCGACAATTTCTGCCACTGGCAAATTGTATTGATTGATGTCGAGCATGTTTGGTGAGGGTAATTATGTATAAATATGTACATAAAAAGCCCCGACTCAAAGAATCGGGGCTCTTTATATTGCTTAGTTCAGCACTGTCTTCAGCGCTATGCTGTTCTACTGATTATTCAGCAGCGTTTTCAACAGCAGCAGAATCAGCTACAGTTGAGTCAGCAACAGCAGCAGAATCAGCAGCGGTAGAATCAGCTACAACAGCAGCAGAATCAGCGCATGCTTTTTCGTTACAACATGCTGAGTTAGAATTACCTGAGCAAGCAACAAACATTGCAGCAACAGCTGCGATTGCAAATAACTTCTTCATTTTTAGAGCGTTTTATAATTATAAAATCTTGTAATCGTTCTTGTGTCATTTTTTTGACAGCACAAAGTTACGCTTTATTGAATACGTTGATACTCAAAAATATCGTAAAAAACATATTTAACAATTGTATATAAATGCATTAGAGTGGCTGTTTCTGTTTGTTGCACATTTTCAGCTATTTATATTGTTTATATGTATACGATATTTAAGTATTATTTATACATAAAACAGTCGTCAGAATGTCAATCCTACAACGAAGTGCACGTCGTCATAAGCTGGTGAAATTATTAGTTGTGTAAAAAGTGGAAGCGAAAATTTATCTGTTAATTCAATCTCTTTGCTCGCCTTTAGGCCTATTTCGAGTACGCCAAATTCGTCATGCATTTGGCTCTTCCACGGATTGATGCCAATCGATGGGGTGAGAGCTACGCCTTTTACGTCGAAATCGTATGACAAGTTGAGGTATGAGGTATACATGCGCTTGCCATCTTCGTCAAGTTCTGCGGACTCGCCGCCGAAAAGGAAAGTTGACCACAGAATGGTTAGTGGAACTTTTTCGCCAAAGCAGTATTCGAGTTCGAGGTCGAAATAATGGTCGTCTTTATAGTGTCCGTATTTGGCGCCTTCGCCTTCCCACCACATGTCGTATAAGTAAGCGGTGAAACCACCTATGTTGTAGCTGATTGATAGATCGATCTCTTTGTTTCCAAAATCTGCTATTGAGGTGCTTCCCCACGCGCTAAGCGATATTCCGCAACCCCATTCAAGCGAAAGTGATGGCTGTATGCTTGCTCCTCCTCCTTGATATGCACCACGAAATATGTATTTGTTTACAACATCAACGCTTGGTGTGACTGAAAAAGCTTCGCGCTCTTCTGCGTCCTGCGCCATCGTATACGTTGACACTCCAAGCAATGCTAATACCATCAAAATAGTTGTCTTAATTGTTCTCATAATCATGTAATATTTAGTGTTTATGTTTTTTCTGAATTGAATTATGGTTGCAAATTTATGTTTTTAGTGGATATGATTATTACAAAATAGTAGTAAAACAAGTTAAATACTTATGAGTTGTAATTAGCTATGCATTTTTTACTATCAATATGAAATATGATAACTGCGCGAGTGTAGTGTGTAAAACGTTTTTAGTAGTATATTTTTGTGATATACAAACATAGCATTTTTGATGAAAGTAGATATTATAGGCAGTGGAGTGGCAGGACTGGCGGCTGGCATTTATTTGCAGAAGCATGGAGTGCAGACTACTATATACGAGCGCTCGGCTTCTGTGGGAGGGCTGATGACGGGCTGGCATCGAGGTCGCTATTCGTTTAATGGCTGCCTACATTGGCTTTTGGGCTCTGCTAAGGGTATCTCTTTCAATGCTTTTTGGCGCGAAATAATAGATATTGATGCCTTGCATTTTGTCTATCACGATGAGCGGGTTCGATTTGATGCTTGCGGCAAAGAGTTTGTTTTTTATAATGATATTGACCGTTTTGAGCGCTATTTGCTCGAGAATGCGCCCGAAGATGCAAAACTTATACGCCGTTGGATGGGTTGGGTGCGAATGGTGATGCCTCATCTCGACTATCTGCCTCCAGTGTTCAATGGTAATTTCAAGCACGATTTAGCGCTAAAGATGCGCATGTGGCGTCTGTTGCCAGTGCTAGTCTTTGTAGCTCGTAGTAGTCGATATACGAACCGGACGTTTGCAAATAAATTTTGCTCGCCTTGGTTGCGCGATGCGCTTATGAACTTATATCAATATGAAATAGGCTTGTCGGTGCTTGTGTTTGCACAAGCTTATGCTGCCAAACGTGTGGCTGGTTATCCTATGGGAGGTTCGCAAGCGGTAACTCAAAAGCTTATAGAGAGTTACAATTCGTCTGGAGGTGAGTTGCGAATGAATACTGCGGTCAAAAGAATAAGGATAGAGAATAGAGTTGCTGTAGGCCTTGAACTCGAAAATGGAGAATCGACCGACGCCGATTATGTTATTTCGGCAGCCGACTGGCATTGGACAGCCTTTAGTGCTATTGGGCAGCAATATCTTCCGTCATCATTGACAAAATTGAGCAAGCCAGCCCACGATGATATTTTCTATTCATACTGTATGCTTGTGCTTGGCGTTCGTCGCCCGATGACCGATGTGACGCATTTCTTTCGTATCAATGAAAATATTATATCACCTGATGGAACAGAATATCAGCAAGTTGAGGTTGATGTGTATAACTATGATAATACGCTCGCTCCTGAAGGTTGTTGTAGCATGAATGTGAATTTTCCTACGCGCGAAGGCGATTTTTGGATTAATCTGCGGCGCGATAATTACGAAAAATATATAGCAGTTAAGCAACAATTTACGAACGAAATTATTAGTCGTCTTTGTAAATATTTTGGAAGCGATTTTGCACACGATATAGAAGTGTCCGATTTGACAACGCCAGCTACATACTACAGATACACAATGAATTACAGGGGGAGTTCTCAAGGCTGGTCGCCACGACGCAATTTGTTAACCCCATCACCAGTATCTAATAAAATAAAAGGTGTTCGGAACCTGCTTTTTGCAGGGCATTGGATAGAAGCTGGAGGCGGTGTTCCTGTCGCCCTTGCAACGGCAAGAAATGCCGCTATGCAGATTTTAGGTAAGATTTGATAGAAAAAAATTCTTACACAATACTTTATCTCATTACATTTGACGAATAATTTCAAATGCTACAATGAAAAAACTTATTTATTCTATGCTTACCTTGGCTATGGTTGCTTTGGCTTCGTGCAAAGACAGCGATAGCGACAATACTGAAGAAAACGAAATCGAAGAATCTATTAGCGATGAAACCCTTGAAGCTAATTATTTTGTCTATAGCATCATGAGTAACTATTACTATTGGAACAAAGAGATGTTCAACGATACAGTAAAGTACTCAGATCCTAAAATAGATTATCGAACGCAAACCGACACTGAAGAGTATTTCTACAATATTCTCTCGGATAAAGATAGATTCAGTTTTATCTCCGACGACGCTAACGAAACCGAAAATGAACTCTCGGGCATCAGCACCACAATGGGTTGGGATATAATCCTTACATATATAGATGATGATAAACACATAGGTGCCATTATAAACCTTGTTTATCCAGATTCGCCTGCCAAAGAGGGTGGAATTCGTCGTGGCGATGTGGTGTATAAAGTAGATGGCGAGTATATGACGGAATCTAATTATTCATCCCTTATTAACAAGACAAGTGCTACCTACAGTGTGCTTCGCTATGATGCATCAGCAGGTAGGTATTCCCAAATTGACGATGTGGCTCTTACTGCTATTGAGTTGACAGAAAATCCTGTATATAATTATACAACCTTCGAAAAAGATGGTAATAATATCGGCTATCTTATGTATACCAGCTATATAGAAGATTTTGATGAAGACCTTGATGTGGCGTTTCAGTATTTCAAAGAGAACAATGTAAATAAACTTATTCTCGACTTGCGCTACAACACGGGTGGCGCTATGACTGCTTTTCAACACCTTTGCAGTCTTATTGCTCCAGAAGCTGACGTGACAAGCGGGAAAGAGATATTGTATTATAAATACAACGAGATTATGAGCAGCATCGAAGCATATTCGCGTAAGAATAATAATGTTACTTTCGATAAAACTGTTTCTAACAATCTCAACCTTAGCGACATTGTAATAATTACAGGTCGCAGTACCTATTCCGCTTCAGAGGCTACCATCATGGCGCTTAAGCCATATATGAATGTTACGCTAATTGGTAATACTACAGGTGGTAAAAACTCTACAATGTTCGTAATGACTCCTGATTTGTTTACTGAAACAAATGCTCGCGGCGTGTCTACTCGAGTATTCAGCAAGAGCATCGACAACTGGCTGATAGCGCCTATTGTTGCAGAATACTACAATGCAAACGACCAAACATTCGATCCTACCAAAGGTATCTCGCCAGATTATGTTATAAATGAATACCAAAACTCCGACATGGGAGAAATTGGTTTTGACGATGAGCCTCTCACTGCAGCAGCCATTGAGTATATTACCACAGGCAATGTAACAACTAAAAAGACTGCTAAGTTGCAAGAGGTAGAGATACTTGAACATAAAGGCCTTGGAATCAAGGGCGCTATTATGAATCGATAAATGATATGCAGAAAAATCGACACAAGATACAGAATAACATCAGCGAAATTCGAGAACATAAAGTCACAATACGTCTCTCGGATAAGGAATTGAAAATTATCGATGATTATGCTCGGAAGCATCGTAAGTCGAGCCGTGCGGCAACGATTCGAGAAAGTGCTGTGCGCTATGTTATGGGGCGTCTTGTCGAAGATTATCCTTCGTTGTTTGACTAATGAAGTGTCGATAAACTGTTAAACTATAGCTATGGAAAGCACTCAAGAGAAGAAAAATAACAAACTATTCTACACCATAGGCGAAGTGGCTGAAATGTTCAATGTAAAAGTGTCGCTTATTCGCTATTGGGAGAACGAGTTTGATATTCTTAAACCGCAACGCAACAAGAAGGGTAATCGACTCTTCACTCAGCGCGACATCGACAACTTGCGCATGATTTTTATCTTGGTGCGTGAACGTGGTCTGACCATAGCTGGTGTGAAGAAAAAACTGCAAGACAATCGTCAGGATACCATTAATAATATTGAAGTGGTAAAGCGCCTTGAAGATGTTCGTAGTAAACTTGTGGGTATTGTCAATTTGCTGAAAAACAAACAAAATGAGTAGCATTACAGTAGGCGAAATAGCCGACATAATAAATATGCAATACCCAGAATCGACGCAAGACGCGTGGGATAATAGCGGATTGCTCGTGGGTTGCCGTAGCGACAAAGTTACTGGCGTACTTACATCTGTAGATATTACTGAAGACGTAGTCGACGAGGCCATTGCAGAAGGGTGTAATATGATTGTGGCACATCATCCACTAATGTTTCGTGGCGTGAAGCGTCTTGTTGGCGCCACAGGCGAGCAGCGAGTAATAATGAAGGCCATTCAACGAGGCATTGCACTGTATGCATCGCACACCTGCTGCGATAAGAGCCGGCAAGGCACCAGTGCGCGACTTGCGCAAATACTCAATATGCAGCACTGCGAAATATTGGTGCCCGAAGCTGATGGAAGTATTGGTTATGGCGTAGTTGGCGAGTTGCCTATGGCTATGTCGGTTGGCGAATTTGCTGCATATGTTAAGGAGAAAGTTGGTTGTAGCAGCATACGTATGAGTGGCAATTCAGATAGAGTCTCGCGTGTGGCTATATGCACAGGAAGTGGCTCGGAGTTCGTTGGCAATGCCGTGAAGAGTGCTGCCGATGCATATATAACCGCTGACGTAAAATATCATCAGATGGCAGAGGCTGGAGAGCGCATAGTTATTGCTGATATAGGTCATTGGGAAAGCGAACAAATGACCAAACAACTTTTTTATGATTTATTATCAGGGAAATTATCTAACTTCGCGCGCTGTAAAATGAGCCAATGCTCTAACCCTATAAAATACATTTGATTAATAGATATATGGCATCTACTGAAACAAAAGCAACAGCCAAAGAGGCATCTGTAGAGGAACGTCTCAGAGCTCTTTACGACTTGCAAAAAGTAAGCACCGAAATCGACAAAATCAGAACTCTTAGAGGTGAACTTCCTCTCGAAGTGCAGGACCTCGAAGATGAGATTGCCGGTTTGGAAACTCGTATTGCTAACTTCGATGATGAAATCGACAAACTAAATGCCGATATTGCTAATAAGAAACACGAGATAAAGGACGCCGAAGCTGCTATCAAGAAATATGAAGAGCAGCAGAACACCGTTCGTAACAATCGTGAATATGACGCAATCTCTAAAGAGATTGAATATCAGAATCTTGAGAAACAACTTTGCGAAAAACGTATTCGTGAATACACCGCTGAACTTGAGAGAAAGAAACAACTCTCTGAAGACGCTAAAGTTCGCATAGCTGAGCGCAAATCAGACTTGCAGGTTAAGCGTTCGGAGCTCGATTCCATTGTAGCTGATACCAAGCAAGACGAGGATAGACTCCTTGCCGAAGCTGCTAAAATTAGCGAAGGTATCAACGAACGCGAACTCGCATCATTTAACCGCATTCGTGGCAATGCCCGCAATGGTTTAGCTGTTGTTACTGTTAGTCGTGGCGCTTGCGGTGGCTGCTTCAACAAGATTCCACCTCAACGTCAACTTGATATTCGCCTCCGCAAAAAACTCATTGTTTGCGAGTATTGCGGTCGCATCTTGGTTGATAATGATATTGACACTCCAATGGCTGATCTTGAGGCTGTTAGAGAAGCATCAAAATAGATTCAGAAGAAGTTTTAAGTATGTGTGTGGGGGCTGCCATTGGGCGGCCTCTTTTTTTAGCATCATAAGTATGATACAAATCGATGATAAGATTATAAGTAGCGATGTTTTTCTACGTAAGTATTGCTGCGACCTCAGTAAATGTGCAGGAGAATGCTGCGTAGAAGGCGATTCGGGTGCACCGCTCGATGATGCCGAAACAGAAATACTTGAAAAAATTTATCCGATTGTGGAGCCTTATCTTAACGAAAAAGAGCGCGCAGAGATAGCTCGCCAAGGCAAATGGGTGATCGACGAGGACGGCGACAAGGTTACGCCCATAATTAATGGTCGTGAGTGTGTGTATACTTATCGTGATGAAGATGGTTGTTGGAAATGCGCCATAGAACGTGCCTATCGCGAGGGGAAAATAGATTTCTATAAGCCCATCTCGTGTCATCTTTACCCAATAAGAGTCACGAAATACACATCTTATGAAGCTCTCAACGTTCACGACTGGGCAGTATGTAAAGCAGCTAAGAAACTCGGCGAAAAGCTTGGTTTGCCTGTATATAAATTTCTTCGTGAGCCTCTTATTCGTAAGTATGGAGAGGAATTCTATCACCAACTTGAAATAGCTGCACCAGAAGTTGAACGCAGTTTCGGTTCAAGAAAATGACAATTAATTACGAGTTGCGAATAGCGAGAGCGATGGTGTCTCGTAATTAGATGATTTCGAAATCGTAATTATGAATTCGTACTTAATTATTGTCGTCGAAAAGTAAAAATTGGTTAATATTGCGCGCTTTGAGAAATAAACCAATCATCAAACAACCGAAATAAAACTAAAACAATGAGTAAAGAAAAGCAATTGGCTCTTGGTATCGACATTGGCGGTACGAATACCGCAATAGGCGTTGTCGACGAAGCTGGTAATGTGTTGATAAAGAAATCCATTGAGACACCGAAGCATGGCGATGCTGCTCGCTACGTGGCTTCTATGGCCGAGACTATTCGCGAGCTGATTCACGACGTGAAGCAACTCAATTCCGACATTAACGTTCTCGGCATTGGTATCGGTGCTCCTAATGCAAACTATTATACTGGAAATATTGAGCATGCGCCAAACCTTTCGTTCAAAGGTGTTGTTCCGCTTGTGAATATGCTCAAAACGGAATTTCCTGAACTCTCCCACATTGCACTCACCAACGATGCAAATGCAGCCGCAATGGGCGAAATGATTTACGGCGGAGCGAAGGGCATGAAAGATTTCGTTATGTATACGCTTGGCACGGGTGTAGGCAGTGGCATAATAGTTAATGGCGACTTGGTCTACGGATTCAATGGCTTTGCTGGCGAATGCGGTCACACAATGTTGGTTCCTGGCGGTCGTGCTTGCGGCTGTGGCATCAATGGACACTTGGAATCGTATTGTTCGGCTGGTGGTATCAAACGTACAGCATTCGAACTCCTTGCATACTATAATGCAACGGATAGTGAACTCGCAAACAAATCGTTCAACGAGTTGACTGCCAAAGATGTATGCATAGCTGCCCAGAATGGCGATAAAATAGCACTTGAGGTGTTTGAACGCACTGGCGATTACCTCGCTCGCGGCATGGCAGACACCATTCATCACACTGCGCCCGAAGCAATTTTCTTGTTCGGTGGCCCTACGGCTGCTGGTGAGATTCTTTTTGAGCCAATTCGTCGAAATCTTGATAAATACCTATTGCCTACGTTCAAAGGCACAGTTAAGATTGTTCCTTCTCAATTGAAACTTGGCGATGCTGCAATAGTAGGTGCTTCGGCTTTGGTTTGGAAAGAGGCAGAAAAGAATTAATCATTATTCTTATTGTATATAAGGTCGGCTTCGAGTAGAGGTCGACCTTTTTTTTGTTCTATTACGAGGCGTAGATATGCAGTGCGAATGGGAAATCTATTGTTGGTAAAACCAAAAACTAAGAAGCCCCCATGCGTCTACTCGTCGGGTTAATAAAAGTTAAGGATTGATAATAAATAACAATAGCATGACAAGATAGTATCAATATAATATGTTTCTGTTGGTGTAAATTTGACACTATCACAATTTATGAAAAAGTGAGTTGTTGAGTACTAACGAAAACAGACAAGTATTTTATGAAGAACGTTTTGCATGTGATGCTTTTGTTGTTGTGTAGCACAGTGCTGATACAGTCGGTGTGGGCTCAGAACAATGTGAAGGTGACAGGTAGAGTGACCGACGACACAAATCAACCGTTACCAGGAGTGAATGTAGTTGTGTCGGGCACTACCAATGGAACAATTACCGATTTCGATGGTAATTATTCGTTTAGCGCTCCTCAGGGGAGTGAATTAACATTTTCGTTTATTGGTTATGTAGCCCAGAGTCAGAATGTTGGCAATGGAGGTACAATAAACGTATCGCTTCAACCAGAATCTCGAGAAGTAGATGAGGTTGTGGTGGTTGGTTATGGTACTATGAAGAAGTCGGATCTATCGGGAGCATCGGTCTCGGTGGGAGAAGAAGCAATCAAAGGTTCGGTGATAACAAACCTCGACCAATCGTTGCAAGGCCGTGCTGCTGGTGTGCAGTCGGTTAACAACTCAGGTGCTCCGGGTTCATCATCGTCAATTCGAGTGCGTGGTCAGGCTACTATCAATGCCAATGCCGAGCCATTGTATGTGATTGATGGTGTGATAGTTCAGTCGCAAGGACAGTCGGGCGCCGATTATGGTTTGGGCGATGCTCTTGGTAATGGCTCGGTTTCGACCATTTCGCCACTCTCAACCATCAACCCAGCCGACATCGTAAGTATGGAAATCTTGAAAGATGCGTCGGCAACAGCCATCTATGGTGCGCAAGGTGCTAATGGCGTTGTGCTCATAACCACAAAACGCGGTAAAGCTGGCGACGCTAAGTTTACCTACGACGGAATGGTGGCTTGGAGCAAACAGATGAAGAAACTCGATATTATGGACCTCCGCGAGTTTGCCGAATATCTCAACGACCTTGGCAAAAGCGGCGAAGGCTCGTTTACCGAAGAGAGCAGCTACTATTCTAATCCTTCAATTCTTGGCAAGGGTACAAATTGGCAAGACGCAATATTCCGCACCGCATTCCAGCATCAACATCAGCTATCGGCTCAAGGTGGTTCGGAGAAGGTGCAGTACTACGTATCGGGCGGATTTATGAATCAAGAGGGTACTATCATTGGTTCTAAATTCAAACGTCTGTCATTGCGTTCGAACCTCGATGCACAGCTCAACAAATGGTTGAAACTTGGTCTTACGGCTATGTATTCGTTCACCAAAGAGCGTTTGCTTAAGGCCGATCAAGATGAGGGCGTAATTATGTATTCTCTTACTACACCACCAGATATTCCTATTTATAATATCGATGGTTCATATTCAAGTGTATCAAAAGAAGGCTTTACCAATCCTAATCCAATAGCATTGGCATTGCTCGAGGATAATCTGCTCGACCGAACAAAACTCAATGGAGCCATATTTGCTGAGGTTAAGCCTATCGAAAGACTCGTTTGGCATACCGAATTTGGCTTCGATTGGGGAACATCACGTGCGCAGCATTATGAGCCTATGGTAAGTCTTGGCACTTGGACTCGCGCGTCAAACGAAGCATCTAATCAGCGCAATAACAATACATTCTGGATGTCGAAGAACTACATCACGTGGAATGACGTGATTGCCGATGTGCATAACTATACATTGATGGTTGGTCATGAGGCTTGGGAGTCGAAATATGATTATATCTCTGTTATGAACACAGGCTTGGAGTCGGATGAGATTCACAATCCAGCCTTGGGAACCAACGATCCCTCTATTGGAAATGGTTTTGGCTCTTCGTCGATGGTATCTATGTTCGGTCGATTGACATATAGCTACGACAATCGCTACAATCTCACATATACATATCGTCGCGATGGTTCATCGAATTTCGGACCAGATAAACGTTGGGCAGGATTCCATGCAGCAGCTGCATCGTGGCGAGCTTCAAATGAGAGCTTTTGGGAGAACCTTCCAACTTCTGAAATTTGGACCAATGCCAAGATTCGCGTAGGTTGGGGTCAAACAGGTAACTCATCGATTGGTGGCTACAAGTGGGGTGCTTCGATGTCGAAAATGGAGACAGGCTTTGGCGTGGGTCAACGTCCTACCAACATACCAAATTCTTCCGTTAAATGGGAGACTCAGGAGCAGTGGAACTTTGGTCTTGACTTAGGCTTCTTGCACGAGAAAGTAACTCTTACCGTCGACATATATAAGAAGACGTCTGAAGATATGCTTGCACAACTTCAAATGCCATCATACATGGGCACTCGAGGTAATGGCTCATCGGCATTGGCTGCGCCATACGGTAACTATGGTACTATAGAGAACAAAGGTCTCGAAATTACACTTGGCGTACATCCGTTTGAAGGTGAGTTCTCTTGGGATTCTGAATTCCAAATTTCGTTCAACCGCAACAAACTCAAAGAGTATGATGGACCTGCAATTGAAGGCTATGGTCAGTGGAGCGATGTAGTGTCGCGTTCTACGGTTGGTGAGAGTCTTTATAATTTCTATGGTTATAAGTGCAATGGTGTATACAAAGATTATGATGACATTATCAACTCGCCATTGGATAAAACAGTTAACCATAGAGTAGGGCAACCGACAGATCAAGATGTAAATAAAGATGGTGTAGTTGATAATAAAGACAGATTGTACCCTAATGTATACCAAAACACATGGGTGGGCGACCAGAAATACGTAGATGTTAATGGTGATAAAGTAATAGACGAAAACGACAAAGTGAACATCGGCTCTCCAATGCCTAAATTCACCTTCGGCTGGACAAACACCTTCCGCTACAAAGGCTTCGACCTTACCTTGTTCTTCAACGGATCGTATGGTAATAAGATTTTCAACTATCTGAATATGAAGACTACGCACATGAATTCTGCGTGGGCCAATCAGCAAACTTCCGTCAATGACCGTACACGCCTCGAAGCTATCGATCCAAACAAAGATTACTCAAACGGTGTTGATGTTTATGGCGATGGCTCATATATAGCTTGGGTTTGGTATCAAGACGTAACCAACGTGCGTGTGGTCAATGGAGGCGGAAAACTTCCTCGCGCCACCATCAACGACCCTAACGACAACGACCGTATCTCCGATCGATACATTGAAGATGGTTCATACTTACGTTTGAAGAACCTCACGCTCGGCTATACTTTGCCTAAAGATCTCGTTTCAAAAATAGGTTTGGAGAATGTGCGTGCTTACGTAAATATCCAAAATGTATTCACCATCACTAAATACACTGGCTACGACCCAGAAATAGGTGCTTCGTCGGCTTCGGCTAATGTGTATGGACTCGACAACGGACGATACCCATCGCCTTCTACTTGTTCTTTTGGTTTGAATATTACCTGGTAATCTAAGTCGAACGGAAAATCTTAATACAATGAAAACAAATAATATAAAATATATAGCTCTTGCTATGGGCTCTATGATAGGTTTTTCTTCGTGCGATGATTTCCTCGATCGTCCTACCGAAGATGCTTTCACAACCCAAACATATTATAAGACAGATGCTCAGTTGCATTCTACTTCTGCCACGCTTTACAATTCACCTTGGTACGATTTCCAACGAGGTTTCTTCAAAGTTGGTGAGGTCATGGCAGGCAACTACTACTGGGGTTCATCTCCATATTTGACTCTTACTGTGAATGGTACGGACGAGGACCTTGTGAATATGTCGGCATCGCTTTGGAGTGTGAATGCATACGCTAATGTGCTCTTGAAGAATGTAGACGAATTGGCAGGTGCTGCTACCACTGAGGCTGTTCGCAACGAAGTGAAGGGTGAAGCCCTCGTGTGGAAGGCTATGGCCTATTTCTATCTCGTTCGTTCGTTTGGCGGTGTGCCAATCATTCACGACAACACGGCAATGATTGCTGCCGGTAACTATAATGATGTCTACCGTGCTACGCCAGAGAATGTTTATGATTATATAATACTTACGCTGAAGAAAGCCATTGAGTGGTTGCCTTCTAAACCGTCAGAAGCAGGACGCATAGATAAATATTGCGCAAAAGGCTTGCTTGCTAAAGTCTATCTCACAAAAGCTGGCGTGACAGGCACACTCAACAAAGAAGATTTGCAAAAGGCTGTTGAGTATGCTACGGATGTTAAGAATAACTCAGGGCGCGAACTTGAGCCTGACTTTTGGCGTATTTTCCGTCTGACGGGCAATACATGCGACGAAAGTCTCATAGCTTGGCGATGGACTGCAGCTACAACAGCAGGTGGCAACTGGACACGACAGAACACGCTTCAAAGTGACCTCGGCATCACTGGCTTTTCGGAGATTGGCGATATTTGGGGCGAATGGGCAAGTCCGTCGGTGGATTTGATTGAGGCATTTGGCGACTCGCCACTGTCAGAAACTCGCCAGAATGTTGATGCTCGTCGTAAATCTACGTTGATGATGCCTAACGATGTGTATGATTATTTCTGGGCCGACCATTTATCTACTTTCTCTAAAGGCGGCTTTGAGGTTCTCGACTTCTGCTACAACGAAGATGCCGCTACAATCAAATCGCGCAATAAACTCAAAGGTAATCCTGCATTCCAAACTGGCGCACACAATGTGAAACATCTTGTAGGTGATATGTATGACCACAACGAAGGTCCTTATGGCTGTGGAGTGTCAATGGTTCGCATGGGCACATCGTTGGCTACACACATTTTGCGACTCGCTGATGTCTACTTGGTTCTTGCCGAGGCTCAAGCTCTTCTCGATGGAGGTACGACATCAAATGCCGAGGCTCTCGAGGCTTTCAATGCCGTTCATAATCGCTCTTGCTCATACGTAGAAGAGACCTCTATTACGTGGGAGAAGATTTGGAAGGAACGTCGTTTGGAGTTTGCTCTCGAAGGCGATCGCTGGTACGATTTTGTGCGCCTTTCGTACTACAATGCTGATAGAGCTATCGAAGAACTGAAATCTCAGAAACGTGGTACTTATGATGGCTTAGACAAAGCCTACAAAACCTACTTCGAGAGTGGTTATTCCTCATGGAACGTAAGTAGCGCTGCATATACCGAAGCTCCTGCTATATCATACGACAAATCGATATTTACACTTCCTTTCCCTGATACCGACAAGCTCTCTAATCCTCACTTAAATGAAGAGCCTCAAAATCAGGATGTTTCGCAGTATACATATGAATAGAAAAAGCAATTAGAAGATGAATACACGAAATATGTTTAAGATAACAGCATCGTTAATGCTCTCAGTTTTTGCTGCTGTAGCATTTGTAGCATGCGAAGATGAGCCAGATAAATATGAAGTTGCAAGTGGCTCTCCAGAAGTTATATATATAACTACGCCAGCAAATTCAGACTCGCTCATCACCGAGGCCTTCATGGGAAAACTTGTGGTTCTCATAGGTAACAATCTACGTTCTATAACGAAACTCTATTTCAACGATGTAGAGGCAGTGCTCAATTCAAGTCTTATAACAGATCATACTTTGATATGCACTGTGCCAAACGACCTGCCTTCCCACTCGTCGAACATTATCTATATGGTTAATTCCTGTGGCGATACTACTAAGTATGATTTCGTTGTCAGAATTCCAGCTCCAGTGTTGAATAGTATGACATGCGAAATGCTCAAACCTGGCGAAATAGCTACTATCAATGGCGACTATTTGCTCGATTACGAAGATTCGCCTCTCACGATAGTTATGCCCGATGGAACTACAATTACCGAATTCAAGTCGTGCACCAAGACGGCCGTTTCGTTCGTTGTGCCCGATGGTTGCACTCAAGCAGGCGCAATCACCGTTACATCTAAGTATGGCGCAACGAAATCGACTCGTTTCAACTTCAATGATGATCGCGGCCTCATCACCGACTTCGATGGTACAACCGACATTGTTCCGCAAGGCTGGAATGTGCCTAAATATCAATCCGAAGATGAAGGCATTACTGGTAAGTATGCAATACTTGGTCCGGAAGATCTCGATGAAAATGCATCGTGGAACGAGAACTACAAACTTCCTTTCTGGTGCGGCACGTGGAACGGAAATCCAATGGGAATTACGTCGGGCGTAGGTGTACCTATATGCAACGTCATCGATTTCACCGATTGGAAGAATATGGCATTCAAGTTTGAACTATGTGTGCCAAAGAGCAATCCGTGGATGGCTGGCGCATTGCAAGTGGTGTTTGCGAGTGCTGCCGATTGCGCTAACGACACTTGGCAAAATAATACGTATATACAGACCTCGGCCAATGGTGGTAAAGACCTTTCACGTGGTATCTATCGTCCGTGGGAAGCTACAGGTTCGTTCGATACCAATGACGAATGGATTACGGTAACTATTCCATTCAGCGAGTTTGTATACAACTACGATGGAAGCAAGGTTACTGCACAAACGCTTGAGCCTGATGCATTTGCGAGCCTCATTTTGTGGGTTAACGGTGGTGGCGTAGCTGGTACGGCTTGTGCGCCAATTCTCAAACTCGACAACCTTCGCGCAGTGCCATATAAGTAATATTGAAACGTAAAAACATTACGGAAATGAAAGATTTCAGAAAATATATATTGTTATTCGTCATGAGCCTTTCTATAGCAATGGGTGGAGTTTTCACCTCTTGCAACGATGACGATGACTATGACACCAATCAGATAAAAGGTGGTGTTTCGCTCACGGCTGCTCAACTGCAACTGACGCGCGGCGGCTACATGGTGTTCAAGGGTAGCGGTCTCAATCAGATTGAAACCATCATCTTCCCCGACAATGTGTCTGTTTCGAATATCGAAGTGGTCGACCAATACACCATTCGATGCATAGTGCCCGAAGATGCTGTTGTTGGTAAAGTGCAACTCGTCTACGGCGGTGGCTCTAAAGTGCTCGAAACTGACGATATTGCTTTCACTGAGCCAACAACAATAACCTCTCTGGCACCCGAAACAGTAAAGCCTGGCGATGAGTTGACTATTAAGGGTACATATCTCGCTAATGTTACTCATGTGGAGTTCAATGGTGCCAACACTGAAGTTACTTCTGCTTCGCGCTATGAAGTGAAGGTGATTGTCCCTATCTGGGCTAAAACAGGTAGTGTGGTGGCTGGTTATATGCTTAGTTTGACCGATTCTACTTCTGAATTTACTGGCATAGTATCAGAAACTGAATTGACCGTTACGGCTCCTACCATCACCAAAGTTTCTGCTACTACCATTAAGAGTGGCGAATCTCTAACTATTGAGGGTACTCAACTAAATCAAATACAATATGTGAGATTCAATGGCGCAGAAGGTATAGCTATAGCCAACAACGAACTTTACAAAGAACTCACCTCAATTTCCGTTACTGTCCCAGCAACGGCTATCGATGGTGTGGTTACTCTTATTTCTTACGCTGGTGATGAGTATGCAACAGAAGCAATTGCTATTAAGCAGCCCGTTGTAAGTATAAAAGATGCAAAAGAATCGTATGGCGTAGATGATAAAGTGGTGCTCAGTGGCACTGACCTCGACCTTGTGGCTTCGGCTGCTTTCGATGGCGAATCGGAATCTACGGCAGTCTCTCTTGCAAGTGATGGCACAATAAGCCTTACCGTGTCGGCCGCTGCTAAGAGTGGCAATATAACTTTGACTCTCAAAAATGGTCAAACCATTGCTGTCAGTGGCTTTGTAACTACAAAACCCGTCGCAAGTGACTTCCCTGCGAGTGCAACTCCACTCGACAAACTCAACGTCACCGCAACGCTCGCAACGCGCATAACCACCATTAAGTTTGGCGACATCGAAGCTACACCTGAGGCAACCGAAACGGGCTTCAGTGTGGTTGTTCCTCTGCTTGCCGAAAATGGTTGCAAAGTGGTGGCTATTATGGACAACGGTGAAGAGGTCGTTTTGTCGGAAAGCTTTACTGTCAACGGCTTCACATTCTGTGCTTTTGCTGATGCTGTAGCCTTTGAATCACAAAATGTAACGGTTGATAATCTTGCTGCTGCTAAGGTGATTAATGGCGGAAACCTGACCAACGTCTTGCTCAATGGCAACGATACCAAATATCTGCTCACGGGCGAAACGCTATATGTATATGTCGGTACTTCTGTGGGCACACAAACCATTACACTTGTGTCGGGCGAAACAAAGGTCGATTATACGGTTTCGGTAGTAGCATCAGGAGTGATAGAGACAACACTTTGGACTGGTCCACTTGAGATTACTTGGTCTGATGGCGGTAGAGTAGTTGTTAATTGGAACGACCTTGCCAATATTCCTTCTGGTAGCACTTTGCGCCTCTATTTCAATGGCAAAGATGGCGTTTGGGCACAAGCTCAACTCAATGATGGCTCATGGAATAAAGAGTTTCTTGGTACGCTCGTTCCTTCCGACATTGAAGAATACCAATGGTGGAATGGCGGTGCCGCTGAAGAGCATTACTACGACATCACGCTTACAAGTGAAGTTCTTCAACATTTAGGCGATAATCATGCAACAGATGGCGATTTTGAAGGCGCAGCTTTGATAATTCAAGGTAGCGACCTCATATTCTCAAAGGTGAGTGTTATTGTTGACTATTCAGCACCTAAAACTATTTGGGAAGGTTCACAACACATCAATTGGGGTGGCGAAGAATCTGAAAAGTCATTGGCAGCTCTTGCTAATGGTGGTTTCGACTGGTCGTCGGTTTCTGCAGGTCAGACGCTATATCTCTATTTCACATCGGACGACGACAATGGCTGGTATTGCTTCTCGCTCCGTCATGGTGATGGCTGGGGTAACTTGCCTGGCGATGCATACAAGCAAGTCGATCTCGGTAGTGGTACAGTTACTACAAGCTACGAGATAGAACTCACAAAAGATATTTTGGACGATTTGGTAGCTAACAATGGTCTTATCATTACTGGTCAGAATTATACCTTGACCAAGGTCGCTATAAAGTAGTTTTTTTGTTTAGCATCATCGCATAGGTATGAAACATTATCTGTGCGATGATTCTTTTTATTGATAAACAATAAGATAGATGATGAAAAGGAAATTAGGCATTTTACTTATGTTGGCGCTGCTTTCTCCGGTGCTACTTATGGCTTGTGGCGACGATGAAAAAACAGAAACTGACGTTGTGCCCACATTCGTTAGTTCGCAACCTGCCGATGGCGCTACCGACATTGACATAAATACTACTCAAATCATACTTACGTATAGCGATGAGGTTAACTTCAAAACTACGCTCAATGCCGATTTCAATGGTACTGCGTGTGGCTTTTCTGCTTTCGCGCGCGATGGCAAGACGCTTACGTTCTCCATTCCCGAACCTTTGAAAAAAGGCAAAACCTACAAACTGACTATCCCAGAAGGATTTTTCGTTAGCAAAAACGGAGGTGCTGCCGTTGCCGAACATTCTGTAACGTTTTCTACCATAGCTGCAGCCGAGCCTACCATTACCGCTACGCTCGTCAATGGTAATGCGCAAGCGCAAAAGGTCTACGACTATCTTGCATCGCAATATGGACAGAAAACCATTTCGGGCGCCATGGCGAATGTCTCTACACAAGTTAACGAGGCTAATCTTGTATACAATGCTGTGGGAAAATATCCTGCCATATATACTATCGACCTCATACATCTACAATATTCGTGGGGAAAGTCGAACTACGACAACATAAATACCTACCAAACGCATTGGCAAAACCGTGGTCTTGTGGCTGCCAGTTGGCACATGATGGTGCCTTCGAGCGAAGCTAATGCCTCAACCCAAGATGATTGGAGCTACAACACTCATGGCTTCAGCGCTAAGAATGCTATCGCAGATGGCACATGGGAAAACGCATTTTTCAAGGCTATGCTCGACGATGGTGCTACTTATCTGTTGAAATATAAAGAGGCTGGCATTCCCGTCATCTTCCGTCCTTTGCACGAAGCTTCGGGTAATTATCTAAACGGCGGTGGCGATGCTTGGTTCTGGTGGGGCTACGATGGTCCAGAAACGTATGTGGCTTTGTGGAAATATATGTTCAACTACTATAAAGACAAAGGCCTCGATAATCTCATTTGGGTATGGACGGCAGGTATCGACAATGATATCACTAAATGCGACGAAGTGTGGTATCCAGGCGATGAGTATGTCGACATTATTAGTGTAGATATATATAATCGCACCTATGCTCAGTGCGCCAAGATGTATGAACTACTTAGTGAATGCTGGGCCCACAAAATTGTTACGCTTAGCGAATGCGGTTCGGTAGGCAACATAAGCGAACAACTCAATGCAGGTGCCAAATGGAGCTTCTTCATGCCTTGGTATACCTATAACCTTACAAAACTCGAAGATAGCGAACACGCCAACACCGCTTGGTGGACCGATGCTGCCAATTGTGCAAATATCTTGTGGCGCGACGATTTACCTCAATGGTAAGATGATAGTTGATAATTAGAATTTGACGATTGAGGATAGAGATTTATTACATTCGATGTTGAAATTTGCATTTTGTCAAATAGTAAATGAGAAATGAAAAATATCGATGTAGATAAAATAATGTTTCTCGACATTGAAACTGTGCCGCAATGCGCCACTTATGCCGATGTTGATGAGAGAGGCAAACACCTGTGGAACGCGAAAGCCGAAAAGATTGCTCCCACTATTGATGGCGAAAAGCCTACGCCCGATGCCATCTACGATCGCGCTGGTATATATGCCGAATTTGGTAAGATTGTCTGTATCTCGGTTGGCTTTGTGCGTCAGCGCGAAGGTCGCAATGTCTTTGTAAGCACTTCCTATTTCGACGACGATGAATGCCATCTGCTCGCCGATTTCGCTACTATGGTAACTTCGTTTTTCGAAAAGTCGCCTTCTGGCACCATCTGCGGCCACAATGTGAAGGAATTCGATGTGCCATACATATGTAGAAGAATGATTATAAACAACGTTCCCATTCCTGCCAAAATGAATCTTACTGGCAAAAAGCCTTGGGAAAACGAACTCATCGACACTCTCGAACTATGGCGATTTGGCGATTACAAAAACTATACATCGCTCAATTTGCTTACATATGTTCTTGGCATACCTACTCCAAAAGACGACATCGATGGCTCGCAAGTATTTGGCGTATACTACACCGAACAACCTCACGAAGAGGCTCTAAAGCGCATAGCTATATATTGCGAAAAAGATATTTTGGCCACAGCTCAAGTATATTTACGCTTGAACAATTTGCCGCTTATCGACCAATCGGTAGATGTGGTACACAAAGATGCGCCTCGTTCGTAAATAGATTAAATTGAAAATAACCAGATAGAAAAAAACAATATGTCAGAATCACATTTCAGAGACAGAAAAAACGCGATTATCGATAGATATGAAAGACTTGTTACGCAGAAAAACGAACTCACATTTTCTGAAAATGGGTATTATAAACGCTATCGCAATCCAATCATCACTCGCGAGCATATCCCTTTGACTTGGCGCTACGACTTCAACGAAAAGACTAATCCGCTATTTATGGAGCGTATTAGCTACAATGCAGCATTCAACGCAGGTGCCATAAAGCTCGATGGCCGCTATTTGCTTGTAGTGCGCGTAGAAGGTGTCGATAGAAAATCGTTTTTTGCTGTGGCAGAAAGCCCTAATGGCGTCGACAATTTCCGTTTTTGGTCGCGTCCTATCACTATGCCACAAATAGAAGGCAACCCCGACACCAACGTCTACGACATGCGCCTCACTCAACACGATGATGGCTATATATATGGCGTGTTCTGCACCGAGCGCAAAGATCCTAATGCACCCGCGGGCGACACAAGTAGCGCCGTGGCTGCTGCTGGCATTGCGCGCACCAAAGATTTGAAAACGTGGGAACGCTTGCCCGACCTTATTTCGCATGCTGGGCAGCAACGCAATGTGGTGCTCTTCCCACATTTTGTAAATGGTAAATATGCATTCTTCACTCGTCCGCAAGATGGCTTCATCGATACGGGAAGTGGCGGCGGTATAGGTTGGGGCCTCTGCGACGACATCACTCATGCCGAAGTAGACGACGAACTCATCATCGATGCTAAGACATACCACACTATCTACGAAGTTAAGAATGGTATGGGGCCTGCACCTATCAAAACCGACAAGGGGTGGCTCAATCTTGCTCATGGTGTACGTAACACTGCTGCTGGCCTGCGCTATGTTTTGTATATGTTTCTCACCGACCTCGAGCGCCCTTGGGTTGTGACACATAAACCAGCGGGCTATTTCCTTGCTCCTGCAGGCTCCGAGCGCTTAGGCGATGTCAGCAATGTGGTATTCTCTAATGGTTGGATCAAAGATGACGACGGCCGCATACTCATCTACTACGCTTCGAGCGACACTCGTATGCATGTGGCAGAATCGAGTGTAGATAAACTGCTCGACTATTGCATAAATACGCCCGAAGATGAGTTTACCTCTGCTGCTTCTGTAAAACGAATTAACGAGTTGATTGATAATAACATACAATATTTGCACTAAATGAAACGAATAATATTATCAATAGCATTGATTGCATTTGCATCGTTGTCGAGTTGGGCGGTCACGCTACCCGCTATTTTTTCCGACAACATGGTGCTTGAGCAAAATTCAGTAGTCACTATCTGGGGATGGGGCAAAACGCGTGAGCCTATTGCTGTGGTGGCTTCGTGGAATGCATCGGATACAATTCGCGCCGTTGCCGATACAAATGCCAAATGGAGTGTGCAATTGCATACGCCTGCGGGCTCGCACGATAGCTATACCATTGATATTATTGGTTATAACAGCCTAAGTATTCACAATGTAGGCATTGGCGAAGTTGTGCTTTGCTCAGGACAGAGCAATATGGAATGGACTGTGAATGCAGGTTTTCGTGGTCGCCAAGAGGTGATGAAAAACATCTATCGCCCCGACGTACGTATGTTCAACGTAGACTATCGCACTGCAGAAGTAGTTTCGCACGATGTTACTGGTAAATGGGAAGTGGCTAATACACAGACGATAGGTAATTTTTCGGCCATTGGCTACTTGATGGCTTGCAAACTCAGCGAGGTGCTCAATGTGGTTGTGGGCGTGGTAAACTCAAGTTGGGGGGGAACGCCTATCGAAGTATGGACCAACCCTACTGCGTATGAATTTTGCGATTACCTACGTACGGCCAACGAAACATTGCCTAAAAATATTTGGGGCCCGCAGAAACCAGGCTCTGCCTACAATGCCATGATAGCACCACTCGAAGGTTTCAAATTTTCATGCATCGCGTGGTATCAAGGCGAAGCCAATGTCGATAACCAGTATGCCTACACCGATATGATGTTCTCGTGGGCTAATTCGATGCGCGAACTCTTTGGCGCCAACTTGCCTATTGTCTATGCGCAGATTGGGGCATATCACTACAATTCGGGCAATGGCGTTGCCATTCGCGAACGTCAACGTCGTGCTCTCGACATCCCTAACACTGCAATGGTTGTGATTGGCGAACTCTCCGATACCGTGAATATTCATCCTGCATACAAGATGGAGGCTGCCGAACGCTTTGCCAATGCTGTGCTCAATACTGTGTATGGCAAGAAGGAGTATAAATATGCTGCACCTCTATTCAAAAAAATGGATGTGGTGAAAAATAAGGCCTACATAACTTTCGACAACGCCGAAGGTTTGTGCACCTCCGACGGCAAAGCCCCCGACTGGTTCGAGGTTGCTGGCGCTGATGGAAAATATGTGCCTGCCTCTGCCAAAATTTTGAAAGATGGTAGGGTAGAGCTCTCTGCCAAAGGCGTAGCTACGCCCGTGAATGTTCGCTATGCATGGAGCGACACGGCAATGCCTAATCTGCGCAATGCCGCTGGTGTGCAGGCCTCGAGCTTTATTACGGCCGATGACTTTTGATAATTATTATCGCCGAATTGAACGAATGAAGCCAATTTTTTACGATTGACAATTCGCTACTAATTCATTCTGCGAATAGACCTAATCTCTTTAGTATCAATTCGTTCAATTCGACGACTTAAGTAATATCCAATCTGTAACACAAAAGCAATGAAAAATCGACTTCTCTATTTCTGTGCTGTGCTGTTAGTCTTTTCTACTTATGCTACAGCACAATTGTCGCCCGTAAATCCCAATGCTACGCCCGAAGCTAAGGCTCTACTCGAGTTTCTGTATAGTCAGCGTGGTAAAGGTGTTCTGACTGGTCAGCATAGCTATCCACTATTTTCTGATATATATATGGAGCGCGTCGAAAATCTTACAAATGGCTCGCATCCAGTGGTTTTTGGACAAGATTTTGGCTACTCAAAACCCAACTCGCTCGATGGCATCAATTTTCGCCAGCGCACCATCGACAATGCTATAAAGTGGCATGCTAAAGGTGCCATCATCACGCTTATGTGGCATGCCGTGCCACCTACAAGTGAAGAAAATTTCACCACATGGCAAGGCGTTAACGGAGTTCAGAGCAAACTCACCGACGAGCAGTGGAAACAACTTCTCACCGAAGGCACTGAAATAAATAACCGATGGAAGGCTCAAGTTGACGTCATTGCTTTCTTTTTGAAGCAGTTGCAAGACGAAAAAATTCCTGTCATTTGGCGCCCATACCACGAGATGAACGGCGATTGGTTTTGGTGGGGTGCTCGCCCTGGCAATGGTGGCTATCGTGCTCTCTATCGCATGCTCTACGATAGATTGGTTAATTATCATCATATCAATAATTTACTATGGACATTCAACGCCAACGAGCTCGGTTCGCCCAATGTGGGACAGTATGTCGATTTCTTCCCTGGACACGATGTGGTGGATATTCTTGCTACCGATTTCTATCGCAATGGATATCAGATTGATGACTATGAGAAACTTACAAAACTTGCTAATGGAAAAATCATAGCTATTGGCGAGTGCGGCAAGTTGCCTACTCCGAAAATACTTAAGAATCAACCCAATTGGAGTTGGTTCATGTGTTGGAGCGAATTTCTCGAAGTTGCCAACGATTGGGATTCGCGTAATGCTATATATAATAGCGACTTAACTATTACACTCGAAGAACTCAACTTAATTACGAATTCCAAATTATGAATTACGAGGTTATCTCCGTTTTAGTGAATCGGAACTCGTAATTCGTAATTCATAATTGTATAATAATGAGTGAATTGCAACAAATAAAAAGCGAAATGACGGCCGAATATGACCGCATAATGAGCTATTGGATAACCCAAATGCCAGACGAACAATTGGGTGGCTTCTATGGCGAGCGCGATAAGCACAACACTCTTGTGCCCAATGCACCAAAAGGTTGCATTCTTAATGGGCGTATGCTTTGGTCTTTTGCCACTGCTACCCGCATCTTTGGTAAGCCTGAATATCGCAAAGCTGCCGATCGCGCCTTCGATTACCTCACTACATATTTCTACGACGCTAAGAATGGTGGTTTCTTTTGGTCGCTCAATGCCGACGGTTCGCCCCTCGACACCAAAAAGCAAGCCTATGCTTTAGGCTTTTGTATTTATGGCTTGTCGGAATATGCACGTGCCACTGGCAATCAGCTTGCTATCGACTTGGCCGTTGAAACTTTTCATGTTATCGAAAAGCATTTTCGCGATAGCCAATATGGTGGTTATATCGAAGCTCTCGCTGCCGATTGGTCGCCGCTTGACGATGTGCGCCTCAGCGATAAGGACGAAAACACTCCCAAATCGATGAACACCCATCTGCACATTATTGAGCCATACGCTAATCTCTATCGTGTGGCACCATCGCTCGAACTCTATGATGCTATCGATCATTTGTTGCACATTTTTACCGAAAAAATTATTGATACTCAAACGGGTCATTTTCAACTCTTTTTCGATGTCGATTGGACTCTGAAGAGTAATATCGATTCCTACGGACACGACATAGAAGGCGCTTGGCTACTTATGGAAGCTGCCGAAGTGATTGGAAGCGAAAAATGGGTTGATAAACTTCGCCCCATCTGCAAACGACTGACAGATGTCACTCTTGCCGAAGCTTGGTGTGGCGATTCCATCTACTACGAAAAAGTTGATGGTAAGGTCGATACCGATAAACATTGGTGGCCGCAGGCTGAAACGCTTGTTGGGCTCACCGATACGTGGCGTCTGACTGGCGATGAGGAATACTTACGCAAAATGCAGCTTGTGTGGCGTTTCATTAGCGATAAGTTGATTGATAGAAAATATGGCGAGTGGCTTTGGCGTGTCGATAAAGATGGCCGCGATGTCTACAACGATTGCAAAGCTGGTTTTTGGAAATGCCCGTACCACAATTCGCGTGCTATTGCTGAAGTTCTTGAACGCATAAAATGATTACTCTTATGTATATACGTAAAATATTAATAATCATATCATTAGTGCTTATGTTCGCATCGTGTAAGCATAGCGTTGTAGTAGATGGCTACAGCGATGTCATATCCATTGTGGGTCGTGTGGATTCGAGCGAAGTGCAAGGACCGCGCATTTGGGCTTCTGGGGCATATTTTACTTTTGCTTACGATGGCGACTATTGTCTGATAAATATTGAAGACGAAAATCATTATGGTGATGGCTATAATTATTTGGAAGTTGTTGTCGACACGCTGGAGCCTGTGCGTTTCCGTACCGTTGGACGCTACAATACTATAATTATTGGTTCTGCTCCGAAACAGAGTGCCGATAGCATTAATTATGTATATGTACACAGCGATATAAGTGCTGGCAATCATGAAGTTATGGTGATTCGCGACACTGAGTCGTCGATGGGCTATACGCGTCTGCTGAGTGTAGAAGCTGAAGATGTTCGCAAATGGCAACCCGAAGATAAATATCGCTTCGAGTTCATTGGCAACTCCATCACGTGTGGTGCCGAGGCCGACACAACCTCTACAACGTCGGCAAACTATCGTTGGGGCGATTGGCATAGAGCTGCTTGCAGCTACGGAGCTCTTACCGCTCGTGCGTTTGGAGCGCAATATATGCTTACGTCGGTGTCGGGCATTGGTCTTATGCACTCTTGCTGCGACATGGATATAACCATGCCTATGGTCTACGACAAGATTAATTTGCGCGACAATAAAATAACTTACGATTTCAGCTTCAATCCCGACTTTGTGTTTATTTGTCTTGGTCAAAACGATGGCATTCAGCCCGTAGATGAGTTTGTAAATAATTACGCCGACTTTGTAGCTTTCGTTCAGCAACATTCGCCCGATGCCCAAATTGTGCTTTTGTCGAGTCCAATGGCTAATGATGAACTTGTTGAATATCAGCACGCTGTTTTGCCAAAGGTTGTCGACCTATGCAAACAACGTTCGATAGAAGTTCGCACATTTTTCTTCTCGCGTAGCTACAATAGTGGTGGTGCCGACCATCCCGATGTAGAGGAACATTCGCTAATTGCCAATGAGTTAATAGAATATGTAAGTTCAACTTTGATTAATAACTAAAAAATTTATCGTATGAAAAAATCAATTTTGGCCTTTGTCTCGCTTCTTGTCGTCAGTGCAAATGCGCAAAAATTTGAAGGCCTGGCTCCAACTCCGCCTATGGGTTGGAATTCATGGAATACGTTTGGCTGCGACATCAGCGAAAATGTTGTTCGCGAAACAGCCGACTTGTTTATAAAACTTGGTTTGAAAGACGCTGGGTATCAATATGTAGTTATAGATGATGGCTGGATGGAAATGCAGCGCGACCCAGAAACGCTTCTCCTCGTGCCCGACAAGAAAAAATTTCCCAATGGCATAAAAACTCTTGCCGATTATGTGCATTCTAAAGGCCTCAAGTTTGGTATATACAACTGTGCAGGTGTGCTCACGTGTGGTGGCTATCCTGGCACTCGTGGCTACGAATTTCTCGATGCTAAGCAATACGCTGCGTGGGGTGTCGATTTTCTAAAGTACGATTGGTGCTCAACAGGCGCTGGCAATGGTGGATTTAGCTATCAGCAAGATGCCCGCGCTTCCTATTCTATCATGCGCGACGCACTTCGCAAAGCTGGACGTCCGATACTCTTCAGCATCTGCGAGTGGGGCGACAATCAACCTTGGCTCTGGGGCGCCGAAGTAGGTAATATGTGGCGCGTCTCTGGCGATATTGCTCACTGTTGGGATTGCGAGCAAAGCTATGGAGGTTGGGCGTCGCTCGGCATTTGGAAGATTATTCGTTTGCATCCTAATATTCGTCAATATTCTGGCCCCGATCATTGGAACGATTTCGATATGCTCGAGGTCGGTAATGGTATGGCACCAAACGAAGATCGAGTCCATTTTGCTATGTGGTGTATGCTCGCATCGCCTCTTATGCTTGGCAACGACATACGCAAAATGTCGAAAGAGACTCTCGAACTCGTAACCAACAAAGAACTTATTGCTGTCGATCAGGATCCACTTGGCATTCAGGGTTTTCGATATATCAACGATAACGGTTTCGAAATATGGGTGAAGCCGCTCGACAAGGGCGATTGGGCTGTCGCTTTTGTTAATATGACCGAAAACACTCGCTCTCTCAACTACGACTGGTCGCGTGTGTATATAAAAGATGGTCTGTTCAATCGCGAAATGAACTTCTCGCGCGACACCTACAAACTCCGCGATCTTTTTGCCCATAAAGATGTAGGCACTACTGCTACTCCGCTCAAGCGCGATGTGCCTGGTCACGATATTGTTGTATTCCGCTTGTCTGTTACCAAATAAACTATCATGTCTACTGAAAAAATTGCTCTTAGAGAAAAAATTGGCTATGCTCTTGGCGATGCTGCGGCAGGTGGCATCACGTGGAAAGTGATGTCGATAGCCTTCCCACTATTTTTCACCAATGTGTTTGGCCTCACCGTTGCCGACACCGCCACTTTGATGCTTATTGCGCGTATGTTCGACGTTGTCACCGACCCGCTAATGGGAAGTCTTGCCGATCGCACGCGTTCGAGGTGGGGCACATATCGCCCTTGGCTTATCTTGGGTGCCGTCCCTCTCGGACTAATATTTGCTCTCTTGCTGCATACTCCCGACTTCGGTCCTGTGGGGAAACGTATATATGCATACGTATTGTATCTACTTATGATGGCTGCCTACACCGCAGTGAACGTCCCTTATGGCTCGCTGCTCGGCGTGATGACCGACGACGATAACGAGAAGAATAAATTCTCATCGTTCCGCATGGTGGGAGCCTATGCTATGGGCTTCATAACGCTTCTATCGTTTCCATACTTACAAAAAATGGTAGGTGGCTCGGAGGCTCATCAATATTCGGTGCTCGGAGCTTGTCTCGGTGGACTTGCCGCTATCATGACACTCGCTTGTGGCTTGCTCACCAAAGAACGCTTGCAACCAAAGCGTGCCGAGAAGTTCTCCTTCAAACCTTTTGCCGATCTCGTGAAGAATAAACCCTGGATTTATCTCACACTCATTGGCGTTTGTACCAACTTCTTCAATGGGTTCCGCTATGCCGTAGCAGGATATATGATTACATACTGTCTTGGTGGCGATGTCACGGTGAGCGGCCTCATAATTAATTACACCGTGTTTATGACCTTTGGTGAAGTCACATGTATGATATTCGGCGGATTGTCTCCGAAATTTACGCAGATGGTTGGTTCCAAGAGCCGAGCTTTTGCCATTGCAGCCATTATTTGTGCTGTTACTTCAGTACTATTCTTTTTCATACCTATGAATCATGCATATATATGGTTGATGGTAGGTATAGTCATTCTAACATCTATAGGCGTGGGACTCTATTCGCCTCTTCTTTGGTCTATGTATGCCGATGTTGCCGACTATGCCACCGAGAAGAATGGCACATCGTCGACGGGGCTGATTTTCTCGTCGGGCACCATGGCTCAGAAATTTGGAACTGCTATTTCGGGCTCACTTGTGGCGTTGCTTCTTGGCTTGGCAGGCTTCATCTCGGGCACCAACGACGCTGGCGAAACTGTCATAACCATCACCGACGAAGAATCGGTTCGCACTATGGTTTGGCTGCTTTTCTCTCTCTTCCCTGCTATCATGGCAGGCCTTATAGTGCTGCTACTTCGCCTGTATCCAATAAAGAAATAGTATATTGTTCACTATTTTTTTATGTGCAACAAAAAAGGCAACTCCAGAAATGGGGTTGCCTTTGTGTTTTGTGGTATGTGGAATAAATTATTTCACTTCAGCAGCAATTTTCTGTGCAATTGTCTTGAACTGTTCGTCGCTAAGTTTCACGCGCTCATTTTTGAAATTCATCTGAGCTTCGCTTTGCAATGGCACAAGGTGTATGTGGGCATGTGGCACATCGAATCCAAGCACTGCCACGCCAACTCGCACACAGTCTATAGCTTTTTTCTGCGCCTTAGCCACTTTTTGTGCAAATTGCATCATCTCGCCAAGCATTGCTGGGTCGAGGTCAAACAGATAATCGGTCTCTACTTTAGGCACTACCAACGTGTGTCCCTCTGCAAGAGGATTTATATCCAGAAAAGCATAAAACTTGTCGCTCTCTGCCACTTTGTACGATGGTATATCACCATTTATGATTTTACTAAAAATAGTAGCCATATTATTTATAATGAGATGTTTACTATTTCGAAAGTCATCAATCCCGATGGCACTTTTATTTCGGCCGATTCACCAACTTTTTTGCCGAGTAGGCCTTGAGCAATAGGTGTCGAAACGGCTATTTTGCCGCTCTTGAGGTCGGCTTCGGTGTCTGGCACTATGGTGTAGGTCATCTGTGCATTGTTCTTGGGGTTGCGTATAGTAACCTTGGTGAGTATCTGCACTTGCGAAATGTCGATTTTCGATTCGTCTAATATGCGGCTATTAGCTATAGTAGCCTTTAGCTGAGCAATCTTGGCTTCCAAATGACCTTGAGCTTCTTTGGCTGCATCATATTCTGCGTTCTCCGACAAGTCGCCCTTGTCTCGAGCCTCGGCTATTTGATTAATTACGTTCGGACGTTCAACGCCTTCCAAGTACGCCAAGTCATCTTTTAGCTTTTTCAAACCAGCTTCGGTTACATAATTTACTGCCATATTTTTTCCTCCAAATCGTTTGTTTTTTTGTATTGGTTTTGGTCTTGCATAGCGTAAAAAAAGAAGAACCCTGAAAATTTCTCTCAGGATCCCCATTCACTTTCAACTATGACGATGGCAAAGGTATTAAATTTTGTTATCAAACCAAACCGATTGTTTTGGAGGCTCATTTTGTTGTGCTACCGAGCAGTGTAAAATAAAATCCTTGTTATAGTGAAAATTAGTCGGTGATGTCTAATACCTTGCAGACGTTTCCTTGTGACATGTTAATAAGTATATTATGCTTACAATAATAAAATTTGTTTCAGATACTATGAGAGATGTTTGGTTTGTTCTCATCTGCGATAGACTATTCCGACGGTGTGACCTACAATATGCTTATTTATAATCCTTATGTATTAACTAAGAGGTTGTAATAAATCATTTGAAACATACTATTTTCATTGCGTTCAACTATAACGAAATAAATAAGTATGAAAAATCTAAAAGGGACAAAAACCGAGAAGAATCTCTGGGAAGCTTTTGCGGGTGAATCAATGGCTCGCAATAAGTATAGCTACTATGCATCGAAGGCTAAGAAAGATGGTTACGAGCAGATAGCTGCCATTTTTGAAGAGACTGCAGCTAATGAGAAAGAACACGCAAAACTCTGGTTCAAACATCTGCATGGAGGAGCCGTTCCTTCGACTATTGATAATCTTAATGATGCTGCCGATGGCGAAAATCAGGAGTGGACCGATATGTATGAGCGTATGGCGCGCGAAGCTGAGGCTGAAGGTTTTCCAGAGATAGCAGCGCAGATGCGAGGTGTAGCTCAAATCGAAAAAGAGCACGAAGAGCGCTACCGCAAACTCCTCAAGAACATCGATGATAAAGTAGTATTCTCGCGCGATGGCGATTGCATCTGGCAATGCCGCAACTGCGGACATATCGTTGTTGGCAAAGAAGCTCCGAAAGTCTGCCCCGTATGCGACCATCCACAGAGCTTCTTTGAACTGAAAAAAGAGAATTATTGATAAATCACTCTTTGCTACAATTAGCGTTCTTGGTGCTTTAGCATCGAGAACGTTTTTTTTGTATAAATATGTTTTTAGCGTGTATGCATATGAGCTGTCCTATCGTTAATGGACTATCTTTTTTGTTCTTTGTGCATATCATATTTACGTACTGAATATTGTTGCAGCCTAAGCAATTGGGCAAAAAGCAACGAGAACCATCAAAGCAACGAAATACATTCGCGCATTTCGTAGTTAATGTTCCATGAATTTCAGACAATCGCATAAGCCCCTTGTAAGCCTCGCGTAAGCCCCTCGCAAGCATAATGCCGCATAAAGGCCATATAGCGCACCATATTGCATTTTGTAGCGACGTAGAGCACATAAGCGCATCATTTGACATCAATTGGCGTCATTTGACATCTTATCGCATGCAAACGTGTTTTATTGCATAAAGTCCATTTGCTACTTAAACCGCCCATCGAATCCATCGAAATCCGCCTGAACCTGAAACCTACGAAACCCATCAACCGCATGTAGGGGCGCACCGCGTGCGTCCGAAAAAACGAATTGCCAAATCGCCATAGGTTCACACCTATGGCTAAGATATTTCACACCTTCGGTGTTATGCATAGCCACGGAGTGGCGACATAACTTAGGCTGGGGTGTAAACCCCTGCCGCAAAAAATGACAGTGGGGCATTCATGAACTGCGGATTTGAAATCCGCCTGAACGGACTTCTACAAGCTCAGCTAGCGAAATTCAATTATGAATTCTCAATTGTCAATTTTCAATTGTCAATTTTCAATTTTCCGTTTAACCAACGTTAACACAGTTGTAAGTAGCAGAGCGACAGCGAGAAGCGAAGAAGGGCGAAAAAAACATTGAAAAAA
>SUWW01000008.1 GCA_015061285.1 Bacteroidales bacterium | reverse complement strand
CAAAATCCTGAGCAACTTTTTGTTGCTCAGGAACTTATAAATAAAGTTAAATCAAAGTGTTGCGGAATTAAGGTATATTATTCCGTCTTGAATATCTATAGCCTCTTTTCTGCGTGTAAGAAACGACCCAATCCTTGCCATTTGGTATTTCTTGGTAAATCCAAGATCTTCTTCATCAGCATACTGGACACTCCAATTGGGAATGTCCTTATAGTTTGCAAGATGTAGATACTTATATATCATATTTACCATGTCGTACTAATCTTTACCATAAAACACCTCAGGTTCGCAGACCATACCATCAAACTCTCGAATACGAGTCATGCTACCATCATTATATTGATATGAGGTATTGGCATGTCGTGTATCCCAAAGGTTGTTTTCCTTTCGATAATTGGTAAACTCTTCCAAAAGAGGTTCCAAATCGTTTTCTATCTTAATTCCAATAGAGTTGATGCCCGCACGTTTAATGTCGGCGATTGGAATCACATAATCAAAACGTTGCTTGACAAGAGTTTTTGTTTCCTGGTCAATCGCAGCTTCAATTTCTTTCTTCCTTGCTCTAAGTATTTTCTTCTCTGCAGCTGGCAATGCCTCCTTTCCTCTTTTAGCCAAGTCATTTTCTATCGAAGTTAATTCTTCGATATATTTCTCTTGTACTTCAGCGAATGCTTTAACTTTTATACCATTGTATTGCGCCTGTTCTTCTTCCGTAAAACGTTTGAAGAACATGAGGCTTGGTTTAACTGTTGCACCAGCTGCCATGAATACATCTTGTGGAATAGAAACAATCAGTAGTATCTTGGCTCTCCCCTCAAAGTATTCTCGCACATTCTGCAGATTGGTATTATTCAGCACACCTTCTGGCAAAACGATGCCTAAACGTCCTCCAGGCTTAAGCAAATTCAAACATCGATCTATAAACAGGACCTCTGTAAGACCACTCATTTTACCAACTCCGAATTGGTCAAGAAGTGATTCGCCAATATGATCATTCACCTGCCTAAGAGCAGTAAGGTATTCTTCGCCATATCGCTTAACATAAGCTTCAATCTTAGCTTCGTCAGTGAACTTATCTGCTTCCGAAATCTTAATGTCTTTATCTACGCGAGCACCAAATGGAGGATTAGTAAGGATTACATCAAATCTACCATCCCAAATGCCATTGACATTTAATAGCCCATCATGATGATGTACTCCACCATGACCATCACCATGCATAATCATATTCATCTTAGCAGTACGTGCCATACGCGGATTAGCATCGGTACCATAAATGCAATCAAAAGACAAGCTACGTAATCTTCCTTTCGGATTATTGACATCGACCTCGAAGTTCATTTTAGCAAAGGCATCAGATACTTTGGCATCAATAGCTTCTTGCTCTTTGGGCTTCAGATCATCATAATTTTCAGGAATGAGTTGCTTTTTTACCTCTTCTTTACGTTGTTCTAATTCGGATTCAATTTGCTCACGTACATACTCAAAAGCTCGAATCAAGAAGCCTCCACTGCCACAGCATGGATCACAAATGTATTCACCCTCCTGAGGATCAAGGACTGACACCATAAACTCAACAATAGTTCGTGGCGTAAAAAATTGGCCCAATTCCCCACGGAATGTACGTCCTAAGAATTTCTCAAATGCAATACCCTTGACATCATCAGATGTTGTAGAAAGATTATAGACCTGAAGTTCCTCAACAATCTTTTCGAAACTTGTCTCTCGAATTCGGATTGTTTCATTTGGATCGAACAGATTGTCTTTAGAAAAATCTTCCTTGGTTTTCTCAAACAAGAATTGATAAAACTCTGGAGCATCTTTTGACTTCATGCTGTTGTAAGCATCTTTAAGCTTTACAAATGCATCCTTTGAGAAAATTTGAGTGCCAGTATTGTCCCGCTCGTAACGAATCTTAATAAAGAGAATTTTACTAATTTCGTCAAAAGCCGCTTCTGGAGATAATTTGTCGTTATTTCGAATGATATTATGGCATTTATAAAGTAGGCGAGAGAATTCGTCTCTGGTAAATGCTTTCGTCTGGTTTAACAATTCCTTCACCTTCTTCTCATCTGTTGCTATCTCTGCTGTTGGAATGTCAGCAATTTCTTCTAGTCTGTTGGGGATTTCTCCCTCTACAACTCGAAAGACACGAGTTTCTTTGATATTCGTTGTTACAAAGAACTTGGCGTGAGTGATGGAAGCGTAGTTATAACCTTGATAATAATCTTCTTCGCGAATAGTAACTGTTTCTGCTTTACACTCAACAACGACAATAGGATATTTTTTTTCTAACCTGTCTTCCTTTGTCCTCCAGATTACAATGTCTGCACGAGCAGAGCCTGTTCCGCGCCTGGTATTGTTTACCTTTATCTCTTGGTCCATTTGTGATAAATCATAGCCATAGCTATCTACCAAGCGGCAAATATACCTTTGGCGTACCTCTTCTTCTGGTTTTACAACTAACCACTTATCTTTAAGAGGAGCGTATATCTTGTTGTCTTTTATTTGTACTTCCATATTGTTATTTAGGCATTCGCCCTGTTTATTTGATTCTACTTCTTTGGCTTTTCTATCACCATATACTTAGCACCACTTTTAACAAGTGTGTAACAAGATTTGAACTTAAATAGCAGTAGAAATGCCATCTCAATTTTGTTGTTGAATTTTGAAATGAGTCGTTGTATATCTCCACCAACTTGGTGGAGTTTTATTACGCCTTGATTAACAGCGAACTGCAATTCTCCAACAACTTGTTGGAGTTTTAATCTCATTAATTCTGCACCAACTTGGTGCATTTTTTCTGCATCATTTACTGAAACAAGCCGTTTCAGTTTTCTCATATTCTCGACATAGAATAGATAGCGACTCTTAATGTCCGCTATCCAATCCGCATAGTCCGCATCAATGTGAATATCGTGTGACTTCACGATATATGGTTCAGCCTGTGGCTGTATGTCTTGTATATTAGCCATATTAATCTTCTTACCTGCAGTTTTTTCACTCAAAGGTATGACAATCTATTAGCAAAATTCTCAAATCTTTAGAAGATTCCAATTAACGATATGTATAATGTAAATCGATAAAACGCCCAACACCAAAGCCGTTTTTCTACTATACTATTTCTAATCATTCATTGTTTATAGCTAATTTCGCCAACGAATAAATAAACTAAAAACAAGAATGTCAAGCACTCTTTACCCACCTGAATACGAACGACTTAAGGTCGCTGATGGATATTACATTCCTCCTGTCGGCGATGTGTTCGACCACGAAAATCCGCATTACCATAAGCCAATAAAGCATGTCATGGAGTACGTTGTGGATAATAATTATCCATATATGGACAACTCGTTCAACTTCAAGTTTTGGAGTTTTATGTATTATGCCCAGTCGCGTTATTTGACTCGATGGTTGCATCCACTTGTAAATGGTTTCAAACTTGTTGGTAAAGAGAAGCTATATAAATATAAAGATCTATTCAAAGATGGCGCCATCACCATATGCAACCACATGCAACGTTGGGATATGGCTGGAGTGTTTGAGTTTAACGGTTGGCGAAGACATTGGTATCCATTCTACAGAGAGCAGCTATGCGGTCCCGACTCACGCCGCATGAGGGTTATGGGCGGCATACCTACGCCAGTAGATATTCCATCGACACGCCATTTCTATGCAGCATTCGACGAGATTCATCGTCGCAAAGGTTGGATACATTTCTACCCAGAAGCTTCACGATGGGACTATTACGTACCCATTCGTCCTTTTCAGAAAGGCGCATTCGCATTTGCCGAGCGTTACAACTTGCCAATCATTCCTATGGCTTATAGCTATCGCGAACGTACTGGTTGGCGCAAATTGTTTGGCAAAACGCCTCTGCTTACTCTCACTGTGGGTGATCCTATTTTGATTGATGAGACACTCAGAGGCAACAAACGCGAACTCATCGACGACCTCCGCAAGCGCTCATTTGAATCGATGCTCAAGTTGGCTGGAATCATCGAAAACCCTTGGAATTACAACGATACCGAAAAATAAATATGAACGTAAAACGTTTTGTTTTCAACCCACAACACGTAAACACATACGTAGTAAGCGACGAAACACGCGAATGCGTAATAATTGATTGTGGTTGCTACGACGAAGCAGAACAAGAGCAACTTGCGGAATACATACGCACAAACAACCTCTTGCCCCAACATCTGTTGGTCACTCACTTGCATCTCGATCATATTTTTGGTAATGCGTTCATCAAGCGTACGTATGGCATTGCACCCGAAGCAAGCAAAGAAGATGAATATTTGCTCGAATTGGCTCATTACCAAACTCTTGCTTTCTGTCTTGATGACGACAAACTCGAAGTTGTGCCTGTGGGAATTTACTTAACGGAGCACCAAGAAATAACCTTTGGCAATTCAAAATTGAAAGTTCTTTTCACACCTGGACATTCGGCAGGAGGAGTTAGTTTCTTGGCCGAAAAAGATGGTATCCTATTTTCTGGCGACACTTTGATGCGCGAAGCAGTAGGCACACATCGTCTGCCCAAAGGAAACAAAGATGCACTTCGTGGTAGCATTGTGAATACTCTTTTTGCATTGCCCGATGACACTCAAGTTCTACCAGGGCATGGCGAGGCCACTACTATAGCTCACGAAAAAGAGCATTGTCCTGTGTTGACTGATTAGTGGTGTTATAATACATACGTAACAGAGCAGTGTAGATGTTATGTCTGCACTGCTCTATTTCTATTCTGACATCATTTCCATTGAGTATACGGATGTTTTGATAGATATGAATTGTAATAACGTTTATCGTTTGTCACCTCACACCCAAGCCATTCCGGGCGGATGTAATCTTCATCTTCCGAGGCGAGTTCAATTTCGGCCATTACCAAGCCTTCGTTTTCGCCATAAAACACATCTACTTCAATGGTATGAGATCCCGAAGGCACAAGATGACGCACTTTATCTATTACGCCCGACTCACAAAGTTTTATAAGCTCCTTGGCATCTTCGACAGCAATCTCTTTTTCCCATTCGAAGCGTGTAGCCCCAGTTTCGTTGCCAATGCCTTTTATAGTTATGAAACCTTTGTCATCTTTGATACGCACACGCACAGTGCGTTTAGGGTCAGAATTAAGATACCCTTGCACTATGTGTATCTTTTTAGTTACATAAGGCATGAAATCGCCGTTTACCAAAAACTTGCGTTCTATTTCGATATTTGATTTCATAATTATGGAAATAGTTATAGATACTTTCAAATATTAATAACACCCGAAAAGACCTTTATCGCTGGGCCACCAAGCCAAACATTATGAAACGAGTGTCCATGGGCATCAAAACAGACTGTCAAATCGCCACCACGAGCGTGAACTTTGAATTGGTTGGTATTCGTCGTTAGCGATGCCGTAATTGCCGATGCTACTATGCCTGTGCCACAGGCCAAAGTTTCCCCTTCAACTCCACGTTCGTAGGTGCGCACAGCAATTTCATTGTTATTAATTATGGATATGAAATTAACGTTTGTGCCTGCTGGTTTGAATGGCTCTGAATAGCGAATCTTTGGCGCAACTTGCATAATATCAACGTTATCGAGTGTTGCTTTTGATGCTTCGATGCGTACAAAGTGAGGCACACCGGTGTTCAAAAAGGTGCCACCTGCCAACTGTGCGATTTCATCAACATCGACCATTTTCAAATCGACCCAACCTTCCGAAACGCGAGCAACATGCATGGCGTCGTCGGCAACGAATTTGCAATAATTACCTTTCGCCATCAACTTTCCATTGGTAACGTTTGACGCAAAAGCACAGATGCAACGCGCACCATTGCCACAAAACGAAGCTCTCGATCCATCTTGATTATAGTATACCATGCGAAATTCTGCATCGGCTACATCGCTCTTAGTTAGCAACATCAAGCCATCAGCACCGATACCGAAACGTCGGTCGCACAAGAGAGCTATCTGTTCGACAGTTATACTGTCGTAGCGTCCATCAAGATTGTTGAGCATAACAAAATCGTTGCCTGCGCCTTGGTATTTTTCGAATAGCAGTTCCATTGTATGAATATTATTGCTTCCAAAAATCGAAGAAATTGAACCATTGCCACGGATACTCACGCACAATATTTTCAAGTTGGTATGCAAAACGTTGCGCTATCTGTTGCTCGCTGTCGGTTGATTCATAATGTATTGGCACAATCTTCACTCGATAATTATTCAAAGCCTCTTTCATAACAAAAACAGCCGTAATAGGCACATTTTTGCGTTTTGCTACTTTGAACGGACCGAGAGGAAGATGAGCGTCACACCCGAAGAATTGGCAAGTGAGCGACTTTTGTGAACCAAAAATTCTATCGGCTGGTATCGACACCACCTCTCCCCTATCAAGTGCTGCGTTTATCTCAACTATATGATTGAAATCGTTGCCAACAAGAATCATGTTTATATGATTGGCGCTCATCATTTGCTTACGATTTTGCATCACTACTGGCGATTCGCCAGCATAGACGAGAGCATTCATTATTTTATGTTCCACATTGATGAAATAACCAGCCATCTCGTAGCTTCCTACATGCGAGCTCAGTTGCACAAAGCCTTTTTCGCCTTTTAGCAGCATGTTGAAGACATCATTACCATCAATCGTAACATTAAACTTGCGCCCAGCATAAGCGGCAAATTTGTCGATTACAATCTGTCCAAAGGTAAATTCTGCTATCACCACTGAAAGAGCCGATTTTAGCTTCGAAAAATGCAATCGACGATAGAATCGGTACATATCACGCGTGCCTAAGCCAAAAATCAAATAATAGGGAATGGTGAATGCCATCAAGAAATAGCCCAAACGCTGGTCGGTATGGCGCAAAATATCAATAAGCACCTTGAGCATCCATGATGTTCCATCGGTTCTGCCCGTCCAATTCTTATTAGCGTTTTGAGTCTTCACATTTATAATATTATGGGCATTGTAATTATTTGAGTAATAGGCACATCATCTACTCACAAATTTTCTACACTAAACCCTTCACTCGCCTCTGAAAACCATGACCTTCGGGATAGACAACATCAACGAGCGAAAGACCTTGTGGCGCAGCCGAAGTAGATGCCAACGCACGGTTTTTGGCCTCGATAATATCGCCAAACTGCTCTATGGAAATCTTGCCGCGACCAACGTCGAATAGCGTACCTACAACGGCGCGAACCATATTACGAAGAAAGCGATTTGCCGTGATTCTGAATTGCCAATTGCAGCCGTCGTACAACTCCCATTGTGCCGCACGAACGTCACAAATATTATTGTTTGTCTGCGTATGTAGGCGCGAAAAAGAGGTAAAATCCTGCACGCCAATCATCTTTTCGGCAGCACGATTCATCAAATCGTAGTTTGGTGCAAAATATGGATGAAAGGCTCTCCACCGCATCTGTGGCGATTTTTCGGTGGTCAAGCGATAAAAATATGTACGCTCTGTGGCAGAAAAACGGCTATGCAACTCATCGTCAACGAGTTGAATGGAATACACAGCCACATCGGGCGGAAGAATTGAGTTGAGCTTAAATTTGGCATAATCGACATCTTCTATGGGCTGTTCAACATCGAAATGCGCCACAAAATAGTCGGCATGAACACCCGTGTCGGTACGTCCGCACCCAACGATATAGGCAGGATTGGGGCGTAAAAGTTTAGCCAAAGCATCGTTGATAACGCCTTGCACCGATGATGCATTGGGCTGCAATTGCCAACCATGATAATTGGTGCCATCGTAGGCGAGTTCAACGAAATATCTCACGTAGAATAGTTTTTTATGTTATTTCTTAGCAGCAGCCTCTTCGGCTTTGCGTTTTGCTACATATTCAGCACCAAGTTCACGAAGTTTGTATTTCTGCACTTTTCCACTGCCAGTCTTTGGATACGTATCTACAAAAAATACATATTTAGGCACTTTGAAACGAGAAATACGCGACTTGCAGAATTCGCGAACATCGTCTTCCGTTAGAGAGCAACCATCGTTGAGTATAACAAAACCGACCACAATTTCGCCATACTTAGGATCGGGCACACCAACGATCTCTACCATATTTACTTCAGGCATCTGATAGATGTAATTCTCAATCTCGCGAGGATAAATATTTTCACCACCGCGAATAATCATATCTTTCATACGTCCTGTTATGTGGTAGAAGCCATCGGCATCTTTCATGGCTAAATCGCCAGAATGCAACCATCCTTCGGCATCAATAGTTTGGAATGTGGCTTCTTCGTTTTTGTAATATCCCTTCATAACATTATAGCCACGACAACAGATTTCTCCATTTTCGCCAATATTGCACTCAGTGTTGGTTTCTGGATTTACTATGCGAACTTCAACATGAGGAAATTCCGTGCCTACTGTCGTAGCACGCTGCTCTGCCGAATGCTCTATTCGCGACATAGTCATGCCTGGCGAAGATTCGGTGAGTCCATACACACTGATAATATCCTTCATGTGCATCTTGTCCATCACCTTCTTCATCAGCTCTATAGGACAAACAGAACCAGCCATAATGCCAGTTCGTAGCGAAGTGAGGTCGAACGAACTAAACTCAGGCAAACTGAGTTCGAGCGAGAACATTGTTGGCACGCCATAGAGAGCTGTACAACGCTCTTTCTCGATAGAAGTGAGTACCTTTTTGGCATCGAAATCCTCGGTGAGCGTCATCGATGCGCCATGAGTAAGCACAGCCATCAGTGCAAGCACTATTCCGAAGCAATGGAAAAGTGGCACACAGATTAGAAGATTTTCAGCTTCGGTGAATTTCATGGCATCGCCAATGGCAAGGCCATTATTAACGATGTTATGGTGCGTTAGCATCACACCTTTAGGAAAACCTGTAGTTCCTGAGGTGTATTGCATATTTACTACTTCGTGACAATTGGTGGCAGCAAAACGTTTTTGGAATCGCACGTCATCGGTTTTGTCGCCAAGAGCGAGAACTTCGCTGGTGTTGTACATACCATCGTAACTTTCGCTTCCCAGCACAACTACATTGCGCAATTCAGGCAATTTCTGAGCATGTATGCATTTGCGCGTCTCTTGCGAAATTTCTGGTGCAAGTTGACGAATCATATCCACATAATCGCTATCGCGCCAATGGTCGATGATGCACATTGTGTGAACGTCGGCATTCTTCATAAGGTATTCAAGCTCAGCTACTTTGTAGTTAGTATTTACAGTCACGAGCCAAGCTCCAATTTTTGCCGACGCAAAGAAAACAGTAAGCCAATCGGGTACATTATTCGCCCAAATACCCACCTTAGAACCTTCGGTGACGCCAAGTTCCATAAGACCTTTGGCAAATTGGTCTACGCGCTTGTTGAATTGTGCATAAGTCCAATGCAAATCGCGCTCTGTATATGAAATGAAATTCTTGTTTGGGGATACTTCAGCCCAATGATTTAGTAGGCCGCCCACCGTATCGTTTACTAATGCCATCAATTATAATTAAGTCGGCGCAAAAATAGTTATTAAGTCAGTTTTCGCAATGATATGATTCTTTACTTTTCTCTGTGCCGACAGAAAAAAGTAAAACAAAAGAGAACTCGTCGCTGTAGTCGGTTCGCTAAAAATTATCTGCGTTCCGCTAAACGATTTAGAACTCGCTACGCTCGGACAGCAAATCGTTTTATACGCTTCACTCCGATAATTTTCTTCACGCTCACCCGACTAAGGCGACAAAAAAAAGTAACATATCAGTGTTATCTCGCGTTGTCTGTGCGAGATAATGTTATAAGTGAGGTTTGGCAAATAGTATTTATGCCATAAAAATGGTTAATGATTTGACTATTGAATACTCGGAGTTCGAGTTAGGAAAATGTTGAATGTTAGCTTTTACCGTTCACTATTTGTCTATAATATAGAAATATGCGTTAATGATACGATTCTTCAGATCGCTCAAAAGCCTTAATATTTTATTGGAATATGGTTGGATAATTATGCGTTCGCCAAATGTGTTGATATATCGAAACTTACCAAACGAACTTTTTACTCTGGCGAGACCATTCTGAAACGGACAAGCTGTGTAGTATTGCAGAGGTATGACTACATTCCCATCTCTATCAATATAGCCTTCTTTCCCATCTTTTTTCACTGTTGCAAAACCTTCGCTAAAAGGATCCATATCATCAAATTGTGGATCTACAACAAAATCCCCATTTCTGTTAATAGCGCCCCATTTGCCATCTTTTTCCACTTCAGCCAAACCTTGGCTAAAAGAGCACATAAAATCAAATTGTGGTTTAATAACAAATTCTCCATTTCTATTAATAGCGCCCCATTTACCTTCACTCTTAACTGTAGCTAATCCTTCGTGGAAGGGACCGGCCAATTCGAATTGCGGTTCTATAACAAATTGACCGTCTTTATTAATATAGCCATATTTGTATTGATAAAAGCTACCGTAATCGCACGGGCCGTCACCGAATCCAACAGCCGCCAAGCCTTCACTAAAACTGCTTGCTTTATGAAATTGAGATTTAATTACCCATTCACCAGTTTTATTTATATATCCAAATTTTACAAAGCCAATATCATGAAAGCCAATACAAGCCAAACCCTCATTGAAGTCGTTTACATAAGTACACGAAGGTCGGGGGGAAATCAGATATTCCCCTGTTCTATCAATCAATCCAAACCAATTATATTTTCTCACCCAAGCGACATCTTCACAAAAATTGTGAACCTCTTCATATATGGGATCAATAACGATTTCGGATTTCATATTAATATATCCGTATTTACCGTTGATTCTTACTCTTGCAAGCCCATCATAAAAGGAGGTTGGTTCTTCGAATTTAGGTTCAATGATATAATTTCCTTCAGTATCTATAATGCCAAATTTTTTATTGACAGCATAAACTACGGCTGTGCCATTATAGAACTCATATGCATCTTCAAATTGTGGTTTTATAATGAAAACGCCGTCATCATTTATGTATCCCCATAGAGATTCGTCTTTGGGTGTTATGCCTTGGGCTGGAAACAGCTTTACTTTTTCGTTGTTTGATTTTTGACCTTTATCCATCGTCGATTACAATACAGTCATCATTGTCGCAATGATATATAAAAAACGACGAGATTTCAATTGTAAATGGTATGTACAAGATAGTCCCTAAGATGAATAAAAGTGATTTTTAGAACATAAAATCAGCCGTCAGAACAACTATCCTAACGGCTGATTCAGATACGAATATAAATACTAACTATAAACTTGTTCAATCCATTTCGTTCTGCTGTTTCGCGTTCAGATAATCGCAAAATATCTCGGCAGCCGAGCCAACGCGGTATGTGCACGGGCGTTTAGCGTAATATTCTGCTATTTGAGGCGTGGGAGCTTCGGGCTTGTCGCCTTTGGAGAGTTGCAATATCTCGCGGCAAAGCATGGAGTCGTGGTGCATGGCTTTGAAGCGGTCGGCAAGCATACGCACGGTGTCGAAGTTTATTTTTCTTCCATCGGTGTCGGCGGAGTTTGTATCATAAAAAAGGTTAATGTCAAATTGAAAGCATAATCACAATCATTCAGGCGGTGATTTTCGCAGTTCGTTCACATGCGGCGCCATTTTTACTCTTCGCGCACCAGTTTCTCTATTGCAACGTATGCAAAATCTGTTTTTCGATGCTGAATTTCTATTCAAAAATTCGTTTTGAGTATAATTACACATACTTACGATATGTAACTTATAACACGCAATTATATTTCTGTTTGTAATTAGATAAGTCATAATAGTTGATAAATATAAATCAAACACATACTTTTGCCTTCGATTGGTAAGTTCAATAGCAACTATAATTGACGAAAATATGAGCAGCTACGAAGAATTGGTCCTCAATCGCGAGGTGGTAGATAAGTGGATGGAGCGATACGGTGTGCGGTTCGGTATTTACAAGCATGGAAGTTTCAAGGAACAACTCTTCCCCTTCGATGCGATACCGCGTATAATCCCCAATGCAGAATGGAAACAACTCGAGGCAGGACTTCGACAACGTGTGCAGGCTCTGAATTTTTTCTTGTCCGATATATATACGCATAAACTTATAATCAAAGATGGCGTTGTGCCATAGGAGTTTGTGTACTCGTCGAAGGGCTATTTGCCGCAATGCGAAGGCGTTTTGCCTACACTGAATGTCTATAGCCACATTTCGGGCATCGACCTTGTGCAGGCTACAGACAAAACTTGGTATATCCTCGAAGACAACCTTCGCATACCCAGCGGCGCATCGTATCCACTGATAGCTCGCGAACTGACGCGAAAAACTTCGCCCAACACCTTCGAAGGCGCTCATATTGCCGACAATCGCAACTATCCTGCTATGCTTAAGCATGTTATGGACGATGTGAATACGTGCGAAGGCATTGAGGTGGTACTTACGCCCGGGCGGTACAATTCGGCTTTCTTCGAGCATTCTTATTTAGCCGAAAAGGCGGGTGTGGTGCTTGCCTTCCCCGACGAATTGTTTGTGGAAGACGATAAGGTCTACTACAAGAGTCTGCACAATACTAAGGCTCGCGTGGGCGTTGTCTATCGTCGCATATCCGATGATTTTATGGACCCGATGACATTCAACCGCGAGAGTTTGCTTGGCGTGCCTAATATTTTCAATGCATACAGAAAAGGCAACGTAAGTATTATAAACGCTTTCGGCAATGGTGTGGCGGACGACAAAGGCATATACTACTTCGTGCCAAAAATGATAAAGTATTATCTGAACGAAGAGCCAATTCTTCGCAACGCGCCGACCTACTTGCCGATGTTTGCCGACGACCAGAAATACGTACTAAGCAACCTGAAAAACCTTGTAATAAAAGATGTGGCAGAGGCTGGCGGCTATGGCGTAATGTTCGGCAAGGACATGACGGCTGAGCGCCTGACCGAAGTGCGCGAAATGATAATTCACGAGCCCCGCCGATGGATAGCACAAGAGGTTATCGACTTCATCGACCTGAACATTATGAGCGACGATGGCATAGTGAAACGCAAGAGCGATTTGCGCGCTTTCGTGCTGACGGGCAAAGATACTCAAGTGTGGCCAAGCGGTCTGACGCGCTTCACCCGCGACCCAAATTCGTTGGTAGTGAACTCATCGCAAGGCGGCGGATTCAAAGACACTTGGGTGATGACGGAATAAATACGAAAACAGTAAACCTAAAACCATAAATATTATGAAAAACAACGCAATGAAAATGTTCGCAATGTCGCCTGCAAAAGCAAACCGACTCTATTGGCTTGGTAGATATGCCGAGCGCGTAAATATGTCGCTGCATCTGCTGCGCAAGCACTACGGACAAACGCTCGACAATAGCGAAGCCTTGGTAGATTTCTGTAAATGTATGGGTATAAGCACCGTAATCGATAGCACTTTTGCGCATCGCTATTTATATGACAAAAGTGAGCCTTGGTCGCTCATAAATACGCTGGAATACCTGAAAAACAACGCCATGATAGAGCGCGACGAGATTGGTAGCGAGACGTTGGCATACATAGAATTGGCAGTAAATACGGCGCATCGTTGCATAGAAAATGGCGAAGGCGTATACGGATGGCAACCCGTCACCGACTATTTGATGGCGTTTGGCGGCGCGGTGTTCGAGAAGGTGCAATACAAGAGTGTGCGCAACTTGATAAAGATTGGTTGCTGCGTCGAGAGAGCCGATTTGATGATTCGCTTTGGCTACGAGACGCGTCGAATAGAAGATGTGCTCGACAGAATTGCCACGGCCGACGAAAGCGACTTGAACGTCTGCGATTACAACACGTTGGAAGAGATTCGGAAACATGTGTCGGACGCCAAACACTACGACGATAACTTGCTAAAACTTAATACTTTGTTCGTTGCATGACGCTCCTTCGCTACGCATATTCCACGCTAATAGAACTCAGTCAACCAGTGCAGAATCATAGTTTTTCGCTTCGGTGTCAGCCAATGCAAAGCTACAATCAGCGAACCGTGTGGCAACGTACAACGCTCATACCATTCACCGAAGCCACGCAAACGGTCGATGCTTTTGGTAACGTAGTTACGTCGGGATTCATTGCGCAGCGCCACAACTTTTTTGCCTACGAAGCTATTGGGCTTGTCGACACTACTATCAAGGCCGAAACGCCACAATATGCCGTGAACGACTCGGTATACTTATATCCAACCCAACTTACTACGCCGAGCCCAAACATGATAGACGTGGCAAAACAAGTAGGCCCCTTATCCGACGCGCGTTCAAAGATTGAGTGCGTCATGGATATACTTATGAGTAAGATGAGCTATCAGCAAGGCACTACCGATGTCAATACCACGGCTGAACAAGCGTGGGCGCAGCGAATGGGTGTTTGCCAAGATTTTGCCCACATATCCATAGTTATGTGCCGACTGCTGAAACTTCCGGCGCGATACGTATGCGGACTCATGCTCGGCCATGGACAGACGCACGCGTGGGTTGAAGCATTCGACGGTTCTGCGTGGATTGCCTTCGACCCAACAAATTCCCAATGGGTTAACGCCGACAGATACATCAAATTTGCACACGGCCGCGATTTTGCCGATTGTAGTATTAGTAGAGGCACATTTACTGGCGTAGCGCAGCAGAAAATGACAGTCTCGGTGGATGTCTGGGAGGAGTAAAAGGTTGGTTTATAGACGATAAAGATGGTAAAAGAGACTACGATAATATCAGAAGAGATGCCCGTGCTTGAGCATTTGCAGATACGCAAATTTGTGGTTGGCTCGGCAGAGGCGCGACCTCGAATATGCATAGTTACGGGCATTCATGGCGACGAACTCGAAGGTCAATATGTATGCTACAAAATAGCTCACAAGCTACGCACACATCAGTCTAAGATTAATGGTCGCGTAGAAATTTATCCCGCCATAAATCCGCTTGGCGTCGATTCGGTTTGCCGCGGCATACCAACATTCGATTTGGATATGAACCGCATATTTCCCGGCGCTACGGATGGTCATGTGGTGGAGCGCATTGCTCACGACGTGGTTGAAGACCTCAAAGATGCAGACCTCGTTATAGATATTCATTCGAGTAATATTTTCCTATATGAAATGCCGCAGGCTCGCATTAGCGAATCGACTGTTGAATATCTCTTGCCATACGCCGAAATGCTCAATCTCAATTTCATTTGGATTCATCAGGCGGCTACGGTTCTCGAAAGTACCATTGCCCATAGCTTGAATTCCATTGGTACGCCTACGGTGGTTGTAGAGATGGGCATAGGTATGCGTATTACGCCTGAATATGGTAATCAGCTTGTAGATGGAATATTCAATTTGCTTAGAAATTTTGGCGTTTGGAGTGGCAAACAGCCCGAAAATATCACCACGCCAATAGTATCCAACAAGGGCTCTGTAAGTATGATAAATGCTGGCGCATCGGGCATTGTGGTTAGCTATGCAGAGCATGGCACTTGGGTGAAAGCAAACCAACGACTGTGTGAAATTGTCAATCCGCTGAATGGCAAAGTGATGCAAGAAGTGTGTTCGCCAATCGACGGCCTCATTTTTACTATGCGCGGCTATCCTGTGGTTTACGAAGGTTCGCTAATTGCGCGCATTTATAGTCCTAACTAATACAAATACTTATAAGTGAAGACGATAGATATTTTCAAAATGCGTTCACCATATCGTGGCGATTTTGTGATAAAAGGCTATTTGTTTGGAGGTCAACAGAAGACAATTGCCGTTGTGGGTAGCATGCGCGGCGACGAAGTGCAGCAACTCTATGTGGCTTCACAAGTGGTAAAAAACCTACAAATACTCGAAGAAGAGGGTCGTCTCAGCAACGATGTCGGCATATTGGTCATACCTACGGCAAATCCATTCTCGCTCAACGTTATGAAGCGTTTTTGGACTATGGACAATACCGACATCAATCGTATGTTTCCTGGCTATAGCGAAGGCGAAACCACGCAACGTATTGCCGATGCCGTTTTTGAAGCCGTGCGTAATTACACTTGGGGCATTCAATTGGCGTCGTATTATATGAATGGAAACTTTGTGCCTCACGTGCGCATTATGCAAACGGGATACGAAGACGCCGCATCTGCCGAAGCATTTGGTCTCCCATACATATTGCTATACAAACCTCGACCATTCGACACTACCGTACTTAATTATAATTGGCAAGTATTTGGTACTCAAGCCTATTCTATTTATAGCGGCTCAACCGACAGCATCAATCACGATATGGCAAAACAGACGTGGCAAGCCATTCTTAGGTTTATGGCAAAGTTAGGCGCTATACACCCCAACCTTGGGCCTGCATATCAGCCCATTACGTTCGACGAAAGTAGGTTGCATACCATTCTTTCGGAACATGCAGGATTGCTGTTTCTGCGTCGTCACGTAGGCGAAACCATACGCCACGGCGATTTACTTGCCTCAATTCTGGACCCACTTACGGGACAGACTCGTCAAGATGTCTTTTCGCCGTCGGACGGTGTGATATTTTTCGCTCACACCAAACCGCTGACATACGGCCACACACGGCTGTTTCAGATATTCGAACAACCTTAACCTAACTCTATATATATGCATGCACACACAGCGGACTTTGTCTATCCATAATAATAAGCGTGAAAAAATCGGTTCTAACCTTCCGGTGCATTGAGTCTGTGTTTTTTGTGAGTTATCTACATGGAAGGTAGAAGTGAAAGGAGGGGCCGTCCGACGATGGACGGCCTTTTTTATGCAACAACAGCCGCCGGAATCGCAATCCCGAGGGCTGTTTTGTTGTATTTATTTATTATTCAAATAGTCACAAAATATCTCGGCGGCTGAGCCTACGCGGTATGTGCACGGACGCTTTGCGTAATATTCTGCTATTTGTGGAGTTGGTGCAGTGGGTGTGTCGCCTTTAGAGAGTTGCAATATCTCGCGGCAAAGCAGAGTATCGTGGTGCATAGCTTTGAACTTGTCAGCAAGCGTGCGCACCGTGTCGAAATTGAGTTTACGACCTTCATTATCGGCAGGTTTTGTGGTGCCGCACTCCAAGCCAGCAAGCATAAACATAGCAGAAGCAGCGCCACACACTTCGCCCATGCGCGCTATGCCGCAACCGAAGCTCGAGCTCAGTTTAAGCGCCAAATCTGGCGTAAGTCCATATAAGTCGGCAAAAGTGAGAGCTACAGCTTGCGCGCAGTTGTAGCCCGACAAATAGTGCTCGATGGCAGTTGTCATTCGTTGCACTTTGTCAATTGGTTTAGTCATTGTTGTTCTCTTTTTTTTGATTTTATAGCATTTATGGGACATGCAGTAGCGCATAAATTGCATCGTAAACAGTCGGGGTTATCATAGCCAGCAACCTTGCCTTTGGCAGTGTGTGGCGCAAGTTGCATCGGACAATTGCGACTACACAAAGCACAACTGCGGCACGAACTATTCACTTCGATGCGCCATTTTGCGGCACTTTGCGAGTTGCTTGTAACCATTTTCGACAAAGTTCCCATGGGACAAAACGTACACCACGCACGTGGCGAATAGGCTATCCCCAAAGCAATGCCTACTATTGTAGTAGCTACAATTAAGCGCCAAAACACATTCCCCATTGCACTCCAATCGCCCCAAGCATAATAGAACTGTAGAGCAAACATACACATTATGAAGGCAAGCATAAACATGCGAAACCCATTGGAGCGCAACCAATTAGGAATGCGCCTATTGCGACTGACTCGTGCTATAACATTGCTATAGAAGTTGCCTCGCGGACAGATGTTTCCACACCAATAACGCCCACGAAACGCTGCCATCAACACGGGGCCAATCATACATATAAGCGCAATCCAACCTACTATCGGGAAAAACCAACCTACTACGATGTAGATCAGTAGGATAATCCAAAGCATTATGCCAACAGAGCCTCCAACTGCTCTTTGAGTTGTGTGCGTGGCAATGCTCCTACCGACATGCGAGGCTCGCCGTTCATTGGTATGAATAGTAACGATGGTATGGAACGAATGCCAAACAAACCTGCCAATTCGGGCTCTGCATCAACGTCAATTTTGTAGACATCAATTTTTCCTGCATACGTTTCACTTGCTTCATCGATTAACGGCGACAAAGCACGGCACGGACCACACCAAGGAGCAAAAAAGTCAATTACTGCAGGACGTGCTCCTTTGAATTTCCACTCGCCATTGTTGTTTTCGTAATCGGCCACTTTCTCAATAAATTCGGCCTTTGTCAAAATTGTTGCCATTGTTGTATGTATTAATTATGAGTTAATATTTATGATTTTGTTTATATATGTAAATTATTGCCAACGGAAACTATTATTTGCTATTAATCCACAATTCGTTTACTACTCTCAATTCTTAATTTTCAATTTTCAATTTCGCTGGGCAGCCGTCGTCGATGAAACATTTTAGTATTTCTGGGACATCAACTTGACTACAATCGATACTAGCAATTTTTTCTTTACCAGCCTCCGTCAGACAGAAACGCATCATTCGTTTGTCTTCTTTGCACAAATTGCGCAAAATGAGCTCTTTCTTCTCTACACTACTTATAACTTTCGATGTACATGAAGCACTCAAGCCTAAATTATCGGCTATTTCGCTTGCCGTCATACAATCTTTATTATTAAGTATGGCAATGAGCGTAAGTTCGTTATAGTTAAGTCCGAAGTTCTTAATAAGAGAATTTTCAAACTCGCCAATAGCCAAATAAACCCGACGCAATCGGCATATCTTATCGTTTTTCATTTCCATCAAAATCAACTTTGCGATGCAAATGTAAATATATTTTCAATAGGAAAGTATTTATAATCTAAAATATTCACACCATTAAATATTATTAACTAAGAATTATATATAGGTATAGTAAGTTTTGTGAATAAAAGTGAATTAGGAATCAATGCTTTTTTTTCACAGCATAACTTACTAATTTCGCGCCGCGATAAAAAGCAAAAAAGAGCTCTAAAGCATTGAATATTAAACCTATTGGATTGTGAAAATACTCATTATAAACGGCCCTAACTTGAATTTGCTTGGTGTTAGAGAGCCATCAATCTATGGTAGCAGAGGTTTCGAGTCGTATTTAGACGAACTTCGCAAGACATATCCCAATGTAGATATTGAATATTTTCAATCGAATCACGAAGGCAGCATAATAGATGAGATTCACCGCGTAGGATTCTCTTACGATGGCATAGTGCTCAATGCTGGTGCATACACTCACACATCGGTGGCTATAGCAGATGCTATCTCGGCAGTAACGACGCCGGTGGTAGAGGTACATATAAGTAATGTACATCGCCGCGAAGAGTTCCGCCACCATTCATATCTCTCTGCAGTATGTATGGGCGTAATTTGCGGCTTCGGACTCAACTCGTATCGTCTTGGAGTTGAGGCAATTATAGACAACAACAATAAAACAAAATAGCTAAACAAAATGGCAAAGAAATTCACCAAAATTGTTACAACCGTATCAGACATCCGTTGCGATGTTGAATTCATTCGTCAGCTCCACAATGCTGGTATGAACGTAGTTCGTTGCAACACCGCTCACATGGATCTCGAAGGTATCGCTCGTATTGCAAAAAATACACGTGCCGTATCAGACAAAATTGCACTTCTCGTAGATACTAAAGGTCCTGAAGTTCGTACCAACAAAGGTCCTAAAGCTCTCGTACTTACCAAAGGTCAGAAAATCAAAGTCAAAGGCGATCCTAACCTTCAGTCGACCGACGAAGTTTTGGGCGTATCATACGTAGACTTCGTAAAAGATCTTTCTGTTGGCAATCAGATACTTATCGACGATGGTGATATTGCTTTGCACGTTGAAGAGAAGCACGACGATTACCTCCTTTGCGTAGTAGAGAACAACGGTCGCATCGAGGACTCTAAGACTGGCGAATGCGGTCGTAAGAGCGTAAACGTTCCTGGCGTATCGCTTCACTTGCCTTCTCTTACCGAGAAAGATAAAAAATTCGTTGTTTGGGCTATCGAAAACGACTTCGACTTCATCGCTCACTCTTTCGTTCGCTCAAAGGCCGACGTAAAAGAGATTCAGGATATTCTCGACGCTCACAACTCTCCTATCAAGATCATCGCTAAGATTGAGAACCAAGAGGGTGTAAACAACATCGACGAGATTCTCGAAGTTGTATATGGCGTGATGGTAGCACGTGGCGACCTCGGTATCGAAGTTCCACAAGAGCGTATTCCTTTCATTCAGCGTATGCTTATCCGTAAGTGCGTTGAGGCTAAGCGCCCAGTTATCGTAGCTACTCAGATGCTTCAGTCGATGATTCACAATCCACGTCCTACACGTGCAGAGGTTTCCGACGTTGCTAACGCTATCTTCTATCGCACCGACGCTATCATGCTTTCTGGCGAGACTACTTACGGTGATTATCCTGTTGAGGCAGTTTCGGTTATGAACCGCATCGCTTGCGAGGTTGAGCCTATCAAGGATGCACGCAACGATATTCCGGTTCCTTCTATCAAGAACGAAATCACCACTTACCTTGCAGAAACTGCAGTAGGTGCTTCTCACGCATTGCCTATCAAAGCCATCATCACCGATAGCTTCACTGGCAAGACCGCTCGCTACCTTGCAGCATTCCGTTCACCGGTTCCTGTATACGCATTGTCATACGGCTCACGCGTAGCTCGCGAGCTCGCACTTTCTTATGGTGTATTCAGCGAAATCGTTGAAGATGGTAAGTCAAAATCTGAGATTCTCCGCAACACCATCGAGAAACTTATCGGTTCTGAAGAGCTTACGCTCTCCGACCTTGTAGCTTACATCGGTGGTAGCTTCGGCGTTGGTGGTGGCACTACCTTCGTTGAAATCCTTACCGTTGAGAACCTTCTCAAGAAGATTGAATACTACATCAACTAATTGTTGATACATAGTTATACGCAAACAAAAAGTCGTGTCTATTCACTTAGACGCGACTTTTTTCTTTTTTGTCCACCTTAGCTATACGTATTAGCCTTATTTTAGCTTTTGTTTTATGATAACTAATCAATCAAATAGTAACAATATTTGTTAACCATTAGTAAATACCTAATAACTAGCAAAATAAATACATAACATAAATACAAATGAAACACCATTTCACATTATTGTTTTATCTACTAACGACACTTGCCATTTCGGCGCAAGAAAAAACAGTAACACCATTTCCTCTGAACGACGTTCGACTTACCGAAAGTCCATTTCTCACAGCTCAAAAGCTCGACATCTGCTACCTACTAAGCTTGGATGCCGATAGACTGATGTCGCCGTATCGTCGTGCGGCAGGACTACAAGAAAAAGCGCCAAGCTATCCTAACTGGGAAAACACTGGTCTCGATGGTCATATAGGAGGCCACTATCTATCGGCACTTGCACAGATGTATGCCGCCACTGGCGACGCACGCATAAAAGAACGTATGGAATACGTAATTAGCGAGATGAAGGAGTGCGCCGCTGCTGCCGATGGCTATGTTGGCGGCATTCCTAATGGCATTGGCTTCTGGGAATCAATAAGTAGAGGCGAGATTAACGCCAACGCTTTCGGGCTTAACAATCGTTGGGTGCCGCTGTATAATATACATAAAACGCTTGCTGGCCTTCGCGATGCATACGTATATGCCCACAACGACGATGCACGCAAACTACTCGTAGGTCTGACCGACTACATACTAAAATCCACCGAAAAACTTACAGATGAGCAAGTTCAGCAGATGCTCGTTAGCGAGCACGGCGGCTTGAACGAAGTCTTTGCCGATGTGGCTGATATTACTAAAGACCCCAAATATATGACCTTGGCGCAACGCTTCTGCCACAAGAGGTTGCTTGAGCCACTCGAAAACGGGGAAGACAAACTCACCGGCATGCACGCCAATACGCAGATACCTAAAGTGATAGGGTTTAAGCGCATAGCCGACCTCACAAACAATGCTCAGATGGACAAAGCTGCGCAGTTCTTTTGGCAAACAGTGACCACCAAACGCTCAATAAGTATTGGAGGTAACAGCGTTTTTGAGCATTTCCACGCTTCCGACGACTTTACGCCTATGCTCGAAAGCGAACAAGGCCCCGAAACGTGCAACACGTATAACATGCTGCGTCTCTCGCGTCTGCTCTACTCTACTTCGGTCGACACAAAATATGTAGACTACTACGAGCGCGCACTCTACAACCACATTCTATCCACCATCAACCCACTTCAAGGCGGCTTTGTATACTTCACCCCTATGCGCGCCGGCCACTACCGCGTCTATTCGCAACCTCAAACGAGTTTCTGGTGCTGCGTTGGCTCTGGCCTCGAGAACCACGCTCGTTACGGAGAGATGATATATGCGCACTCTGCCGATAATGTTTATGTTAACCTTTTCATCGCATCGAAACTCAATTGGAGCGAGCGCAACATAACTATTTCACAAGTGAATAGTTTTCCTTACGACGAACAGACTTCTATAAATATTGAAAACGCCGGCAATGGCAAGTTCTCGTTATACATACGTCAACCCGAATGGTGCAACGAAGCCACATTCAGCATAAATAATGAAACTGTGAAACCTTCTATTTCGAATGGCTACGCCGTGATAGATAGAAAATGGAAAGCTGGCGACGTTGTAACAGTAAAGATGCCAATGCACCTCACAGCCGACCAACTGCCCGACGGAAAACAATATTATGCTTTGCGCTACGGACCTATGGTGCTTGCTGCCAACGTAGGCACTGAAAATCAAACTAATAGATATGCCGACGACGGTCGCGGTGCACATATTGCCGCTGGTCCAAAAATTCCTGCTGACAAGATGCCTGTGTTTATTGGCGATAAAGATTTCTTGAAGTCGTTTGCTAAGGCTCAAAACGACATTTGCTTCACCTCCAGCAGCATTGCTCCAAACGAGTTCCAAACGCTAAAATTTGAGCCATTCTATCGCTTACACGACTGTCGCTACGTGGTCTATCTGCCGCTTATCGATGCGGCAAGCTATGAAGCTAAGCAACAGGCATTGAGAGAGAAAGAGTCCATGCTTATGGAACTTGAAAATCGCACCATCGACTACATAATTTGTGGCGAGCAACAGCCCGAAAGTGACCACTTTATAAATACTAATCACCAAAAATCGAAAACTGGCTACGAAGATGGACGACACTGGCGCGAAACAACCGACTTTGTTAGCTACAAAATGAAACTCGGCGAAGGAGCAAACATTCTCATTATCAATATTAATAACAAAGAGAAACGCACCGCAATCATCACTATTGATGGCAAAGAGATTGGCCGACTAAATAGCGACAACGAAAAGAACGAATTCGCCATTACAGCCGACAAGTCTAAAACCGTAGAAATAAGCATAAAAGCTATCGATGGCAAACCATCACCAAAAATCTACGACTTGCGCGTGGTGAAGAATTAAGTTTTCGCACTGAGACCACATACTTATCGTAATTATAAAAAAGGCTGCTCGAGATACTCGGGCAGCCTAATTTTTTACGTTTTATTCAACCATGAATAATCTTCTCATAAGAGAATGAAGTTTACCATAAGATTCTACACGTTTACTATTTGTCTTTTACCAAACGAACGTGAGCCATAGTTGAAGAAAGCTTACATATGCTACTGTATTTCTTTGATACACAGCGAGTATGTCCATAACCAGAAGCACATGAATAAACTGCTAATTCGCCATATCGCGAATCTCTATAGCCGGCATAATCTACATTGAACGAAAATGGATATTTCTGAATCATTTCATAATCGGCATAGCCATCTTCGGGGTCGAACACGTGCCAAGGGACATTCGTAGCAAAATAGTCGGCATATTTCGTAACATCTTCGCCATCAAACACTTCATCGTCATATGATGACAAATAGTCTTTCTTTTTATATTCTATTCCCAAATATTTTTCCAAGCTCGACCAATCTGACTCTGTAGCCACATGGTAACCATTGATAATATGTTTGTTGATTTTATTGTAATTATCTTCTGACCAACCATCGTAGATCTGATAGAAATAGTAGGCCTTATTATTATACTCATCACTTTCCGAGGTGTAATATTTTACCTTAGTTCCTCTATAGTTATCTATAGTCCAAACATCGTTGCCTATTTTTATTGTGTTATAGATATTTAGCTCATCGTCGATAGCGTACAAGTCACCATCTACAATTATCGATGTAATGCTATCGGTAAGTGCTACAACTGTATCGCCTACATTAACCGTCACATTTACTTTGAATTTATACTTATAGGCCTCTTCGTAGAGATATTTGAGGCTATTGTCTGCATCGTAAACAGTATTACGTGTGAGATAGATACCATTGTCGATGTCTTTTGTTACGTATATAGAATCTACGTCGCCTGTAAGCTCTATTGGCTCAGGATTGCACGGCGCTTCGTCTGATGAAATTTCCACCGTAACAGCAAAATGCTTGAGTGTTTCAGTAGGAATGGTCAATTCTTTCTTATTATTTAGATATGCCCTAATATCCCACTTTATTACGGTTGCACTTTCGCCCTTGCCAAACTTACGAGACAATGAGAAATCTAACTTTGGTATATAGTAGAAATGCACTGTCTCTGGTTCTCTGACATAATACTTATTACCATCGACATCAAGGCCATACGATACCGACTCAATAAAATACTCTGCGAAAGGCTTATCGAGCTTAATTGTATAATCTGCGACACCATTGGCATACAATGTGTCGCCACCAACAACGCCATACTTAACGTCAATTCTTGTCGTCATGTCCATATCTTCGGAATATCTGTAGGATTTCTGACCTTTTGACGATATACATATTATGGTGTCTTCGATAATAGTTTTTCCGTCTAATTCTTTTAGGTTATAAGTATCTGAATAATAGCCATCCCTCTTTATATAGGATGTTCCCATCTTTTCTGAAACCCAAACAACTTCCTCTTCATCTTCTTCACACGACGAAAAGCCAACCATTGTTGTAATAGCCATAGCAACAATAGCTAATATCTTGTTTTTATTCATATCTCTCATCTTTTGAATCTTTGCTTATTTACGATCTCTTTTTGCGAGCTCCAAAATCTAAGCTCATGTGGAATACAGGATACGACATATATTTTTTATCGTGATAATAGTATACACCATCACTATTCCATTCAGATTTCTCTTTCATTTTTACATCCATGTGAATAGTTTCATAAGAAAAGCCCAAATTGAAGCGCCTAAATCTCACACCTATGCACGGAGAAGAGTACCAACGGCCTGGATTTTCTAAGTCAAATTCGTCTATGAATTTTCTGTATCCAATTCGCCCCTCTATGTATGGCGTTATTGTCCAAGGAATAATATCGTAACGAACCGTTGCTAATGTGGTGATTGATGTATTTTGAAAAGAGTAATAATGAGTATGTATCTTATTCCATACTGTTACTTCTACATATTCTAACATAGCACCTACACCAACGTATAATTGAGGCATAAATTGATAGCCATGAATTGTAGTAACTTGAGCTACATAATTCCCCCAATGATATCCTCCTGAAAAATCTGAAAAAAGGTCTTTCGACAAACCTATATCAAGAATAGTGCGATAGCCTTTCACGGGGTACTTTACTTTGGTGACAGAGGCTGATTCTTCCTGCGCCATAACTGTTGTGGAGTATACAAAAAGCCACAATACGAGAAAGAGTAGTTTAGTTTTTTGTCTCATCTTCTTTCTTTTTGCTAGTATTTATAGAAACATATAATTCTCAACACTTCACTGTTGCCACACAAAAAACAAACTGGCACAACTCGCCACACACACTTAGCAAGCTATATCATTACACCACTATTACAATGTTATATTGCTTAATAAAGATGTATTTTCTGTTCTCTCCAAGATTTCAGTTTTTCGCGGGTGGAATTTGTGAACGCACAAATGTAACACTATTTGACATTTGGACGATTATAGTAATACGTATTTAGATAGTTTATTCTATGGGATTTGTACGCGTATACCAATGAACGCCGTTTTTGGTAAGCCTAATAACTATGAGATAATACAACGCGAGCCCCACCAACGGTATTAGCTTATACCAACCGTTGAGGGTTATCAATCCTACTATGGTATCAGCAATAAGGGCAAGGCCAAAAAGAATCAGCCCTGCCCTATTTTTTACTACGAACATAAGTATGATACTCAGCGCTATAAGTAGCGGAATAATTATACCCAAGGCTACTCGCGGTTCTACATTGCCGCAATAAGTAGATACTAAGTTCAATGTCATCATTAAGTTTGCTATGGCATCATATCCGTCACGGAGAGCACGCATGGCAAGTAATACTATTGTCAGCCAATGCATTCTACTTATTGGCAACGAAGAGAAACTCATAGCAACACTTGAGCTATTTATTTTTTAGGTTCTACCTTACCACCGTAAGATGTTGTAGCAGAGACCTTTTCTTTGTCACCAATATAGGTAATGGTACTTCCCACAGCGTCAACCTTGAGGCTTTCTGAGAAGCGAACTACAGCATTGACACTTGTAGCTTTCATATCGATAGTCTTAACCTTCAGATTCTCTGCATCGAGCGACATATCGCCCACAGCACCACGCAAATCGGCTGTCATTGAGCCAACTTCGCCAGTGAGGACTGCTTTTCCCGAGTTCGATTTCAACACAAGATTGTCGCACTCGAGTTCGAGTTCTACTTCGCTCTGAGCGTCAACCTCTACATTGAACGTACCTTTGCGAACGAAGACACATTCGGTGCTGATTGATGCGCCACGCTTTGCCTCTATCGATTCCAAGTCTTTCAAGCTAACATTCACTTGAACTGCCGAACCTTTGGTGACTTTCTTCATTTTTATGGTAAGAACACCCTTCTTCACCTCAGTAATTACATCCGAAGTTGGGCAACCATCGGTGATGACTTCAATCTCGTTTTTGTCACTTTGGAGAATAGCTACGTTCAAACCTTTATTTGCCAAAATCTTTGTGTATGAGTCATCTACACTACGAGTCTCGCGTTTTGCATTTGTAGCAGTTTTGCCACTGCCTCCACCCATTCCGAATGGAAATTGTGCGTCGGCAGATGCCACAAACATAAACATGGCTACAAACGATAGTATTAACTTCAATCTGTTCATTGTCAATATATTATATATAATTATTCACAACTAGTAATAATTTTCTCGCCATCGCAGTCAACGACAATTTTGCTGCTTTGCTTCACTTGCGCCTCTATAATTAGCTCGGCCAATTCATCTTCGATATATTTCTGAATAGCGCGACGCAACGGACGAGCGCCATATTGACTATCGTAGCTCTTATCCACGATGAATGCCTTTGCAGCATCGGTAACCGACAGCGAATAACCCATTGCCTCAACGCGTTTGGTAAGGCCTCTCAGTTCAATGTCGATAATCTGCATAATATTATCGCGCGAGAGTTCTTGGAATATTATCACATCGTCGATGCGATTGATAAATTCGGGCGCAAAGGCCTTTTTGAGAGCCTTTTGCAGTATGGCATTCGAATGTTCTGCGTCGCTAGGACGGTTCTCTTGAGCGAAACCAACACCGCGCCCAAACTCTTTGAGTTCGCGGCTTCCAATGTTCGACGTCATAATTATGATGGTATTCTTGAAGTCCACTTTGCGACCAAGACTATCCGTAAGATGACCTTCGTCGAGCACTTGCAACAGAAGGTTAAACACATCGGGGTGTGCCTTCTCTATTTCGTCGAGAAGTACAACACAATATGGGCGACGGCGCACCTTTTCGGTGAGTTGACCACCCTCTTCGTGTCCTACATATCCTGGAGGCGCTCCCACAAGACGCGAAACGGCAAATTTTTCCATGTATTCGCTCATATCTACACGAATTAGAGCATCGGTAGAGTCGAATAGATATTTAGCCAAAACTTGCGCCAAATGCGTTTTACCTACACCTGTAGGACCAAGGAAGATAAACGAACCAATTGGACGATTAGGATCTTTCAAACCTGCGCGGTTGCGTTGAATAGCCTTTACAACCTTCGAAATGGCTTCGTCCTGACCAACCACAGAACCCTTCAACTCGTTGCCCATAGTAAGCAATCGCTGACTTTCGGCCTGAGCCACACGCTTCAACGGAATACCAGTCATCATTGCCACAACTTCGGCAACTTTCTGGTCGTCGACCACTTCGCGATGCTCTTTTAGCTCATTTTGCCATGCATTTTTAGCAGCCACAAGTTGTTCACTCAGCTGCTTCTCTTGATCGCGGAAACTTGCTGCAAGCTCGAAATTTTGAGCCTTCACTGCATTGAGTTTATTATTCTTGAGAGTCTCCACTTGAGCCTCTATTTCAACAATGTTTTGAGGCACAACTATGTTGGAGATATGCACACGCGAACCGGCCTCGTCGAGAGCATCGATAGCTTTATCGGGCAAATGACGATCGGACATATAGCGTTCGGTCAGTGCCACACAAGCCTTGAGAGCCTCGTCGGTGTAAGTAACATTATGATGGTTTTCGTATTTATCCTTGATGTTACGCAAGATTTGCACAGTCTCGTCGAACGTAGTTGGCTCAACCATAACCTTTTGAAAACGGCGTTCGAGAGCACCATCTTTCTCAATATATTGGCGATATTCGTCGAGCGTAGTAGCGCCAATGCACTGTATTTCGCCGCGTGCCAGAGCAGGTTTAAGCATATTAGCTGCATCGAGGCTACCCGTAGCGCCACCAGCACCAACGAGCGTATGTATCTCATCTATAAATAGAATGACATTAGGCGAATGCGAGAGTTCGCCCAAAATAGCCTTTATTCGTTCCTCGAACTGTCCGCGATACTTTGTACCAGCCACAATCGATGCAAGGTCGAGCGAAACAATGCGCTTATCGAATAGCACGCGCGACACCTCTTTTCTGTGTATACGCAGTGCCAGCCCCTCGGCAATAGCCGATTTACCTACGCCTGGCTCACCAATGAGAATTGGGTTATTCTTCTTGCGGCGGCTAAGGATTTGAGCCAAGCGCTCAATCTCGTTTTCGCGACCTACAACAGGGTCAAGGCGACCCTCTTCGGCAGCTTTCGAAATGTCGGTGCTGAAATTGTCGAGCACGGGCGTATCGGAATTTGATGCTGGCTTCTTATCAGCATGTTGGCGATTATCGGCGTTTCCGCTGCCACTGCTCTTGCTGAATGGTCCATCATCTTCTTCATCGTCGTCGAGATATGAATCTTTGGCCTCTTTGGCTTTCCGATTGTCGATAATGGATAGCAAACGATCATACGTAACATGATAGTTATTAAGTATTTGCTGTACGCGAGTGTTTGACTCGTGCATGATAGCTAAGAAGAGATGCGGAGTATCTACCACCGTTTGGCGAAGAGCCGAAGCTTCAAGACGCACAATGCGCATGATGCGCTCGGTGGTGCTGAGAAGTGGTATCTCGTCTATTGTAGCCGTTGTTGTTACCGAAGAGCCAGCCCCCAACGCGAGTTTTACGTCGCGCTTTAGAATATCGCTATCGACATTTAGTTTTGAAAGTATGTTGGCTATTTCAGCGTCTTGCTCTGGACTTGAATCGAGCATAGCCAACATCAAGTGCTCAGGAGCTATGTAGTTATGACCAAGGTTACGAGCCAAAACACGGCTTTGGTAGATAACTCGCTTAAGATTTTCAGAATATGGTATATTCATAAATATTGATATTCTAATCTATAAACAATCTGATAGTTTTATATCGTCGAGGTCGTCGGGGACAAATATCTTGCCATTGTATACAGAGCGTCCCTCTTCAATGTAAGTCTGTCGACGTGTCTGCAAATTGCGACCTTCGGTATGTATAAGTATAGTGGAAGCCGCGCCAACATTAGCCGCTACGCGACACGAGTTGAGTGCTGTGCCGTGAGATTTTTCAAATGGGCGAAACGCTGCCTCGTCGCGCTGAGCACAGTAGGCTTCTTGCACAAGTACGTCTACTCCTTCAATACGCTTAAATAGCTCATTCTTAATAGGTTCGTCACCAGTAAAAGCAAGGCGTTTGCCACCATGAAGTGTACATACGAAACCGTGTTGAAGCTCTTTTGTGCTATTAATATTGAAGAATGTAAAATGTCGGTCAATAATGTCACATTCTGTTCCGTCTTCGATGGGAATAAATATGACTCTTTTGTCAAAGAGCGCCCAAAGGCGAGGTTGCATAACATATTGCGATATATTACGAACAGCGTCGAGCGAACGTTGATGAGCATAAATGGTTAGGTTGCCTTCATAGCGATCTTTATTCATCTCTTGCGTAATGGCACGCACTATCCACACAACGCCAAGAATATGGTCGGAATGGTTGTGCGAGACGAAAATTGCGCGAATTCTATTGGCTTTGTATAGTCCAAGTCGTTCGAGTTGCGTAAGTATGCCATTTCCACCACCACCATCAACAAGAAACATGTCGCTATTGTCGTCGGCTATAGTGAAACACGCATTGTAGCATTGCGTTACCATTGCAGCTCCAGTTCCGAGAAATGTAAAATGCTCCATGCGTGAAATGAATTTATATAAGCAAATTTATAAAAATGTCGTTCTTTCTATTGGCTTATCACCGAATGAAACGAATTCGTTTGCATGATTTCTTCATTCGTGAAATTTGTCAACAGCACTACTTCTTCAGTTCGATGCCAAAGAATTTCCAACTACTATCTTCCGATTCGAAGAAATGTATATTCTTTGTTTGACGCGGAATGGCTTTGAAATACAACTGGAACTCAGCTGTCTCTCCGCGTTTTAGTTCCATACGATAAGGAGAGAAGGTGCAATTTTGAGCAGCAAATATTTGATATTTTTCGTTTGTCGCAGCATCGACTATGTAAGCTTCAGGTTTTATGCTATAAACACCGCTATCATATTCATTATTGGTCCACGAGAGAGTAACTACAACATATTTATCGGTGTATTTCACTTGCTTGATTCTCACACCCGTATCACCATTAAGAAGAACATTTGGATTATCTACAACGTAGCAGAATTGCGCATCGCTTGTAGATTTCAAAGCAGCTTTTTGCGCCTTTTTTAGCATTCTTTCAACCTTTGGAAATCCAGAGTGCTCCACTTTCTTGAAATCGCTTGCGGCTTCGGCATAACGGCCAAGATTCATAAGCGCAAAACCTCTGTAATAGTATGAATTATAGGCATTTTTGTTGGCCAAACTATCAATAGTAATAGCTTGATTCATAAATTCTACTGCCTTCTCGTAGTTGCCGAGTCGATATTGCAATTCGCCATTAGTGTCGAGTACATAGCTTTTATTATACGATAATGTAAGAGCCTCTAATGCAGGAGCTTTAGCCTTTTCGAGTTGCCCAATGGTCATATATGTATATGCCAAATTGTTGTATACTGTGCCAAAGTCGAAATCTTTATTCTTATCGCGTAGTTTTATCATTGTCTCATAATCGTTTATGCACTCTTTGTATTTTTTCATTTGTGAAAAGTTAATAGCTCTCACAAAGAGCACTTGCAACGATTCTGGGTTGCTAACGAGAGCCGAATCGCAGTGAATAATAGACTCGGCATATTTATGTCTAATCTGCAGTATTTCTGCCATCACAGAGTGAGCCGCTGCAGTGTTATATTTCTCTTGCAGACAATAGTTAAGGGCTTCAATAGCCTCTTCGTCTTTGTTGAGTAGGTATGAGACAATAGCCTTGGCATACATAAAACGTGGACATTGATAAAGCTTTAGCGCTTCGCCAATGCCAGTATAGGCCGATTGATAGTCGCGTTTATCGTATTTCTCCATAGCCGCATCGAACACTTTGCGCGCTATTTGCTCTGTTTTAGCACATTGCATAGAGCATTGGTGCATATACTCAAACAAATCATAAGCAAACATGCCATCGATGACATTGCGTTCGGTCATAAGATCGGTATTGCAAGCGTCGTCGAAAATCATATATGCACCGCACCAATCTTCGTTCGACAATGCATTGTTGATCTGAGCCATCATAAGCATCAGACGTATCGATTTTTCGGTCGATTTTTCCTCCATCACCCTACGACCTACCATGTTGAATGTCATATAGTCGAGGCCTTCAGGATACTTACGTAGGCAGAAATAGTAATAGCACGCAAGAGCCTTGGGCGATATGGCATTAACAATGTCGGAATGCTGACCTATGATTTTCCGCTGGTATAAATAGTATGCATATGCAGCGGCATAGTCGGCAGGATTATAATGGAATATAGTGTTGCAAATAGAGAGACGCCCTTGCAACGATAGGTTTTCGTCGAGAATAGTTTCGAAGAGATTATCGAGCAGCGAAGTGCCATTAGTGCTTGAGGCAATCTTGGCCATCGCAGGCTGAATTTCGGTTAAAATAGAATCGCTTGGCGTGAGCATGTCGTATAACATATTGCGCTCAGCCCTAAGCATATCAACGGTCACTAAACCATTGTAATTCTTGAACATGTTGGCGAGAGTCTCATTTTGCTCACTTATTGTGGGAGCTGTTTTTTCGCCTGTTGCGTATGGTTTATAGCCATCAGAATATGCGAATACATTATCACGAACGGCTTTTGTAATATCTTCGTTTACCCCACTGAGGTTGCGCACTTCGTTCATAATAGTGTAGACATCGCCCCAATTGGTTTTAAGCGAATTGTGAGCGTGCAACATAGCCCTAACAAATTGAGCAGCGTAGCTGTTGGAGGCTCTCTGAGCGGCATTATCGGCCAACATTATTGGCTTCGACATATCATCGATATTATCAAGAGCCATTAGATATGCCATACATAGCACTTGATCCCAAGGCGCTTTTTGGGCAAATGATTCTAAACTTTTATAGCGTTTGTTTTTGCGTAAGTATGTAAAAAATTCGTCGGCACGATGCTGCGAAGTGAAGTAAGGCGACCACCCCCATGCACAAATAACAGCCAAGCGACCGCCAATGGCATTTTCTTTATTTTCAAGATATTGAAATACATTTTCGGCCGATTTTATAGGTAATCCTTCGGCAACATATTTCGACACCAAATCTTCATAACCTATAGCAAACGAGGTTGACGTTAATATAGTTTGCGAATCGAATAGCAGACGTTGCGCATAGCTTGTTACAGACAAAAGAGTTGCAATAGCAATGGTTGTGATGTATTTCATTTTCTATACTTATTCTTTATAGTTACCCCAAAGATGGTTCATTCTTTCGGCAATACGTTGTTCGGCAGCGTTAGGTTGCGATATGTAGAACCTCTTATGGGCTATTTTGTCGGGTAAATATTGTTGTATAACAAAATGTTCGTCGAAGTCGTGTGCATATTTATAGTCTTTGCCATATCCAATCTTCTCCATAAGGCTTGTAGGTGCATTGCGCAGATGAAGAGGGACGGGCAAGTCGCCAGTTTTTTGTACGAAATCGAGCGCATTGTTAATAGCCATGTAAGCGGCATTACTCTTGGGCGATGTAGCTAAATAGACCGTAGCTTCAGCGAGTATTATACGACCTTCGGGCCACCCCACTTTATTGACAGCATCGAACGCCTGATTGGCCATAAGTAGTGCGTTAGGATTGGCAAGACCTATGTCTTCCGACGCCGAAATAACCAATCGACGCGCAATGAATTTTGGGTCTTCGCCACCTGCTATCATGCGTGCGAGCCAATATATGGCAGCATCGGGGTCGCTACCTCTGATGGACTTTATGAAGGCCGAGATGATGTCGTAGTGGAGTTCGCCATTCTTATCGTAGGTAGCTTGCGTGGTTTGCAGCACGTCGACAACGCGTTTGTCGTCGATAATTATGGTTTCATCGCCAATTTGCGAATTGACAACTAACTCAAGAATATTGAGAAGTTTACGTGCGTCGCCACCAGAGAAGCGAACCAAAGCAGCCTCTTCGCGGAGTTCTATATTGTATTTTTTGAGTTCGGCATCGTTATCAATAGCACTCTTAGCAAGAGCAATAAGTTCAGCATGTTCGAGCGATTTAAGCACATAAACTTGACAACGCGACAAGAGTGGTGAAATTACTTCGAACGATGGATTTTCGGTGGTGGCTCCAATGAGCGTAACCACACCCTCTTCAACAGCAGCCAATAAGCTATCTTGCTGCGCTTTGTTGAATCGATGTATTTCATCAATGAAGAGAATGGCCGAATTGGTATTGAAGAAGCGCGAACTACGAGCCTTCTCAATGACATCTCGCACATCTTTCACGCCCGAACTTACAGCAGAAAGCTGAAAAAATGGGCGCTCGAGTCGCGATGATATGATTTTGGCAAGAGTGGTTTTTCCAACTCCAGGAGGTCCCCAAAGGATTATGGACGACATGTTGCCACTATCAATCATACGACGCAAGATAGCCCCAGAGCCAACCAAATGTTGCTGACCAATGTAGCTATCGAGCGTTCGCGGACGCATTCTCTCTGCAAGTGGTTCCATCAGTTACTTCGCTTAGCTTTATAACCATACTGAATGAGCAACGCCACTACTTTGTCGCGATGGTCGCCTTGAATAAGTATTTCACCATCTTTAGCCGAACCTCCTACGCCACAAGCTTGCTTGAGTTTACGTCCAAGTTCGTTGAGCGAAGCTGAAGAACCAACAAATCCAGCCACAAGAGTAACAGATTTGCCTGCGCGCTGACGTTTGTCGAGCATCACGCGCAAGTTTTGCTTCGAGGGTTCGATGTCTTCTTCTTCTGGTGTTTCGTTGGTTTTATATTGAAAATCAGACGCCGTACTATAAACGACTCCTTCTCTATTGCGCCATTTTATATCCATAAATATCTAACTATCAATTTTTAGCAGAATAGGTATGTATATTATCATCGTACCAATGAATATTTACTGAGCAGTATTCTCCATCTGCATTCTGATAGCTAACAATATTATTGGCTATTTCGTGCTTTTGCGAATGTGCTTCAAGAGATATTGTAAGTAATGACGGCGCTACAAATGCCTTCTTCATTCTGTTTCTATTGATACAATGTTTAGGCAAATATACATAAAAGTGTCACGAATTGGGAGTGTATGCTTCATATTGGGATTAAGAGAGACTTTGGCATATTTCAAATCGTAAGAAATACTTACACTAATCTGACGCACAGCATAATTTGTATAATTATGACAGAACAAAAAAAAGGACAGACTCGCATTCGAATCTGTCCCTACACACGTAATAGTGTAAATATTACTGCTTGAATTATTTCTTGAATAAGCCTTTCAGTGAGTTTTTGGCTTTTTCGGCAGCTTTGTTAACAGCCTCGTTATCTTTTAGTTTGTCTTCGATAACCTCTTTGGCTTTTTCGGTGGCTTTCTCCGTTACCTTATCAATAGCCTCTTGAGCAGCTTCGGTAACTTTCTCTTTCACAACTTCTTTAGCTTCGCCAATGAGAGCGGCTTTTGCCTCATCGAGATTAAGACCGAATTGTGGAGATGTGAGCGAACCGCCAATCGTGACACCAACAGGAATGTCGGCACCTTTCGACCATGTGTTAGCCGAAATGCCAGCATTTCCGATAAGTTTAGCAACTTCGGTGCGTTCAAGAGGCAACGAGAGCAGATAATCCATTGTCATGTCAAGATCTTGTTTGCCCGAGAATGTTGCTTTTTTCTTGAATACGTCGAAATTGAATGGTTTCACAACGATGCTGCCATTCTCGATGGTGAAAGAGACTTTGCAATTCTTAACAGCCATGTTGTTGTATTTGTCGTTGTTGAGAATCTTAGACAATTTTTTCTGATAATCAGACTCTTTTAGGGCAATATCGTTTGAATTGAATGAGCCTTTACCATTCAATGTCTTAAGTATAGGCGACATAGTTTGGTCGAGTTGGCTAGTAATATCGAGCGCAATATTTACACGACCATGAGCCGATTTAGCAATAGGTAGCAAAGTATCGACAGTAGAGAATGAGTTGGCCAATTGATTGATGTCTACATTTGAAAGGTCAATATCCATATCGATGGTAGGTTTTTCGATGTTCTCTGTATTATACTTACCATTAAGGGTGACGGAACCATCGCACAAGCCAAGTTTAAGATTTGATAGATTGGCCACGCCATTGTTTACTTTCACAGCACCACTTGTGTTTGTTATAGTGAGGTTGTCGTAGAGTATTTTATCAATAGCCGTATTGAACGTAAAGTCGATATTCTTAGGCACTTCTACCACACCGGCAGCTGTAGCAACAGTATCAACTGGAGCAGCCTCGGCAGCAGATGCTGTTTCGTTGGCAGGTGCCGATTCACCGATGAGCTCGTTGCAATCAATAAGTTTTGATTTTAGAGTCGCAGAGCCCTTTATGGTGCCGTCGGAAAGTACGTAAGCAAGATAGTTTTCTACTTTACCAATGAAAGCAAAGTCGCTCTTTCCTACGATAGCTTTCAACGGATTAAGTTCCACATACTTAGGAGTAAATTTAAGTTGAGCCTCTGGCACCGATACGCCATAATCGAGACCTGCCATTTCGAATATGAAGTTTTTGAGGCCGAGAGTTCCATCAGCAGAAACGTTTTCGTATTTCTCGGCATTTATAGTGTTCAAATCGGTAGCTACAGCAATGTTGGCAGCCACAACACCATCGATAGACATGCTATCGAGCGGAAGCGCATCTTTGAGCGAACCGAGGTCGATAGTGCCATTGACTTTTGCACTAAACATAGGGTTCGACATAGGAGTTTTCAAGTTGAGCGATGCATCGAAAGGATTTTGACCAAGTTCGAAGTGGAATTTGTTCACATCAACGGTAGTAAGGTCGGCAGCGCCACTTGGGTTTTTCACAGCCACATCGATATTTATATCGTTGAGCGATTTGGGAAGATCGGGATATTTCACAAAGCCGTCGTTGATTTTGAAGACAACGTCGAGAGCTGGGATGTGATCCATATCCACGAAATCGCCTTTAGCGTAGGCATAGAGTTCAAGCGAGCCTTTTGTTTGAAGACCAGCAACTTGCTTCATTATAGCATCGGGCACAAGAGCCAATATGGTTTTGAATTCTGTTTCGTTGGCGGCAAGTTTTATATCCATAGATGTTGCTGCTTCGCCAAGCTGAACCCAACCATCGAAAGCGAGAGGCACACCAGCAAAATTGAGAGTGTTTTCTTTGAATGTGAACTTGTTTTGAGCGAGATCGGCCTCAATATCAGCATCGAAATTGAGTGTCGCATTCTTTACGTAGTTGGTATTCTCCATGATAAGACCAATACCTTCAATGTCGAGGTCGAGGAGAATATTGGTTATATCGCCATTGAGTTTTGCTTTAGCCATAAGGTCAAGATCGCCAATGCGAGCTTCCATATCAGAAGTTGAGTCGATGTAAGCAATATTAGCATTCGTAATCTCAATGCGATCGAGGTTAAGATTGAGCGGAGCAGCTGCAGTGTCGGGAGTTTCTTCTTCTACAGCTGTTGTGTCAGAAGCAATTACAATATCCCAGTTTGCTGTGCTGTCTTTAGCTACAATGCCGCGAATAACAGGATTGTTAATTATCAAAGCATTAACCTTGTATTGTCCTGAGAAAACGCTCATAATATCGAAATCGGCTTTGAACGATCCGATATAAGCCAATGTGTCGCCTGCGAATTTGCCATGTCCGGTTACTTTGAGGCCATCAACACCGGCACGAAGGTCAGGAAAGCTGCTAAAGATAGAGAGTGAGAAGTCGTCGTAGTCAATGTCGGCATCGACATATTCTGCTGCGGTATCCTTTACTATTTGCTCTATCTTGTCGCTGAAAGCATAAGGTAGAATGATTAGGGCCGCAATGATAACCACCACTACAATACCCAAGATTTTGAGAAATTTTTTCATATAAGTATTTATAAAGATTATTCAAACAATTTTTTATCAGCTTCGATATACTTAGAAACTTTATCGGAAGGAACAAAATTCCAATTGTTTCGAGGCTTAATATCGATTGTGCCTTGCTTCATCAACTCTTTCATAATCAATCCGCGAAGATCTTCTTCAATGTAATTTGTTATGCGCGCCTTGGTTTGTTCCATTGTAAGGCCAACACCTTCATCGAAATGACCGCCACCTCCATTGGCTCTGTAGCCGTTCACAGCAACAGAATAGGTCTTATTGAGGTCGAATGGTGTTCCATCTTCCAACGATAATATCTCTACTCGGCTCCCTACTGGTTTGTATGGGTCGACGGTATAACGAATGCCAGCAGCAGAATCGAGGTTGTAGTATTTATGCTCGAGACGGTTGCGCTTGTTGAGACGAAGTATATGCCCAGTTTTGTCGGGATTCGAAACCCACATGTCATAACTATACTCAAGGAGTTTTTTCAACTCCAAACCAGTAAGCGACATGGTCGTAAGTATGTTTTCGTATCTATATATATTGAACATTCCGCCCACAGTAAGTTCGCCTTTAGGAATGGTGACATTCACGAGTAGTGGCGCAGTTATACTTATTTGAGCTCCAGTGGCTTTTAGCATTGTGCTATGCACTATTTCCGACAAAGCCGAAGGACCAAACAGACTCTCGTATGTGCGTATGTCGTTCTGCAACTTGCCTACAACCTTTTTTGAATATGCATACACGGCTGTTTGTTGCACTTTGAATTCTTGGCAATACTTCTCGGAAGGTCTCTTATTTTTTACAGAAATGAGTTCACACGAGCACGATGGACGCTCATTACCATTAAACGTAATGGTTGCTTGTCCTATATTGCGACATGCCGTACCAGCATCGAGGACATGCACCTTGTGTCCTTCGGGGTCGGTAACTACTTCGTTGTAGAGTTTATGGTCGTGGCCACATAGCACGAGATCGAAACCAGCTACTCGCAAAGCAACAATTTGCGATGCATTTTCATTTTTATATGTGTCTATATCGAATCCACCATACGTATAATCGAATCCACTATGAAATAGGCCAATTATGCAATCGGGTTTCTCTTTTTCGCGCACCTCTTTTACCCAAAATTTGGCGCTTTCAACCATATCGGTAAATTCCATACCACTCCAGAAGTTTTCTGTTAACCAATGAGGTATATATGGAGTAACCAGACCTATAACAGCTATGCGTTTGCCAGCTCGTTCGACAATCGTATATGGTTTGAAATATGGCGTTCCATCGCTCTTGACGGCATTGGCTCCAAGCACTGGAGCTTCAAATTGACTAACTACTTTGTCGTACACTTTATGTCCCGCCTCTATATCGTGATTACCTATGCATACCGCATCATATTTCATATAGTTATATATGCGAGGTACAATATTCATCGAGGCAGTGTCGACATTGTTGTAATAGTAAACTACGGGCGAACCTTGCAGCATATCACCACCATCGAGCAAGATGACGTTGGGATCAACAGTGCGTACGGAATCGACAAAAGTGAAAATCTTTGCCATGCTATTGTCGGATTCTGTGCCGCTGACGTAGTTGTAAGGAAACAATGCACCATGGACATCGGTAGTGAAGAGAACTTTTATGGTTTGTGCACTTGCTGATAATGAAGCGAATATAAGCAGTGCATAAAACAAAAAGTGTGTTTTCATAATTTCGTTTTTATAAGTTTATGTATAGCATTTTTTTAGCTACTAATGTAAGGTTATTTTTTTCACAATAGACATGAAGCGAATATTGAATTCGCAACTCGTTGAGGCTTGCCGCGATGCGAAAACTATGTTTTTCTGGCTCATTGGGATTTACCGCAACGTGCGAAGCTATGTTTCCGCGATTGACCGAAGACTTACAATACTGAAATAGAGATATTTACGAGCATTTTTATCATTGTACGTAGAGACGTTTCATGAGACGTCTCTACTACTACCCCCATTTTGATTCTATTTATTACATATATTCGCATCAAAGACCGATACGATCATACATAATTATATCAATTAAACGAACTATGGCTACAAAAGAGGAATGCTACCAATGCGCTAATTACAACGATAGCTTGTGTACGCAACAAAATGCAGAACCCAACTATAATTTCGTTCCATGTCAATTCTTCAAACTGCGCCAAGCAAAAAAGGAGAGAGTAAAACTCGACCTAACACCTTCACAAAGCAAAAAACAACGGATGTTTTCAAAAGCATTCTCTTTTGAAGGCCGCATCAACAGAGCGGAATATGCTATTTCGGCTTTGATTTTTGTATTAGTGTGTCATTTGGGAGAAAAGATCTTCGAGGAGTCTATAATATATTGGGTGGTAGACCTCATCACGCTATACTTTTTTGCTGCCCAAAGCGCAAAGCGTTGCCACGATTGTAATTATAGTGGATGGTTTCAACTTATCCCTCTATGGTGGATAGTGATTCTTTTCTACGAAGGCGATGAACATGGCAATAAATATGGTCCTGCAATCAAAAAATAGAAGTATTATGAAAGCCTTTTTGTCTTGCTTTTTGTTGTGTGCGTTACAGCTATTCACAAATACATTGTATGCACAAAAAACAGCTTTTTCACATCATGAGGTGTTGTCAAGTGAGTATTTGAACTATGATGATGAAAATTTCGTTCCTAAATACTTTTTTGTAGAACAAAGTCTGGATAGTCTTGATTTCTGCGTGCAAATATCTCCAGGGGAAGCAAGGAGAAAAGATATAGTTGGAGCCTGTTATTGGGTAAATAGTAGCAATCATATCGATGCTATTATACAAAATAAAGCGGTCTCAATAGTTTACAATATTCAAGGGAAACAAATACCACAATGCATCATTAGTTTAGGTTGGCCATCCACTACAAAAACTATGATTCGTTTCAAGAGAATTGATAATGATATTGTTGTTTATAACCCATGCGACACAGCGAAAGAAGTTCGACGAATTAGTCTCAGATACTTGTACAATGGCGAATATCCCACTGATAGCATAGCTTCGATAATGTTTTTTGCTGCTCACCAACAAAAAGGTAAGCCTTTCACTGCCGAATTTGACTATTAACAGTGTTTGTAAGCAACTCATTGATATAGCTAAGAAATAATTATGAACATACTTATAATAAACGGCAGCCCACGGCGAAAGGGCTTGATTTCGCAGATGCTCGACATAATGCGACAAGATGCCGAACAACATGGCAACAATATCGATTCCATTTGCGCCAACGATCTAAACATAAAACCTTGCATAGGCTGCATGGTTTGTCGCACGAAAGGTAGCTGCGTACTTGGCGAAGACGATTCGCAACGTGCTTTGGCTATGATACAAAAAGCCGATGCCGTCATAATTGGGGCGCCTTGCTATTGGGGCAATATTCCAGGACAACTGAAGTTGCTTTTCGACCGCATTGTTTATGGTATGATGCGCGACACACCTCGTTTCCCAGAACCGCTGATGAAAGGCAAAAAATGCATTCTCGTCAGCACGTGCACCACACCTTGGCCGTGGAGTGTATGGTTCAACCAATCTCGTGGCGTAATTAGAGCACTACGCGAGATATGCCGATATTCAGGATTCAAAATTGTGGCTACTATTGAGCGTGGCGGCACGGCAATGCATCCCGAACTGACCGATAAAGACAAGCAAAAATGCGTCAAGGCAGTGAAGAGACTTTGGGCGTAGGTATAAATAAATAAGTACAAAAGCCGTGATGCAAGACATCAGTATTGTATAATAAGGAACTTAATAACTATGACACATTTTGAAGTAACCACTTCTACCAATTACGACATCATCAAGACACTTTTTGTCGAGTATTCGAAAATTAAGGGTGCGGAAGGATGCTTTGTCTCTTTTGAAAAAGAATTGGCTGATTTGGCAACGTTTTACAAGGGCGGGGCTATTCTCGTTGGCTCTGAGGACGGTACACCGGTTGCGACAATTGCCCTCAAAAAAGTAGATGAAACTATCGCTGAGGTCAAACGCCTGTTCATAAAGCCCGAACACCGTGGCAAAGGCTATTCGCGAAAGATGTTGGATGCAATGTTTCAATGTGCTAAAACGCTTGGTTACAAAGAAGTTATGCTTACGACACGCCCCGAAGTGATGCCCGTTGCCTACGCCCTTTACCAACGCATTGGCTTTTATCAAACCGACTTCAATGACGGCGTGGCAACGATGCGGATGGCGATAGCTAAATAATGAAGAAAAATCACGATAGCTATGATTATATATTTTTCGGGTACAGGAAATAGCCTTGCGATAGCGCGAAAAATAGCCGAAGCGCTTAACGAGCCGTTGATGCCAATGACAAAAACCGTGACGCAAGACCTCAGTACGGAGAAAACCATTGGATTAATATATCCTACCTACGACTTTGCTCCACCACTTGCAGTGCAAAATATGTTGCCACTGTTGCGCATCGCTATGGATGCATACGTATTTGTAATTATAACTTGCGGTGCGCAGACTGGCATATCCTCATGGTTCGCCAAGCATACATTCAAACAGAAAGGCATCAAAGTGTCATATTGCCACAAGATTAGAATGCCAGATAGTGCTGGCATTGCTTATGGTCGCAACCCTAACAAGCAAACGTGGAAGTTCGAACGTTTTGCTTCGCGTCTCAAGCGTATTATTGATGATGTAAAAGCAAAACGCACTGCATACCATTTCGACGGATGGAGCCTCTTGGGGTGGGTATCGATGTATACGAAGTTTGGGCAAAAGATGATAAAACCATTCTTTCCAGCCGCCAATGCCGACCGTTGTGTGGGTTGCGGCATCTGCGCGAAGGTATGCCCCATAGGCAATATTACTATGCAGACTCGCGAAGACAATAAGGTTCTGACTACGAATGGAAACAATTGTACAGCGTGTCTCAGTTGTGTTCATTTCTGTCCGCATCAGGCAATGGAACTTGGAGGCAAGCATATCGACAAGTCGTGGCAGTATCATCACCCTGACATCAAACTGAGCGACATGATTGAGAGAGATATTCGCAGTTAACACATTGTTATATATAAATACATATATATGAAACACAACACTCGGGCAAATAAAATAATCCGCACAAGCATCGTGGGCATTGTAGCCAATGTATTGTTGGCTACGTTCAAAGCTGTGGTGGGCATATTGGCAAACTCGGTAGCCATAATTATGGACGCAGTAAACAACCTTAGCGATGCTTTGTCGAGCGTCATCACTATTATAGGCGCAAAACTCTCAACACGCCCTGCCGATCGCGAGCATCCATTCGGCTATGGACGCATTGAATATTTTAGCGCAATAATCATAGCCATCATTGTGCTTTCGGCTGGTATAACATCGCTAATAGAATCTGTTAAGAAGATATTTAACCCGACCGAACCAAGCTATACCACCACAACACTTATAGTCATTGTAGTAGCAATTGTTGTGAAGATTATATTGGGATTATATGTAAAACGTCAGGGCAAAAATTTGAAAAGCGATGCTCTGATTGCTTCGGGATCCGATGCACTTTTCGATGCCATCGTCACGCTATCGACATTGGTTTCGGCGGGCATCATGCTGATATGGAATGTGTCGATAGACGGAATACTTGGTGCGCTCATCTCTATAGTTATCATCAAAGCTGGAGTGGAGATGCTTGTCTCGCCCGTCAACGAATTGCTTGGCGCGCGCGTGTCGCAAGAGCTGATACATGGCATCAAGCAAGAAGTGAAGGAATTTGATGGCGTAAAAGGCGTATTCGATATTATTCTTCATAATTATGGTCCCGATGTGCTTATTGGCTCTCTGCACATAAACGTCATCGACACTATGACAGCCAACGAGATACACGGATTGACACTGCGCATATCACAACAATTATTCGAACGTCATGGTATAATAGCCACCATTGGTGTATACTCCATAGCTACAGGCACCGGAAAACGCAGCGAATTGCAAAATACGGTTATTCAATGTCTATCGAAACATAAAGAATTGGTGCAAATACATGGTTTCTACTATTTCGAAAACGAGCATAAGCTTTCGGTTGACATAGTTCCTGATATTTCTATTAACAACGACGAAGCTCTACAAACGCAATTGACCGATGAACTCAAACAGATTATCCCCGATGAAGAGATAACCATAGTGATTGACCATAATTATAGTGAATAGTGGTCAAGAAATAGATAAATTTGCCAAGCAGATGTCAAATATGTATAACACTAAATTACTTACCATGAATGCATTACAACTTAACGCCAATATATACGAGAGTTTGAGCATAATATCGAAAGACGAAACGCTTTTGACCAAAGAAGAGTACCTAGCAAAGATAGACCGCGCCCTTCAGCAAGCAGAGCGCGGAGATGTGATAGAGTTTTCTACAAAAGAAGAAATGAATGAATGGCTACGGTCATTATGATGATAAATAATATATCACCGAATGCACACGAATTGAACAAAAGCATTTCGTGTCAATTCGTAAGGAAGGCTATTTCGCCACGAATTAAACGAATCTCTGTTTGTATTAATTCGTTCAATTCGGTGATAGCTCGTAACTCATAATTCGTAACTCGTAACTCGTAATCACCAAATGCACACGAATTGAACAAAAGCATTTCGTGTCAATTCGTAAGGAAGGCAACACCGCCAAGAAACAAACGAATCTCTGTTTGTATTAATTCGTTCAATTCGGTGACAACTCGTAGCTCGTAACTCATATTTCGTAACTCGTAATTATTATAGATGGTCTATTTCGACAATAGCGACACTGTAACACTACATACTTCAGGTTCTACGGGCACGCCCAAGGAGATAACCGTAGAAAAAACGCGGTTGCGAGCAAGCGCCGAGGCAACATGCCGTTTTCTGGGATTGCGCGCTGGTCAACGTGCACTGCTCTGCCTATCCACCGACTACATAGCAGGACTGATGATGGTGGTCCGTGCCGATGTGGCTCACCTCGAATTAATAAGTCAGAAGCCATCGTCGCACCCATTCGCAAACGAAGGCCGCATAATACACTTCGCAGCCCTCACGCCAATGCAGGTCTACTCCACCCTAAGCGTGCCACGCGAAGCCGAACGCCTCAAGCGCGTGAAGAAACTCATCATTGGCGGTGGCGCCATATCGCCCGAATTGGAGCGCAAACTACGCCGCTTCCCCAATGCCGTCTACTCTACGTATGGCATGACGGAGACGCTTTCGCACATAGCTCTACGCCGCATCTCGGGCCGCAACGCATCGAAATACTATAAGCCTATGGAGGGTGTAACCCTTTCCATTACAGACGATTCGCGTCTTGTGATTGATGCTCCTCGCATAGCTAATACAAAACTCACGACCAACGACATAGTTGCATTTCGGCATAACAGCAACGAGTTCAAGATTCTCGGTCGTGCCGATTTTGCTATAAATAGCGGCGGCATAAAGGTTCACCCAGAGCAGGTGGAACTCGCTCTAAATAAGTACATAAAATATCCATTCGCCATTGTAGGTACGAGCGATGAAAAGTTTGGCCAAGTAGTTACTATGGTTATTGATGCCACGGCGGACCAAATGCCAGATTCGGCGCTGAATGAGATATTTACGACCACTTTGCAGCCATACCACAAGCCGCGCCGAATAGTTCGCCACAGCATACCTACGACGAGCAACGGCAAAATAGCCCGCCGCCAACTCATCGACGAAATAAATTCTCTATAAATCAAAATATTTATACCTATGCCCTACACCGACATTTTTATCGACCTCGACGACACGATATACGACACTCGCAACAACGCGCAACTTGCACTAAAAGAGCTTTTTGAGCACTTCCATTTTGAAAGATATTACGATTCTGAAGACGACTTTATTACACCTTATTGGGAGGCCAACACCGAGCTTTGGGCGCAGTATGCTCGTGGAGAAATAGGGCGCGACTACTTGATTTTGGAGCGTTTTCGCCGTCCGCTCTCTTGCGCGCATGGTCTGATTGCCGACGATGCCTTTGCGCTCGAAGTGAATGAATATTTCTTGCAACGAAGCAGCGAGAAAACTGGCATTGTGGAGGGCGCACACGAACTGCTCGGTTACCTTCAGCATAAATACAAGCTACACCTTGCCAGCAATGGCCTGCATGAGGTGCAGTACAACAAAATGAAGAGCGCAAAACTCGATAAGTATTTCACCTCTGTGATACTCTCGGAAGACGCTGGCGCCAACAAGCCTCAGCGCGAATTTTTCGAGTATGCATTGCGTACAACTAATTGCAAGCGCGAAAATGCCATAATGATTGGCGACAACTTCAACACCGACATCATTGGCGCAAAGAACGCTGGCATCGACCAGATTTATTTCAAACGCGATGCTTCGCTCCCCACTCCCGAACCAGTAACCTACGAGGTGCTATCGCTGAAAGAGATTATGACGATATTGTAAAATATATTTCGCAAAAAATTAGGGCTGCCATAGAAGTATGACAGCCCTTTTTATTTTCGATATGTTTCGCACAAAAGAACACAGATTACGCAGATTCAATGGATTTGCATGATTATAAATCATCCATAGCAGACTTGTTCACCTTTTCTGTATTTACCTTATCCCAATAGGATAAAACGACAAAACAAGACATTACTCCTTCATGAGCTATATTGAGTTTTATGTAACCTTTCTTTGTTTCCCATTGAGTCCAATACTTACAGCGATCAAATTTTAACTCATACATTCTGCTACTATCGTCATCAGGCGAATGAAAGCTTTCGAACTTTTCTACGCAGTCCTTGGGTTTTCCATATTTTTGAGTGAGCATACTTTTTAGCTTACTATAATTGTCCAAAAGTATTGGCCATGTTTCACACGAAGGGAAAGAAACAGATACATGACTAACAACATTCGTTGAGTTTGAAGATACTGCCTTGATTGTACAAGGGGAACAAGCTGCAAATTCCCCAGTAAAAAAGGCAACGCCATCTTCTACGACAATGAAAGTAAAACCCTTTTGCTTCATGCCAGAGACAAATTCATCGATGCTACCATCAATTGGTATACCTTTGAACGTCATATGATTTGTACTACTCTGCGCAGAGACATATACAGACAACAACGCAGAAATCACAATAAATAATACTCTCTTCATCGCACTATCTTTTTGAACGTTATACATGAAAAAATCTATGCGGCAATTTCGCATATTGTAAACAATTTTCCTTCACATATTTCATTATTTCAAACCATTGGTCTTGGGTTTTATAATCCAACTTTATGTCAATCATAGCAGAGCCGAAATAAGTATTATTGACTATATCTATGATTTCACCATTTTCCATATTTATTGTTTGCACCTTTATCAATGGAGGTAATGGTTGTTTTTTATTCACCTTTTCAACCCAACGTTCACCTATTGTAAAACATACCAAATAGTCTGGAAGACTCAAATCTGGAAGAGGTATATCATCTCCATTATTCATATTAGAGAAAGTAATGGTTGGATCCATATTCAATTCTCGCAATACCACAGGCATCACATCTAAGAATTGAGAAACTGCCTTTCTTTTTTCTACTTCTTTTTCCGTTTCTTCTTCATGTTCACATACCAAATCTGGATTCTCTGCCAAATCTTTGAAATAATTATGGTTCAGAACTTTTGATATTCGCGCAAGTAATTGAATGTCGATATTATTCCTCGAAAAAATATCATATACATTATTTCTCTTACAGTTTATTTGTTCTGCAAATTCAGTGATGCTCCAGCTTTGTTTGCGAACTTCATTTTCAATGATTTCGCCAATTGTTTGAGTGTTCATATTTTTTGTTTTTTTTTATTTGATCGCAAAGTAATAGTATGGCTAAGCAACAAATGCAATTTACGTGTATCCTATTATTGGACATTCACATATTAACATAGCAATCAATCAAATACAACAACTCAAAATTAGAAAACTCGTAACTCGTAACTCGTAATTCACACTTACTATCACCAATTCCACTTTAGACCGATGGTGAACGATTGATTTATTGGTCCGCGACCACTTTCAAATAGGCGTATGGGGCAGTATTTACCATAGATGCCAAAATCTTTATATCCCAATTCGGCTATCACATCGCAACCTATGGGCAGAGTGCGCACGTGTTTGCGTTTTTCCTTATGCTCAGTGTCTTCGTCGTCGGTGTAGTTATTGCGCAAGGTGCGAGCCACTCTGATGTCGGCTTGTGCACCTATGTAGCCATGAAACCCATCGGTCGATTGCATAAACTCGAAAACTGCTGGCACGGTGAAGCCAAAAATGCGCAGTTTGGAATAGTCGAGCGAATAGTTCTCGGGCAACTTTTCGCACACGATGTAGCCACCTTGCTTACGCATCATAACATCGTCGGTGAGCTTGAAGTTGCGCCAATTTAGGCCAAAGCCCATAGTGAAGCCAAAGTTTTCATTCAGGCTCAAACTCTCTTCGATAAAGACAAAGCCCAACTCAATCGAGCCAATCGGCGTATTGTCGAAGCCACTAACGGGGTCGATAGCTTTGTTGAAACCAAGATAAAAACCTGGTAAATGTGATTCGATGCCTGTCTTTTTTCTATTGATCTTCTTATGCGATATGTCGAATAGTGGCAAATTGAACGATTCTGATATTACCCATTCGTCATACTGATTGTTATAGGTAATTGTTGAGCCAATAGAATCATTAGCATTGCCGACAACTGTTACACTATGTCCTGTTGTTGTGTTTGTTGTGTCTTTTTTTTCTTCTGCATTACTTATCAATGACCAAAAAAGAAAAAATACCGTAAGGATTATTGTTTGTTTCATTTCTTATTGAGTTTGATATTTACAATTTTGTCGAGGGTTGTTTCGCCCTCCATATATATAAGCATTGCGCTATTAGAGTCCATAACTCTGAAGAATACGAATCGGTTTGGTTCGCCATCTTCTATTGGTGGTAGCTGATAGTATCCAGCAATGGTTACGCCATCGCGAACTATCGTTTTGTAATCTACGGCTTGTTGTCCATCGGCAAGAGCGGCCTCGCGCATAGCGTCGACGGCTTTGGCCGACTGGTGCGCCACTAAGCTTTCGAAGAGCGACAAGCCATACGCACTAACACTGTTGCCTTCCATGTGCACTTGGTCGTTGTGCGATGAATATTCGGATATATTCTTCATAACCCGTTCTATGGCTAAGCCCTTTTGTGCCGAGGCTACAATAGGCAAAAGGCCCATCACTACGATGATTAATAATTGTTTCATAATTACTCTGTAAATATTAGTGATAGTTCATCTTCTACGGTTGTATATCCCGACAACATAGCGCTAAGATTTTGCTCCATTTGGTCGCGAGCTATATTTTCAGAATAATACATAGTGCCATCGATAGAAGTCCAGTTGGAAGACGTTTGCTCCCATCGGAAAAGGCCAACAGCAGCTAATGCTACTATACCTACTAATGACGCAGCCGCCATAATGCGATACATACCAACATTGCTATGCCGCTGCTTCTTATTTAGTAGTTTTCCAGTGGCCATATATGCCATTACGGCACGGTCGGCTTTGGTGGCTGGATTGGCTTGCTGAGCCGAACTGAAGAGATATTCCTGCAGTTCGCGCTCCTCTTCGTCGGAGGTTAGTCCGTCGTAGTATCGTTCGATTAGCGCTTGCCAATCTTCGGTTGTTCTACTCTTTTTCATCTATCCATCTCCATATAAATTTCTCTAATACGTTTGCGAGCGCGGCTCAAGTTCATTCTGACAGCAGTCTCTTCCATATCGAGCATTGTAGCAATCTCTTCCATCGAACGGCCGTCGAATTCGCGGAGTTTGAGCACTTGCTGTTGTGTTGGCGTAAGGTGCTTTTCGATGATGCTCGAAACTATGTTGAACTGCTCGCGCATGCAGTAAACATCGTCGGTTGAGAGCTGAGCCGCTTCGTCGCGTTCTTCATCAATGGCAACGTTTTGGCGGCGCGAAGCCACACGCAGTCGATCGATGCAGAGGTTGCGAGCCGTTGTAGTAGCCATGGCTACGGCCTCGTCGGTAGTGCTAAGCGTTGAGCGCCTCGGCCAAAGCCTACAGAATGTGTCTTGCACTACATCGGCCACATCGTCGGGCGAATGAAGCATGCGACTAATCATCGCCACAATTCGTCCACGAGCCGACTCAAAGGCTTCGGTAAGCGGTTCTGCGTTGTTAACTATCATTTTCACTTTTACCTCGTTTCAAAAAGCATAACGACGAAGTCATGATTTTGTAACAGCGAAATTCGTTTTTTTTCATAGGAAATAAATAAAAAAGCTCAGAGCCTTAGCCCTGAGCCCCCAAATCGCGCGTTTCACAACGCATACGAAATATTGTTCTACCATTTGCTGCAAATGTACTTATTCCTCTCTTTTTGCTGCATGTAGTAAAAATCATTTTCGCGACTCGTTGGGGGTTGCGCAACTTGCGAAACTATGTTTTCATCGTTCAATGGGACTTGCGCAACGTGCGGAAGCCATTTTTGCGACTCGTTGGGACTTGCGCAACTTGCGAAACTATGTTTTAATTGTTCAATGGGACTTGCGCAACGTGCGGAAGCCATTTTTGCGACTCGTTGGGACTTGCGCAACGTGCGAAACCATGATTTAATCATAACAATGGATTTTCCGCATTGTGCAAAAAATCGTTTTCATGACTCAATGAAAATTTCCGCACATGCGCAAGAATCCATTTTCATGACTCGTTGAAAATTTCTGCACAGGCGCAAAAATTCGTTTTTACGACTCAATGAAAATTTCTGCACAGGCGCAAAAAATCGTTTTCACGATTAATTCTTACTTAGCTGAAACAAACGAAAAAAGCCAGCAGCAACTATTGCCACTGGCTTGGAGGTAATCATATTTATAGCTACGCATCAAAATTTGAATACGGCTGAACTCTCGCGGAACAAGCCCGCTTGACCGTTGAGTTCTTCTGCACTCACGGCAAGTTCTTCGGTTGCAGCTGCATTGCCTTGTATTGCGCCATTGAGTTCTTTCACCGAAGTATCAATCTCTTCTATTGTAGAGCGTTGACTCTTGGCAGAATTACCCACACGCTCGATGAGCGAAGCGCATTCGTCGATTTCGGGCAGAATGCTTGCTATCAATTGTGTAGACTTAGCCGTAGCTTGCACACTCGCATTAGCTCCAGCAACGATGTCGGCGGCCGACGTTCTACTCTTTTCGGCAAGTTTGCGAATTTCCGACGCCACCACAGCAAAGCCTTTTCCGTATTCTCCAGCTCGTGCAGCCTCAACAGCTGCGTTGAGGGCAAGTATGTTGGTTTGTGCAGCAATGTCGTTGATAATGTTGATTTTTGCTGTAATATCCATAACGGCATTATAAGTTTCGTCCTGAGCATCCTTTATCTGTTTGATGTCGGTAGTAACCTTCTGCGTTATGACATCGGCTCTGGAGGCAAGATTGGCGTTGCTATTAACTTCGTAGGCAATATCGGCAATCGACTGAACAATGTTTTCGGATGTAGCAGCTTGCTCACTTGCGTTTTGCGAAAGAGTTTGTGTGGCGCGGTTGATTTCAGAGCTTGAAACCTGAAGCGCGTTGGCTCCATCGTTGATTTTCTCGAGAATATCTCGAAGACTACCAGTCATCTCATACGACGATTTGAGGATACCAGTGGCCGACTTAGCGCTGTTTTGAGATATACGCAAGTCGCCTTGCGCAATTCGATTAACCAACAACTGCACCTCGCGAGGTTCACCACCTACAGCACTAAGTATGTTATTATTAAGAGCATTCGACGCTATCATCATAAGCGCTATAATCACCAATATCACTAACGCCAACGACAATACGGTGGATTTTACACCATTATACTTTGAAGTGGAAGGATAAACAAGCGAAACAAACGACTTAGTATTATTGTTATGGATATATGTCATATCGTAGCTAAGGCCATCGAGTTGGAACGTTGTATGGTGAGGCGCTTCATCTTTATTTCTGAGCATTTCTTTATAAATATCATCTGTCATTTTGCCCCATTTACCTTCGTAGCATCGGTTTTCGGTGTCCGACGACCATAGAGTGAATCCGTCATCTATAATATTATGCGAGTTGAGAGTGGCGTTCTGAGCCTGAATTTTAGATTCCTCTTGACCCGTAAAATATATTCCCTTCAACTCACCATTTATGTATAGTGGCTTGTACGATGCCACGTATGAAACGCCGAGAATAACAGTACTTGCAAAGAACTCCTCTCCCGCCTCAATTGTGCGCATCACTTCAGGATCGTCGAGCTTTGTGCCGACAGCCAAATTCCCATCAGAATTCACGATTGTGGTGGCAATACGTACATAATCCTTACCATTTTTTTGGAAAATGGTAAAATGGCTTCCATTGAGGCCACTCGCCACAGCCTTACAAAAAGCGTTGTTGTTTTGCTGCACATTACCTCCAACACTCCATTTAGGCAATAAGTATGACCCAATCTGAACAAATTGCGATTTAATCTCTTGTATGCCGCCCATCTGCGCTAAAGCACATTCTGCCGAGTGTATCAACAGATCGTTCGACACTCCGAAACCATTATAATGCTCGTTAAGAGTATTGTTGAGACCGATAAGGTCGCTCGCTATATTGTTCTGAATTTGGCGAGCCACCAAACTGCGAATAGAAAAATGCAGTACCATCACTAAAGTGACAACTGCTACAAAAGCAAACGCTACATACAGTATGTTTGATTTTGCCTTAGTGCTGAGATTTTGTGTGTTGATTCCCATAGAAGTTTTATTTGTTTGTTGCGTTTTTGCAATAATGGGAAATAGATTTCAAAAAAGATTTTATGTTTTCGTTAATAATAAATAAAGATATTTATCGAATATAAAAAAAGCCAGCAGCAATTATTGCCACTGGCTTGAAGTATGTTTTTTATAACTATTTACAGTTACTAATTCTCAAAATGAGCTTTGAGGAATGCTGTACAATCTTCAAATGTTTCGAATGTATCGTTTTCTGTCAAAACGCCAGGAATGACATTCATTTTACGCATCAAATAGGCAGGCTGAGGTTGAATAATAGTCATCAACACACGAATGCCGCGTGCTTGAAGGTCGCGTATGGCAGTCTCCATTGCATATACACCCGACTGGTCCATAAACGATACGCGTTTCATACGTATGATTACAATCTTAACATCGTCGGGCACAGACTTCATGACGTTCTGGAAACCAGTGATAGAGCCGAAGAATATCGGGCCATTGAGACGTTGTACGTATATCTTATGTTTAGCTACATCGGGCAAACCATGCTCGTCGGACCAAGGCGACTCTTTGTCGAATGCAGAGAGTTCGCCAGCCGAATAATTGCCTTCTACGAGGTCGCTCGTACGCTTCATAAATAGTACGCATGCTACCACCATACCAATACCTACTGCCGTGAGGAGGTCAACAAACACAGTGACGAAGAGCACAATAAGTAGCACAAATGCGTCCGATTTGGGTATTCGAGGCAAATCTTTGAAGCCTTTGAAGTCGATGATACCCCACCCTACAGTGATAAGTATACCTGCAAGTACCGACAGCGGCACGAAACGAACTATCGAGCCCAAGCCGAGAAGTATGGCAAGAAGGAAGAGCGAGTGAATCATACCAGAAATCTGCGTACGTCCGCCACTCTTGACGTTAACTACAGTACGCATGGTGGCACCCGCACCCGAAATGCCGCAGAACATACCAGCAACAGCATTGCCTATGCCTTGGCCAATGAGTTCCTGATTGCTGTTATGCTGTGTTTTGGTGATATTATCGGCTACAATAGACGTCAGCAAAGTGTCGATAGAACCAAGACCAGCAAGCGTCAAGCCTGGAACAATGGCTGTTACGATAGCTTGTCCCCAATTGATAGCCGAAAGGTCGATACCGTCTTTGAGGAAGAACGGCATTGGGAAGCCCGAAGGAATCTGACCAATGGTGAGCGCCTCAGGGAAATCGGTAACGAAGAGCGAAACTACGGTCATAACTATCAGAGCAACAAGTGTTGCTGGCACTTTCTTGGTTACCAATGGGAATAGGTATATAACTACAATAGTGCCCAAACCAAGCAGCAAGGCAGGAACAGAAATGCCGTTAGCAACACGCTCGGGGAATTGGAGAATCATATCTACAACCATCACTGGCGACTTGAGGCCAATGAGCGGATAGATTTGTTGTAGTATAATTATTATACCTATACCACTCATGAAGCCCGAAAGCACAGGATAAGGTATGTAGCGTATGTATTTACCGATTTTTATTACGCCGAAAAGAATTTGAAACAGGCCGCAGAACACACCTGCCATCGACATCGAGATGATGATGTTGGGAATAGCCTGTTCGAATGCCAAGCCCTGCGACTGATAGCCAGCCCAAAGTCCCGAAACGAGCGATGCCGTAACTACTGTCATAGGACCCGTAGGACCGCTAATTTGCGAATGCGTGCCACCAAAGAGAGCAGCAAAAAATCCGAGCATTGTAGCACCCACAAGACCTGCAAGTGCACCCACAGCACTCGCTGCAGGATCGGGAATGCCTCCAAAAGCTTGTATACCAAAAGCCAAAGCAAGAGGCAAGGCAACAATGCCGGCCGTTATACCACCGAACACATCGCCCTTGATGTTGTTTGTAGAAATGAGACTCATCTGATTATTATCTAATACTTTACTAAAAAAAAGCGCGCAAATTTATCCGATTTTCAACTTCAATAGAATACTTATTTGAAAAAAGTAGACTACTGTGCCTTTAGCCATTCATCTATCATGCATCGAGCTATAGACATAGGTGCAGGCAGTTCGGGTGGATTAGTAGCTGTAAAAAACTGACCATCTGCAAGTTCCTCCTTCTGTAGGTGAATATCGCCACTCTCATAATCGGCGTCGAAGCCTATCATAAGCGACGATGGGAATGGCCATGGTTGCGAACCATAATATCGTATATTTTTGATTTTCAAACTCGTTTCTTCCATCACTTCGCGCGTAACACACTCTTCGAGAGACTCTCCTACTTCCACAAATCCAGCCACGAGACCATAATGATTGCCTCTGAAATTGAGAGCTCGCACCATAAGCAATTCTTTTCCTCGATGTATGCGTACAATGATTGCTGGCGCAATGGTAGGATAGATTTCGAAGCCACATTGGGGGCATTTGCGCGCGTTGAAAGCCAATGGTGCAGTAGGCACACCACACGCCGGACAGTAGCGCGAATGAGTCTCCCATTGCACCATCTGACGTGCTTTGCATGCCACGGCAAATTGCTCTGCTGGCATAGTGAGAAAAAGCGGACGCAAAGGCTGAAATTGCAAGCCTGAGGGCAAGAGCGGTTCAACTTCGCTACGCACTACAGCAGCAGCTTCGGCATCGGCGGTGGCAAAGACCTTCTCGGCCGTTGGTATGCCATTAAGTTCGTCGGCAGTGGGCAATTCTGTATGGTTGTCGGTATATGTACGCACAACCAAATCGCCACCATCAAAAAGGCAAAGTTTTTTCATCGTTTTGTGTATTTATAAAAATAATAACGCCTATAAAATCAACTGTTTAGCAGCTTCCCAAAGCACTATTCCCGCCGTAACCGACACATTGAACGAGTGCTTTGTGCCAAACTGTGGGATTTCAATACATACATCGCTTTGATCGACCACTGTCTGCTCAACGCCCTTGACCTCATTGCCCATAATGAGAGCATATTTAGCATTCTTGTCGAACTTGAAATCTTGCAATGCTACGCTATTCACCACTTGCTCTATAGCACACACAATATATCCTTGCGCCTTGAGGTCGGCAATGGCCGAGAGCGTGTCGTCGTAGTGCTTCCACTGCATAGATAGTTCGGCACCAAGAGCGGTTTTATGTATTTCGGGCGAAGGCGGCACGGGCGTGATGCCACAAAGAAGAATCTGCGCCACACGCAACGCATCGCACGTGCGAAACATCGAACCTACATTGTTGAGACTGCGAATATTATCGAGCACCAAAACTATGGGGGCTTTCTCCGCTGCATGGAATTCACTCACACTCAAGCGGTTCATCTCCTCCATCTCTAATTTTCTATGTTCCATTATTTTCCTAATTACAAACTGCGAAAGTAGCCACTAATTGTAGTGAATTGGTAATTAGAAAATAAAAAAAAGCCGCCAAATCATCACGACTCGGCAGCAAATGAACTATCTAAACTAATTATTATTTATCCTTATCAAGATCTTTCACTACAAGACCTGAACGGAGTTTCGGTTCGAACCAAGTTGTCTTAGGTGGCATTATGTTGCCCGAATCGGCAATGTCGGTGAGTTGCTTCATCGAGACAGGATACATAGCAAATGCAACTTTCATTTCACCGCTATCAACGCGTTTCTGAAGCTCGCCAAGTCCGCGTATGCCACCCACGAAGTCGATGCGCGTAGAGCGACGCAAATCCTCAATACCAAGAATGTCGCGAAGTACATTATCAGAGAGAATGGTCACATCGAGAACGCCAATAGGGTCTGAGTCGTTGTAGGTGCCTTCGCGCGCTGTCAAGCGATACCATTCGCCGCCGAGATACATACCAAACTCGTGCAATTTTGCTGGATGATATATCTCTTTGCCAATTTTATCTACAACCATTGTCTTTTGCAGTTTTTCTATGAGTTGCGCTTCGGTGAGACCGTTCAAATCCTTCACAACGCGGTTGTAGTCGATGATTTTGAGTTGCGATGCTGGGAAGTGCACAGCCATAAAGAAGTTGTATTCCTCATCACCTGTATGATTAGGATTTTTCTGAGCAAACTCGTTAGCAATTCTTGCTGCAGCAGCTGTTCGATGATGACCATCAGCCACATACGTACAAGGAACTTTAGTAGCGAAGAGAGTCTCTATGCTCTTCACCTCATTCTCGTCGCTAATGACCCAAAGCGTATGACGGAAACCATCTTCAGCCGTAAAATCGTATTCAGGAGTGGTCTTAATAGTCTTATTTACAATGGCATCAATCTCAGGAACGTCGTTATATGCAAAGAAAACAGGCTCCATGTTAGCATGCAGATAGCGTGTAAGCACCATACGATCTTCTTCTTTATCGGGGCGCGTAAGTTCGTGCTTCTTTATTCGTCCATTCATATAATCGTCGGCCCATGCGCCACCCACAATGCCATACTGGGTGCGGCCGTCCATCGTCTGTGCATATATATAAAAACAAGGCTTGCTGTCGCGAACGAGCCAACCATTGTTTTTCATTTTTGCGAAATTCTCTACAGCCTTGTCGTAGACAGTAGTAGAATGAATGTCGGTGCCTTGGGGGCAATCAATTTCGGCACGTGTTACATGCAAAAGGGATTCTGGTTTACCGGTTGCCATCTGAGCGGCTTCTTCCGAATTCATTACGTCGTAAGGCAGACAAGCTACCTTCTCTACTAAGTTGCGTGGCGGACGGTATCCGCTAAATGGTCTTACTTTTACCATAACTATTGTTAATATTTATTTACACGCGAAAATAGTCGTTTATGGTTTACTTTTGCGCAAAAATGACGTTTTCAACGTCGCACTAATAATAAAGATGCTGATAACCGACGAAACAATATGTGCTATAGCTACTGCGCGTGGCATGGGAGCAATAGCGACAATACGCGTGGCAGGTCCGAAGGCCATAGCTATAACCGATTCTATATTCCGTTCGCCTAAAGAGGGCAAAAAACTTATCGATGCTCGCGGCGCCACTCTTCATTATGGTACTATTTATCATAATAATACGGATATTGATGAAGTGGTTGTCAGCCTATACAAAGCACCGCACTCTTTTACAGGCGAGGACATTTGCGAAATATCGTGCCACGGTTCACGTGTGATTCAAAATGAGATAATTACTGCTCTCATCGACAATGGTGCTCGTATGGCTCGTCCGGGCGAATTTACGCGTCGCGCCTTTGCCAATGGCAAGATGGACCTCGCTCAAGCCGAAGCCGTTGCCGATTTGATTGCTTCGGAGTCGGAGGCTGCTCGACGCGTGGCTCTGAAACAGATGAAAGGCGGCGTTTCGAACGAACTCAAGGCTTTGCGCGACAAACTGCTACACTTCTGCACCTTGCTCGAACTCGAACTCGACTTCCCCGACGAAGATGTGGAGTTTGCCGATCGCACGGAACTCGTTCAACTTATACATACTATTATAGATGTTATATCGAAGCTGAAAAACACTTTTCGCCTTGGCAATGCGATAAAGAATGGTATTGCTGTTGCTATTGTTGGTCCCACAAACGCTGGCAAATCGACATTGCTCAACGCTCTTCTTGGCGAAGAACGCGCAATTGTATCTGACATTCAAGGCACTACGCGCGACTGCATAGAAGATACCATAACTATCGATGGACTGCTTTTCCGTTTTATAGATACGGCCGGACTTCGCAAATCGGACGACCCAATTGAGAAAATTGGCATTTCACGCTCATACGGACAAATAGCTGCTGCCGACATTGTGCTTGTTATGGTCGATGGTGCTGCAACTTCCGAAAACGAAATTGCTGCTTTGGTCAACGATGTGAAAGCCCACGCCGAACAATCGCAAAAAATTATCACTATTTACAATAAATCGGATATATCAAACGTAAATAGCAATGCCGCATCTGGCAACGAAACTGTACACATATCAGCAAAAAAAGGCGATGGTCTTGACGAGCTACGTAGATTATTAGTAAAAACAGTTGACGCCTCGAATCTATCAGATAATCAAACCATTATCACCAACCAACGCCATTACGAAGCTCTTGCTCGCAGTTTGGACGGATTGAATAACGTTCTTCACGGCTTGAACGATGGCATTTCGGGCGAATTAATCTCATTCGACACCCGCGAAGTGCTCAACGAACTCGGCTCGATAACCGGCGAAATAACATCACAAGACGTGCTAAACAACATATTCAAAAATTTCTGTATTGGAAAGTAATGCGTAAAACGGTTTAGCAAAAGAATAAACGCCAATAACATTATAACAGTATTCTCACCGCTTTTTATTATTACCGCTGGTTACTTATGCAATATTATTAACCATTGGGTTGTTTGCTTTTACGATATTCTTGTGGCGACACTCCTAACTGTTTCTTACAATAGCGACTGAAATACGAGAGCGTAGAAAAATTCATGCGATTGGCTATCTGAGTAAGCGACAGCCGTTCGTCTCCCAGATAATCTTTTAGTATAGGAATAGTATGACGGTCGATGAAGGAGGTTACTCTATGCCCTGTCATGCGGCGCACCGTCTCAGAGAGGTATTTGGGCGAGACATTAAGTCGCTCGGCATAGTAGCGTACCTCGCGCTCCGTCTGACTTATACCTGTAGCAAGCAAGCTCATTAGCTGTTTCACGATAAAACCAGCACGATCGGTGTGATTCTCCGTAGCGTCGCGCTGGGCATGAGCCTCGAAGATGTCGTACATCATCGTCAAGCAGAGACTACCCATCAGTTCGCGGTAGAACATCAAGTGGCGATCCTCCATACGTGAGCGCAGACGGTGAAAATCGGCAAGGATATGCATTGTCTGTTCTTCGGTTAGCGAAATAATAGGATTCTGATTCAGTGAAATACTTCCTCCAATGCTATAGTTGTTTGATGGTAGTTGATTTTGTAGAAACTTATAATCGGCAGCAAACCACTCCACTTGTAGGTCATTGTGCGCAGCTAAGTTCTTCACCTTGTTGGGCGATGGAATAACCACAAGGTCATTCTTCACTATATGATAGCACTTCTCTCGATACACAAAACTCCCCTCGCCCGCCGTACAAAGCAGATGCATGCAGGTATGAGCAAAATCGGAAGAGTTAATGCTGTAAAAATCTGTAGAGTATGTAAAATCTAATTCCATTAGTCCAAAGGTATAAATTATAAGCAAAAAGTGAAAATTTCGACGTATTTTGTGAAACATCATTTTATGAAGCAGCCATTACATTTGCCATATCATAAATCATAAAAGCAATTAATTATGAGAATATTTAAGTCAATTATCACAACCATGTCTGCAATAGTTTTTTGCATGGGATGCTACGGACAAAACTCTAAATCACAAGGCAATATGAGCAAATCAATCGTTATTTTCTTCTCACACGCGGGCGACAACTATTCCGTGGGTAATATCGAGGTAGGCAACACCAAAATCGTAGCCGACTACATCTCCGAACTCACCGGCGCGGCTCAATTTGAAATCGTCACACATAAATATGATGGTATGGCCTACAATCCACTCATCAAGCTCGCAAAAGAGGAAGCCAACAAAGGTGAGTTGCCTCCATACGAAGGCAAGGCTCCGGACTTGTCGCAATACGACACCGTTTTCATCGGTGGTCCAGTCTGGTGGGGAACCTATCCGCAAGTGATGTTCACACTTTTCAAGGACATCAACCTCGACGGAAAGACGGTTTATCCGTTCACCACACACGAAGGCAGCGGATTGGCAAGCTGCGTGAGCGATGTGAAAAAAGCGTTTCCAAAGGCAAACGTACAGAAAGGATTCTCAATCTACGGCCACGAGGTGCGCACGGAGAAGGCAAAAGTGGAAAAGTGGCTTAAGAACATTGGCTATTAACCAATTAACAGCAAAGCAATTATGGATTACAAGCAAGGTTATGTTTATGAACTAATGGACGCTGGCGGACCGACCGATGTACGCGAACCATATTTCAAAGAGGCTGTTGACGAAATGATGCGGGCCCGCAAACTTTGCGCCATCGCAAACGCCAAAATGCCCGACGACGCATCGTATGTCGCCGATTTAGAAGAGCTGTTCGGCCGCAAACTGGACGACGTGCGTATTCTGACACCGTTCACCTGCGATTTTGGCAACCGCGTGACCTTTGGCAAAGGTGTGTTCATCAACCATTCAGCCATATTGAGCGCATCGGGCGGCATTGAGTTTGAAGATGGCGTAATGCTTGCACCTGCAGTGCGCATCGCCACCATCAACCACGATTTCTACGAACGCCACACCAAATACACCTACGGCAAGGTGACCATCAAGAAAAACGCGTGGATCGGAATGGGTGCTACCATCTGCCCCGGCGTAACCATCGGACAATATGCCATCGTAGCCGCTGGTGCGGTCGTCACCAAAGATGTGCCCGACTATGCTGTCGTTGGCGGCTGTCCTGCCAAGGTCATCAAGATGCAGAATCCCGATGCGCAGAAAGAGTAACCATAAAACAATAGAATAATTATGCAGACCATAAAACTCAACAACGGCGTTCAGATGCCAACATTGGGCTACGGCGTATTTCTGGTGAGCCCTGACGAATGTGAACGATGCGTAACAGATGCGCTGAGTGTGGGCTATCGTCTGATAGACACGGCACAGGCATATCAGAATGAGGAAGGCGTGGGCAACGCATGGCGCAAGAGCGGACTGAAGCGCGAAGACTTGTTTCTTGTGACTAAGGTGTGGATTTCCAACAATGGTGAAGAAAAGGCTGCCAAGAGCATCGATGAGAGTCTGCGCAAGTTGCAGACTGAATACATCGACTTGCTGCTTATCCATCAGGCCTACGGCGATGTATTTGGCACATGGCGAGCTATGGAGAAGGCATATCGCGATGGCAAGGTACGCGCCATTGGAGTGAGCAACTTCCAAGCTGGCCGATTCTTCGACTTTGCCCACTATGTGGATGTGAAGCCAATGGTAAACCAATTGCAGTGCAACATACTTATCCAACAGACTGGCATTGAGGCTATCCACGCTGAATTCGGCACAAAGATGATGGCGTGGGGACCACTCGGCGGACAAGGTGTCGACGGAATCGTGAAGAGCGAGGCATTAGCTGCCATCGGAGCTAAGGATAACAAATCGGCAGCTCAGGTTGCCCTTCGTTGGCTCACACAGCAAGGCATCGTAGCCATTCCCAAGTCGAGCCACAAGGAGCGCATGGCTCAGAATTTCGACATATTTAATTTTAGTCTGAGCGATGCCGATATGGCTCAAATAGCCCAGATGAACCAACACGACACGGGCACCATCAACTTCGGTGACCCGCAATTTGTGAAATACTTGATTCAGAATTACGGATAATAAAAAATACAACTATGTTAGGAAACTTTTCATATTACAATCCCACCAAGCTCTATTTTGGTGATGAGTCTTTGAACTTCCTCAAGGACGAATTGAAGGGCTACGGCCCAGTGGTGCTACTCAACTACGGCAGCGGCAGTGTGAAGCGCAATGGCATCTACGATCAGGTAGTAACAATATTGAAAGAGGCAGGAAAGACCATCGTGGAGAATCCTGGCGTGATGACTAATCCAACACTGGAGAAACTGAACGAGGGCATAAAGATAGCCCGTGACAATAAGGTAGATTTGATTCTTGCTCTCGGTGGCGGCAGCGTATGCGACTACTCGAAGGCGGTGGCAGCATCTACATTTTACGAAGGCGACTACTGGGACAAGTTCTGGCTTAAACAGCAGAATCCTGATGCAGGGCAAAAGATTGTACCTGTTGGTTGCATACTTACTATGGCTGGCACAGGCTCGGAGATGAATGCAGGTACAGTGATTACCGATGCTGAGCACACATTCAAGGTAGGACACGTGTTCGATAGCCGTCTGATGCCCAAATTCTCCATACTTAACCCTAAGTTCACGATGACCGTGCCCGAGAACCAGATGAAAGCTGGCATCTACGACATCATGAACCACATCATGGAGCAGTATTTCAGCGATTTCGACGATAATACCAGCGACTACATTTCTGAAGGTCTGATGCGCTCCGTAGTCCACAGCAGCCGCATTGCTGTGAAGAATCCGCAGGATTACGAGGCACGCTCAAACATCATGTGGACCGCAACTTGGGCACTGAACACGCTCATCGGGTTAGGCAAGAAAGAGGATTGGATGGTGCACATGATAGGTCACAGTGTGGGCGCTTGGACACATGCTCCTCATGGCTATGCCCTCGCCTCTGTATCAATGGCGTACTATCGTCGCGCTATGCAGAACGGCTTGCAAAATTCGTGCGTTTCGCCAAGAACGTTTGGAACATCAGCGGTGATGGAATGTCCGACGAGCAGATAGCAGAAGCAGGCTTGCAAGCTCTGAAAGCGTGGATGTTGGAGATTGGTCTACCACTCACCATCAGCGAGGTGGGTGCCACTGCAGACATGATACCGGGAATAACTGAGACAACAGTGGTTTATCCGGCTGGCTACCTTAACTTGACAAAGGAGGACGTGGCTGCGATTTTGAAGGAGAGTTTATAATATTAAACGAATCATTTTATTCTTAACCGCATTATTGGCAATGGCAACAATAAACGCACAGAAATTGACAGAGCGACAAAAAGGATTGGCGGCTTGTGCCTGCCTCATGGCGCAGGGCGACCTCACAAGACTTGAGCCTGCCGTAAGGACGGCCCTCGATAACGGCGTTACCATTAACGAACTGAAGGAGGCTTTCTCACAGCTCTATGCCTACACAGGTTTCCCACGCTCGCTGAACGCACTGGGGGTGTTAAGCAAAGCTTTGGAGAATAAACAACCAAACTGGCTGGAGGGCAAGCCATGGACACGTCCTGCTGAGTGGGACGACGCCAAGAAGGCTTACGAACTGGGCAAGAAGAACCAAACACAGCTCTCTGGCCGTCCGTTCAACTATGACTTCTGTCCACAGGATGATTACTACCTGAAGGCGCATCTCTTCGGCGACATCTTTGCCGGCGACCAGCTCACTGCTGCCGACCGTGAGATAGTTACCGTAGCGGCCCTGAGCGGACTGGAGGGTGTAGCTCCGCAGCTTGCAGCCCACAAGCAGGGCGCAGTGAACATGGGTAACACACAGCAATTGGTTGACGAGCTCTGCGCTTGGCTCTGTAATGAAGGCTACACGCTGAGCACCAAGTGGCCCAAGGGCGAGAAGAACCCATACGGCAAATACTTTATCGGACAGAGTTATCTGGCAGATGTCGGTGGTGGTCTTATGAACGTTACCTTTGAACCCGGTTGCCGCAACAATTGGCACGTTCACCACGGCGCAGTGCAGGTGCTCATCTGCGTGGCAGGCAGAGGATGGTATCAGGAATGGGGCAAGGAGCCCGTGGAGATGGTTCCCGGCACCGTCATCGCCGTACCTGCCGAGGTGAAGCACTGGCACGGAGCCCAGAAAGACTCATGGTTCCAGCATCTGACATATCATAAAGATGTGCAAGAAGGAGCATCCAACGAGTGGCTGGAAGCTGTCACTGACGAGGTTTATGGCCAATTGAAATAAATCAGGAAATTGCGACAAACAAACTAAAGAGAGTATTCCTGTATTAGCAGATAGACTCGTGCAAACATGAAAGTATTAGGGAACCTTCAACGAAGCAATATATTTCGAGGGTTGTAGTCCAACATGTTTTTTGAAGAAACGGGTGAAGTGCTGGGGATATTCAAAGCCGAGCGAATCGGAGGCTTGAGTGGCAGTCAGACCACTGATCAACAAACTCTTGGCACGATCGACAAGGAATCGTTGGATAACCTGAGTGGGACTTTCGCCAGAGACACTTCGCACCACATCGCCAAAATAGCTTGGCGACAGGCAAAATTCCGAGGCGCAATATTTCACGTTGGGCAAGCCGTGCTGCCGCTGCAAGCCTCGCTCATAATAGTCGGCAAGTACCCGCTGAAGACGCGCCAACATGTCATTCTGTTCTTTTACTGTATCTTGAAATTGTCGCTGATAGAACAGCTGAGCATAGTCGCATACCAGCAGAATATAATCCTGCAATATGCGGTCGGTTTGCGGCGACTGAGGGCGGTGCTGAATAAACCGTCGAATCATCTGCATCAACTGCCACAACAGTTGTTTCTCGCCATCGGTGGTATGCAAAGCCTCGTTCACATTGTAGGAGAAATAGTGATAGTCGAGCAACCGCTGTTCGAATGCCGTGCCACGCATAAACTCAGCCTCGAAATGCAGTGTCCAGCCATGATAGACATCGCGCGTACCGTCGTCCTTCTTCCCCACAATCTGACTTGGCGAGATGGCCACCAGCGAGCCCTTCGACGTGTCATAATCGCCCATGCCGTATTTTCCTCCTTCGGGAAAATTGTCCTGCACGAAGAAGGCATACACGTCGCCCATTTTGTTGAGCGTGTGGGCTATCGGGCCGAGTTCGTCGAAATGCACGACACTCACCATCGGGTGGTAGGTCTCGGCTCCAACGCTAAGCGCGTAGTCGTTGGCATGGTTGAGGTAGAGATAATCCTTCATAATAGGTATAGTGATACTACTTTTTACCCTCAAAATGATAACAAAGATAAAATTGGTAAGTATTTCTACAATTGAGATAACTTAATATAGAGGCATTTGTAGTAACCTTGCTTTCATGAAACAGATCTTATTATTAATAGTAATTATGCTGCTACCATGCTTCATGAAGAGCGGCGAAACGTCGGCACAAACTATGGCACAGAAAATATATATAATTATCGATGGAGAGCCTATCTCCGTCCAATTGGCCAACAACGAGGCCACGCAAGCTCTTGTGGCAGCCTTACAAGATGGCAACATCACTTTCGAAGTCCACGACTATGGTGGCTTTGAGAAGGTAGGCGCATGGGACTCTCGCTACCTACGAGCGACACACAAATCACTACACAAGCAGGCGACGTCATACTCTACAATGGCAACCAAATTGTTCTCTTCTATGGTTCTAACTCGTGGAGCTACACACGTTTGGGACTCATGGAGTATTCGTCGCAGAGCGAATTGGAATCCTTTCTCAAGGCTGGGCAAGGAAATGTCAGCATTACTCTGTCATTGTCAGTGAGAACAACAGACGTAAATAACATCAGAAAGACATCACCAGACAAAGGTGTCGCCTATTCTCTGAACGGTCAGCGAGTGGAGAATCCGTCTAAGGGTATTTATATTATAAATGGAAAAAAAGTAATTCTATAAGTTATGAAGCACATTCTATTAGCCGCAGTTTTGGTGGGCTTAGCATTCACCAACTGCACAAACAAAGAACAAACAAAAACGGTAGATAATATGACGACTTTGAATTTGACACAAGAATGGGACAAGGTGTTTCCATTGAGCGAGAAGGTAAATCACCGCAAGGTGACGTTCGAAACGCAGTACGGACTGACGTTGGCGGCAGACATATACACGCCTAAGAATGCAGAAGGCAAACTTGCGGCTATAGCAGTAAGCGGTCCTTTTGGTGCCGTGAAAGAGCAGTCGAGCGGACTCTATGCCATGAAGATGGCTGAGCTCGGCTTTGTAACGTTGGCATTCGACCCTTCATATACAGGAGAAAGCAGCGGAGAACCACGTCGCACGGCATCTCCCGACATCAACACAGAAGATTTTATGGCTGCCGTTGATTTTCTTTCAAAGCAGGACAATGTAGATGCCGAGCGCATTGGTATAATCGGTATCTGTGGTTGGGGTGGCATAGCACTGAATGCAGCAGCCGCCGATCCACGCATCAAGGCTACTGTGGCTTCTACTATGTATGATATGACTCGCGTCAACGGCAACGGATATTTCGACAGTGAAGACAAGGAGGAGTCGCGCCATGCTACCCGCGAAGCTCTTACAAAGCAGCGTCTATCCGACCCAATGGCAATGGCTGGTGGCGTCATCGACCCACTGCCCGAAGGTGTTCCTCAATTCGTGAAGGACTATCACGCTTATTACAAAACGCCACGCGGCTATCACAAACGCAGCGGCAACTCTAATGATGGCTGGCGCGTCATCGGTACACAAGCTTACGCCAACAGTCGTTTTCTCTACTACATCAACGAAATACGCTCTGCCGTTCTTGTGATGCATGGCGAGAAGGCTCACTCTCGCTATTTCGGCGAGGCAGCATACCACTATATGGTTGATGGTAAGGCTGAAGGCTACAACTTCATCGGCAAGCCGAATCCTAATCCAGACAACAAGCAGTTGCTCATCATTTCCGAAGCCACACACTGCGATCTATACGATGGTGGCGAAGGAAATTACATTCCTTGGGATACTTTGGCAGAGTTTTTCAATAAGAATTTGTAATCACTGCGTTTCTCTGAGGCTCTTTTGATACCCATAAATATGTGTATTTACACTATTTGCCAGCTACTTATATTTGCAGAAAGTAACTTCTGCATTAGCAGATAAACTCGCGCAAACATGAAAGTATTAGGAAACATCATTTGGTTAATCTTTGGCGGACTACATATAGCCATTGAGTATTTCAGCAGTGGTCTGATTTTGATGATAACAATCATCGGCATTCCATTCGGCTTGCAATGCATGAAAATGGGCCTACTTGCCATCTGGCCATTCGGCTCGAAGGTGAATAGGAAAGAGTCGCAGTCGGGCTGCTTGAGCATATTTATGAATGTGCTGTGGTTCTTCGTTGGCGGCATTTGGATATGCCTAACCCACATCTTCTACGGCCTACTGCTCTGCATAACCATCATCGGCATTCCATGGGGGAAAATGCACTTCCGCTTGGCAAAGTTGGCTCTGTCGCCTTTCGGAATGGAGGTCGTGTAGTACACGAGAGATACTATTAGCACCAGCAAATAAAATATTGGTAGTGAACCATATACATTCACTACCAATTTTTTTATTTTATCTCTATACCAAGAACGAAATAGTGCGGGGTATTTTTTAGAATTTCGGACGAAAGGTCTGGATTGATGCTTTTCTCGCCGCAACAGCGCACGCGTCCGGCATTGTCGTACCAAAACGAGCAATGGAGTACAAGCGGAATGAATTTATGGTCAGTTTTGGGTAGTTCAAATGGTATGCTACGGTATCTGTAAATTGGGCGCGGATAGATAGGCGCAACCACTGGGCGAAGTTTTAGCTGTCCGCGAATGCTTCCACCCCAATCGGAGTAGAAGGTGTACATAATGGTGGTGTCGTTGTCGGTCGGCATAAAACCTACAACAAGTCGTTCGCCTAAAGTGAAAGCCGAATTCCAATCGTTATCTGAATTCTGGATCTCTTTACCATCGATATACTCTTTGACAATAGGCATAAACGATTTATTGCTAAAATCTTTAGTATCAAAGCTATAGACTTTATAACCTTGAGCGTCGAGAAGAATTTTATAGTCCTCGAATGTTGCTTCTGCCGTTTTCAGCTCTTGAGCCGATGCTACCGATGCAAAGACAAGCAGCAGCGCAGTAATAAATTTCTTGTTCATAAGTATTATTTATACCGTCCCTCTCCACTCATCAATCATGCGACGAGCGATAGATATAGATCGCTTTGATCGACCACCGTCTGCTCAACGCCCTTAACCTCATTGCCCATAATGAGAGCATATTTAGCATTCTTGTCGAACTTGAAATCTTGCAATGCTACGCTATTCACCACCTGCTCTATGGCGCACACCGTATAGCCTTGCGCTTTGAGGTCGGCAATGGCAGCGAGCGTGTCGTCGTAGTGTTTCCAATCCATAGAGAGTTCGGCACCAAGAGCCGTTTTATGTATTTCGGGCGAAGGTGGCACGGGCGTTATGCCACAAAGGAGAATCTGCGCCACACGCAACGCATCGCACGTGCGAAACATCGAACCGACATTGTTGAGACTGCGAATATTATCGAGCACCAACACGATGGGGGCTTTCTCCGCCGCATGAAACTCACTAACACTCAGGCGGTTCATCTCCTCTATCTCTAATTTTCTATGTTCCATTATTATTCCTAATTACAGACTGCGAAAGTAGCCACGAATTGCAGTGAATTAATAATTAGGAAGCAAAATAATATACAACATCCGCGTTCCCATTGCGGACGCACTCGGTGCGTCCCTACATGCGCCAACAATTATGAACTTCTGTTGTAATTATGAATAGAAAAGACAATAAAAAAATCGCTACCGCATTAACGGTGGCGATTATAAAATCTTCGGCCTTTATAACTCCACAACAGACCTTCAAACGCCATAGCACGACCACTAAACCTCGGCTCGTGTCTTGCGCTGTGAATTGGCTTTCAGCGTCGACAAATCTAATGCAATTTATCAATACTGAAAAAAGCTATTAGAGTTAATAGACTACTTCAAATTTTATGTATCTACCTCGCCGACTCCGCGCGCGAAGTTTCAACATCTATGTGAAACCTTCCGCCCAACGCGCGCGAACCTTCAACATCTATGTAAAACCTTCCGCCCACTGCGCGCGAACCTTCAACATCTATGTAAAACCTTCCGCCCACCGCGCGCGAACCTTCAACATCGTATGTGTGAACAAGAATTTTATGAATTCAATGTCGATATGCTAATAAGTCACAACAAAACACTCGTGACAAGGATGACTATTTTCAACTCTGCATAATTTGAATTTTCTGGTTCAGATTGATATTTTTACAACTGTTGAATCATAAAAAAACACAGACACAATGACAATTTCCACAACTAACAATAATGGTCAGGTGACGCTACACATAGGAGGGCGTTTGGACACATCGGTTGCAGCACAAACAGCAAGTGAAATAGATAATCAGCTAAAAGAGTGTGGCTCGATACGCGAATTGACGTGCGATGCAAGCGAACTTGAATACATATCGAGTTCTGGTCTGCGAGTGCTACTTGCGCTTGCCAAGCGAAATCCTAAATTCAGCATCAAGGAGGTGCAACCCGATGTATATCAAATATTTGAAATGACTGGATTCACCAAGATAATGTCGGTAAAGAAAGCCATGCGCCGATTCAGTGTTGACGGTTGCAAAGAGATAGGTCGCGGTGGCGTGGGCGTGGTATATCGCATCAGTGAAGACACCATTATCAAGGTTTTCCGCGAAGGAACTACTATTGGCGATGTGCAGACGGAGATAACAATGGCCAAAGAGGCTTTTGTGTTAGGTATGCCAACTGCCATTTCGTTCGATATAGTCCGCGTAGGTAATCAATATGGACTTGTGTATGAACTACTTAACGCCGACACACTAAGCACATGCATAAAACGCGAGCCAGCGAGAATCGATGAATTTGCGCATCTCTATGCCAATCTTTTCCGCCAGTTGCACAGCATCAGCGTACCTACCGACGGCTCCATTCCCAATGCGCTCGACCGCGAACGCAAGGCTATCAGAATAATTAGCCGCTATTTCGATGCTCCGTCTACCGATTTGCTCATGCGCATTATAGATACTATACCACAAGCAAACAGACTGTTGCACTGCGACTTGCAAACAAAAAACGCCATGATGCAAAACAACGAGTTGATGCTCATAGATATGGGCGAAGTGGGTTACGGACATCCAATTGTAGACCTCGGCCACTCCTACTCGGCAATGATGGCTCTTGTGGGCAACTACGAACAGATAATAGGCATTCCAGAAGAAACTTGTAAATCGTTGTGGAATAAAATGATACGCTACTATTTCGAAGGCGAAAGCGAAGATTACGTAAAGCATCGCATAGAGCAAATAGAAGTGGTAGGCTGCGTGCGCAACTTCACATGGCTATCGCTGAGCAACTCATTCCCCGACGAAGTCATACGCACATGTCAGCAACTTTTCGAAGAGCGCATAACCAAACGCAAAGACCACATTTTGGCCGTATGTGACACATTCAACGATTGGAAGCTTTAGATATGAATTATCTTTCATTCAAAAGATGGCGTAAGTCATTGAAAACCAAATCGGCATTAGCTATAATAGTTACCGTAGGCGTACTTATAGAGACAACATCTATAATACAATACAAATTCGCCTACGATGGCATTCGCGAAGAGGTGCAGCACCGCGCCGAAAGCGAACTGAAATTGCGAAGTTTTGAGATTCGCAACGTTATGAATGCCGTCGAAGTTGCCGTTACAAACATGGCATGGGCTGTAGAGCAAAATCTGTCGCAGCCCGACTCTATGTATGCCATCACACAGCGCATCATTGAGTGCAACAGCATAATTATAGGCAGCGCAGTGGCTTTTGAGCCTAATTATTATCCACAAAAAGGAAGACTGTTTTCTCCATATTCGTATAAGCAAAGTGACAACATAGTACGTAGCAAACAATTGGGTACGGATACATATAACTATCACGATATGGAATGGTACACCGAGCCTATGCGAAAAGGTCAACCACATTGGAGCGAGCCATACTTCGACGAAGGCGGCGGCGAGATGATGATGTCTACCTATTCCATACCTATCCACGATGCAAACGGCCGTGCTGTAGCTATTTTCACTGCCGACGTATCGCTCGATTGGCTTGGGGCTATCATCAATACAAACAAGCTCTACCCTTCTTCGTTCAACATGATGGTTTCGCGCACAGGACAGATGATGACTTGCCCCATTGAGAGCCTCGTGTTGCGTAAGAATATCAATGACTTAGCAGCCGAAATAAAAGACACCACAGCCGCACTCATCAACCAAAGAATGATGGCTGGCGAAAGCGGAATGGCTTCTGTGACAGACGAAAACGGCGAACTCAACCATGTATTCTACGCTCCTGTCGACAATCACACGGGTTGGTCTATGGCCATTGTTTGTAGCGATCGCGAGATATACTATGGATTGCGGCAGGTTAGTTTCAACCTATTCATACTCATGATAATAGGTATGTTGCTGCTTGGCTACATAATTATGCGCACAGCCCGTAGCGCGCAAAGGTTGCAAATAGTGAATGCCGAGAAAGAGCGCATAGGTAGCGAACTGCACATAGCCAGCGAGATTCAAAAAGGAATGCTGCCAAAGATTTTTCCGCCCTACCCCGACCGCAACGACATCGACATCTTCGGAAGCCTTGTGCCAGCAAAGGAAGTGGGCGGCGACCTATTCGATTTCTACATACGCGACGAGAAATTGTTCTTCTGCATTGGCGACGTATCGGGCAAAGGCGTTCCAGCATCGTTGGTGATGGCTGTTACGAGGGCTCAATTTCGCACAATGTCGGCTCACGAATCATCGCCCGACCGCATAATTACGGCCATGAACGAAGCGATGTCGGAGATGAACGAGGCGAATATGTTCGTTACATTCTTCATAGGCGTGCTCGATTTGCCTACGGGCCGAATGCGTTTCTGCAATGCCGGGCATAATGCGCCTTTGCTAATTGGATCTGGTGTAGGCACGTTGAAGTGCAATTCGAATATTCCGCTTGGCATCATGCAAGGTTGGAAATTCAATATGCAAGAGACACTAATCGACTGCGGCACAACAATTTTCTTATATACCGATGGCCTCACCGAAGCAGAGAATGCTGAACACGCTCAATTTGAAGAGAGTAGAATGAAGGAAGTGGCTCAAAAATTGCTCTCCGAAGGCACACACAATCCTACAAACCTCATAAACAATATGGTGGAAGCCGTGCACAATTTCGTTGGAAATGCCGACCAAAGCGACGACCTAACGATGCTTGCCGTGCAATACACCAAACCTCAAAAAGACGAAAAATTTCAACGAAGCCTAACGCTGACCAACAATGTGCAAGATGTGCCACAATTAGCCGCTTTTGTCGAAGGCGTGTGCGAAGAGACTGGATTCGACGCAAGCACAGCAATGCAGATAAATCTCGCACTTGAGGAGGCTGTAGTAAATATTATGAACTATGCTTATCCGCAAGGCACGTTCGGCAACATAAACATAAAAGCACAAGCCAACGACGTACGATTGAAATTCATCATCACCGACAGCGGCTCACCCTTCGACCCAACAGTGAAAGAAGATGCCGACATCACGCTTTCGGCCGAAGAGAGACCTATTGGCGGGTTAGGTATTTTCCTCGTCCGTCAACTTATGGATTCTATTAATTACGAGCGCATTGACGGTCAAAACATTCTGACACTGCGCAAGAAACTTCCGAATATAAATTGATATAAATATGAATGTTACGATAGAAGATAAAGATGATGCTCTCGTGGCCATTTTGGAAGGTCGACTCGACACCGCTGCCGCTGCCGAAACCGAAAAAGAGTTAAGTCCGCTCTACAACGCAAATGGCAAGAATATCGTGTTCGACTGCAAGCAGTTGCAATATATATCGTCGAGCGGACTGAGAATATTTCTCGGTGTATTGAAAAGCGCCAAGCCTAAGGGTTCGCACGTACGTATTATAAACTTGAACGACGACCTAAAGAACATCTTCTTTATGACTGGATTCAATAATCTCTTCGAGTTTGTTTAGTATTTACACAGGTTTCGCAAGTTTCTAATATTAACCACGGAACACACGGAAAACAATAACCGCATGTAGGGACGCACCGCGTGCGTCCGCGAAAACACAGAAAATAACATCCAGAGCAGTGCTTTCTGTGGTAAAAACTATAAATGGCGCACCGAACAACCGTCCTATGCGCCATAAATATTATTGTAAGTATCGATATTACTCAGTCATTACTTTGAGTTTCTTGAGCAACGAGAACATCAATAGCGCGCTCACGAGACAAAGACCAATAAGTATTGCCCAGTTGTACATAAGCGGTATTTTGTTCCAAAGCATCGAAGGGAGCATACTTGCGTAGTTGCCAATAGCCGTCGCTACGAACCAACCACCCATCATAAGACCTTTATACTTAGGAGGCGCAACTTTCGACACGAACGAGATACCCATTGGCGAAAGAAGGAGTTCGGCAAATGTAAGTGTTAAGTATGTAGATATAAGCCAACCTGGCGAGAGTATGCTCTGCGTCTTGTCGCCAAGATCCATAGGTGAAATGAGGCTTGTAGATGCAAGCGTAATCACACCGAAACCAAGTGCAGCCACAAACATACCCCAAGCAATACGCGTAGGAGCACTCACTTCGTGACCTTTCTTAGCGAAGGCATCGAAAAGTATCATACTAAATGGAGTCAGAGCAACTACAAAGAATGGGTTGAACTGCTGGAAATCTGATGGTTGTGCCATCGTAGGGTCGTCCATCATAGCATAGAGACCGTATGCACAACCAAGAAGTGCAACGGTAACTACAGCGCAAATGGTCTTAGCAACGTTTTTCTTCGACTGAATAGCGGCAATAGCAGTATAAACAGCAACAGCAACAAGCGCAAGGCTGAAGATGTTGAAGCCAAATCGCATCGGACCTTCGATGGTAAGATTGGTATATTTCTTAGCAAAGAAAGTGAGTGCAGAACCATTCTGATGGAATGCCATCCAGAAGAAGATAACAACAAAGAACACGATGAGAAGCGCCACAATGCGGTCGCGAGTCTGTTTTGGAGTGAGTTCTTCTACATTGCTGTCGCCGCTTGCTTTTGCTTGTTTAGCGGTAACGTCGGCATGTTTGAACCAGCCGCGGAATGCAAAGTAGATAATAGCCGAAAGCACAAGAGATACGCATGCAACACCGAAGCAAAGTCCGTAGCCACCCGAAAGAACTTCGAGATATTCAGGACTGGTGTTGGCAGCATCGTAAACCATGCCGTATGACGAGAGGTATTTGTTCGTCACCCATTTAGCCATCGAAGGAGCGAACATAGCACCGATGTTTATAGCCATATAGAAAAGGCTGAATGCCGAGTCGCGTTTCGAAGCATACTTAGGGTCGTCGAAAAGGTTGCCCACAAGCACCTGAAGGTTGCCTTTGAAAAGGCCAGTACCAATAGATACAAGAGCAAGGCCGCCAATCATAGCAACTTTGGCAGTGTCGAGGTCGTTGGTAGGAATGGCAAGTCCAAGATAGCCAAGGAACATAACTACCATACCAATAGTTACGCAGCGTCCATAACCAATCTTATCGGAGATGAAACCACCTACAAGCGGGAGAAAATAGACAGCGGCAAGGAAGATGGCGTTCACCTGACCAGCGTCGGCTTCGTTCCATCCAAATTTTGCCTGCATAAATAGTACGAATATCGCGAGCATGGTGTAGTAACCGAATCGCTCGCCAGTGTTAGCAAGGGCTAACGCAAATAACCCTTTGGGTTGTCCTTCAAACATATTTTTTAGTTACGAATTAATATTTACTAATTATGAGATTATGCCCCTACACTACCCTTTCTTCACGTTCGGTAGTTCAAGACCATAACCTTTCTTCTTGTCTTCGCGGAGAATAAGAAGCGAAATGAGAATGGCTGCTGCACCAAATGCTGCAAAAATTGTCATAGACTCGGTGTAATCAATAACGCCGTCAGCGTTGGTATTCTTCTCATTTACAGAGCCAATCCACATAGGCACCATCGAAAGGCCGATGTTTTGTATGTAGAATATCAGTGCGTATGCCGTACCAAGCAACTTCATAGGTATAATTTTTGGTACCGATGGCCACATTGCCGATGGCACTAAGCCAAATGCCACGCCAAGCACTATCATCATAACTATTGCAAGCACCCAACTGTCGATTGGCAATGCAAACACAGCATGAACAATCATAAGCAATACTGAGCCTATAATCATGAGTGTAGCTCCTTTACCATATTTATCATATATGCCACCAAAAACTGGAGTAAGAATTATAGTGCCAAAAGGCAACATGGCTGGAATTAGTCCTGCTACATTCTCGTCGACACCATACTTAAACACCATAAGTTTGGTTGCAAATTTTAGGAATGGGAATACTCCAGCATAGAATGCTAAGCAGAGCAATGTTACGAACCAGAAGCCCTTGTTGCCAAAAAGCAACTTCAAATCGGCAAATTTGAAGCCCTCTTCAGGCTCTGTAGCAACGGCAGCTGCAGCTTTGTCTTCCTTCTTATCCATAATATTATATACAATGAACGAGATAAGGCCAATGCAGAGGCAAGCAGCGCCTAAACCAACCGAAGCCGAAACGCCACCCATCGATTTTGCTATTGGCAACGCAGCACCCAACGCAACAGCAGTACCTATACGTGCCAATGCAACTTGCAAACCCATTGCAAGCGCCAACTCGTGGCCTGTGAACCACTTAACTATGACTTTCGACACCGTGATACCAGCTATCTCGCAGCCTACGCCATAAACAGCAAAGCCCAAACCGGCAAAGGCTACCTGCGCTTGTACATCGCCACCGAATGGCACCCAAATGGTAGATTCGCCCAAATCGGAACTTACTGCCCAATACTTTATTATAGCACCAACAAACATCAACGATGTGCTCATCACACCAGTGAAGCGTATGCCAAACTTGTCGAGAATGATACCTCCGAAGAAAAGCAGGAGCAAGTATACATTCATCAAACCGTAAGCCCCAGAAAACCAACCATATTCGCTCGACGTCCAACCTAATCCTAAACCTCCTTCGCTGCCTTTTGCTGCGGTAAGTAACGGCTCGAGTGGCGACATGACGTCGGTAAAGAAGTATCCGAACATCATGGTAACCGACACGATTATAAGCGCTGCAAAACGAAACGCCTTACGATCGCTCAGTTTCTCTATTTTTGTTTGTTCCATTCAATTATGTTTTTTTAGAATATTTATACGTCAATTCTTATAACTACATATACAGACAAAAGGGCACATCTACATTTTCAGCAGTGTGCTCACCAAGTAGCGTGCGCCTAAGCTCGGCGACGTTTTTCTTGCCTATTATTCTGTAGGGTTTTGTATTGTAGGCTCTTCTTTATCGAATAGAGGAAAATACTCCATAATATTCGATTCCGTAACGCCCGTTACCACAAAATCGGCTGTTGTACCGTTCATACCTTTTACTACAGCATCTACAGCACCTTTTATATCGTCGGCCATAACAAGCACATTCTGCGCTGTGCGTTTCTCTTTGCCTGAACGTTCGTCGATAGTTATAAACGTAACGCGGCACTTGAACCAGCGATCGCCTTCCGATGGAATAATTTCGCTATACTGAGCTTTGCGAATGCTTGCAAGTGCCCACTCGCCAGATATGTATTCGGGCATTTTATCGGCCACACGAGCCTCAGCTTCGGTGTAGGTAAGTGCATCGAAAAGATAAGCCTCTGTAACGCGTTTCTCCTTGCCCGTTTCTTCATCGGGCTTATTGTAGCGTATTCGGCATTCAAATAATGTTAACATAGGGTTTTATGTAGGTTTTTATATCATGTAATCGGTATCCTTCAAGAAATCCATATTCTTCATGAGCTTGGTTTTGCTCTGCAATACGTGTGTATATGGTGCCACACTATTAGTCACCCACACGTTGCCACCAATAACCGAATCATGTCCTATGGTGATGCGGCCAAGCACCGATGCGTTGCTATACACAGTCACGTTGTCTTCCAAAATCGGGTGTCGTGGCACATTTAGCGGATGACCGCTATCGTCGTATGAAAAATTTTTCGCGCCAAGCGTAACGCCTTGATAGAGCATAACATGCGAACCTATGATGCACGTTTCGCCTATCACCACACCTGTGCCATGGTCGATGCAGAAATGGTCGCCAATTACTGCGCCAGGATGGATGTCGATGCCAGTTGCCGAATGCGCCATCTCGGTGATTATACGTGGTATGATGGGCACTTTGAGCACATGCAACTCATGCGCAATGCGGTAGTTGACAAGCGCTTGCACTACAGGATAGCAGAATATCACTTCGCCAAGATTGCGTACTGCTGGATCGTTGTGGGCCATTGCCGTGACGTCGGTGAAGAGCAAATGCTTAATCTTCGATATGCTCTGTATGAATTGTTCAGATATATATTGCGCTTGGCTATGTGCATCTTTGTCGCTCACGCCATAGGAAAACTGCAATCCGCGAGCAACTTGCTTTTGAAGTATGTTGTATATATTATTTATATCCACCCCCAAATAATGGCGTTGCACACACGACTCTGCCGGACGCTCATCGAAAAAACCAGGGAAAACCACACTACGCACGAGAGACACAAGCTCTCCTAATGCCTTAATAGACGGCAACTTGGTGCTCTCTACCGATTTCGCATTTTGCTCCAATGGTAGTTCTTGCGATAGTTCGTCTACTATTTTTTCAAAGTCAACAGACGCCATTTTGGTTAAGGTTATACTTTTTGCGGCTGCAAATGTAGGAATTTGAAAGTTGAAAAATGAATAAAAGTTGCAAGCCTCTTGCCTTGGTTTTGCTCTTGTAGCTTCTGAAAGCAAAAAAGGTGATGCACCCATTGGACGCATCACCCGTATTTTGCTGTTATTTGGTTCTGTTTTCTCTATTACACAATTCCTTGAGCCATCATGGCTTTAGCTACCTTCATGAAGCCTGCAATATTGGCACCTTTGACATAGTTTACATAGCCATCGGCCTGCCTACCATACTTAACGCACTGCTCATGAATATTGTGCATGATATTGTGCAAATGTCTGTCGACCTCTTCTGCAGTCCAACTGATGTGCATAGCGTTTTGACTCATCTCGAGTCCCGAAGTGGCAACGCCACCAGCATTCACTGCTTTGCCAGGGGCAAATATCATCTTGCTATTCACAAAAGCCTCAATGGCTTCGAGCGTACAGCCCATATTGCTTATCTCGCCCACACAGATGCAACCATTCTTAATTAGTGTATTGGCATCTTTGCTATTAAGTTCGTTCTGTGTGGCACACGGAAGAGCAATGTCGCACTTAACCTCCCAAGGACGCTTGCCTGCCACAAACGTGCTACCAGCAAACTTGTCGGCGTAGGGTTGGCAAATGTCGTTGCCCGAAGCTCGTAGTTCAAGCATGTAGGCAATCTTCTCTTCGTTGAGACCGGCAGGGTCGTATATATAGCCATCAGGACCACTAATAGTGACGACCTTTGCGCCTAACTCCGTGGCTTTCTTGGCAGCGCCCCAAGCCACGTTGCCAAATCCGCTGATTGCAATGGTTTTTCCTTCAATAGAATGGCCGTGAGTCTGCAACATTTCATTTACGAAATATAGTCCGCCAAATCCTGTCGCTTCCGGACGAATGAGGCTACCGCCAAACTCAAGACCCTTGCCTGTAAGCACACCACTCCAATCGCGCGTAAGTTTCTTATACTGACCAAAAAGATAACCAATCTCTCTTGCCCCAACGCCAATGTCGCCAGCAGGAACATCAATCTCGGGACCAATGTAACGGAATAGTTCGTTCATGAAGGCCTGACAGAAACGCATAATTTCAGCATCGCTCTTGCCGCGTGGGCAGAAATCCGAACCACCCTTGCCTCCGCCCATAGGTAGCGTAGTAAGAGCATTTTTGAACGTCTGCTCAAATCCAAGGAACTTCAGAATACTGAGGTTTACCGATTGATGAAAACGAAGACCTCCTTTGTATGGACCTATTGCACTATTGAATTGCACACGATAACCAATGTTTACTTGCACTTCGCCTTTATCGTCGACCCAAGGCACGCGAAATGTGATGATGCGCTCTGGCTCTACAAGTCGTTCGATGATTTTTGCTCGTTCAAATTCGGGGTGCTGATTGTAGACATCTACTATCGACAGCAAAACTTCTTTGACAGCTTGCAAATACTCATTCTCGCCCGGATGCTTTTGTTCCAGGTTGTTAATAATTCTCTCAATTTCCATATCTGTTCCTCCCTTTTTCTTCATTTGGATATGCTCCAAATGTTCATTTCTGCATAAACGAAATTAACCAATTATTGTGATAAATAGTACACCCAAAACCATACTTCATTAGGAATTTCACAACATTTACACAAACGCAATAAAATATCACAAACAATAAAAATCTGACAGTTTATAGCGTAAAACAGACCCAAATTCTCGCAAAAACGCTGTTATAAGTAAATAGTAGAAAAAGGCAGAACTGTGAATGACAATAAAGATGACTATGGAAATGCGAAATTTACCCTACAAATACGCATGCGCAGTTGCCTGCGTAGCAAAAACAAATGGCGGACACATTGCTGCATCCGCCATACATTTGTTATACTTATTTCTATAGTTACAATTATCGACGAACCCAAACGTTCGTTATTTCACCAATAAACTCATAATGTGTCGGTTCTGTAGAGTACATCTTTTCTGCAATTTCTTTATCTACAAAATTTGCAGTGTCGAGCTCTTGAGTGAAAATCTTACGACATTCTATGCGGAGAATATCGTCGGTGAAGGCTGCTTGACCATCTTCGAGGCGTTCGATGGTAAGACCAGCATTTGTAATCTTATCCTCGTCGCGACCCGATTTTGAACCAATATACATAACCTTGCTATGGCATTCGTCGGGCAATGCACTGATAACGAACTTATCGGCCTTCTGAATATAATCATAGGTATAACGAGAAGTGCGCACATAAACAGTAGCCGTAGAGCGATTCCAAATGCGGCCAGTTTGCAACCAACCAATAGCCATAGTATTTACGCTGTCGCCACACGAAACGGTAAGTGCCATAGCTTTCGATACATACTTATCGATATTAAGATTAAGATCCTTAGCATCAATTTTTTGCCACTCTCCATCGGCACGAAGATTCATCGGATTTTCAGCATCTACAGCAGCAGGCTGATTAGTGTTGCAACATGCTGACAACAATGCAGCAGCAACGGCTACAATAAATAATCTTTTCATAAGCTATTGATGCAATTGGTTACATTTTTCTCTATTCGAGCAGCTACATCTTCGCTAACTGTTTTCTGGAATTTTTCGCCAGTAATATGCTCATATAGCTCAATATAGCGATCGGAAATCTCCTGAATCTTTGTTTCGGTCATTTCGGGTACTTTCTGTCCCTCTTTGCCTTGGAAACCATTCTCGATAAGCCACTGACGAACAAACTCTTTAGAGAGTTGGCGCTGTTCTTCGCCTTTTTCGAAACGCTCTTGATAGCCTTCAGAGTAAAAATAGCGCGATGAGTCGGGCGTATGTATTTCGTCGATAAGAATTATCTGACCATTGTGTTTACCAAATTCATATTTAGTATCAACGAGAATCAAACCTTTCTGAGCGGCAATTTCGGTTCCGCGCTGGAAGAGTGCGTAGGTATATTTCTCGATCTGCTCGTAATCTTCGCGACTAACGATGCCTTGAGCGATAATCTCTTCTTTAGAGATATTCATATCGTGGCCAGCATCGGCTTTGGTAGTTGGAGTGATGATAGGCGAAGGAAATTTTTGATTTTCTTTCATTCCCTCGGGCAACTTCACGCCACATAGTTCACGTGCACCAGCTTTATACTCGCGCCATGCGCTACCTGTGAGATAGCCACGAATGACCATTTCTACCTTGAAAGGCTCACATTTCAAACCTACAGTAACCATAGGGTCGGGAGTAGCCACTTTCCAGTTAGGAAGAATGTCTTTGGTTTGGTCGAGAAATTTTGCTGCTATCTGGTTCAGCACTTGACCCTTGAAGGGGATACCCTTAGGAAGCACAACGTCGAAGGCTGATATTCGGTCGGTTACGACCATAGCCATATACTTATCATCGATGTTGTAGACGTCGCGCACTTTGCCTTTATACACACTACGCTGACGTGGAAAGTTGAAGTTTGTTTCAACAATTGCTTTGCTCATAATATTTTAGTTTTACGTGTTAATCTTCAGTTTTAGGCGTTTGCTTGCGCTTAGCAGACTCTTTTTCGGCCTTGTCGAAAGCTTCCACAATACGCTGCACAAGTTTATGGCGAACTATATCATGGCTATCGAATTGAATCATAGCCAAATCTTTGATATTCTTAAGTATATGCATACAAAAGATTAAGCCACTCTGATGCACATTAGGCAAGTCTATTTGCGTAGTATCACCCGTGATGACAAACTTCGCATTCGACCCCATACGCGTAAGAAACATTTTTATCTGTGGTATGGTGGTATTCTGCGCTTCGTCGAGAATCACAAAAGCATTATTTAGCGTGCGACCACGCATAAAAGCGAGCGGAGCTATTTGGATAGTGCCATTCTCGAGAAACTCTTTCAACTTAACGGCAGGAATCATATCTGCCAAAGCATCGTAGAGCGGCTGCAAATAGGGATCGATTTTGTCCTTCATGTCGCCAGGAAGGAAGCCCAACTTCTCGCCAGCTTCAACGGCAGGGCGACTTAAGATGATACGCTTTACTTGCTTATTCTTCAAAGCCCTAACAGCAAGCGCAATAGCCAAATAGGTTTTACCCGAGCCTGCAGGACCTATGGCAAAAAGCATATCATTGGCATCGGCAGCATCGATAAGTTTTTTCTGATTGCTACTGCGCGGACGAATAGGATGCCCATCAATATTATGCAGAATAATAGAGTTGTCCGACGACTTCATAAGGGCAGTATTACCAACTAAGACATCGTTGATAGCACTATCCGTAAGTACGTTGTATTCATTATAATATTGTATGAGCAAGGCCATTTTTTCTTCAAAATCAGCCACATCAGAAGCTTCGCCAATTGCTTTTATCCAATTGCCTCGGCATACCATTTTCAATTTAGGAAAGTGAGATTGAATTAGATCGAATTTTGTGTTATTCACGCCACAAAACTCAACCATGTCGACCGCATCTAAATAGATTAGTTTTTCTATCATCAAGTAGTAAAATGCTTACTTTTGGTGTCGCAAAAATAAGTCAATTATTTATAGTTGAATCAACAACAATGAAATCATACGAAGAGTTTGCTAAAGTGCTGAAAAGGTTGCGTAAGGAATGTCCTTGGGATAAGGTGCAAACATGGAAATCTCTACGCACACAAACAATAGAAGAAGCCTTCGAATTGGCCGATGCACTACAAAAAAACGACATTGAAAACGTAAAAAAGGAACTTGGCGATGTATTTCTTCACGTGGCATTCTACGCCGAGATAGCCGAAGAGCAAGGCCTTTTCGACCTTAGCGATGTTATCAAGCAACTCACCGAAAAACTTATTTATCGTCATCCTCACATATTTGGCAACGTAGAAGCTAACGATGCCGAAACTGTTAGTCGCAATTGGGAAAAATTGAAGCTAAAAGAGAAAGATGGCAACAAGACCGTGCTCTCAGGAGTTCCCGATGCTCTACCTGCTCTCATAAAAGCATACAGAATACAAGGCAAAGCTAAAGGTGTGGGCTTCGATTGGGATACTCCAGAAGGCGTATGGGACAAAGTGCGCGAAGAGACCGAAGAATTCAGAAAAGAGGTTGAAAACAACGACCGTGACAAAATGGAAGCCGAATTTGGCGATATGATGTTTTCGCTCATCAACCTCGCTCGCCAATACAAGATAAATCCCGAAGATGCGCTTGAACGTACGAACAAAAAATTCATTCGCCGCTTCAACTATCTTGAGAGTCAAACCATTGCCAAAGGCCTCGACTTGAAAGATATGACACTGCCCGAAATGGATAAATTTTGGGACGAAGCAAAAGCGTTGGAGAAAGAAGGAAAACTGGGGTAGTTACGAGTTATAAGTTGTAAGTTAATAAGTTATAAGTCGCTAGTACATAAGAACTAACAACTTACATAATTGGTATAATTTACTTACAACTTACATACTTAATACTTAGAACTCACAACCTACTTAGAACTTACATACTTAATACTTACTACTGAAATGTATTTTATCGGTTCATCAATAATAAAAGATACAGAAATAGCGCCACTTAGTTCGCAAAGAACAACAGGAGAAGATGGCGAAGTGTATGAAATGCTGCGAGTAGAAAAAGGCAAACCACTTTTCATAGCCGACCATTTGGCGAGGTTTCGTGCAAGCATAGCCTCAGCAGGAATGGAGCTACCAGCCATTTTCGACAAATTGCCTAGCACGATAGAGTGGCTGATACTATGCAACGGCATGATTGACAACGATTTGCGACTATGTCTATCGCGCGACGGACTGTTTCAAGCAGGATTTGTAAAATCGAACTACCCTACCGACGAACAATATAAAAATGGAATAGCATGTAAATTGCTGAATGCCCAACGCGAACAGCCAACTGCCAAAATTTATCATGCAGAAATGCGCACCAAAGCAATGCAACAAGAAAGAATAAATAGTATCTTTGAGGTCTTACTTGTGGATAATGACAGCTATATAACCGAAGGAAGTCGTTCAAATGTGTTTTTCGTAAAGGGAGATACACTTTTTGATGTGCCTTCAGACCGCATTTTGCATGGTATTATCAGAGATAAAGTATTGCATATTTGTTCGCAATTAAACATAAAAGTAATTAGCGAAGCTGTTCATAAAGAACACATTGCCGATTACGATGCGTGTTTTGTGACAAGCACACCGATGCGTATTTTGCCTGTTGCCATGGTTGAAAAATGCAAGTTTGATGTCCACAACCAAATACTAACAAAACTGATGACCGCTCTCAACCAAGAGATTGCTAATCAGATAAAATAAATTATTGGAACAACAATATGCGCTTTTGTAGTGTTACTAAAATAGCATTCTTAACCTCTGTAGTAGTATTGATGGCATGTGCATGCCAAGAACAATATAACAGTGTCCCCGATCAAGCTGTGGTGGAGTATGACGTGTTATACTCCAACGACATCAAAGAGAGTTTTGGACCTGTTGGCGAATTTTTACCTTCGAAAGCAGTAGTGAAATACAATGAAGAGGGTCTACGAGTAGAAGCTCAAGGCATTCTAAGTATGTATACCATCGGTCTCGTATGTACGACCAAAGATGCATTCGGATTATTCGATTATAGCGACTATCAACTTGTGTTGCCACTACAAAGCCTTGCAAGCATGTTTGGCGGTGTAGGTTTTTCCGATTCTATAACCATAGTACGCGAAAACACAAAATACATAAACGTTTGTGGTATGGAAGCAACCGACATCGACATGATTAGCCGCTCACCTATCGGCGATGTAAACATATCGGCATTCTACGTACCTACTCGCGACAACGGCAATCGTCTTAGCTTGGGAAACATAAAGATTCCAGGCTTGCCTACATCAATCAACTTGAACAAAGGCGAAAGTAATGTGGTTATTAGATTGAAGAGTATACATGCTGAAGAGGTCAATAACAAGTTGTTCAATAGACCTATTGGCTTCCGAGAGACTACTATCGACGAGTTCGACGAGATTGCCAAAGAATTGAATCTAAAACCAGCAGAAGCTGGAAGTATTCACGACTATATTCCATCGCAGAAAACAGTAGAATAAAACGATGGCAAAAAAATCAGCATCACAAAATCGCAGTTCCGAAAAATCAATCTCTATCCGTTTCATCATCGGATTAGTTTTTCATGCATTAGGTATAGCCACTTCATTGGCTTTCATCTCATTCATTTGGTGTGGCGGAGCAGACCGAAGCATCTTCGACTTATCGTTGTGGGAACTACTAACCAACAGCGACATCGTAGTGTACAACTGGTTAGGTAAGTATGGTGCTTGGTTCTCAGACATGGCAATGACCAACGGCATAGGTATAATGGCATTTGCCATACCTATAGTAATGTTTGCAGTTGGTTTGTGGACTTTGGGCATACGCACTTTTTCGATGCGCAAACTGCTTTGGCGCACATTCCTCATTGCTATATGGGGCAGCATCACACTCGGTTTTGTATTCTTCAGCCTCTCCGACAAATACTATATGCTACTCGGCGGTGCGCATGGCCATTACATAGCAAAATGGCTAATGAGCAGTGTAGGTATAATGGGTACAATCCTGATACTATGTATTACACTCGTAATATATCTTTCGGTGCACGTAAGCGGGTTTCGCGATAAAGTGGTGGCCCTCATATCCAAAGTGTCGTCTCGCGACATCAAATTACCATCTTTTAGCTACAACAACGGTGAGGGTGATGAATGGAATGGAGAGGCATCAACACCTGAAGTAGTTGCTGAGAATAAAGCAAAAACACAAGAAGACGAAGAAATAGTCACCGACAACAAAATAGTTGACGACGTACAACAAGAGAGCGAGGAAGAGCTTTCGAAAGACGAAGAGCCAGAAGACGTTGACGAAAAGAGCGACGAGAAAAGTGACGATGGTATGACCATTGAGCGTCCTACCGACTCGGAAAAACATGAGGATTTCGACATCTTGCGCCAAGAAGACGAAGACGAGTTCAAAGGAAAACCTCACACTGGTCTCGACGAGCCTTACGACCCCAAGGCTGACCTTTCTAATTACAAACTACCAACGCTCGATTTGCTCGATGAACACATCAGCAATAACGAAGAAGTTTCTGACGAAGAATTGCTTTCAAACAAAAACATCATCGTAGAGACACTCGACAACTTCAGCATAAAACTGAAATCGATAAAAGCCACTGTCGGACCAACAGTTACGTTGTATGAGATTGTGCCAGCACCAGGCATAAAAATATCTAAGATTCAGAGTCTTGAGAACGATATTGCATTGAGTTTGGCTGCTCTTGGCATACGTATAGTAGCACCTATTCCAGGCAAAGGCACAATAGGTATAGAAGTACCAAACTCAAAGCCACAAATAGTAAGTATGGTTTCACTGCTCAAGTCGAGCAAGTTCCAAACTTCTACTGCTGAACTGCCAATAGCCATAGGCAAGACCATATCCAACGAACCATTCATCTTCGACCTTGCTAAGACTCCGCACCTACTTGTAGCAGGAGCTACCGGACAAGGAAAATCGGTATGCTTGAATGCAATAGTAACTTCGCTACTATATAAGATGCATCCTTCGCAACTGAAATTTGTAATGGTTGACCCTAAGAAAGTTGAGTTCTCTATTTATAGCAACCTCGAAAACCATTTCATTGCAAAGATGCCCGAGCAAGACAATGCCATCATTACCGACGACGACAATGCAAAGGCTGTGTTGAACTCGCTAACCACCGAAATGGAAGACCGATATGCACTGCTTGAAAAAGCAAAGCTACGCAACATAAAAGAGTATAACCAAGCTTTCATATCGCGTAGGTTGAACCCCGAACATGGACATAAATTCTTACCATATATAGTTGTTATCATCGATGAGTATGGCGACTTGATGATGACAGCAGGAAAAGATATAGAATTACCAATTGCACGAATAGCGCAAAAAGCTAGAGCTGTAGGCATTCACATGATTATAGCTACGCAACGCCCAGCAGCCACCATTGTCACTGGCAATATAAAAGCCAACTTCCCATCAAGAATATCGTGCAAAGTGTCGGCAATGGTCGATTCGCGTACCATTCTCGATGCATCGGGCGCTCAGAACCTTATCGGACGTGGCGACATGCTTGTGTCTATAGCTGGCGGTTCGCTCACTCGCGTTCAGTGTGCTTTCGTAGATACACCAGAGGTTTGTCGCATAAACGACTACATTGCTGGACAACAAGGCTACCCCATTCCTTATGAATTGCCAGAGCCTCGTGGCATAGATAATGATAGTAGCGATGGCGGCTTCGAAAGTGGCGACACAAAAGCTGGCAAGTTCGACCCGCTCTTCTGCAAAGTTGCCGAGATGATTGTTAATGGTGGCGATATGGCTTCGACATCGAATATTCAACGTCAGTTTGAACTCGGATACAATCGCGCAGGCAAGATTATGGACCAAATGGAACGTGTCGGCATTGTAGGACCTCAGATAAAAGCTGGAAAACCTCGTCAGGTTCGTGTACATACGCTTAGCGAACTCGAGGATATTATTGTCCGTTTCAACATACCAAAATGAGAAATCTATATAGTTACATAACTACCATTGCGGTCGTGTGCACGTTGTGCATCGGCGAATGCACAGCCCAAACCGATGAAGAGCGCGCCCAAAAAGGAAAAGAGATTGTCGACAAGACTTCTGCGCGCACTAAAAACTACGCCAACATTAGTGCTTCATTCATACTCACTATTGAGAATAAACAAGCACACTCCATCGACAACTACGATGGCTCGATGGCAACGAAAGGCGAAAAATATCACCTCAAATTGATGAACACAGAGACATTCTTCGATGGGAAAGCTGTTTATGCTTGGTCGAAAGACAACAACGAAGTAACTATCTATTCACCAGACGATAGCAGCAATGGCATAATGAGTCCGCAACAAATTCTTGGCAATTTCGATGGCTCATACAAATTCTTGTTTATCGACGAAGTTTCTGTCGACAATCGTAGGTGCAACGAAGTGGACCTCTACCCCATCGACCGACACTCAAACGTTTCGCGCATTCGTCTCTTTGTTGATATACAAACAAACAACGTGAAATCTATTATTCAACAGAATAAAGATGGTAATATCTATACCATAAAAATCACTACTATCGACACCAAAACACAACTTGCCGACAAATGTTTTACATTCGACAAAACGGCAAATCCCAAAGTTGAAATTGTGGATATGAGGTAAATATAAATTTATATACTATGAAGATTAGAATACGCATAATCATTGCAATGATATTGTGCTTTGCAACGATTGCTTCGGCAAGTCCAAGAAGCATAAAACCAACAGGCAATATCGTGTCAAAAGAAGGAACCTTATCAGCTTTCGACAATTTGGAGATAAAGGGAACTATCGATGTTGATATTGTTGTTGGCAATGCACTCGGCTACTCTTTGAAAGCAGATGACGCTTTGATAAACTTTATCAATATCCAACAAGGCGGCACAAGCGTTAAAATTTCTGCCGAAAAAGCCATCAAAAAACGCGACAACAACACACCTTCTATAACCATTACAATTCCAAATATTGATGCCATAGCTAAGTTGAAAATTTCGCTTACGAATATGGCAAAACTCAATATTGGCAGCATGCAATGCAAAATGCTAAATGTGGTGATGAAAAGTTCATTTATCACATTGAGTGCAATAGAAGCCAAAGAAGTCTACATTGATGCTAATAATGAATCAAAGATTGACATCGCTGGCAATATTGATAAAGTCAAAATGACTCTGTCAAAACAATCAACTCTTGTTGCCTCTGCGTTGATTGCCGAAAAGGCTGAAATAGAGCTTAATAAAAATTCAATAGCAACTATAACTAAAAACAGCATATCGAATTCGCCAATATCTATAAAAAGTGAAGAACTTGACATAGAGCTAAACAAAGAATCGAAAATTAACATAATTGATTTGGCAACTAAGGAGCTGAATATTGAGTGCAACAACGAATCAATTGCCGAAATCAATGGAAACACCAAAGAACTTGATGCAGAAATAACAAAGAGCTCAACTCTTCATGCCACAGGACTTAGCATCAAGACTGTAGAAATAAAACTCGATGGAAAATCGACAGCTACCATCGGAGAATCAGAAATCATACAATATGCACAACTTAAGGCTTCGTCTACTCTGACGTATAGCGGTTCACCTGACGTGAAAAAGACTGTAGTATTGGACAACTCGCACATTAATGAGAATTAGTCTATATTAGAGATTATTAGTAAAAAACATAACCTTTGCCCAACAAAGAACGTAACAGACTTTGTTGGGCTTTTTTATGGGCGCACACACAACTCTTAATTATGAAGACGGCTAAACCTGTCATATTTCTCGATTTCGAAGGCGTACTGAACACAAAACAGTATGCAAGCGATTTGCGTCGTAGCGGCAAAATGCCTAACGATGAATATGGCTATTTGTTTGACCCAATGGCTGTTAACTGTTTGAGAGAGATAATAACCGAAAAAGATGTCGACATCGTTGTTACATCATCGTGGCGCAACGAAGGGCTCGAGAAACTTCGCAAAATGTGGAACGACAGAAATATGCCAGGCAGAATACTCGACATCACACCTTTTGCCATCGACAAAAGCGTTATTATCGATGGCTATATGATTGTTCAGCGTGGTTATGAGATAAAACAGTGGCTCCGCGATAACGGACGCGATAGAGACTACATAATCATAGATGATCAAGATGACTTCTTGCCAGAGCAGCACAGACACATAGTAAGAACAGATAAAAAAATTGGACTCTCGCACGATGATGCTCAAGCAGCAATAAAAAAACTTGTATAAAAGCCGAAAAACGCAACAACAACGCTTGCATTTTGCACTAAAAGAGTATCTTTGCACAACTCTTTCCTGAGTAAATCAATCATTTAATTATTTGTATAAGATTTTATAACAAGCATAACGCCTAATATAGTGCGTATGTAATTACCAAAATACCAGTTTATTATGTATAATGAAGAAGAGCTTAGCACTAAGCTACTTTTTGAGCTACGCGAAATAGCTAAGTCGATAGGTATTAAACGTGTTGACGCATTCAAAAAAAAGGAACTAATCGCACAAATCCTTGACATTCAAAAGAATGCACAACCTAACGACAACGAAACGGCACCCACAGAAAATTCGGAAAAAGAAACACCATTCTCGTCATTCGATGATGGTCAGTATGATGCTGCTATTAATAAGATATTCGACACTTTTGCAGATAGAGAACCTCTTATTACCGATGATTTGATAAAACACCGCGAGCCACGCCAGCGCATTCAGGTCACTTCTCGTGTTAACACAAACAAAGAGTGGCAGAACAATCATGGCAACAAAAACAACAAACAACAAAAGGCGCAAGCAACTCCTCGCCCTATTGAAGTAGATAACGAAGAGAAAAAAGAGGAGAAATTGCCTATTAGTGAGATTATTCGACGTCAGAACGAGAATAGAGAACCAAACAATGGCGACATGATGGATTTCCCTGATAATTCGCCATTTGACCGTCCAACTGAGGTTAACAACATAAACGATCAACCTGCAGTTGAGCCGCCTATCTCATCGGAGTTTTTGCTTCCTCAAGCTCAAGAACAACAGCGCAAACAACAACGTAACAACAACTATAATAACCGTCAGCAGAATAACGGTCGACAGAACAAAAACAACAACCATCAGCAGCAGCAACAAAACAACTATCGCGATGATTATCAAGACGAACCTCGCGAATTGCCTTACGAATTTGAAGGCTTGATTTCGGCTACTGGCGTACTCGAAGTTATGGCTGATGGCTTTGGCTTCTTACGTTCATCGGACTACAACTATTTGAATTCACCTGACGATATATATGTATCGCAACAACAGATAAAGTCGTATGGTCTTCGTCCAGGCGACACTGTTACTGGCACTATACGTCCGCCACGCGAAGGCGAAAAGTATTTTCCTCTCGTGAAAGTGGAACTCTTGAATGGCCAACGTCCTGAAGATGTGCGCGACCGTGCGCAATTTGAGCACATGACCCCAATTTTCCCTAACGAGAAATTCAAACTCTCGGTGGGCAAACGCGCCAACACCTCTACGCGCATCGTCGACCTTTTCTCACCTATCGGCAAAGGTCAGCGCGGACTTATAGTGGCTCAGCCTAAGACTGGTAAAACAGTGCTTCTGAAAGATATTGCCAATGTTATAGCCGACAATCACCCCGAAGTATATATGATTATCCTCCTCATCGACGAACGTCCTGAAGAGGTTACCGATATGCAACGCTCTGTAAATGCCGAAGTTATCGCTTCTACATTTGATGAGCCTGCAGAACGCCACGTGAAAGTTGCTAACATCGTGCTCGAAAAAGCAAAACGTATGGTTGAGTGCGGTCACGACGTAGTTATCTTGCTCGACTCTATCACACGTCTTGCGCGTGCATACAATACCGTGTCGCCTGCATCAGGTAAAGTGCTCTCGGGTGGTGTAGACGCCAATGCGCTCCACAAGCCCAAACGCTTCTTCGGTGCTGCACGTAACATCGAAAATGGAGGCTCGCTAACCATCATTGCCACTGCCCTCACCGACACAGGTTCTAAGATGGACGATGTGATTTTCGAGGAATTCAAAGGTACAGGTAATATGGAGCTCCAGCTCGACCGCAAACTATCCAACAAGCGCATTTTCCCTGCTGTGGATGTCAACCTTTCGAGCACGCGTCGCGATGACCTTCTCCACGACCCTGCTACGCTCAACAAACTTTGGGTGCTCCGCAACAAGGTTTTTGCCGATATGAGTTCTACCGAAGTGATGACCTTCCTCGTAGACCACATGAACAAGACGGCAAGCAACGCCGAGTTCCTTATATCTATGATGAGTGGGGATTGAATTAGTGTGGAGAGTAGAGTGTAGAGTGTAGAGATCAGTGTAGATAGTTACACTACGAGATATATTTTTGAAATTAGGGTAGAAGTTTTTCAAAAGCTTCTACCCTTTTTGTATTGCACAAGATAACGCACGAGATGACACAATTTTTATCCTGCGCCAATCCAGAAAAATCTGAGTCATCTGTGTTCTCATAAATAGTCGAAATTTCAGCATTACACAGCCTTAGGAGGCTTTACCAAGAACATTTCATTTCCACTCTTGGTTAAGTAGAGTAAGAAACTCCTTCAATTTCAAGACCATCAATTGAGGGAAAGGAATATCGCGTAGAACATTGAAATGAGAATCGTCTGATACAATATATGTTGCGTTTGCAGCAATGGCACAATCAACGAATTTATTATCATCAGGGTCGGTAGTAATCAAATTCCAACGATAATAAGGGTCTATTCGCAGAACATTTTTACGTTTCAAAATTGCATCAATAACATTCCTTGCCACTTCTGCCGACGCAAGACGTGAGATAATTTCTTCGTATTCCTCCAAAACGTCGGTTGACACGCAAAGAGTGTAACGCCCGTCTAAGAAGCCTCGCCACACAGGATAGCCCTCTCCATAGCACGATATGGAAACAAGTAAGCAATTGGTATCGAGTACAATCCTATTATTTTGCATACCTATATGGAGTACGTAGATGTGTCTTCAAAATTTCTTCGTCTTTTTCTTTACTCCATTGACCAGTCTCCCATAGGTGGTTCATAGCCTCTTCAGCCTTACGCGCATAATAATCACTCACAACTTGACGAAGTTCATCAAGTTCTTCTTCTGTATTTATATGCCCCAACAGTTGTAAGAAATCACGTTGTGCGGCATTCAAAGATGTACTTTGTTCCATAACTCTTCTTTCGTTGAACAAGGTTCACAAGGTAATCATTTTGTATAAAAACTTATACATGTAAAACAACAAAAGGCCGCCCCGAAGAGCAGCCTTTATATGTATGATACGAAATATCAACAATTACTTACCGAAAGCAACTTTCAATGTGTCGGTTGCTATCATAAGTTCTTCGTCGGTAGGAATGACGCAGATGGTAACTTTAGAATCGGGAGCAGAGATGATAGCCTCTTCACCCTGAATCTCCATGTTTTTCTTCTTGTCAAGCTTTATACCCATGAATTCGAGACCTTCGCAAGCTGTCTCGCGGCAGTTCTGCTTATTCTCGCCTACGCCACCAGTGAAGAGCAATATATCTACGCCACCCATAGCTGCTGCGTATGAGCCGATATATTTACGCACGCGATAGTAATACATCTGCTGCGCAAGTTTAGCACGCTTGTCGCCATTGTCGATAAGTTCCTGAATCTCACGCATATCGCTTGTCTTGCCGCTTATGCCGAGGAGACCAGATTTCTTATTCATAATGGTATCCATCTCCGAAGCCGAAATGCCCTCATGATTCATAAGGAAAGGAATGACTGCAGGATCGATGTCGCCGCAACGTGTACCCATCATAAGACCTTCGAGTGGAGTGAGACCCATGCTGGTGTCTACACATTTGCCATCGACAACGGCTGAGATAGAACCACCATTGCCAATGTGGCAAGTGATGATCTTTTTGCCCTTAGGATCTACGCCGAGGAACTCGCAAACACGCTGACTTACATAGCGATGGCTCGTTCCGTGGAAGCCATAACGACGGATGCCATACTTCTCATAGTATTCGTATGGAAGAGCATACATATATGCGTAGTCAGGCATTGTCTGGTGGAAAGCGGTATCGAACACACCAACTTGTGGCATATTAGGCTGAAGAGCCTTAACAGCATTCACACCTTTGAGGTTTGCTGGATTGTGAAGAGGACCGAGGTCGTTGCAAGAAGCGAAAATCTCGAGCACTTCGTCGGTGAGGAGCGACGATTTGGTGAGCTTAGCACCACCATGGAGCATACGGTGACCTACAGCATCAATCTCGTTAATCGACTTAATTACGCCAAATTCTTTATTCGTAAGTATGCCGAAAATGAGTTCTACGCCTTTAGTATGCTCTGGGATAGGCAATTCGTCAATCTTCTTAGAACCATCAGGCATAGAATATTTGATGAATGAACCTGGCATACCTATTTTTTCGATACCGCCCGAAGCAAGTACCTTCTTCTTGTCCATCTCAAACAATTTGTATTTGATGGACGAACTTCCGCAGTTAAGTACTAATATATTCATGGTATTATTCTCCAATAGCTTGGTTAGCGGTGATAGCAATCATCTTAACAATATCGCTTACTGAGCAACCACGTGAGAGGTCGTTCACTGGGCAAGCAATACCTTGAAGAACTGGGCCGAGGGCCTCGGAACCAGCAAGACGCTGAACGAGTTTGTAGGCAATATTACCAACTTCGAGGGTTGGGAACACAAGCACATTAGCGTGACCAGCAATCTTAGAACCTGGAGCTTTCAACTCGCCAACAGAAGGAACGAGAGCAGCATCGGCTTGAAGTTCGCCATCGATTTGCATATCAGGAGCAAGTTTCTTAGCTATTTCGGTAGCCTCAACTACTTTGTCAACCATTTCGTTCTTTGCAGAACCTTTGGTAGAGAAGCTAAGCATAGCAATGCGAGGCTCATAACCGCCAAGAACACGAGCAGTTGTGCCTGTAGCAACAGCAATTTCGCCAAGTTGCTGAGCGGTAGGATTAGGCGTAACAGCACAGTCGGCAAATACCATAAGACCATTCTCGCCATACTCCTTTTTCTCGTTGAACATAAGGAATGCGCCACTAACAGTGCTGATGCCTGGTTTGGTCTTGATGAGTTGGAGAGCAGGACGAAGCACATCGCCAGTAGCGTGGATAGCACCAGAAACCTCGCCATCAGCATCGCCAGCCTTAATCATAAGACAACCTAAATATAGTGGATCGTTTTCAACGAGTTTGGTTGCTTGCTCTGGCGTCATACCCTTTTTCTCGCGAAGCTTAACCAAAAGGTCGATATAAGCTTGCTTTTTAGCATTGTTTTTAGGGTCAACGATAGTTGCTTTAGTGATGTTTTGAAGATTCCATTTCTGAGCATTAGCCTTAATCTCAGATTCGTCGCCAATAAGAATAATATCAGCAAATCCTTCACCAAGGACTTGATCTGCAGCCTTGATGTTACGCTCTTCAGCGCCCTCAGGCAATACAATACGTTTCTTGCTCTTAGAAGCACGTAGTTTAAGGTTTTCTATAAAATCCATTTTTACAAATATTGTTGTTATTATGTTCTTATTACAATCGATTGCACAAACAACGAAACAAATAACTTATTGTTAGTTAGATGTTTAGTATTTATATATATTGTTTGAAATAGCGCTTGCGAATGTAATTGAATTTTGCACACTTTATTTCACGATATGCGAAATTGTAGCTCGACGAGTAAACGATAAGCTATTTTTGTGCGATTGTAAAAATATTTATGATAACAAATAAGATCATTTTTATTTCAGCTACGGTTCTTTTGCAAATCATGCTGTATGCATCGTGTGCGTCGTACAAGAAGAATTTGGAGAATGAAAAGCGACAAATGGACATCGAATCAAACCAATGTGAAGAAATGGCTGCAGAGCAAGTGCTATCACGACAAGACTTCAACAAGCCATGGATTGTGGGCATTTGGCGCGTAACATATACTGCAGAGAACGTACGAGATGCCTCACTAATAGCGGACATTCGTGGTTCGGACGACTGCTCGGAAACAATCGTTTCGTTTGGAGACACTGAACATACAACAACACTTGGTTGGCTTTTGAATCTATTCTACAAATCATCATTCGACGCCTTCGAAGAAGCAGAACAAATGCAAGTAACATTCGCTGAACAAATTGCTAACGGTTTGCTCAAAATCTCGTTTCAACGCCCGACACTTTCAGCAGACAAGCAAACTGTTACAGCCTTTTTCTATGGAGAATTCAGCGAAGTGTTGGTAAATCGAACATTCAAGATGGAACGGCTTTATTTAGATAATCAACCATGATAATTCAAATAAATATTGCTATTAGTAATCGTTACTAACAACATTAGTATCATTAGAATAGAACATAATTCATTTTTTATGATATTTGCGTATACAATTCCTATTATTATGAAAAAATCGTACGCAAAACTCCTTACTACTGCTATAGTTATAGCGGGGACAGTTTTCGCTTTTATGGCATTTTCAAATGTAGATAATGGTTCACAAGAATCACGAAACGGAATATCCTATCAAATAAGAGGCGATTCATTTTCTGAAGGATTGGCTCGTATCAGAGTAAACGGCAAGATTGGATATATCAATAAAGAAGGTGTTTTGGTGATAAAAACAGAATTCACTATAGCAGAACCATTTTCCAATGGTTTGGCAGCTGCATCTAGAGGCAATACAGATGGATACATCGACCACAATGGACGATTTGTTTTGACACATCAATTTTGTGGGAATCACAATTTTTATAACGGTCGCGCCATAGTAGATAAAGACGGTTATTACGGTTATATTGATACAAAAGGCAAATTGATAATAAAGCCTAAGTTTGACGATGCCTACGATTTTCACGAAGGGTTTGCTAGAATAAGTATTCGCAATAAGTTTGGTTTTATAGATACGTTGGGAAACATCGTAGTAAGACCTCAGTACGATTGGCTAACTGGCGATTTTTCGAATGGAATAGCAGTGGTGGAAGTTGCTGGTAAATATGGTTTTATTGACGCGAACGGCAATGTGATTATAAAACCACAATATGATGGGGCTAATCATTTTCAAGAAGATTTGGCTGCTGTACAAATCAGAGGCAAATGGGGATTTATAGACAAAAAAGGAAACTTAGTTTTAACACCTAAATATGAAATCGTCAGCGATTTTTCCGAAGGTCTAGCAAGCGTATGTATCGGCAACAAATACGGCTATATAAATAAGGAAGGCGAAATTGTAATATCGCCACAATTCGACGAAGCATGCGACTTCGCAGAAGGCTTGGCCTGCGTAAAAGTAAGAGGTAAGTATGGTTTTATAGATAAATACGGCAAGTTTTCCGTAAAACTGAAATACGATAGTGCCTTAGATTTTTCAGAAGGCTTAGCTTGGGTAGTTATGCAGAACCAGTGGGGTTATATCGACAAAACGGGCAAATTCGTAATAGCCTACAATTGATTTTGTCATGTTTTTTTATATTTCTCGGGCGCGAGCATCGCTTCCCTACATGCGTGCATTATGTATTATAAATTTTCTATTGAAAATGTCGTATGTTCGTAATCACATTCTGCGCATCACATAAGCCCATCCTTATTATATAAAATCAGAGTCAACAGTGTTCAAGAAACACGCTAAAAGAACGAAATGGTTTTGCGATTTTCGAGCTTTTCGTAGTTTCAACTCTCAATTTTCAATTTTCCATTCTCATCTTAACTATTATTTAGATTGAGAGTAAATGAAAAGCTATATTTTTGGCATCTAAATAAAAAAGTTCTTTCAAAGCAATGCTAAGCAGACGTCTCCTTAGAGTAAAGGTTATGCAAGTGGTTTATTCACACCAGCAGCAAACCGACAATTCGTACAACGGTATAGAAAAAGAGCTCTATCACAGCATAGGCAAATCGCACGAATTATATCATTTGATGCTCCAACTACCCATGGAGCTTCGCCGTATGGCAGAAAAACGTATCGAAGCTGGAAAAAGCAAAATCAATCCTACACAAGAGGAATTGAATCCAAATTTGCGCTTCGTACACAACAGACTCATTTTCGAAATTGAACGTAATCAGCAACTTGCCGACTACATAGAAGCCACAAAAGTTACGTGGGCCGACGATAGCGAACTTATCAAAATCATCTTCAACAAGATGATAGCTTCCGAAGCCTACAAAGAGTATATGAACGCCGAAGAAGATTCGTTCGAAAACGATGCTCACTTCGTAATAAAATTCATTACTAAACTTCTGCCCGAATACGAATTCTTCTTCGACGCATTGGAGTTGAAGAGCATCTATTGGAACGACGAGGCTGAATTTGCAATAAGTATTGCCGCAAAGACACTCAAGCAGTTCGATGGTCACAACGGACACGAAGTGCCACTAATTGGCATGTTCAAAGATGCCGACGACGAGACTTTTGTAAAGAAACTTCTCCGTGCCACGGTCGAAGACAAATTCAACACAATAAGCCTTATTCAAGAATTCTCGAAGAATTGGGACGCCAACCGCGTCTCTACCATCGATAATATCATTATACGTATGGCAATAGCCGAAATGACATCATTCCACGAGTTGCCTATACGTATCACACTCAACGAATACATAGAGATTGCTAAATATTATTCTACAAACAAGAGTAATAACTACATAAATGGCATTCTACAAAAGATTGTAACAAAACTCGTTGAGGAGAAACATATCCTTCCAGCACAATTGGCATGAGAAACATCGGCAAAATAGCAGTATTGGCAATTGCAGCAAGCCTTGCATCGTGCGCCTCAAAAAGCGCCAACGATAAAGCTCCAACGGAGAGCAAAGGCTCGATGCAAATTGATAATATTATTGTTGATTTTGGTGATGTGCCAAGTGGCGATGTGGTAGGCACTACCCTACACTACAAAGCCGTTGGAGGCAGTGTAGCTATAAGTAGAATAGAGAAAAATTGTCCGTGCGTAGATGTGCGCACAACCGATGCCGACGAAAACGCACAAGGCGACATATACATAATACTCGATACTCATGGATTAATGGGCAAAGAGGTACAGCCCGTGCAGCTCTATTCTGCCAACGACACAGTAGAGATAATTATTTCAGCTCATATTAACAATTAATCAAGAATAGACTATGTTGAACACTCTCCTACAAGCTGCACCAGCAGCAGGACAACAACAAGGAAGCATTTGGATGACCATTCTTCCATTCGTACTCATCATCGTAATCTTCTATTTCTTCATGATGCGTCCACAGCAGAAGCGTCAGAAGGAGTTGGCAAAATTCCGCGACAACCTCAAGAAGGGAGACCACGTGGTTACCACTGGCGGCGTTTATGCTAAAGTTCACGAAATCAAAGACGGCAAAGTGGAGCTCGAAGTTGCTGATGGCGTATACGTAAAATTCGACAAATCGGCTATCCTCGAGAAAGCTGAAGCTAACGCTCAATAATTAAGACTTTTTAGTTAGTGTGTAGATGCCTATGAAAACGAGCATCTGCACACTATTATGTTTTTACATACATAGCAATGTCGGTAAAGAATAGATTTTTCGAATGGCTCAAAGGACCAGACTTTCGCACGTTTTTGGTCTTTGTTGGCATTGCTATACTTATTCTGTTTATAGAGAAGTTACATTTGGAATATAATGCTACTATAGACTACAAAATATCGTGCAAAAACATACCTGCCGGATACGTAATAGACGAATCGACTATTTCTTCGGCACAAGTAATAGTGCATGGCGAAGGCTCAAAATTGCTTATGCTGATGCACGCCAACAATAATCGTGAAATCGAGATAGACCTCAGCGAGACGAGGCCACAAATAAGATATAACGACAAACCTCGGGCCGTTGTTTTGCCACGCATCTACCGCAAAAAAATCATCGAATCGCTCCCCGACGGCGTAAAACTCGAAGAAGTTGTGTCGGACACCATATACATACCTATGCTAAAGCAGCATAAGAAGTATTTGCCAGTACGCATAAGTACGCAAACAACACTTCAGCCGCAGCATATATATTCACGCCCAACGGTATTGACACCCGACTCTGTGTGGGTTTCGGGCACCAACAACTATTTGGATACAATGACAGCTGTATACACCGAAAAACTTCCCCCAATACAGCTAAACGACACATATACTACACGCTTCAATTTCGTACTGCCACAAGGCGTAAGTTGTGATTATAGCGATGTAGAGGTTAAATATTTTGTGGAGATGCTTACGCAAAAAGACTTGCAAGTGCCCGTTACCGCCATTGGAGTGCCCAACGGCTACCGCATGATGACGTTTCCACAAAGCATCACAGTAAGTTTTTCGGTGGGACTTAGCAATTACGAGAAAATTGAAGCTAATTCGTTTGATATAGTGGCCGACATGTCGAACATAACCCCAGGAAGCAGTCAGCGCCGCATCAAGCTAAAAATAGCCCATATACCAGACAATATTTATAATATAAACTACTCCCCTATATCTGTAGAGTATCTGCTTGAGAGGATTGGCAGTACAAACGACAATGAACAATGAAGATGAAAAGAATTGGCTTAACTGGTGGCATAGGTAGTGGCAAGACCACTATAGCCCAACTTTTTACAACACTCGGCGTCCCTGTTTACAATTGCGACAAGCGAGCAAAGCAATTGATGGATAGCGACGCAGACATTCAACGCTCTCTAATAGAGATTATTGGCAAGAATGCTATCGTAGACGGCGTTGTAGACCGAAAAATGATGGCTTCGGTAATCTTCAACGACAAAAAGAAACTTGAGTCGGTAAACAAACTCATTCACCCCGCTGTGGGTAGAGATTTCCAGAAATGGAGCGAAGAAATGGCTTCAGAAGGCAAATCGTACGTAATATGCGAGGCTGCTATTATGATTGGCACTACAATGGAGTCGTATATGGACAAGATTATTGCCGTGTCGGTGCCATTGGAGGAACGCGTAGAACGCACAATGCTACGCGACAATTCGAGCCGCGAAATGGTGATGGAACGTATTTCGAACCAAATAAGCGACAACGAAATTGTTGCTAAAGCCGACTTCGTAATTAGCCCCGACGACAAGCATTTCATTATAAACGACATACTTAATATTCACGAAAAATTGACATCATGGGCTTCTTGAGTTCACTACTGATATTTTGGCTTATATACACGCTCATAAAAAATCTCTCGGGCGGCAACACTAACGGTCAAGGCGATTCTACCTACAACCGCAGCTATTCATACTATAATCCTAATTATGAGTATGGACACAACCGCCAAGGAGATTTTGAAACGGCTCTACTTCAGCTTATTGCCGTGACGATGCGTGCCGATGGTCATGTCAGAAAAATTGAGCTCGAATTCGTAAAAACGAAACTCATCGAAGTCTTTGGTGTGCAGCGTGCACAAAGTGCATTGCTAAAACTGCGCGACATACTCAAAACAGACATCAACGTACATATAGCAGCAAGTAATATTCGTCACCATCTCGACTACAACTCGCGCCTTATAATTCTACAAATTCTCTATGGTATAGCGCAAGCCGATGGCGTTGTAACCGACGAAGAGGCTCAGATTGTAAGTCGTATTGCTGCTTCTATTGGTATAACATCAGCCGATGCTCAGTCGATATTTGGCACTTTCGCCTCAGCCGACAATCTCGATGCGGCCTACAAAGTGCTTCAAATAGACAAATCGGCTACCGATGCCGAAGTGAAAAAGGCCTATCGAACAATGGCTATGAAATATCACCCCGACAAAGTGGCAGGTATGGGTGCCGACGTTGAAAAACGCGCAGAAGAGACTTTCCGCAAGGTGCAAGAAGCCTACGAGAAAATTTGTAAGGCTCGAGGGATAAAATAATTAATTGAGAGTTGACAATTATCAATTGCAAATTGTCAACTCTCTTTTACCATTTCGCCTCTTTCAAAATGCTCCAATGCACACGCCAGTTGGTCGGGACACGAAGTGCCTTTTCCTCCACAATTAATTCCCTTCAATCTACTTATCACATCATCTACTGACATGCCTACAACAAGGCTGCTTATTCCCTGACCATTACCACTACAACCTCCATAGTATTTCACACTTTTCACCTTGCCATCTTCTACTTCAATATCGAAAGCTTTACAACAAATACCTTGCGTATAAAATCTTCTCTTCATCTTTATATAATAAAATATTATTAATTCTGCATCAAGACATTAGCCTATCAATACATATCATCAAAACGAACCCTAAAAGCAGTGCATACGTAGCTGGTTTTTGATAGCCATGAGCATGCGATTCTGGTATCATCTCATCGCTAACCACATAGAGCATGGCACCACCAGCAAGCGAAAGCATAAACGGCAACATCTGCAACGACAACACACCTAAATAGTAGCCAAAGAAAACGCCTGACACATCTAAAAAACCAATAGCTACAGCAATTAGAGCCGTTCGTAACCGACTTATGCCAGCCAACAAAAGTGGAGAAATAACAACCATTCCTTCGGGGATATTCTGTATAGATATACCTATAGCCACACTCATAGCATTATCGATATTCTCGCCGTTGAAACCAACACCGGCAGCCATTCCTTCGGGAAACTTATGCAAGGCAATGGCCAAAACGAATAGCAATACCCTATTGAGTTGCCTATTGTTGACATGTTCCTCCTGATCTTTGCCAGTGATATGATGCAAATGAGGCGTGACAAGATCGAGAATATTTAGAAGCAATGCACCCGCAACGACGCCCAATACAGGAAGCCAAAGCATTTCATTGCTTACACCTTCAAAAGCTGGCATAATCAAGCCCAAAATGGCAGCCGACAACATCACACCAGAACAAAACCCTATGATTGTATCGTTGGTTTTGTGCGATACATTGTTGATGAAAAAGCCCAACGCAGAACCAAATAATGTCGAAACGCCAACTCCTATTGCTGTTATAAGTACTGGATTCATTGAGAATTAACAAGTAAGAATTAACAAATAAAACTTCTATATATTAGCGAGTTACGTTGCTTTGAAACGTATTCTATGATTCAAAGTATTTTATAAATCTGCCAAGCAGCAACCCCCTCGGCAACGCCGCGCGCTTTTACTTTTACATTTATACTTTTTCATTTTACTCTTGCCTATTCGCCGCAGATTGTTGCCACCACACGACGAGCACCACCACGGGATCTAAATTCACACAAGTAAATACCTTGCCAAGTGCCCATATTTAGACGATGGTTACTGATGGGAACTGTAACGCTACAACCTACAATAGAACTTTTAGCATGAGCTGGCATATCGTCATCGCCTTCGAGAGTGTGCTGATAATATGGCTCGCGCTCTTTCACCAAACGACAAAAAATCGACTCCATGTCGGTGCGGACATCAGGATCGGCATTTTCGTTTATCGATAGCGCTGCTGACGTATGTTTTATGAAGAGGTGTAACAAGCCGACATTGGGCAATTCTGGAAGGTTTTTCACTATTTCGTCCGTTATCAGATGAAAACCTCTACTTCGAGGTTGAAGACTAAATTCCTTTTGTGTCCACATAGCTATATATATTTATATTACAAATAATTACAAATCAGAGCCTTTAGATTAGCAAAATCACTTCTCTATCAAACGCACTGGATTTTTGTATCTCTCTTTTTCTTCTTTTGTTGGTTTCCAATTAATTATTTGAATCGTCCTTTTCTTGCCATCAACCATTTTTGCGATAATGGTATCGCCTATTTGTAGTGATTCGTATATATCACGACGACGAAAATCATCAATTTCAATAAAGTCACTTATAGAATCTTTGAATTGAACTTTTACGAAGTAGTACTTATTGATTTCTGCCCCCCAATCCTCACATTTTAGATGTTTGTCATATACTTTGGCAGCCATTTTTATCTTTTGTGACCTTGCAGAATACAATAGGATATCTGTTCTCCTATACTTTTCTATTTCTTGAGGCGTAGGGTAATAGTCAACAACACGATAATCATTATGAGTTATCTTAGAATACCTTATCAAAATTTTATCACCTACGTTTTTTTCTCTACAAATTTCTTTTGCGCATTGAACATCTATATTCAAGTATATACCCAATACCGTTTCATATTGACATTCTAACGAATGATTGCCTTTGTAATTATTAATATTCTTTATAGTCGCAGTTGTAAGTATTGTTCCATATTCCTCAAAATGCTCACCCTGTTTTTTCTCATCAACAAAAATTAGCGAGAATGAAATAAGAGCAATAATACCAAGAGTAGAAAAAAATGATGTCGCTTTATTTCGAGTCAACTCCTTTAGTAAGGAATATAAAAACAAGCCAAAAGAAGTAGTACATACAAACTCTACCTCAGATGAAGAATAGAAATAAAGACCAGCAACAGATGCTAATACGCCTATAGCAAGGCCACAAGGAATTAAGAACCTATCCTTTATTTGTTTTAGTTTTTCATTCATGCTTTTTGCTAGTTTTCGGTCCAAGCTCAATAACTTCCATATCTTTTATTTGACCGTTGTCGAGAGTGAAGCGTAGGGCCGTACGCACAGAGTGAAAACCGCTAATGCCGCAAGCCCCAGGATTCATGTGAAGACAAGAATATTTTTTGTCGTAAATAACCTTCAATATATGCGAGTGACCAGCCACAAAAATCGTAGGCGGATTAGTTCTCATAATCTCACTTACTTTTGGAGAGTATTTACCAGGATAGCCGCCTATGTGGGTCATTAGCACATCGAAGCCTTCAATGGTAAAACGCTGAGATTCCGGCAATTCTGCACGAATGAGAGTATCATCAATATTACCATAAACAGCGCGAAGCGGCTTCCATGCCTTCAGTTTATTAAGCAAACGAATGTCGCCAACATCGCCAGCATGCCACACCTCGTCGCGGTCGGCAAAGAGTTTGAGCAGGCGTTCGTCGAAGTAGCTATGCGAATCGGAGATTAACCCTATACGTTTCATTATTCAAGAATATGTAGTCGTTTGGGGCGACTTTTCATGTTAAAACTTTTTTATGCGAATATAGTTGTAATTTTGCGCCACAAAACCACGCATAGATGCTCACAAACGTAAAATACTTTAACCGCGACATAAGTTGGCTGGCTTTCAATAGGCGTGTGCTCGAGGAGGCTAAAGACGAAACTCTCACGATAGCTGAGAGCATGCGTTTTTTGTCTATTTATTCGCTCAATTTGGTTGAGTTTTACAACGTGCGCGTAGCTGAATATCGCAATGCAGTGGAGGGAAATCAAGAGATGAAAGAGGTGGCTAACCCTCAAGCTGCACTTGCCAAAATAAACCATATCGTATCTGAACAAATTTGTGAGCTAAGCAACATTTTAAGCCTCATTTGCAACCGATTAGAAAAACACGGAGTAACACTCTACAATGGTGTATTGCCAAGCAATCCTGAGCATCTGATGTTTATGCACGACTACTTTTTTAGCGAAGTAATACCATATCTACAACCAGTCATCATTTCGCGCGACACACGTGTATTTTTGCGCGACAACAGACCATATTTTGCCCTAAAGCTATACAAGAAGCACAAGCACAAAACTTCAACTAAGCCTTCAACTAAGCCTACTTATGCACTTGTAAAACTGCCATTTACAGATTTGAAGCGTTTTGTAGAGCTACCACAAATTGAAGATGGGCATCACCACATGGTCTTTCTCGACGATATTATCCGCATCAATATTGGAGATATATTTCCTGGCTACGAAATAGACGGCATTTGGTGTATAAAAGTAGAGCGCGATGCAGATTTGGGCATCGACGACGATTTTAGCGGCGACATAGTGCAAAAAATAAAGCAAAACCTTGGCAGACGCAAAATTGGCGCGCCGTCAAGTTTCTACATCGATCGCACTATAGCCCCCGACTTGCTCAAAGCGCTCGAAAAAACATTCAACTTCAACGATAGCGAAATTGTGAAAGCAAATCGCTATTTCAACCTTCACCAATTCGATCAGTTTCCAATAGCTATAATTGACGAAAAAACTGCAGATACACCTCAGCCGATACACCCTAAATATCTGCCAATGAGCGAAAGCCTCTTTGCTCAGATAAAACGCTCCGACCGAATACTGCACTACCCTTACCAATCGTTCGACTACGTCATTCGATTGCTCAACGAAGCAGCCATCGATCCTAAAGTTGAAGAGATAAAAGTCACGCAGTATCGCGTAGCAACAAACTCGGCTGTTGTAAACTCGCTAATTGCAGCTGCACACAACAACAAAAAAGTCACCGTGTTTGTAGAACTAAAAGCCCGATTCGACGAAGAGAACAACATCAAACTTGCCGAACGCATGAAGGAGTCGGGCATAAAGGTTATATATAGCATTCCGGGACTAAAAGTTCACGCCAAAATGGCGCTTATCATACGCCGAGAAGGCAGCGTGCGCAAAAGTTGTTATGCATATCTATCGACGGGCAACTTCAACGAGAAAACTGCCCGTCAATACACCGACCATGGGCTCTTCACTCGCGACGATGGCATAATAAACGACCTCGAACGAGTTTTCCAATTTCTCGAGGATCAGAGTAAAACTCCGAAACTTGAGAAACTGCTCTTAACCCGCATAAACCTCAAACCTCGCCTCATAGAGATGATAGACCGCGAAATTGCAAATGCCGAAAAAGGCTTGGGGGGCTGCATAATTTTGAAGATGAACGGATTGCAAAACCGTGAAATCATAAACAAACTCTACGAAGCGAGCATGGCTGGTGTAAAAATACACCTAATCATACGAAGTGTTTGCTGTCTTGTGCCCGACCAACCTTACAGTCGCAACATAACCATTACGCGCATAGTAGACCGATTCCTCGAACATGGGCGCATTTGGTTTTTCTCCAATTGTGGCAAAAACGAAATTTACCTCACCTCATCGGACTTGCTCAATCGCAATTTGTATCACCGCATAGAGTGTGCATTTCCTATAGAAAACGAAGAGATAAAAAAACAGTTGATTGATATACTCACCTTGCAAATGTCCGACAACGTGAAGGCCCGCCGTATCGACTGCTTCCTCAACGACCACATGATTGATAGGAATGGCAAAGAGATTCGCGCACAGAAAGAAATTTATAAGATTCTTGCCGATTTATAGGTTCCAACACTACTCAGTAGATATGTATGTACATTTTATATTGTACATAAGCACCTGAAACACAGATACAGCAAAAAACATTTCAAAATATTTACACCAAACGCATAGCACGTAAACAAAATAAATATATCTTTGCACTCGCAAAACAAAGGTGATGGTACCGTAGCACAATTGGATAATGCCTCTGACTACGGATCAGAAGATTGGGGGTTCGAACCCCTCCGGTATCACGCAATCGACCGAAGTTCTAATATTAGAGCTTCGGTTTTTTGTTTCTACTCTCTGAAAAAACCAAGCAATCAATAGCAAAGCTCTATGAGTTGCTTCACCATAGAAAAGCTAAGCAAAGAGACAAAACAAAGAAATTAGTCCTCTTTATGAAACTCAACCAATCCTCGCTGAGGAGTCTGTTGCACAGCATCTATTTGGAGCCCGTAGCTTGACAACACACCATCGAGCACGTCACGGAAATTGTAGGCGACGCTACCCACAAAAGCCAAGCGGCACTCTCGTATCGAACTATAGCTAAGCAAATTGCGCTCTACAAAAGACATAAAACTTTCGCTAACTATATTCCAAACGCGTTCGTCGTCGAGGTGAGCATGAGCAAACTGAGCAAAACTTGCCAAGAACCTATTTGCTTCGGGCTTACGATAGACTCTATCTATTATTCCTGCATAATCGGTTTCGGCGTAGGTATAGAGAGCCTGTTTGAAGTTGTCGTCGACAAGACCTTTGAGCACTATAGATACAATTCGTTTACCAATATCAGCACCACTACCCTCATCACCAAGGATATAGCCAAGCGGAGGCACATTGTCGACTATTGCGACGCCGTCGAAATAGCAAGAATTTGAACCTGTGCCAAGTATGCAGGCAACAGTTGATTCGCCATTGCTAAGCGCACGAGCAGCACCCATCAAATCGCTTTCTACTGTTATGGCTTCGGGCGTGATACCCGACACACTGAGAAGCGAATTTTTTACACGCGCGTTCACCTCGCCACCAATGCAGCCAGCACCATAATAGTGAATTGAATCGATAGTGCATTCGCCAAGTGCATCGAAACACTCTTTGGCTATGGCATATATCTCATATTGCGATTGGTGTATGGGATTTATTCCTCGCGTATATACGGTTTTTACAATTGAGCCTTTATCGGCTAAAGTCCACTCAACTTTTGTGGAACCAGCGTCTGCTATTAGGTACATAATGCTATGGTTGGATATTATTTGAATAGACTTGAAAATTTACGTTTTCGCTTATAATTAACATCATGACGAATCTTACGTTCTAAAGCCTTTTCGACAGTAGATTTTGGCAAAGCACGATAATCTACATAACGCGTAGCAACATACGTAAACACATCCATATCGCCAGTAAAAAGTGTCAAATTATCGAGAGCCACATCGATTGGCATAACTTTGTTCACGTCAAAGAATTTCATTCTATTTATATCGATAAGCGCAAATTTCACATCACCATTTTCAATATTATATAGAACATTAGTGCTATTCAAGTCGCAATGCACAACGCCTTTAGTATGAAGTTGCGCCACAAACTTCGCAAAGGCATCGGCCATAGATTTATCGAAATCGGGCGGATTGAGTTTATCGCAAATTGGAGCATAACAACACTCGCTCGAGAGATAGTAGCAAACGCCCATAACACCACAACTACTCAGTTCTACGTAGGCGAAAGGCTCAGGAGTAGAAAAACCGCGCGCAATGAGTTCAAATGCATTCTGATAGGCTCGTTTAGCTTTCGTTGCTCGAATATTACCATAAATAAAACGATTCAAAGCATTGGGTTTGCGAAAGCGCTTAACGATTATTGTTTGATCGAAACCACTAATCTGAAAACGTTTCACAATATTACGCCCGCTAAAAATTGTCTCTCCACCACGATTCATCTCATCGTCGATATTATCGACAAATGCACGTAGTGCGGCATTGCTACTATACTTAGTGTTTATGCAAATCTTAGTTTTCATTCACTTCTTCTAAATCGCTGTTCAAGACTACTATTAATCATTTTGGTATGTATGGCAGGGTCGCCATCGTATTTCACCACACTTTGGTGCTGAGCATAAATATTTAGTTCACTGGCTACATTCACTTCGGCTTCCGAAGAATTGTCCAGAGTGACCTCCATGACGTCGGCTTCGAGTTTGAAACCTTTCAAAATGCTACTCTCATCCAAAAAAGCATTAACCGAACGCGCATTGCCCGACACTTGCAACGAAGCATTGTTTTCGAGATGAACCACCAACGACGCCACATCTACTACAAAATAGTATTCACTACCATAGCTCGACTTTACTTCAAACCTTTCGCCCTCAATAGGCGATTCGCAACGAATGCGACTACTTGTTGAGGCAATATACGTAAGAGTAGAATCGTAATCTACATATACGTTGATTCGTTTGCTACGGCGATATTTGAACTTATTAGCAAAAATAGACAACATGCCAGCCGAATCGACGGCACAAATGGTATTGTTGATGGCCCCACGCTCTCCTTCGACCACAATGCGGCGTTTGTCGGCTTTGTGAATAATGAGATTAATGCCACTTGCCACTGTGATTTGCGTAAATGGCTCTACCCTCTCTATTTCGCGCTTTAGCTGAGCTCTTACGGTCAACAAAGGGAATATGCATAGTAGTAATAGTATTATGCTACGCGTCATCATTGGCATTTTAGAGTTTTATACTCGTTGCCATAGCGCAACATTTGAGCATCGTAGGCTTCTGTATAGTCTATATGTATGTCGCTACCATCATCAGAAATGCTCATACGAGGGTTTACGAAGCCAGAAAATGGCTTAATACCAAGTTTTTGGTAACGTTCACGCACTTCGTGGTGGAGCATAGCATCAATACGAATGCCATAATTTTCAACCAATTCTCGAGCTGCCTCGTAGTCGCCAGTCGATTTTATTCGCTGAATTTCACGTAGCAACTCACCAAACATCTGACGAAGAGCTTGATAGCCATATATTTTTATATAGTGTTTACCATCGCGAATGAGCATCTTAACAGCGCCAGTGGCCGAACCTTTTTCAAAAACATATCTACTTATAAGCAGTCGGTTACGCATGTGCGACTCTTCTACGTTTTTGCCTTCTGCAATACGAGCGAGTTGAACAAGCATACCACTTCTCAGATAAGCATCGTAGTGCGACCATGCCACATCGAGCGAAGGAATGATGCCGAGCTCAATCATCTTTGGATCGGCCATGAAGTATAGAGCAAACAAATCGGCACGAGCCTCCTCGAGCGTGCTTCCATAAGCCTTGAGAGCATCGAGAGTGACACCTTCGCGCATGCGACCAGAACCATGACCGAGACATTCATGAAGCTGAGTATGCAGATCGTCGGCAAGTCGTCCCCAAGTGTGTGCACGACTGATTTCGTCGGCATCGTAGGCAAACTCATCTAACACACCACTCGATTTTGCTGCTTCGTGATGTGCGTGAGTGATGTTGCCAAGCGAAATAGATTTAGAGCCAAACTGTTCGCGAATCCACTCTGCATTGGGCAGATTGACACCAATTGGCGTGGCAGGATAGCAATCGCCAGCCAACATCACGGCATTCACCACTCTCATACTTACCCCTGTGACTTGCGTTTTGCGGAACTCGGCGTCTATTGGGGAGTGATCTTCGAACCATTGAGCATTCTCCGAAATAAGCCTTATGCGCTCCGACGATGCTGCATCGACAAGTTCAACAATAGATTCCCATGTTCCTTTGAAACCAAGGGGGTCGGAATAGACCTCAATAAAACCATTGATGAAATCGACAATCGACTGTTTTTCGGACACCCACTTCTTATTATATTCATCGAAAAGACTCAAATCGCCTTGTTCGTAATATGCAATAAGCGTATTTATAATATCAACTTGCTGTTCATTTTCGGCATATTGCGAGGCACGCTTCAAGTTTTCGACTATACGCACGATGGCATCGGAATACATACCACCGACCTTCCAAATTTGCTCTTCGAGTTGATTGTTAGCATTACGTATAAGTTTACTATTTAGCGCATTAGCACCTCGAGTTTTGTAGAAATGCTCTACTTCGCGCTGCGACACACCTTCGTAGAAATTAACAGCCGACGAAGCAACCAAATCGACGCCATTATCTAAGCAAACCTTCTTAGGTTTATAATCTTTATCGAAAATTAGTTTCGACAGGCGACTTGCGGCATATCCAGCAGAGGCGCCCACCAAAGTGTCGAAATTGGGCACTTGAGCAAGCCACGAGTTAAAGTCGTCTTGCGAAAATTCGGGCAAGAACTTATCGTTGCTATAGTGATGATGCACACCAGAGCAAAACCATACACGCTTTGTATATAGAGCCAATCGGCTATCGAGTTCGCCTTTTTGCTGTTGATACGCATAAATAGCATCGAGCGTACGCAGCAAAAGAATAGTTTCGTCGCCACCATTCTGATGAAACAGAATTTCACGCCCCCACAAGGCTGCTTCGCTTAAGTAATACAATAAAAACTTCTGCTTTGGAGTCAACTGTTCAAACCCATCAACAGAATATCGCAAAATCTTTACATCTGCAAAACTATCTACCACACACATATTCATATAATTATCGTATAGACAAAGTTAGTAGTATTTCGTGTTTTCGAACCATACGCACGCAAGAGAACAAAAAAGCCTCGCTCTCTCGAACGAAGCTTATTTATCTAATTGTCGATATTTATGAGCTAATCCATCGCTATTGATGGTTTTCCTGAGAGGTCTTTTATTTTATCGTCAATAGATATTTGGCGTTTGAAACTCTCCTCAAGCGAGATGATGGTTTCGGTAGCCGAGATACCTTCAATTTGCTGTAAGCAGTCGTGTAGAATAAACTTCATGTGCTCGTTGCTCTTAGCATATACTTTTATAAATATGGCATATTGACCAGTAGTATAGTGGCATTCAACGATTTGCGGTATTTTCTTCATTTGATCAACCACACTATCGAAATAGCTGGCATCTTTGAGGAAAATGCCGATGTAGGCACATGTCATATAGCCAATTTTCGAAGGATTGATGATAAACTCCGAGCCCTTTATAACGCCGATGTTTACCAAGCGCTGCACTCTTTGATGGATAGCAGCACCAGAGACACCACAAGCACGAGCCACTTCGAGGAATGGCATACGAGCATTTTCCATAATTAGCGACAATATTTTCTTGTCTAAATCGTCTATTTGTAGATCGACATCAAAATTGCGATTCTCTGCCATAGTTTGATATTTTTTGCGGTGCAAAAATATAAGTAAGTTTACCACTCTCAAACGATTTTATTAGCTAAAAAACCGTCATCGACATATAACTAATAGATTATGAATATATTTCCAAAGGCAAATGGGTTTACTATTTTTGACTAATTATTGAAAACAATCAACATAATAACGATATGATATATACACATTGTGGGCGCAGCGGTCTGATGCTGCCCAAAGTTTCGCTCGGGTTGTGGCACAATTTCGGTTCGGTAGACATATACGAGAATGCAAAATCTATTCTCTTGCACGCATTCGACCGTGGCATAACACACTTCGACTTGGCTAACAACTATGGACCTGTGCCAGGTTCTGCCGAAATCACTTTTGGACGTGTTCTCAAAGAGGGTCTTGGAGCTCACCGCGACGAAATGGTTATATCTACCAAAGCTGGATATGTGATGTGGGACGGACCTTATGGCAGTTGGGGCTCACGCAAACACCTTATAGCATCGCTAGACCAGAGTTTGAAACGCATGGGCGTGGATTATGTAGATATATTCTACCATCATCGTCCCGACCCAGAGACACCTATCGAAGAGTCGATGGCAGCTCTCGACCAAATTGTACGTTCGGGCAAAGCTCTATACGTAGGTATATCGAACTACAAACCTGCTGAAGCACGCCGAGCATTTGAAATATTGCGCGAACAACATACGCCGTTCATCATTCATCAAGCTCGATACAATATGTTCGACAGATGGGTAGAAGATGGTTTGCTCGATGTGACGAACGAATTTGGCGTTGGCGTGATAGCTTTTTCGCCTCTTGCACAAGGATTGCTCACAAACAGATATTTGAATGGCATTCCCGAAGGTTCGCGAATGTCGAAAGGTGGATTTCTGAAGCCCGAAGCTCTCACCGACGACAAGTTGGCTCGAATAATAAAACTCAACGAAGTTGCCAAACGCCGCGAACAGTCGCTTGCCGAAATGGCTCTTCAATGGATTTTGCGCGACGAACGCGTAACCTCGGTTCTCGTAGGCGCATCGTCGACAACGCAGCTCGACACAAACCTCTCTGTAGTTGATGCGCTCGAGAAGAATCCTCTCTCGGCATCCGATTTGAACGAAATTGAAGCTATACTGAAATAGTTCATAACCACAATAAAACTCTAATAGAAAAACTGGATTATATGGACAAAACGGTTTCTGTGGAAATCGAGGAAATCCATATAATCCTTTTTGTATATGTAGACTAGAAACGGCGTCAATCCCAATTAACAACTATGTCTTTTTGTGGTATTTTTTGCCAATCGAAAGCACTAACAAATTCACACACCGACATAGGCTGCTTTGTAGGTTGAATATTCACACACCAAGCTATAGTGCCAATAAGTTCTTCGGGCGTAAAACGATCACGCAACACATCCATCGCAAGTGAATGATCGCGTTTGCTTAGACGCGAGCCACTATTTGCCAGTAGTAGTGGAAAATGGCAATAGTGCGGTGCTTCGTAGCCAATATTAGAATAAATAAAACGCTGCTCGTGAGACACGGTCAGCAAATCGCAACCACGAACTACCTCCGTGACTCCCATCAGAGCATCATCGACAACAACTGCCAGATTGTAGGAAAAATTGCCATCGGCACGACGGACTATAAAATCGCCTCTGTCTTTTGCAAGATTTTCGTGCTGTACGCCATATTTACCATCGACAAACACGTCATCGACATCTGGCATACGCATACGCCAACATGGTTTACGCTCACGGCTCAGTGCCTCCTTCTGCTCATAGCTGAGCAAACGACATTTGCCGCCATACACCACATGACCATCCGACGCATGAGGCGCCGAAGCTACATTGAGCTCATTGCGCCGACAAAAGCATTCATACAACAACCCTTGTTGACGCAATTGTTCAAAATACTTTATGTAAATATCATCACGATTGCTCTGATAATATGCACTATCGTCGGCCAAAATACTCGCACCCAAATCGGGCACAAGACCAAGCCAACAAAGGTCATCTATAATTTGCTCGGCATATTCGCGCTTACATCTACTTCTATCAAGATCCTCAATACGCAAAAGCCATTTTCCTCCTCGGCACTTAACCGATGCATAACTCATCAGTGCCGCATATATATTGCCAAGATGCATACGCCCACTTGGTGAAGGCGCAAAACGTCCAACTATATTCATATTATACGATTCTCTCTATGGTTCTACTTTTGGTACTCTTTGGGTCCAACGCCAACATATTTTTTGAAATATTTGCCGAAAGCACTTTGCGTGGGAAAATTGAGACGCAAAGCCACTTCGCGTATATTAAGTTGCGAATAACGAAGAAGCGTTTTTGCTTCAAGAATAACATATTCATTAATCCATTCAAGAGCCGTTTTTCCTGAAAAATTGCGCACTTCGGCACTTAGGTAATTGGGCGTTAGACACATCTTGTCGGCATAGAACGTCACACTACGTTCGGTGGTATGATATTGATTAAGCAATTCCATAAAATGTTCGTGAATCGACTCACTACGTGTAGTTTTGGCTATGTAGTTGGTATCAATACGTTTGTCGAGCACCGAAATTAGCGTATGGGCAAAAGCACTAACAAGATTTTCTATAATTTTTTCAGCTTCGCGCAACCCCGATGTCATATTGGTGCGCAACATACCATAATAGGATTCAAGAATATGCATATCGGCATCGGGAATGTTGGTAAACACATTACTGTGCGAACTAATAATAGCGTTGCTCTGCCAATAATTGATGCGCATACGATCGAGCAAAGTAGTAGAAATAAGCCCTGCATATACACATGCATTAGGCGTGGCTTCTATTTGAACGATGTCGCTATTAGTACATATAATTATGGTATTAGCCTCGATATGAAAGCTTTTCAAGTTTATAGTACAATCGATAGCACCACTTTTGCACAGCAAAACACTAACAGCATTGAGTCGGCACGGATAGCGGAATATATCAATATCTAAACTATCAGTAATGACGATATAATCGGCAAAAGAGACTGCATGTCTAAACGGCTTCAACTTGATTATCTGCGCGATGTCGATTGTAGAAAGCATGGTTGGTGAATTATAAGTAGATAAGTTATGAGTTATAAGTAGATAAGTTATAAGTATTTATATAGCGGCAGTTCTTATAACATAGATCCTATTCCCTCTTCATTAATTCATTATATAGAGCCAATCCTTTTTCTGTCAGTAAATACTTCTGACGCGGGTGGCGAGGAGAATTAGGATAAAGCATACGGACAAAGCCATCCTTTATGGCTGGATATAGGTGATATTCCAGAAAATTCGGTCTGTGTTTCAATTCTAACAATTTCATCAATTGAGAAATTGAGACTGATTCTTTACCAATCTTCTTGATTAAGCCAATAACCAATACATTATCTGTGTATAGCAAACCTGCTACTTGTTCGGGTACTTGTTCGGGTACTTGTTCGGGTACTTGTTCGGAACCTAGATTCGGTTGCACACTCCACTCTTTCGTTGAATGAATATGCAGATAACGATTACGCAAATCCCATTGCTCACCTAGCAGAAGATTTCGGAAGAAACGTTCCAAATATTGCGGGCTGTAGTCTATGCCCTCCACAGCACTACGATAATTGGCTCGCACCAAGGCATTACGAAAATACCAAGAATGCTTTGCGAACATGTCATTGTTAACATTAAATCCCAACGAGCGCAAATATTGTATCGTGAAAACAGCAGTGGTACGGGTATTTCCCTCACCAAAGGCATGTATCTGCCATATTCCAGAGACAAAACGAGTGATATGAGCAATCAACTCGTCGGAAGAAAGATTCTTATAACTAAAGCTACGTTCCTGTTCTATGTCGTAGTCCAACGCCCTGCGTAAATCTTCCCAGTTCAGATAATGCACAGTGTCATTGTTCAAAACCCACTCCTTCTTGGTGATGTCATAGTCTCGCACCTGCCCTGCATGTTTGAATACACCCTCAAAGATTCTCCTATGCAGAGCAATATACCCCTTACTACTGAAGTCCAACGTCTCAGAAGAAAGAATTTTGGTAATGTTTGCCGATACCTTATCAGCTTCTTGCATATTATCATCGTCGGGCTCACGGTTTGTCTTAGACTGATAATAGGTCTTTATCAGTTCACGCGCTTCGTCAATGTCTATTTCACCTTCTATATGCTTGCGAGCCGTTTCTTTCAGATAATCCGAAGTCTTCAGACCATCCACAGCCTGAAGACCAATGGCAGTTTGCCAATAACCAGCCTTCTCCCTCTGAGATGGTTCTCCTTGACGGATATACTCGTCGAAATTCAAATATTCTTCCTTCATGTGTAACATAGGCATTATTTCCTAATTAACCATACCACTTATGTCTTCCGTTTTTATTTATCTCTTTTTCTATTGACTCCTTTACCGATTCTGGTAGTCCCTGATAGATACTGCTTCAGGACATTATTTGCCCATTGACGAAAACGAGTTGCATTCTTGCTATTGACACGGTAACCTACAGAAAGAATAACATCAAGATTATAATACTTTGTACTATAAATCTGCTTACCGTCATTACCCACGTGTTCCAAAATGGAACATGTGCTATTTTCGTCAAGCTCTTCTGATGCATAGATATTCTTCAAATGCTTAGTTATTGCTGGGCGTTTTGTACCAAACAAGTCAGCTATTTGTTGCTGTGTCAGCCACACAGTTTCGTTTTCCATACGAACATCCACTTGTGTCTGTCCGTCCTCTGTCTGGTATATGATGATTTGATTATTCAAATCTTCTGCTTGTGGTGGTATATTTTTAGGCTCTTGCATAAATATTTTGGCTCTATCAGGTTCAATTGTCAATCCTAAACCCTCCTTTTCCGTCAATCTGTACACAAAAAGAGAATCTACTCACCTACAAAAGTATATAAATCCGTTATTTGCTCCAATTTTTCCTTTATTTGTATCTTGTTAATAAGAATAATTATAAATTCCTTTGCACTTGAAATTTATAAAGCATACAGATGAAGAGAATATTTGTGATAGTCGCTTGCGCATGGACGACTACAATGTATGGACAAAACGCTGTATATAGCCTCGATAGTTGCCGAGCTATGGCACTACACAACAACAAAGACATGCGCATTTCATCAATAGACAAAGAGATTGCCGAACTTGAGAAGAAAGCTGCATTCACTAAGTATTTTCCTCGCATCAACGCTATGGGAGCATACACCCATATGAGTAAAGATGTTCACCTCATCTCCGACGAACAGGAAGACAAACTTCGCGATGTAGGCAACACCTTTGCTACGCAGATGGGCGCGTCGATGCAACAATTGCAAAGCGATCCTACATTTTTGCAAATGCTACAAGCTAACCCACAATTGGCTCAAGCTTTTCAGCAATTTTCGCCTACGCTCACTCAAAATATTGGTGATATGGCTACAAAACTGGGCGTCGCGGGAAACTCTCTTGCCGATGCGCTCCTGCTCGACACTCGTAACGTGTTTGCTGGTGCCATAACGCTCACACAACCATTGTATATGGGAGGAAAAATTGTTGCTTATAACCGCATAACCGATTATTTGCAGCAAGTAGAGGCAAATAAGCATACACTCAAAGAGCAAGAACTCATTGTGCAAGTGGATCAGGCTTATTGGCAGATTGTAAACTTACAAAACAAGAAAAAACTTGCTCAAAGCTATCTCGAACTCATAAATACGCTCGATGGCAACGTAAGTAAAATGGTTGATAATGGTTTCGCCACTCGTGCCGATATGCTCACCGTTAAGGTTAAGCAAAACGAAGCCGAAGTAACTATAATACAAATAGACAACGGACTTGCTTTGTCGAAAATGCTACTCTGCCAAATTTGCGGGTTACCTCTCGATACGCAATTCTCACTTGCCGACGAAGAAAACGAACTTGAACATATCATAAATGTTGAAGTTGAATCGGCCGATAGCATTGTAACCGACCGCACAATAAGCGATCGCGCCGAACTCAACTCGCTCGAATTGGCTCAAAAAATATACAAAGAAAAGGTTAAGATTACTCGTAGCGAATATCTACCCAATGTAGCATTGACTGGTGGATATGTAATTACGAACCCAAATAGCCAAAATGGTTTCGATAATAGTTTCAAAGGCATGTGGACCGTTGGTGTAGGCGTAAAAATCCCTTTGGTAACATCTGGCGAGCGTTGTTTCAAGATGAAAGCTGCACGACTCGAAGCACAAAAGGCCGAGTATAAACTTGATGAAACACGCGAAAAGATTGAATTGCAAGTGAACCAATGTGCACAACGCCTCGAAGAGAGTTGCAAGCGCCTTGCCACAGCCAAGAAGAGTCTCGATAGTGCCGACGAAAATTTACGTTTTGCTAACGTAGGTATGCGCGAGGGCGTAATACCCGTAAGCAACGTGCTCGAAGCACAAACTGCTTGGCTCAAAGCTCGCTCAACAATGATTGAGGCGCAAATAGACGTACGCCTTGCTAAACTCAATCTCGACAAAGCTAAAGGAACATTAGTATATTAATCATAGCATATATATATAACAGCCATGAACAGAAGATTTAAGGCAAACCTCATGTTTGCATCGGTGGTAATAATAATCATCGCAATAGTTATAATAGTTGGTCTCGCACAATCGTCGCCTGCAGAAGTAATACAAGGCGAAGTAGACGCATCGGCATATCGAGTATCGAGCAAAGTGCCAGGCCGCATAGCAGAGATACGTTTTGAAGAGGGCGATCGTGTGAAGAAAGGCGATACACTTGTCATTCTGGAGGCTCCCGACATTGAAGCAAAACTTGCACAAGCCAATGCTGCTTATTCTGCTGCAAAAGCTATTGAACAAAAGGCACAAAACGGTGCTCGCTCAGAACAGATACAAGCCGCCTATGAGGTTTGGCAAAAGGCTAAAGCAGGTCTCGACGTAGCAACAAAAACCTACGACCGCGTGGCAAAGCTCTACGAAGAGGGCGTTGTAGCCGAGCAAAAACGCGATGAAGCCAAAGCCAATTTCGATGCTATGACGGCTACCGAAAAGGCTGCTAAAGCACAATACGACATGGCAATGAATGGTGCTCAACAAGAAGACAAAGCCGCAGCCCGAGCTCAGGTGGAACGTGCTCAAGGCGCTGTGAGCGAAGTGTCGTCGTATATAAGCGAAATGGTTCTTATAGCTTCGGCCGATGGCGAAATAACAGAAATCTATCCGCAACTTGGCGAATTGGTTGGCACGGGCTCGCCTATCATGAATATTTCTAAGACCAACGACTATTGGTTCGTATTCAACATCCGCGAAGATTATCTACCAGGCATCAAAGTGAACGACCAGAAACAAGTCTATTTGCCAGCCCTCGACAAGACTATCGATGTACGTATAACACGCATCAAAAACGTGGGCAACTTCGCTGCTTGGAAAGCTACCAAAGCGCTCGATAAATACGACCTCAAGACTTTCGAAGTTCGCGCTACACCTATCGATGCTAATATCGAAGGCGTATGCATAGGTATGTCGGCCATTATGGTTAAGCCTGAATAACGTAAGCAATGATTGACGTACTCAAACGAATATTATACATCGGATTGCGCGAGATAGAGAATTTTCTCCGTCGTCCTATGTTTGTGTTCTGCATGTTGCTGGCACCTATAGCCACGCTCATCTTCTTCAATAGGTTGATGAACGAAGGCGTGCCAACAAAGTTGCCATGTGGCGTTGTTGACGAAGACAACACAACAACAACGCGCTCCATTGTACGCATACTTAGTGCCATGGAGTACACCGATGTACGCGCTCACTATGCCAACTTCACCGACGCACGCAAAGCCATGCAACGCGGCGAGATAATGGCATTTTTCTACATTCCCGATGGCACCACCGAAGCCGCTCTATCGAGCCGCCGACCTGAAATAACCTTCTACACCAACGACTGCTACTACATTATGGGTAGCCTGCTTATGAAGGATATGAAGGTGACGTCGGAATTGGCAGGATTGGCCGTTACGCGCGCATCGCTGCAAGCCAAAGGTGTGCCGCCAAGCCTGATGATGGGCATTTTGCAACCTATCGTCATAGAGACGCATCCACTCAACAATCCTACGCTCAACTACTCCATATACCTCAACAATATTGTGGTGCCGAGCATACTTATGATTATAATTATGGTATTTACGGCCTACAAAATAGGTATAGAGTGGAAAAACAATACGCAAATAGATCTTTTCTTCCATTCTGGGCAATCGTCAACCATTGCTCTCATCGGAAAACTATGGCCGCAAACGCTACTTTTCTCGTTGCTCTTTGTGCTTATCGACGTCTGTTTGTATAAGTATTTAGGATTCCCATGTCAGGCGGGCATAAGCAGAATGATTGTTCTGGGCGTATTGTCGGTGCTGGCATCCGAAGCCATTGCCGTATTTATATATGGCATATTTATACAGATGCGTCTTGCAATGAGTGCATGTGCGCTTTTGGGCGTGCTGCAAATATCGCTTAGCGGATTCACATTCCCAGTAACGGCAATGCCAGTGATATTCCAGAAATTGTGCGTACTTATTCCTTTGCGCCATTACTATATCATCTATTGCAACCAAGCACTCAACGGATTTCCTCTTTCGCACGTGTGGCCTTCGATAGCAATATTGCTCGTCATGTGCCTACTTCCGCTAACCGTGCTTTGGCGTTTTGGATATGCATTCCGCAAGGTTAAGTACAAACCATAAAAGCATTCTTCATGAATATAATAAAGATATGGACCGATGAGCTACTCACAGTGCGCAAAGACATTGGCATACTGCTGTTTGTGGTGGCTATGCCTTTGTTCTATCCGCTGCTCTATGTGAGTGTATATACGCTCGAAACGCAACGCGATGTCCCCATTGCCATTGTCGATGCCGATAATTCGCCTACGAGCCGTCAGTTTGTGCGCAACCTCGATGCCACGCCCGAAGTAAAAGTGGCTGCACACTGCACCAGCGTAGCCGAAGCGCAGCAACTAATGGAACGCGAAGAGGTCTATTCGGTTGTGGTTATAAGCAACGATTTCGAAAACAACCTACACAAAGGAAAGCAATCGGTGGTGGGACTCTATTGCAACATGTGTTCGATGATTTACTACAAAAACTCGATGCTCGCCTGCAGTAACGTCTCTATAGCTATGAACCGTGAGATTAAGGTGGAAAACTACATACATGCAAACACAGAACACGAAGCCCAGATAGTGCAAGCCCCCATCGACTACAAGCACACACCGCTCTACAACACGGCGCAAGGCTATGGCTCGTTCCTCATGCCGCCCGTGTTGATGCTCATCTTGCAACAGACGCTTCTGCTTGGCATAGGTATGAGTATGGGGCGCACTCGCGAACTAACAGGCGGCTACGCACTACCATCATCAAGACACTATCGCAATGCATTCGAGATAGTTACTGGCAAATCACTCTTCTACCTCTTGCTCTATCTGCTTTGGGGTGTCTATGCGCACATCTTCGTAACAAAACTCTTCGGGCTACCACAATTGGGTCACTATTCCGACTTCATTTTGTTCATTGTGCCATATCTCGCGGCATGCACTGCTATGGGAGTAACGTTGTCATTCCTCATCTATCACCGCGAAGACTGCATGCTATTGTTCGTATTTATGTCGCTGCCGCTACTCTTTATGAGTGGTGTGTCGTGGCCAGCCAACAATATGCCCGAAACCATCAAATGGATTTCGTATCTATTTCCATCGACATTTGGTCTTAACGCTTACGTACGTATCAGCAGCATGGGTGCATCAATAGCCGATGTAAATAGAGAAATGATTGGCATAATAATACAAATAGCCGTATACTCCGTAGCTGCATGTGGATTGTACTACATAAAACTAAGGCAGAAACGTAGACGCAGAGCCAACGGCATATTAGGCATCTGATGATAGCTATTCATAACAAATAGAAAATCCTCCAAGATTAACCCTTGGAGGATTTCATTTTTTTAGATACGCCAATGCATACTCATAAATACGCACTGTGAAACTATATGTATTTTGAAAACCTTACCTTCTATGGCTTTGCTTAATTTCCCACACTCACCTCATCACCCTCATACTCAATTGTTTGAATAGGATTCTCCGCAGGTTCTATTCCTACGCCAACTCCAGCATCAACCAAGACTATTTTGAAAACTCTTCGACTGAGCATACCAGCAAAAGAGCCTTGACGTGGTTTTATCGTTAGCGTGTGTTTGGCGTCATTCCATTGCATAGGTATTATGGAATACTCTCCCCGTTCGTAATTATAATTATCGTTCTCGTCTTCATAAAGTTCAAAATATGCATCGTTACCCGCATATATACGCAATTCAAGAGTATCGAGAGGTATCTGAGTTGAATATTCCATAGGCGGAGACAAAGGCACGATAGAGCCAGCACGTACATAAATAGGCATAATATCTATAGGTGCATACGCTTCTATAGTCTGACCGCCTTTATAGTATTTACCAGACCAAAAGTCGAACCAATTAGCACCATCAGGCAAATAAACAGAGCGCGATTGTTTGTTATTCACAACTGGCTGACGCTCTAAAGCGAACATTGCTGGGGTGCGCCATCTGACTATCATACGAGCAGCTCCAGTGGAAGCATTCTCTGTTTCGACTACAAATTTGTATGCTCGACCAGCCTCAAGATTTACCACTTCGGTGTAATTTTCTACACCTCCATCAGTTAGTTTGAGTTCAGCGTCATCGATAGATATGCGTTTTTTATCGAAGCAGAGCAAATGGAACTGATACTCGCCGCTCTCCTTGGGAATCAAAGTACCCTCATAATGAATAGAATACATAGAATCGGTAGCATAGGTAGGACGGCCAGTAAACCAGAATTCATTGATACCCGAAACGATGGTGTCGAGCGCCACATGCTGATGCTTATCGTCGGTGCAGTAGAGCGCACGAAGTCCTTGCTTGCCGTCGGGAGTGAGGAACACATCGGCGGGAATGTCGCAACTCTTGATTGGAGGGGAATACTTTTGATATTTAGTAACAGGACAAACCAGAAACGATTCGCCAAACATATACTCATCATCAATATTGCGAGCCTTGGTATCGTGAGGAAAATCCATAACAAGATTTCGCATCATTGTGTAGCCTTGATTTGTCACACGCCATGCCGTTGAGTATATATATGATAGCAATCTGTAACGCAGATTATCATATTTGATGAGCGTAGGCGTAAACTCGCCAAACTCCCATATCTCGCGCGGCGTTTCCGAGCCATGTGAGCGGAATATCGGGCAGAAGGCGCCAAACTGGAACATGCGCGTATATAGCTCTTGATATGCGGGATCGGTGGTCGACTTGCAGAAAACGCCATCGTAGGAGCTAAGTACAAATCCGCCAATATCGAACGTCCAATATGGTATGCCCGACATACCAATGCTAATGCCTGCTGCAATCTGCTTGCGATAGACCTCCCAACTTGCACCAATATCGCCGCTCCATGTGGTGGCAGCATAGCGTTGTTGACCCGCAAAAGCTGAACGCGTAAGTATGTATGCACGACGTTCGGGTTGCTCGGCACGCCAATGATCGTAGACATTGCCAACCATAACAAGCGAGAATGGATTAAGATAGCGTGCAAACGTACCAAGATGATTATCAGCCATTTTCTTCAGTTCATACTCCGACGATTCTTTCGTAACGGCATTTATCACGTCGGGCTCAGTGGAATCCATCCACCAAGCATCGATGCCCGTCGAAACGAGTCCACGATTGAGGTAATCCCAATACATCTGGCGCACTTCGGGGTTGTATATATCTACGTATTTGAAACCAGCCCAGCCTACCGACGGATAGAGATAACCAGCATGTGCCGACATCTCTTTATAAATATCGGTATTGGGTCCAACGGCGGGCCAAATGGAGAGCATAATATGAAAATTCATGTTGTGCAACTCGTCAACCATAGCTTTAGGCGACGGAAAAAGCGCAGGATGGAACTGCATACTGCCCCAATTGGGATGACCGTTCCAATAGTCCCAGTCTTGCACAATATTATCGATAGGAATATGCAACTGACGGTACTTACGCGCAACGGAAAGCACTTCGGCTTGCGTTTCGTAATGCTCCTTGCTCTGCCAATAGCCATACGCCCACCTACCATACATAGGCGCAACACCCGTCAGATGACGATATTCGGCGATGGCTTCATCGATATTACTGCCGCACGAAAAATAATAGTCGATATTGTCGGCCACATCGCACGTGAACGACTGCGCCGCACCATCGTTAGCGTAAACAATCTTCGAATAGTTGTCGATGGTTATCAAATAACCCTTCGACGAAGTAAATACAGGCACAGCAGCCTCGGTATTGGACTGAGCAAGCATCACACTTTTTCCTCGCAAATCGACATAGCCATTTTGATGCTGCCCAAGTCCATATATAGACTCATCGGCACTCAGCGTAAAGCTCTGAGTAACTGTATATGCAGAATCGGCATTATAAACAATAGGCGAGAAATTGCATTCTGCTTCGCGAAGCAGCACATCTCCACTATCGTTCGACATAAAACTCACATTTCCTGTGTTTTTATCAACATCGATGCGCAGGTGCGATGAAGCAAGCGAAAGCACCTTGCTCGATTCGTATACATCAAACTCAATATCTAAGGTTGTATCGGCCACTACAATAAGGCTTTTCTTGGCATCGGAACCCTCTTGCAACCATTTTTGTATACGCACAGTTTGTGGAGAATAAAACTGCACCTTTAGCGCTACATTGTCAATTGGGATTACTACGCCATTATGAATTTTGCTAACATGTGAAGACTCGTTTCGGCATGAAACCAGAAACAACAGCATAGCAGTCAGAAATAACCAAGATGTTTTATGCTTCATAGTTATAAGGATTTGAACGAGCGTAAAATACAATCAAATAAGTGTATATATATAGACGTTATGTAAAATAAAAGGGTCGATTTGTTTTGTCGGCTGTAACATTTTTGCATCAAAGTTTTTTATACATACCCAGCCATAACATACAAGACTTTTGTACGCATAATTATGTTAAATTCGCCGATAGAAATAGTATCAACAACAGACATGATTTGGGAAAAAGAACTTGAAGACTTCAAACAATACTTGAAACTCGAGAAAGGCTTATCAAATAACTCTATAAATGCCTACATCGCAGACTTAACTAAACTTATATCATACGTAGAAAAAATAGACACAGGACTGAAGCCAGAAGCAATCACATCGGATCACCTTCGCGGAATGATGGCAGGATTGGCAGAAAAGAAGATCAGCCCTCGCACCCAATCGCGTGTTATAAGCGCAATAAAGTCGTTTTTCCGCTTTTTGCAACTCGAAGAGGTCATCGACAAAGACCCTACAGCACTACTCGAAACTCCCAAGATTAGCCACAAGCTACCCGTGGTGCTTACTATCGATGAAATAGAGAGAATTATCAACACCATCGACGTTACCAAAACAGAAGGATACCGCAACCGCGCGATAATAGAGACACTTTATAGTTGTGGCTTACGCGTTTCGGAAGTTACCGAACTTAAGATGTCGAATCTATTCTTCGAGTCGGGCTACATAAAAGTTGAAGGAAAAGGCAGCAAAGAGCGTCTTGTTCCCATTGGCGCTATGGCTGTTAGCGATATAAATAAATACGTAGACAACTATCGCCGCATGATGAATATCAAAAAGGATAGTGAAGATATTCTTTTCTTGAACCGCACAGGCGATAGACTATCGCGCGTGATGATATTCTCTATAATAAAAGAAGCAACCAAGATGGCTGGTATAAACAAAGTGGTAAGTCCGCACACATTCCGCCACTCGTTTGCTACACATCTCATACAAGGTGGAGCTAACGTTCGTGCCGTGCAAGAAATGCTTGGACACGAATCTATTATGACCACAGAGATATATACACATTTAGACAATAAACATCTACGCAACACTGTAGAGAACTGTCATCCATACAAAGAAGAGTAATATGAAAGCCGACATACAAATACTCAATTTTCTGAAAGACCTCACGGTAAACAACAATCGTGAATGGTTTCACGCCAACAAAGCTCGCTACGATGCAGCTAATGCGGCATTTCTTGAATTAGCTACACATTTCATAGATATTGTATCGACAATAGACCCGACAATCGACCACCCCGAAACGAAGAATTGCGTATATAGAATCTATCGCGATATTCGTTTTTCCGCCGACAAATCGCCATATAAGCGACACATGGGTGTGTTTGTCACACCTACAGGACGCAAGGGACGCTTGCCAGGCTACTATTTCCACATAGAACCAGGAGCTTCGTTCTTCGGCGGTGGACACTACTGTTTTGAACCCCAAGAATTGAAACGCGTACGCAACGAGATATGCAACTTCCCCGACGATATTGCCTCAGCAGTAAAATGCATCAAAAGCTACCATAATGGAGAGTTGTGGGGAGAAAAGCTAAAGCGCCTACCTGCTGGATATAGTGCACGCAACGACGTAGAGCCATATCTACTTTATAAAACTCTATGTTCGTGCTTCACATTCAGCGATGAAGAAATCTTTGGCAGCGACCTCGACAATCTATTCGAAAACGCCGTAAAAGCCTCGCAGCCATTAGTGTCGTTCATCACCCGAGCAATGACAGCCCCCGACGAAACCGTAGATTTTTAACCTATCGTTCGGGCATTATCAGCCATAAAAGCAGATATATAAGTACGCCCGAGAAGGCTGTACCAAAGGTGAGTATGACATACAAAACACGACCGAGCGTTTTGTCTATTCCGAGCGCCTCTGACAATCCGCCACATACGCCACCTATTACTTTGTCCGATGATTTATATAGAGCCATAGTTGTATATAATTATAAAATAAAAACGGCGTCAAATATACAGCTAAACAAAATGCAATGAGAAGGAATTATATGTTCTATCGGTCGTTGATTATATATAGAAGCGTATAACACCATATCATTATAATGTTTAACTTTTGTTAGCAAATACAGACCAAAATAGATTGTCTGCATACGTAAATTTGCTATGTCAAATTCTTAGAATTGATATAAAGAAAAACAACTCAAAATATAATGCGTATGAAAAACGACGTTGACAAGATGAAACAAAAGGCGCAGCGCAAAGATCGCCGCGATATGATTCAGTACATCAACTTGCAATTAGCATCTCTTGGACAACCGCGTTATCAGGACGATGAAGATGCCGTAACCAAATTGGCAAATGCAAAATTTATCGACCTAACGAGCGATTTCATAAACAGCTTCAGAGAAAAAAACCGATTGATAGGCAAGCACTACTCCCCTATCGACCAGCGCATTCAGTCGTTCATCGACGACTATCTGAAGGACGTGAAAACGCCAGAAGAATGTCAATTGCCAAACGAGACTTTTGTATTGAACAAAAAAGGGTTGGCTCGCGAAATTAGTTTACCACCCGATAGCAACTCGTTTTTCGGTAAATACGTAAGTACATACCGCGTTGCTCAAGGCATTCTCAACAATCCTGCTAACGACAAGCGAACAACCAAAGGAACTTTCCACATTGTAGAGGGCGGTTTGCCAATACCAGTCGACAAGAAAGCCGTACCAAAGGTTACCTTTGCTCGTCTTCTCGAAGCAGCACTTCACCCTTCGGAAGAGCTGAAGACGCTGCCATTCACAGCTAATCAAGACGAGAAAGCACACGTGATGGTTAGTTTGCTCGTGCGTCCACTTGTAGTGCCTGAAGTTAAGGGTGTTATGCCAGCTAAGAGCATGGAGGTTCATCTCTTCGCTCCTGGCAGCCTTGTTTCGAGCCTCGATTTCGTGGAGACCATTTTTGGCAACGCAGGCGACCATAACCTCGCCATCAACGATGCTGCTCTCGACATCGACCATTGGACGGGTCACACGGGCTGCATAATATTCGCGCCACAGCTAACGCAACTCAAGAAGAAAGACCTCGGATTGCCATACTACGACGACGCTACCGAGCGTCAGCGCATTGATGGTATGTGCTACCACGACGAAAACGAAATCTACAACGATGGAGGTTCGTTCAAAATCACTTGTCGCGACGAACGCGGTGTTGTTGTAACCATCATAGCCGATAACTATTTCGGCTATGCAAAGAAGGAAATCAAGACTCAGATAAACTATTCTGCAAACCTTTATGGCTTGGCCGAAGAGGAGCATTCGGGTGGCGCAATAGCATTCCCACGTGCTATCATGAGCGACGATATTTATGCCGAGACATACAGCAGCAAACTCGATGGCATATACACCTTCGAAGAGGCTATGCAACTATTGAAAGACCGCGTAGATATTAAACCCGAAGGTTACGCTATAGATAAGAAATACCCGAATATTATATACATATCTGAAATGGCCAATGTGCTTATCGGTCAGACGAAAATCACTTGGATGCACAACGGCCAGGAGAAGAGCATTCCACTCTCGCCAAACAAGATATACGTACACCCTTCGGGCAACAAATTCGAACTTGCAAAGCACCCTCAACAGTCGTTGTGGCGGATAATAAATACGCGTCCAGAAGGATTGCTTTGCCACAAGCCTTGCACAGTGTCGGGCGGCGGAAAGAGCGAGATTTCCAAATCGATGCAGAACGCTATTATTTACGGTCCTTTCAATATCGTAAATATTGAAGAAGACTTCAAACTCGCCGACGAGATTATTAATTATGACTATACCCACCGTTGGAAAAACGACACTCCAGATGCTAAACCATCGCGCTCGTTCTTGAGTTCGCGCCGTGCACTTGGTTCTGCCGTAAAATTGCTAACTCCAAGCGATTTATATAACGACGAATACAACGCATTCCTACGTAGCATTCCAGCCCACATCCGTTCATTGGTGCTCTTCGTTAAGCGTCTCTATCGCAACGAAAGCGAAAAGGGCAATTGGAAAGACTACATGAGTGTGGAAATCATCAACGGACGTAAGGGAACAACGCTTATGTATAAGAATAAGCGAGTTATGGGTACATACGTACGTATAGGCTTCAACGAAGATGGCAACTGGTTGCTCCACAAGCTACGTTCCGATTTCGTGCCAAGTCAGAAGATCCAAGTAGAAGACGACATCACAGCGTCGGTAACTATTCCGGCAAGCAGATTGAACAATCTCAATCCTATATTCAAGAACCCAAGCGTCAAGATAGTCGACAACTGCGAGTTGCACCTCTTCCAACGTCCAGACGAAGCTATCAACCGTGGCTACGACCACGAAGCCGAAGCCGACATTTGCAAGCCAGGCACGTTCCTCACCAACTACGAACCTCTCACCAAGGCCGACGCACAAAATCTTGTAGAAGATGCTATTTCGTTCGACCTCTACACGCAGCCAGTGAAAGACCTCGTACATGACTTCTTGGAAAGCGAAAACGACGAATTCTTCGTTGTGCCAAGCCACACTCGCATAGTGAAAGGCAAACCAACCAACAACCCTCGTTATTTGCAATTCAACAAGAACTCAGCAGAGAATGAAGATACGTATGTAGCAGAAATTGGTATTCGTCTTCACCGCAAGATAAAACCAGAGGATCCTGTAGTATACGTAGTTAACGCTGTAATGCCAGGTCGACGCAACAACCCAGCCGACAAGAAAGCTGGCATACGTCCACTCTCGGTCTACAACCCAATCCACTACCAAGAGTTGCCAGAGTTGTTTATGGACTTCATCTGCTCGCTCACTGGTAAATCGCCATCAACAACGGGAGCTGGTTCTGAAGGTGCGCTCACCAAAGGTCCGTTCAATATGCTTTGCGCTACGTCCGACCTTAACAACGCGCTCCTTTCATACATATTATGCCAATATCAAGGATTCTCGACGGCAGCTGGCTATGTAGGCAACAACCGTTTCGACCACGATATTTCTATACTTATACCAGAAATTTGGGCCCGCATGGTGCCAGAAGACCGCGACGCAAACCTCTTGATAAAAGAGGGCTGCTTGGAGAAACTCGAGGACTTCGAATACAATGGTAAGATTGTAGAAGCATCGCGACTTGGATACCGCATAACCAAGAATTTTGCATTCCGCTGTATGAACCGCTTGTTCGATGAACCGCTTGCCGTTTTCGACGAGAAGATGCTCAAGCCAGAACTTCAGGATATGGAGGCATTCGTAGATGGTATAAACAACATTGTGGAAGCAGAGCGCAAGGTAGCACTCCGCTACTTCGAGGAAGGCAGTGTCGAGGCCGCTATTCCACCGCTCAAAGCCTTGCTACACATCATGGCGTATGGCAACTACGAAGGCAAGAAGGTTAGCGACCCTGAAATTCGCCGCATGTTCGAACGCGACTACGTATTGAATAGCGAATGGTATAAGGAGCGCCTTGTTTTGAAACAGCAACGCGACCTTGCTCACGCTCGTCAACAGCTCGAATACATACTCGAATTCCGTCAACGCCCCGAGAATGCCGTTCTGCTCAACGACCTCCGCATCGACTACAAGATTGCAAAACTCCGCGAACAGATTAGCCGAATAGAAAGCCCAGCTTACATCGAAGCTCTTGTTGGCACTATCGGTGCAGATCCGCTGTATACTAATAAGTAATAAGATATACGGGATATTCTCATTTTATTAATATTACTAAGCCGTCACAAAAATTGTGGCGGCTTTTTTGTTTACAATGCATAATGTAATTTAGTTGCCCGATAATCAATACCAAAGCAACAAACAAGCATAAACAACAGCTATGGGTTTGTATGAGTTTTTGCGAGACAATATCTTCGTGCGACACACCGAAATAGAAGATTTGGCATTTATAGATGTGGAAGTTAGCGCAACAACTAACAAGGTACAGGATTTTGGCGCATTCGTTGAACCAGATAAAGAACTTCACACTACAAAACAAGTTGATTTTGAACAATTTGTAGGCAACTCTAAGTTTTTGTGTGGTCACAATATTATTCACCACGATTTGAAATATTTACCAAATCTTGCATCAAAAAGAGCTATCGACACGCTATATCTATCGCCACTACTATTTCCCAAACGCCCATACCATAAATTGCTGAAAGACGACAAACTACAAAGCGACGAATTGAACAATCCGCTAAACGATTGTCTGAAAGCACGTGATTTGTTTTACGACGAGATAAATGCTTTTGCCTCTTTAGATAGCGAATTGAAGCATATTTATGCAGCCATACTTGCAGACAAAAAAGAATTCTGTCATTTCTTTGATTTTATTGAATTTCAAAGCGAAAGAATAGATATTGATTCAAAAATACACTTCTATTTTGGCGATAGAATTTGCTTAAATTGTTCCATTACGGATATTGTTAATAGATCACCAATAGAATTGGCATACGCACTTGCGCTTATTTCTACCGGTGACGCTCTTTCTGTAACACCGCCGTGGCTACTTCTCAACTATCCAAATATCGAAAACGTAATTCGTGAACTATGCAATACACCTTGCCATGATAGCAATTGTAGGTATTGTTCGTCACGCCTCGACATACACAAAAACCTACTCAAAACATTTGGTTATCAACAATTTCGCACGTTCGATGGCGAGCCGATGCAAGAGCGAGCCGTACAAGCAGCAGTAGAAGGGAAATCGCTTCTAACAATTTTTCCAACAGGAGGAGGTAAATCGCTCACATTCCAATTGCCAGCACTCATTGCAGGAGAAGCAATGCATGGTCTTACGATAGTAATTTCACCTTTACAATCGCTTATGAAGGATCAAGTAGACAATCTTGAAGAGCGTGGTATAGCAGGAGGTGTAACTATCAATGGGCAACTCGACCCAGTTAGCCGAGCCGATGCTTTTGAGCAAGTAGCCAATGGTAAAGCATCAATACTATACATATCACCCGAAATGTTGCGCTCTAAGACCATTGAGCGACTGCTACTAAAGCGAAATGTGGTACGTTTTGTCATTGACGAAGCTCACTGTTTCTCGTCATGGGGGCACGATTTTAGAGTCGATTATCTCTACATAGGCGATTTCATACGTAAACTGCAAGAGAAGAAGCAAACTGCAAGACCAATACCCATATCATGCTTCACTGCAACTGCCAAACAGAAAGTTATAACTGACATTTGCGACTATTTCAAACGCAAACTTAATCTCGAACTCACAATTTTCGCTTCGGCGTCAACAAGGCAAAATCTGCATTATACTGTTGTTTACGCCGAAACTGAAGATGAAAAGTACAATATACTACGCAGTTTACTCATAAGCGACGACACTCCAGCCATTGTATATGTATCGCGCACAAAACGAACTATAGAATTGGCAGAAAAGCTCAACAAAGACGGAATCAGTGCATTAGCATTCAATGGTCGTATGGAATCATCGGACAAAATCGCTAACCAAAATGCTTTCATATCCAACGAAGTGCGTGTAATGGTTGCGACCTCAGCATTTGGAATGGGTGTTGACAAAAAAGACGTTGGGTTGGTTGTTCATTTCGATATTTCAGACTCATTAGAAAACTACGTGCAAGAGGCTGGTCGTGCGGGGCGTGATCCACAAACCCAAGCTCGCTGCTACGTGCTCTATAGCGACCACGACCTCGATAAACATTTTATACTTCTCAACCAAACTAAACTGAGTCAAAGCGACATACAACAAGTTTGGAAAGCCATCAAAGATTTCACACGTCAGCGTAAATATGTCAGCTGTTCGGCACTCGAGATAGCACGACAAGCAGGCTGGAACGAAACAGTTTCGGACATTGAAACTCGTGTACGTACAGCCATTGCAGCACTCGAAGAAGCTGGCTATGTAAGTAGAGGCAACAATGTACCACACGTTTTTGCCACAGGCATAATGGTGCGTAATATGGACGAAGCTCGGCAACGCATCACGCAATCGTCACTTTTCAGTAGCGACGGAGAACGCGAGACGGCTGTTAGAATAATAAAATCGCTCATTTCGCAGAAAAATACGCAGCGCAACGAGGCTAATAGCGATGCCGAATCGCGAGTTGATTACCTCGCCGATATTTTGGGATTGACCAAAGCAAACGTCATAAACATCGTAAATATCATGCGGCAAGATGGGCTATTGGCCGATTCGCAAGATATGATGGCTAGTATCGAAACTTCCGAGCGGCAATCGGTGCAGACGTTTGAACGATTTGTGCAATTAGAGACGTTCATAACAGACGAATTGGCGCAAGCAGATACCGATTTCTCATATAAGGCACTGAACGAAAGCGCTACAGCAAAAGGCATTAATTCTTCCGTCAAGAACATACGCACACTACTCTACTTTCTTTCTGTAAAATCGTACATAAAGAAGCGCGAAGACGCTCACAGCGGTATTGTTCGTGCCGTTCTTTGTAGCAACTTAGAGCAGACGCGTCAAAGACAAGAACGACGCATAAGTATTTGCCGTTTCATAATAAAACGTCTCTATACACAAGCAATGCAAGCAAAGCCAGAAACGGAAAGCAATGCTACAATTGTGCAATTTTCTGTTACTGAGCTACTAAACGAATATATGGAATCGCAAAAGAGCGATCTCTTCGCCGCACAAGCTACATACACACTTGCCGACGTTGAAGATGCACTACTCTATTTGCAAAAAATCGGAGCACTAAAACTTGAAGGCGGTTTTATGGTTATTTATAACGCGATGGAACTGCACCGACTGAAAGACACACGAAATCAGTACACAAAAAATGATTATCGTATGCTCGACGAGTTCTACAAGCAGAAAATCCAACAAATACATATCATTGGAGAGTATGCCAACTTGATGGTACGCGATTATAATGCCGCATTGCAATACGTACGCGACTACTTTCAAATGGATTTCAAACGGTTCATTTCCAAATACTTCAAAGGTGAGCGTTTAGCTCAAATTGACAAGAATATTACGCCAGAAAAATACAATGAACTATTTGGCACATTATCGGCTCGGCAACGCGAAATAATCGATGATAAACAGTCGAAATACATTGTTGTTGCTGCTGGCCCTGGAAGTGGTAAAACGCGCGTCCTCGTACACAAACTCGCATCACTACTACTGCTCGAAGACGTTAAGCACGAACAATTGCTGATGCTAACATTTTCGCGCGCTGCAGCAACAGAGTTCAAACAACGTCTTATCGATCTTATTGGCAATGCTGCCCATTTTGTAGAGATAAAGACATTCCACGCTTTCAGCTTCGACCTATTAGGAAAAGTTGGCAACCTCGAAGATGCAGAAAACGTAGTAGCACGTGCTGCTCAGATGATAGAAAATGGCGAAGCAGAACAAGGTCGCATAAATAAAGCTGTACTCGTTATCGATGAGGCTCAAGATATGGATGCAAATGAATATGCCCTTGTGCGAGCCTTGATGCATAACAATGAAGAGATGCGCGTTATTGCCGTGGGCGACGACGATCAAAACATATTTCAATTTCGTGGTTCTGATAGCCGTTATATGCAATCGCTTATAAATGATTGGGGGGCAATAAAATATGAGTTAACAGAAAATTTCCGCAGTAAACCAGCTATTGTCAATTTCGCCAACACTTTTGTACAACGTATTACAAATCGAATGAAAACGACACCCTGTTCTGCAGTCAACGGCAATGGGGGCATAGTAAACATAACACACTATAAATCAAGCAATTTAGAAATACCGATTGTTAACTGTATCGCTCAGAATTACAACGAAGAACGCATAGGCGTGCTGACTAATACAAACTACGAAGCAGCACAAATTGTAGGCCTACTCAACAAACGTGGCTTGCGAGCAAAACTTATACAATCCACAGATGGATTTCGCTTCTGCAATTTGGCAGAAGTACGCTTTTTTGTCAAACAAATTGAAAAACAAAAAGGCTCACCAATCATAAGCAATGATTTATGGAACGAAGCGAAGCAAAAAACACTTAATGCATATGCTACAAGTGATTGCATTAGTTATTTACACCAATTCTGGTCAAACTTCGAGCACATCAATCGAACAAAATACCGTTCTGATTTAGCCGATTACGTTTTTGAATCGAATCTTGAAGATTTTTGCGGCAACGATGCACAAACAATTCTCGTATCTACAATACACAAAGCCAAAGGCCGAGAATTTGACACTGTACACATTCTTCTCGATGGCGAAACTGCCGACACTAACGACAAATTGCGCAAAATCTACGTTGGTATAACTCGTGCTAAAAGTCAATTGCATATACATACGAATACCGATATATTCGGCATAGCTACGAACACCAATACCACTATTTATCAAGAACCCGACGAAATATCACTACAACTAACCTTACGTGATGTTTATCTCGATTATTTCAAAAAACGCAAAAAACAAATTTTGCAACTTCGCAGCGGGCAACCACTTGCATACAACGACGGTTATCTATGTCTGCCTAACACCAACGAAAACTTAGCTTCTTTATCGAATAAATGTCGCACAGAGCTAATGAATTGGGCAGAGAAAGGTTATCACGTTAAGAATGTAAAAATATGCTACATTGTGGCTTGGCGAGGGCAAGACGATGAAGAAGAGACCGCAGTTATGCTTCCCGAAATCATATTAGCCAAGAAGGCGTAAACTGACATTTAGAAGTAACTATTCGTAAGTAAAAAACTAAGTAATTAGTTATACGTAACCATGTAGGGCTGTAGTTTGAAGCAGCCTTTTTTCGTTGATATGCAACGCATAGCGAGCCTCATTCTCGGTAAAATCTCAATTTTCTGATTACACCTTTCAATTATCTCATAAGATTTATAATTTAGCCAATTAATTATGTATTAACATTTATTTATAAAACTTTATGGATTCCAACATATTAGAGGCCTTAGAGCTGATGGTGGTAGGTCTATCTACGGTTTTCCTTGTACTTTTATTAGTAATATGTGCAGGAAACTTGCTAATACGATTTGTAAACCGCTTCGTTCCAGAAGAAGATAGCGCCAAAGCTTCACAAGGCAGCGCACAGACGGTTGACCCCAATGTAGCTCAAGCAATTAAGTTAGCTATACAGAAGATTTCTGGTAACAAGTCAACAGCAGAGAAGATTGAAAAGATCTAAGAAAGGCTGCAAAGAATTCACCTTTGATAATAAAATAACACAAACCAAATAATGAGTAAACAGATAAAGTTCAGCCTCGTATTTAGAGATATGTGGCAGAGCGCAGGCAAATATCAGCCTCGCGTAGACCAATTATTGAAAGTAGCGCCTGCAATTATTAAGATGGGCTGTTTCGCACGCGTAGAAACCAATGGCGGCGGATTCGAACAAGTTAACCTCCTATATGGAGAAAATCCAAATATCGCAGTTCGCAAGTGGACTAAGCCGTTCCACGAAGCAGGCATTCAAACTCACATGCTCGACCGTGCTCTCAACGGCCTTCGCATGAGCCCTGTTCCTGCCGACGTGCGCAAACTTTTCTATAAAGTAAAACATGCGCAAGGAACCGACATCACCCGTATCTTCTGCGGTTTGAACGACCCTCGCAACGTTATCCCTTCTATTGGCTACGCTAAGGCTGCTGGCATGATTGCTCAGACTTCGCTCTGCATCACCAACTCGCCTATACATACTGTAGAATACTATACCGACCTCGCTAAAAAATTCATCGATGCTGGTGCCGACGAAATCTGCTTGAAAGATATGGCTGGTATTGGTCGCCCTGTATTCCTTGGACAACTTACTGCTAATATCAAGAAGCTCAATCCGAATATCACTATTCAATATCACTCTCATGCAGGCCCTGGCTTCAACATGGCCTCTATTCTCGAAGTATGTAAGAATGGTGGCGACATTATCGACGTGGGTATGGAGCCTCTCTCTTGGGGTACCGGTCACGCTGATGTTATTGCAGTTCAGGCAATGTTGAAAGACGCTGGCTTTGATGTTCCTGAAATTAATATGGAAGCTTATATGGAGGTTCGCTCTATAGTTCAAGAGATGATGGACGACTTCCTTGGATACTACATACCAAAACGCAACCGTCAGATGAACTCATTGCTCATCGGTCCGGGTCTTCCTGGTGGTATGATGGGTTCGCTCATGACCGACCTCGAAACAAACCTCGAGAGTCTCAACAATTGGAAAGAAAAACATGGTCAAGCAAAACTCACTCAAGACCAACTACTTATAAAACTCTTCGACGAGGTTAAATATGTATGGCCTATGATGGGTTATCCTTGCCTCGTTACGCCATTCAGCCAATATGTAAAGAACATGGCTTTGATGAACGTAATACAAATGGAGAAGGGCAAAGAGCGTTGGAGCATGATAGCCGACGACATTTGGGACATGATGCTTGGCAAGGCTGGTCAGTTGCCCGGACCATTGGCTCCTGAACTTGTTGAACGTGCCAAAGAACAAGGTCGTGAGTTCCACAACGAAGATCCTCAATCGAACTACCCAGACGAACTCGAAAAATATCGTCAGGAGATGAAAGATAATAATTGGGAACTTGGCGAAGACGACGAAGAACTCTTCGAACTTGCAATGCATCCACAGCAGTATCGTGCATACAAGAGCGGCAAAGCTAAAGCCGACTTCGAAGCCGACCTCGCTAAACGCAAAGCTGAAGCTAACCAAGGCAGCGCTGCAGCTCTTCCTCAAACGGTTGTTGTTGAAGTTAACGGTCAGAAATACAATGTTACCGTTGGAGCCAACAATGCAAGTGCAGCTCCAGCAGCAGGCGCACCAGCAGCGGCAGCAGCTCCAGGCGAAGGCAATGCCCTCACTGCACCTCTCGAAGGTAAGTTCTACTTAGTGAAGAACTCAGGCGACCCAGCAGTGAAAGTTGGCGATGCGGTGAAAAAAGGTCAGACAGTTTGCTACATAGAGGCAATGAAGACCTTCAACGCCATAGCTGCCGAACAAGACGGCGTAATTACTGAAATATGTTTCCAAAGCGGCTCTTCGGTTGCTGAAGATGACGTTATTATGAAAATAAAATAAAAAGCGATGCAAGAGATATTAGAAAGAATATTTCACATGACTGCGCTCGATTCGCTAATCGACCAACCGCAGTTCCTGATTATGTATGCATTGGCGTTCTTGCTTCTCTATTTAGGTATAAAGAAGGAATTTGAACCGCTTTTGCTCGTCCCCATCGCTTTCGGTGTATTGATAGCGAACTTCCCTGGCGGAAATATGGGCGTTTTGGCAGCTGTAGACCAAACGGTCAATGGCGTACTATACCACAACGTAATTACTTTGGCCGACGGCTCAATTTGGTGCAATGCACAAGGCATTCCTTATAATATTTATGAGGTAGGTTTGCCACAGATTGCCCACGACCTTGGCATAATGAACTTCCTCTACTATGCTTTGATTAAGTCTGGTTTGCTTCCGCCAATCATCTTTATGGGTGTAGGTGCGCTCACCGACTTTGGTCCTATGCTTCGCAACCTCAAACTTGCCATTTTCGGTGCTGGTGCACAGTTCGGTATCTTTGCTGTGTTGCTTGTAGCGTGCAACTTCTTCACACTCCAAGAAGCTGGTTCGCTTGCCATCATCGGTGGTGCCGATGGTCCTACGGCTATCTTTACCACTATCAAGTTGGCTCCACACCTTCTTGGTCCTATTGCCATAGCAGCATATTCATACATGGCTCTCGTGCCTGTTATTGTTCCTCTTGTTGTTCGTCTCACCTGTAGCGAGAAAGAGTTGAAAATCAACATGAAGCAGCAAGACAAACTCTATCCAAGCAAGTTGGAGTTCAAGAATATGCGTGCGCTCAAGATTATCTTCCCTATAGCTACCACCACCATTGTGGCAATCATCGTTCCCGATGCCGTTGCTCTTATTGGTATGCTTATGTTCGGTAACTTGATTAAGGAGATTGGCAACAACACCTCACGCATCTTCGATGCAGCTTCGAACGCCATAATGAACTCAGCTACCATTTTCCTTGGTCTCTGCGTTGGCGCTACCATGACCGTCGATGCCTTCCTCAATTGGCAGACAATAGGCATCGTGGCTGGAGGATTCTTGGCATTCGGCTTCTCTATCTTCGGTGGTATTATGTTGGTTAAGATTATGAACCTCTTCTCGAAGAAGAAAATCAATCCGCTCATTGGTGCTACAGGTCTTTCGGCCGTGCCAATGGCATCGCGTGTTGCCAACAACATAGCACTGAAATACGACAAATCGAACCATGTGCTCAACTATTGCATGTCGTCGAACGTGTCGGGTGTGATTGGTTCGGCTGTTGCAGCTGGTATACTTATCGCATTCCTCGGTTAGTATTTTAGCTATATATACTTAATACAAACTCCTCGAAGCGCTGAACTTCGGGGAGTTTTTTATATCTCAGCCTATCCTCTTCGTAAAATGAATATGAAGACTTGGTAATTTTGCCACTACGTCATATACACACATGGGTAACATGTGATTCAAGCATGCAACGAAAGAATATGTTTGGAAAGAAGGTGGCAAAACTATCGGTTAAATTTTTCACCACTTCATTACGCATGCGTTACATTTTTACATACGCACGCACATAATTAACACGCCTACAAAAAAAATAACTCAGAAATGTAGCAAGTATACACTAAAACGTATAATTTTGCAGCGCTCTAAACGGGAAGAATATTCCAATAAGAGACTATAAAAACAGATAACAAGTAAACTATTCAAATCGCAAAATGAGTCAGATTTCAGCTCGATTGTTGTCGTTATCGGAGTCGGCAACATTGGCAATGTCGCAAAAGAGCCGCGAACTACAAGCACAAGGCCTCGATATTGTAAACCTTGGTGTAGGCGAACCCGATTTCAACACACCAGAACATATCAAAGCAGCAGCTATAAAAGCAATCAACGACAATCAAACGCACTACCCTCCCGTTCCTGGTTATCCAGAACTTCGCAAAGCAGTGTGCGAAAGATTAAAACGCGACTTAAACCTCGACTACGAAGCTGCACAAATAATAGTTTCGGCTGGTGGTAAGCACTCGTTGGCGAACGCCATTCTTGCTGTCATAAACCCTGGCGATGAAGTGATTATTCCTGCTCCATATTGGGTTACATACACCGAACTTGTGAAACTCGCTGAAGGCAAAAGCGTAATTGTAAACTGCGATATAGAACAAGATTTCAAGATGACGCCAGCACAACTCGAGGCTGCGATTACACCTCGCACACGCATGCTCATCATCAACTCACCGTCAAACCCAACAGGCAGCATGTATTCGGCTGAAGAGCTCGAAGGTTTGGCTAAAGTTTTACGCAAACACAAAGATATTATCGTTCTATCCGACGAAATCTATGATATGATTACTTACGGACAGAAACACGCATCGCTTGCACAATGCGAAGGATTGAAGGACCAAGTGATTCTCTGCAACGGTCTTTCGAAAGGCTATGCGATGACTGGTTGGCGATGTGGCTACATAGCAGCACCACTCGACATTGCTAAAGCATGCAACAAGCTCCAAGGTCAGTTTACATCAGGCATATGCACTATTACACAATATGCCGCCATTGCAGCGCTCACTCAAAGCGATGAGCCATCGCGTAAGATGACTGCGGAATTCCACAAACGCCGCGATTTAGTACTCCAACTACTTGCCGAAATTCCTGGTTTGAAGACTTCAACACCTCCTGGAGCATTCTACGTATTCCCTAACGTCTCGGCATATCTTGGCAAGAAATTCGGCGATAAAGTGATAGCCAACTCTATGGACTTGGCTATGTATCTGCTCACCGAGGGCCATGTGGCAACTGTTGCAGGTTCTGCGTTTGGTCTGGAAGGCTACATACGTCTTTCATACGCAGCGTCGGAAGATAAACTACGTACCGCAGTAGAACGCATCAAAAAAGCACTTGCTGCTCTGAAATAAGCATTCTTACAATAAAAACTAAAGTTACCGCTTGCATTACGAATAAGTATGCAGGCGGTTTTTGTTTTTTCTATTAACTACGAAATGCCCCAAAATCGCGAAAAACGTTTTGTGTATTCTGTAGTTACTCATCAGGTATAGGAGGATTTCAAATCCAACAAATACCAACAAATGAGGCCACAATAACATGACAGCTCTACATACTACACTACTCTTTTACCCTCTACACTCTACTCTGTTCAAAGCCAAATTCATAACCATTTTCATCGTAAAAAAAAGGGCGTTCATCGTCGCGAATTAGCGTATTTTATTTTTGGTCGGCACAAAAGTCGACTTGGTATATATAGAAAGCCGCACATTCTCGGAGTGCGATAGTTTTGCCGTCATAAATAGCAAAAAGACAAAACAGACGAGAAGATGAGAAGGATTTTTATAAGCAGTTGCACATTGATTTGTGCAAGCCTTAGCGCTGCAGCTCAAGCCACTAACACCTCAGCACTTCCAGAAAAATGGCGTTTGCAAGATTGCATTGAATACGCCCAAAAAGAAAACTTAGACATTCGCAAGAGTCGTCTGCTAATAGAAGAGGCTGAAGAAGATATTGCCTTAGCCAAAGCAGCCTCCCACCCCAATCTCACATTTGGAGCCAATGGCGCAGTGCAGAACTCACCTTGGAGCGAGCAAGAAGATAAAACTATCGTATCGGGGAGCTACAACCTATCATCGTCGATGGTGTTATACGAAGGTGGGAAACTACGTATGAACAGGAAATTGGCACAACTGAATGCCGACATCGACAAACTCAATCTTGCCCAAACAGAGAACGACATGGCGCTCTCTATTACGGAGGCTTTCGTAAATATTCTATATGCTGCTCAAAGCATACATACTGGCAAATCGGCCATAGCCACCGACCGTGAACTACTACGACAACGTGAAGAAGAGCACCGTGTAGGCAAGTGTGCCGAATCGGACGTAATAGAGATGCAAGCTGCCTTAGCCTCCGACTCGGCCAATTTGGTGAGCTACCAAACAGCCTACGAATCGAGCGTATTGCAACTAAAACTACTCTTGCAACTTGATATTGCATACAACTTTACGCCAGACACCATTATACACGACTTCGACGTAATGGCTTCTATACCAGATAAAATAGAAACATATCAACATGCTCTTTCGTCTTTACCCGAAATTCAGCGCGCACAACTATCAATAAAGCAAGCAGAGCTACAGAAAGATATTGCTCGTGCTGGCTATCGCCCTTCACTAAGTTTGAACGCTTCGGTGAGCACAAGTCACAACTCCGTTGGCGTGGGCAATCAATTGAAGACAAACTTCGGCGAGAGCATATCACTTGGCTTAACAGTGCCCATCTACAGCCGAAGAGAGACAAAAACAGCTGTTCGTAAAGCTGAAATAGGCATCAACGAGAGCCAAATAAGTTATAGCAGTGCCAAGCAAGCGCTTATGCAAACCATTGAAACATACTATTTGAATGCAGTGAGTTCACAACAAAAATATACGGCAGCGCTTGTAAAACTCAAATCTGAAAAGACAACATTCGATTTGGTGAATCAGAAATACGAAATAGGCCAAGCATCTTCGATTGACCTTCTCGAAGAAAAAGACAACATGCTTGACGCTGAAATTGAAGTAAATCAAGCTAAATACAACGCCATGCTCTATCGTTTGCTTCTCGGCTTCTATGCAGGCGAAGAAATATCATTATAAACAGAGACAACATATTAATAAACAATAATATAGGCACAATGAAACTGATAAATACAATAATAGCATTAAGCGTGGCTGTCATTGCAACAACAGCTTGCCACGAAAAAACCATTGCCGCATGGGAAACCATCAAAATATCGCAAGGCAACATTTCAAACACCGTGACCGCTACTGGCACCGTAGAACCTATTTCGGAGGTTGAAGTCGGCACTCAAGTATCGGGTATTGTGGAGCACCTCTACGCCGACTACAATTCGATAGTAAAAAAAGGGCAACTTATAGCCGAACTCGACAAATCGAACCTACTCATTGAATATCGCTCAAAACAGAGCAACGTAGCATCGGCACAAAGCGATTTCGACTATCAAGAGAAAAACTTCAAGCGCGTGGAGGAACTACACCAAAAGGGACTCATATCTGATGAAGATTACGACACCGCTTTGCATACGTATGAAACTGCTAAAAATGCGCTCGACGTAAGCAAAAACGAACTCACCAAAGCCCGCACTAACCTCAATTATGCTACTATCTACTCTCCTATCGATGGTGTTGTACTATCGAAAGCCGTAGAAGAGGGGCAAACGGTGAATGCTGGCATGAATACTCCTACACTCTTCACAATTGCAGAAGACCTCACTAAAATGCGTGTTATAGCCGACATCGACGAGGCCGACATTGGCGAAGTTGTTGAAGGTCAGCGCGTAGAATTTACCGTCGACGCTTATCCTAACGATGTGTTTGAAGGTTCGGTACAACAAGTTCGTCTTGAACCTACTACAACATCGAATGTTGTTACGTATGAAGTAGTTATAAGTGCAGAGAATCCCGACCTCAAGCTCAAACCTGGGTTGACTGCCAACATAACTATATATACTCTTGAAAAAAACAATGTGCTTACTATCAGTTCAAAAGCTCTTAGGTTTAATCCTTCTACATATACGGAAACAATAGAAGACCTAAAACTCAACAAATTAGATTCATCACGCATAAATCAAAAATCGGTTTGGGTGTTTACTTCGCCCAAAGAACTGACAGAGCGCGCTATAACATTAGGAGTATCTAATAGCGTTAATTATGAAGTAGTTAGTGGTCTAACAGACAACGACTTAGTTGTAGTTGGACAAAAAGATATGACACCAGAGGCAGCTGCACAATCGGCTGGACTTAGCAGTCCGTTTGCCCCTAAACACCCTGGGAACAACAAGAAGAAATAGTTACAAGGCGCTAAAAAGGAAAAATATGTCAGCAATAATAGAACTAAAGGACATTAAGCGTGAGTTTATCGTCGGAGGTGAAACCGTGCGAGCCCTTCGCGGTGTGAGTTTTAGCATAGAAGCAGGAGAATTTGTCACCATAATGGGTACGTCGGGCTCAGGCAAATCGACATTGCTCAACACTCTTGGTTGTCTCGACAAACCAACATCAGGAGAGTATCTGCTCGATGGCACTTCGGTTGGAGGAATGTCGAAAAACGAACTTGCCGAACTGCGCAACCACAAAATTGGCTTCGTGTTTCAGAACTACAACCTTTTGGCCAAAACAACAGCCATCGACAACGTAGAACTTCCACTCATGTACAACGCCAAAATAACAGCAGCAGAGCGACGTGCCAAAGCAATAAAAGCTCTTGAAGCCGTTGGCCTTGGCGACCGCTTAGAGCATAAAAGCAATCAAATGTCTGGCGGTCAGCAACAACGTGTGGCCATTGCTCGCGCACTGATCAACGACCCTGTAATAATTCTTGCCGACGAAGCCACAGGAAACCTCGACACGCGCACTTCTTTCGAAATTTTAGTTCTGTTTCAAGAACTTCATAATATGGGACGCACGATAATATTCGTTACCCACAACCCCGATTTGGCTACTTATAGTAGTCGAAACATTGTGTTGCGTGATGGTGTAGTTATAAAAGATATACGAAACGAAAATATATCTTCGGCCAAAGATGCATTAGCAGCTCTTCCACCTCCACAAGAGTTGTAAATATGCTGAAGTCGGCATCTGTAAGGCATTTTTTATACATAAAAGCAAAAAATTTGAACATTTTGTATTGAGATGCATATATACATTCGCCATTGAAAATATGTAATCGATACAAATGACAAATAAGATGAAAAAACTACTACTTGCACCAATATGTATACTCTTTGCAACGTTATCCATCAACGCAGAAGACAAATGTCCGTTTGACATGCCTCAAGTGTCGCGTCCTACAATTCCTGAAACTCGTGTAAACATTACGCATTACGGGGCAGTAGGCGACGGAAGTTCTTTATGCACCGAAGCTTTTGCTGCCGCTATGAAAGATTTAGCCCAGCGAGGCGGAGGTCATTTGGATGTGCCCGCTGGCATATGGCTGACGGGACCGATTCAATTTGAAAGTAATTGTGACCTTCATGTCGAGACCGGTGCATTAGTACTTTTCACTGCCGATTTTGATGCATACCCCGATATAGAAACTACATACGAGGGAAACAAATCTACTCGCAAGATGTCGCCTCTTTGGGCATACGAAAAGCACGACATATCTATCACAGGCAATGGCGCATTTGATGGTCAAGGACAGCATTGGAGACCATCGAAGAGAGGAAAATTCACCGAGCAACAGTGGAAAGAGTTGACACAAGGCAATGGCATAGAATACAAAAACGTATGGTATCCCAACGCCAAAGAAGACCATCTTGCGGGCAAGCCTTCACAACCAGATATGCGACGCACATCGCTGCGCCCTGTACTATTGGAATTCACTCGTTGTCAGCGCATTCTATTGCAAGACATAACGCTTTCAAACTCGCCTGCATGGAACACACATCCGCTGATGTGCGAAGATTTCACTATGGAACGAGTGAATGTACGTAACCCTTGGTTCGCTCAAAATGGCGATGGGCTTGACCTCGAAGCGTGCAACCGCGCCATTATCAAAGACTGCACATTCGATGTAGGTGATGACGCTATATGCATTAAATCTGGCAAAAATGCTGAAGGTCGTAGTTGGAAGAAGCCTTACCAGAACGTTGTAATCGAAGGCTGCACGGTACTTCACGGACACGGTGGATTCGTCATTGGCAGCGAAATGTCGAGTGGTGCTAATAATATATGGATACACAATTGCATATTCAATGGCACCGACACAGGACTGCGTATGAAGTCTACTCGTGGTCGTGGCGGCGTTGTAGAGAATATATACATCGACCATATTTACATGATTAACATTGCTGGCGATGCTTTCACATTCGACCTCTACTATGCAAACAAAACCGTCGATGGACGCGGCGGCAATGTAACTTCGAGCTATGATGCCGTACCTACCGTAACAGAAGAAACTCCATGCTTCCGCAATCTATACATATCCGACATTGTTTGCCAAGGCGCAGCTCGCGCTATTTGGATTAATGGATTGCCAGAAATGCCTCTCACAAATCTGATAATGAAAAATAGTCTATTTGTGTGCAAACGCGGAGCTGAAATGCACTATGCTAAAAACATAATTTTCGACAATGTAAAAATTCAAAATGCGCAAGGTCTTACATACTCTACTGACGATAGTGTAACAGACTTCAAGAGATAAAAAAACTAAAACAATAGCTAAAAATCACCGATGCGAAGAACAAGAATGCTTTTCATCGGTGTTTTTTACTAATAATCACCTAATTATACATACATCATACTTTCGCAAAACACTATTATAACGACACAAAAAAAGGACGAACGTCTCACGACATTGCGTCCCCATAGTTATTATTCCCCCTTGTAACTAACTAATTAACTATCTAAAAATTAACCGATATAAGAAAATCTTTGAATACTGCACTATCACCTTGTTCCACTTGACTGAACTTGCGAGTTCTGAGCATTTCGCGAATGTCACGAGAATCTCTTATTACATCACCCATAAAGACCTGAGTAAAGTCGAGACCTTCGCTAAGTTCGCCATACACAATCAAGTGAGGCGACCAATCATCTTCTATATTAACCTCTTTCAATTTATCGCACGAAGCAAACGAATGTCGTCCTACAAACTTCATTGCTTTAGGTATGGTAATAGTTGTCAAGCCAGAAGCTGTAAACACTTCCTCGCCTAATGCTACGATAGAATTGGGAAGTTTTATAGTGGTTAAATTTGTGCATTCATAGAATGCTCGTGGCATTATCACTTGAAGGCTATTGGGCAAAGTCACCGATGCTAAGTTTGTGCAATGATCAAAAACGTTAGCACCAATAAGCCTAACACCTTCAGGAATAACAACACTTTCGAGCCTTTGTCGAGCCTTATAATTGGCTCCGTATAGTCCATCGAAGTTGCCTATGTTGTAAAAAGTTCCAATTGCCACAACAGGCAATCCTTCTATAGAATCTGGAATGATTAAATGTTTGGCAGAACCTTTATATTTAGTGATTTTCAGAGCTTTACCATCTTGTGTGACTTGCAAATCGAAATCTGTTACAGGAGCTACAGTCGGAATTTCGTCGCTACAACCGACTAACAATGACACCATTGCTAAAGCAAGGAACCACGATGTCAATATTGTAGTTATTCTTATGCTTTTCATAACTGTGTATCCTTAGTAATCGGTGTATTTTTCTGCGAATATAGCTAAGCTATTTGTAAAAACAATAGTTGTACGACAGTTTATGTGGATATTAACATCATTTTTATCCCTAAAACTACACTTTGCAATCAGTATTTTTCGTTTTACATCGGCAAACAGTAGTCGTTCCGAATATTATTAGCTCTATTTTTTCGTATGTTTGAGCCAAAGTCAACAATTGAGTTGTATAACTATGAAGACCGAAAAAGAAAAAATGCTTTCTGGCGAAATATATTACGCTCTCGATAGTGAATTGATTCGTGAACTAAACGCAACAAAGGATATTATACATAAATACAATGCATTACTACCGTCGGACACTCAATCGCGATTCGCAATTCTAAAGAATCTTATCGGCAACATGGCAGACGATAAGGCTATTATTTTACAGCCATTTTTCTGCGACTATGGCAAGCATATAAGCGTTGGCAAACGATTCTTTGCAAACTTCAATTTCACCGTACTCGATGAAGCTCCTGTAACCATTGGCGACGACTGTTTCATTGGTCCCAACGTAAGTATATATACAGCATGCCACAGCACCGACCCCGTAGCGCGCAACACACGTCAAGAATGGGCCAAACCTGTATGCATAGGCAACAACGTGTGGATTGGCGGCAGTGTTACCATCTTGCCTGGCGTAACCATTGGCGACAATGTCACTATTGGCGCAGGCTCGGTGGTTGTGAAGAATATTCCTTCAAATTCTATAGCCGTGGGGAATCCTGCAAGGGTGGTAAAGAAAATTGAAAATTGAAAATTGAACAACTACTAAATAATTGATTATGAAAAGTTTTGGCTCTAAACCGTGGATTCTTCCACAACCTGTATTAATAATAGGTACGTATGATAAAAATGGTAAAGCTAACGCCATGAATGCTGCTTGGGGCGGACAATGGGATATGCACGAGATTATGATATCGCTTGGTTCGCATGCTACAACCGACAATCTCAAAGGAAACGATGATTTCACTGTAGCTTTTGCCACAACCGACACTATGATTGCTGCCGATTTTGTTGGCATTGTAAGCGGTAGAAATAGTGCCGATAAAATGCCAAAAACTGGGTGGAACGTCGAGAAAGCGCCAAATGTGAATGCGCCTATATTCACCAACTTTCCTATGACTCTCGAATGTCGTGTAAAACAGAAAATTGACGAATCGGAAACTGGTTATTACCTCGTGGCCGAAATAGTTAATATTCTTTGCGATGAAAAACTGCTCTCTGCAGATGGCAATCCCGACATCGAGAAAATGAATTTAATCACATATAATCCAATAAACCATACGTACATACAACTCGGCAAAGTCGTTGGTAATGCCTTTTCTGATGGTAAAAAGTTGAAATAGCGCAAATGGAGATTATTAGAGCCACCACACTTGCCGAACAAGCAGGTGCGTACTATGTACGCATACAAGCCATGGCGCGCAAACACAAGATACCGCTCCAAGCTGAATTCGACGAGCACGACACGCCACAAACTAAATACATTGTTGTGGTTGACGATTATCTACCGATAGCCACGTGCCGACTCTATGCACTTGATGATGAGCAGGTTTGCATTGGTCGCGTGGTAGTGCTGCCCGAATATCGTCGGCAAGGAATTGGCACGCGCGTGGTAAGCGAGGCAGAACAATGGGCGCGCGAACTTGGGTTCAAAAGTGCAATTGTGGAAAGCCGCGACAACAAAGTGCATTTCTACGAAACCTTGGGCTACACTATCAACGATTTGCAAAAGATTGTGGGCGAGACATTTGTATGTATAAAAATGAGAAAACAATTGATATGAGTAAAGTACGTATAACGGCCATTCGACGAACGGAATATCCTGACTTGATGGCACAATATGAAAACCCTATCGAGCACGCATGCGAAGTGCAAATTGGTCAAGAATGGATTTCCTCCGACGGCGTAAAACCAAATGGCATGTGCAATGCTGCATGGTATTCGATGCGCCCATTTGTGGAGTCGTTGGCTCGCGGCAAAGGCAATTTCTACGACGGTTGGATGAAGAATCCAATGAGCGCTATGATTAGTTGCAACGATGGTTTTAGACCTGTCAGCTACCACATAGAACTAATTGAAGATTAGTCATATAACAATGATTACGAGCGACATACTAAGAGCAGTAAAAAACGAACGAGACGCACAAAACGTATGCAACGATGTGCGCGCATCGAGCAATTTCGCTACGTTTACTAAACAGTTCATCTACAACGATGACTATCGTGTGGCGCGCAACGCTCTTTGGTGTCTTACAAAAGCCAGCAATGTGGAGTTGTTGGAACTTCAACCAGCACTCAACGAACTAATCGACCTCGCTATAAATGCCGAAAACTCTGCCGTTCGTCGGTTGTCGCTCAACATCATCGAACGCTTGAATATTACGCGAGATAATCTACGTAGCGATTTTCTCGACTTCTGTCTCACACATGCAACAAGCGCTACAGAGTTCCCTGGTATTCAATCGCTTTGCATAAAATTGGCATATCGAATGTGCACACTCTATCCTGAACTAATGAACGAATTTATTTGCACATTAGAAGCCATGGAAATAGACCTTTACAAACCCGCAGTCAGAAGCATCAGAAAACGAATATTGAGTAAAATTGACAAACATCAATTCGCAACTCATAATTCATAATTATTTTTGAAATATTGTTTATGACAAACTAATTCAATGAAAAAATCACTATTCGTAACTATTATTATCTCAACCTTGGTAGGTTGCTCAGCTCCAGAAGTTCACGATGCCACAACGAGCAACGAACTTCCGACAATATTTCCCGACTACAAATACGTAACTGTGCCAGCCACCATAGCCCCTCTCAACTTCTCAGTTGGCAATGCTGACGCTATCGATATAACGATTGACTCGAACAATGGTCAATCGATGAGATTGCGGTCGCGAAGCAACACCACAAACTTCGACATTGACGAATGGCACAAATTGTTGGCTGCAAACATTGGTAGCGACATCAAAGTGACTGTAAATGGTCGCAAAAATGGTCAATGGACTACGTACAAGCCGTTCAGCATAACTATAAGTAAAGATTCCATCGATTATGGTCTGACATACAGACTTATAGCGCCGGGTTATGAGGTGTATGGCCGTATGGGTATCTACGAACGCGATCTCTCCAATTTCGACCAAAAAACGATATTTGAAAGCACTCAATCGGTTGGCATTTGCATCAACTGTCACACAGCCAACAGAGCCAATCCAAGCCAGTCGAGTATGCATTTCCGTGGCCCGAATGGTGCTACAATAATCAGAAAAGATGGCAAAATGACCGCTTACAACATGAAGTCGGCGCCCGATTCGCTTGGCTGTGTATATACATATTGGCACCCCGACGGACGCTATATAGCATATTCTCAGAATAATACACTACAATCCTTTCACATGAAAGGCGATGAACGCATTGAGGTTTTCGACACGAGCTCTGACATATCTATTTTCGACACCGAAACAGATAGCCTCATTCGCCCATCGTGCCTTCACACTACTGATTATGAGACATTTCCAGCCTTCTCGCCCGATGGCAAGACGCTCTACTACTGCACATCGCAGCCACACCCCGTACCACAAGAGTATAAGGACATAAAATACAACCTATGCCGCGTCAGTTTCGATGCTGCGACAGGCACAATAGGCAACGATGTCGACACACTCATCAATGCGCGCGCTGAGGGAAAAAGCATTGCGTGGCCGCGTCCTTCATACGATGGGCGATTCATTGTATATACATTGATAGACTACGGACAATTCTCCATCTGGCATCGCGAGGCAGATTTGTATGTATACGACACGCAAACAGGCACTTCACGCCCACTCACTGCTGCCAATTCCGACAACACTGAAGCCTTTCACAATTGGAGTAGCAACTCTCGTTGGCTTGTATTCACTTCGCGACGCTTAGATGGCTTATACACAAGAGCATACATAACACATATAGACGAAGAAGGCAACGCATCGAAACCTTTTCTATTACCACAAGACGACCCTTCGGTGTTCTATTGTAGACTGATGATGAGCTACAACACGCCCGATTTCTGCACTCACCCAACAGACTATAACGCCAAACTTGCCGAACAAAAATTGTATGGAGACAGAATTGTGGCTAAATGATTTTCTGAAATCCTTTTAGCGTTTAATAGCACTATCTTCGCGAAATTTTCAAACAATAGAATGCGTAACTATTCTGATGATGAAATAACACGAGCCGTAGAAGACCTACTACACGACATTGACCTCGGGGCTCAGCCGTTTATCGACTCCAGCAAAGTGGAAGATTTGGCGCGCGCCATGCTCGATACTGCTCAATATGAAAAAGCCGAACGTGTTGTAGACTACGGAATGAAGCTCTACCCCACTTTTAGCGAACTGAAGTTGCTCAAAGCTTCTGCCATCATTGGTCAGGAGACTCGCCTCGACGAAGCCAAACTACTTCTCGATGAATTGGAAGTAACATTAGCCAACAACGAAGAGTTTAACGAGCAAAAGGGGTGGTTTCTTTTTTCGTTGGGCGATAGAGAAAAAGCTCTGTTCTACTTCGAGAAATGCCTACAAATAGTTACCGACTACAAAGATTCTGCCGATACCTATGTACTTTTCGACATTGGTGAACGGCTAAATGAAGAGAATCTATACGAAGAGGCTCTCGTATACCTCAAGGCATATAACAGATTAGAGCCTAACACAGACGAATGCCTATTCAACATAGCCTATGCGCAAAGCAACCTAAATATGCTCGACGAAAGCATCGAAACGTATAAGAAGTTGCTCGACATAGATCCTTTTTTCGACAGCGCTTGGTTCAACTTAGGGCTTGTATATACAGTAAAATCTGAATACGAGGAGGCTTTGAATGCCCTCCAAATGGTTATAAGCATTACGCCAACTTATGCCGAAGCATATTTCAACATAGGCAACGTGCAGAAAACACTTGGCGACAGATTGGAGGCCATAAATAGCTACACCGAATACATATCGCTATGCGACGACGACGTAGCGCCAGACGTGTATGCTCTCATTGGCGATTGCTGGCAGGGGCTTGGCAATTTCGATTTCGCAGAACGATTTGCAAATCTTTGCATCGAAAAAGATCCGTCGAACATCACTGGTATGTATCTACTTAGCGATGTATATATGAGCCAAGAGAAATTCGCCGAGGCTATGAATCTGTTCAAAGCAATATTAAAACTCGACCCCGACGATGCTTTTGTGCTATACTCTATAGCATTTTGCAACCTACGACAAGGACGATTCGCCACTGCCCGTCGATATGCCAACAAAGCTATAGATATCGACCACGAGATGGTGAGTGCTTGGATTGTATACTTCCGCAGCATGTCCGACCAAGCCTTACCTCCCAAAGATCGACAATCGGAAGCAATGTGTGCTATCTCGTTGGCGCAATACATAACCGACAATCAGAAATCGTTATGCTCCGACTACGAAGAGATTGACTCGATAAAATTCTTAATCGGATTCGCTAATTATCTTGAAGGAATAGGTAAAAAAAACGATCGCAAGAGAAAAGATGGCTTGACTATGCTTGCCCAAATAGCTCAAAACGCACCAAGTGTGTTTCAAATTGGTTTGGCTGAGCCTACTATACAATTCCTCACCTCGCGTGACGACATAATAGAAATAATGGACCGATTCAACATCAAATTATGAATAAATACGGATTAATAGGCTTCCCTCTTGGACATTCGTTCTCTGAAAAATTCTTTACAGAGAAATTTGCGCGCGAAAAAATCGATGCTCAATATCGTCTCTATCCTATGGAGACTGTCGACAAAGTGCACGAATTGATTGCCGATGCTGATATGCGCGGCTTCAACGTAACCATTCCATACAAACAGCAGATTATGCCGCTCCTCGACGAACTCGACGAAGAGGCTGCTAACGTTGGTGCGGTGAATGTTGTAAAAATCATTCGCGAGAATGGCACAACCAAGCTAAAAGGATACAATTCTGATATTTACGGATTTTACGAATCAATCCGCCCGTTCATAAAACCACAACACAAAAAGGCTCTTATTCTTGGCACTGGCGGTGCTTCAAAGGCTGTTTGCGCCATGCTGAAAAAACTCAATATTGAATATGTATTCGTGTCGCGCTCGCCCAAAGAGGGCCAACTATCATACGACCAGATAGATAGCCAGACGATGAACGAATACAAAGTAGTGGTAAACACTACCCCACTTGGCATGAGTCCCAACCTCGACACTTGTCCGCCACTACCCTACGAACTCTTCACTCCAGAGCATTTGGCTTTCGACCTGGTGTACAATCCCGAAACAACCAAGTTTCTCCGCTTGGCAGCCGAACATGGTGCTGCCACTAAAAATGGCCTTGAGATGCTCCACCTACAAGCCATTCGCGCCTGGGAGATCTGGACGAAATAGTATCGAACGTCTCCCCCATTCGGCGTCAGCAGACTAAGTCTTGGTTCGAGCGGATTTGAAATTCGGCAAATCGGAAGCCATAAAAGATGAAGAAGAGAATAGTTAGATTTATCCTTGCATTATTGATAGTAGCGATTGTTACTTCTCAATATATCAATGCAATATGGCCTAATACAATTCCATATATAAATGGTTTTCTCTCATTTTGGCTTATACTACTTTTAGGGGAGTTATGGTTTCCATTGTGTTATGATAAGCCAACGAAGTTACGTCATGTTGCGTTGATTATACTTGCCGATATCTGTTTGGTTATTATTCCAACATTTGTATTGTCTACATATTTCGAAAAGAAAGGGAAAACCTTAAGAATCGGATATATTCAATACAAAGACAGGTCGGGAAACACCAAGAGTGGGCGCGCTATTCCCGATAAGATTCATGTAATTATAAACGATTCTTTAGTTGCATCTTTTGCTGTTAGTAGTAAAACATTTAACAAGGCCAAAGTTGGAGACTCTATTATAGTGCGAGTATCAAATCGTGGACACATAAGTGAAAAAGACCTATTCCCCTCCCACGAAAAAATTGAACGCCATAAAGTTCCACAACACTACGTAAACGGCAAGTTGCAAGGAAAACCATCGTACGAGCAGTATTCTGCTGTGGTGAGAGATTCTATGCTGCGACACTCACACAAGCAAGTCGGCTATGTGTATGAGAAAACAGACGATGAATATTACCGTCATTTGGTGAAAGTTGGCATCGATGCCGAACATACCACCACGCACGAATTCTATGAAACCGACCGTAACTACACCAAAGTGTATAAGAGGTTGCATGTTGGTGATGCGGTAATTCTTCAAGTTGCAGATTCTTTGCCTGAGATAAACCGCGTGCTATGTTGGCAGCCCGACGGAAATGATATTGCCAATTATGCTACATACGAAGCAATAAAGGATTACAGCAATTGTAGCAAAGAGTTTGAAACGGAAAAATTGCTCAATTCACACAATCGTAAGGCTATTGTATATGATAAATACGAAGATGGGCATGTGGGTGCATATCTCGAAGTAGGAATTGATGAAAAACATGTGCGCACATATATGTTCAAGACATATAGCAAAGAATTCAAGCAGATATATCAAGTTGTAAACGTTGGTGACACGGTGATAGCTCAAGTTTCTGATGAAATACCACAACTCAATCGCGTTGTCAATTGGCAAACAACAACAGACGGAGAAAAGGACAATCATCTACAAGATGAATATACGTATGTAACTATTGCCAATGTAAAGTCGAAGGAGACGCGAGAAGAATATTTGGGGCGAAGCTATCGCAAAGGAACGTTCTATTACGTGAAATTGAAAATTGGCAATAAGATTGAGACCAACTACGTAAAAATAAAAAGTACAAGACATCGTCAGATATTCGAATCTCTTCACGAGGGAGACTCCGTATTGGTGAAAATGACAGAAGGCAAGACTAAAACTGTCAGTGTCCTCGATTGGCAGCCAACGCCCAAAGAGATAGAAAAGTATAAAAGGCCTGTTAAGTTGTTAGAAAAGGATTAGCGATGAAGAGTATAAAATTTCGAGAAAAGAAGTCGTTTCTTGACAAGGACGTTCTATTTATTTTGGAAGTCGATGGCATTGAATATCTATTGCCTTATAGATTTCAATCTGCTATTGATTTTGAAGAAACACTTATTGTGTTAGCATACCCTAAGCCATCTAGTGATGATTATTCAAAGTTCGAACAAGAAGGCTGTACCACGCTATTCGCCTTTGATAAAAAAAGCAGAAAACTTATTTGGACAAAAAAACGAATTTGGAACATTTGGTCAAAAGAAATTAGAACAGAAGCCGACTTTCTCTCCAAGAAAGGATATGATGATTATGTTAAACTTTACCAAAATAGAGAAACTATTATTGCACATTCAGATGATTGGGAAAAAGTTTTCGTAGTAGAGTCTGGCGAAGAACTTGTTTCATGCGCGATTAGGTAACAACTCCAACAATAACAATCCATATAAATCTGCGCTATCTGCGTTCTGCTAAATAGTTTAACTTTGGTGCTTTGAGCCGAAAGCGTAGAACTTTCAGCTTTGAACATAACAACATACAACTCAAATGACTGTAGAACAGGAAATTCTGGAATTGCGTGAGTTTCTGCATAAGCAGAATCATAACTATTATGTGCTCAATGCGCCTATTATTAGCGATATGGAGTTCGACCAAAAGATGCATCACTTGCAAGATCTTGAGGCGGCGCATCCCGAATTCTACGACCCCAACAGCCCTACTCAGCGCGTGGGTAGCGACCTAAGTATGCAGTTTGAACAAGTGGAGCATCAACGACCGATGCTTTCGCTTGGCAACACCTACAACCGCGGTGAGATTAGCGATTTCTACAACCGCATTGTGCGCGAAGTTGGTCATGCGGTGGATATTACGTGCGAGTTGAAATTCGACGGCGTCTCTATAAGTCTTATTTACGAAGATGGCAAATTGGTGATGGCCTCCACGCGTGGCAATGGCGTAGTAGGCGACAACGTCACACGCAACGCTCGCACCATACATACCATTCCGCTACAACTCACGGGCGACTACCCTGCCCACCTCGAGATGCGTGGCGAGGTAATTATGCCGCGTGCTGGCTTCGATGCGCTCAACCGCCAACGCGAAGAGATTGGCGAATCGACCTTTGCCAACCCACGCAACGCGGCTTCAGGTTCGCTAAAACTTCAAAATAGCAGTCAAGCGGCACTACGACCACTCGAATGCATTCTATATTACGTACTTACAGACGACGTAAACTTCGCCACACATGCCGAATCGCTCGAACGCGCTAAGGCGTGGGGCTTCAACATATCGCCTAATTATCGTCTGTGCCATTCGCTCGACGATATTTACGAATTTGTTGATTATTGGGCCGAGAAACGCGACTCGCTACCCTACGATATTGATGGTATAGTATTCAAAGTAAACGACTTACATATACAAAACGAGCTCGGCTTAACAGCCAAATCGCCGCGCTGGGCAATATCGTATAAATTCAAAGCAGAGCAGGCACACAGCCGTTTGCTTAGCATCACATATCAAGTTGGCCGCACGGGTACCATCACGCCTGTAGCCAATATGGAACCAGCGCAGTTGGCAGGAACTGTTGTACGTCGCGCATCGCTCCACAATGCCGATATTATTGCCGCGCTCGACATTCACGAAGGCGACACCGTGGTTGTGGAGAAGGGTGGCGAGATAATACCAAAAATAGTTGGCGTCGACCTCGACAAACGCCCCGAAGGTGCGCAACCCATTGCGTTTCCAACCACATGCCCCGTATGCGGCACACCGCTCGTACGCGTTGAAGGTGAGGCGGCACACTATTGCCCAAATTCGCTCGGCTGTCTGCCGCAGAAAATAGGACGATTGGCACATTTCATCTCGCGCCGTGCCATGAATATCGACTCTATAGGCGACGAAACGTGCGAATTGCTTGTGAAGAAAGAGTTTGTAAATACATTCTCAGATTTGTATGCGTTAACTATCGACCGAATACTTACACTGCCAGGCTTTGCGCAGAAATCGGCAGAAAACTTGGTTGCTGGCATACAGAAATCGCTCGAAGTGCCATACGCACGCGTACTCTATGCAATAGGCATTCGCTTCGTAGGCGAGACTATGGCTAAGGCGTTGGCAAATGCATTTCCATCAATAGACCTATTGAAAGCGGCTACGTATGAGCAACTTATAGCAGTAAACGACATTGGCGATGCCATAGCCAAGAGTGTTGTGAGCTATTTTGCCGAGCCCGATAACGTTGCCGAGATTGAACGTCTGCGCCACATTGGTTTGCAGATGGAACAGAAAGTTGTAGAAAAAGCAGGCTCCTCGCTCGAGGGCTTTACATTTGTAATTAGTGGTACATTTGCACGCCATAGCCGCGACGAGCTCAAAGCATTGATAGAGAGCCACGGCGGCAAGATGCTTAGCGGTGTAACGTCGAAAACCAACTATCTTGTGGCTGGCGATAACATGGGACCCGCAAAGCTCGAAAAAGCGCAAAAACTTGGCACTAAGATTATTTCAGAAGACGACATCGAAAAAATGATACAATAAAAGCCTATGTTCCTACAAAAACTCCGCACTCTCATTGGTCATAACATAAACAACAAAAAACGTGTTAGACCTTGCACTTTGCCAAATAGAAAACTGACCGACATATCGAAAATACTTATTATAGCCGACGTTGCCGAGAAAGAGACAACTGCGGCTATAAACAATTTGAAACAGAAGATGAAATCGATATGCCCCAAAGCGGAACTATCATTCGTCTGTTTCTACGAGCCAAACGCTACTAAAGAGACCCTCATAAGCTACAACGGCTGCGAATACATAACCAAGAAAGATTTCTCATTCTTCTTCAAAATTCGCAACGAGAATTTGCGTAACTATATCACTCGTGAATATGATATGGCAATGTTTCTCACATCAACCCATAACCCATATCTCGAATTTATTGGCGCATACATACGAGCACGCCTAAAAGTGGGCAAACGCAGCAACGACGATGGTCAGTTCAACTTTATGATCGACAGCAAATCCGACAGCATGTTGCAACTCTCCAACGACATCGTAAGCAATTTGAAGATGGTTTTTGGCGATTGACAATGGCTATACATCAATATTATGAAGGGAGATATACTCTTTGAGAAGTCGAAGCAATTCTTGAAGCGATTGCTTGCGGTAGGCACCCTTTAGAGTGTGAAAACAGCCAATCATTTCGCTGTTTTCCTCGGCAAGCGGAACCACACATAGTTCGGGGAACGTACAAACAATAGATAATGTTAATTTTGCACCGAGATAGACAGAGATAAGAGATACTTACATTAATACATAACAATTTTCAAACTAACATGACAAGAACAGGAAAAGCTGCCATTGTAGCTGCAATGATGTTGCCATTTTGCACAATTGGCTTCGCTCAGCAAGACGACGTAATCACCAAGAAAGAGACATTGAGTTATTCTTTCAACTCTGAGACGGGAGAAAAAACTTTAGATGAAAAGTACGTTTATACGTATGAGTATGATGTGGATGGAAGACAGATTAGAGAGACGGTGATGGAGTATGAGTGGAATGCAGAGAGCAACATTTGGGAATTTGGCAGCAAAGAAGAGCTTAGTACAAGCTACGACGAGAATGGACGTAAGATTTTAGACGTAGTAATTGACCACTACATAGATGACGAAAGTGGTCAATTGGAAGAAGGCAACAAGACTGAGAACTCATATTCGTACAACGAAAATGGATTACTAACACAAGAGGTTGTACTCAAATATGATGACGATTTTGAGCAAGCCTACGAGAAAGAGGAGTACGAATATACATACAATGAAAAGGGGCAAAAGACCTCAGGGGCAGCAAAGCGGTACTCATGGAAAGATGGCGAATGGAAGCAAGATGGCATAATCGACATCACGAATACGTACGATGAGAATGGAAACTTGACGCATACTCTTGAACTTTTTTATTTCGGATGGGATTCTGAAAAGAATGAATGGAGACTGAACGACAAGGAAGAGCATGATTATACCTACGACGAAAATGGAAGGCAAACGTCTATGACGAATGTATACTATTATATTCCAAATAGCGGAATAGAGGCAGAATGGAAAAATGAGTACACATATACGTATGATGAAAATGGAAAACAAAGAACTGTATTAGAAATATTCAGTGATTGGGTAGATGGAACATGGAAAGCTATTTATGAAAATTCGACAACAATTAGCTATGAGTCGGATGGTAGTATAGTAACACCAGTAGGCACTGTAGTTAGTGAGAAGAAAAACATAAAGAGAAGTGAAGGTACATACGACCTAAGCGGCAAACGTGTAAGAAATGGCTACAGAGGCATGGTAATCAGAAACGGAAAGCTCGAAGTGATAAAATAACAAATCATTATACTACTAATAAAATTGGAGGCAAGCGCAATAGTTTGTGCTTGCCTTCTTTTTTGCATGAACTGATATTTTTTACTACAAATCAATTTTATGAAGGGAGATATACTCTTTGAGCAGACGTAGCAATTCTTGTAGCGATTGCTTGCGGTAGGCACCCTTTAGAGTGTGAAAACAGCCAATCATTTCGCTGTTTTCCTCGGCAAGCGGAACCACACATAGTTCGGGGAACGTACAAACAGAAGTGCAAGAGAGAATAGATAGCATCTTGCTGTCGCGCACAAGGCGCAGAATAGGAGTGGCGATATTCATCTCGATGCGCGTGTTCAGATTCACATCTTTTGACGAGAGAATGCTATCGAGCACATTGCGAGCTTGAAGGCCTTTGGCAGGGAGCACAAAACTATAATTCTTTATCTGCTCGAGAGTGAGTATTTTGTTATGCGACAACGAATTATCCCGGCGCATCACCACACCAAGTCGATCGTTGAACAACACTTCCGACTCAATCTGTCGAGGCTTATTTAGAGGCATGTAGGACAAAACGCAATCTAAATCGTGGCGCTGAAGCATAGCAAGCAACTCCTCCATACGCTTATATGTAAGATTGATGTTGATGCCAGGATAGAGCCGGCAAAATTCGGTAATCACCCTTGTAGTCATAAGCGAAAAAGAGTGCGTCACGCCAATATGCAAAATGCCAGTCTTCATTTTGGAGAGATCTTTCATTTCGGCAATACACTCTTCGACATTGGTCACCGCTTTTCGGGCGAGCGTAACAAGGTGCTCACCCGACTCTGTGAGGTTTACATTGTGGCTATTGCGATCGAAGAGCACAACGCCAAGTTCGTCTTCCAACTGCTTGACATGCTGCGTAAAAGTGCTTTGAGTCATATACAACTGACGTGCAGCTTCGGCAAAATTCAGAGTTTCGGCAGCCTTCAAAAAAACATATAATTGTCTCGTATCCATTTTACTTATCACATATACAAACTTCAATGCATCAATTCTTAATGTTTCTGTGCGCCACTTGAATAGGTATGGTCACACCAATAACCATCAACATAACTATTATTACGCAAATCATACCATTGTTGTTCAAAAGGTAGAATGCATGATTGAAATCGGGTTCTGTTTTGCTTGTCAAGCAGAGCAATAAGCCCTCAACGGCACGATAAGCATACATACCAGGAATCATAGGCAGCAAAGCAGGAAAAGCAAGAGCCTCAACAGGCGTATTCCAATATCTGCTGGCCTTAGGAGCAAGCAAACCAATGGCAACAGCAGCAACAAAGGCAGCAGGCATAATATTCCACTGAGCAACATGCATCAACGCATATCGGGTGGCATGTCCCAACGCTGCTAAAAGCGCACATCCTTTGAACGCGCTCTTCGGCACATTACTTATCGAACCGAAGCCTATGGCTGCAACAGCCGCAAAGAGTCCATCACTTAGTATATCTATAAACATAACTTCTATCACACTATATTACAGACGATTAGAAATACTGAACATTCATTATGAGTATGCCCAAAGCGAGACCGATGCCAAGGCAAGCCGTCAAAATGCAAGCATGTATGAAACGGCTAAGACTACACAAAAAATGGCCGCTTATAAGGTCACTGACCGAATTGATGTATGGTATGCCAGGTATGAGATAGAGTACGCTTGTGCCCAGAGCAATGTCGGGCGTATCGGTCACGCCGAACACAAATGCAGCCGAAGCAATTACCGAAGAGGTGCAAGCAGCAACAAGTGTAGCCAAACGAATATCCCACGACCAACGTTGATGAAGAATATTCTTTAGAGCAAAGCCATTAATTGTGGCTACAAAAACCAGAAACATAGCCACCCAATCGCCGCCAAACAGACGACAGAACGAAGCATTCCCCAAGCCAGTAAGCAATGTCACCAAATAGGCATTCAACCGAGGCTGCGAGAGAATATTTTCAAGTTCTACTTGCGCCTCATCGACACTAATATGCATATCGCGCACCTTCCACGAAAGCTGACTGAAAAGCGATATTAGATGAAAATTGAGCGGTGTAGTTGGCAATTTCTCATTCATTGCCATCGATTTTTCGTGGGAGCTATCCCACACGGTCATCATCACACTGCGTGGAAGAATTGTCATTTCTACCTGCACGCCAAATGCTTTGGCCATTCTATAAACAGTTCTTTCGCATCTTGCAGAAGAGCTACCTGCTGCAAGTATGTACGCGGCATAGCGCGAAAGGAACTTAGCAGTATTTTTGGTATACACTTTCTACAAACGATAAATTCAACTGTTCTTCGTACTCATCTTGCATTTCACTCTCTTCCTCTTCGTCATGTTCCAATCCTGTTTCATCGGGAAACACTATGTGATCAATAGTTACGATGCGATGTCGCTTGTTGAAGCGAATAGCTTTATTGATAAATCCCAAACCAAAGGCTAAAACGAGTGGTAATATGCATGCCACCGCAATAAAAAGCAATCTGTACTTTTCCATTTTTATATATTCAAAATAGTCTGACAATCGTTTCGATTTGCGGGCGCAAAAGTGCCATGTAGTCTACTGCTGATAAACTATTGGCATGTCGTTATTCCAAATGCAGCATTCTGAATAAAGAGCTCACATTCTATACCTAATTATGGCAGAATATGAAGACAACAAAAGCAACTTATGGTTTGAATATATATAGACGGAAAAACTACCACATTATAATTATAGTGGCGAAAACTATTTTGGTTCCAATTTGAACTTCCAAGTTTTCATATCTATTTCCAACCGCATAGTATCGCTATTCTCATAAGGCAACATATAGCGCTCAGACGAAATCTCTTTATATAGGTCGGAATCATTCAAAACATAATCGATAGAAGACATATTAGTGAAATAGACATCCAATTTGTCATCGGGCGCCAATACTCTATCATACATATAATCAATCTCTTCTTGTGGCATTACGACCGATACTTCATACACGATAGAGACATCGTTGGCAGAAACACAACGCGCACAAATAGAGTAGCTATGCTTATCGAGCGATGATGTTTGAGTATTTATATTTTCATACTCTTGACCAACCATTCTGAACGTGTTCAACATATTCATGCGAGGAGTAGAATACATATAGAGCATATATATGCAAAACATAAGGCTCACTACGGCATGAATCTTAGCTGATTTTGTACTTACTATATTAAACTTAGGCAAAAACAGCATTACAGTGCTAATGAGCAAAATGACGCAAGCCGCAGTTAACGAGATGTTGGCGCCAGGGAAACACATAGACTTAAACAGAGCACCAACAATAGCCAACGAAATAGCGAATTGCAAGACGAAGGCTACTATTGCTATTGGTTTCGAGAGAAACTCGTTGTAGCTATTTCCCAAAAACAAGCGGAAACCCAGGGCGAAATAAAGCATTGCAAGTAGACCTCCACTTAGCACCATAAAAAGGCCAGCACCAGGAAATAGAGGGGATAAGAATTGTTTAGCAACAAGAATCGAAATAAAAATCGTTAGAAGTATGTTTCTAACAACGATTAATAGTTTTTGCATAAAAAAGTTCAGTTTATAAAGGATTATATTTTACTCAATTCACCTTCCAAATTTTTAGCGATATGTATCCTTGCCCGAAGCCAGGAGTACAAACGAAGATGGCGTTATTGAGGAAGTTGTATTTGCTATCATAAGGGGCTTCGAATTTGGGCGCCGTGCGAAAGTAGAACTGCGGATTGCCATCGGCATCTTTACCCGTAACAATCAAGCCGCAGTTGCGAATATGTATATTCACGCCATCGTCGGTGCGAATGCAATAGATGGCTTCCACCTCGTTGCATCCGTGCTCGGCATCAACATATTGATAATCGGCGCCACCACTAAGCACCTCGCCTTTTATTTGCGGACCTTCGAATGTGCCGCCTGTGATGGGGATAACCACACGTTCGCCGCGCGAGGTTTTGCCGCACGAGAAAGCGGCATCGCAAGTAACTTTTAGTTCCATAACATACTCAAGTTCTGGAGCTTTGTTTGAGTCGCTCTGAGCCAAAGCATTTTGAAACATCATTATAGACGCAGCAATGAGAAAAAGAATCTTATTCATATCATGAGTATAAATATTTACACAAACCACTTACACACGCTTCAACGAGCGTAAAAATGCTTTCTGCTCGTCGGAAACACGATAGCTCTCTATAGCTTTCTGAATAGTTTTATTATGAACCCAAATGGAGAGCTGCTTGCTTTGCAAAATGGGTAAAGTAGCATCGTATTGCTTTGCAAGAGCCGTGGCAAAATACCAAGCTTGCATCATTTTTATATAATATTCATCACGACTAATAGATGCTACGAGAGCATTGTAGCGCTCATCGAAATCGGCATCGAGAAAATGTCGCATAAGCATACCTATGCCAAACCTCACTGTATATTCATGATTGCTACATAGCCAACGCTCAATTGCGCATAAAAGAGAATCTTTGTTGCGTGCAAAGCATCGTGGGATAAGCTGATCGCAAGTAGCCCAATTATCCACGAAAGGCAAAAACTTTTCAACTGCTGCAAGGCAATCATCATAACTTTTGATTTCGGAGATGATGAATGCATGCAACTGATTCTCTTCGAACAATTGATGCGGCAGATCGAGCAAAAACTCATCTACATTTCCACTCTTGACGAGTTGTTTGGCATATTGACGAAGTAGCGGAGTGCGAACGCCAATCACTTTGAGGCTATCGACGGTAGGAAGCAATTGGCTATTGAACTTAGCATAATTACTATCGACCATCGAAAGCAACTCGGTGCGTATTTGTGTTATGGATTTCATAGCAGAGAGTTTTGCGGCTGAATTGGTCAATTTTCAATCGTCAGCACAAGTTTTTCTGAATATCTATCGGCATTTTCGAGTTGGTGAGACCACTTGGCACGAGCTTTAGCATTAGCCCCCTTTCCACGAGTGTTGAATTCTGCAAAGAATGCTGTTTTCTCGTTGCTCTGCTTTCCCCAATTGTTCCAGCCTTCAGGCTTGATATGATCGTCCATTTCGCAATTGATAAATACGGCTTGAGCGTATGGGCGCCACGGACGCGCAAGATAGACATTGTTGACACCTTCGGCCGCAGTAAGTCGGCAATTGTCGAATACATATCCATATTTACGATTCTCGGGTGTTGCGGGAGCACATACATATCCAGCGGCGAGACTGCGTATTTCACAGTTTTTGAAATAGCACGTTGCCTTGCCAAAGATGAAATCTACAGTGCCTTCTATGTAGCAATCTTCATATTTCTGGCAATCGCTATCGCCATAGGTATAGAGAGTATCTTGATTACCAAGAAACTTACAGCGAACAAAGTGAGCGCCATTGGAACTTACGAAGCATGCGACAGCTTGTCCCACACGTCCGGCAGTGTTTTCGAACGTGAGATTCTCGCAATAGAAATTGTCGGCATATACATAAAAACTTGCAGATCCTGAAGTGCTGCACTCATCACCAAATTTGTTTTTACGACTTGCATAGTCGTCATAAGTTATGGTAGCACCACTTTGACCAACAATAGAGAGATTTAGCTTGCTTTCGGGCACAATGACCTTTTCTTTGTATACACCACCGCGAATCATAATTGTGGTTCTGCGATTTTTGCTATAGTCGGGCACAGCATTGATAGCTTCTTGAATGGTGAAGAAATCGCCCGTGCCATCTTGAGCCACCACAATATCGTAGAAACGTATGTAGGGTGCTAATGCAGGCACTTTTTGCTGCAACTCACGAGCCGCCATGCTTGCCACTACCCTTCCGCCATGCACATTGAGATGCGTATTGTCTTTACGTCCTTTGGGATATGCAGCCACTGTGTTGGGTTCGGCCCAAACAAACAACTCGCGACTCTTCACATTTCCAAGAGCGTTGATATAGTCACGCGTCAAACGATTCATATCTATAAACACAACACCCTCTGCTTCAGCCACTTTACGCGCAGCATTGATATATTCGCCATGAGTTTCGATGAGAGAGTCGCCTTCGAGCACCTCATTTTTATCTTCACCACGCTTATCGTCGGCAGCCACAGCATTGGGATTCACGCCAAAATTGCGACGTACTATAGAATTGCAAATAATAGGAGTAGCCCCTTTGGCACGAGCACCAGCAATGAATCTACGAAGGTTAGCATCATAGGTAGTGCCAGGATCGGTATGACGCTTTTCGTCGGCCTTCTCGTCGTTATGACCAAATTGAATTATGAGGTAGTCGCCAGGTTGCATTTTTTCGTACACAACATCCCACAGTCCCTCATCGATAAAGCTTTTCGAAGATCGTCCGTTCTGAGCATGATTATCTACAACAACATCTTCGGTGAAGAACCCAGGAAGCATCTCGCCCCAACCGCGTTCTTGACTTCCACCATCGAGTTTTTTGTTGGCCATAGTGGAGTCGCCTATCATAAAAATGGTAGTCTTATGCGGCTCGTTAACCGCATTCACAGCCATGCCTACAATAGCAGCAAGCATGAGCATCTTTATTCTTTTCATCAATTTCGTATTACAATTAGTTGATTTACTTATAATTAAGCGTATACATATAAAATATGTAGATTTCATGCAAATCTATGAATATTAGAATATAAGGATGGTGGATTAATGTTGCTATTTTCTAAAAACATGTATAGAAAAGAACCTGAAAAGGGAGAGAAAAAATGCATAACGAAGTATTAATAACTTTCGCACGACTAAATTGAGACTTAGGAAAATAAATGTAATATTTTTGCAAACCGAATATCACAGAACGACATGAAGTATATATTCTCATTACTACTGCTACTTACTATTTGCGCAAGCATCAATTATGCTGAAGATCAAATAGAGGCTAATGTATACGTATGCACCGATCCGAATTCGCAAACCTATCATCGCACCGATAAATGCCGTGCGCTCAACGACTGCAGCGCCGAGATTAAGCAAATAACAAAATCGGAAGCCGAAACATTAGGACGTCGCAAATGCAATATCTGTAACAAAGACTAATCGATAGTGAAATCATACATAAGCATTCTAAGTATAGCTACGTTAGCATTATGCATCGTAGCTTGTTCGCATGGCCACAATGAGGCTAACAATGTAAACACAGAAAGCATTGCAGCTGCATCGGAAAACGCGCAACCTCTATTTGAAGACAACAACAACGAAGTTGCTACGCAACTAAAAAACGATGGCATCGAATATTCTCCTGAATATGAGCAAATTGCCGAAGAAGGCGATTTCAATGCCATGCAAAACCTTGCAAATATGTATGCGTATGGCATTGGCGTAAAACCCAACCGTCGTAAAGCATACCGATACTATAGCATCTTGTCGCAACAAGGCAACGTACAAGCCAAAGCCATAGTTGGATATATGATGTTGTATGGCTTCGGTCCGATAGAAGACACCGAAAAAGGCTTGCACCTCATAGCCGAAGCCGCAAATCAAAAATGCGGGTTGGCGTTCTATTTCTTGGGTATGTTCTACGCCCACAACCTCGAACAGAGCGACGACATACGCCTACAAGCAAAACTCTACTTCATGGAAGCTGCCAAACTTGGCATTGAAGCAGCGAACGAAGAAATGAATGCGCTAAATAATCGTAACTAACACGGACATAATCATTTACTATAGATATGAGAGTTATGCCAGCTGAATGGGAAAATCAACAACTCATTCAAATAACATGGCCAAACGCCGACACAGATTGGGCTCCAATATTGAGAGAAGTTACCGAAGTATATAAACAATTGGCCGAAGTAATATCGCTTCGCCAACAACTAATGATAGTGTCGCGCGACAGACACGAAGTGCTCAGAGCACTCGAAGGCACAAAAGCCAACATAGAGAACATAACCTTCGTAGATACACCCATCGACGACACTTGGGCGCGCGACCATTCATTCATCACCGTGCGCGAAGATGGTCGCACAAAACTGCTCGACTTCAAATTCAATGGTTGGGGAGGAAAATTTGCTGCCGAACGCGACAATGCAATCAATGCCGCTACGTTCGGTTCGGCACTGCTCGACTTGGGCTATTATTATGAAAATCACCTAAATACGATACTCGAAGGCGGAAGCATCGAGAGCGATGGCAATGGTACTATTATGACCACCACACGCTGCCTACTCTCGCGTGGCCGTAACGATTTTCAAAGCAAAGCCGAAGCCGAAGATATGCTACACGAAACCCTCGGCGCCGAACACGTTCTGTGGCTCGACCATGGCGGCTTGATGGGCGACGACACCGATGGACACATCGACACCTTGGCTCGTTTTGCGCCCAACAACACCATTTTGTACGTAAAATGCGACTACGAAAAAGATCCTAACTATCCAGAACTCAAAGCTATGGAAGAGGAACTTCGCGAGTTTCGCAATAAAGATGGTGAGCCTTACAGACTGATACCTCTGCCCCACTTCGGCATGGCTAAATGCTTCTTCGAGGCTGAGAACCGCACGGCAATTTTGCCCGTTACGTATGCCAATTTCCTATACATAAACAACGGAATAATATTCCCAAGCACCAACACGCCTAAGGACAAAGATGCCCTCGACGTGTTCCGCCGCGAATTCCCCGACCGCGAGATTATTTCGGTGAATGCCATGCCGCTGCTCGTGCAAGGTGGCTCGATACACTGTGCTACGATGCAGTACTTTTCTATATAAATAGTTAATAATAAGCATATTATATACGTATGAAAATAGGCACCATACAGCTAAAGATTAGCGAAAACATAGCCGACAACCGCAAACGCATTGCCCGCGAAATAGCCAAAGTGGCAGAGCAAGGAGCTAAACTCGTTGTGCTTCAAGAGCTTCACGACACTCCATATTTTTGTCAAACGGAAGATGTGAAGAACTTCAACCTCGCCGTGGCTATCCCGGGCGAGGTGACCGATTTCTACTCGTCGGTAGCTAAAGAGAATGGTGTGGTGCTCGTTACTTCGCTCTTCGAACGCCGTGCTGCTGGGCTTTATCACAACACAGCCGTTGTTTTCGAAGCCGATGGCTCGATTGCAGGTAAGTATCGCAAGATGCATATTCCCGACGATCCAGCATATTACGAGAAATTTTACTTCACACCGGGCGACATAGGTTTTGAGCCTATCGACACCAGCGTAGGACGTCTTGGCGTGATGGTTTGCTGGGATCAGTGGTATCCCGAAGGTGCACGACTGATGGCTATGCGCGGAGCCGAAATTCTTATATATCCGACAGCTATTGGCTACGAATCGTCGGACACACAAGAAGAACAAGAGCGTCAGCGCGAGGCATGGACTACGGTGCAACGTGGTCATGCTGTAGCAAACGGACTTCCGCTCGTGGCAGTCAACCGCGTTGGCTACGAGAAAGATCCTTCGGGACAGACGGGTGGTATCACATTTTGGGGAAGTTCATTCATTGCAGGTCAGCAGGGCGAATTTCTCTATCGCGCATCGAAGACAGAAGAGGAATCGACTGTTACAGAAGTAGATATGCAGCATACAGACGATGTTCGCCGCATTTGGCCATTCTTCCGCGACCGCCGTATTGACGCATATACAGAAATCGACAAACGCTTTCTCAAATAGTTGATATATACATATATACAAACCGAATCAAGCTCATAATATTATGAAATCACCTATAACACTACTCGCAATGACAGCATTAGTTTGTGGCTGCAGCGACAGCAATCCGCTCAACAGTCATTCGTTCGACACTAAACACGATGTGCCTCCATTCAACGAAATATACGTTTCGCACTTCAAGCCTGCCATCGTAAATGCTATCAACGAAGCCGACCAAGCCATACAACTCATAACTTCGAATCGTAACGAACCAACATTCGAAAACACCATAATTCCTTTCGACCGCCGCAACGAGCACCTCGATAGAGTTTGCAACATCTTCTTCAATCTTACGGAGGCCGAAAAGACCGATTCCATCGTCGAGGCTGCCGAAGAGATTATGCCTATTATCTCTGCCGCAAATGATGATGTATATATGAACGCCGAACTCTTTGCTCGCATCAAACACGTCTACGACAACAGAGAATCGGCCAACCTCGACAGTACACAACGCCGCGTGGTAGAACTCTACTACAAAGATTTTGTTAGAAGTGGCGCCACTCTCGATGCTACCAAACAAAAAGAACTTAGAGAGATAAACCAAAAACTCTCGCTCCTATCGCTCACATTTGGCAACAACAAAATAGCTGAGACCAACAATAGCTATTCGCTTGTTATCGACACTATTAGCGACCTTGCAGGTTTGCCCGACGACATTATACAATCGGCTGCCGAAGCTGCTGAGAAAATTGGCAAAAAAGGCAAATGGCTATTCACTCTGCACAAGGCAAGTTTCATTCCTTTCCTTATGTATGCCGACAACGCTAAACTTCGCAACGAGATATACACAGCATATAGTAAAATAGCCAACAATGGTGGTGAACACGACAACAAAAACGTGCTTCTCGAGATAGTAAAACTTCGCGCCAAGAAAGCACAAATTCTCGGCTATAAGACTTATGCTCACTATGCCATAGAAGAGAACATGACTGCAACGCCCGAAGCTGCCGATTCGCTTTTGAACCTTTTGTGGCAACCTGCACTGAAACGCGCGCAAGCCGAACTGTCTGAACTTAAGACATTTGCATATAGATATAATCGTACTACTGAGATAACAGCTGCCGATTGGTGGTATTGGTCGGAGAAACTTCGTAAGCAAAAATATGGCATCGATGAGACCACTATTTCAGAATACTTTGTTCGCAGCAATGTTCGCGATGCTATGTTCAATGTAGCAAATAAACTATATGGCATCACGCTCAAAAAAGCCGACGACATTCCAGTCTACGATGATAACGATTGCGACGTTTACGAAGTCTTTGAAGCCAACGGCGACTATCTCGGCTTGGTATACTTCGATTGGTTCACCCGTGCCACCAAGAGTTCAGGTGCTTGGCACTCTGTGTTTGGCTCTGTGCTTGAAAATTTCGACGGTTCACGCACATTCGACCAATCAACCATCGTATACAACTTTCCACACCCAACAGCCGACCACGATGCACTACTCTCGTGGGACGATGTTCAGACTATGTTTCACGAATTCGGACATGGACTACACAGCCTCTTCACTCGCGGATTCTATCGCCGCACAGCGGGCAATGTGCCATACGACTTTGTTGAAATGCCTTCGCAACTCCTAGAACACTGGGCTCTCGAACCTGAAGTCATACGTACTTATGCACGCCACTACAAAACTGGCGAAGTGATGCCCGATGAGACTATCACAAAACTTGTAGAATCGGCCACATTCAACCAAGGCTTTGCAATGACCGAACTCCTTGCGGCTGCTATACTCGACTTGCGTTGGCACAGCTTAACTACAGCCGACAACATAACAAATGTTGAAGAGTTTGAGCAGAAAGCTATGGACGAAATTGGTCTCATCAAAGAGATTTTGCCGCGCTACAAATCGACCTATTTCTCGCACATCTTCGATGGTGGTTATGCCGCAGGTTATTATGTATATGTATGGTCGTCGCTACTCGACTGCGATGCCTTTGCAGCTTGGAAAGAGTCTGGCGACATATTTAATCAAGAAGTATCGGCACGTTTCCGCAACTTCTGCCTCGCCTATGGTGGCGAAGACGATCCTATGAAACAATATATTCGTTTCAGAGGCCAAAAGCCAGACATTAACTATTTGCTCACTTTCCGCGGATTGAACCAAAAGCCTCGCCGCCCTGTGTATACTCAACCTACACAGCAGCCTCAACAAACTCAGCCAACAGGAAACCAAGATCCAAAAGCAGAATAGAAAAGTATTAAATGATACACATTCTGTGCATACTCATAGTAGTAATATGGGGCACAACGTTCGTATCGACTAAAGTGCTGCTCGATGCTGGATTGTCGCCTGAGTTTATCTTTTTCCTTCGATTTAGCATAGCGTATATAGCTATGATTTTCGTTGCGAAAAAACAACTTTGGTCCAATTCGCTCAAACACGAATTAACATTCATAGTCTTAGGTCTGACGGGAGGTTCGCTCTACTTTTTAGCCGAAAACATAGCCATTAGCTACACATATACATCGAATGTGTCGCTCATTGTCTCTATTGCACCCTTGCTGACGCTCTTCTTGAGCTATGCCATCAATCGTTCGCAACACATAAGCAAAATGGCTACCGCTGGCGCTATAATAGCTCTATTAGGTATATACATAGTGATAACCAATGGAAGTTTTATGCTCAATATGCAGCCAATTGGCGACATATTATCGTTGACGGCAGCTGCGCTATGGGCCGTATATAGCAATGCACTTCAAGAATTGGCTAAAGAATACAATACGCGATTTATAACTCGAAAAGTTTTCGGTTACGGCCTCATAACTATTTTGCCAGTGCTTTTTGTGCGCAATTCGTTCGATTGGCATCTTTTGTCAGACACAAGCGTAATACTTAACCTGCTATTTCTTAGCGTAATAGCATCATTATTATGCTACATAGGGTGGAACTTTGCCATACGTAAAATAGGAGCCGTGCGCCCCACTATGTATGTCTATTTCGTACCTCTGATAACTATTGTGGCATCATCGTTGCTCATCGACGAACCAGTGACATTGGCAACCGTAGTTGGCACTCTCATTACGATTGTTGGTGTGTATATTTCGCAACGAAAAGTGAAAACTGAGTCGTAACATTGCAAAAAGGATCTTAGCTGATTCTGGTGTATAAAAATTTGTATATTTACGCTGCTTGAGTTATGTATGGATATAGATATTTTGATAGATTCATTGACTAATTGTCTCGAAAAACGAGAGACAAATGAGTTGTGCGATACAGAATATCGACTTGTTGTAAAAACCATAAACAAAATCAAAGCAACAGAATTACAACATCGAGGATGGAGGTTCGATTGGAGTGCCCCTCATAGGAACGGGTATGACATTTATGAACTACTTACTGTTAATGATGAAGAAGTCCAAGGAATGATTGCCTTGAAGCATATTCGCAATCAATATTACACTCACATTGACATTGTTGAAGCTGCACCTCATAATATTGGGCAAAAGGGGAAATATAAAGGTGTCGGGGCTCATTTATTTGCAATCGCGTGTAAACTTAGTTGGCTTGTGGGTAATGAAGGATATGTACAATTCAAAGCGAAGACAAACCTAATTGAACATTATAAAGAGACTATAGGCGCACAATGCATTGATTCTCAGAATATGTATATCGATACTTATGGTGCATTGAAACTGATAAATACGTATTTCGCAGGAGGATTATGATATGATAATAGCAGAGAAAACGGCAGATACAACTTCGAATATATCTGTTACAAATAAGAATGACTATAATCGCTTTGGCGATGATATGAAAGATGGACGTATGACGGAGAATTCCGACTTGAAGGTTTATCGTCTACGCGAAGCAATAAATCTTTCGCGCCAATTAGGGCGACCTCTAACCGATGACGAAATGAAAACATTTGAATGTTAGAAGATAATTACTCATGAAGAAGATCATACTTATACTCATAAGCATTATAGCAATGCAAGCCGCTGTAGCACAACAAACTACCAAACCAGCAGCAACAACTAAAGGCAACGTAAAGTATCTCACAACCAACGATTTCTTGACTAAAATTTGGAATTATCGAGTGGATTCACTTGCGTGGAATTATCGCAGCACGCGCCCATGTGTGATAGATTTCTACGCCACCTGGTGCGGACCGTGCAAGATGCTCTCGCCAATAGTAGAACAGCTATCGAACGAGCAGCCAGGCATCGATTTCTACAAAGTTGACGTCGACAAAGAGAAGGAATTGGCGGCTGTGTTTGGTGTTCGTTCTATACCTATGTTACTCTTTGTTCCTAAACGCGGTACGCCTCAAGCTGTTCAGGGTCTACAGTCGAAAGAGGTGCTTATGCGCATAATAGACCACGTAATTTATGGTCGCGCACCACAAGCTACTCAGCAGCCAGCGCAACAGCAATAAAGCAGCTATACTTCTATCAATCAACATTTTATATTTATATATAATTGCTTTACCCCGAAAATATTGAAAGCAAGCTGAAGATGGACCGCATACGCGCTGCCATCGAAGCAGAATGTGTCAGTCAGCATGGCAGCGAACTTGTGCAAGCCATGCAATTCGACAATAATTATGAAACTCTTTCTGCCACCCTCGCACCCGTTGCAGAAATGCTGAACGTGATGCGAACGGATGGTGGTTTTCCTTCCGATTCGTGGGGCGACATACGCGAAGCTCTCAAACGCATTCGCATCGAAGGCACAACTATGCTGCCCGAAGAGTTGTGGTGGCTGTTGCTGCTGCTCGACGCTGTGAAGGGCTATCGTAAATATATAGAAGAACGCGCTGAACGTCTGCCCGTGCTTTGGAGCATGGTATGCGACATTCAGCTCTACCCCGTTTTGGCAGAGCGCATAAGTGCTATCACCGACCACGAAGGCCACATAAAAGACTCTGCATCACCCACTTTGCTTGGCATACGTATAGAGAAAGAACGACTGAAGACCACCATAGCGCACCGTATGCAGAAGATTCTGAAGGAGGCTCAACGCGATGGCTTTGTCGATGCCGATGCCTCGGTCAGCGTGCGCGATGGTCGCATGTCGATTCCTATTGCGGCGGGCAACAAACGCCGTATTTCGGGCATCGAGATAGACCAATCGGCTTCGGGGCAAACGGTATATATTGAGCCTGCCGAAATTGTCGCGCTCAACAATCGCGGCGTGGAGCTCAACCATGAAGAACGCCGTGAAATTCAGCTTATTCTGAAAAGTGTAGCCAACGAAATTCGTCCATACTTAGACGACCTTATAGCTATGGAAAGCTACGCCGCCACGATGGATATGATACACGCCAAAGCGATGTTTGGCATACAAACAAACGCCATTGTGCCCGTTGTGGAAGATCGTCAGGGTATGTACTGGAGCGACGCGCGTCACCCGCTACTCGAAGCACAACTCAAGAGCCAAGGCAAAGAGATTGTACCGCTTAACATCGAAATGGAAGCGCCCAACCAACGCATTGTAGTTATTTCGGGTCCGAACGCGGGCGGCAAATCGGTATGTTTGCAAACAGTTGGCCTACTGCAATTTATGTTACAAACGGGCATACCTATTCCTGTTAGCGAAGGGTCGAAATGTGGCATTTTCAATGATATATTCGTAGATATAGGCGACGAACAAAGCATCGACAACGACCTATCTACTTATAGTTCGCATTTGATGCACATGAAGCATTTCGTGCGCTATTCGTCGAACAAGACGTTAATACTTATCGATGAGTTTGGTACTGGTACTGAGCCTATGCTTGGTGGCGCTATAGCCGAGAGTGTGCTCAACAAAGTGAATAAAGATGGCGCGTGGGGCGTAATTACAACGCACTACACCAACCTGAAGCACCAAGCCACACAAACCGAAGGCATGATAAACGGCGCTATGCTCTTCGACACCAAGGAGATACGTCCACTTTTCCGCCTGCAAATGGGACAAGCTGGTTCGTCGTTTGCCTTCGAGATAGCCAAGAAAATTGGTTTGCCCGACGACATTCTCAACGATGCCAAGCAATTTGTTGGTACAGAGCACTTCGACTACGACAAGCATCTTCGCGAAATTGTGCGCGACCAACACTATTGGGAGCAAAAACGCAAACGCATCCACGACACCGAAAAACGCCTCGACGAGACGCTCGAAAAATATAGCAGCGGCCTCGAGAATATCAAGAAGGAGCGACGCGAGATTATCGCCAACGCCAAACAAGAGGCTGCACGCATGCTACAAGAGGCCAACAAAGAGATTGAGCGCACCATTCGCACCATAAAAGAGTCGCAAGCCGAACGCGAAGCCACCCGCAAAGTGCGCGCCGAATTCGATGCATACAAGGAGAAGCAGAAGCAAGACGAAAGCCAAAACGACGACGCCATCGAGCGTAAGATGGAGAAAATCCGCCGCCGTCAGCAGCAACGCGAAGAGCATAAACGCAATCGTCTGGGCGAAAATCAGCAAGTGCAAAGCGCTGATAATAAGCCTAAAGAGCTTCCTATAGAAGTTGGTTCGATAGTTATTATAGATAACGACGAAAACCGCTTTGGCGAAATTATCGAGCTCAACGACAAAGAGGCTGTTGTGGCCATTGGAAATCTGCGCACAACCATAAAACGCAACCGCCTGAAAGCCTCAAGCAAAGGACGTAGCAAGAATGCTGCTAAGACGCAGAAAATCAGCATAAACGTAGCATCGAACATAGGCGAGAGTGTTCGCCAAAAGAAGTTGGAGTTCAAGCCCGAGATTGACGTACGTGGTATGCGTGCCGACGAAGCCATAGAACAAGTAGCCGCTTTCATCGACGAGGCTGTAATATGCGAAGCACCTCGCGTAAATATTCTTCATGGCAAGGGCAATGGCATTCTACGCCAGCAAATTCGCCAATTTCTGCATACACTACCCTATGTAGTTTCCGCCGCCGATGCGCATGTAGAGATGGGCGGTGCAGGAATAACGGTTGTGGAATTGGCGTGAATTGAAGCGAGGTAGATTAGAACACAGATACCACGGATAGAACGGATTTTCGCAGATGGTTTTTCGTGTTTACTAGGCAGTGCAAAACCTATGATAAACGAATGATTTATTGAAGATTATCATGGTAACAAAATTCAAAACTAGGTTAGAGTGTGCTTTGTATATTAGAAAGCAAGTAAATATGGTTTTCCCTTTATGGGAAGAATTCATATTTGTATACGAAGGTTTACCCAATGGCATTATGGAAGTCGATTACAACTATAATAGCATAGTTATTCAATTTCAACAAGATAGAGGTAGTTTAGACTTCTCAGTTTATAAGAACGATAAACTACCCTCAAATTTCTCATGGGAAAGAGATGTTCATCAAGAAATCATCAGAAACATTCCAGATATTGATCCAGAGTGGTATTGTAAGCCATGTTATGAACTTGTCGATTTTTATATCAACTTTCTAAAAGAGCGGTTTGATACTTTCGTTTGGGATGAATAGAACTTGTTCGTCGTAACGTCTCGCTCCGCTACTGCTAAACACAGAAAAAAAAATCAGATTTTCGCAGATGGTTTTTCAAAAGATGCGAAAAAACGCTTTAGCTCACAATAAAACGCCAAATAGCGTCAAAAGAAGCACTTGTACGCGCTACGATTAGATAAAACGCACTACGATGCACTATATGGCATTTATGCGGCGAAATGACGGCGAGGGGCTTACGCGAGGCTTAGGATGTGCTTACACGATGCGCAGCAAATGTTTTGTATAAACTCTATATTTGGTACTGATTGAAAATTGAAAATTGAGAATTGAAAGTTGAAAATTGAGAACACAGAATACACAGATATAAAGGATTATAACAGATAAATAGATCTGTGAAAATCAGTTCAATCAGTGAAGTCTGTGTGCTTACTAAAAAATATATAAAGCCAAATAAATCTGTTCGTTCGGATTTGAAATCCGAACGCATAGAATATTAGCATTTATAATGCGAAAAACTAAAGCGATATGTCAGTATTAAGTTTTACCAAAGACCTATGTTTTACAACTTCCACCGTGATTGATTGGATAGACCTTTTCACTCGACCTATTTATAAGCGTATAGTGGTAGATTCGCTTCGCTATTGTCAGGAGAATAAAGGCTTAGAACTATATGCTTGGGTGCTAATGTCTAATCATATACATTTTATTGCCGGCATAAATGATGACAATTCAATAAGTGACATTCTGCGCGATTTCAAGAAATATACCAGTAAGCAGTTGGTAAAAGCAATACAAGAGAATCAACTAGAAAGCCGCAAGGAATGGCTAATAGACAGATTATCATTTCGGGCAGCTAACGACAGAAGAATTACCAACTTCAAACTATGGCAAGATGGTAGCTATATAGAGACTATATCTACATATAATTTCTATGAACAGAAGCTAAACTATATACACATGAACCCAGTAAGACAGGAGATAACTGAGCAACCAGAAGAATATTTGTATAGCTCTGCGCGTGACTATATAGGGCAAAAAGGCTTGTTGGACGTGATAGTTATGTCATGAGATATGAATGAACGCATTACAAATGCTTGTACTCAATGGAGCGGGATTACAAATCCCGCTCAACTGAAACGAAGTCTAAAAGATGCAAATGCTATAAAGTATTATAATGGTGGAAGATACTTAAAACTGATAAAGGAAGAAATATCAACAGAAAAATCAGAATCAGTAAAAAGAACATTTATAAAACGATGGAAAGTATATCAGAATAATACTAATAAACCGCCATTTAATTATGTTGAACGCATTTGTAAAGAGAAAGACTGACTTATGAAGAATACTATATTGATAATCTGCTTATTACTGCTGACGCAAATAGTGTGTGCGCAGAAACATATTTATTTTATAAAAGCACGACCGATACCAGATGAAATAGAGTCGTACAAGAGAGATTCTACCCAAATACTAAGACTTGAATCTAATACTCTGCAATTTGTACAAGAGATCTGCTCTACCAATTTTCAGATTTTAGGTATATCCAATAATTATAATTGCGGAGTGATAACAATTGTGAAGAAAGGGTGTGATAATCAATTGCCAGAACATCTTTTTGATAAGGAAAGTATTTCTATAATTACCTTTCCTCAAAGGATTTGCCTTTCGGAGATGAAATTTGAGGGTGATTACAATAGTGATGGCGTATATTTAGTAGGTAATGCTTTATATAAGGTGATCTCTACAGAAGATAAAAATACACTAATCGCCAAAAACCTAATCACTCTAACTGATTCTATTATAGAACCCAACGCAAACTCAAAAATACAATGTGGAGGTGATTCGTATTTCTATTACAACGATTATTGTCTCATTCCCAATGCTTCATTTTATAAGTATTTTTCCAATTGCGAATTATGCCCATATAGACAAATACGCGCATATATTATAGACAAGAACCAAATAGTATATAGCAATCCAGATACACTGTATAATAGCAAGCGATTTGCCTATTATAGTTACGTTACCAATTCATTGGGCGAATTTTCAGTCCAAGGACAATTATCTTCGATAAATGCATTCGGAACTTGGTTGGTAGGCAATGCCTATTATTCAGATAAAGAAACCAATGGACATAAAGTTAGTGCTGGCGAAGAAACACGAGCGTCGCTATGGAATAATGATTGGTATTCTACAACAGAACGCTACGAATTCCCAGAAGCACCCAACTACGGATTGCGAGGATACACCGTAGATGATTGTTTTAGAGATAATGGCATATATAGTCCAGGCATTATGTACCTATACAACACTATAAGTGGACATAAAATTGACTTGGTTACAAACGAAGGAGACAGTCAAATATTATTGTTGGATAGTAATCGCGTGTACTATCGAGTTAATGATGAAATATTTGTTAGGTCAATTATTAACAATGAACGCCTTGGACCGCCAGAACTCTTGGTGAAAGATAGAATTGTTGTTGATATTCATTGGGCATTTATTGCAGAGTAGAAGTCGTCTATTAATGTTTGTTTTGGTGTTCATCAATGACCATAAAAATAGAAAAGGTAATACAGTAATTTTTGCGCAAGGCAGGAGCCTTGCTTTTAGCTCGGACGTTGGTAGTGTCTATGCCCGAACAAATAGGAAAATATAAAACCCCAGTCAGACTTATAGAGAAGAATAGGTAAGCAAACGAACCCACTCTATAAAATACTATCAATCAGCATTATCTGTGTTATCCTTTAGTTTAGACATCAAAAGAAAAGGCATAACAGGAATGTTAGATTTGAAACAAAAACTAGA
>SUWW01000007.1 GCA_015061285.1 Bacteroidales bacterium | reverse complement strand
GCGGTAGCCGTTGAAGTTGTCGTATACGTCTTTGTCGTACTCTGCGCCTCGCCATTCATCAAAGCCGTAATTTTCATCTTTGACTTTGCTGAACTTGACATTGCCCGATGTTGCCATCGTACTATCGCGATAGGCGTTGTGCTCGCTGAGGAGTTTGGAGCTTCCCCCGCACTTCTTATACTCCTCCACACCCATCACGTTGCCATCTTTGTCGATGACGAGTTCGTGGCCGTCGCCATCTTTCACCATTACGCGTTTTTGGCCGTTGATGAATGAGGTGATTTCTTCCTTGTGTCCGTCGCTTGTTACGGCATAATATTTACCGCCTTCGCGCTCTATGGTTTCGAATGGTACTATGCCGCGTGAATATTCGAGGACGATGGTGTCTTTGATGGTGTTGTTGTAGGTAGCGCCAGCCATCTCGAGCGCGAGTTCGTCAGCCCATTTCTCAATGGCTTCGGGGTCGGCAACAAGCAGGTCTGATTTCACGGATTTCCATGCGTAACGGCCTATTATCACACCATCGGTATTCACCTTCATGTTGTTGTACTCGCCAAGCACCTTCACGCCCCAGATGCTCAACTTCATGTACGAGAGTCCGCGAAAACTGCCGTCTTCGTTTTTTATTGCTGAATGAACGATGTATTTCGTTGTGCCGCGCTCGTCTTCGAGTGTGTCGCCTTTTTGTATGTTGTCGATGAGTTCGAAGTTGGTTATCACGCGCTCAGGGACTTCTCGTCCGCACTCGTACGTGTTGCCGTTCTCATCCTTCAACGGTTTGAACGCATCGGGTATTTTGAAGTCCACCCAGTCGCTCCATGGGCCTTCTACGCCGCTTCGGCAGAGGCCTTGCACTCTCACGTGCCACGTCTTGCCGTATTCGCCGCCTATGCCAGCCGTCTTTGTCGAACTGCCCCACAGTGTCTTGTGGCATGTGCCTTCGTCGTCGTAAAACTCGAAGTTGTAGCCACCAAGATGCTGTCGGTTCTCCTCCCACGAGGCATACCCAGTGTCATCCTTAATATCTACCGTCAATCCGCATACTTCGGGACATTTTTCGAAATATTGGAATGTCCTAACCTCCGACTCGCCATTGTTCTCTATCGTCACCATGCCCGACGGGTCGTACGCCGTAACGCGCCAGCAATATTTCATGCCAGGTTCAAGGGCGAGTGTGGCGGGGAGCACGGTGGCTGTCAATCCGGCTGTCTCGGTGGTGTAAATTGGTGGAACGCTTGCTGCCACTGCTTGTGCTGGTACGCCTTCAACCCTCCGCTCCCACATCTCGAAGCGGTACATTATGGCTGCCGTACCGCCTGTGTGCTTGCTCGCTTGCCAACTGAATGTTAGTGGCAATGCGGCGTTGCTCGGCGCTATTTCGCCCTCCTTGGGCGTTGTCAAAACGGGTGGTTTGTAGCTCGTGATCCAAGCCGTCACCGTGCCTATGTTGGAGATGGTTTTGTTGGTATAGAAATGCCTTACGCTGACCGAAAATTTCCACAATCCGGCGGGCAGTTGACCATTTTTTATGTATACCTCTTTTGAGAAGCCTTTGAAGTTGAGATTGTTGAGGTTGAGATACTGCGCGAAGTCGTCACCTGTGAGCACGCGCGCCTCACCGCCACCGAGAAACATCGGTGCAACGGCCTGTGTAGGTATGCTCTCGATGGTGATGCCCGAGCTCTCCATCTTAATGTGGAGTTTGACGGGTATCTCCGTGATTGTCACATCGTTAACAAGCAGATTCACCATCAACCGTGTGCTGCCACTCTCCGCCATCGTGGATAGCGATGTGGTATATGGCGGCGTAAGTATAGTAGTTACGGTGATAGGCGCTCGCTGAGCATAGATAGTGATGCTCAGGAGCAAGAGGAATAATATGTGGAGGTAGCGGTTCAAAGTTCTCTAATTTACTATTTCAGTTTCTTCGTCTCATCAATAAACAGGTCGTAGTCGCTTTTCAGTCTGCTCAGTTCCAACTTTCTGTATTCATCATACTCCTTTTCCGCTTTATCCATTGCCTGCTCATGACTGATTTTTCCATTTCCTTCAAGGAGTTGACGCCGACTTGCAACTATCTGGTTGTCCAATGTCTCAACCCAGTCCTTCATCGTCATTGGATGTTCATCCAACGCCTGCAATTCAGCGAAATCAAGGAAGCCAGATACCATTAGGTTCAATCGCTGAAGCTCAATCTCCGAGAGGTAGTTCTTCGCAATTTTTACATCGTCTTTGGTAACATAGTTTCCCTTGAAATTTGTCATGCCTACATACGGCTTTTCATGATCTACTCTTTCGTAAATCAGTTCAGCCGCTGTATGTTCGTGCACAGCATAATGTAGTTTGTTCTGCACTGTGGCAAAGAACTCCCGCGTCATGCTGCTTCGCGGGTCGTAGTCTGTACTTGTTGCATATATATCGGTCACCTGCTGGTAGAAATTGCGTTCCGACGAACGAATGTCCCTTATGCGTTGCAACAACTCCTTGAAGTACCTGTTGCCGCCTTGTTTGAGTCGTTCATCATTGATTGCAAAACCCTTCTGTATATATTCGTGCAGTCGCTCTGTCGCCCATTTGCGAAAGCGTGTGGCCGTAGGCGATTGGACCCTATAACCTAATGCGATTACGATGTCAAGATTATAATGAGCAACATTCCTTTTTACACTTCTGGCGCCCTCTTTTTGAACTAACAAGAAATCCTTGTGAGTTCGTTCCTGAGGAAGCTCGCCGTCTTTGTATATATTGTCGATGTGCAAACTGATATTCTGCTGACTTGTGGCATATATCTCTGCTAATTGCTTCTGCGTCAGCCATACATCGTCTTCTGCAAAACGCACCGACACATTAAGTGCTCCATTATCGTCTTGGTATATCGCTATGTTATTATCCTCTTGTTTCATATTTTCAATTCTCAACTTTCAACTTTCAATTTTCAATTCTCCATTTTCAATTTTCAATTTACCTAACACACAACACCTTAATAGCTCTTCGTTCAGTACCCGACACTATAGACAGCACAAAGATTCCGCTACCCCATTGCTTGATGTTGAGACGCGTGTTGTATCTATCGGAATCCTTCAACACAACGTGCTCCACCTGTCTGCCGTTATTCACATCGTAAACCGTAACGTCGATGTCGTATGTCTCGCGCAGCACGATAATCAGGTCAAACTCGCCATCGTTGGGGTTCGGGCTGACCTTTGCCTGCTTGATGAGTGGGTCGTAACCTATCTTGAAGTTGCTGGTGTCTGCCACAGCTTCGTATATATCGATAAACTTCTGTTCGAACGATTCGCAACCGCCTGAGTAGGCCCACATAGTTATGTAGTAGCGACCTGTGTTCTCCGCCGACAGGTTGAGCATATAACTCTCGGCATCATCAATATCGACAACAGTAAGAGGTTCATACTCCCAACGCACGCTATCTACAGGCAGATTCGATAGTTCCACAAGCATTATCGTGTCGTTCACCGCCGCATCGGACGCCATGAGGAAATTGGCCTCGAGGGCATTCTCGCCAATGGTGATATTCACCGTATCGCGGGCTATGCAGCCTATCTCGTCGGTGACTTTGATGGCATAGTCGTCCTCGTCGCCTGTGGCCAAATAGCGTTCTGTCTCTATCTCTTCGCCCGATGCCACGCTGCGCCATGAATACGTGGCATACTCGCCTGCATCGAACACGTGGATATTACCCGGGCAAATCAACAAGTCGTTGCCAAGGTTGACCTTCAGTTCCTCTGGCTCGCCGACTTCATAAGTAGCCGAATCGATACATTCGTGGCTGTCGGTGACTACTATTGTGTACAATCCTGCTTTGAGGCTATCGGCATAAGATGTCGTCTCGCCCGTATTCCATACATACGTATAATCGCCAACACCGCCCGTGGTATGCGTCTCAATGCGTCCATCGCTATAGCTATAGCAGAGCGCATCGCGCACACTCGCCAAGTGATTCTTCACCGGCTCGGGCGTACCTACTGTAAATTCTCTCGTCGTCGTGCAATTGTTGTCGTCGGTGATTCGCACCGTGTGTCTACCCGCAGGCAGCGTATTTACCGACATCACACCCGTCTGACCTTGTGGCCAAGTGAGGTGATAATTAACCTTGGGATAGCCCCACTTCACTTGCGACGAGTCGACCTCAGCTATACCGTCCGACGATCCGTAGCAGAGCACATCGGTTGTTGCCACGCCAAGCACTCGCGGATTATCTGAATGCTCTATCTGCTTCTTATATTGGGTCGTGCAGCCGTGAGAGTCTGTTATGTCTATGAGGTAGCTGGCGTTCTGCTTCAGGTTTTCAGCCTCGCTTCTGACCATATTTACAGTCTTTGCACCGCTGTATGTAGCTCCGTTCTCCTTCCATTCATATCTGTACGGCAGCGAGCCGCCTTTCACCTCTATAGCTATCTTTCCGTTGTCGAGTTCGCACGTGGTATGCGTCACATAGGCATTGGCAAGTTCCAAAAGGTCTGGTTCGGGGATATAGATGCTTATGGTGTCGGGCGACTTGCAATTGTGGCTATCGGTGAATTTCATCACGTATGAGCCTGAGAGTAGATTCTCCACGTCAGTGCCGTCAAGCGTCTCCTTCTCGTATATGGTGCGGTATGGTGCTGTGCCGCCTGTCACCGTGAAACGCGCCGCGCCGTCGTTCAATCCCTTGCACGATACGCTGTCGATGGCAGCCACCGAAGCCCTCAGCATATCTGGTTCGCTTACAGTCACCTTCACGCTGTCCTCTACGCCATACTTATCCACCACCTTGAAGATGCGTTCGCCAGCGTTGAGTGAGCCGAAATATGCGCTGTTTCTATAATCACCATTGCCATTTGCAAACTGATAGCCAGACCAGCCACCTGTTGCTGTAAGTTGCACCGAACCGTCGGAATAGCTAAAGCAAGATGCGGAGTCTACTCTTGATGGTGTAACTACAAGTGGCTGCTTTGGCTCAAGTATCTCTACGTCTTTGGTGAGTATGTTTCCTGTGCTATCGACTATCGATAATGTTATTTTGCCAGCCGCAAGATTTTCGAGTTCTATATGGCCAGTCGGATAAGTTGCACTATTTAGTACGTATGGTGCTATGCCGCCATCGAAATCCACCACTACGCTCGCATCGTTTCTGCCGGGTGCTGAGACGTGCTTCACGGCTGTCTTAATTACTTTCATCTCTACGTATGGCGCAATTTCGAACATAGCCGTCTGCATATTGCCGTTGTCCAACTCGCCCTCCACGCAGTAGTGCCCCCACTGCAAGCCTTCGAGGTTTATCGTGGTGGTAGCGTTCTGAATAGTTGTCCACGTGTCAGGTTCGAGGTGATACAATCTCAGGTTCACCTCCTGCGTAGCTTTGCAGATTATGGTGGCTGTGCCATCGTTGTTCAGTGGATTTGTAGTGCGCGTTACCGACTTCACTCGCATCACTATCGAGCCTGCCATCAGCACGTCCTGCATAGTCTTATATGAGCAACCACTTGCATCAGCTATCTCGAGGCGATAGAGTCCGCTCTTTGTCACAGTCTGTGTCGGGGATGTTCCGAGGTCCTCGCCGCTGCTCACGTTGCGCCATTTGTATATATATGGTGCTATGCCGCCCTTCACCTCTGCTGTGAGGGTTGCACTGCCATTGGCATTATATGCATACTTAATCTCAGCTGTCAAACGATTATCGGGCTGCGGGAAGGCTATCACGCTCTCGCACGCATTGGCATCCCTTGTGGTGAGTGTATATTCACGACCGCCTACAAGGTTGCCAATATTTACGGTGCTACCCGCAATTTTTGTAGTGTCTGTGCCTACCACGAATATCGTTGTATAATCGGGCATACCGCCAGACAGTTTTATAGTGGCGCTGCCATTGCCGTCGCAGTTGTCGGGCGTAGTGATTAGTTCGTGCGATATTGGCTCTGGCGCATCTACGCGAACGCTCTGAGTGGCTGTTGCGCCATATTTATCCTCTACCTCTATTTCGTAATCGCCTGCGTATAGGCTTTGGAATGTCACCTCCGATTTGTCGCCACTATTGCGACTTTCTCGCTCACCCACGAGGCGTATTCTGTGGTCGCCCCAGCCGCCCGTTGCCGTCACCTTCACTGAGCCTGTTTGTGCATGGCAGAGTGCCGCCTGCGACTCCGCCTCTATCGTGATTGGCTCTTCGGGTTCGATGAACGTGAGTGTGGTATCGTTGCACGGACAGTTGTAACGGTCGGAGGCTGTTATACTTATAGGTCCTGCACTCATGCCTTCCACTATGTAGGGCACACCCATAGATACCAAGACATTACTGTTGTTATAGAAAACGGAATCTATACCCACATTGCCGCCCGAGACTTTCACCTCCATGCGGCCTTTGTTGCCGCCTTTGTATCGTATGCGGCCACCGTCGAGCAGGCGCGCTTCCACCTTGAGCGGTTCGGGCTGGGAGATGGGGACGTTGTATAGCACCGACGGACAGTCATTGACATCTATCAACCGCAGGTTGTAGCTTCCTTTCGAAAGGTCTTTGATGGTTGTTTTATAAGGATTGGTAAGAATCAACGTGTCGCTGCGACCTTCGATTAATAACGACAATGGTTTATCCTCTACAGAGCAATCTACGGTTACAGCATTGATGACAATCTCACCATCGGCGCTGCCGTAGCATCGGGCTGGAATTGTGGTTGTATTGGTTATTTGCGGAGAGTCGTATTGTTTTAGATCAGCTTCCACCGCCACTACACAGCCACCTCCATCGTGTACGTATATCGTATGATTGCCAAATTTGAGACCTTCTATACGAAGTTTTTTATCTGTGTCCGTTGTATCCAAAGCATTTTCATACTCTTCAGCCGTTAGCTTACGCGTGTAAGCAAGATAGTCACCCCAACCGCCAGATGCTTCCAACACTATTTTGCCATCGTTATTAGCGCATGTAGGATTGGTGATGCCGTTGTCAGCTATTGAAACTTGCAATGTGTCGGTGGGTTCTTTTATTTCTATATCACAAAAAATTGTATCTGAAGTACACTCACTATCGCGGGTGTATATATGATATGTTTTAGGCACTTGTCCTTTTATTGTATCTGACGACAAATACCAATTCTTTTTATCTAAACTATATTGCGCTGCTCCGCGCACGTTTTGAGCATCATCGATATATAGTTCTCCATTGCCAGAGCCTTTGCACGTAACATCCAACTTAGCTATTCTGATATATGGTTGCTTAGGCTCTGCTATAACAACATTGCTTACATCGTGCACTGTTATGTTTTCTATTTCTCCAAAATCATAATTAGCGCTGATGGTTTCTGTCTTGCGGAAATGCAAAGTATGGTGAGTTATTGTATCATTGGGATTATTGGGAATATACAGATCTTCTTTTTCTATTTTTTCGTATTGATTACTATTATCTATCGCCAATTCACCACCGCTCGCGTCCTTTAGAGTAACATGCCCCGACTGGCTTGGGCAGCGCTTAGCATTGTATGTAGTGTCGGCAAAAGCATTAGGAGAGAAATCAACCTTATGGCTTATTTTGCATAGTTCCAATGGCGTTTGCTTGACATTCTTAGTACTATATTCCAAACGTAATATAGACTCTTTACCCTCTTGAAGGTTGGTAATAGTTGTTTCTACGTCAAATGGTTTTCCATCGAGAGTGAACTGATAGCTGCTTATAAGGCCGTCATCATCTTTCTTTCCCTCCATATGCACCGTTATCTTCTTATTATCAACATCGTGTTCAATCCACGAATTGACAAGTTCAACCTTGGGGGCTTTTATCTCAAATTCTATTGGTATCGAGCAAACATCGTGTGTGATAGTCCATTTATATGTGCCAGCTGGGATGTCTTTGTAGGAATGAATATATAGTTCTCCATCTTCTTTCGAATTTGGAGTATAGCTACAATTTGCACTTATATTGTTGTAGTTGCTAATTAGTTTCACACTGCCAGTGCCGCCTATTTCAGTGGCATCGGCTATGCTTTCCACACTTACATCAAATATTTCGTTGCGCACTATTAACGTAGTATCAAATGGTATAGTGTCGTTGCCAAATAAGCCACGTACCTTATACGAACCTGCTTTCAAATTGTCCAATCCGTCTACCCATTTATTGCCACTACCATTCGAGAGATTTTGAACCTGCCACCAAGTTGCCGAACCTACATCGTTAGATTTTGTTTCTATGTTTTGAGGAATTATCTGTCCATTGGCCGATGAACATGTTTGCGGCGTTGTCTCAAATTTGATTTTGGGTTTAAGATAAATAGGATATTCATATATGAGATCGCCATTCTCATCATCGAATGGTACAATCGTCTTTCCCCATGGCAATCCAGTTAGAGTTATTTGATAATCGTCCTCGATTTTATTCCCATTGTAGTAATATTGGGCGTCACCGCCTGGGTACACTTTGAGTTTTGCTTCTCCATTTGCAGTATTTATCCCTTGAGGATTATGTGGATAGCCCTTTTCAAACTCCACTTTTGGACCATCAAGCACATTAACTCGATAATGAATGGTGTATGAACAACCATCGTTATCAATCAATGTTAGTTTATCATCTTGATTTATTTTGATGCCACGGACATGATAGCCATAATGTTGGAGGTAGTATTGTTGCCAATATCTCTCCTTTTTGAGTTTCCACCTATCGTCAAACTTCGATGATGTGAACAAAGTTGATTTTTCTATATCGAACTTTGTGATAAATGTCGTTTTTTCAGGGACTTTGTAATATTCTTCATACGATTTCCCATCTATCGCTGTGTAAGAAATCGAATTTTCTCCTATTAAGATTTTCGATGGTGATGCGGGGGCATTTATGGTAGTTTTAGGTTCCGATTTTTTCTCCAAATCTATTCCTTGTTGACTTCTTTTAATAGTGTAAGTGTGTATATTTTTATTTTTCAAGGCAATAATTTCGTCACCACCATATAGGAAAAGTTGGTATCTGTCGCTCAAGTCGCTTTGGAATTCACTGCAAACGCTATTGAATTGTTCTGGTTCACTTGATGTCAAGTCATATAGATAAAAATATTTTTCCGTACTTACTTGCGTCTTTGGTTGACTTAACAAAAGATATCGGGCATTTCCTACAACAAATGCATACCCCACGTGGGGAGAAATATCTACAATATTACCATTATGCCATATTTTGTAATTTCCATATTCATTTTCGAACTTATAAGAATCGTTGGAAGACTCATAATAATACTTATATCCATAAGTAGTAGCTCCCCAAATTCCTTGTATTTTCAAATAAACGTTACCTGAACTATATAAATATGTAAAGCCATCATCTTCTACTGCACAAATTCCGCTCACCATGCCTACATTTTCTAAATAAATAGAATTACGCGTAAAAAGTCTTACTGTATCGTTGTTCTGATTCTTATTATACCATTCTTCTGCGCACTGCTTATCAAAAGCGTTTCTCCCTTTTCCTACTTCAACATAGATACTATCCCTTTCTTTTTCAATCTTTTCTTCATCAATCTTTATCTTCCCAGTTATCTCTGCCAATAATGAGTCTTTCTTATTATAAATCTTATATGGCATACGCCCAAGCACGGAATGATCATCATCGGTTATATTCAGAACAACGTATGGTTCATTTGTACTAAAGAGATGGTAGTTTATTCCTTTGTATGTGAATAAGGATGTAGTGTCTTGCGTTACTTCTATCTTAGGTAATTTCGCAGGGATAGAGAACTCTCTAAATGCGAAATCAAGGTCTTTATGATTCCCATATTCATCCAATACCTGAAGTTGCAATAAATAAGAACCGCCATCACTTTCAACGTTATCATTATTTATTATTTCCCCTTCTGGTGTTAGTTTATACCTGTTATTACCTTCAGGTTCAAATTTAACTTTACTTACGCCGTTTGAGACACCTATAGTTGGACTTGTACTATCACCTTTTTTGGATACCACCCAACTATAATTAGTAAAAGTACTATCATCCATTTTATAATTAGAAGTTCCGGGAGTAACAATTACTCTTATATCAATGTTTCCATGATTGCACTCTGGTCGGCGTATATTTTCTACATAAAAATCTGGCCCTTGAAAACAAAAACGCACCTCAATAGTGTTTCCGCATGTTTTTGTTTGATCCAACAGAGTTTTGACAATACGAAGTCCTATAACCTTTCCCGAACAGTCGTTGTATGCTTTATTACTATCAGAAAATTTACCTACTATATCTTCGTACCTTAGACTCAATAATCCACCAGATGTTATTTTTTTATTGTTGTTGTATATACGTTGCCAATTTTTGATGTCGGCATTTTCACATTTATATTGTATTTCAAAACCTTTACCATTTTCATAGAAATCGTCCAATTGCAATAGCAATTCATCCTTCTCTACCGAATAAGATTCTTTTTCCCCAATAATTTCTATATCTATAGGATTATCAATAATAATTGACGTGCGTATTGTATAACCTTCTGTATGTCGTGGTGAGCATTTTGCACTACCTTCACAATTAGGAGTAATAGTATTCTCACCTATGTGCAAATCACTCTTTTGAATTTTTTTAGAGTCTGTAAATGTATTACCTTTCCTACCTATGCCTCTTGTCTCATCATAAAACTCAATCGACGTAAAAGCATTATATCTATTTTTATCTAAATTAAACGAAGTTTTAGCAGTAAAGTAACTATCTGAATGCCGGACACCTTTACATTCCTTTTTTTCTAGTGTACTATCATCTTTATAAATAGTAAAAGTTGCTTTCGACAACGATGGGTAGCCATCATCGCAATGGTTGGAGCTGTTAAATCGTTGATTCACTTCTATCACATAGTGACCTGAGGTAATATCTTGAGACCACGACGCTACTCCATATAAGCAAAAAGCAACAATTACTATTAATAATCTCATTTTATGATTCTTATTGGTTTATATTGTGATATTATTATAAAGTATGTAAATAACATTATTTTGTACACACTGGTCGAATAGGAAATGATTCATTACGGCTTTCTTTCGAATATTGATCATCCGCACCAGGCTTTTTGGAACCATTTATATATAACGTTTCTGCCTTGTCTGATGTATAATGTCTTGCCCAATAACATAAAGACGATGACCAATAAAATGCTATATAACCAAAAACATAATCACCTGTTACAGGCAAGAATATCGATTCGTTTGTATAACCATCAATTTTACTTGTAAGAATAATACCTGCCACGCCAGAATCATTGTAATTATCGCACCATTCATATTTCGTATTTTCTACTAGTTCTAAGCATTCCTCGGCTGTCGGCATTCTCCAATTTCCACCAAGTCTAACGTATGCAATATCATCTATAGGTTCGAGAGTTGTAAGATTATCAGTAAAACCATTTTCACCATATTCACTTTCAGTACAATATTTTGTAAGTTTATGATATTTATCAGCTCCATAAGAAACTTTTTGCAACCCTTCAGTATTTCCCCAAGAGTAGTAATAACCAACCTCTTCTGGCGAAGATGCATCAATGTTCATATTTGCCCACTTTACAGATAACCCCAAATCAACAGCTTGAATATTAGACATATACTCTGTTTCTATTGTAACATAAAACTCGCTCTTTTCCTCTTCTTTGTAGAAGAAACTCATACTATATGTACCAGGTTCTCTAATGAATATTCGAACCTTATTATATTTGGATTTATTTATCAGAGAATAAGTAGAATCAGAATAATTAACATATGCATTATAATACTTATAATTATCGATGCGCATATTTTCAATTGTAACATAATTACCTGAAACAGAAACTATATAATCCGTACCATTCACAGGGAAATCGGTGGTAACTTCAAATTTATTAGATGTATATGTTTCTTCTTTATCTTCATACGAAAATGTCATACTATGTGTTCCTACACTCGGTAATGGTATGGTAACTTCCCCATTCATCAAAACAAAATTGTTATCCAAAAATGTAACCCACATCAACTTATAATCACGGTCACATTTTATCGTAACATTATTATCAGAGATTGAGACATTGAAATCAACGTCTACAACGGGAGTAGTAACATCTACTACAAATATCTCTGATGTATATATCTTAGAATTGTTTTTATATGAAAACGTCAAATTGTAATTTCCCAAACCAGCTGTAGGAATAGACACATTCCCATCAGTCAACAAATACGTACTATCTGCACATGTAATCCACATTTCGTCACAATCCAATTCGCTATGAGCTACAATATAATTATCAAAAGTATCAATAGTGAAATCTGTATTCAATATAGGTTTATAATCAGATTGGATTGTTACGGAAAACTCCTCCGAGGTATAAGAATCATATGGACTATATCTATAAGTAAATGTCAATGTGTATGTTCCAGCATCAGTTAAAAGTACTTTTATATATCCGTTATTTTCGAAATATTTAGCACCATTATCTGTAACCGTGACCCACGTTGTATAATCTTTTATAGACGTCTGTACTAAGACCATATTCCCTTCAACGGTATAACTAAAATCTTTGTTGAGTATGGGAGATAAATCTTCTTCTTTATCATCACATGCAGTAACCATATTTAGCATAATAACATAATGCATTAATGCTATCAGAAATAAAAGTTTTTGTTTCATAATTTATTAGTAATTTATGTTGATTTCATATTCACTTGTTATAATGTTTTTGCCTGGCAATACATACTTGAACACCAAAGGGTATTGTCCTCTTGTAAAATTTGGCAATTTGTCGACTTCGAATAGCTTCTTTACTCCTTCTGGACGTTGGCTCTCTTGTGTCAGAATATTTGAGAGTTTGGTGCGAATGGCAACCAAATCTTTATCAGCATAGTATTGTGTATAGTTGTTTATTGCTCCTTTGGCCTTGACTTTATTACAATGCACACCTGTTTCTACATCATGTTGTTGCAATTTTAGACCTTGAGCATCCAAACCCAATATTACAACTTCATTATGGGTAGGTGCATTGTAGTCGCCCACCAAGTTTTCCACATCAGAATTTTCGTATATAAGAGGCGAAATATTTTGAGTGTAATAGGGAGTGCTTGCGTAGTCGGGCACTATCTTCACGAGGCTTTTATCCAAATCTGATCTGTTATATTCTACCTCATCAAATAACTCTGTTACTATTGTTTTATCTGCAATGTTTGCCACAAGTGAATATACAGGCCACTTTATTTGCCATGCAATATACTCTTTCACTTCCATCATTTTCATCTTCTCCCCAAACGTCTTATATGAGCTCGTGCGGAAGTCTACAGAATATATTTCTGTCTGTTCAAGCACTGCGAGGTCGCCTTCGGCAGCGTGGGTGGTAACGTTAACATCGCTGCTGCCAACAATGGAATCTGCTTTGGTTTCTGTGGTGGTGATATTTTCGTTTGCCACGGCAGTTCGTTGCGGCACATTGATAATAGCCATGTTGTATATCTGGTCGTTGGCAAGGTTGAGGTTCTCTGTGGGTATATCCACTTCGAACTTCACTCCGCTTACGCCAGAGACTTTCTTATGCGTGAACGAGGCATCTATCGTCTTACCATCGAAAGTGGTGAACTGCACCTTCTGGTCGAAGCCCTCGGGTTTCTCGGTGGTGAAGAGGTACGAGTAGTCCTTGCTCACCATCACGTATGCCTCTTTGTTTTCCTTAGTGAGGAAGTTGTATTGGCGATCGGCAGGATAGGCATAGGCAATATGCTCTGGCATAATATATTTAGGTCTTTCGCCAGCGGTGAATTCTACGGTTTTCTCTTCGTAGTAAGGTTTGCCATTCTCGTCGGGCACAGGCACCCATTTGTTGCCATCTTTGCGCTCGAAGGTCACCTTGGCGTAGGCTTTGTATTGCTTGTGGCTTTCGAGAGGTTCGTCGAGATCGTAAGTCCAGATACGTCGGTCTTCGCTCTTAGAGGTGGTGTATTTGGCTTCTGCGTTTGTTTCGGTGTTGGTTATGCTAAACTCTGCAATGCCTATGCGGTAGGTCTCCTTCCTGCCATCCTCGTCCTCGATTGTCATGCTCTCTTCGGCTGGTATGTTCAGCACGAGCTGCGGAGCAATGAAGACATTCACATCGCCCGATTTGTCGGCTGGTGTGAGTTGCTCTATCACGTCCTCGCCAAAGGGCGAACCACCCTCTATGATACACTTTTCGCCAATCTCGAAGTCGAACGAGCAATGACCCTTCACGAGTCCACCGAGCACGCTGAACTTACCGCCAACAGCACCCGTGAAATAGACGGGGTTTGGTCCTGCGCCATGCAGATATGCGGCCATCGAGGCATCTATTATATCGAACTTGCGCTCCTTGCGGAACACCTTCACCTTCATGCCAATGGCAGCATCGACCCACGCCCACGCCTGAGCCTGCGCATACCATCCGTCGATGCCTAAGCCTCCTTCGCGTCCCTTGCAATGAGCAGCCTCGGAATATTTCTTCATGAGCAGCTCTGTGCCCATACCTACGCCAAGATGCGCATAGAAGGGTTTAAGCGAAGCATCGAACTCGACAGACAAATCGGCACCAAAAGCAAGTCCTTTGCCCTCGGTAAGTTTGCCGTCGTCGGATCTGCGCTCCAACTTTTGCACATAGCTATCTGATAGATTGCTCTTTACTTTGTCGGGTATGCCAGGCAACTCGGGTATGTCGTTACCCACCATGAAATATCCGCCAGCTTCGGCAATGCCAAGCAGCTTCACGCCGAGACGGTCGTTGGGTGTGCCGATGTATGTATACCACTTATCTTTAGAGAAATATGAGCTTGCCCAGCCCATGCGGTTATTAGCCTCGCGCCCTTTGAGCACGCCAGCCACATCGAGATAGGCGTTCATGTCGGCGGTGAAGACGTCGTTCTCCATGTCGAACTTCATGCCTAAGGTAGCAGTGAGCGCACCTTTCTTTTCTGGGTCGGGCTTGGCTTCGAGCGAGTTCTTGTTGAACTCCACTATGTCGCCACTCTTCTTCTCTACCTTTTCGAGGCTCTTCTTTAGCCCACTGAGCATATCCGTCTGTTGTGCCGCGCTGAGCATGGTAGCATTGCCACGCAGCTGCACAAAGTTGACACCCCAGTTTTCGTTGAACTGCATCTCGAAGGTCACATCGGCATCGAAGAGCGCAGGTGAGCCAATGAAGCTAAACTTTGTGCGAGCCAGGAAGCCCATGCCTACTTTGTTATCGGGCGTGTAGCAGATGCCCGTGAGCGACTTGCCAAATTCGCTCTGTGAGTTCTTCATAGCCTGTTGCATGTGGCGATAGAGTCCACCGCCAAAGCCGTAGAAGCTCAATGCTGGCGCCACCTTTATGCCCGAGGCTGGCTGAGTTTCGTAGAAAACGTCGGTGAGAAAATATCTATAATCATCTTTATGGCCGAAAACGCCCACGGCTTCTATCTTGAACTTATCTATCAGCGTGAATTTGAGATCGCCACGAAAGCCTTTGCCATATATCTCGTCGCCATCGCGAAACTCCACTCCTCCATCTACCGAAAACGACTTGGAGTCGTATTTGACGTGTATCTTGTCAACTTTGACTTTGTTGAACTTCCACTTCTGTGCGTCGCCATATAGAGCCATTTTGGCATCGCCATTGAACATATCGTTTACTGCCACTGCAGCATCGAGGCTCAAGCCTTGTTCGCTGCCACTCTTTACTGTCTTGATGTCGTTCAACGTAAGTTTGAAGCCCGCCATACTCGGGGTTTCCATCTTGCCAGTGAGTGCAGCCGTGCCAAGTTCGAAGCGGTCGCGGCTTATCTCCATGCCCTCGAAACGCAGGTCGGGCAACTTGAGTTTGTTGCTTGCCGTGTCCTTACCTATCGGCGCTTCTACCGACAGCAGACCATTGGCTTTTATGGTTGGATAGATACCGCCATTGCCCATTTTTAGCGAGATGGTAGATGTCTCGTCGAGCGTAAGTTTGGCGCACAGCATCGGGAAGTCGAGTTTCTTGCCAAGCGTCGATTGCAAAATGAATGTGCGCTGCTCCACATCGAAAGCTGCCATGTAGTCGAGCATCGAGTTCGCGCCAAGTGGCGGCACGTTCACCTTACCGCCGAAGCCCACACCACGGATGACATTTCTATAGATAGCAAGCTGAAAATCGTTTATACTTATTGCCCACGAATTTGGGTCGATGCTGCTGTCGCTGATGATGTCTTTAGCCTCTGCCGTGCCCGTGAAGCCACTGCCGTCTATCAATACGTTTCGGAGTTCAAGTTCTGGTCTTTCTTTTTGTCCGTTGGTCGAATCCTTAGCCATATAGCTTGGCAACGTCACTTTTGCCTTATTTATGGCGAGACCTTGCCATTGTTTGCGACTCTCTTCGGCATCGGCTCCACCAAAATAACCGCTCGGGAAATCGGCAGTTACTGGCGTTGAGTATGCGCTGTGGTCAAGCACGAGATTATTGAGCGTGAATGTGAATCCGTCGAGTCCATCAAAGCAAAAGCTCTTCTCTGCGTTGAGTTCTATCGAGAAATCTTCAATATCTGAGAAGCGCGTACGGGCCTCAAACATCAGTTTGCCCGTATTGTGCCCATCTTTATCGATGCTGTAGACCTTGTCGCTTTTGAGTATGAAAGCCATGTTGGCGTCCACCTCTTGGAATCCGTCGCAACCGAACGTGAGCGATGTGCCTTCACGAAAGACTAACGAGCCCTCTTTGCCAAGTTTTTTCTCTATTGGAGCAATGAGTTCGAGTGTGCCATGCGTTCCTACACCATTGTCGCCCTCTATGCGTGCCGTGCCTTCAAAAGCAAGACTTTTGCCACCCGGAATAGGTATGATACATATTGCCTTGATATATTTTCTCTGACCGTCGGCAATGCTATCGCCATAAATTTCCTCGATACATATCGTGTAGGTTTTAGATTTTACGCCAGCAGGCAGCGGAATACTCTTATCTCTGATTATTTCCGTTATAGAGCTAACGAATCTCCCAGCTTGGACCATTTTTTCAAACGCCGCAAGCGCACAGCCCACACGGCTCTCTGCCTCCGCTGTCCAATTCAGCGAAGCTTCCACCTTCTCAGCATCGTTGGGAGATGATTCTGTTTGGGAATAGACACAGACATCATTCAACAACAAAAGGAGAATTAACAGAAGATTTTTGAATATCTCTTCTCTTCGTTTCACAAGAAACACACTCAACAGTTAAGGTTTATTCATAACAAGTTCTCTTTCGAAACTCGCTTTACACTACATATGAAAAACGACCGCAAATTAATATATTTTTAGTTTTATTCACAAAATATTTTGAGACTCACTCTAAAAAGTAGAGACGCACAGATTATACAGGTCATAATGATTTTCAAGATTAATTATATGCGTCATCTGTATTCAAAATAATAACAACTAAAAACGCTAAACCGATATTAGCCACTAAGACCTTAGAAAACTTTCGAGCATTCAGTAGTTATTATAATCTGCTCAAATCTGTTCCTATCTGTGTCATCTGTGTTCCTACTTATCGCAAGCACAGAGTCCTGCGTACCACATACACACAAAAAAAGCGGCACCTCTTTCGAAGCACCGCTTGGTATGATAAAATTCTATAGATATTAATTATCCGCGAATTGCTTTGATACCTGGGAGAACTTTGCCTTCCATGTATTCGAGCATAGCGCCACCACCAGTAGAAACGTAGCTTACTTTGTCAGCAAGTTTGTTCTTGTTGATAGCAGCAACCGAGTCGCCACCACCGATGAGGGTGAATGCACCATTCTTTTGGGTAGCATCAGCAACAGCCTTAGCAACAGCTGAAGTACCTTTTGCGAACTTGTCGAACTCGAACACACCCATAGGACCGTTCCAGATAACAGTCTTAGAGTTTGCGATAACGTCGGTGTAGGTCTTGATGGTTTCGTCAGCGATGTCGAGACCCATCCAACCGTCAGGAGTTTCGTTGGTCTTAGAGATGTTGGTGTTAGCGTTAGCGTCGAACTTGTCAGCGTTAACAGCGTCGGTAGGCAAATAAACCTTAACACCTTTAGCTTTAGCCTTGTCGAGAATCTCTTTAGCGAGATCGAGTTTGTCGGCTTCGCAAAGTGAGTTACCAATCTGACCACCCATAGCCTTAACGAAGGTGTAGGTCATACCACCACCAATGATGAGGTTGTCGACACGGTCGAGAAGGTTGGTGATAATGTTGATCTTATCAGAAACTTTAGCACCACCCATGATAGCGGTGAAAGGTTTTTGAGCTTCGTTGAGCACTTTGTCCATAGCTTGGAGCTCTTTGTTAATGAGGAAGCCGAACATTTTCTTGTCCTCAGCGAAGAAGTCTGCTATGATAGCGGTAGAAGCGTGAGCACGGTGAGCTGTACCGAAAGCGTCGTTTACATAAACGTCAGCATAAGAAGCGAGTTTCTTAGCGAAATCTTTCTGCTTAGCCTTGAGTTCTTTTTTAGCAGCGTCGTAGTTAGGATCGTCTTTCTCGATGCCGCGTGGTTTACCCTCTTCCTCAGCGTAGAAACGGAGGTTTTCGAGCAAGAGCACTTCGCCAGCTTTGAGAGCCTTAACAGCGTCGTCGGCCTTCATGCAATCGTCGCAGAACTGAATCTTCTGACCGAGGTTCTCCTCGATTTTGTAAACAATTTGTTTGAGAGAGAGCTTTGGATCAACGCCCTTAGCCTTACCCATGTGAGACATAAGGATTGCAGCGCCGCCATCAGCGATAATCTTTTTGATGGTAGGAAGAGCACCACGGATACGGGTGTCGTCGCTTACTTTACCAGTAGCTTTGTCGAGAGGCACATTGAAGTCAACGCGTACAATAGCCTTCAGACCTTTGAAATTGAAATTGTCTATTACTATCATGCTTTTTGATGTTTTATGATGTTATCCTAATTTGCTCAAAAATTTTTCTCTATTCACCACAAAGCGCTCGTGAGTAGCTTTACCAATGAGGCCGCCTTCGTCGTTAGCCTCGATTTCGAATGTCAGTTTTCGGCCATCAATATTTACAAGGTTAGCCGTAACAGTTATCGTAGCGCCCACTTTAGAGGCTTTCACGTGAGTAGTATTTATAGAGATACCAACCGTAGTGTTGCCCTCTTCCATATCGTTGGCTGCGGCAAGCATTGCTGCATTTTCCATAAGCGCAACCATAGCAGGCGTAGCGAGCACGTTCATGTCGCCAGAGCCCATTGCGCGAGCTGTCATGGCTTCGGTCACTTTGGCTGTAGTGGTATAGGTCTTCATAAATATTTATTTAGCGCCGCGAATTATACCGCGTTGCGAGGTACGTATGAAGTTTACAATCTTATCGCGCAATTCGCTTTGTGGCAATTCTGCCTCAATGGCATTAAGCGCTTGCGTTGTGTTGAGGTTACGCTGATATAAGTAGCGATAAATCTCTTGAACCTCAGCAATTTGCTGTTCGTTGAAACCACGACGTTTCATACCAATAAGATTTATGCCTTCGCAAGTAGCAGGATCGCGACCTACCATAGCAAATGGAGGCATATCCTTGCCCACGCGAGTGCCACCTTGCACCATAACATACGAACCGATGCGCGTGAATTGATGCACAAGCGAGCCACCACCAACAACAGCAAAATCGTTTATCTCAACCTCGCCAGCAAATTGGCAAGCGTTCGAGATAATGAGGTTGTTGCCAAGCACACAATCGTGACCAACATGCACATAGGCCATAAGTAGGTTGTTGCTACCCACCACAGTACGATTTTTCGAAGCAGTGCCTCTATTTATAGTTACAAATTCGCGAATCGTGTTATTGTCGCCAATTTCGCAAGTGGTCTCCTCGCCAACAAATTTCAAATCTTGTGGCACAGCACCGATAACTGCATTTGGAAATATTCTGCAGTTTTTACCAATACGAGTGCCTTCGCAAATCACAGCGCCACTCATTACGCGGGTGCCCTCGCCTATCACCACATTACGCTCAATGGTGACGAAAGGCCCTATCTCGGCACTCTCGGCTATCTGAGCTTCTGGTGATACAAACGACATTTGATGAATCATATTTTATGTATATCTGTATTCTATTGTTTGAATTCTTGCATTAACTGACGGGCAAAAGCCGTGTTGGATCCGTGACCGGAACGAGTGGCCAATATGCGTCCCTTTATAGGATAGCCCACAAGCGACAAATCGCCCACAAGATCGAGCAATTTATGGCGTGCTGCTTCGTTGGCGTACTTCAAGTCGTGCTCGTTGAGAACTCCACTTTCGTGTATCGTGACATCGTCTTTGCCAAGTTGCTTAGCTACTGCTTTGCGCTCGTCATCGGTGAGTTTCTTATCTACAAAAACGATAGCATTTTCGAGGTCGCCGCCCTTTATCAAGCCCATATCGAGCAGAGGCTTAATCTCGTGAAGGAATACGAATGTGCGGCAGTCGTAGACTTGATCATATTCATCGAGGCTCTCAATCTGCGCCCACTGATTTGCAAGACATCTCGACCCATCGAAAGCAATATTTACTTGCGCTGCGAAATGATCTTCTGGAAGTGCTATTATACGTATGCCTTTTCCTGGCTCTTCGTATACGGCTTTATGAGTAATTACTAAATACTTACGCTCTTTCTTCTGTTCTACTATGCCTACTTTGCGGATAGCCTCTACAAATGGTCGTGCGCTGCCATCGAGAATAGGCACTTCGGGGCCATCGAGTTCTATCTTGCAGTTGTCTACGCCCAACGCGCGCAAAGCGGACATCAGGTGTTCGATGGTGCTAATTTTCTCATCGTTGTCGCCAGTGAGTACTGTGCCGCGCTGAGTAAACGAAACGCGCGTTGCCTCGGCTTTTATCTCTGGCTGCCCTTCCAAGTCGATTCGCTTGAAACGGAATCCATAATCCTCTTCTGCGGGTGTTATTGTAAGATTAACCACCGCTCCTGTGTGAAGTCCTTTGCCTTTGAAAGCGAAACTGCCGCCTATTGTTGTCTGTAGTTCCATCTTTGCTATTACTTATTCTTAGCCATCAGCGTGTCGATGTCGCGTTTTAGCTGTGGCAACTTGCGGAACACAACGAAGCTACGCATGAAATCTTGAGCATCCATAACTGGCGAGCCAATCATCGGACGACTAGTGTCTTTTATCGACGAGTTGATACCAGTTTGTGCACCACACTGCAAGCCATCGGCTATGGTTATGTGTCCTGCTATGCCAACTTGACCACCAAACATGCAATGTTTGCCAACCTTAGTAGAACCAGCCACGCCACCTTGCGCTGCCATAACGGTGCTTTCGCCAATTTCTACGTTGTGAGCAATCTGCACAAGGTTGTCGAGTTTCACGCCTCTATTTACGCGCGTGCTACCCATTGTTGCGCGGTCGATACAGGTGTTTGCGCCAACCTCAACATCATCAGCAATGACAACGTTGCCCACTTGTGGAATCTTCTTGTAGTTGCGATTTTCGTCTGGAGCGAAGCCAAAACCATCGGCTCCTACTACGCAGCCTGAATGCAATATGCAACGGCTACCAATTTTGCAACCTTTATATATACGCACACCAGCATAAAGCGTGGTGTCATCGCCAATTTCAACATTATCGCCTACATAAACTTGAGGATAGATTTTCACGTTCTTGCCTATCTTCACGTTTTCGCCTATGTATGCAAAAGCTCCCACATAAGCAAACTCGCCAACTGTAGCACTTTTGCTAATGAACGACGGTTGCTCGATGCCCACCTTTTGAGGCTGCATCTGATTATACATCTCGAGCAATTTAGCTAATGCTTGATATGAATTAGGAACTCTTATGAGTGTTGCTTTTACGGGTTCGGTAGGCTTAAAATCGTTATTTACTATGATAACCGACGCTGAGGTGCTATATACATAATGTTCGTATTTCGGATTTGAAAAAAACGATAATGTATGTTCGCGGCCCTCTTCTATTTTAGATACATCACGAACTATTGCATCGGCATCACCTTCTACTGTGCCTTCAATTAACTGAGCAATTTGCTGAGCTGTAAACTCCATTCTATAATATTTATATATAACTGCGACAAATCGGCGCGAATTTAGTCATTTGCATTGAATTACGTCAGCGCAATTTCTTTTTTAGACTTTGTTGACCTTCGCACGCCAATAATAATAAATGCTTTTATGTAGAATGTCGCTCACTTCTACATACTTACTCTTTCCTCTACTACTTCGGCTCGCTATCGCACCGATATTATGCTATCCACAACAAACTCACTCATTCCGCGCCATGGCAATGTAGATATGTATTCCTTGTAGTGAAGCTGCACATCGCGACCACTGCACACCATAAGCGAATCGGCAATGCGAGGGTCGGTTACCGAGAATTGAAATTCGTAGCTCTGAATAGCTGTTGACGTGCCTGGTGCCGACCCTGCTTTGGCATTGGTGGCACTTTTGAATCCACTTTGAATAAGTTTGCCTTCGTACGTCTTGAATACTATTCCCTTATATACCAAATAGTTAAGCGTACCCGACTTTACACCTTCGCCAAACACAAAATAGTAGCGAAAAAAAACAGTAAGCGACAATGCTACCACTACTACAAGCGATGCTATTGTGATGATTCTCTTCTTCATAACTTCAAAACGTTACTTTGACGACAAAAGTAAGAAGATTATTGAAGCGATTAGAAAGGTTAGCTCATAAAGGTACTCTTCGAAAACCGCGACAGATAGCTCCAATAAATACGCTATTTTTGCCGCATGAGAGTAGCATATTTTGATTTCCTAAACGTAGCAGCCTGCATAGCAGTGCTCTGTTTGCATCATAATGGTATAGTTCATCAAGGTCCATCGAATCCGGCGTGGGCATCAGCTTTTGTTGCCGAAGTTCTTTTTTATTGGGCAGTTCCAATATTTTATATGCTTACTGGCGCAACACTTATGTCGTACCGTCAACGTTATGATACGCGCCACTTCTTGGTGGCTCGTTTCAAGCGAACATTCATTCCATTCCTTTTCTTCAGTGTTGTTTGGTCGATAAAAAACATACTGATGGGCGAGCACGAATACCTCAACCCCATCAATTGGATTAATGGTTTTCTCAATACTGAGTTTTGCGGCGTGTATTGGTTCTTTTGGACGCTCTTTGCCATTTACGCAGTTCTGCCAATATTCTCTCTAATATCAGACCGACCACGAGTTCTGCGTTATTTTGTATTTATTGCTTTCTCTTATTTCTCGGTTCTTGTTCCTATACTCAAATTTATTGGTGTCGATACGATTTATAGTGGAGCATCTATAGCTGTCCCAATTTCTACAATGTTACTTGGCTATCTTATCGCAACAGATAATACTCCATTTCTTTCTCGTCACCGTTATTGGGTCTATACAGCAGGTATTGCATCATTAGTTCTCCGCTATGTATATACGTATTACTATAGCGTCACTTCTGGCGAAATGGATCGTTTTTTCTTTACCTACAATTACTTTACTGCAATAATACCAGCAATAGCTGTGTTTCTTGGAGCTAAAAGTATGTTTTCGCGAATCGACTTAACTCATTCCAATGCTGTTAATACATTACGAACACTATCATCGCTCAGTTTTGGAGTCTATTTGCTTCACCCTTTTGTACTTGCAGGATATTCATTTCTACACTTAGATTATTCAAGTATTGTTGTTCGAGTTTTGCTTATCCCAATAACTTACGCGCTTTGTGCATTTGCCACCTACATCGCTAAGAAAATACCATATCTACGCATTCTTATTCCTTGACATTAGACAAAAACTCTATTATGTGATATACAAAAAAAACTCCAGTGCCGTCACGGACCAGAGTTTTTTTGGATAATTAGAGATTTCTTACTTATTCCACTAAAACCTTCAAATTATTGGATAAAAACACTAAAGATGTTATTGTATTCGCAGCAAAAGTAGTGGCGCTATCACCGCTGCACAAATTATCAAGTATGTTGTACAGCATACCTAACGTTTTTACTCCAATAAAGCCTTCGGAAAGCAGACATAAAAGCGCTTATCCGAATGTGCGAGTGCTTGCAAATTGAACATATCTGAAGCTTCAGAAATATCACGAATATCGGTGGGCGAATACATGATATTTATACGATCGGTAGCAAGCGAATAGGTCTTACTCGACACTTGACCCGAGATTACAAAAAACTCAGCATCTTCCATCGACAACGAGAAGGTCTTAGCCACACTTGTCTTTAGCACGTCAAGATAATCTTGGGTAATAGGTTCGCGCGTGAGTTTTATAGTGAATATGCTTCTATTGACGAACCATGTCGACAATAGGCTTAGCACTTTATCGCTATCGGTTTGCCACACTTTTATGGCAGAGAGCACGTCGGAGTCGTCGAGGTTGGTGAAGTGGTTTATGGATTCGTCGGTGTCGATGTTGGTTTCGTTTATGTCCCTACTCAGAAAATATTGCAACGAAGGCGCAGCAAACGGCATGTGACCTCGATGTGCCAAATAGCTTGCTCGACGCACTATTTGTATGAGCATCTTTTCGGCAGCCACCACCGTTTTGTGCAGATAGACTTGCCAATACATCAATCGACGAGCTATGAGAAAGTTTTCTATAGAATATATACCCTTGCTCTCCACCACAAGGTTGTTGTTGGCTACATTGAGCATTTTTATTATGCGGTCGGAGCCTATAGTACCTTCGGTAACGCCAGTAAAAAAGCAGTCGCGGCGTAGATAATCGAGACGATCGGTGTCGAGCTGACTCGACATTAACTGATGCAGAAATGGTTGACAGTGTCCATCGAAAATTTTTATAACATCCGAAATGTCGCCATTCATTTGCTCGTTCATGCGACGCATCAAAATACGCGAAATTGTCTCATGGCTAACCTCATCGACAATGGAGTGCTCGAGCACATGCGAGAATGGACCATGCCCAACATCGTGAAGCAACATAGCTGCCATAGCCGAGCGCGCATCGGATTGCGATATTTCACAACCTTTGTTTCTAAGTATATGTATGGCCGACTGCATCAAATGCATTGCGCCAACTACATGCTGAAATCGAGTGTGTTGCGCACCCGGATACACAAGATTCGACATACCCAATTGGCGTATGCGTCGCATTCGCTGGAGCCACGGGTGGTCTATAATTCGCAGAAGCAACTCGTCGTCGATGCTAATGAAGCCATAAACAGGATCGTTAATTATTTTATGCGCTGCTTTTTTCATATTCAGTCTGTTTTTTCTTCTATCACAAGCCCCGCTGCTTGCATATCGCGCCAAAACATCGGATACGACTTCGACACCACATCGGGATCGTCGATTGTTATGCTTGCGTCGGGATATACGGCAACTGCTGGCATAAAAGCCATTGCCATGCGATGATCTTTATACGTATTTATTATTGGCATCGACATTGGTTCTATGCGCTCACCATTCCACGTCAACGTATCTATATTATTGCTATTCAACACATAACCAAGTTTGCGCAATTCAGCAACAAGAGCACCCAATCGATCGGTCTCCTTTATTTTCAAACTCTCTAAGCCTGTAAAACTAAACTTGATATTCATCAAGCAACTCGCCACAACGAACGTTTGAGCCAAATCGGGCTGCGAACTAAAGTCGTATACAAACTGCGCTGTAGATTTTTTAGTTTTAGTTATTATCACGCCATCTTCACAGAATTCGGTAGTTACGCCGAGAGCTTCGGCTATTTTCTTCACCGCACTATCGCCCTGAAGGCTTTCGCGTTGCAAACCTATTAGATGAAAAGTGCATTGCGGACAGAGTGCAGCCATCTCGTACCAATAGGATGCGGCGCTCCAATCGGCCTCTACCCTATTCTGCTGCGGCATGTAACGACCTTCGGGTATACTTATTTTGTTATCATTCCATTCGCCATCGACGCCATAACTCTTCATAACAGATAGCGTCATATCTATGTATGGGCGTGAATTTATTTTTCCTTTCAAAACAATTTGCAAACCACCTTTCACCATTGGTGCAATCATCATGAGTGCCGATATGTATTGGCTACTCACATTGCCGGGCAAAGTCACCATTCCTCCTTGAAGTTCTTTTCCTACTATTTTGAGAGGTGGAAAGCCTTCGTTTTCTACATATTGTATATCGGCACCGAGCGAACGCAACGCATCAACAAGCAGAGCTATTGGCCGTTGTTTCATACGTTCACTACCAGTAATCACATGTTCGCCAGGCAAAAGCGACAGATATGCCGTCAAGAACCTCATCGAGGTGCCTGCAGCTCCCACATCTACAAGCGAGCAATCGCTTTCGACAGCTCGTAGCATCACTCGTGTATCGTCGCTATCAGAGATATTTTCGGGTTTATACGGACTATGGCATAACACATTTATAAGTAGTAGTCTATTACTAATACTCTTAGATGTAGGCAGAGTTATATCGGCAGAGCGAAATGCAGAGCGACGTAATACGTATTGTTTTGCCATACCACTTATTTTTTTGCGTTCATATAATTACGAAGCATTGCTTCAATCTCATCGGCAGGTATTATTTGGTCAATAATTATGTCGCCGATGCGAGGCAGAAGCGTGAAGTTGATGCCACGCGAATCGTTTTTCTTGTCGTGTGTCATCAGTTCTATAAGTTCTGGCAAATCCTCTTCGTGGTAGTCGAATCTGCCATAACGTTTCTCAATTTCGGATGCCACGCGCTCTGCTTCACCAGAATCAAGACCAACCCTCTTGGCGCTCATTCTAAGTTCGCAAACCATACCATAAGCCACTGCATAACCATGCAAAATGGGGCGCTTATGGCGCATAGCAAAAGTTTCAAAAGCGTGACCGAAAGTATGACCGAAGTTCAACGCCTTGCGCACCCCTTTCTCCTTCGGATCTTCGGTAACAAAATAGTTTTTGATGCCTATCGACTCACCCACAAGCTGCTGAAGCTCAGCAAAATCGGGCTTATCAAAATCGAAAGCCAACAATTTCTCGAGCGATGCTGCATCGTGGATAAGTGCATGTTTTAGCATCTCTGCAAAACCCGAAAGCAAGTTTTCTTTATCGAGAGTCTTCAGGAAATCGCTACAAATGATTACCGACTTAGCAATGGAGAATACGCCTATTTCATTCTTCAGCCCACCTAAATTCATGCCTGTTTTTCCGCCTATCGAAGCATCAACTTGAGCCAACAGTGTGGTGGGTATATTTATAAACTCTATTCCGCGCTTGAATGTAGACGCACAAAAGCCACCGAGGTCACACGGCATACCACCGCCTACGTTTATGAGCAGCGAACGTCGATTAGCTCCGTGCGAACTCAAAAAATTCCATATCACAAGTGCCGACTCATAATTTTTATAATCGTCACCCTGACGAATCTCTATCACATGGTCGTCGGAGATATTGTTCACACCACGAATTAAGTCGTAGCAATATTTACGCGAACCTTGGTCTACTACGAGGAATATTTGTTTTGCATCATAGTCGGCTATCAAGCACGACAAATCGGCGCGTAGGTCATCGGTGCCTACAACGTTACAATTCTTTGCTATTGAATACATATTGAGTTGTTGTCTTTTTTTCTTTGCCAGCGAGAGTTGTTTTTCATTGCCCGCCTTTTTAGAGCTAACTTACTTCACACCTTTCTTTTCTCCATTTACATATATATCGGTGCGTATAAGTTTCTTTTGGTTATTATATATATACCATTCACCATTTTTCAGTTCACCATCTACAAAATCACCTTTCCTATCGGGGCGTCCATCGAGATAATAGAGGGTGAACTTTCCAGTTCCTCTGAAGCCTGCGTTGCTATCCACAGGCGCCGTTGGAGCCTCTATATCTTTAGCGCCACTGAATTTTCCGCCTTCGTCATACATACGCTCGGCAGTCTTAATTCCATTGGTGTTATATATCGACAATGTACCTGTAATTTTCCCGCCTTTCCATGTGCCATCGTACATAGTTTTTCCATTTTCATGGAAATAGATTTGATGACCTTCGCGTTTTCCACGGCGGTTGTAATTGAACTTGCAATATGGGTTGCCATTTTCATAATTACGTTCGTATTCGCCTTCCCAATGGTCGATATTCCAGATGCCATGTTCTTGAACAACGCCATTTTCGTAATAGAACGTAGCCTCACCCTGCGCCATTCCAGCAGTATATGTGACTTTCGACACGCAAACGCCCTTTGCATTTGTGGTGGTCCACACACCATTCTTTTTTCCTGCAACATACTCACCTTCCATCACAGTGCCGTTTTTGTCTTCTTCGCGCCACTGCCCTGTTTTCAAGCCTTCGGGTGTCTTCTGGTTCAATTCCTGAGCCATCGACACACTCGTAAAAGTGAGTAATAGTAGTATGGTGGTGGTTAGTAATTTCATTGCGTCACATTTGGCGCACAAAATACAGAAATTTAGCCAATTATTACGCATTGTTAACATATTTCCGCGTAAAGGCAAGAATTTGCTTGCGATTACTCAATTTCTGCTATTGAAGAGCCTTCTACGAATTGAACGGATTGTACCAACAGGATAACGCCTTTTACTAAAATCTGCCATAGGTTTCACCACACTTTATATTTCGCTCAAATTTAGCGATTATATATACCACCGAATTAATTAACACTCAAATTCAACAGATTGGAACGGATTTTCGCAGATGAATGTACGACTACAGAACACACGAAAAACACGAATGTTTCTATGACTTTAGCCATTTTGCGTTTTTCGTAGTTACTATTCTGAAACGTGATCTCAGGTGTAAAACTGTCTCGTTTTGTTTGGGCGTCAGACAGCAATAGTTGTAATATATGTACATAAAAAAAGAGACACTCGTTATCACAACGCGCATCCCCTTAACCCTTTAATTTGGAATTGACAAATATACATATTTATCTATAACAAACGTTAATTTTTCAATCTATTCTATTTGTATTTTTACACGCTCTCGCAAAACAGAGCCAAACAAGCGTAACTACTTATCAATCATGGACAAAATAATATCAATGCCATTAGGAGTGGCCGATAAATTCAATAGTATAACCAATCTCGACAATAACGAATGGTTCGCCACAACCGACCCGCAAGATGGCAGAGTAGGCTCGGGAGGCGGCACTGCCTGGGCTATTGCTCAGTGCGCAAGAAGCCACAACTTGACTATATCAGAATATCTAAAATCGGATAAACATATTATGATTCACGCAGGCGGACAAAGTCGTCGACTACCTGCGTATGGGCCATCGGGGAAAATTTTGACTCCCATACCTATTTTTCGTTGGTGCCGTAGCCAACAGATCGACCAAACGCTACTAACACTCATCACGCAAGACTACGAGCAACTGATGAGCAAAGCCGGCGACGGACAAAACACGCTTGTAGCAAGTGGCGACGCTTGGAACTTCATGCCTCAAATACCTGCCGTGCCCGTAGCCGATGTGGTTTGCTATGGCATTTGGATGCCACCTCAAGCCGTGACGCATCACGGTGCTTTTTTTGCAAAACGCGAGTCGCCACAAGTGCTCGACTTCATGCTTCAGAAGCCAACGCACGCAACTATTGAAGAGCTCAGTGCCACACACATTTTCTTGATGGATTGTGGTTTATGGATTCTATCCGACCGCGCCATGGAGGTGCTCATGAGGAAATGCGGATTCGATGGCAACGATTTTTCGGGCGGTCGGCCTTCATACTACGATTTATATTCGACATTCGGCACAGCACTCGGCGCAAACCCTTCACTTCGCGATGAGGATATTGAACGCGAGAAGCTCAGCGTAGCTATAGTAGCTATTGAGGGCGGCGAATTCTATCATTTGGGAACTTCGTCGGAGCTCATATCGTCGATGGAACGCATTCAAAACCGCATTGTAGACCAACGCAATGTATGGCATACCAAGGTAAAACCTCAAGCTTCCATTTTTGTTCAAAACGCTAATTGTTCGTTCAACTTCAGCGAACACAATAATAATATCTGGATAGAGAATAGCGTTGTGGGCAAGCATTGGACACTGACATCGCACAATATAGTTACTGGAGTGCCCAACAACGATTGGAACATTACGCTGAATAAATATTGCTGTCTGGATATTATACCTATTAATAATGACGAATGGTGCATACGTCCATACGGAATCAACGATGCATTCAAAGGTGCAGTAGGCAACGATGACACTACATATATAGGTATACCATTCAATGAATGGCTCAAGAAGCACAACGTCACACTTGAAGAGCTTAACATCGCGCCAGATGTGGATATTCAGTCGGCACAAATATTTCCTATAACCAAAAATCTCAATAGCGATATTATAAATTGGTTATTAGGAAATTGCAATAGCGACATTGCAAAAACTGAATATATTTCATCACATCGCATCAGTGCCGACGAGATAAGTAAATGCATAAATCTCGACCGACTTTTTGCGCAACGCAAGCAGTTGCTTTGTCAAAATCTGCCGATGCTGGCAGCTAACAAACGAAGCGTATTTTATCAGACAGATCTAAAAGCAATGGCTAAAATCTTTGCCAGCGAACATATACCTCTGCCAAAGCCACTTTCAAGCGACGAGGACATCATGACACGCATGCGCGACAGTATGTTTCGCTCTGAAGTGCTTCAACTTAGCGGCAAAGATGGTCATAAAGAGCATGAAGAGGCATTCAGATTGCTACGCGATGCTATCAGACACACGGCAGGCAAAGCGCCCATTCCACATTGCAACGTTATTGCCGACCAAGTGGTATGCGGTCGAGCGCCAGCAAGACTCGATTTGGCAGGCGGCTGGAGCGACACGCCACCTATATGTATGCACAATGGTGGTCATGTGGTAAATATTGCCGTTGAACTCAATGGTCAACCTCCGATACAAGTATATATACGACTACTCGAAGAGAACAAAATAGTTATGCGCTCAATAGACAATGGAGGCGTAGAGGTAGTTGAGAGTTTCGACGAATTGATTAACTACAATGTTGTAGGCTCGGCATTCTCAATACCCAAAGCGGCACTCTGTTTGGCAGGCTTTCATCCCGATTTTTGTGGCAAACGCTACAACACGTTGAAAGAGCAATTGCAAGAATTTGGAGGTGGCATGGAAATATCACTTCTCGTAGCCATACCCAAAGGATCGGGACTCGGCACAAGCTCCATATTGGCAGGCACCATATTGGGCACACTGAGCGACTTCTGCGGTTTGGAATGGAATCAGACGCAAATATGCCACTTAACACTAATACTCGAACAATTGCTAACGACAGGTGGCGGTTGGCAAGATCAATATGGAGGCATAGTAGGAGGACTGAAATTGCTATCGTCGGAGCCAGGCGACCAATCGGAAATAGATATTCGTCTATTGCCAGAGAGAATATTTACGCATCCTAAGTATCAAGGACGTTGGTTGCTCTACTACACAGGCATAACACGTGTGGCCAAAAACATACTCAACGAGATAGCACGCGGCATGTTTCTCGGCGAAGCTAAGCGCATAAATATTATTAAGGAGATAAAGATGCTTGCTCTGGATTTGGCAGATGCACTTCAGCACGACGATTTTGAAAAAGTTGGGCTTATGTTGCGCAAATCGTGGAATCTAAACTGCGCCCTCGACTCTGGCACTTGCACTGCCGAAGTAAAGAACATAACCCAAGTTATAGATAAATATGCATTGGGCTACAAACTATTAGGAGCTGGCGGCGGTGGATATATGCTCATCTGTGCCAAAGATAATCTATCGGCCGACCTCATCAGGCAGACACTCACGAACAACCCACCTAACAAAAAAGCACGTTTTGTAGAGATGACTCTCAGCAAAGATGGTTTGCAAATTTCGAGAAGCTAAAAAACGACATTTGAGCATCAGAATAGCAAAAGAGAAAACAATTGTTAACAATAGTTGAAAAATGTACCATAAACATAAACAACGTGTAACATAAACAACAATGCAATGGCGTCAAGGGGTGTACTTTTGGCAAAAAACAAAAATGGTCATATGAGAAAACACCTTTCAACTCTTGCAGCCATAGCTACATTATCAGTGGTAGCCGTGGCTCAACCGACAAGCCTCAAAGAGGCGTATGCCGACTACTTCAAGGTTGGCGTTGCTATAAATATTCGCAACGTGAACAATCCCAACGAGACGGCCATTATAACCCACGACTACAACAGCGTGACGGCCGAAAACGCCATGAAACCCGTATCGGTTCACCCAGCCGAAGGCAAATGGACTTGGTCTCAAGCCGATAGCATTGCCGATTTTTGTCGTGCTAATGGTATAAAGATGCGCGGTCATTGCCTCGTTTGGCACAACCAATTCTCCGATTGGATGTTTACCGACAAAAAAGGTAAAGAGGTATCCAAAGAGGTGTTCTATCAGCGTATGCGCGAACATATACACACTGTTGTTAACCGCTACAAAGATGTTGTTTATTGCTGGGACGTAGTGAACGAAGCTATTGCCGACAATGCCATGCCAACACCTTGGAATCCTAACCCAACACCTTATCGCGAATCGCGTCTTTATAAACTTTGTGGCGACGAGTTCATAGCTAAAGCATTCGAGTTTGCCCACGAAGCCGACCCTAACGCCATTCTCTTCTACAACGACTACAACGCTGCCGACCCTGGCAAACGCGACCGTATATATAATATGGTAAAGAAGATGCAAGATGCTGGCGTGCCTATCACTGGTATAGGTATGCAGGGTCACTATAATATTTATGGTCCGAGCGAAGAAGATGTCGAAGCTGCCATAGTGAAATATTCTGAGTTGGTTAAGACAATCCATATCACCGAGCTCGACGTCAGAGCTAATCAAGAGATGGGCGGACAACTTCGATTCAGTCGCGAGGGTGTAGAGATTAAGCCTCACGTAAAAACCTTGCACACCGATCAATATGCACGTCTGTTCCGCATATTCCGTAAGCATAAAGATGTAGTTAAGTGCGTTACTTTCTGGAATGTATCGGACCGCGACTCGTGGGTGGGCGTAAATAACTATCCACTTCTCTTCGACAAAGACCTCAAGCCTAAAGCAGCATACCACGTAGTGAAAGATTTCGATGCAAAAATGGACAATGCTGTTGTAGCCGACGATTTCCGTCCATGCACCACAAATCAGCCTGGACAGGAGTATCCACAAGTCAACTCGCAAGGTTATGCACGATTCAAGGTCAACGCACCCGATGCTAAGTCGGTCATCGTGAGTCTCGGACTTGGTGGTCGTGGTGGCACGGTGCTTCGTAAGGATAAAGATGGTATGTGGGTAGGCACTACCGAAGGCCCAATGGACGAAGGTTTCCACTATTATCACCTCACTATAGATGGCGGCGTGGTGAACGACCCAGGCTCTAAGAATTATTATGGTTCTGTACGTTGGGAGAGCGGTATAGAGATTCCAGCACACGACCAAGATTTCTATGCACTCAAGAATGTTGCACATGGCAACGTGCAACAAATCCTTTTCCACTCGCCAAGCACCAACAGCGAAGCAGTAGCATACGTATATACACCTGCCGAATATTACAAGAATCCTAAGAAACGCTATCCAGTGCTCTACCTACAACATGGTTGGGGCGAAGACGAAACAGCATGGAGTCGTCAGGGGCATGCGAACCTCATTATGGATAACCTCATTGCCGATGGTAAGGCTCAGCCATTCATCATAGTTATGACCTACGGCTTGACGAACCAGATAAAATTCGGTCATATTCACGAATTCACCGCCAAAGAGTTTGAGACGCTTTTGGTTGACGAGCTCATACCATACGTAGACGCCAACTTCCGCACATTGGCCGACCGCAAGCATCGCGCAATGGCAGGTCTCTCGATGGGTGGCGTGGAGACGCACCTAATCACACTCCGTCGCCCAGAGGTATTTGGAAGTTTTGGCATATTGAGTGGTGGTATGTATAAAGCAGAAGAGATAAATGCATTGGACAAGAAATTGCGTCCCGACTACATATTCATCAGTTGCGGCAGCAAAGAGAATCCCGACATGGTGAAGAAATCTGTAGAAGATCTCAAAGCAGCAGGATACAAAGCCACATCGTATGTATCGGAAGGCACAGCACATGAATTCCTCACTTGGCGCAGAAGTTTGCACTTGATGGCGCAAGAGTTGTTCAAATAAAATTGATATACACGGAATTATTTGTCACACGAAAACACGGATTTAACAATCTGTGTTTTCGTGTCTTTTGGCAGAAACGTCAAAATCTCTATATATTTGGGGCATTCACAAACGATTCTGAACACTATCATTATGAACACCAATGCTTATCTGAGCAGAAATTATCCTACTATAAAAAAGTTGGGATACATAATCTTGTCATTGGTCGCTGTATATATAATAGCGACATCGTTTAGCACCAGACATTCAGCTCATGACAAGTTTGTGCCCTATTCTGCTAAAGTTGTTTCGTTCGAGACTGCCACATCATTACAGGGGAAAGTGTGTTATCAAAAGATCAAACTCGACAATCATAGCGTCTTAATTGTCAATTCGTTCTATGCAGAAATAGATGGAGAGAACACAAAACTTATAGATTACGTTAACATTGGCGACAGCGCAGTGCATAGCGATTGGGGGACTATCTACATCTACCGTAATGGAGAAAGCCCCAACAAGTTCACTTACAAGAATTTGAATAACAACCCATAAGCAAAAAGTATCTACATAACAATATGATAAGAAAACGCTTATTCTCCTTGATTTTTGTAGTCACAGCATTACTATTTTGGATTTTCTTTCGCCCCGAATGGCTCAACTATCACGAGCAATATCAGCTATTTCAGTTTTCGTTTGATTACTTAATAGAGCACTTGTCGTTGCCAGGAGGCATGGCAGTGTATGCATCGGAATTTTTGGTGCAGTTTTTCTACAATACATATCTCGGTGCCATTGTTGTGGCTGGAGTGCTTTGTGGCATTGGTCTGCTGACTAAAGAAATCGTGCAAAAAGGATTCGAAATATCAGCACCAGAACCACTTTTTTACTTGCCATCGGCACTTATTTGGGCATATTCGGGCGACGAGAAGATGCTTTTTACCTTTCCAACAGCAATATTACTGTCGCTCGTTGCCACATACATATTTCTCAAAGCAAAAGGGCGAAAACAGATATACATAAAACTGGCGCTCATCCCGATAATATATTGGCTGATAGGATATTGCGTATGGATATACATAATTACGATAGGTATCGTACACATAAAAAATAGCGTCGACAAGCTAAAAGCATTCGGAATGCTCGTAGCAGAAGCGCTCTACTGCATAGGCATTCAATTTTTCGTTGCATACGTAATAACAAGAAACTATCCGCTGATAGACATTTTTTGCGGCATTGGCTACTACTACGAGCGCATGACAATCCCATTTTGGCAACACTTGATAACTATAACTATAATAGTTATGCCGCTACTTGCCTACATAACCACCAAAATAAAAGCAGTTGCAGCTTTCTACGCTTCGGCTGCTGTTTGCATTGGCATAATAGTATATACATCGTTGGTGGGATATGACGCTTTCAAGTATTCATTCATAAAAATAGACTACTTGACACGAGCTCAAAAATGGGAAGAACTACTCGACTTCGCTAAAAAGGTGAAACAGCCATCGGACTTTGCGGCCACAGGCATCAACCTCGCTTTGGCTATGACGAACCAGCTACCCGACCGATTGTTTGAATACAACCAAACGGGCAATGGTGGCTTTCTAACGAAATTTGAATACAACTCGTTCTCGTGCGGTCCTACGGCAGAAGCGTGCTACTATTTAGGTCTGATAAATTCCGTTTTGCGATACAATTTCGATATGCAGTCGGGCATACTCACATGCAAAAATAGCGGCCGATTTTACAAACGAATAGCCGAAGCATACATACTTAACCAACGCTACGACGTAGCCCAACGCTACCTCACGAAACTCAAGCAAACGCTATTCTACCGCGCTTGGGCTCTACAGGCCGAAGAACGCATGGGCGACAAGACGCGTATGCATGAAAATGACGATTGGGCTCGTATTGACCGTATGCGACTAAGAAACGAGTACAATTACACTTTCACCGAGATGGACCACATGATGATGGCTCTGTTCGAGAACTGCCCAGACAATAAAATGGCCATCGACTACGCATTGTGTATATGCCTTGTAAATAGGGATTTGAAAAGCTTTATCGCATATATGCCATACTACACTAAGGCTTATGGCAAAGCCAACTTGCCGCTTATCTATCAGCAAGCCTATGCTTGGGTATGCTACCAGAATGGATATAAAATTGAAAATATGCCCGACTTCATCTCGGAGCAGACCAGAAAAGAACTCAAAGACTTCAATTATACATATCTGCTCAATCCGAAAGCTCTCGAAAGAGGTAGGTTTGCCAATAGTTTTTGGAAATACATTGTTATGAATTGAAAATTGAAAATTATGCCAACCAAATATATAGTCTCAAAAATCTGTGCAAATCGGTTCAATCTGCGCCATCTGTGTGCTATATGTACGTGCGCACTCGTTGCAGCCTGTACCGAGATGCCCAAAAACGTAGCAAACGTTGACGCTTTGCCCGACATCTTCCCCGACTATTGTGGTGTGACAATACCTGCTGGTATTGCTCCGCTGAATTTCAATGTAGAAAATGCCGAAAAAGTGTGGGTAGATGTGATCGGAACCGATGGTTCGCAGATTCACGCAGCAGGTCAGTTTGCCAATTTCGACATCGATGAGTGGCACGCCATAACAGAGAAAAACCGAGGCAGCAAGCTAACCATTTCTGTTTCTGCCAAAAGCGGTTCGCAATGGAAGAAATACCGCGACTTCGACATATTTATCAGCGCCGATTCGCTCAACGACTATGGTCTAACATATCGTCTCATTCCGCCTGGCTACGAAACTTTTGCTCATATAGGCATATTTCAACGAGACATACATACATTCAAGCAAGAGACTATTGTTGATGGTATGGCAATTCAGGGAGAATGTATGAATTGCCACGTGCCGAATCGCACCAATCCTGACCAATTTCAACTACATATACGCGGTCGTCATTCGGCAACACTCATTCAGCAGAATGGGCATCGGAAGTTGCTTCAAACTGCCACCGACTCCACCATAGCCAATTGTATGTATGCATATTGGCACCCAAGCGGCAAATACATAGCATATTCACTAAACCTTATACATCAAACATTCTTCGAAGACACCTCAAAACACATTGAGGTATTCGACAAAGCCTCCGACGCTTTGATTTTGGACGTCGAGAAAAACCAACTCATTTTATCGGACATACTTATGACATCCGATTTTGAAAGCTATCCTGTGTTTTCGGCAGACGGCAAGAAGATTTACTACTGCTCATCGAAGCCATACATAATGGAAAACAGAATGAACGAGATGCGCTATAGCCTGCTCTCTATCGACTTCGACGCGCAACGTGGAAAGATTGGCAACCACGCCGACACACTCATCAATGCTGAAATTGCACACAAAAGCATCACACACCCTCGGCCTTCCTACGATGGTCGATTCCTTATGTTTTGCATGGCCGACTATAGCGTGTTTCCTATACATCATAAAGAGGCCGATTTATACATAATGGACCTCACCGACAATAGCATTCGCCCTCTTGCTGAAGTAAATTCCGACTGCGCTGATACGTTTCACAACTTCTCGCAAAACTCGCGTTGGTTTGTTTTCAACAGCAGGCGTTTAGATGAAACAAACAACTTGCTATACATAGCGCATATCGATAAAAATGGGAATGCCACAAAGCCATTTCTGCTGCCGCAAGAAAACCCAAAAGAGTTCTACGCCAACAACTTCTTCTCGTACAATGTGCCCGATTTCACATCGAAGAGAGTCGAGCTCGACATAAGAGCCTTTGCTCGCGAGATATACAACGCGCCACGAATACAAGTGGGAGTGAGGAGAAATTAATATTGCAAAACGAGCCACACCTCTACCTTTAGGCCTACAACTACGCTTGATGGTAGAGGTGTTTTTTATTGTTTATAATCTGGCAACGGAGCTAAATATTTATCTACTTTACACTTAACGCACATTAACTTAGAGCTAAGTACTTTCTAACTTACAACTTATTACTACCTTTCGTTGGCAAAAGCAATCAATCTATGAAACACATTCTCATCTCAGCATTGTTATTTAGTGCATTATTAGCACCATCGTGCAATGTACAAGAAAACGACACAATCGACCTTAGCGGCGAATGGCAAACAGAACTCGGAGCAGTAAATCTACCAGGCACAACCGACCTCGCCGCCGTTGGCACAAAAAACACCAACTTAAGCGTAACTACAGGTCTATCGCGCAAATATGTATATGAAGGAGCACTAAGCTATAGCCGCACCATTGACATTCCTGCAAATTGGGCAGGAAGGCACATAGAACTTTTCCTTGAGCGCACCAAGCCTACAACTCTTATCATCGATGGCGACACCATAGGCAGATGCTATAATATGCAAACGCCTCATATTTACGACATAAGCAACATAAAAACTGGATTACACAACTTAGAAATAATAGTAAACAATGGTGATGCTATATTAGACGACATAAAAGGATCGCACGCCTACGGAGAGTCTACACAAACCAATTGGAACGGCATCATTGGTCGTATGGAGATAACGAGCAAGCCTAACACATACATAACAGATTGCCAACTATTTACCAACATCGACAGCGAAGAAGTAACAGCACGTGTGACAATATCAAAAGCTGGGAAAATAAAGCTATCGGGCAACATCGACGGCACTAACATAAGCAACTCCATTTGCTCAACAGTTGAGAGCGGCGACACATTGGAGCTGACATTGAAAATACCCAACGCCAAACTATGGAGCGAATTTCACCCCGAACTATACACATTCAACATTGCCTTGCAATGTACGGAAGGAATTCACTATCACAGAGTTCAATTCGGCATGAGACATTTTACAACAGAGGGGCGTCAGTTTGTCATAAACAACAAAAAGACCTTCTTGCGTGGCACTCACGACGCGTGTGTTTTTCCTCGTACAGCCGTGCCACCCACCGATATAGATAGCTGGCGTTCACTCTTCCGCAAAGCAAAATCGATTGGGATTAACCATTTTCGTTTTCATTCATACACACCACCCGAAGCCGCATTCTGTGCAGCTGATGAACTTGGGGTATACTTACAACCCGAGCTACCATTTTGGGGCGAGATAAGCCGCAGCAAGAGTGCGCTAAACGAACTTATGGTCGACGATGCTAAGGAGATTCTACGTACGTATGGAAATCACCCTTCGTTTGTGATGATGGCTTGCGGCAACGAACTTTGCGGCGATATTGGTCTTCTACGCGAATGGTGTGAAGCTTTTCGCAAGATAGACAATAGACATATATATGCTTATGGTTCGAACAACAACCTCGGTTGGTCAGGACAAGCCGAAGGCGAAGATTTCTTCGTTACATGTCGAGTGGGAGCCGAAGAGAAAGATGGTTTCAACACACACGTGCGCTCATCGTTTTCGTTTGCCGACGCCAATGATGGTGGCATTCTAAATGCGCTCTACCCCACTTTGTCGCGCAACTATAGCGAGGCCATCAGTAATTGCACAGTTCCCGTGGTAAGTCACGAAAGCGGTCAATTTCAGATTTATCCTACGTATGACGAACATGCCTACGACGACTGTGTGCTTGCCCCCAACAATCTGAAAATATTCCACCAACGACTTGTAAATGCAAAACTTGGCGAATTGGAGTTGCCATTTCATTATGCAAGTGGTTGTTTAGCCTATGAGTGCTACAAAGCCGACATAGAAATGTGTCTACGCACTCCAGAATTTGGCGGGTTTCAGATGCTCGACATAAAAGATTATCCAGGTCAAGGTTCTGCACTCGTTGGCTTTTACGATGCTTTGATGCTTCCCAAAAAATTCTTTGAGCACTACTACGACCAAAAGCTACCATTCTGCGCGCCAGTGGTGCCACTCGCCCAAACAGACAAAATGACCTACGATCAAAATGAGCCAATAAACGTAGATATACTCATAAGCAACTATACCGAAGACGACATCATCGACGAGCCTCTTATCTGGAATGTGACCGACGAGCATGGCTACAACGTAGCCAATGGCAGCATAGCCGCAAGCATGAAGCAAGGCAGTGTGGGCACCGTGGGACACATATCTATACCTACAAACAATGTAGAAGCGCCCTCGAAGCTGACACTCAGCATGAAACTCAACAAATACGCAGCAAGCAACTACTACCATTTTTGGGTATATGAAAACGAAAAATTTGAGATGCCGCGCACATTCTCGCATCTCAACGCCGAAGTTGAAACACTTCTCGACAGCGGAGCTTGCGTGATATTCACACCGTCGCACAACGACATAGAAGATATTAGCGTTGGCGGAATGTTCACGCCTGACTATTGGAACTATGCTATGTTTAAGACTATAAGCGAAAACAACAATCGCCCCATCTCGCCTGGGACATTGGGGCTTTTGCCATCGTCAAGTGCGCGAGGATTCTTCAAGAATTTCCCTACCGACAATCATTCCGATTGGCAATGGTGGATTATAGCTAAAAATAGTCGACCAATGATACTCGATAGTGCGCTACAAATTTCGCCCATTGTGTGGGCTATCGATAACATTGAACGCAACCACAAGCTTGGCATTCTATTCAAAATAGATGTTGGACTCGGCCATCTGATTGTTTGCACCACCGACTTCAAAGCCATAAGTGCCACACCAGAAGGTCGTCAGTATATACGCGCAATAGAACGTTATGCTAAGAGCAAAAACATACAAGCATCATCATCGCCAATGACGTGGAAAGATGTAGTCGACTTATTTCATACACAAGCCAACGAACGCGAGATAAAAGGTGTACATAACATCTCGGACTATAAGCAGAAAAACTAATTCTAAAAGAACAACGACATAACCCCAAGCAACAATAAAGGGCCGCCACTCAGAGTGACGACCCTTTGTCGTTTATCATTATCTATCAAACGGCTAATGACGGAAGAACCTGCGTTTGTAGGTCTTTCGGTGCTGCATACCCTTGCCCGAATAGCTATAACCCATAATAGGCTCAGAGCAAGGCACAGGTTTCATCTTATAGCTCTTGTGACGGACATTATCAGGTATAATGCGATAGATGAGCGACACTTCGTGAGCACCCTTACCAAATCCGCTAAGTTCCGACACCGAAATGTCGTAGCTATATCCTAAACGGAAAGAGAATACATTTATACCAATGCTTGGCACCACAGCATCAACATTGCTAATCTCTTGCGAAGCTTGAAAGAAGAGGCCTCGATACATAAGTCCGAGTTCAATAGGATTGTAATACCAATATGCTCCAATTTCAAGTTGGTTGAAAGAATATTGATGTTTGTAGTTTACGCCAAACGTTACCGTTTTAGGTTCAGAGCCACGATAGGAAGGTTCGTAAGTAAGTTTATAGCCAGCATAGGCAGTGAACTTAATACCGAGTTCATTCTTTTGGTCAGTAAACGACACATCGGGTTGGACAAGATGATCGAAGGCCAAGCCGAACCAGAAATCCTCGTTATAAGCCATTATAGAAGCACCAGCATCGAAACGCGCAGCTCTGGTGTTTTCAATATCAATTGAGCTTCCACCAGGTTGATATTGTCCATCGGCAGTGATGTCGGTATACGACACCATTTTAGAGCGGTCGATCTTGCGTTCACCAAACTTGAAGCTAATACCAGGGCGAAGGAATAAATAGCTATTAATAGGCACCTCGTAAGAATAGAGAAGTGCAAATTCGTTATCGACCACTAAACCTTTACCCATATTGTCGCACAACCACAAGACACCAAGTCCGCTATTGAATTGGTCGAAAAAGTGGTCGGCAAAAATGGAATAGTTTTGATACACATTACCTATTCCAGGCCATTGATTACGATAGTTAGCACCGATACGCGTTCCATTAGTAAGACCTGTGAAGGACGGGCTAAGGTAAAGCGGAGCTTCGTACGTTTGAGAAAACGAAGCATCTTGAGCCACAGAAGGAGTAGCCACCATTGTGATGGCTACTGCTATGATAATATTACGAGCTAAATTCTTCATTGTCTTACACTACTTAATTACAAGCACCTGACCTGCCTTGCTATATTCTTTACCACTTACAAAACGTCCTTTTGCTGTGTATACATACATACCTTCAGGAGCCAAATCGCCATTGAATCTGCCATCCCAACCGACATTAATATCATCGGTTTCGAATATCAACTGACCCCAACGATTGAAGATTTGCATGTGGAAGCTAACGACATCTTTACATACAGGGCGGAACGTAGAATTGACGCCGAATATACTATTAGTTGTCGACACATCATCGCGCGGAGCGAATGTATTCGGGAATACTATGAAGCCACCTTGACGTGCTTCAATGAAGTTTTCCTTTGTAGTGTCGGCAGCACAGCCGTTTTCACTTGTCACAGTAAGGGTTACGGTGTACAAGCCCTCTTGCTGATATTTGTACGTAGGATTCTTCTCTTCGGAAGTACCTCCATCGCCAAATTCCCAATAGAACTGAGCACCATTGAGACTTCTATTCACAAAGTGTACCACATCATCGGGGATATATACAAGTTTTGGTGCAGCATCGAAACTTGCCGTCGGATGATCGTATACGGTGATATACATAGAGTACGACGACTCTTTGTTATCAGGACCAGGAACGGTGAGCGTCACACGATATGAACCTGGAGTGTTGTAGGTATGCGTTGGATTGCGCAACGTAGAGGTTTCACCATCACCAAAGTTCCAATTGTATTGCTTGCCGTTGGTTGTCTCATCGGTAAAGCGTACAACAAGCGGATAACATCCAGCATCCTGATCGACACTGAAGCCTGCGTTAGGCACAACTTTGTAGGTAATAGATACTTCATCGTATACCATACAATCATCGGTCTTAATGGTCCAGCGGAAGGTGTTTATGCCAGGCGACAAACCAGAGACTTTGGTATGATAATTCGTAGAATCCTCAAACTCGACGTATTGCGAAGTACCAAGCGCAGTCCAATAGCCACTCAGACGTCCAGGATTGCCAGCGTTGAGGTAGTATGAATCTTCATAAGTAATATCATTTTCGCCAGCATAAGGTTCAGCCTCCTGACTAATGACAACCATATCGTCCTCGGTGGTGCAAGATCCGTATGTAATTGTCCAACGGAAGATGTTTTCACCATAGTTGAGGTCCGTCACAGTGGTTTTGGCATTATGCTTATCGGCAATTTTGCCAAAGCCTTGCAAGCATTTCCATGTACCTTCGCCTACACTTGGTATGTTACCATTTAGCTGCGTATAGTTATGGCAACGCACTTGGTCGTCGTTGGCATTGGCTTGATCTGGGATAAGATTCCAGATGCTCACCGTATCGACACTCTGACAGCGATAGGTTTCACCATTGTATGTAGCTAAGTTGGTAATTACCCAAAGGAATTTGTTCTCACCAAATACCAAGTTGCAAACCTTAGTCTTCGGATCGGCAGCATTGTCGAAGGCTGGATTGCCATACTCATCGTTGACCGAACCAGATATTACAGTCCACAAACCGCTACCTATAGCAGGCACGTTAGCATCGAGCACTTGACATGGGCTGCAATCATCGATATCTGGACCAGCATCAGCAACCGTTGGTGAGAAGTTCGAGATTGTCACACGAGATTCTTTCGCACAACGACCTTCCACCGAAGTTGTCCAAATGAATATGTTAGGACCATAGCCAAGATTTGTAACCTTAGTCTCGGCCGACTTAGCATTTTCGATGCTACCACTACCAATATCGATAGTCCACAAGCCAGTACCATAAGTAGGTTCAACAGCCTTAAGTGTATATTCTGTAGAACAGATAGGATAGTCGGCACCAGCTATGGCATCGCTCGGATTCATATTACGTATGGTTACATCGTCGTGGAGCTCACAAGTGAGAACATCGTACGATGGATTGCCATCGGCATCGTAGCCTTGCAGATACTCAGTAGAGTTGTATACTGTCCAGCGGAAGGTATTATCACCCTTATTGATAGTAATAGTCGGATTAGGTATGTATCGGCTATTAGTATCATTCTCATTGTCGGACCAGTTTGCCGAACCAGCAATAGTAGACCAGACGCCATGTCCTATTTCAGGTCGACGAGCATCGAGAGTAACTTGGTCTTCGCAAGTCTCTTGCAAGCTACCAGCATACGGCAAGCTTGGAGATCCGTTGGTTATTATAACATCATCAGTAGATGTGCAGCCCTTATAAGAGGTCTTCCACTGTAGTATGTTATCGCCAAAGCCGAGGTCTGAGATTGTAGTTGTCGACTCGTTGATGTCGGCAAATGTACCAGCACTCGACGCACCCAATACAGACCAAGTACCAGTGCCTGGATATGCAGTGGTAGCCTCAAGTTTTGTCTTATTGTCGCATATACGTTGGTCGTCGCCAGCAAAGGCTTCAATCTTGTTGTATTCGACGGTAATTTCCGACATCGATATACAAGTGAATGCGCCATACTTACGAGTAACAACCCAACGATAGCGGTTACCATCGACATTGAATGGGATATCGGTAATCTCAGTCGAAGGAGAGTAAGGCGATTTGATGCTACCGCCACCACCAGCAATTTCCCAATAACCAGTTTCGGTCCAAGCGCCCGTTTCGTCGACTGCCAACTCGCTTGCTCTAACGATAGTAGCATTAACGTCGCAAAGTTGCTGTAGAGAGCCTTCGATGTGAGCTTCGGTGGCTTTGTTGTTCACCACCACTACACTATCCACCGAAGGACATTCGAGGTAGTTAACAGTCCAAAGAAGTGTGTTAGCACCCGAAGCTAAGCCACGGACCATAGTATGAGGATCGTATGGATCTTCGAACACACCTCGGCCATCACCAGCCTTAACCGACCATTGACCTACACCAGGATATGGATTGTTGGCGGTAAGTCGGACAGAGTCGGCACATTGAGGCGAAACGTTACCAGCAACGGCTTGGATAAATATGTTGTTGAGTACAGTTTCGTCGGTAGACGTACAACGCTTATTCAAGCCTTCGTTGATAATCACCCAACGGAATCGGTTGTTACCGAAGGCAAGATTTTGCACATTGAGTGTTTGATTGTCCGTACCATCGTTCTTATAGAGAGGCACTCTTGAAGTGAGACGATAATAGACATTGGTAGGTTCGGTGCTACCATCAATACTACTATTAACCTTCTGCGTGAAGCCAGCTGCAATAAGGCTATCGACAGTCCAAGTGCCGGTACGAACAGTCTTGCCATCAACCAAAGCATATATACCATCGCCAGGAGAATGTGTCTCTTCAAATTGGCCACCACCTTCGATGAGTTCCCAATAAGCTTCGGTGAAATACATAGGCTTGTTGGCAGATAGTATTGCCGAAGAGCCGCAGACGTTAAGCACGTCATCGGAGCCAGCATCGGCAACTGTAGGTTCAAGGTTGAGCACTACTACTGTGTCGGTTGAGTTACAAGCGCCACCTGTTTCGGTTGATATAGCCCAAATAAGTGAGTTGAAGCCCTGACCGAGATCGTATACATCGTTACCGACGAATCTGCCCGAGCCACCACTTGCCACGCGCCATTCACCAGTACCGTAGCTTGGTGAGTTAGGACTTAGACGAGCCGTACCATCGCAAGTAGTAATGGTGTCGCAAGAGTTGTCGAGACCACAAGCAAATGCTTTATCTGCCATATCGTTGGTAATCTTAACGGTATCGGTAGATTCGCATATACCATTGTAAATCTTGTATACAAACGTATTCACACCTTGCTTGAGGTCTGTTACGTATGCATTTTGGATAGTATCTGGTTTATTAGAATAATACTTGCTCGTGCTCTTTTCGTATGTACAACCACCCGAAATAAGTTCCCACAACTGAGTACTCTTAACTTGATATTTCTTATTGCCAAGAGAAGCATCGGTAACGGTGTAAGGCAATTCTTTAGGTGAGTTACCTTGCAACTCGTAGTCGTATGAGCATATTGTGCGGTCGAAGCCAGCTTGAGCATCGGTAACAGCCATATTCCATATTTCTACAGTATCGGTGAGAGCGCCCGAATTGTAGGTAATCTTCCACTGTAGCACGTTGCGACCTTTCTGCAAGCCACGAACCTTAGTCTTAGGATCGGAAGCATCGTCGAACGAGCCGCTACCATAAACTACGCTCCACTGTCCGATGCCATTGAATGGTCCATTAGCCGAGAGCTGATATGTAGAGCTACAGTTGTTTATGACTTGATAGCCAGCATTAGGAGGTGTGACGTCACCATAAACGATATTAACATCACCAGAAATCTTACAACCTTGCTTTTCGACGGTCCAACGGAAGACGCTCGTACCATTTTGCAAGTTGTATACGAGAGCATTCGGGTTGTGCAAATCTTCGTCGCTGATAGAGCCACCACCCGAAACGAGCGACCAAGTACCTTGTCCGTTTTCATTAGAGAAGTCGGGAGCCACAGCATCTTTTATACCTATAGCTTGCATGTTAACAGTGGTAGAACCGCCACTAAGCGTGATAGTCGATGTGGCATCGGTGCCTTGATAAGCTACGTTGGTGAAGTCGTTAGAATCGAGGATTGGCGTATTGTATGTAACAACAACCGTATCGGACATCTTACAGCTATTCTGCTGAACTTCCCAGATGAAGTAGTTGTCGCCACTCTGCAAACCACCGACTTCGGTTACGTATGAGGTAGGCGAAGCAATGGTAGCCGAGCCTTTACCAGGCACAAGACGCCATTCGCCACCTTCGTCTTTTGCAGGACGAGGCGAAATAGCTTGAATTATTGTTTGCGAGCGGCAGACAAGTGTATCGCGACCAGCATTAACCTCGAAGGCGTTGTTACGCACTGTGAGATCCGAAGAACTGCTACAGCCACCATCGAGCGAAGAGATTGTCCAAGTGAAGACGTTCTCGCCACGATCGAAGTTCGATGCATGCGTCGTTGGATCATTGTAGTCGTCAATCTTAGCATATCCTTTGTGTATTGTCCATTTACCTATTTCGTATGTAGGATTGTAGGCATTACCAGTAAATGAAGTCTCGCCATCGCACGTAACAATGACAGCCTGCGTAGTAGCCTGTGTGACACGATTATTTGTAATTACTACATCGTCGAAGCTTTCGCAACCCTCTTGGTTGATAATCCAACGCAAGTGGTTTTCGCCACGGCTCATGTTGCTTACAATTGTCACATTCGATGTAGCATCGGCAAATGTAGCATAGGTGCCATTTATCGATTCCCAATGGCCATACATGCCAGTAGGAACTCGCGAACCATCGAGGCGATAGCTCTCGTCGCAAGTTGCATCATCGAGACCAGCGGTTACTTTCAAGTGAGCGTTGTATATATTAATAGTCAACGTCTTAGAGCAAGAACCATTCTTTACGGTGTATTTGAATATGTTATCACCAATGGTAAGATCGGTAAGTTCTTGAGTAAGTACATCGGCCTTGATGCTGCTACCGCCCGAAATGCGTTCCCATGTTGATGTCTGATCAGGATAGATTGACGTATCGACAGCTTTACCAGCAATGATGATGCTTGCCAAAGTCTCGCCTGGCGTAGGACATACTACGTAGCGATATGTCTGATTTGCGTAGTCATCATAAGTAATAGTTACGCCATCATCGGTAGCCGACTTCTTGATTACGATTTCAGGATCGTCGGGCTCAGTATTTTCTACGTAGAACTCATCGTAAGAGTCGCAACCATTCTGAGTGATAGTCCAGCGCAATTTCGACTTGCCTTTCTGCAATTCAGTTACAGTAGCCATAGGCGAATTAGCATTATCGAACTCACCTCTGCCCTCTTCTACCGACCACAAGCCAGTGCAGCCCGTAGGTATCGATGTGGCAGAGAGTTGTGTCTCGCCATCGCAGATGAGTGTTTCCACCGAGCGAGCCGTAACACTAAGTTTGTTGTTACGAATCACTACATTGTCGGTAAGTACACATCCGTTACCAGTAGTTACGGTGAGTTTCAATTCGTTGTCGCCTTGCGTAAGGTTGCTAACAGTAGAAGTCAAACTTGTTGGGTCATCAACCACTACGCCACCATACACAGGCGTCCAATTATATGTATAGGTTTCGCCATTTATTGCTGTGCTTGAAGCATCGAGTTGCGACGTCTCAGAGCATACTTGTTGATCGACACCGGCAGTGAACTTAGGAAGCGGATGTATAGCTATATCGAATGGCTCAGACCATTCACCATCGCCGCAATCATTAGTACCACGAACGCGAATTGTGCCTTCGAGCGAAGCTACTGTCTCGCTAACGTCAAGTAAGATATTCGAGGTGCCTTCACCATAGATTATCGAGAAGCCTGTTGGCAAATCCCATTCATACTTAGAAGCATTGGCTACGCTCGGAACGTACATACGTATGCGCGTTTGACCTTGGCAGAACGAAGCGCCATCGGGTGACACAATATCGCCTGGCTTCACAGGCAACAGATTAGCCGATACAAGCATAGCTCGCTGAAGCGACAAACCACAATCGTTGCCTGAGCTTACAAGCACCATACCTTGTTCGAATTCTTCGCTAACGTCAACTGCGATTGATGTTGAGCCATTACCTGCTATGATGGTCATGCCTTCGGGCACTTCCCATTCGTAATATGTAGCGTTGCTAACAGCATCGATAGAGAATACTACATTGTGAGCACCTTGGCAAACAAAATCTTTCACTACGCCATTCACATACGGGCCTTTTATAGTCGTAGGTATGTCGGGTTGCTCCTTAACGATGATTGTCACTTCGCCATCGAGCACTGCTGGAGCACAACCATTGGCATCGAGCATTCCGCCTAAATGATATACTGTAGTTACTTCAGGCGATACGTATGAAGAGATTGCACTGACAGTATTACCATCGATGTCCACAGTTTCAGGCTGTTTCTCGAGCAGCGTTTGTGTTACTTGTACGCCATTCAAATCGTAGTAATATGTGATAGTATATGGAGCTTTACCGCCATCAACTACGAAGTAGATTTTTGCTCTGTCGCCTTCGCATATCGATTGTGAGCCAGTCATCGACACAGTAGGCAAATCGTTAACCACAATAGTAGCCTTACCAGTAAGATCGGACTCTACACTCTCGCAATTGGCATCCGAGAGCGAAGTAACCGTCAATGATATAGGCTCTTGCGTAGCACTTGTGGTTGTAGGCATTTGCGGTGTATAGTAGAACACAAATGGCGTTTCGGTGATATTTTCTTGCGTATAGTTGGTTGTACCATCGCTTATCACGAAGTTCCACGGGCTCGCTGTCTCTGGTGTAATATCGATAGTAGCAGTAATAGTTGAGCCGTAGCATACATTATAGTCTCCATGTATATATGCACGAGGACGAACACGCACTTCAACTGTTTCGGCTTCGCTATCGAATGTGCCACGACCACAATCGGCGTCATCTTCATAGACTGCCACAACGCGATAGGTTGCAGTTACCGAAGGTGTAACATCGAATACGTATGGCGATTTATCGACAGTATACGTAGTCTCTTGCGATTGGTCGTCGTCTTTGCGCAGAACAATGTGGAGAGGCTTCTTAGCGACATCCCAATTAGTAACGATGAACTTCAACTGACGGCTCTGACCTTCGCAGATAAATACCGAATCGGCATTCACTTTAGAGAGTTCTACGTGAGCCTCTGGCTGATGAATCTCGATAGTGTCGGTAAGCCAGCAATCGGTGGTAGAGTTGTAGTGACCATCTTTGTCGCTATCGTCTATCACTGCAATGTTGTATACACCAGCCTTAAGGTTTGAATAGGTCTTCTCGCCATTCATACTATTATCTACACTGCTATAGCCTTCAGGACCAGTGATAGATATGTAGTACGCGTCGTTGTTCTTCACACCACCTTCTACATTGAGGGTAAACGAACCAGTTTCAGCGCCATAGCAAGCTACATTGGTAACCATTCCGCTGTCCCAATTCTTCTTGAGTATGAGTTTTTCAGGCTCTGTAATAGTTACGATAGTTTCTGAAACAGGAGTTGTCGAGGTCGTGTTCATATCGATGAAATCGCGAACACGATTAGCGTCCATCACTTTTATAGTATAGCTACCAGCAGCCAAGCCCGATACGTTGAGAGAACCAGCACCTGATATTTCGCTTACTACGCGACCACTTGCATCGTAGCACCAGATGGTGTAAGGCAATGTGCCGCCATACACATCAATATCTATAATACCATTAGCATCGCCCTTGCAAGGTTGAACATCAACTTTGGTAGTCTTAACTTTCAAAGGCTCGTTAGGCTCGCTAACATGGATATTCTCTTTGGTTACCGAACAAGAGTATTCATCGGTAACAACAATCTTGTAGTCGCCTGCATAGAGTTTGTTGATATGGCTCACACCATCTTGTGTGATGGTCTGCCATTCGTTGTTGTCGTCGAGTTTATACCAATCGTATGTATATGAGCCGACACCACCAGTAGCACGAACGAGAATCTCGCCATTGCTACCACCTTGCGCCGACACATTTACAATATCAATAACATCGACAGCCAACTTAACCGCAGGTTCTGTCACTTCTATGTTGTTCGAAGATGCCATACAGCCCTTATAGTCGGTGACGTTGACTTGATACTTACCAGCCTTAAGATCGGTAATTACAGAGTCGTTAGGGAAGTTGACACCTTCGCCCGACCAGCTATATGTATAAGGAGCTATGCCACCATTAACATGAACGGTGATAGAGCCCGTGTAGTCGCCTTTACATGGAAGCACGTCAACAACGTCGATACCTGTTATTTCGAGTTCATACTCAGCGCCATCCACGTAGTATGTCTTAGTAACCTCACAACCAAAATCTTCGTCGGTGATAGTTACAGAATACTGACCTTTAGTAAGATTCTCTTGAGCCACTTCGGTGTATGCCGAGCCTGTTGGAATTTCAGCTGTTTGATTTCGCTCAAGTGAAGAGCAGGTGCCAGTCCATGTGAGCGAGTATTTACCGCTGCCACCGCTCAGATTGAGTTTGATAGCACCACTATTCTCGCCTGCGCACTTAACGTCGGTGATAAATGGTGTGACTACTATGGTGTGCTCGCGTTTAACTTGAATATTATTCAACTCAACATAGCATACATCGCCAGCAGCGGTTTGCACTTGGTCGGTGATCTTAACGTTGTATGTACCAGCACGCAAACCATCCTGATTTTGTATTGATGGGTTGTGGCCGGCGCCATCGGTAGTGGTCCATTCATATTTATAATTACCCGAACCACCATCAACTTTTATAGTGATGCTACCATCTACTTGACCTTCACACGTTTCGTCTTTCACAGAAACAACTGAAGCCGTAAGAGGTTTAGAGAACTGGTATTCTTTTGTAAGCGAGCAACTATTGTGACCATCTGAATCGTCGGTAATAGTTACAGTGTATACACCATTGTTCTTGCTGGTCAAGTTTGCAGCAGACATCTTATCGTCGGCAATATTGGCAACATTTTCGCCCGACCAAACAATCTTGTATTTAGCATTATTCTCTTCGAAGCCGAAGCCACCCACAAGATTGTCGATCTTCAATTCGCCGCCATCTCCAGTACAAGTAACATCGCTTACGAGTACAATGTCGAAGTCGATAGCCGAAGGCTCTTTCACTTTGAACACCTCAGTAGCTTTACAGCCATAATTATCTGTTACCGTTACTGAATAAGAGCCGCCATTGAGACCGCTAATGCTGCTTGACGTTTCGCCAGTGCTCCATAAGTATGCATACGGAGCTTGTCCACCAGAAACGGTGATAGCTACCTTACCATCTTTCGTTCCGTTGCAAGTAACGTCAGTTATACCACCCGGAGTCTCTATGACAAGAGCCGAAGGCTGAGTGATGGTGAATGTCTTTGTTACAGAACAACTTGCACCAGAAGCATCTTTATCGTTGACATCGGTAACAACTACGGTGTACTCACCTGCAGACACGCCAGATATATTGCTAACAGAGGCAGTAAAGTTATCTGGGCCTGTCCATGCATAGGTATAACTACCAGAACCGCCCGAAACAGTAAGACTGATAGCACCCATCTCGAGTCCGTAGCACTTGATGTTTGTTACTTCGCCCGAAACTGTCAAACGAGTATTTAGTTGTATGCTATCTACAACCATACAGTTGTTTACATCGTAGACAGTGAACTTATATACACCACCTTTATCGGCAGTGAGATTGCGAGTTTCAGCCCAATTAGCGGTAGCCGTAGCCTGCTTAGCGAGCGACATCGATGATGAGTTACCACTTGCAAAATATCTATAGCCACCGGCACCGCCTTTGACATCAACGGTAATGGTATGTTTATAATCGCATTCTACAGGAGTGTCGGTGAGTTGCATTTCCACCGGCGTAGCAGCAGCATCGATGGTGAACTCGCGCGAAACTTTACATCCTGTTGTTCCATCGGTCACCGTCAATAGATAAGCGCCAGGAGCAAGATTGCTTATCTCCTCTATAGTGCTTGAGAAACCACTACCCTGCCATGAATAGCTCAACTTAGAGAGGTCGACCACACCCGTAACCACAACATTGTTGATAGCACCGTCGTTGGCTCCATAGCATTGTTCTGCTTTAGTAGATGCCGAAACGGTAAGCACATTTTCGTATGTAAGCTCAAATTCGCGCTCAATAGAGCAGTCGTTTGTGCCATCGCGTTGTGGGTCGGTTACTGTGACTTTGTATACGCCAGCTTCGAGAGCCGTAGCGTTCTGTTTATTCTTACCAACAGGCAAATCTTCCCAAGAGCCATCGTCGGCCTTACGTTGCCATAGGTATGTAACGTCGTTAACATTGCCTTTGACGCTAATATTTATAGCGCCATCGTTGATGCCTGCACATGTTGGATTGCTACTATTTTCAAGTATAATGTGCATATTCTGCAAACGGAACGACTGCCTAATTGCGCATAAGTTCAAGTCGGTAGAATTGGCGTCTTTCACAGTAAGCACATAGTCGCCCTCAGGCAAGTTGCTGAGTTTAGCGCCCGTAGGAGCATTATTAGCATCAATAGTTATCGAATATGTACCATCGGCGCCTTTTGTTCCGATTGCTGTAGCATTCCATGTCGATTCTCTATTAGGGCCGATAAGCGCAAGACTATAGTTGGTAGCATTATTCTTCTCGTTACCACCTTTTATGGTAAAGCTTAGAGTGCCATCAGCTTCGGCGCAACCAATGTATGTATCAACATCAACAACTTCGAGAAGCGTAGGTTCATAAATAACTTTCTGAATTTCAGAAACATTGCAACCATTTGCATCATTTGCATTGATGTAATATGTACCAGCAATGAGGTTTTCGAATGTCGTTGTGTTCACCGACAATGTGCGAGTCTCAAGGGTTTCGGTTCCACGTGCAATGGTTATGGTATAAGGTTTAACACCGCCACCAAGTGTCAGAGCAATTTCGCCAGAGTCGTCACCATTGCAGGTTGTTATGTCGTAGCCAACAGCCGACACAGTAAACTTAGTAGGCTCGTTGATTACAAATTGGAATACATCGCTCTTGCAGTTATTGGTTTGTCCGGTATCAGTTACAACCAAAGAGTATCTACCAGCTTTGAGGTTAGTGAGCTTATTTGTATTAAGCGGCGCATTATTGTCGTCGACCATTGGTGTTGTTTCTTCTTCATAATACCATTCATACTTAGCATTTGTAGCACCAGCAATGGTAACATCAATAGCACCAGTAGCATCGCCATTACACAAAACGTCAGTAGTAGACGACTTAGTGAGCGTAATCTCTTCATGCTCTGTAAGAGTGAGATATTCGCTCAAGTAGCAACCATTGGCATCGGTTACCGAGAATCGATAATTACCTATGCGCAAATTGGTGAAGTCGTGATAATAGATACCCGTCGATATTGAATCGATAGCATTCTCAGGCGACTGAACGTTACGCTGAACATGATAGTATGGTTTGTTGGTACCAGCCTCAATGAAAGGCGTACCACCCGAAACTATCACGCGAGCAGTGGCATTGTTAGAGTTGTAGCACTGAACGTTGTAGTTGTCAACCGAGAATGAGAGCGGATGCTCAGGCTCAACAATCTCAATAGATTCTTGGAACGAAGCACCATTGCTATCGGTTACAATGATAGTGTAGAAGCCTGCGGCAAGATTGCGCATAACATATATACCACCATCGTAATTATCAGTCTTGACTATACCATTCACTGATATACTGAATGGCTTAACACCATTGTATATGCTGACCTCAATGCGACCAGTAGACTCACCGTAGCAAAGTACATCGAGACGTTTGTCGAACTTAACCATGAGTGCACCATCGTCCGAAACTGTAGCGGTGAACTCTTTAGAGCAGCCATTCTTATCGGTAATTACGTATGTATACAAGCCTGCCGATAATCCGTCTACATATGTAGCATCATCTTCACCTGCCGAAGTGTTATCGGCAACAGCACCTTTGTACCATTTGATATGGTAAGGATAAGTACCGCCAGAGATACCTGTAATACGTATAGCACCCGTAGATTCGCCTGATTTCACAATATCGGTAATGGTATGAGATGCCAAAATCTCATCTTTCTGAGTAAGCTCAATATCGAGAGGCACAGCGCAGCCATAGTAGTCTTTCACTGTGACGTGATACTTACCAGCGGCAAGGTTATCGATGGTGTTTTGCAAGCCGTCTTCGTATGGCAAATCTTCGTGCTGCCAAACGAACTTGTAGTATTTATTGCCCGAAGCATCAACGAATGGCGTACCACCCGTACCCTTGATGGTAATAGAGCCAGAGGCTTCGTTGTAGCAATCAATATTATTGATAGCTGTAGCCTCAGCTTCGAGCATCGTTTGTGAGCCTTCAACCTGAGCCGACTGCGACGCCGTACAGTTATTGTTGACATCTGTAACAACAACTTGATAATGACCTACACCAAGCGTATGTTGGTTCTGCTGCGTGTCGTCGGTAATACCATCGCCATCGCCATACCATTTATATTCATAGTTGCCTGAGCCGCCTGTGACACTAACTATAATCTGACCATCGAGAGCACCAGCACACGACTCAATGCCATCGGTAGCAATGACAGTAAGGTGAGTAGTATTCTTAACAGTAAAGCCTTTAGTTATGTAACAATGCTCGTTGTAAGCACTATTGGCATCGTTGTAGCCAGTAGAAGCGTTTGTACGGGTCTTGTCGTAGACACGAACAACATAGTAACCAGCCATCAAGCCAGCCTGATAAGGTCCGTTTTTATTGTTGATGCCCGAATTTTCGAGTTTTTCGGTCATGCTTGCATCAGTGTAAGCCTCCCATTCGTATTCATATACACCAGAACCGCCAGCCACTTCTACGGTAATCATACCAGTTTGCGAACCAGAGCAACGGTTGTTAGTGACAGTAGAATCGGTGAACAACATTGGATAGTCGAACTCGAAGGTGTTCACTACAGCGCAGTTGTTACCACGTGTCACACGCACAGTATATACACCACTTGCCAAGCCTGTTTGCTCGAGAATTTCAGGATGGCCTTTCAGCAACGAGCTCGACTTGTCGGTAGCTATAGACTTACCCGACCACGATACGCTTACACTTTCATCGTTGGCAGGATCTTGGTTCGGATCGTTCCACTTCAGGCGCAATTCGCCATTCTTACCATTGCAATCTACTTGTGTGGCTTCGAGGTAGAAGTCGAGAGGTGCAGCATCGTTGACTACGGCGTAGTCTTGTGCGCTACATCCGTTGGCATCAGTTACAACTACAAAGTAGGTACCCGAAGCAAGGTTCGACAGTTTAGGTTCGGTGGTAGTTATTGTAGTGCTTCCGATATTCCATTCGTATGAATATGGAGCTTTACCGCCAGTGACATCAACAGTTATGGTTGCATCGGAATAGCCATAGCAAGTGGTATAAATAGGCTGATTATCATCGTGAGCCACAGCCTTGAGTTCGGTAGGTTGAGTTACCTTCCAACTGAAGTAGTAGTTGTGCTTGCATGAGTTAACAGCCGAAGAGAAGTCGGCAGTCTCCCAATCGGTGATAATCAAGTAGTATGTACCAGCACTAAGTTCAGAAGCCACACGCGTAGTTACTTGATTTGTAGCATTGCGCGCCATGAGTTCATGACCAGTGTTGATAGATGAAGGATTAACATCAGAAGCAATGGCATTCTTCAAATCATCGAGAGTGTAAGAGTCGTCGGCACTATAGTACCAATGATATTCGAAGTTGCCCATACCGCCCGAGATGGTAGGCTCGATGCGTCCGTTGTGGCCATTGTAGCAAGTAACATTTTGAACGTTTGCTTCGGTAGTTACAGCCGAATGGAGCTCATCGGTCGACAATGAAACAGAACACATATTAGCATCGCGAACATAAACTGTATATACACCACCAGCAGTGATATTGCGAGCTTCGTATACATCGTTGCCATTTTCTGTTTCGACCCAAGTAGGTGTTACTTCACCAGACCAATCGAAGGTGTACTTGATGAGTTGGGTTGTTGCACCACCAGCAACACCAGGAACGTAGTTGCCATTGGCATCTTTATGTACAACTTTTATCACACGATTATCAACATCGCACGGATCACCAGCGAGTTGAAGTTCAAATTGTATTTGAGTAGCTTGTTCAACTACAACGCCTTCACGAGCCGAGCAACCGCGATCGTCGGTAACGGTGAGGTAATATGTACCATACTTCAATCCGGTGATATTCATCTCGTTAGATGTAAAGCCCGCAGGACCACTCCACGAATATGTGAGGTTCGAATCGTCCATTGCAACTACTACAGGCGAGATAGCACCATCGTAGACATCACCATAACAGCTCTGATGTTTAACCGTCCATTGATCAACATTGAGTTCAATGTTTTGGCTATTATCGAGGCGATAGGTAACCTCTTTATAGTTTTTGTAAACTATATCTTGCTGCTCTGATTCTATGTTCTTACTGTTATCTGGTATGTACTTAATCTGAGTGATAAGTCCATTATTAGTTGTTATAGATAGATCGCTATTCGATACATATACCTTGTTTGCGCCATCCATATAGTAGAATGCTGTAACCTTATCGTTTACTGCATCAACCACAGCGTTATCTAAATTGAAATAGTGCTTCTTGCCATCGGTGCCAACAAAGTAAGCTACTTTACCACCTTCAGTGTCGGTGCCAGCATCGGAAACGCGCACTTTGTAGTAGCCAATTGGCAAGTTGGTAAGTGTCAAGCGTCCATCGTATGCAGCCACATACGACATGTTGTCGGCATCATCTTTACTGTAATACCATTCGTATGATAATGTACCAGTATTACCCGTTGCCGCGATAGCAATCTTACCATCAACAGCATTGCTCGTACATGATGGATTGATCTTTTCGACAGTCTCAACATTAAGATCGACAATTTCGAATTCTCGACTTATTGAGCAATAGCCATCGGAGTTGTAGTCGCTCACGGTCAATGTATACTTACCAGGCTCGAGGTCATCCCACTTAATCCAGTTTGTCTGACCTGCAGTGTCTTCAGTAGGTTCTACAGCAGAGCCATCGGCATTGTGAGCATCTACATACGACATTACAACATCAGACTTGTAGGAAGCCGTTCCTTCGCCTGTGAGCACTACTTGATAGTAGCGATAATATTTGCCGTTGTTGTCGGTCTTTTCAACACCACCAGTGATATGGAAGTCGACTTCAGCCTTGCCACTGACAGTGTTCATCTGATAGCGATCGAGAGATATTGATAGCGCACCAGGTTGGAGCACATCGACCTCTACGAAGCCCGCTTCAGGGAACGAGCAATCGTTGGCATCGGTCACTTGCAAACGGTATAGACCTTGAGCCGCCTTCAAACCAGTGAAGAGGAAGTATCCATTGTACGACTCGTAGGTGCCATTGTCTGCTCCATCGATGAAATAAATCTTATATGGAGGCGTACCACCTGTAACGTTCACAGCAATACGTCCAGTCTGCGAATTGACGCACGATGTGATATTGGTAGGTGTAGCCACAAGTTGAAGTGGTGCGGTAGATTGAGTAATCTCATACGGACCAAGATCTTTTTCGCAGCTACCAGCCGTGACATGAACCCAATATTTTCCAGCGCTCAAGCCAGAAACAGAGCTCTTAGTTGAAAGAGCTTCTTTAGGCGTTACGCCATCGTCTTCAAATCGGTCTATTTCATCTTCGCCATTTGCATTCACTTTGTTGTTGTGCCATGAGTAGCTGAACGTCTCAATACCTTCAACAAGCACAACTTCCAAGCCGCCATCGATAGAGCCTGGCATGTATATGACATCTTTATTAGCAAGGCTCAAGCCTGCAGGAGAAAGCACTGTAGCAAGGTCGGTTTCGTTAGTAACCACCTTACCATGCGAATCGGTAACTGCGAGGTCTTTTTTGTATATGTAATATCCGAGCGTTGGATTATATGTCACACGGTTGTTCTCTATACCGAGGTCAGTCAAAACGGTTGCGAGTTCAGCTTCGCTACTTATGGTGTTGCCAGATGCATTCTTAACAGGCACCTCTTTGCCATATACATAATAACCACCGAAACAGTTGACAGGAGTATATATAACCTTTTCGGTCTCTATTTCGACAGGTATGGTTACGCTTTGTGTGAGTTTACAACCATTAGCATCGGTCATAGTTACGTTGTAAGTACCGCCTTTCGACAAGCACCACACATCGCCTTCGTGGAGTTTGACAACTTCGCCTGTTGAGAGTTTGACAGACACAGAGCCGTCGTTATCCATAGCCACATTCTCGCCATTGACTTCGATAAGGTTGTTATTAGCATCTACATACTTATAACCAGCCGAAATCTTCGTCACAGGTGAAGAACCAGACCAAGAGAATCGGTATGGGCCAGTACCACCGAGAGGTGATAGATATTCGGTCGACGATGCATAATCGACACTTGCCGATGTATTGCGATACTGAGGCTCATTGCCGTTAGCATCGAGTATACGTATTATTCGGTTGTATTTGCCCGTCACGCCGCAATTCACCGCAGCCATATCGCCATCGAGACGGAAGTTGAGTTCCGTAGCGGCATCTACAATGAGCCCATCGCTGGTGAAGCTACAGCCTTCGCCATCGGTGATGGTGAGGAAGTATTCGCCAGGAGCGAGGTTCGATACTTTGGCCGTGCCGCTTATCTCTTTGTCGGCTCCACTCCATTTATATGTATATGCATCGTAAGAAGGAGCGCCGTTGTTGAGCACCGTAACGGAGATGCTACCATCTTCGGCACCTGCACATTGTTCAGGAACTATAGATGGAATTATCGAGAGTCGCTTCTGATATGTGAGATGTATCTGCTTAACAGCTTGCGCTATGATTGTGCTACCGCTCTTGTCGGTTGCCAAAATGGTGTAGTAACCTTCCTTGAGATACGATCCAACAACACCCGAGAGATACATCTTGCTTGCTGCATAGAAGTCTTCATACGAAGCATCGGTCGTAGCCAATGTGCTTCTCGACTTCATAGCTCCTGGATGATTAGCATCGCTGTCAAGCGTTGTGAATTTATTGGCATTGTAGAACCAAGTATACTCTACATCATCAGAGCCAAGCGCACCAGTGACATCAACATTGATAGTACCATTGTCAAGCGACGAACATGATGGATTGGTGTAGTCGGCTATTAGTTGAAGTTGGCTAACAACCACTTGTTCGGTAGTGGTACAGTTGTTTGGCAACGAATTGACATCGAGCACCGTCATGTCATAACTACCAGCACTCAAATTGCTTATGGTGATGGTCTTGCCATTGTATGTAGCCGATGTGGTAGGCTCTACTTTGGTGATATTGCCCGAAGCATCGGTAGTAATAGTAAAGATATTAGCAAAGCTTGTAGCCGTAAGACTTACGCGATAGCTATAATATTCTGCGCCATTAGTTGTCTGCATCACACCACCAGAAATTTCGAAGGTGATATAACCACCATTATCATTCTGGCCAAGGGTTACGCCTGTTTCTACGTTCTCTATCTTGAGCGCAGCAGGCTTACGTATTGCGCACTGTTGTATGTATTTAGAATTGTCGGCTTGAGTAACAGCCAAACAACCATTTGCGTCGGCAACTTGCACTTGATATAAATAGCCCGAGGCGTCGGAAGAGCCCAAGAGTTCGGTAAATGTATAGTCACCTGTCTTGCTTGTAGCGCTCACAGCTGCACTGCTTGAACCATATAGCATAATGGTATAAGGTGCAGTACCATTAACCACATTGACGGCAATCTTACCTGTAGCATCGTCGCTACATCCAGATTCGTCGAATGCTGTAGCAGTAAACATCATCTTATCGGGCTCGGTAACAACAAATCCATCGCCTGCGCCGCCAAATGTCTTGGTACATGTCTGACCCGAAGCATCGTTTCTTCCAATAACTACCCAATATGTACCAGCAGGAACATTTTCAAGCGAGCTCGATTTAGACGTATTGTTATTCTTAACCTCAATGGCCGAAAGCTGAGCATCGGTCATACCAGAAGGATCGGCAGTATACCATTGGAATGTTGGATTCACTACGCCAGATACGTCCAGTGAGATGTAGCCATCGGAACCGCCATTACAACTTACGTTACCAATGATTGGAGGAATACTTATAAGTGTAATAGCATCTGGCACTTCGAAAGTCTGTTCTGCTTCACAGCCATTAGCATCCATGACATGCATAGTATAAGTACCAGCACGAGTGAAATCCTGATTTGCCAAATCGGTATAATCGCCCAATTGCATTCCATTGAATGGACCTGTGATGTTATAGCGATAATTTGAACCATTGTTATATGGCTCACCACCTGTAGGCTCCGCTTCAAATTCGAATCGGCGAACGTTGTTCTCACAATCTACCGAACCAGCCACAACTCTTAGAGAATAGCTGATTTGTGAAGGCTGTTTCACTTGAAGCGACTTGCTTACAGAGCAACCATCTTCGTCGACAACTTGTAGATAATAGTATCCAGCAACAAGGTCGGTGATGTTCTTACTGCTTGAAGCAAATCCAGACACACCCGTCCAAATGTAGGTGAGTTCTTTATCGGCTTGTTCACCCTCAACTACAACGCTGATAGAACCATTGTTATCTCCATAACATGTAACATCGGTAATATCCTCATTGATATTATATTGACGGTCGTCGACCAATTCAAATTCTTGTATCAAGATGCCAATTTTGTGATTGCCATCGGTATCGCCAGTAGTTTCATCATCTTTGGCGCCATCGTAAATAGTAACACGATATTTACCAGCTTCACGCCCAACAAGAGTGCTCGTAGTTTGATAGCTAATTGGCGTCCAACCACCATTACCATCTGAAACTTCCCAACCATACTTAACCACGCCAACAGCACCAGTAACATTAACGCTAATAGCACCATTCTTAATACCAGAACAATAAGGATTGGTTGTTGCGTAGGTTATAGCGAGTTTGTTGAGTTCAAAACTTGAATTTGTAGAACATGTAGCCTCGTTGGTAACCATATCGAGAGCCGAGATGGTATAGGCACCAGCTTCGAGGTCGGTAAATTCAACCTCAAACTGCTTACTTGCATCGTTCCATACGTATGAATATTTACCATACACAAGATTCTGATTGCTTACGTTGGTAGCACTACTATTCAACGAAACGTTGCGAGCACCGAAGCCATCTACATCGTCACTTGCAAGTGAGAGATTTATGCGATACTCACCTAAACTATTAGGCGTACCACCTGAAACGTTGAACTTAGCATAACCAAGTTTATCATTGCCATCGTTCATTACGTATTCAAGGTCGCTTATCACAATTTCTTCATACTTACTAATAACAACTTCAATAGGCGGCTGAGAAGCTTGACCTGCAGTTGCGTTCTGCGCTAATGGCAACTCACTACCGTCGGCAACAGAATAGAATGTAGCGCAACCGTTAGCATCGCTCATGGTGATATAGTGAGTACCAGCAATAAGTCCACTAAAGCGATAGTAGCCTGTTGTAGTAACAGGAGCGCCACCATCGAGAATTACTTGATATGAAGGTGTGCCACCAGTAATCTGCATAGTTATAGAGCCAGTAGCAACACCAGCATCGCAGCTACGAACATTTTCGTGCTGAACTGTGTAGTAGAGACGTGTAGGTTCTAAGATTTCGAATGTTACTGACTTCTCGCATCCTTTGTTGTCTTTCACAACGAGTTTATACAAACCACCTTCGAGGCCTTCTATCGAAACACTATTTTGTTTCGATGAAGCTACAGATGGGTTGGTGCTCGAAGGCACATTACCTGTAGAGAGTGTAAAGTCTTCATACTGGCTATTGGCAAACTTCTGCCAATAATATTTATAGTCGCCATCGCCACCATAGATAGCTGCCGAGAACGAACCATCTTTTGCATTGTAGCAGCTGACATCGCTCTTAACTGGGCTCTCAATAGTTATCTCTGGGTACTCATCAATAGTTATCTCACTCGAAACTTGACAATTGTTATAATCGGTAACAGTAACTATGTATGTTCCAGCATACAAATCGGTGAAGCTGCTTTGCGAAATAGCGTTTTCGTCGGAATAGCGTTTAGCGCCAGGCGACAAGGTGACAGATTTATAGTGGTCGACTGTATTTCCTACAACTAAAGCTTTTTGTGTTCTACCACCAACAACTTCGTAGTTCACAACACCATCTTTAGCACCATAGCATAGAGGCACATTGTCGGTAGAGAGCGTGAGGTTGAGCGCAACATTAGCGCCATCGGCATATTCTACTTTTATGTCTTGTTCGTATGCACCGCCATCTTTATCCTCAATACGCACTTTATAGTCGCCAACTGCATAGCCATCGAGAATTAGCATTGTGGTACCAGGATAATCCTCTTTCACAAGCACATCATCAATGTAAATATTAAACGGACGCTTACCGTTGTTAATCATGATGTTGATAGCACCTGTAGCATCGCCGAAGCATCGTACTGAGTCGGCACGAATGGCAACTGAGAGTGCTCCATTGTCGTTTATAATTATAGGAGTACCATCTTCGCTTGAGTAGCAACCATTTACATCCTTCACGCGTACGTAGTATGTACCCTTAGGCAATGGCGAAACCATATACTGGTCGTTATATTGGTCATCGGCTACAAATGGTTGACTCGAAACAGCTGAATATTTCTTGGTTGTTGCATCTTGCTGTATATTGAATGACGACCATTCGAGCGTATAAGGCTGTGTGCCACCCGTCACATCACCAATGCTAATCTTACCATTGTATGGATCGTCGATAGTGACGTCAACAACATCGTAGCTAAACGTGATGCGATCTGGCGTACCTATGGTCACTTCAATAGGAACTACACAATCGTTAGCATCGTAGATATAGAATATGTAGTTACCAGCTTCAAGACCTTCTATCTTATCGCCACTCGAGAGTTCGTTGCGAACATCAGTAGCATCTTTGCCTTGCTGACGATAACGATAGAGTTTCGTACCATTATCGAATGGAGTACCACCAGACACACTGAACGTAACAGAACCATCGTTGTCGCCAAAGCAATGTACATTCTCAACGCTCGATGTAACGGTTAGTGGCTCAGTAGGTCCTGTGATTGTGTATTCTTCGGACATTGAACATCCGTAGTAGCGGTCGGTTACTGTAACTTGATAGTTACCACTTGCAAGACCTGTTTGGTTATAAACCGAGTTCGCCTTGTTGAGACCATCGCCCGAACCAGACCATGTGTATATATAGCTACCCGAACCGCCTTGAACAGCCAAACTGATAGTACCGTTCTGCGCTTCGTAGCAGGTAACATCGGTAGAGACGCCCTTTACAGAGAATGGATAGTTGTCGCCAATCTCAATCTTCAACCAACCGTTTTGGTGATTTGTTGCAGTACTGTTAAGCAATGGATATGTACAATTGGTCTTAACGCCAGTGCCGTCCATATCACGAGCCACATTGTCTTTGATACGTACATAGTATGTACCCTTGGCCAAGTTGCTACGTGCATTCAACGCTGTAAATTGTCCATCGGTAGGCTCAATTGGATTTCCATTAGCATCGAAGCCAACCAAATCGGCCCATGCATATAAATATTCTCCAGAACCGCCAGTTGTGGTAACGGTGATTGTACCAGTGTTGTTGCCTGTACAAGTTGAGTTCGATGATACGTATGTAGCACTAAGCGGCTGAACGAATGTAACGGAACGTGTCTCAGGACAGTTCTTAGCACCCGTCGATGAAACTACCGAAGCTGTAACGGTGTAGCTTCCACTAACAAGATTCTCTTGCGTGAGACCGGTTGCATCGCTAACGTTCGTACCATTCCAGTTAATCTCAATCTGCATTTGCTGACGCGTGCCATTCTTCTCGTAAGCTACGGTAAGTATGTGAGTAGCATCGTTCCATTGGTTACCCAAGGTGATATTTGAATTCTCTGCATTTGCTTGGTATGTCTTATTGGCAGTAACCTCAGCATCAGTCAAAGTATGTATTGCAGAATTTACTTTTATAGAGGTTTGCTGAAGCAGAGCAATTTCGTCGAATACAATCTCGAGTTTACCATTCTCACCATCGCAACCAATATCTTGAGTCTTCTGGAGCATGAACGAAATAGGCACAGGCTCAACAACCACTGCACTACCCTCGTTCTGAGCACCCTTAGAATCTTTCACAACCACCTTATAGCTTCCGGCAGCTACATTCTTGAGTTGGTTGCTCGTCTGACCAGTAATAATTATGTAGTTGTCGCTTGCATCAGCCATATACCATTGATATGTATACTGACCGCTACCACCTTTGGCAACAGCCGTAACAATAGCATCGCTCTGTCCGTTGCACGACACTTGTGTAGCCGACACAGAGACAGACAAACCTTCGTAGGTAGGCACGATGATGTCCTTCATCGTGGTTTTGCAGATGCCATCGGTAACAACCACTTCATAGTAGCCAGCTTCGAGGTCGTCGCAAATAGGCTCAGTAGTTACCCTGAATGCCGTTGTAGGATAGGTAATGTTAGCCGGAGTTGTCTCATTATAAGCAGTTTCCGACTTATACCAAGAGTAGCTATAAGTACCCGAACCTCCCTCAGCCTTGACAACAATCTCGGCTTTCTGAATTGAGGTAATTGGCTCTACATTAACGAGTTCAAGAGTTAATTCATCGTTGAGTGTAACACTCTTTGTTACAAGGCTTGTGCAGCCACTTGTCTTATGCTGAAGCGTCAGATTCAGATCGCCGCCGTTAATGATATTCTTGAGGCTTCCTACGTATGTATATCCAGCGTGAGTACCAGTAGCCGACGAGCCACCAGCAGTATATTGTGGATTGCTATTACCTGTGAAAGCTTTGCCGCTCCAGTTGAAATTATAGTCGCCAATTGATGTAAATGCGTCGGCACGCCAAACCTCCACTGTGCGAGTATTTACGTCGCAAGCATCACCAGTGCCATCGTTAACAACAAGCATGAAGTCGACCACTTGGTCTTCGGTGAGCGTAACAATATCCGATTCGTCGTAGCAGCCATCGGCATCAGAGCCTTCGTAGATACGCACTTTATATGTACCAGCAGTAAAGCCTTTGAACACCTGACCTGCCGTCATTGTCCAACTACCAGCTGGCATTGCTGCGAATGTGTATGGATCAGCCGTTGTTCCTGCGCCGCCAGTAGCTTTGTACCATGTATAGTTGACGCTACTTACGCCCGAAGTAACAGCGTTGAGTGTGATAGTACCATCGCTATTGCCATTGCATGTTACGTTGGTATGATCCGAAATAGATACTTGAAGAATCTTCTCATATACAAGCACTACATCAGCAAGTGTGTACGTGCCTTTGTTGATGTCCTCGGTATCGGTAACAACAATTGTGTATGTACCAGGAGCAAGGTTGTTGAACGTCACCCCACCCGTCGATGTCGATTTTTGTACGGATGAAGTAACATCTGTACCATCTTTACTTATGCTATAGCTCAACTTAGTTGCATCGGTATAGCCTGTTACCTTCAACTCAATCTTGCCATCTTCATCGGTTGCACACTTAGGTTTGTATGGATATGTATTTACATTCAAACCAAATGTGAGACTTGCACGGCACGAATATGAATCGCCTTGCGGATCGTTGTCCGAAACCTCAACACTATATTCACCTGCAACAAGTTTGTTGATTGTTACAATATTAGTTGCGGCATCGAACGAATAGTTGGTATCGGTTGATGGCAAGCTGAACGAGGTAGACGAACCGGTAGTGTTGTTCACGAGCTTAACCATGTATTGCTGAGACTTACCACCAGTGATCATAATCTTAGCTGAGCCGCCGTTTGCATCGCCGGCTTTCATGGTAAACTCTTGAAGAGTAGCAGTAATTTGCTCAGTTTGTTCTACTGTTACAGAGTATACACTATCGCACTTAGTAGCATCTTCTACAACGATGGTATAGTCGCCAGCAGGGATGTTTTCAAATGTCCATGGATTGTTTTCCTTTATATCCTTCTTGGTCGACTGAACTTGTGAAGTATTAGCATTATTACCAACCTTAACCATTACAGTATACGGCGCGATACCACCTTTAGGACGAACAGTGATAGTACCCGTAGCACTTGCATCACAAGAGACAACATCGGTGTGCGATACGTCGGCATTTATTTCGTATGTATCGAGATAGATATGCTTTGTTACTGAGCAGCCACTGAAATCAGTAGTGTTATCGTTTGTTACAGTCACCTCGTACCAACCAGCAGGGCCGTCGAGAGCGTAAGGCGATGTCTTTTGTATATATACACCCGAAGCAGAGGTTTGGTTAGGAGTGCAAGTTTCGCTATACATTGCATCGGTTATTGCATTTTCTAACTTACCTACACTATTAGGTGCATATTTCCATGTGTATGTATAGCCATATTCAGCATACTTAGGCAGAGCACCTACACCCTCGCCGTGATTACCTTCAATAACTATGTGACCATCGTTGCCACCTTTACAAGTTACTGGCGTAGTCTTGTATTCCACAACAATATCCGATGGCAAGAATATCGACTCGGTGTGCTGGCATGAAGCGTTAGCCTTATCTGAGATGGTAAGTTGAACATAACCACCAGCCGGCATAACGGATGTTTTCGGATAAGTAAAGCTAAAATCTTGAGGTATGCTATCACCAGTCCAGAAGAAGTCATATTTACTCTCTTCGCCATTGTAAGAGAAATCGCTTACGGTGAGCGTTCTTTTCTTTACATCGCAGATGTCATTTGCAGTAAGATTGAAGGTTATCGGCTTGATACCAACGACAGTAGTATTACCCGTGAACACACAACCCGACTGCGGAGCACTAATAGTAAGTGTATAATCAACATCTTTTGGTTCACCGTCTTCCAAATAGGTATCGAGCGTTGCCGATTCGAGATAATACTGATTGAGTTTACCCGAAGATCGAGCAATCTTCACCTTCTTAGTTACATCTTTACCAGGGTGACCGTTCCATGTGAAGGTTACAAGATTGTTCAAGAAGTCAATCTTCTCCTGATCGGTCATGCCTATTGTGTCGCGGGTTATCTGTAAGCCAAGTTCTGCATCGGTGAAGCCATTGAGTGTAACGAGGGCTTGAGTAGGAACACCTTCGCCAGCGCATGCTTCAACAGTCTTGATATATTGGTCGAACACAACCGTCTTTTGGTATGCAAGTTCAACCATCTTATAGAGCTGGAAGTCGCGGAGTTTGGTTGTTCCATCGGTGTCGTAGACAACTTCGTTTACATAGCCAACATAGAAACCTGGTTCGAGTTCTTCTATGCGGCTCTTACCATTCGGATAATTAGTTACATCAGTGTTAGTTAGCTCTGTGTAGTTAGCTATGTTGTCTGAATAAGTATCGGAATAATACCATTTATATGTAACCGTACCAACAGCACGAACAAGTTCTGCCTCCAACGAACCTTTGTCGGATGTTTCGCAGAGCGGCTGCACATCTTTCAGGTTGTATGAAAGCACAAGGTCGTCGAAGCGTATCATACAGGTGTTGTTGGTTGTAGGATCTTGGTCTATCGAGTTGAAGTCGTAAACCATCAAGTAGTATACAGCTGCAGTTAAATCTGCTTTTGTCGTGATAGTACTTACGCTATCAGCAGCATTCATAGTAGATACTGTACCTTGATCGCTTGCTTGGTCTTCGCCCTCTTTGTAGAGATACCAACGATAATTCGGATTGCCACCTTTTATTGCGCCGCCTTTGATTTCAGCCGTAATAACGCCCGTACCATCTATATTAAGTACCGACGTTACCGCACCTCTAACCATGTTAGATATATTGCTAATTACAATAGGATCGAGGTCGACACTTACGTTATTTCCATCTACAACAGTGATTTGGTACGAACCAGCCATCAAGTTGCTGAGGGTGTAAGTTACGTTCGCATCACCAGCGTTGACAGGCATAATATTATCGGCTCTGTTACCTTGTGCGTCAATATATACCTCGCCGCCCAACTTCACTGTATATGGTGCTTGACCTGTGATAGTAAGGGTGATAGAACCTGTACCTGCATTCTCAGAGTAACATTGATTGTCTATCGATGTGGCATCAACTTGCAATGAGTTGCCACCTACGGTAAACTGCTTATCGAAGTAGCATCGTTCGGTATCAACAACCTTAATTATGAAGTTCTTCGACGCCAAACGGTTGTTTTGAGCATCGCGAACTGAAAGGTGATCTATTGGGTTGGCATTCTTACCGGTAGGATTGGTCGTTGTGGTAAGAGCATTATCGAGGTCATCGGCTGCATACCAATACCATTCGTAGCTCTGACCGATACCATTTTCAATTGCCTTTATCTCAATAGAACCTATCGACGTACCATTATCAGGAATAATATTCTCAGCCTCAACACGGATGTCTTTGGGCTGAGTAATAGTTACAGGTGCAGTTTCTGAGAAACATGTTCCCTCTCCATCGTTCAATCCATTGTATACGCGAACGATGAATGTACCTGTGTTGCCACTTTGAAGTGTAAATGTGTATTGTGTCTTCTTTACTTCGTTGCTTTCATCGCTTATGCCTGTATAAGCGCCATTATCTTTTATCACTTGCGAAGCCACAAGCGAGTAATCGTATGTACCATTACCATTATCTACTTGCTTATATAGTTTGTAGAAGTGATATTCTGAATCGCCGTATGTTGCCGAAGCTGTAATAGTAGCTACGGATTTACTTCCAATTGTACTATTTGCACTGTCGTACTCTTTCTCATTGTCGGCACAGAGGAAATCAACTGTGCTTACTATCTGCGCTACAATCTTTGGCTCTATAGTTACAACTTTTTCGCCATAACATGTTATCACCTTATCCGTCTGACCATCGATAGTATATGTGCTTGGATTCGTCCACTTAGCGCGGTATGCTACTTTATAGTTGACAGGCTCGGTAATATCTGTCAAATCAATAGTGAATGACTTGTTGACACCGTCTTGAACGGTAGCCCAGTCGTTGGTCATAACCCATGTTGTGCGCGATTTGTCGTAGCGCCAAACAGAGAGTTCGAACGTAGTTGCGTGGTTGCGCTGGTTCTTCTGCGCTGTCACAGTGTTCCAGCTACCCGTTATGCTTGAAACTATCGACGAGCTACATACATAGAATTCTGGGGTTACAAGATCGATATAATCAGGCTCGTAGATGACTATTTGTTCTTCATCGTAACATCCTTTATCGTCTTCAGCATGTAATGTATATGTGCCTGCTGGTAAGCCTTCAAAACGATAGGTTTTATCGGTGCTTACGTATGTTGCTGTTACATCATTACCTGAATTATCGAATAGCTTAAATGTATAGTTGGTAAGAGTTCCTTGCTGTGTCACGTTACCACCTTCCATTTGCGTTACTTGGATAGAACCAAGTGTGCAGTTTGCAGCATTAATATCGTAGGTTTCAGGATTGCTTGGATCTTCGCACTTGCAGTTTACATCTTCAACAGCATAGCGAACGATATTAAGCTCTTTATCAGGCTCTTCTATTGTAAAGTCTTGCGAATATATGCAGTTTGGATAGTCTTCATACATATACCAAATGGTATACTCGCCAGCCACAAGATTGTCTACCGAAAGTTTATTAGAAACGAGTATCTGACCATCTTTTTGTGTGGATTCATCATTTTGACCACCAGCTGTATAAGTTACTTTAGAACGTATGTTGAAGCCTGAGATGTCGTAGTTGCTTTGGGTAACAAAATCCGATACTTTCTTCCAACCCGAACTTGATCCATCAACGGTGTTTCCTTTTTCCACTATTATGAAGTTAACCTTCGAGTTGAAGGCACGATATTTCACATAGTTTGTTGAGGTTGCGGTGGTTGGAACTGTATATTCTGCTACATTTTGCAAGTGCGTAAACGTAATTTCAACTTTACCATCTTGAGCACCCTTACAACTTACATCTTCTGAGCTATATATTGAAGTGATATTAGGCAATGCCTTAATCTCAAACTCCATTGTGTTGCTACATTCGGTATTGTCGCCTGAGAACACCGAAACAGAATAATATCCAGCAGTAAGATTCTGAATATTAGTGTTATGCGTCGTAAACTCTGATCCTGAGCGCTGCGACCAAACAACGTTGAAGTTCGAGTTGCTAACGTGATCAATAGCTGCAGAACCTATAGCCGTACAGTTACTATCGTCGGCATCAGTACAGCAGTTGTATGGCTCGGTGACGTTGAGCACAAAGTCGACTGGTTCAACTGCATTTATCGTCTGAACTGGCGATTTGTACACACAACCTGTTTCGTTGTCGGTGAGCAACAAGATATATTGTCCAGCTGGCAAGTTTGGATAGCTATATTCATTGTTAGCCATCGCTTTGTCACTCGAAAGGTTTGCTCCATTTGTCTTATAATCGAACCATGCGTAGCTAAAGGCCGTTGAACTTATGCTCACTGGCTGACCATTTTTCGTCAGACTGCTAAGGGTTACTGAGCCATTGCTTCTATCCGCACCATCGGCAGTAGAACATGAGTTGACAAGGTCGAATTGCATTACATAATCTCTATACTTAATAGGGATAATCTTAGCTATCACGTTGTCGCAAGTGTTAGTAGTCTGCTCTGTTGCGCCTGTAGGCAAACTACGACCATTAATATCACTGCCACTCTTATCGAGTACATATATATATGTATCGTCATAGGGGTTGGTAGCCGTTGGCAATGTGCCATCGGTTACGGTGTTCTCTGGGCTAAGTATGTACTTAATAGGTAGACTTGCCGTAACATTCCAACCATCTTGCGGCTGCGCTGTCTCATATACTTTATGATCGGCACCTGCTTGGTTCGTAATTACATGTGTTGCGATCACATTGCCCGAGTTTGCTACATACTCACCATCAGTATTCGTAGAGTTCTTTATCTCCATATCATAGCTAATGGCGCTATTGGTGGCGTGCGTCATCTTGAAGGTGTAGTAGCCATATTTCTTCTGGTCGAGATCCTGCATTTGGAATTGCAACTTGTCTGTCAACAAGTCAAGTCCAAGAGAATTGCCGTCACTACCGAGCTCTTCGTTGTTGAGCCAATTCTCCTTATAGTTGCCGTCTTTATCAACATAGAATGGGCAATAAACCACAGTATCGGTAGCTTGATACTGATGCTTAGGTGCTACATAGTATTGGCGGAATATGGTCTGCGGACATGCTCCGCTCTCCGACATAAATATGTAGTTGATATTATATATGCCTGGCGAGAGATTCTCAGGATTGAAGTAGAACTGACCCATATCGTCGGTGATGTCACCGTTGCAAGGCACTGTTGTTAGTTTCGTTCCTGCAAGGCTCGACGAAATGTTTTTCTGAACAGTGGTTAGCGTACTTGCATCTACGTTGAGCGCAGCAAACTCTGACAAAATCGTGCTTTTCTTGTAATAATCTACATCATCAATGGTTACCACTTGAACTGACGACGAGAGTGTCTTAGCATTGAGTGTCATTATGGCATTAACATCGGTAGCAGTATAGCAATCTACACCATTAACATCTACCGGCGTCAGCGAAGCCGAGATGCCAAGCAATGTAAATTGAGCATCAACTTCGTCTTTAGCATAATATGTATTACCATTTTCAATTATCGGCGTTGCCGACACTCTTGGCGAAGCGGCTGCAAGCGCTGCATCTACTTCACTCTTAGCAAAATAGTCTACTGACGTTTCACCATAATTAGAGTTGTATACAAATTCCAGACCGAGGTTGCGGCTCGCATCGTTGGCAGTGTAGGTAACTCCCTGCATAGTTACCTCGAAGTAACCGTAGCCTGGCACACGCTCTGTTGAACTGCCCGATTTCAGTGGGTGCTCCGTAGCAAGTGGATATGCGCCTTCATCGCTGCGGCAGAAGATTCGAGGTTCTTCCGTAGCGCCATTGAGCGACGAAACTTTGAAGTTCGGGTCGGAGTTATCGTGTATCATAAACTCCTTGGTGGTCGTATTCCAGCAATCACCAGATTGGAATGTGAAGTTGAGGTAGAATGTAGCATCGTCCTCTGTCTTCAAACTCTTCTTATATTCATCGATGTCCAAGTAGGTGGTATAAATTACCTGACCAGCCGTTTCCTCTTTTGTGGTAGTTGAGCTAAGCAACTTTTCTGGCGATATAGAGAAGCTACCATTCTGAATAGCTGTACCTGTAGCTGTTACCTTAATAGTATGGTTAATCTTCGATGTTGTCAAGCCATTGACGTTTTCCGAAGCGGTTGTACACTGCACATAGCTTCCATCACCAATTTGTATTGTTACTGATGAGTTGCCTATGAGGTAAATCTCGCGCAACCAAACCACGCCGCAGCCTTCGTAATAAAGCACGCGGTATTTCTTGTCTTTCAGCGCAGTTGTATATACCGAATAGTTATTCAGCCACTGGTGACCTGGGAAGTTGGTCTGATTAATCTCTATCACACCATCTTGACCATCAACAGGTATGGCTGGCACATCATTTACAGTACCATCATCACTAACTACTTCCTGCAAGTAGAAGATACCCGGACCGTATGTTTTGCCAGTAGCTGTTGTAGCCACCTCTATCATATCATCGGGCAAGAAACTCAAGATATTTTCTGCAGTATAGAGGTTTACATCTGCCGTATTTGAATTCCAGCAGATACGTATTTCTGGCAAACCTTGTTGGTTTTTGAGGTTGCCATTCGAATCGAACCAAGAGTCATCTTGCAAATCGCTATAATCCCAAGTACCTGTAAATGTTGAACCATTATATGTAGTACTACTTGCATCCGACTTTTTCGATGGATATTGTGCAGGTGTGTTGGCATTAGCGAATGTCGTTCCATGATATATACCGAATGGCGCAGATTTGCTAATAACCTCTACATACCAAGTGGTATCCATTGCGCAACCTGTAGCATCTGTAAATGTCCAATGGAATTCATACGTACCCTCACCAGAAGTTCCACCATCGAAGTCGAAGGTGAACGAAACTGGTGTTGTCTCCACGCATTTATGCAAGTCGAAATCCACGCTACCTATTCCGTTATCATCGTAAGTAACTATAGGTTCGGCAGTTAACTGGTTATAATCGATGTTATATACGTGGTTATAAGCAGGATAATATGATGTAGGTTTGCCGTCGGCATCTTTGGTCTGAACTTTCTTTATAACAACGGTCGAAGTTCCGCAAACGCCCTCATAATTATAATTGTATGTAGTTATAAGGTCGCTTGTTGCGAAGTTTGCCCCGTTCACAGTCTCGGCCGCAGAGAGTGGTCGCGATGGATAGTTAAGTGTTACTGGAATACTATTGTTATCGTATGCACAATAGCTTGAACACATGTTGTGTTTAAGTTCACGCTTTATACGTATTGGACGGCTTACCGAAGCACGACATTGGTCGTTCTGGTTGCCTCGACATTCAGCACCATTGTCTACGTAGAGCGTAATGGTGTTTGTATTGTTGTTACCAATCTCCGAAGGCACAAAGTAGTAGTAGCCAACGAGTTTATTGCCCGTTGTGCCATCTTCCATTGCTTCGTCTACGTTTTCGGTATATGTATATGTATAGTTTTCAGGATTTGTTGTGCTTGCTCCTGAATGTTTCAATGTCTTCGATTTTACATAAACAGCATGAACAGGAACTCCCGAGAAGTTATAATAGTAGTTGTTTACGTCTTGGCTGGTGTAGTACGACAAGTCGGTTGGCAACTTCTGATAGAATGCGCCTTGCGCGGCAACCTTAGCTGTTGTAAGGTCGAGCGCCGAAATTATAGTGCCATCGCTAAAGGTATAAGCTGCATCTTCTATAACGTGAATTGTTTCTGTAACTGTGTATTTATCACCCACTTGAGTGTAGGCTATTTCTGAGGTAATAACAATCTTTGTTCCGTCTATAGCATGAACATCAATTGCCATTGTATTGTTAGCGAACCAAGGCGAAACGTAGTTAACCTTGTTACCTGCTGCATAATAAGTTACTGTTTGTGAATGGCTATTGAGTTTTGAATAACCTGCAGGCCAAGCTGCATTTGCCTCAGCCATTGTGCCTTCGTTCACCACGTAGAACACTTTCTCGGCAGCCGTATGTGCGTAGCCCCTTGTATATGTAACTATGTTGGTAGTAGATGTTGGACGGTCGTAAACGAGTACAGGATTGCCGCTGCCATCGGTCTGATACTGGTATTGGAATACGTATGGCACAAGACGATAGTGATTGTTGTCGTCTGGGCAGAGGAAGTCTTCGCTGAAGCCTTTTTGGAATGCGAGTGGATCTGGGGTGTCTCCATTACATGCCGTTGGCAATCCTGCTATTCCAAAGAATATTTCATCGGCCACTGGCTGATATAGATATGAAGTTTTCTTAGCCTCATATACACAACCACGGTCGTCTTTATATTCGTATGTAAACTCTACTGGGTAGCCGTTTGCATTGCCACGGTAGCGAAGCACTGGGCTGAATGTGTATTGCCATGTCAAGCCATCGTCCGATGGTTGGTCTGCCATATACTTACCTTCTGCATACAAATAACCATAACCTTCTGTTGGAGGCACATTTGGTATACCTTGCACGGTGATAAGATCGTTGGTACAATAGCAATCGTCGGCATTAATACTTACAGCAAACGTATTCTTCGCATTCACGGTGAAGTAGCCTTCGTCCAAATAGAAATTCTCAGGACATTCTGCACTACGCGCTATAATATGGTATGTGGTAGACGTTCCTGCTGCTCCACTGACACTGAAGCTTGCCACATCGAGTGGTATCGGATTTCCTTGAGCATCTTTCTTGGCTGTGAAGCACGATAGATAACCATTTTCTTTGGCGTATGCTACATCTATGCCATTAGGCGTAAACACTTGTGGGTCAAACACCGCCGAACCTCCAATTATCTGAGTAATCTCACAGTAGTTGCCCGAACCATCGTCGGCCATGATGTAGTATTTGTATGCACCATTGTAGTAGTCGGAAAGTGCTACAGGATCAGAATCCTCGCAAAGTCGCCAACGATAATCCTGCAATGGAATGTTGTACGACATCGGATTCTTCTTAACATAAACATTTACCGTACGCGACGCTCCTGGACACGAGTTATCATCGTCGGCCGAACTACGGGGGCGTGCATAATATTTGGTCAAGTAGTATGTTACGCCATCTACCACTGTTGCTTCTCCGCCCTCTGTTGTTGCATTGTCACGATAATATGTATCGGCTGTAGTTGTCGCTTCTATAGTTGCGAAGTTCGCATTCTTCGACCACTGTATGAAACCTCCATTTGGCACTGGCGATGCTTTCAAATATATACCATCACCTTCGCACACATAAAGTGCTTGTATCTCTTGATCTACGTCGGTTGGGCATATCACGTTCATTGTAGCTTCTCCCGAATAACCAGAAACACAAATGTCTTCAGGTGCTTTTTGTACGTTGAACGTAAGCGTTGCAGGATAACAATCGGCTGGTATGTCGGTATCCGTATCGTTAATAGTCAACGATATTGTATAGTCTCCGTCGGCATCTTTTGGCAGCCATTCGCTTGGTACAAAGGCAAATACATACGAGCGATTGTCTTTATTTGTTATATATGTCGTATTTGTACTGCTTATCTCTTGGTCGATACCTCCACCTTTTATATGCAATGTGAATGAGTATGGTTTGGTGTTATTTGTTGTGCTTGTACTATTCTCATCTACAAGCGGAACTGGGAAGAATATCGTGAGGTTATACGTAAACGAACCTGCCGTCGCCATACATATCGACTGTGTTTCGCCAGCCACAGGCGAAAGCGAACCAGTAATGGTAGGCATATTAGGATACTTAACCACCGTGATGTTCGTGGTCTTGGTTTCGCAACCCAAACCGCTCTTGGCTATGGCGTAGTATATACCCTCCGTCACACCATCGAACACATTGTCTTCTATAAGGTCGCGAGTATCTACCACTGTACCATCCGATTTGTAGAGTGTGATAGTAGAACCTGATGGATAAGGCTCTTCACTAGTTATTGTTACTTTAGTTCCGTATGTATCAGAGCAATAGTAAACCGTTGTCTCTTCTACATTCAAAATTGGTGCACCGCCAACAACTACTGTTCCCACTTCTGCCTGACATACGCCACTCGTAGAAGCAATGCTCGTTGGGTCTACTGGTGTAGCGTATACGAAATACTTACCAGGCAGCACCTTGTCGAATGTCAACGTTGCGCCAGCTGCAAGTTTCGCTGTTGAGTAAACGCCAGCTGCATCTTTCAAATAGTAATAGAGTCCGCTTTGAGTGCCATTCAATGTTATTTTGGTCAAACAACTTTCGGTAGCCTCTTGCTGAACATCAACGTCGGTTATCACAGCGGGCGATGGAACTACGGTGTAGCTACCTGGCACATCATACAATTCGCAGTCGCCACGTTTTGCTTTGACTGTATATACTGTAGTTGCGGTTACTGCGCCAGCCACAGTCGACATGTTGAATCGCACATCGGCATTATCGGCATTTGCAGTAATCTCAGCTAACGTTGTTACTCGGCTATTACCCTGATATACAAAGTATGTTACATCTTTCTCGGCATTGAGCACCGAGAGGTAACCCACTTGGTTAGAGCAATATGCAAGCACATCAATTGTTGTCTCTGAGCTATAGCTTGGCTTAATGGTGAAGCGTCCATCGAGTGTAACTTCATTGGTGTTGCAGCCATTCACACTGGCTTTCACTGCGTATGTTCCCTCTTCGGTCAATGTAAATTGTATGGTCTCCGATGCCGACGAAGCCGTCTTGCTATACGATGTTGCTGTCAGAGTCTCAGCTCCAGTGTCGTCAGTTGTTACCTTATATACTGTATATGTAGCTTGCGATTGCGCACCTGTAAGTGTAAGTATGCGCGACGATGCATCGCACATATAACCCACGCTTGTGTTTGCTATACGTACGCTCGTGTCAACAGCTCCCGATTTTATTATTATTGCCGAATTGCTCACCTGCTGAAGCGAACTGTTGGCTGTGCATGCTGCGTATACATAATATGTACCTGCTTGAGTAACTGAAATTTTTCCGGCTCCATCAAACTGACCATAATAGTTACCATCGCTATCATATAGGAAATAGGTTATACCGTTATTTCTTCCAGTAATTGAAACTTGTGAAGGATTGTCTAAGGTGCAACATTCATTATCTATTGTTGCTGTCACTTTGTTCAATCCAGCCGAAACCGTGTATGTATCGTTCGTTGCCGACACTGGGCAAGCATTCTCTTGTCCCGATGGAAATGCTTTCACTGTGTATGCTCCCGCTGCAGCTGCTGGCACGTCTATTTGCAACGCATATCCTGTGCCTGCGTATGGTCCTGCTATCTTGGCTGAACCCATATACACATAATAGTCTACACCTACTTCCGAACTGCTCATCATAAACGAAGCTGTCTCGCCTGCACATGCTCCAGACGTAGGGCTGAGTGTATAGTTCTGCTCTGTTGGGAACTTGATAGTATTACTTACTTGGCTTATAGAGCCACACTCCGACTTAACATAATAAGATTTTCCTGCAGTCAATCCTGTAAACGAGCCATTGGTTGTCGACTGTAGTTTTGTGTTATTTCCCACTTCATACAAGTCGTACGATACATTCGTTTCGGTATTGAATGTTATGCTATTGATAGAACCACTGCACTGAGCCTCAATAACTATAGGCGCTGTAGGTACTGCCGAATTAATAGAAAGCGAACCATCTACTTGCTGTGGATTCGACGAGCATCCTTCACGCTGCGCATAAACAGTATAAGTCTTGCCAGGCGTAAGCGCTGTAATATTTATCTCAACCACGCCATTGTCCACCGCAGCTTTTGCACTGTATGCCGAACCCATGCTGCTACCGTTAGCATAGAGCGTATAGGTAACACCCTTCTCGGCATTGCGCACGTGCAAGTATTGCACCTCTGCCAACTCGCCTTGACAATATGTCAAATCTGATATTGTAGTAAAATCGCTGTAATCTCGCACTTCATACGAGTCTGAGAGCCACAACTCACATGAACCATACGATGCTTTTACCTTATATGTACCTGCTGTTGTAAGTCCATAAAAACGAATCGGGTCGCCCGATGCTGAGTTACCCGTAACAGATGTCATTTGCGTGCCACTACTTGAAGTTGCAAAAGCCAACGGCGTGTTCAAGTTGCTCGAAGAGTAAACCTCATACTTCACACCCTCTTGCGAACCAGATATTTCAAGATACGAATTTGGGTCGCCTATACAACCAGTAGGATTTGTTATGCCAAAATCCGACAAATTGCAACCTAATGCATTTACAGATAGCGTGTTAGTACCTTGATTTGTTATAGTATTATTCTGCTTATTCGACACCACAGTATATGTATAGCTAACAGCAGTATTGCCCTGTGCTGGCGTATCGGTGAACGAAGAGCCGCTATAAGTAAACTGCTTCGTACTATTATCAGTACCCGAACGAGTTATAGTATATGTAGCGTTAGCATCGGCATTCGAAAGAGCTATCGTCATCGTGCCACCTGCAGGCGAGAATGTTGCCGTTGTTGCCGTGGCCTTTGCTGGAACTGTAAGCGTAGGAATACCCGAGGTGTTTATGGTACTAAGCGACGCATTATTTGAAGATACAGTATACGTTACTGAATATGAATCTGATTGCTGTGTAGGCGTATTAGTAAAGGTCAGCGTTCCACCACTTGACACCTGAGTTTGCGAATAGCCATTAGAACCAGTCACCGTGTAAGATACACCCGATACCGTATTAGTAATAGTAACAGTCATCGTACCATTAGAAGGTGTGAACGTTGCCTCAGCTATAGCTGGGTTTGTAGTAGTGCCGCCATTATCCTCTTCTATTGGGCTTTCCAACGTTATAGTTTCCTTACTATTTCCCAAGCCGGTAATTGGCAATGGGTTTGTCTTCAGCAAATCTATTAATCGTGCTAAAAGCGTCGAACTGCTACGAATTGCGCTGAAGGTACTTGCCGTTAGATCAAGTTTCCAATAGACAACACCTGATATGGTCTCAAGATCAGGCTCAATGGTAATAGTATCAGTTCCAGCATAGTTATACGCCAAAAAGCATTTACTATCTTTATCGGTTTCCCCTAAAGTCTCCGTGGATATATAAAGAGTTTCAGGTTTACCATCACTACCATACACCAACTTGGCTGTTGTACCATACACACTCGTGACTCCCCAAATGGTCATCACCAGAATCAGTATCAAGCTCTTAAGTTTCGTAACGTTCATATCTGTTGTATCGTTTTTCGGTTTTAGTGGCTTATTCATATAGCCTTGTAATTATTTCCCGGCATTGCTTTCACTCGCTCTTTCATCTCCAAGTCGAAGAGAATAGCGTTTACGTTGCGCACCGGCATTTGCATTTTCGCACTCAACATACTTGCTGTGAGTCCGTCTTTTTCGGTTTGCAACACGTCCCAAAGTAGCTGTTCGCTCTCGTCCAATGGTTCGCGCTGTTCCATTTCTATTATATTGTCACGTTTTTCTATTTCGTTATCATTTTCCCAGTTCATCACAGCCGCCACATCGTCAGCATTCTCCACCATCTTGGCAAAGCCTGTCTTTATTGCCCAATTGCAGCCTCTGAAACTCTCACTAAGCGGCGAGCCTGGCACTGCCATTATCTCGCGGCTATACGATGCTGCATATCTCATCGTCAGCATTGAACCGCCATTTTCGGAACTCTCTACCACAAGCGTTGCATCTGTCAAAGCTGCTATCAAACGGTTGCGGCTAACAAACTGCTTACGCTCCATAGGCGTTCCTACTCTATATTCGGTCAGCAATGCGCCATTCTCCATCATAAGTGCCGCTTCGTTCTTGTGCGCTGCCGGATATATATGATCGAGTCCATGCGCAAGAACTGCTATCGTAGGCACATTGTTGGTCAATGCTGCTCTGTGCGCCGTAATATCTATACCATAAGCCAAACCACTTACTATCGTCAAATCGGGAAATCTGCGAGCAAGAGTTCCAACTATTTCTGTGCATATCTGCTTACCCTCATCAGTAGCCTTGCGCGTTCCCACAACACTAAGCGACTTGTGTGGTTGAAGCGAGCCTTCACCTTTCACAAAAATTGCCAAAGGACCATCGAGCATTGCATTAAATCGCAGCGGGAAAGCGGCATCGGTATAGTTTATCTGACGTATGGCGTGCTTGTTCATGTAATCTTGTTCGCGTTTAGCCTCTTCGATTACTTCATTCTTTTGCGTGGTTATGTATTCGTACGTTTTGTCACCAATTCCAACTATGGCGTTCATCTCTGCACGACTCATAGAAAACACCGATTTAGCGTCGCCGGCTTCGTTCACCAACAACTTTGCCGTGTGTGGACCAACTCCACGCACCGCTATCAATGCATTTATGTACAAATCATAATCCGTCATCACGCCTTCCTATCATCTATATTTCAACAGGTTACACACAAAGCATCTCAATTTGAAATACACTTGCTTTCACCCGTGGGGAATAGCCGTAAAAATAAACTTTTATATGCTATCGACCATCGTCTACTCGCGGTAATTATTGATAAACATGAAAAAAAAGAGACATCAGCACTTCAAATTTCTTTGCTCAATCTTTGAACTAATGCTATATATATTTATGTATGCATATAATATAATAGTATTTATATACACTCGCAAAACTACTCTAATACTACATTAGTACTACTTTGGTTCTACTTGTGTATTATGAATGCATATACATACATAAAACAAGTAAACATTTCGCCCCCATTCGAAGAACAAATAACACCGCTCGCGACCACTTTGGGTGCTTTTACCTGTTTATAACTCTCGATTAGTAATTCGCAGCCATCAATGTCAATTTTCATTAGTCATTTTCTATCTTCGCGGGTTGAAATATTAAGTACGATGCGCATATTCCACATATACATACCAATAGCGATAATAACCTCAATAGCAGTATGTTGTAGCACTCCAAGCGAGCAACAAACAGAGTCTGAGGCTGCCTTGTCGCAAGCCGAAGTAGCAGCCAATCCTGCAGGAGAATATATGTATGGCATACCAATCGACTCTTTTGAAGTGGAACGACACATGGTGAAACGAGGAGAGAACCTCGGTGTCATCATGGCACGCAATGGTGTGTCGCCTCTTATCACCCACAACATCAATGAAGTAGCACTACCCAAATTCGATTTTCGCGGCATTCGCTCAGGAAACAGCTACACGCTCTTCTTCTCGCCCGACACACTGCGCACCCTTCGCTATTTCATCTACGACATCGATGCTCAACGATACATACGATGCAGCATATCTATAGAGCCTGAAATAGAACTCGTTCAACGCGAAATACATAGCAAAGAACATTTTGCTACAGCCACCATCGAATCGAGCCTTTGGACGGCTCTCACCAAACAGAACTTGCCTCCAGAACTTGCCCTCGGACTCTCTGAAATCTACGCTTGGACCATCGACTTCTTCGGCATAGAAAAAGGCGACAAAATAGGCGTCATATACACCGAAAATTATGTCGACACAACTTCAATAGGCATCGACAAAATTGTGGCTGCGTATATGGACTCTCACGGACATCGTTATTACGCTTTTCGCTACGAACAAGATAGTCTGGTGAGCTATTTCGACATGGAGGGAAATAACCTCCGACGCGCATTTCTAAAAGCACCACTGAGCTACACCCGCATCTCGAGCCGATTCTCCAATGGCCGTATGCACCCAATTTTGAAAATTCGTCGCGCACATCACGGAGTCGACTATGCAGCCCCTTCGGGAACTCCCGTCTACACCATCGGCGATGGTAAAATAGTTGCTAAAGGGTGGGACAAAAAAGGCGGCGGCAACTATATAAAAATCAAGCACAACTCGGTTTATACCAGCGTATATATGCACCTTCGTGGGTTTGCTAACGGAATAGCTGTAGGCAAAACGGTTAGCCAAGGCGACCTCATCGGTTATGTGGGCAAATCGGGCTTAGCCACTGGCCCGCACCTCGACTTCCGCATATATATGAACGGAAAACCTGTTGACCCACTCAAAGTGGAAGCTCCACCCGTGGAACCAATCAATAACGATGAACTTGAACGATACATAGCCTACAGCGATAGTTTACGCTCATGTCTATGTAAATAAAAATTGCTCAACTATAATTATGACAATAGAAGAAGTACAGCAAGAAATTGTAGACGAATTCAGCGGCTACGACGACTGGATGGACAAATACAGTTACCTCATTGAGCTTGGCAACGACATGCCACCCTACCCCGAGGAGCAACGCACGCAACAAAACCTCATAGATGGCTGCCAAAGTCAAGTGTGGATTTTTGCCGACTATCGCGATGGCAAAATTTTCTTCGAAGCCGACTCCGATGCCATCATCGTAAAGGGCATTGTAGGCTTACTCGTAAGAGTACTATCGGGCCATACACCTCAGGAGATTCTCGACACCAATCTACATTTCATCGACGATATAGGATTGAAAGAGAACTTGACACCTACACGTTCAAATGGTCTATTGGCCATGATTAAGCAAATGAAACTTTACGCTTTGGCATTCAAAGAGAAACAGAATTAGCAATGGACGAACAAACTACGATAGAGCAAAAAATCATCGAAGCTCTACGCACCATATTCGACCCAGAGATTCCTGTAAACATATACGACTTAGGGTTGGTTTACCAAATCGATGTGGACGAAAACAAAATGGTGCATATAGTGATGACACTCACTACGCCTAACTGTCCCGTAGCCGAGTCGCTGCCAGAAGAGGTGATGGAAAAGCTACAGAAGATTGAGGGCGTAAGCGCTGTTGAGGTTAACCTAACTTTCGACCCACCCTGGTCGCAAGACAATCTATCTGAAGAAGCCCGACTCGAACTGGGACTTATTTAGATAGAAGCGCACAAAAAGAATTATAAGGCTCGGAGATTAAGAACTTCGAGCCTTTGTTTTATGCATTCCGAGAATCGTTCTTACAATTATGTTAACCACAGAAAACATTCGTCACTTTGGACGGTCGATTCGTCAATAGCAATTGTATGTCAATTTTGTTTGACCAAAGAAAGAGCCACACTAATCAAAAGAGAGATTGAAATAAATTTGCTCTGAAATGCATACTTTATTTTTGTGTCAGATAAGGATGACATATAAAGATGAAAAGAGTAATACTTATTGTTTTCACTGCATTGTGCTTGGTTACCACAATAACTATCCACAACGCCTTTACCGACACAATCGAGAAGATTGATGCCATTACCTTTTCAGGAGATATATACTCAGCATTGGAGACCCGAGAAGATTTGTTTGTCGACTTGGTATTCGATGCAAAAGGTAATCTGATTGAAAGCAATATTTACGAATGGGATCTCAAGACTGATACGAAAGGGCAACTCCTCTCGCACCAAGAAAACGGATTGATTTGTAATAATGTTTTCAATAGCAACGACCTCAGTGCAGACGACTGCTATTTGCACGATGTTGTTTTTGACAAAGATGGGGAATTAATTTCTGATGCAATATACGTTTGGGATAGCTTAGCTAACAAACGTGGCAATCTGATAGCTCGCATTTCGGATTGCAAATATTGCGATGAATTATAAAACATAAATATATTTGGGGGAAGCACACACCATAAAAAACACTTCTAAAAAGAAGATAACATACACACTCAAAATAACAAGTTTTGCACACTACAAAACATCAAAACGCACACTATAAGGGGGAATTTTTATCACACACACACTTATGGATATGTATTAATAAAAGACGTTTAATTGTGAAGAGCGGCATTGGTTGTCGCTCTTTTCTTTTATATACATACTATGTATTAGGAGCGCTGATTTGTTAGGATTATTAGGATTATATAATCTGCGTTAATCGGTAAATCTGCGGCTTTTATGTTCTTATGATTAGATAATCCGACAACAAGATTTCAAATCAGCTTAAACCGAGGCTATTCTTTCGTGTGTTTAGCGTTATTCGTAGCAAAATCAATATTACATATGCACAAAAAAACACGCCACAACAAACGTGAAGCGTGCTATAATTATGTTCGTTGGCGTAGTCTATTTCACCAAAACCTTTTGTGTGGTTACTTTGCCGTTGGCGTAAATAGTTCTAACGATATTGATGCCTCTATTGAGCGTGTTAACACGATTACCAGTCAGCGAATAGTATTCGACCAACACAACATCGCTATCAACAGAGACAGCACTAATAGGAGTAACAACTCCCTCTTCCCGACCTATGACAAGCGGAGAAGTAAGCGTTGCGCCAGCATATTTATTGAGTTGCTCGGGTACTAATTGCACATCAAACTTAGAGTAAGCGTATGGCACAGACACTGTACCACTCTGCTGAAAAGTGTATGAATCTTCTGTATAGCAATCAATAAAGTTGTATCCCAACGCACCACTCTGCGAGAATGGCTTCACACCCGTGGCAAAGTAGCAGTTTTCGACTAAGAACTCAGAATTTTTACGAGGATTGACAGCCACACTATTGCCAGCACAATCGTAAAAGTTGTTCACAAGGTGAATATTACCAGCACGAGCCATTGGCATTCGCTGATTGCACTTGTAACCCCAAATATTGCATGCCATAGTAGTGTTCAGATAGGCAGCATCTTCGCTATCGGAGCTACCAATAAGATTGGAGTTCATGTGGTCGTATGCACGATCGGTATAATTGAATATACACCAAGTAACAGTATTGAAATCGCTACTCTTGGTAATATCGAAATTGCCATCTATACCATCGGTTAACTCACAGTGATCGACCCAAAAATGCTTAGAACCAGTGAGCGAAAGCAAATCGTTGCCACCTACATCGCATGGGCCAGGGCCAACCAAAACGAGGTTTCGCATGATGATATTGGTACAACTACTGAAGCTAAAGATGCCAGCTTTCTGACACGATTCCGAAGCATCGCCAGTTAGGTTGATAATTGTTTGACGAGTAAGGTATTCACGTTGTTCTGACACTGATTTCCCATTTGAGAGTGTACCACCTCCACTGGTTGAACTTGCTGATTTTACATTAGCAGCATCGAGCGCAGTCTTTATTTCGTCGGTTAGATAGAACTTGGTGCAGAGGCGAGCATTATTTACACCAACTATGGTTTTGTTTGATTTGCTACTGAAACTCATTGTAGCACTAATAGTGAAATCGCCATTCGAGCCATCGAGAATAATAACACTATAATTATTTATGGCGCTGATGATTTTAGACCTCATGTCTACCCCCTCGCCATCGCTAACAAGAGTAATAGTATTAGAAGACGTACTTTCGCCACCACCAGTGACAGAATAGTCGTCGGCGCTCGTCATGCTGGAACAAGCAGCCCAGCCCCAAGGAGCATTTGAATCATACTGCGAGAGGCCTTCATTAGTTTGCGCAGTAGCAAGCACAGCAACACAAGCAAAACTTGTGGTAAGAATTTTCCTCATATATTTCATCTATAACAATTAATAATCAGCGGTAAATATAACTCATAAATAAGCCGCCGTATCCATTGAAAAAAGGATACGACGGATTATTTAGATAACTATAACTTTTATTTCACTATTACTTTCTCTGTTTTCGATTCACCATTGGTATATATAGTACGAACAATATTTACGCCACGCTGAGGAGCAGCAAACCTCTGACCTACAAGATTGTAATACTCAACCATCAAAACATCTAAGTCGGCAGAGTTGACAGATTCTATAGGAGTTACTTCAGAAGATTGAGACTTCTTAGCGCCAAAGCCACCCATGGCATTAGCTGCACGAACTTCTACAGTAGTTGCACCAGCAGCATTGTAGGTATTAGTAGTTACGATGTCGGCCAACACACCATCGACATACACAGCATAAGCAATTGCATTTTCGTCGGCTACCCACGAAGCCACGCCATCAGCAAGAGTAACCTCAGGCGAAGTCACTTGCTTGGTATACTCAGCAGGTGTCCACGATGGATAGATATTCGACAAGGTATAATTGGCTGCAGCTTCGGCAGTGAGGATTGTTTCAAAGTTTGCATTATTGCCAGTGCTATGAGTAAATGTCAGCACGTTAGATGCAGGCGAAACAACCTTACCACTTTCATCAACGCTATTATATTCATAGAATGCTGTTGCGGCAACGTTCATACCAGCAGTAGTAAAGCGTGTTCTGTTTATTTTAGAAGAAGCATCATCAGTGAATACAGTATTGAGGTAAGTAAGTTTGGCAGCACCGCCCCAAGCGCGACCGAGATTAAATTTCTCAGCTTTATTCTCGATGCTACAATTCATAAATACATAGCCCCAATCGCAAGTGCCCGCAGTTTGGTATGGAGCAGCAATGGTACACTCGCCTTTGCCATTCTCGTTGCGTGGTTCTACATAGATATTACATCCGTTATACACGACATCGCCATCACCACAGAGGAAATCGACAGTACCATGTATTTCAGACGTTTCCCAGTAGAATTTAGAAGCACTATTAGAATAATAAGTATCCTGATATGAGAGCATAGTTACATTCTTGCAAATGGTGTTAGAGCCTTTGTCCTGCAAGCAAACAGCACGACCAGCACCATCTCCAGCGGCTATGCGACCATAATAATCCCATTCGTTTTTCAGAGTGAAATCTTGGAAGTAGTTATTGGTGCCAGTGTTGAGGATAGTAGCCGTTACGGAAATGCCTTCTGCTTCGGGCTTATTTCTAATAATTACACCATCTTGACTCTCGCCAATGAGAGAAATATTATGTCCATTAATATTTGTAAGACATGCAGTACCAAGATTATAGGTACCATTAGGTATAAATATGTAAGAACGGGCTGCATCTTTCGAAGCATTGATACCATTCACAGCATCAATAACATCAACGAGACTACTTGCATCGCCGGCTTTCACAAAATACCATGAGCCTTTGCTATTATAGTTGGTAGTAGTAGTGTTTACAACTTTCACATTGTGGATATACATTTCGCCTGTAGACTCAAAGTTGAGAGTCAAAGTAGCAGATTCGCCTTCGTAGTTGTAAGCAACTACATCACCATCAGTTTCCGACATTCCGTCGAGAGTAGCAAGAACCTCATCGCCTTTCTTTACAACGATATTGGTTGCTTTGCCATATTTACAAAGAGCAATAGAGATAGTAGCTTTAGGACCAACAAGAATTTCAACAACATCGCCATTGTAGAACGACCAACCATGCGTAGTATCGTGGAACTTACAAGCACTCTTGTCTGAAGGGCAGAAGGCTTCGTGATCTTCTGCATAGAAATATTCATTGGCAAGGTTGAATGTGTATTTTTTATAATCGCTCGAAACCTCTATTTCTGTAGCTACAGCATATATATTGGTATTGCCAGTTATAACATCATCGACAGTGTATTTACGTCCACCCGACTCTTTTACAAACCAGCCACGAACTTTGTACCCTTCTGCAGCTATTGCATTGGTATAGTCGGTAGCAAACTCGCCAATAGTTGCATCTTTTTCAACCAACTGGGTAGCCATAACCGAGCCATCGGTATTGTAGTATGTAAGAGTAAAATCGGGCTTTTGAACGAAAGTAACAACATAATTAATCGTAATGTCGTTGAGCGTAACAGGAACAGTAGCAACACATTGCGTTTCATCACCTTCGTATGAGATAGTACCCAAGGTTCCTTTCAAAGCTTCGGCAGTAATAGCATTAGTTGCCGAAATCATAGTAGCTTTCTTCGATAATTCGATAGTAGCTACATATTGGTTTCCACTGGCTTCGAACACATCATCGGCAGCAAACACAGTCTCGTTGGCTGTAAAAGAGTTCAAAAGAGGAACTTCTCTCTCCGTACCATTGAGAGTACCCGTGATAGTAATATCGGAAAATCCAATTTGCTTAGTATTTCCCAAGCTATAGATATTGAGAAGCAAGCCACATGCACCTTCGGCCACAGTAGCATTAGCAACGTTGAATGTGAAAGTGGTAACTTTCTCGCCATCAACACCGCCAGAGCCAGCCGAACCATTATCGCGTTGAGCCACACACTCTTTAGCCAACGAAACCGTAGTACCATCAGGATTTTGCCAAGCTACATCAATCTTTCCACCATCGGTACCATAGCGAGTAGCTTTGAAAGACACCTTAGTAGGCGTAAAAGCAAAGCCAAAATTAGGTTGAATCAAGAATCTTATGGCGTTTGTTTCATCAGCAGCAGATTCTTGTTCGAGAGGTTGAATCTGAGTTTGATTATTTCCTTTTGTATCTAAGCCCTTTATAGACAAATTGCTACCAAGAGCCACTTTGCTTGCAATGAAATAGTCGCTTGCATCGGCAAAATCGGCCACCTGTCCATCGGTACCTAAATTGAATGGAAATGTAGCTGTAGCAGCCTCATCGGTGAGAGAAACCAACTCCTTGGCATTCATTTGAATAGTAGAGATACTATAGAAATAATTATTATCGTTGGTAGATGTAATAGCTACATAACCAGCAGCGACATCGGCGGTTTTAGGGGAATAGGTATTTTCACCGTTTAGCTCATCAGAGTCGCCTATTTTGTAATATGAATAACCCGGATAACCCTTTACAGTAATTACATCGCGCGTGCTACGTACCGGCACTTTGAACACAGCGCCACTACGCACTTGTATATTGTTACCATTATTGCGGAATGTTTTTTCATTAGCCTCAACAGTGAGCAATATACCGTTATCTTCAATATCATTCACAGTGCCAGCTTCGGAAGCACCAGAGAGAGCCATCGTCGCATCCATAACAGTAGCATTAGCATAATCCCATGTAGCCGTCCACTTCTTTATATTATTTACATTGCCATTTAGCTCTACCTTGATAGAATAGAAATAAGTATTACCTGTAGCAGTAATAACAACATAGCCTTTAGCGACATCGGAAGCTGAGGCGGAGTACTCTTTATTCAGTACAGTTACGGCTTCAGCATCAGAACCAATAGTATAATCTACAGCGTAGTTACCTACAATTGTTACTACATCACCAACTTTCGACACTGGAACATTAACTATGGTACCTGCATTAATCTGTACATCACCAGTACGATTAACACAGTCAAATTTTCCATTAGTAGCATCGACGTATAGAGACAAGCCATCGACATCGGACGAGACATAACCCGCAGAACCTTGATAAAAGGCAGATGCGCGCACAGAAGCATCGGTGGTAAAATCCCACGTAGCTATTGCAGCTTCGGCATAAGCATTTGTCATAGCAGTGCTAATTGCCGCGCATAACAAAAGTTTCTGTAATAAGTGTTTCATAGAGAGAATTGTATAATAATTATGCAGACAAACATAACAGAGTTGATTTAACTTTTATAAACACTCTATAACAAACAAAAATTAATCTCCCTCTTTACGATAAAACACCGACTATAGACTCTAAAAAGGTGAAAAATAGAGCACTTGCACACACATATTTACATTATGTTAAGCAAAATCTCATTCGTCAACAAAACATGGCCTTTCGTCAAGGGGAACATACACAAAGCGGGCAAACGTCAAAAACTGACCTTTGTTAATCAACTGCAAAAAGTCTTTAGGCGTTTAGAAAATAAAACGTAACTAATATTGCATCGTTAAGAAGAGAAAAGAAATGGAAAAAGCACTCACAGTAGTTGGAATAGCGCTCTTGATTTGGGGAATAGTTTATTTCTCGATGAGCATATCAGACTACGATGAAAATATAAGCAGGGTTAAACACACGGAGACTGAGTATATAGGAGTAAACACACAGAATGATATAACACACTATGAAGAATGTAGTGACAGTACTACATATTTGGGGAAAAGTAGACTAAGTTTGATTACAGTTATGTAACAGACTTGGTTGCAGGGTAGAACATAACACTATGATTTGAAGTCCGGGCTTGGGAGAGTTCGGACTTTGTTTTTGTATACATCGAACATAACACTAACAAAAAAGCGAAGACTTTAGAGATCTTCGCTCCTATTGGATATCAGCCGTTCTTTTCATCAAGTTCGAGCCATCGCATCTCTATATCATCGAGTTCTTGCGATAGCTTTTCATACTCAGAAGTAAGTTCCATAAGCTTATTTTGCTCAAGTGGAGCACCACCCGACAAAAGTGTTTCAATCTCCTTTTTGCGAGTTGTAGCCGCGGCAATTTGCGTTTCGAGACTTTCGTACTCTTTGCGTTCTGCAAAAGTAAGTTTGGGCTTACGAACCGACTTTGGCTTTGCCGATTCTACTATCACTTTAGGTTTCTCTTCTGCATGTTGTTCACGGCGCAGAGCAGCATCGGCCTTACACCAATCGATATACTCAGAATAATTACCCATAAAATTCTTCACCGCGCCACTTCCATCGAGCACAAAGAGGTGTTCGGCAACCTTATCGACAAAGAAGCGGTCGTGCGAAACGATTATAACCGTACCATTGAAATGTTGCAGATAATCTTCGAGCACATTGAGAGTAAGAATATCGAGATCGTTGGTAGGCTCGTCGAGTATGAGGAAATTTGGATTTCGCACAAGCACAGTAAGCAGATAGAGGCGTTTGCGTTCACCGCCACTGAGCTTATTCACTGCCACATAGTGCAACTCGTTTGGGAATAGAAAAAAACGCAAGAACTGAGCTGCCGACATTGAGCCAGAGGCAGTAGGCACATTTTCAGCAATATCGGTAATAACCTCTATCACTTTTTTGTTTTCATCTACAACAATACCTTCCTGCTTATAGTAGCCAATAGAGATGGTTTCGCCAGTTTCGATATAGCCATCATCAGGAGCGAGGTTGCCAGTGAGCATATTCAGAAGCGTAGTTTTACCTGCTCCATTAGGTCCGACAATCGCTACCTTTTCACGAGGCATAAATTTGTAGCTAAACTCATCAATTATCTTTTTCGAGCCATACGATTTTGATATTCCATAAGCATCGATAACCTTTCTACCCATGCGTTGAGCCTCAAATTTCAGATCTATTGAACGCTGTTCGGGAGTGAGCTGCGCACGTTGTTTCAAATCGTAAAACGCATCAATACGATATTTTGCTTTTGTGCCTCGCGCTTGCGGTTGACGATTCATCCAATCTTGCTCGCGACGAAGTAGATTCTTTGCTTTATCTACTTCGGCGGCCATAGACTCGTTGCGTTCTTGGCGTTTCTGCAAGAAATAAGAATAGTTACCTGCATATCTATAAATCTGACGATTGTCGAGCTCAATAATATCATTGCAAACACGATCGAGAAAATAGCGGTCGTGAGTAACCATAAGTAATGTGATATTAGCGCGAGTGAGATAGTCTTCGAGCCAATAGATAATATCGAGATCGAGATGATTGGTAGGTTCGTCGAGTATGAGGAAATTTGGTTCGCTAATAAGTAGCGCCGCGAGAGCTACACGCTTTTGCTGACCGCCCGACAACGTAGCGATGCGTTGAGAGAGGTCTGTTATATGCAATTGAGAAAGAATTTGACGCACGCGTTGTTCAAAATCCCAAGCACCGAGGGCGTCCATTTTTTCGATGAGCGGAGTTAGTGCGTTCTCGTCAGAAGAGGCGATGGCCTGTTCATATTGTCGAACGGTATCAGCCACGTCACCACCATAATCGAACACCTGCTCAATCACAGTATTGTTACCAGTGAAAATAGGCGACTGCTCCAAATAGCCCACGCGAATGGAATCGTTGAACGAGATGCGGCCCGAGTCGGGTTGCATCTTACCAGTGAGCATATTTAGGAGAGTTGACTTGCCAGTACCATTGCGCGCAATGAGAGCCGTTTTCTGCCCTTCGTTTATACCAAAAGATATATCATCGAACAAGCAAATGTCGCCCCAATGGTAGTTGAGATTTTCGACTGTTAGGTATGCGGTCATAATTAGTTCTTTATACCAAGAAGATTCTTTATATCAGAGAGTTTGTTGAGAGCTTCGAGCGGCGTGAGGTTATTAATATCAATGCCAACAATTTGGCGGCGCACCTCACTAAGCACAGGGTCATCGAGTTGGAATATGCTATATTGCATGCCACTTGGTGCATCAATCTGAGTTGTGTCAGCTTCGACAGAATTGCGATTAGCTTCAAGGGAGGCCAATATTTCGTTGGCTCGATTCACCACAGTGCGAGGCATACCAGCAAGTTTGGCTACATGTATACCAAAGCTATGTGCACTACCGCCACGCTCAAGTTTGCGCATGAAGACAATCTTGCCATTCACCTCACGCACAGCCACATTGAAGTTGTGTATACGATCCATCTTCTGCTCCATATCATTGAGTTCGTGATAGTGAGTAGCGAAAAGCGTCTTAGCGCGCGCCGATGGCTGTTCGTGTAGATATTCCACAATCGACCAAGCAAGCGAAATGCCGTCGTAGGTAGACGTGCCGCGTCCGAGTTCATCGAAGAGCACAAGACTACGCGGCGTGACATTGTTAAGAATGTTTGCAGCTTCGGTCATCTCCACCATAAACGTCGATTCGCCTTGTGAGATATTATCCGAAGCACCTACGCGGGTAAATATCTTATCAACCACACCCACTTGAGCTGCTTGGGCTGGCACGAAACTACCAATTTGAGCCATTAGAACTATGAGAGCTGTTTGTCGCAAAAGCGCGCTTTTACCGGCCATATTCGGACCAGTTACTATAATTATTTGTTGATGCGCGCAGTCGAGTTCTACGTCGTTGGCTATGTATGGTTCGCCAGCTGGCAAGATTCGTTCTATCACAGGATGTCTACCCTGAGTTATCTTCAGTTCATCGGAAGTGGTTATCTCTGGTCGGCAATAGTTATTCTCAATAGCGTTAGCTGCGAAGGCGAGCAGCACATCGAGTTCGGATAGCACTTGCGCATCGTGCTGGAGCGGAGCCATATAGTTGAGCAGAGTATACAACAGTTCGTTATATATCTCCATTTCGAGAGTAAGCGAGCGTTCATCGGCATGAAGAATTTTTTCTTCATACTCTTTTAGCTCCTCGGTGATATATCGTTCGGCATTTGCAAGAGTCTGTTTACGCATCCACGTGTCGGGCACTTTATCTTTATATGTATTACGCACCTCGATGTAATAGCCAAACACGTTATTGAAATTGATTTTCAGACTACTTATGCCAGTCTGTTCTATCAATTCGGCTTGCATATTAGCAATGTAATCACGACTGGTAAGCGAAATGCTACGCAGATCGTCAAGTTCGGCATTCACACCTGTAGCTATCACATTACCTTTAGCAATGGTTGCCGATGGTTCTGCCATAATAGTTTTCTCTATTCTATTACGCACATCAAGACATTTGTCAATCGACGAAGTGAGACGTCTCAAATGTTCCGACTTGGAATTTGCAAAAGTATCAATGAGTGGTTCAATAGCATAAAGAGTCTTTTTGAGCTGAATCATTTCACGTGGCGACACTCTTCCGGCCGCCACTTTACCAACGAGGCGCTCCATGTCACCTACCACCGATAATGAGTCGCGTAGCGTATCGGCAGCATTCGAATTGTCGATAAGTTCTGCTACGCTATCGAGGCGAGCATCGATAGTCGGTTTGTCTTTCAATGGCAACACCACCCAGCGTTTGAGCATTCGCGAGCCCATAGGAGTGATGGTTTTATCTATAATATCGATAAGAGATTTACTACCATCGACGCCCGAAGGCAGGAGTTCAAGATTGCGAATAGTAAACTTATCGAGCCATACATACCTATCGCTCTCGATGCGCGTAAGAGTGCGTATGTGCGAGGTGTGATCGTGTTGCGTAACATCGAGATACTGCATTATAGCACCAGCCGCCGTGACGCCATATTGCATACCTTGCACACCAAAGCCTTTGAGCGAAAGAGTTTCGAAATGCTTAGTTAGGCGTTCCACTGCCGATGTTGAGTCGAAAGCCCAATCATCAAATGGATATGTAAGCCACTTATTGCCAAACAGTTCTACAAATTGTTGACGCTTTCCCTTTTCAAAAAGCACCTCTTTGGGCTTGAATGTAGCCAAAAGTCTATCTATATCTTCTGCGCGTCCTTCGCTCATCATAAACTCGCCAGTAGAGAGATCGAGGAAGGCCACCCCCACAACACCAGCTTGCATGTTTACACACGCCAAGAAGTTGTTTTCTCTGTTTTCGAGCACATTATCGCCTATTGCTACTCCTGGAGTAACGAGTTCTGTAATGCCACGCTTTACAAGGCCTTTTGCGAAACGAGGATCTTCAAGTTGGTCGCACACGGCCACGCGCAAACCAGCGTGAACAAGCTTTGGCAAATATGTATCTATAGCATGATGAGGGAAGCCCGCCAATGCTGCACTTGCTGCAGCGCCATTGTTGCGTGTAGTAAGCGTTATTCCAAGCACCTCCGACACCTTTACAGCATCGTCATAGAAGGTTTCATAGAAATCGCCCATTCTAAACAGCAGTATTGCATCAGGATGTTTGGCTTTTATCTGATTATACTGCCTCATAAGGGGCGTTTCTGTGCTTTGTGATTTCATATTTATGGTTACAGATTATCTACAATAAACGATACGAGCCACCATCTCCTTCAACAAATCGCCTGCATATTCTTTAGGAATTGCAGGATAGTTGAAACCTTTCGAGCGCGCATCGTATCTACGAATGATATAAATAATGTCTCTACTTTGCTGAATTGTATATTTACTCGATGCCTTAGCATAGGTCTTTAGTGCATATTGGCTCACGCCAAGCGCACTCATCTTTTCGGCATCCGATGCCCTACCAAGCATTATAAAGGAGAACAATTTCAAAAACTCGTTATACAGATATGCTATAATAGGTTGAATAGGGTGGGCTTTTTCATTTTCGGAATAGGCCTTCACTATGCGGTTTACCTTAGCTATGTCGCGTGAGAATATGGCATCTCGAAATTCAAAGTTGTTGTATTCATTCGAGATGCCTATGTTTTGAGTAACCAATTGTGAGGTTATCACCTTTTGGCTACTACTCTCGGCAACGAGTTTTAGCTTCTCAATAGCCGAAACCATATTACTCAAATCGGACCCGACAGCTTCGCATAGTAGCGAATTGGCTTTCTCTTCTATCGACAGTCCTTGACTTCTCACATAACTGGTGAGCCAAGCAGGCATTTCGTAGGCACGTAGCGCAGTGCTCTCCATTACGCACCCTACCTTTTCGACAGTCTTAATGAGCGACAGACGTTTATCTATCTTTTTTTTGTAGCAAAGCACAAGTATAGTTTTCTCTTGCAAATGCTTTGCATACATATCGAAAGGGCTCAAATCGGAGATGTCTTGAGCTTCACGAACTATCACAAGACGCCGTTCGGCCATCATTGGATATTGGTCGGCTTCGTGCACCACTGTTGTGGCATTCACATCGCGCCCGTAGAGTATGGTCTGATTGAAGGCTTTGTCGGCTTCGCTTAACGCATGCTGCTCAATATAATTAGCTACAGTGTCTATATAATATGGCTCATCGCCTTGCAGCAAATAAAAAGGGCGAAATTTGCCGCCCTTCAATTCGGCCATTACCTCATCGAACTTCATACGATGTAAATATTAGAATTTCAGATGTTTTACCGACTTACCATCTTCAGCAATCTCTTTCAAAGCCATAATACCTATTTCGAGATGAGGGCGCACAAAGTTGGCAGTAACTCTTTTGTCGCTCTCGGCAGTTTTTACGCCTTCAGGAATCATAGGTTGATCCGAGACGAGCAGAAGAGCACCACAAGGGATCTCGTTGTGAAAGCCAACAGTAAATATTGTTGCCGTCTCCATATCTACTGCCATAGCACGCACACTCTCGAGGTAGGACTTGAATGTCTGATCGTGCTCCCACACGCGGCGGTTAGTGGTGTATACAGTACCAGTCCAATAGTCGTAGCCAGCATCACGAATGGCAGTAGACACAGCACGTTGAAGCGAGAAGGCCGGAAGTGCAGGCACTTCTGGAGGGAAGTAGTCGTTGGACGTACCCTCGCCTCTGATAGCAGCTATCGGAAGAATGAAATCGCCGATATTATTCTTACGTTTCAAGCCGCCACACTTGCCGAGGAAAAGCACAGCCTTCGGTTGTATGGCCGATAGAAGGTCCATAATAGTTGCGGCATTAGGGCTACCCATTCCGAAATTGATTATGATGAGGTTATCGGCTTGAGCCGAGGGCATATTGCCCATAACAACTTCAACATTGTAATATTCGGCAAACATCTCTACGTATTTCTGAAAATTTGTCAGAAGCACATAGCGAGGAATCGTATCGATAGATCGATTAGTGTAGCGTTGAAGCCAGTTTTCTACTATTTCTTGTTTCGTCTTCATGGGGATTATCGTATTAAGATTCTACAAAAAAAGCGCAACACATTTTTGCCGTGCCACGCTTTTCACCTTTCGCCGCTCAAGCAAGCAGAACGACGAGGGAGAAAACTCTTTATTTTTTTGATTTGTATATCACTAATGCAGAATATGTAATAACATTTCCGCCTTCAGAATATCCATGATATTTTATATCGATAAGTTCGTCATCACCGATATTAGCCTTCGTGAGGAAGTCGTTAATTTGAGCATCAAGAGCCAAATCGAAGTCATCCAAACCAGAGTACTGGAAGTGTTTTGTCAAGACTTTCATAATTCTACTATTTATATTGTGTTTTCCGTTTTTACTATCACGGCAAATATATAAAAAGCGCTGTAGTTGTCAAATTAGAATTTTGAAATTACTATCTCGATTGATCACTATCAATCAACTTCAATCTCACGTGTTCCATCGGCGGCGACCTTAATAGTTATGTTACACACCTCGTTTGGCATAAGAGGTTCGGCGAGCTCGGGCCACTCTACAAAACAGTAGCACCCCGACGAAAAATAGTCGTCGCAGCCTACGTCGATAAGTTCAGAAGTCGATTTCAACCTATACAAATCGAAATGGTATATCGAATCGCCATTGGGCAACTCGTAATCGTTGACTATGGCGAATGTTGGGCTATTAGTAATGGACGTTGATCCAAGTTGCTTTGCCAAGGCCGAGATTAGCGTGGTCTTGCCTGCTCCCATAGGCGCATAAAATGCCACCACTCGACGCGAACCGATAGCGTTTATTATTTCTGCTGCCGAAGAATCAAGTTCTTCCAACGAACGAACTTCTATTTTCATTTTCTCTGTCGTTTGCATTTACAAAAAGCGAAATTACAAAGGCATAACGTATTTCGTACTGATAACTCTTGTTTTTGACTAACAACACCTCTTTTACTATACTCTACTATTTTCTTAATTATGCCTATTACACACCAAAAAAACAACATATATTTGCATCTATTAACAATTGCTACCTATAACATTACTATCTACATAAACATAACAATCAAACGAAAAAACATGAAGAAATTACTATTTGCTTTGCTACTAATAGCAATCATTGGCTGCCAAAAAGAGCAACAAACATCTGACAAGACTATTTTCCTTACCGAAGACAATATGCCTCGCTTGGATACTCTATATCTCGAAAAGGTTGAGTTGAACGAGAATATTTTAGATGCATATAGTTTTGTGCGCAAAAATCTCATTATATCCATCAATTCGTCGCATCCTAATCCTTATTTCTTGACAGTTACAAACTTATCGGGTGAAATAATTGCAGAATACTACAAAAAAGGTGAGGGCCCAGAAGAATTCATCGGCATTTCCACACAATTACAAGACAACTATTTACTTATAAACGACCCTGTTTCACAAAAAATCGTAAAAATGAACATTGACTCTATTGCCACATTGAAATATGACTACCATCCCCAAATAAACACTATTAGCACAAGCATAAATAGGGGGTATGCATTCACAAATGACACATCAATAACAGCATACAATATTGGATATTTAGCAGGAATGACAACAGATCCAACTATTCCAGAATATATTCATATTAATGTCAAAACAGGTATTTGTGATAATACAGCAATGGACGAAAAATTTTTTGCAGGTGGAGTAACAGGAGGTCAATTGGTGTACTCATCTAAAGAAAATATATATATGATGGCTTTTACAAGACGACCACAAATCGATATGCTTGATAAGAATTTGAACAAAATTAAAACTTATGTAGGTCCTGAAGAAAATGATGTAGAATTTGAATTGAGAGATGAGTGGGGAAATTTGCGAGAGAAAGATGGAAAAATTTCTTTTTTCTTCGAATCATCTACCATTTCAGAAAACAATATTTTTTTCATCAATAGTAGAACTTACAAAGTTGCGAAACCTGATTACCGCAAAAATGAAGCACAATACTATGTAGATTATCAGGAAATATGGAGATTTAATTCTAAAGGTGATTTTATAAACAGATATAAAATTCCTAATACGTATGGCAGATTGTTTGCCCCTTCATATTGCGAAGAGACAAAGACATTATACGTAAACGGCTATGACGAAGATGGAGAATTAGGACTTTATAAAAGTACGCTCAAATGAAACACGTTGTATTAGTTGTATTAGTTGTATTTGTTCTGCTTTTCTCGTCTTGTTCTAAGCCTTCATTGAGTGAACTGATGAATAAGGCGATTCAAGAGAAGCAAATTCGCGAGCCATTGTCTAAAGATGTTTCTAAAACGTTAAACATTAGCAGTGGCACTAATATTTGTTTCTTGTTCGACGCATCGTGTTCTTCGTGTATAGGTGACTATTTCAATTTTGTGGAAGAGGTAAAGAAATGCAACTACGACTCTCTCTATACTATTGCTTGTGGCGCAAGTGATTTCATCTTGATTGAACATTATATGACAAAGTTCAAAATTGACGAGCCACAAAGGCAACACATAGTTTTCGATGCTAATAAATCGGTGTTAGACAAATTCATGCAATGTACAGGTATTTACGATATTATAATAACCAAAGATGAGTCTGTAATCTATAAAGGGTATCTTCACGACTTTACTAATAAACCCAATAAGGGTATGATTCTCAAGTAAAAGCCCCAATAAATACATACCCTACAACTGCTAAAATATAATCCCATGCAAAAACTACTTTTTGCGCTAATAGTACTTATGCTAACTGCTTGCCAATCGGAGATTGATAGGCATTTGGAGTATATGCTTAATGCTTTGTAAAATTTCTCCACATCTTTCTTGCGTAATCAAGAAAAAAAAAAAAATATACATTTGCACCCGTTAACAACATTTAACCATGTTGTTAGTATTTATAAATAACAAAGAGTAAAAAATGATTGCAAAAACTACCCACCCAAACTTGGCGATTCTCGCCTTTTTCGACGAACCGCCTCGACCGCAATAGCAAAATGATTCTTCCATCTTGCTTGTAACTTGGTATAACCAAATAAACATTGTGTTAACCCGCAAACATAACTACTAACAGATACAACCTTAGCAATACGATGTACTTAGAACTTAGAGCGTTTTATTTTTTCGTTTTGCTACGTATAAAAAAGAATAATAGAAAATGTAGTTGACTTCTTCGCCCAGCAAGTTGAACAAGCCAACTACATAACACAACCTAAAAAGAAAGTAGGTGCACGACAAACATTATCAAATTACCATTCTTTGCATCCGTTTTTTATTAGGATGGGCTATATAAATAACTTGTTGGCTTCTTGACAGTAGAAATTTTGCTTTATCCTTAATCAACCTTGTACCTAAATGAAATCATCTATATTCAAAATTCTGTACATCGGAATATTTGTGAGCATAATATCGGCATGCAACCTAAAAGATAGACAATTGCGCCCAGTGCTAGCCGAAGCCGATTCTCTATTGATATGTAATCGCGACTCTGAGGCTTATGCCCTCCTTGAACCTATCAAACTTAACTTATTTGAAGTTGATGACGACACTTACGCGCTCTACTGCACACTTTTGCTACAAGCGCAAGACCGCTGTGATGTACCACTTGTCGATTCTCTTGGTGTAGGTGCTTATTTATATTACCGCGACAACAAAGAAGACTATTACCATGCTGGCTTGGCGCACTATTATATGGGCAAGGTGGCTTTCGTAAATCGCGATTATAGTTCTACGTTGTACATAGAAAAGCAAGCTCAGGCGCTTTTCGACACCATACTATGCGATAGATATTCGTTTTTGGCGCGCGAACGTGAAGCAATTGCGCATATACAACGATATTCTATGCGGTTGGCAGTAGGCAGATTGAAAGAAGCTTTACAAATAGCTGAGCGAATAAATAATCCCATATACATATCGTCTACACTAATTCGTATAGCTGAATGCTACTATTCATTGCACGAGCCTGATTCTATGATTGCGTGTATTTCAGACGAAAGAGTTATTCCGTCTTCTTTGAGTTATATGTTGCTTTCTGGCGCATACGTAAAAGAAGGGAAGTGGGATTTGGCTCTTGCATATAGCGATACGAGCATAATGTATGCATCGGAAGAATATGATGATATTGTTTCTGAAATGATTGATAAGGCTGCATTTCTAGCGGGAATGGGGGATTATAAGGCTTGCAATGCAATACTCGACACTATTACACCTCGCAATTATTATGAAGAATTGTCTTACACTCGATCGAGAATAATTGCCAATATGCAGCGTAGAAATGATGAACAACAGTTATCATATTTCTACAGATACGATGCTATGTCGGACAGTGTGCTAATAAATAGCAACAAATTAGAAGTTGAAAATATCGACCGTATGTTGAACGAACATAGAGAGCTCACTGCGTCAAGAGATGCTATTGTTCAGAGATTTTTCAATTTCATCGTAAGCGTAATTATAATATTCTTGGTTTTGTCTCTGGTGACAATAAGGCTTAAATGGCAAAGGGACAATATAAGCCACAGAAACGCAGAGCTGGAAGCTCACAAGGCGCAAATAATGAGGCAATTGATAGAAGAGACGCTAAAAAACAGAGATATAAGCAAGCAACTTGAGGTGTTGGCGAATTCACAAAAAGAAGAAGCACAAACCACAGAGGATAAAATCCTGCGAAAGAACATCTGCGAAAATATATCGCGAGGTTTGCTAAAACTAAATGAAGATGCAAAAGCCGATGACAAATACGCATTTATAATAGAGCAAATAGAGTATATCTACCCTATGATGTCGAATGCTATGTTGAGTAGATACAGCAACCTTACCTCATACGACATTGCCGTATGTGAAATGACGCGAGTAGGCTTTACTGCAATAACAATAGCGGAATGTTTGTTCAAATCGGTTAATACCATACGCACACGTCAACGCCTAATTCGTGAACAAATAGCCAAACAAGAGGGAAACGAAAACATGCAATGGAACGATCTCTGGCATATTGTAGAAAGACAACGAAAACGCCTATAATTTGAAATGGCCAATCACCAACTTTTTTACGAGTTTTACTTGTAACCAAAATGCACCATGCTAAAAACACAGTGTTTTATCCTGTTGAAAACTTTGTAAAAAACCACCAACTTTTGATTCGTATTCTACAGCACAACAGGGGTATTTTTGCTCAAAACCAAATAACAAAAACGAAAATGAAAAGAATCACATCTCTGTTTTTGCTCATTGCAATTACATTAATGACAAGTGCTAAAGAAATAGTAATATCAACACAAAAAGTATCTACAGGCAACAAAGGGCTACACCTCTATAATGGCAATATAGAGATTGTCAAAGATGGATTTGTTGTAACATTTTTCTATTCTGGCCGATACAGATTAACGATAAGCACTGAGGATGGCGAATTATTATATTATGGGGAAATAAATGCAATCGCCGATCAACCGATATACATCCCAACAGTAGGCGTTTCACCAGAAGAGGACAATACGGATGGAACGTTTTGAAATAAAAATGTTACATAAAGAAAAGAGGAACCGAAGTATAAAGACAATCTCTTTTATACAATAAAAAACATCACCGAATTAGACTAATAAAAGCGATACTTTTTTAGAGCGTACAAGATTCGTGATATACTGTTTTATTCGGTGATAGCAATATAACTAAATAGAAAAATGTAGTTGACTTCTTCGCCTTGGTAACTGAACAAGCCAACTACACAAACCAACCTAAAGAAAGGAGGCAACGGCAAACATACGTAAATTCTGAGCCTTTTGCTATGGCAAAATGGCGGCGCGAGCTGGTTTTTCAGCAGTGCAATCATTTTTTTTGAAAAAACGCTTTTCTGTCACACCGCTCAATGTGACAATGAGTGAGATTTTTTTGAGCAAATGAATAGAACATAAAATGAAAAATATTCATAAAACATTAGCCATAGCAGCTGCGGCTGCTATAGCGGGAATTAATGTATGGAATGCCCAAGACACTTCTGTAAATTCCGATTTGATGATTGGCGATGTAGAACATGTTGCTGTGGCACAAACCGATTATCAGTTTGGGAATAATAGCTTTGGATATCCTTCTTCTTTGAGTAATCAACAAAAGAACAAGCAATCAGTTGTCATCCGAGGCAACTATGAAAATTCTCAGAACTGGGGAATAGGCGCCTCCTATAATTCTGGGAATGGGAATAGTATTGGCATGGATTACAACAAGAACCAAGGAGTGTCAATTTCTGGTAATTACAATCAGAATTATAACACTTCTTATGGAAATTTCAATTTTGGGGTGCAAGGTTCCTATAATTTTAATTCTGGACAATTTCAAGTCATGTGTACAGTAGGCTTTGATTTCTGCTTCTAGAAGTATGTTAAGGTAACAAATTGAAACCACGACTCGCAAGAGTTTCGTGTGAGTCGTGGTTTAATAAGTATAAACAGCAATAAATTAAATTCTATGAAACTCATTCTTAAACAAACTTTTCTGTATGCTTTAGTAATTGTTAGTATCTCTGTTTTTACAAATTGTAATTCTAAAACATCTAATCAAGACGAGACTTATGGATATTCTCAAAAACAAATTGAGACACTAAATGCTAGCGCATCCGCATTTTTGCCGGTAGACCGTACCAAAACGATAAAAATAGATCTCAACGATCTATTTGATAGCGCTATAGAGTATGGAAGTATAATCAAAAAAATGAATATCATAGAATTGGAATCCACAAACGAAAGTCTTGTAGGAAATATTTATAATATTATCATAACAGATTCAAGAATATATGTAGAGGATGACTATTTGCAAGGAGGCGTAATAATATTTGACCGTGAAGGGAAATTTATCCATAGAATAAAAAATGGCAATGGTCCGGGCGAATTATATATGGTTGCTGCAATCGACTTTGACCACAACACAAATGAACTTGTTGTATGTCAAAATAGATGCATGTACTACTATGATAAGGATGGTAATTATTTACATGAAAAAATAACCCCATTTGGAACTCACGATTTCAAAATATTCAATGGACATTATGCATTTGAGACGCTTAATTCCGTAAATCCACAAATGCAAGATATTTCTGATAATATGTTTTTCCAAACAGATACAACTTATAGTATGATAAATTATGGCCTTCCAGGATCCAATTTTATAGGGCTAGCAAGTCGTCATTATCTATCTGTTAATGAAGAACATTTACTTATACCAAAACCTTTTAACGATACGATTTTCTCGCTATCCGACAATAAATTGTCTGCTAGTTATGTCCTATACTATTCTGACAAAAAGGTTCCGCAAAGCATATTAGACAAAAGCAATTCATTTGCTGATTTTTATGGAAATGTAAATAATTCTGACTATTGCTTCTTTATTGGAGATTACCGAGAAGCAGGTAACATTCAAGCGTTTCGTTTGTCTCATTTTACAAAAGGTGATTTTTTAGCATATCGAAATATGAAAACAGGGGAAATAACTGGTGGATTTCGTAAAAATATAGACATTAACCAATTTCCTTTGATAGATCTTCCGTTCTCAACTTATAAAGATTATTTCATAACCACAATATCCAATTTCGCATATTCAGAATATTGTAAGGATAGCAAATTGCTATCAAAAGAAGACATAGCAAAAATTCAAAGGCACAAGGAAGAAGATAATGTGTTGTTAGTTCTATATAAAGTTGAACTATAAACATCATTTTGTTATGAACGCTAAAGGGAGAAGTCTTTTACTAATAGCATTGAGTTCTGCATTTGAGTGTGTCGGCTTTGCTCAGTATAGCAACCTTACGGATACGACATACACCAACAATAAGGCATATAGTATTATGCACGTAAATTGTGATTCACTACAGCGATCATTCCGGATTTCTTCTAATGCAACAGATGTGGTAGAATCATCTATTGGTGGCGGAGACAAAAAGACAAAATATCCGATTTTAGTAAAGACATCAAGCCGCTATATAGACGTGCTTAACAATAGAGTTGCCACAAAAGATGGTGAAAATGGATTCAAGTCATCTATAGGATACTACAGAACGGATGCTTTGCCATTGCCCCCTGGTGTTCCTGGCGAAATTGATTACCGCTATCCATACAAATATGGTGTCGGCCTAAAATTGGAATGGAAATTTTAGAAAAAAAATGAAAAAGTTTGTTACAACTCCTATAGCAGTAGTGTTAGTCAGTATCAGCCTATCTTGTACGTTGCAACAAGGTGAGCAAATAGGTCCTCAAAGAGAAGTAATTGCATTGAGTGACGAGAACAATGTGTTGCGAAGCAATTTAGCCTTTGCTTACGAAAACATTGGGCAAACGTTATACAACGTTGAAGTGGAAGATACGCTCAAAGATGTATATACCCTACAAAATCTTTTTGTCGATAATGACAAACTTCTGATTTGCAGAATGTCAGAAAAATTTTGTGGTAATTGCGAAGAAGATGCTGTGAATAAAATATTACGATACGTAGATGCTTCGCTTTTCGATAAGGTAGTTTTCGTTGGTACATTCAAAAATGTAAGGCTGCTAAACAGAATAATTGATCCACGCCATATAAGAGACTTCAAAGTGGTAAATACTTCATATCTAAGCCTAAACGCTGATGAAAAAATGATGCCTTACTATATGGTGGTGAATAACGAGCTAAAGGTCGAAAGTATCTATTTCCCGAGTAAAGCAACAGAATCATTAGACTCAACATTCATTAGAGAATTTTGTAAGAAGTTATATTAGAAATGCAATAATAAATACGCCACCCGTCTTACAAAAGCGCAATCAGCACTATCCATGATACTGCTTATAGAGATACCACTCTATGACATCTATATTGGCAATAGGCGAACCCATACATAAATGATACTATAGACAATGAGCAATATCAAAGTAAAAAACTATATCGCATTGCTATTTGCTGTGCTATCGCTTTGCGGTTGCAGACAAAGCACCGAAGAGCGAATGCTACGCGTAGCATTAGAACAAGCGGGCACGAATAGGACAGAACTTGAGTGCGTATTGAACCACTATGCCAAAGATTCGTTGAAATTGGAGGCTGCCAAATTCTTAATACGCAATATGCCTGCGCATTATTCGTATGCCGATTCCGCTATTGAACGATACTACACAATTGCTACGCAAATTCTGCAATCGGAATTAACTCCTATACAACAACGCGACACCTTGTTGGCCTTGAGTAAAAAAAGTTTTGCTTATGCCACTGCAAACAAAACTTCTGACATAAAAATAATGTCAGCACAATACCTTATAAAAAACATCGATGATGCATTTGAGCAATGGCAACAACCATGGGCTCGGCATTTGTCGTTTGACGAATTTTGCGAATGGATTTTGCCATATAAAGCGGTTGAGTTTCAGAGTTTTGATGCATGGCGCGATACCATGCGAATGGCTTTTGCAGATACTATAGCCAGAATAATTCCAGATGACGAAGAGTATAACACTATACCCAAAACGCTATCTGCCGTTCGTAATAGAATATTGAGCAAAGTAAAACCATATGGAGTATACACGGAAATAGGTCACACTCTACTTAGTGCATCTACCATATCTCGGTTAACTTTTGGTCAATGTCACGACTATGTGTTGCTTGGTGTACTCGCTTATCGAAGTGTGGGTCTGCCAGCAATCATAGATGGAACACCAATGTGGGGTCGGTATAGGTCGGGCCACACATGGTATGTGACGCTATCTCATAGAGGCGAGCAGTTAACTTCAGAATGGGATATATCGTCTGTGCCAGGGCAAGCTTTTTTCCCATACGAAAGGATTCCTAAGGTTTATCGTTCTACATACGCAATGAATCTTCAAAGACTAAAGTATAAGAACGGATCTGTATTGAAGTATTCATTCCCTATTTGTCAAATAGATGTCACAGACAAATATTTTTCTACATCAGATATAGGCATCTTCATCGCTCCGAGCACAAAATTAGTAGAACCATACGCTTACATTTCAGTATTCAATGGGCATGACATAGAGTGGTCTGTTGTCGACTATGGCGAAGTCAAAAATGGTAAGGCTTACTTCAAAAAAATTGGCAGAAATATACTCTACATTGCGCAAGGCTTTGATGGTCAAAACTTGGTTCCAATAAGCCAACCGTTCATTGTGCATCAAGATGGATGTGTAGAATACATAGTATGTGATACTATACAAACTCGACCTCTTGACATTCGTCGTAAATATTATCAAAGTCGCAATGTAGCTGAAATGCGTCACCGATTATTAGGAGGGAAGATACAAGGGGCAAATCGCCTAGACTTTGCGGACGCCGAAACCCTTTTTGTCATAAATAATGTATACGTAAATGATCCACAAGAAATACAATGCAACAAAGCATATCGTTATTATCGTTATCTGTCTGCCAATGATTGCTATGGAAGTATAGCCGAACTTGCTTTCTATGATAGCGACACAACAAAGCTCGAAGGTGCTCCTATAGCTTGCGAAGCCGCTACAGTAAACGTAACAGCTAAAGCTTTCGACAACGACTATCTGACGAACTTTGAGACTCAAAACAAGAACAACAATTGGGTAGGAATAAAATTGAGCAAACCTCAGGAAATCAGTTTCGTTCGCATAATACCACGCTCTGATGACAATGACATACGTGTCGGTGATACCTATGAGTTACGCTATTTCAATGGTAGAGTGTGGGTCGCATTAGAACAACAAGTTGCTAAAACTAACGTTTTGCGCTATGACAATGTACCTACCAATGCTTTGTATTGGGTAAGAGACCTCACACGAGGTTGGGATGAGCGACCGTTCATCATTCGTAATGATAGCATTGTAGAATGGAGATAACAAGATGAGAACGGTGTGTATATGAGAAAAAAGATTGTCGAAAAGGTTTTATGGATCGCGTTAATCGCAGCTATTCTTTACACCATAAAGAATTTACTTTTTACTCACGTGCTAATGACATTCAAAGTACCCACACCATCGATGGAACCCACAGTGATGGCAGGAGAGCATGTCTTAGTGAACAAAATGTCTTTAGGTAGAAGGATCTTTGATGTGGGCGATTGCGATTCTATACGACATGGTAAAATAATACGCGGATATGCTACGTCAGAGCCACACCGCGGAGATCTATTTGTTTTCAATGAAACATGTTTCCTTGGTTGGGACACAATCGCTTTCGACATGATGAAATATTTTGTAAAGCGCTGTGTGGCATTGCCAGGAGATAGTTTTTATATCGATAGTTGCCGCTACCATATTGTGGGCTCAGACGAAGTGCTCGGATTGTCAGAATCGCAAGAAATGCATGAACAAATGACGCGTGACACAGCGTATGTACGCCATGTTGGTATGCCATACGCTACACTGCCATTTTGGGATAAACTGGGATGGAATGTTCGCAATTTTGGTCCATTATATATTCCTCAAAAAGGCGATACTATATATATCAATGAGAAGAATATGCGCATATATCGCAAATACATAGAATGGGAGCTCGGACACAAGATCGTTTGGGATAACAATGGCTTCTCAAATCCAGATGGCTCGCCAATAAAATATCACGTAATGCTGCAGAACTACTATTTCATGTGCGGCGATAATACCACAAACTCGCTCGATTCTCGTTTCTGGGGTCTTGTGCCCGAAGAGTTTATTGTGGGGAAAGTGATTCTTGTTTATTAGTATGAATATTTTGCGAAATAAAGCATTTGTGTTCTTATCCGTCTGTGCAGCAACTATATGGCTTCTCAGCTCGGCATTCTTCTTGGCTGACGTTTCAATTGGTCAGAATTTGGCGGAGCAGTGGCTGCGTGTAGCAATGAGGGGTGCGGTGGCATCGATAGTAGTCGGGTTAGGACTATGGTTGCATTCGCAAAGCACGCGAACGGCGGTAACGGTAAGTGTATCGGTGGTTGCCATAGCAGAATGTATATTGGCATTTTTGCAAACAATAAATATTTGCAGTTCTAACCACGACTTATTCAAAATAACGGGAACATTCTACAATCCAGGACCGTTGGCAGGATTCTTAGCAATGGCGCTGCCAGTAGCATTGGGAGCATACATAGAGACGCACAACAAATGGTTGCGGTTTGTTTTCGGGGCGGCAGCATTTCTAATTGTATGCATACTACCCTCCACTGCCAGCCGCACGGCATACATAGCAGCCGCAATCAGCTGTGGTGTAGTATTTTTCTTCCTCAAACGTGATGTATTTCGCAAGTGGACCGTCGGAATAAATAGGAAAATGGTTTATGGAGCGTCTGCAATAATCCTCTTGGGTGGAGGCATCGCACTATGGCACATAAATGCCGATTCGGCATCGGGGCGATTGCTAATATGGAAAATTGCTGCGCTTGGCATTATTGAAGAGCCAATAAAAGGATACGGTTCGTTTATGCCTACATACGCAGAACTACAAGAGCAATATTTCGCGCAAGGCGGCACAGAGGCAGAGCGTTGGGTGGCAGGTGTGCCCGATTGCGCATTCAACGAATATATCAACATCGCCTTTGTGCATGGTATACCTATGGCTTTAGGGCTCATAGCTATAAGTATAGCTACAATTTGGCTCGGCATACGCAATAGGCGTATAGGCGAAGTTGGCGCAATAGTATCAATAGCAATATTTGCCTTTGCCTCCTATCCTTTCAAAATACCAGTAATAGTCGCAACGAGCATAATTATTATGCTATTATGTATACACTCCAATAGACGCGTAACAAAATTTATTGTTACTTTAGCATTATTAACAATATCTGCTTTTCTTATGCTGTCAGTACCCAATTTGGAAAAAGAGGTCAGCAAACAGACCGAATATGCTAAAGCACGAATCTACTACGTTAGCAAATCATACTCTGCGGTAGCGGCTCTCTACCCCAAGATAGCCCTCAACAACGATGCGCAATTCCTTTACGAATGGGGACATGCGCTGCATAAAGAGCAGAAATACGCAGCGTCTGACAGTGTGCTATGTGAAGCACAGAAAATTTCTGGCGACCCTATGATTCTTAACATTCGCGGCAAGAATCTTCAGAGTTTAGGAAAGTATGCCGAAGCAGAACAGATGTTTTTGAAATCGGCAAATCGACTACCTAATAGAGTATATCCATACTTCCTACTATATAAACTCTACAGCGAGCCAGCATTCTACAACGATGCGAAGCGCCAAGCCGCAGCCGACAGTGTGCTACACAAAAAACCAAAGACAGAATCGGAAGCGATAGAGGAGATGCGAGAGATAGTGAGAAAATCCAAATAACCATCCATATCTAACAATGAAAAACAACAGCCACTGAAAGCTCAGAATATACAGAATACGACAATGGTGCAAGCCCATTGTCAGAGGCGCGAGTGTTTCCGAGATTACACACCCGAGATTGTTAATTTTTCTTTAGTTTTTATTTGGCTATGCTCAAAAAAAAATTACATTTGCAATGTTATTAACAAAGAATAACCCTGTAACTAATATATGTTAATGGCAAACATGAAAATGAAGACGATTGTAACTGACTGTAATACTTGGGAAATATCCTCAGTATGCAATAAATATCACCAATATAAAACCAATAAAAGCGAAGATTTTAGAGCGTTTACGCTTCGTTGTGTTCGTTTTGTTTGGTGATGACAGTATAACTAACAAATAGAAAATGTAGTTGACTTCTTCGCCTTGGTAATTGAACAAGCCAACTACATAACACAACCTAAAAAGAAAGGAGGTGCACGACAAACATATACAATTTCCATGCCTTTTGCTACGGCAAAGTGGCGGCGCGAGCCAGTTCTTGGCAGTGCAGACAATCAACTTTTTTATTGAAAAAACGCTTTACTGCCATACATGCTCCAAGTGGCAGTTAGTGTAATTTTTTTTGTTGGAGTAATAAACAAGATAATAATGAAAATTTATAAAACTTTAGCTGTTGCTGCAGCAGCAGCCATTGCGGGAATTACAACGTATAATGCGAACAAAAGCCAAGAAACGCTTTCTGATTTGCAACTCGAAAATATTGAAGCTTTGGGATCTGCTGAAGTACCACCTGCAGTAAAAAGTTCGTGCCCTAATTACACATATTGTCCGTGTTGGTACGAAGGCGAACGATTTGGCTTCAGAGATTAACAACAAATGCGGTAGTATAAGTCGGTAAATTATTGCCGACTTATACTTTTCAAAAGGAAATCAATTTCAAATTATTATGAATAAATACATTCTTTGGGGTGTTTTAACCTCCATGATTGCGACCTCTTGCCAATTAACACAAGACGGTAAAGGTGCAAAAGTTCAAACAGATACAATAGTATCAGAATCGACAATTAACCTTGAACACTTTGATATTTTCAACATTTCTCGATTTGTGATTGCAAACGATGTTTTGGTAGCGCAAAACATAAATGACGAAAAAGAGTTTTCTTTTCTCCTATTACAGCGAGATAGTATTAGTTTCAAAGCAATAACAGTTGGACAGGGACCTCAAGAGATATCAAGTTTCTCGTGCTTAACATGTTATAACGACACTCCTTATATTATAGATATGAGCAGTAAAAATGTTTATAAAATAGGCATTAATACGGCAAACAAATCTGCTCAGATAAAGTATTACGCCCAATATCCATATATGTTGATGGCTATGTCAACGCAAATTGTTGATAATTATAGATATATAACGTCAACGTACAACGATTCTTGTCTGTTTATGTATTGCGATACGGTAGGTAATGTGATTTCATCTATTCCATATCCTCAAGAATCAGAGCTGAGCAAGTATCCTACTATTTCTCAATCGTCAATATGGGGAACATCAAGTTTGGCGGTTTCGCCCGACAACAAAAGGGTGGTGGCTGCTTATAGACACGAAGGAATAATGTTGTTTTGTTCGTTGGCGGACGAAAAGTTGCAAATAGTTAAGAAAGATGTGAAAGAGAATCTGTGCCATGTAAAAAATGTAGATGAAATGGGGTACATAAACACGAGACCATCTGATGTTGCACACGTTTTTTCTTCAACTACTATTAACGATAAATATGTGGCATTACTATATAGTGGGCAGCCCAAGGATGAACGTAAGAAAGCTCCAAATATCAAAGAAATCTTATTATATACATGGAGTGGAGATTTAGTGTGGCGCTTGCAACCTGACGTAGATATTGAACAATTGTATTATTCTAAAAATACGAAAAAGTTGTATGCGCTAACTAAAGAGCCAGAAGCAATGATTCATGTATATGATATTGAAAAGTATGTAAATGAATAAAACTAATATAGTGTGCGGCTTGCTTGCGCTAACTACTTTTTTTTCTTCGTGTGATTCTTTATGTAAGAAAGAAGTCAAAGATGTCGTTGCCAATATGTATGGTCAAAGAATAGATTACGGAGATTGGAATGTTCCAAGTAGTACATATTCTATTTTGACGTATATAGATTCTACACAATGCACTGAATGTCAAATGCAAATTCGCAAATGGCAAAAGTTTCTGAACAACATTGGTTGCGACTTGAGTGGAACGCTACAAGTTGTCTTTGTTGTTCACAACAAAAGCATTGGTCGGATAAAACATAATTTCAGACATGCAGAGGCATCTTTGTTTTTTGTGATAGCCGACACCGCAGGGCGTTTTATACAAAAAAACGAACTCCCATCAAACGATATGTTTCGTACGTTTCTCCTCGATTCGGCGAACCATATCGTGGCTATCGGCAATCCCATTTATAGCTCCAATATTGCTAAGCTATATATGGATTTTATGGGTGTCGAAGCGGTTTCCGAATCTTCAACCTATGCACAAAATTTAGGTACATTCAATTGGCGAGAGCCACAAACAGTGTCGTTCAAAATAGCCAACCAAAGTGATGCGGTATGGCGTATTGATTCAATAACGACATCATGTGAATGCACAACGGCAAAATGCTATCAATCCGAAGTGTTACCAACAGATTCGCTGAAAGTTGAAGTCTGCTATGCTGCAGAAAGCGCATCAACGTTTATGCGTGAGGTGTATGTTCATACAAACCATCAAAACGAACCTATTACACTTACCATAGAAGGTTCTGCAGTAGAACAATGAGAAAAATACTACTAATTTTTTTGAGCGTACTTATTCTAACTGCGTGTCAATCAGAACTTGATGCGCAGTTAGAATTTGCATTGGAATCTGCTGGAGGTAACAGAGCTGAATTAGAGCATGTTATTGCGCACTACGATAGCATAGGTGATAAGGAGAAAACGTATGCTGCCAAATGGCTCATTGCCAATATGCATAACAAATACTGCTATTCTGGAAAAATAATAGAACGCTACGCGCCTTTCTTTGAGTTTTTAGATAGTATGAGGCGTGCAGGTATAAAAGAAGATTCAGATAAAAGACTCTCCAATACTTGGGATTCTTTAGTGAAACAATTTGGCACAATTAACATTACCTCTTTGAGTAAAGACTTTGACACAAAAAAGATAAGCTCGAGTTTCCTCATTCAAAATATAGATGAGGCTTTTATCGCACGTCGAACAACGCCAACATATTGCGATACAAGTTTCAATACTTTTCTCGAATACATATTACCATATAGGATAGACTTTGAAAAGCCAGAAGTATATAGAGCAAAATACAAAAATCTGTATGGCATTTTGCGCGACACCACAACGACTGTCGAGGGTTTCAAGAACGTTTTCATGAAAGAATTTGTTAACAATCAAGGCTTTGACACAAGCAAGATTCTCTATAATTACCCTTTGGAGTTGACTGTTAGTCAGATGGAGTTGGCACGACGTGGTACTTGTCGTCATAAGTCTATTTACACAGTGCAAGTTATGCGAGCATTAGGCGTTCCTTGCACTATCGACTATGTTCCTCATTGGGGAAACACAAGTAATGGTCATGTCTGGAATGCTATAATGCTACAAAATGGTAAATCATTCCCGTTCAACGCAATGACACCCAACGATTTTGAAATCAAATACAAACCAGCCAAAATCTTTAGAAAAAGGTTTTCTAATAATTATCAATGCATAATTACAGAAGACATTCCCTCAAATCTATGGAGTATTGATTTTGAAGATGTCTCAGACGAATACAAGCCGACTTTTGACATAACTATAAAGTGCAAAGATGAATATCGAAATACCACAAAGAAATATGGAGTCATTTGTGTTGCCGACCGAAAAGAGTGGATTCCTGTTTGGTTTGGAGAATTTAACGGCAAATCGTTCAAATTCAACAAAATGATTGGTGACGTCGTATACATAGCAGCATTTTACGATGGCGGGAAAATTATTCCTGCGTCCAATCCTTTTCTTCTCAAAAAAGATGGACAAATACATTATTTTGAAGCATCTGATGCCACAAATAGTGTAACCGTACGACGTAAATACCCATATTCAAAACACCAGGAGATGAGAGCCAAACCTCTTATTGGTAGTAGTGTAGAAGCAAGCAACGATAAATATTTTCATACCAAAGAGACGCTTTTGAAAGTCGAAAGAGCACCCATTAACTATTGCGACACAATAGTTTCAAGTAGTAAAAAATACAGATATATACGTTGGTTTATTGGTAAAGGCTCTTGCGGAGATCTTGCAGAAGTGATTTTCTATGGGAAAAAATCGCCAAACAATACAGAGCAAATTCTATTAGGACAAAAATTTGGATTCCCTTCGCCAGACGAGAATCGAGGGCATTCATATTTTGATGCAATGGACGGCAATGAAGGTTCATATTTTTCTAAACCTCGCTCTATCTGCGGTTATGTTGGTATCGACCTTGGCAAAGGCAATGAGATGTATATAACTCGCGTGGAATACTATCCGCGAAGTGATACTAACTACCTTTTGAAAGGAGATGAATATGAATTGTGCTATTGGAATGGTATGCAGTGGATTTCTGTAGGTTCTAAAAAAGCCATAACGCACGAACTTACATTTGAGTCGGTACCTAAAGGAACGCTTTATCACCTTCGCGACCTCACCAAGGGCACAGAAGAGCGCATTTTCACCTACGAGGACGGCAAACAGGTATTTTATTAGAATATTTATGAAAAAAGGAATTATTAAGAAGATATTCAATTGGGTCATAAATATTCTTTACTATTCGGTTTTGCTCGTTGTGGCCTATCATGTGCTGCAAGTTTTTGTATGTGCAACGTTCAAAATTCCTTCGGGCTCAATGGAACCAACTATAGCCATTGGTGACAACGTACTCGTAAATAAACTTGCATACGGCGCACGCATCTTCGATGTGACCAAAGAAGTAAAGCATGGCGATATTTACCGAATGCCCGGATTCACCAATGTGAAGCGAAACGACATTATTGTATTCAATAATCCGCGTGCCAACCACAAAATACGCCACAGCCTGAGTTTCGATGTGCTTAAGTATTTCATAAAACGCTGTGTGGCTTTGCCTGGCGACACGTTTGAGATTATCAATTGCCACTACCACGTGCGAGGCTGCAACGAACCTCTTGGTAATGTGGCAGCACAAGACGATTTGGAGCGTCACGTATGCCATTTACGTCACAAAGCCGACAGCGACACTGATGTATATCGCTACTTGCGCAGCTACCCCAAGCACCGCGATTTCCCTTGGACTATAGAGAATATGGGGCCTATTTACATACCTAAAGAAGGAGATCAGATAGAGCTAAACAGCCAAAACTTCATTCTCTACGGGAAACTGATGAATTGGGAGATGGATACCACCATTACCGAAAAAGATGGTAGGTTCTTCGTTGGCGATAGCTTGATAGAGAGCTACACCTTCGACCAGAACTACTATTTCGTCTGTGGCGACAATGCTGTCGATTCGCAGGATTCGCGCTATTGGGGGCTTGTGCCAGAGGAGTTCATTGTAGGAAGAGTAGATTGGATTTTGTAACCAAAAGCTAATTTTTATGAAAAAAAGTGTGAAATTTGTTTTGTAGGATTCAATTCCTACATGAGTAAAAAGAGTTAACCCAAACAGACTTATCCAAATAACCGTCCATATCTAACAATGAACAACAACAACCACGGAAAGCTCAGAATATACAGAATACGAAAAACTATTCGCTCTTTCGAGTGGTTCGTGGTTGGAAACCAAATCGAATAACCGTCAATAACTACATATTACATGAATATTTCTACAACAGTAAAATTTGCAATTACCTCTTTAGTGGTGATAAATATTACAGCCTGCGGCGAAAATCCTCAACCAACAGAAAACGATGCTAATCAAGAATTGGCCGAAGAGCAACGGAAGGTTACAGTATCGGTAGTCAAAGAGATGGACTTCGACGAGAACATTGTCAGCAATGGCAAAGTGAAGCCTATGCGCTATGCCGACATCTATTGGGAGACCTCGGGCGAGATAGCCGAAGTGCGCGTGAAGAATGGCGACCACATAGGCAGCGGAGCTCTGATAGCACGAATAGACACGTTCGAACTATCGCGCAACATACTCTCCATCAAGACCGACATGGAGAAGAGCCTACTCTCGTTCAACGACATTCTTATTGGCCAGGGCTACGACCCTAATAGCAACGATATACCTAAAAATCAGAAAGATATTGCCGAAATAAAGAGTGGCTATCGTCAAGCAAAGATTCAATATGAGTTGCAGCTTCAGAAATTGAAAAAAGCAAGCGTCAAAGCGCCATTCGACGGTGTTGTGGCAAATCTTGATGCTCAGGCAAACAACCGTACAAACACCAGCAAGCCACTTTGCCGCGTTATAGATATGAATAATATGACGGTGGAGTTCACCATAATAGAGAGCGAACTGCCTCAAGTGAGCAAAGGAGCATCGGTGAGGATAGAGGCCTACTCGGCACCAGGCCAATATGCACAAGGCACTATCACTGACATCAACCCTGTGGTAGAGACCAACGGCACCATAGTGGTTCATGCCAACATAAATAGCAAAGAGGCGACCTTCTTCGAAGGAATGAACGTGCGCGTGTGGATAAACAAAAATGCGGGTCGACATATTGCTGTGCCAAAAGGTGCTGTAGTTATGCGCTCGGGCAAGTCGGTAGTTTTCTCCGTAGAGAATGGCATAGCTAAATGGAACTATGTAGAGACCGGCGTAGAGAATGCGGAGTTCATAGCCATAAAAGAGGGCATAAAAGCTGGCGACACTATTGTGGTGGACGGCGCTACCGACCTTGCCCACAATGCATCGCTCATCATATCAAAAACCACTGACTATTAAGCCATGATAGATTTCCTTATTAGGCGTCCGATAGCCGTTTTCATGACCTTCTTGGCCTTTGTGGTGCTTGGCATAGTGGCCTACAACACTCTGCCCGTATCGCTTCTGCCCAACATAGCCATTCCGCAAATCACCGTAAAGGTGAACGAAGGCGACATGTCGGCTCAAGAGATAGAGAACAGCATAGTGTCGGTGGTGCGTAGGCAACTGTTGCAGGTACAAGGCTTGTCGAGCATACGCAGCACAGTGCGCGATGGCATTGGCATCATAGATATGCGCTTCGAATTTGGCACCAACACCGACCTCGCCTTCATAGAGGTAAACGAAAAGATAGATGGTGCAATGGGGTCGCTTGGCAATGGTGTGTCGCGTCCCAAAGCCATAAAGGCAAGCGCAACAGACATTCCAGTGTGCTACATAAATATGACGTTGACCAACGAAGATAGATATGCGCAAGAGAACGAAGCTCAGTTTCTTGAGATGTGCGACATAGCCGACAACATAGTGCGTCGCCGAATAGAGCAGATGTCGGAAGTGGCCATGGCCGACGTAACGGGCATTCCAGGGCGAGTGCTTAACGTTGAACCCAATGTAGAGAAGATGAAGATGATGGGTGTGACGCAAAGCGACATAGAGAATGCTCTCAACGGAAACAATATCGATGCAGGCAGCATGACGGTGAACGATGGCCACTATCAATACACCATACGTACCAAAACCGTTTTGAGCGACAAGAGCGATGTTGGCAATATATACATACGCTGCGGAGGTCGATTGATACAATTGAAAGACTTCTGCCGAATAGTAGAGCAGCCAACAGGCAGCGATGGTCGTTCGCTATGCAATGGCAAACGTGCTGTGACGTTCGCTGTGATTAAGCAGAGCGACGACGGAATGAACGATCTAAAAGATCACTTAAACAGCGTAGTGGCACAATTCAGCAAGCAGTTTCCCGAATACGAATTCACTATAAGCCGCAACCAAACGGAACTCCTCGACTATAGCATAAGCAACCTCGAGCAAAACCTCATTTTGGGTTTCATACTTATAATGATTACGGCAATGCTGTTCATGAGAGATTTTCGCACGAGCATCGTCATAGGTATAGCTATGTTGGTAGCTGTAATACTTACATTCATACCATTCTTTGTAGGGCATCGTTCGTTGAATATCGTGTCGCTCTCGGGCATGATTCTCGTTGTGGGTATGATGATAGACAGCGCCATAATAGTGGCCGAAAATATTATGCAGTGGCGAGCCTCGGGGCGTACGATGCGTGCAGCCTGCGTAAGAGGCACAAACGAGATGATTTCGCCAATGCTAAGTTCCACACTAACCACAGTGGCTGTGTTTCTGCCGCTTATATTTCTGAACGGAATGGCTGGCGCAATATTCACAGATCAGGCTTTTGCCATAACATCGGGATTGGCAATGTCGTATGTAGCAGCCATAATATTACTTCCTGTGTTGTATAAACTCATTGGTTGGCGCAAGAGAACAGTCGAAGTAGCAACACTTGCTCCCGCAATAGCTCGAGGCTACGACCGAGGCGCAAATTTCTGCGAACGTCATCGCATTGTAGTTATTGCTATGGCTATACTTACATTGCCGATGTGCTACATAGTGGCTCAGGCGCTTGAAAAGAGCAGAATGCCCGAGATAGACAATGCCGACTTTACAGCTCATATCGATTGGAATAGCAACATCAGCGTGGCCGAGAACAATCGTCGTGTGTTGGCTATGCAACAAGCTGTAGCCGACTTATGTTTGGAGAGTTCGGCAAGTGTAGGCTCGCAAGATTATATGCTTGGCAATGAAGGGTCGCTATCGACATCGGAAGCTGAGCTCTATTGGATGACGCCTTCGGTCGACTCGGTAAGCATAGTTACAAATATCATTAGCAGCTGGATTACAAATAATTACCCCGAAGCAAGCATAACCTTTGCGCCACCAGCATCGGTGTTTGAGCAAATATTCGACACGGGCGAGCCCGACATCTGCGTGGAGCTATCGCGTAAAGCCCCCGACATCAGCTGCGATGACATTCGCGATGCCGAAGGGCGCATCGTATCGTGGGCTGGCAATAGTCGACACTCCACCACCACTTTTCGCTCGTGCAAGACTATAGTTGTCGACCGCGAACTGCTGAGCCTTTACAACGTTGGTCTGAGCCAAATAGAGCATCGATTGAAGAGCGTAGCGCGTGGCAACGACGTAACTACACTCAAGTCATACAGCTACCGCATGCCAATACGCCTCACTCAAGAGACCGATCGCAACATAGAGAACGAGATTAAGAATGGCTACATAACTACCTATATCGATGGTCGCACAACAGAAGTTCCACTTCGCATCTTGCTGAAAATCACCACAACAGAAGAGTTGAAAGACATCACCGCTGGCAAAGATGGCGAATACATACCAATAATGTTCTACGGAATAGATGAGCCCGAAGAGTTTTGCAAGAGAGTGCGCGCAGCCTATGCCACCGACAATAAATTTGGAGTTGATTTTAGTGGTGCATATTTCTCTAATATTGAGATGATTAACAGTCTAATTATAGTACTACTAATATCTGTTTTGCTTATGTATTTCATACTATGCGCACAATTTGAAAGTTTCGTTCAGCCACTCATTGTGCTCATAGAGATACCCATCGACACCTCGTTTGCACTGCTTGTGCTCTGGTTGTTGGGCGATTCGCTCAACCTCATGTCGGGCATAGGTATAATAGTGTCGTGTGGTATAATAGTGAACGACTCAATATTGAAAATAGACAGCATCAACGAATTGCGGAAGTTAGGCATGCCAATGCATGAAGCCATTCACACGGCAGGCAAGCGCCGCATAAGAGCCATAATAATGACATCGCTAACGACCATAGGAGCCATGCTACCAGTGCTTTTCACCAACGACATAGGTTCGGACCTGCAACGCCCACTTGCCATAACTATGATTGCTACGATGCTAATAGGTACGTTGGTAAGCATTTTTGTTATCCCCGTTATATATGCACTTATTGAAGAGAAAAAAAGATGAAAAAATCTATATACATATCTGCTATTATTGCAACTTTTTGTCATAGCACCTACTCACAAGAGAGGCGCACACTCGATTTGCAAGAGACCATACGCATAGCAGCCGACAGTTCGCTATATGCACGTAAGTATAAGAATCAATTAGAATCGAGCTACTGGGAGTTTCGTGCATACAAAGCAGAACGATTGCCGAGTTTGACGCTCAACGTCATGCCGATTGAGTATTACCGATACCTAACCAAACGCTACGACAGCGAAAACGATATTGATGTGTATCGTCAGCAGCAAGTGTTCACCTCGTCGGCGGCATTGTCGCTTACGCAAAATTTTGCCCCACTTGGCGGTTATTTCTACGCCACAACGAGCCTCGAACGTATGCGCAACTATGGTTCGTCGGACTACACGCAATATAGCTCTGTGCCAATAAAAATAGGCTATAGCAACTCGCTACTCGGCTACAACGAACATCGATGGAACAAAAAAATTGAGCCTCTCAAATACGAAAAAGCCAAGTTGTATTATCTCTATTATATGGAATATCTGTCGTCGTTGGCAATACAATACTTCTTCAACCTTGCTAACGCGCAAGCCAGCTACGACTTAGCTATTCTACAATCGGCACAATGCGACACGCTCTACAACATAGGCAAACGTAGAATTGAGATTGCTTCGATAACACAAACCGACATCATGCGTCTGCGCTTAGATGCCGTGAAAGCCCGAACAGCAAAGACTTCGGCCGAAGTAGCTCTAAAAGAGGCTCGCATGCAATTGGCTTCGTTTCTAAGTATGAATCCAAACGCCGAACTACATATAAACATGCCAGGCATACTTCCTGATTTTGAAATAGATACGCAAAAGGCGCTTGAAATGATGCATAAAAATAGTTACGAACTCATCAATGTGGAGCAAGCTGTGCTCGAAGCTGAGCAAACGCTCGACAAGGTGAGAAAACAGACCCGATTTCAAGCAAACGTAGGCGCAAGCGTTGGATTCAACCAGCAAGGCGATGCCGTAAGCAAAGCATACCAAGACCCCATGCGACAAGATATTGTAAGTATCAACATAACTATACCTCTGCTCGATTGGGGCGTAAACAGAGGAAAGAGAAATATGGCATATAGCCAGATGGAGATAGCTCGCATTAGCGCGCAACAGACCATGGCCGAAAAAGAGCAAGAGATACTCGTGACTATCAGCGAATTGCGCTCGCGCCGCGAACTCTACACCACAGCCGAAGAGACGCTAACTCTTGCCGACAAAGTGTACGACCAAACCATGAAGCGCTTCATATCGGGAACTTCCGACCTCACTGCATTGACGCAAGCTCAAGGAGACAGACTATCGGCTCAAGAGAGCTACATAAACGCCATATATAAATATTGGGATTGCTACTACAAATTGCGCCGACTAACACTCTTCGATTTCTCTATTGGTTTCTCACTTAGCGACAAATTCGACCTTGAAAACGAAATCAACAAATAATAGGCGTGCTCTACCCTTCTCGCCATTCACAATTTGTGTCATAGCTGCGTGCCTCTCTATCATTGGCATGGCGCTGCTTCCGCTGCTACCACTCAAGCTGTCGCCTTCGTCGCAAATGCCGAGAATGAGTGTCAGCTACAACCTCAATGGCGCCACATCGAAAGTGATAGAGACGGAGGTTACAAGCCGATTGGAGGCCGTTTTTGCTCGCCTCAGCAACGTAAATAGCATCTCGTCGAGGTCGAACAATGGCTCGGGAAGCATAACCATTCGCCTCGACAAACACGCCGATATGGATATGGCTCGTTTTGAGGCTTCTATGCTCATACGTCAAGTGTGGCAAGAGCTTCCCGCAGGCACATCATACCCAATAATACGAGTGAGCAAAACCAACGAAAAGCAACAAGGGCCTTTCATCGTATACACCATAAACGCACCTACCAACTCCGCCGACATTCAAGAGACGGCACAAAAAATCTTCAAAACAGCCTTTGCCAATGTGGATGGAATCTCCGACGTAAGTATATCTGGCGGCGCTCCTATGGAGTGGATTGTAGAGTACGACAACGATGAAGCCAAAGCCGCTGGAATCGACGAAAACGACATAACGCGTGCCATTGCTCTCGAGAAAAAAAATGTTGCCATTGGCGACTATCGCCTTTCGACGGGCGTTGCCGACTCCGTGTTTTTATTCGACCAAATAAGCATAGCTACAGCCGACACGCAACAGGTAAAACTTAACAGAATAGCTACCCTAAAGCATCGCGAACAACCAGCAACTGGCTATTATAGAATAAACGGACTCAACTCCATCTATCTGCAACTCACAGCCGACGACGATGCCAACCAAATTGATGTGCGAAATCGTGCCGTGAAAGTGATAGAACAGCAAAAAGCCTTATTGCCACCAAACTATGAGATGCATATTATGTATGACGCCACCGAATACATAAGCAAAGAGCTCGAAAGCATATACTATCGTTCGGGGCTCACGACACTCATATTACTGATATTCATATTCATAACGTCGCTAAGTATGCGCAGCGTATTCGTAACTACAACAAGTCTTATAGTTACGTTGGCAACATCGGTAATAGCCTATTATCTACTCGACGTTGAACTACATACGTATTCGCTTGCCAGCATAACCATATCGCTAAACCTCATCATAGACAACATAATAGTGATGGCCAACCATTGGCGACGCGAGCACAACCTAAAAGCCATTTTGCCCATAGCCGCCGCAACGCTCACCACTACGGGAGCTTTGTCGATAATATACTTCCTCGACGATGAGTTGAAACTCAGTTTGATGGATTTCTCTACGGTGCTGATAGTAAACATGCTCGTATCGATGTTGGTATCGCTATTTATAGTGCCAGCGCTTATAGAGCTCACTCAAAGCAGAAAACTACCAAGCAAAACATCGCAAAAAAGAATGCGGTTTATCGTCCGTCTGCGCCATGCACAAACGGCTTCGATAAGATTCATTCGCCGCCACAATCGCCTTTCTACGGCTTTTCTAATATTATTATTCGGCATACCCACATTCCTTATGCCCGATAAAATTGAAGCAGAAGAGGAAAACGTGTGGGCAGAGACGTACAACAAAGTGTTTGGCAGCGAAACCTACCTACAGACAATTCGTCCGTGGGTAGACAAGATTCTTGGTGGCACACTGCGACTTTTTGTGCAAGAGACCTCGGCCTCAGGTTCTATGAGCAACACTGCTGAAGTTGTGCTCTACGTACACGCCTCAATGCCCAACGGTAGCACGTTAGACCAGATGAATGCAGCCGTCAGAAAAATGGAGAGCTGCATATCGTCGCTTGATGGCATACGCATGTTTGAAACCAACATCAGCGGCGCACGCTCGGCCGACATCTCCATTCACTTCACCGACGAGACTCGCAACACATCATATCCATACATAGTAAAAAGCAAACTCACCGAAAAAGCGCTGCAAATAGGTGGCGGTTCGTGGTCGATATATGGTTTGCAGGATTATGGTTTTAGCAACGATGTGAAAGAGCAAGTTGGTAGCTACATGATTAAGCTCTATGGTTATAATTATGAGCAACTACTGGGATTGGCAGAAGATATAAGCAACGACCTCTTGAGCCACAGACGTATACGCGAAGTGTCGTGCAACTCGCACCAAGTGCATTGGAAAGAGGATTATTCGGAATTCGTATTCAAAATGCGTATGCACAAAATGGCAGAGCAAAACATTTCGCCACGACAATTCTTCAGCGCCATAAAACCAGCATTCAACAAAGGCACGCTGTGTGGCAGAATATGGAACGGCAACGAATACGAAGCCATAAAAGTAGCTGCCAACGAATCGGAAGAATACGACGTGTGGTCGCTGCGCAACATGCCTATCAACATAGGCAATAGGCACTGCAAACTCTCCGAATTGTGCGAATTGACGCGTCAAACAAGCCCCAAAAGCATCGAGAAGACAAATCAAGAGTATCAACTTGTGCTGCAATATGAATATATAGGCAGTTCGAAAGGCGGCAATCGTGTCTACGACGAAATAATTGATAAATACAAAAAAATTCTTCCTACAGGCTACACCATAAAGGGCTCGTATGGCTATTTCTGGGGACGTAGCGAAAGTGGAAGTATATTACCATTATTGCTACTTATTATTGCTATTATTTTCACAATTACAGCAATACTTTTCGATTCGTTACTAAAACCGCTTGTAATTATAGGCACAATACCAATTTCTTTCGTTGGACTATTTCTCACCTTCTACCTCTTCGACATCAACTTCGACCAAGGGGGATTTGCAGCAATGGTGCTTCTGTGTGGCATTACCGAGAATGCGAGCATATATATAGTAAACGAATTTCAAAACAACCGCAAGCGCCACGCCAACTGGAGCTTACGACGTTGCCTTCTGAAAGCCTACGACGTAAAAACAAGCACAATTCTGCTCACTATTCTTTCTACAGTTTTGGGCTTTATCCCGTTCATCATCGATGCAGACAAAGGATTTTGGTACACCCTTGCCGCTGGCACTATGGGTGGACTTGCAATGTCGATAATTGGCATATTTTTATTTTTACCACTATTTATACGACTAAACAAAAGAAACAACAATTAATTCACCATAAATAAAAAACTTTCAACCTCTTTCATTCACTGACAAAAGGTATCTATCGGCGAAGATGCCAGCAATAATTCCGCCTGCTAGCAAACTTGAGACATTCTCGCAGATGTGCGCGTTTGAATTACCCAAAAACGAAAAGCCCACCAGTTTTTGAAACCGATGGGCTATATTTTATTCAATTAAGCAAGTCGTCTCCCTCAATGGCGACGTAGAACCGATGCTGCCTGGCATGGGCGGCGACATACCACTGCTTCCAAGTGAAAACTACGCAGCGACGCATTACGAGCCGACCGAGGAAACACCAGCCGAGGAAGTACCCGTTAACCCCGTCGAAGGCATAGGCTCAGACCTCGCACCAGTTGACCTTTCGGGCATCGAAGAGGCTGCAATAGTGTAGGGAACTCAATTATCAATTTTCAAATCGTCCATGCTGCACTGAGCAATAAATATCCAGAGTGTTGTTGGTAACGTGTGCGACTTTCGATGGTTGGTGTAATGCTTTCGGCGAGCCATTTCTTACCGTCTAAGTGACCAATGTTACTACCTGTAAGTTTGATTTTCGCACTACCAATTTTGTATGTCATTGCAAGATCTACGTCGTTATTGGTGAATGAATATACCTCGTTGTCGTTTCGTTCGGTCTTGCCTGTAATGGACGCACTAAAAGACTTGTGATTGAATGAAACTTGCAGATTCGCTCCATATATTTTGCCCATTGTCTCAATATTCAAAGCATCAATTTGGCTGCGGTTTATTTTGTAAGTTCCGCCAAGGTCAAAGTTGACGGGCAGCGAAGTAAACTGTGTGTAGAATCCAAGTTTGCTACTAAGTGCATCAGCATTTACATCCATAAGTATGGATTGACGTTGCGAACGACTTATTGTTTTGTCGAAACTTGCTGAAGTACGCAGGTAGAGTGGAATACTGAAAAGTCCTTGGTTGAAGTAAAGCATTGCCGAGAGCGATTGTGTTTGTCCTCCATCTACATATCTATGGTAAGTAGTCAAATCGGCTGTATAGTAGTTGGTTGTAGGCGTATCGTCGGTGCGTATGTAGTTGGCATACATAAATAGTGTAGTGCGCGAAAAGAGACTAAAAATTTGATACGATAATGATGCTGTAAACTTCCTTTCTATCAGAGTATTACATTCTGAAGTTTGCTGCATCGATGTGTACGATTTTAGGTATTCGGCTTCCGAAATTTTAGCTAAAGATGTGGGCGCAAACGACTGTTTGGCGGACAACGATAGCTTATTGCGTTGGCTGAAATGAATGCTTAGCGATGCCGATGGCTCGATGTGCCACGCACTTTGCGTTTTGTTGTCGTTCTGCAACTGCGCTTGTGTTTTTATGCCAGTTGCACTCGCCCCAACATCGAAGCGGAACGTGCCTTTGTTTTTAGTTATGCCAGCGTAAATACTTGCAGAATTATTGGTTTGCTTCTCACTATTGTTGTCATTGGTTGTTAGATAATTACGCATCGAAGAACCTGAAATTTCAGTTTTTATATTGGTGCTATTTGAAGATATTGGTATGGATACGCCAACATTTGCAGCCATAGCTATGTTGCGCTGCTTTTGCTCCGAGGCGAAACCTCCATCAAAAGCGTATATAGTTGGCAACGTAGCATTCGTTTCGGCGGAGTAGTCGCTAAAGCTGTTTTTGCCATTTATAGTTACTCCACCAAAGAGCAAATTCTTGCCCACAAGTGAGTTAACTGCCATCTGATGCGAAATGGAACAAGAGTTTGTTTTTAGTTCATCATCGGCGTAGGTTTCGGTGGCATTGTACGTATTATTTTCAGTCGATTGCGTACTGTTGTTGCCATAGTTGAGACGTGTAAGAGAGCGCATATCGGTGTGTTCGCCAAGCCGCCATTTGTTATCTACTATGGCTGATGCAAAACGGTTATTCATCTTGCCGCCGCTCTGCTCGCTGTTGCTAAAATCATAATTATCTAGGTGGTATATCTGTTCACTCTCGGAGCTATTGCGTGCTCCCACGAGGTTTCCGAGCATATTTATTCGCATCTTATACTGCGCCGATGGTGTCAGTGTGACGTTAGCATTCAAGATGCCCGCACTGCGTTTATACACATTATTTGGTTGAACGAGCAGTTGTTGTTCACTGGCATCGAGTTCAAGCGTCAACGCACCCGACGATGTCGATATGTCGTTCACTGCGCCGATGGTATTTATGTAGTCTATTGCCGAAAATATTGGTTCATTGGTATTGTTGGCACTTCCAATTAGCGAGAGCGACAGTGTGTTGTTCAGTCGCAACAATGAAGCTTTGGCATTATACTTATTTTTCAAGCCAGCACCTGCCTCTATAGTGCCGTTCCACTGACTTGCTCCATCGGTTTTTATGTTGAGTGCAAGTTTCTCCTTTTGGCTGAAGCTATCGGCAATGTCGCCATCTGAATAATTATTTATAACCTCCAGACTCTGAGCAAATTCAGATGGAAGAGTGCGTGTAGCAACGCCGCTCGAACCCGCCAATACATCCTTGCCATCAACGAGCATCTTGTCAACCTTCTTGCCCTGATACGACACGTTGCCACCATCGTCCACCGTCATGCCAGGCATCTTTTTTATCACGTCTTCGAGATTTTGTTCGCCGCCATTGGTAAATGTCTTAGGATTGAACACCACAGTGTCGTTGCGCAACGTGATACCCGTCATATTGCTCTTTACCGTTACTTCGCCGAGCGACACCTCATCGACCTCCATCTCTATGTGTTGCACCTTGGCAGCATTGTCTATGCGTAGTATTTGCGTTGCATAACCCATGCTACGTATGGTTAGCCACATTTGCGGCACTTGCTTAGTGGGCTTCACTTCAAAGCGACCATCGTTATCCGTCAGAGCAAAGCCTGCAATGTTTTTCGACGCACTATCGGAGCTAAGAACCACCGTAGCAAATGGCAGCGGTGCATTTTTCGATTTGTCCATCACCGTGCCTTTTATTGGGGACTGTTGTGCGAAAGTAACTAGGCTTATCACCATGAACGGCAACAGTAAAAAACGCCTAAATATCAACATATGGGCTATAATCTTATCACTTGTACACCACCATTTTGATTTGGATCAGCACCAAGTTCTTTGAGTTTCTTGTTCTTTATCTCAGAGAACTCTTGTGGCGTTACATGCTTCATATTTGGTTCTTTTACGAGAACATCTTCTGGTGCAGAACTGATGCTTGTAACTTCATAAGTTTCATTCTTTGTTTCAAGACGTAAAATAAGACCTGGCAACCCACTATATCCATAAGGTCCAGTTGGAAATGGAATTTCTGTAGCGAACCATGCAACAACATTGTTACCATTAACATCTATTGTTGTAGCCTTGACACATTGTATGTTAAGTATTTGCTTAGTTATTTCACTCTCAATATTCCATTCTATTGCTTTGGGCATATCTTTTTCAACAATAAAATCTTTCCCCAATATGCTTCTGATGGCAATATTCTTTTGGCTTGCCATATCAGTATATAGAGAAGCATCTCCTATCAATTCAACTTCTTTATCGATAGCCGCTTTTGTGAATAAATATTTCAAATTATTGAAATACAACGCATAGTACTCTGTAGAGTTTTTGTACTTATCAATTATGAGTTGTCTAGTATTTACATCTTCTATCCCATTGATTTCATCTGTTATATTCAAAGTCTTTGTATAATGAGCCTCCAGTGCATTTTTTTGGGCCAATGTTTCAGTTGTCATAAATACGCAAAAAAGCAAAAATGTAGTATAAAGAGTCTTTGTCATGATATTATAAATAAAGTAAAGCTACAAATCCCATAGCGAAACAAATGTTTCGCTATGGGATATAAAACAAAGCTTAGTCAATAATAATTATTGTTGTACCATCATCACTTATAATAATAATAACAACAGTACTTGCATTAGTAGATGCTTGAATAGATGCTGGTTCTGTTACTTGAGCAGCCGAGGCATTGACAGTTGTAGCGCACATCATTGTTATTGCAGCTGCAAGGGTAAATAAGATTTTTTTCATTTTGAAAATAATTAAGTTGTTAATAATATAACCATAACATAAAAGCGCTTTTTGTTTCTCGGTTGTCTAAAAATACTAACAAGTGTTGCGAATCGTAAAACAGATTAAACGAATATATATTTTTCAACAACGAATCGCTATTTTTTATCGGTATACATTCGCTCTTCCTCCTCCGTTAGATAGTGGTCTAACTACGTCAAACGCAGAAGCAAGACTCCCTGCCTTGTGTGTGCACCGAAGCATGAAAATGCTTTGGTGCACGATGTCGGAAATTTTCATTGAGTCGTGAAAACGGATTTTTGCACATTGCGCAAAATCCATTGTTATGATTAAATCATAGTTTCTGACACTCAGAAACCCTCATGCAACACGTGCAACATAGTTTCTGACACTCAGAAACCCTCATGCAGATGCTGCAGCATAGTTTCTGACGCTCAGCAACCCTAGTGCAGCACCTGCAACATAGTTTCTGACACTCAGAAACCCCCATGCAGTCGCGGAAACGAATTTCGTACATACAAAAAAAAACGCCAACGATGTGCTCGATGACGGTTGTGTAAGTTCTATTGCGTCAACGACAATTGGAAACTTACGCCCACGTTGATATTATTCGTTGGATAAGACGAAGATACGTATGGGCGAGCCAACGATTGATCATAGTAGAACTCCATAGAGAAACGTTGCGTAAAGGCATAATCGGCCGAAAACTTAATAGCCGTAGTCTTCGTACCCGAAGCGAGTTCGTTGACACCCTCTTCGATACGGCGCAAAATGGTGAAATTATCGCGTTGACTTATCGAGAATGTCATGTTGAGGTCGTTGGTTGTAGACTTCTGATTTTCGCCCTTGCCGAATATAAGATTAAGCTTATCGAAACGATAGCCAATGGAGAGAGTCCACTCCTTGCTATAAGTTTCGGTTATCTGATTGTTGGCAAGCGAAAGCGCTATTTGTCGCGAGCGGTTGTTGGCTATCGACGCAGTAATATTATTGATAAGCGTAGCCGACACCGAGAATAGCGGACTAAATTGTTCGGCCAATGTCACCGTCGACACAGTGTATTGAGGCAAGAAGTTGTTCGACAAATCGCGTATGTACGAGAGTCCATCGCCAGCTTGCTCCCACTCGATATTAGTGGTATACGAATCAACCTGATATTTAGCAGAATAGCTATGCCCAAGCTCAATATTACGGGCAATATCTTTCAGTTTATCGATATTCGACAAGCCGCTGAACGTCACCTTCCAGTTAGGCTTCATTGCCGTCCAATTGGGCAGGAAGTTCATAAATACTTTCGATGTTGAACGTCCCGAATAAGCCGATATGAATGCTGGTATAAGTACATCTTGGCTTGTTAGACTATAGCCATCGCGGCCATTGAGCGATTCGCCATCGTCGGTTGTAGCGTCGAGGCCAGAATAAGATGTACTTCTGGCTGCACGAGCTGACGCACATCTATCGGCAATAGCTTGACGCGACGCAAGGAATCTGTTGTAGGTAGACGACGACAATGAACCCGTTTTTGAAACATCTTTGAACGCCGTTCGAATGATATTAAACGACATGTTGTAGGAACCCGTCTCTATGTGGTTGTATACACCATCGAACCCAGCTTCGTTGAATACGTAATACTCTTCCATGCTCTTGTCGTGTGTACGCGAAGCGGTGAGATCTACCTTCAGCGCTTTGAACATTTCAAACGAAGCTCTAATCTGCAGCGATGTAGAGTGCGACATCAGATAAGGCTCGCTAAGTGTGGTGTCGGTAGTTATCCAATTATGACGGATAGCTTTGTAGGCAAAATCTTTATCCTGCCAACCCATCATGAATGGCAGACCAGGAGCAATGCCACCAGGCTCTTGACTTGCACCAGCAAAACTTGCATAAGGCATATAGCCAGGCAATGTGGTGGAGTTGTTCTCGCTATAACTAATAGATATATTCTTGAGCGAAGTCACCGTGAGCAATGCTATGTCGCGGAATCGATCCACAACCGACTTGTCGTCTTTCACTATACCAGTTATCACCACACGACCTTTAGTTGCTTTCTGTGTAGGAGTGAACGTAGCAGAATTCTTATCCTTAGCTACAAAAACGCCCTTCACACCACGACCTTTTTCGTCGAAGGCCTTAATCTGCACATTGGTAGTGTTGAGTTTATGGTTGATGACAATGGCTTTGCCTGGTTCCATAACCATATTATTCTGCGAATAGCGAACCGTCTGGCCACCGTTGTTTTGGCGTTGTTGCGATTTTTTGTTCGACGACGAGAAGTTGTATGCATTATACAAATCTTTGAGCGTCTTCGATTTGTTATAAATCGTGTTGAAATTGCCCATCACGTTGAGTTGCTTAGTATTTCTATTCATGATGGTATTTCCCCAATCGTATTCGGTGCCTTCGTAGCCAGCCTTCCAATAATATTGAGCCTTATACTGAGCCGTAGCGCTCATAAAGTCTAAGTATGGCAACTTATTAATAGGTATGGTCCAATCGAGCGTAGCCGTGTGCTGATAGTCGGTTGTGCGACCTAAGTGTGATATTTCGGACCAAACCGAATCGCGCCAAGCTTTATACTCGTCGGGATATAAATCTTTATTTACTGGTCCATCGGGCTCGTCGACAGTAGCAACGGTCGAGGCCGAGAGACTAAACTTGAGATTCTTCGTAATATTATACTTGAAATCGAGATACCTATTCCAATCGAGGCTTTTACTTACACTGAGCGGAACGACATACTCAGGATTAGACACATTTCTGTTTTGCACCTCCTGATAGTCGCGCGCTATTTCCCAGCGATAAGCCAAGAGCGATGGGCCTTTGTAGAATCCAAAATCTTTCAACAATCCGAAATACTTAGAATTCAACTTTACCTTTTTGAAAGGTTCCACAGCTTTCGAAGCGGACTGATAGCTATAAGCCACCACGCCATTATGCTGACGGCTCAAATCGCGCTCAGTGTCGGGGTCGGTTTTCAATGTGGTAGTATAAGCGTAGGTAAACGACAAGTTGGTAGGCGACAATATGTTGGCACGCGCACCTTTCTTTGGCTTAAGTCGCATATTACTTACGTTGATACTCTTGATAGTCTCAGTAGTTTGCGACATAGCTTTTATGGAGTCGCGTTCATGTTTCGACGTGGCTGTGTTGAGCACCGTTTCGAGAAGCACGTCAGAATCGTAGGGCGAATACTTAGGCGTCTGCACCGACTTGCTATACGATGCATAGAATGGCACCGACAAGCGTGATTCAGGTCCAAGGAATTTGCCGAGTTCGAGGCTTGTAGATACGTCGAACTGCAAATCTTCGTCGATGCTACGTTCGGATACGCTCTGATCAATCGAACCAAAACCAACACTCGCATACTGACCCGAAGCAGAGATGCTACCCAAGTCGGCAAGTTGAATATTGGTACGTCCACGCGCAGCCCAACCTCCCGATTCATCAAAATCGGTAAGGCGAAGCTCGTTTATCCATACTTCGCACGATTTTGTGCCAGCGCCACGCGCTCTCAAACCAACCATCATCACTTGTACTTCGCCAAGCGTAGGATTACCTTTTATGCGAACACGATTATTGAGTTTATCGGGGTCGGTCATAGAATAGACGGTTTGAAGTGTAACCGTAGAGCCTGCTTCGCGTTTAGCTGCGTTGCGAGCCAACTTACATTCTGTAAATAGGCTCAACGGCACGTTCAGTTCGTTGTCTTCTGGCCACACTATATATCTATCTGTCTCACTATTATCGGAATATGTACCATGAGGCGTAAGTTGCAACGGTATTTCATACTCATAATAGTTATCCTCGTAGTCGGAGCCAAGGCGAATGAATGCCGACATCTGGTCGTCTTCGAGAGGATACCCATCGATAGCCTCGGCGTGTATATACATACGCAGACGTCTATAATTACGGACATCAATATTTATAGTCTTATATACAGCGCGAGCATCGCCATTGCCAAGATCGACCACATTGAGGCTATAGGCTTGTTCGTTGAGTTGGCGCAACTGAGGATTCGACGGATCGACAGTTCGGTCGATGCCTGGAGGTAGCACGTAGTTGACAGGCGTGCGGCGGTCGTTTTCTTCAATATTTACGGTAGATGTAGTAAACACCGTTGCCCCAGAAGGATTAGCCTCCTCTTCATACAAATCGTCGGAATATTTACGCCACTCGCCCTTCACGAGCTCGAGTGTAGCGAAACGCAAGATGCAAGTGTCGGCAAAGTTTTTGAGCACCATACGCATAAACTGCATTGAGCTCATATCTGTAATATCGCCCACAACGCCATCGGGTTCAGCGAGCGGAATTTTGAACTGATACCAATTGACGCTCTCGGTATTGCCATTTTTGAGTTTCACGGTAGTGGTCATCATGTCGGCAATGCAGTTGTGGCCTACCACAAAACTGTCGGGGCGTATCGATATGTGATACTGGTAATAGTTTTCGGTTTCGGATAGCGTATAGTCGCTATTGAGGTCTTCGTTGTCGGGCGTTGAATAAGCCGCAGTAGAATAGGTCTCAGGCGAATATTCCGTAGGGCATGAGTTGCCTTCGGTATTGTTGAATTTCTTGTATCTATCGAGAATCGAGGTTTGCTCGCTATCGTAGTCAGATCCTCGATAGTAGTGATAGTCGTCGGCAGCAGGGTCGGCCATTATGGCTTCGTAGGCCTCTTGGGTCAATTCGCCAGCTGCATACATTTGTTGTATGTATGTAATATAAGGATAGTCGCTCTTGTTGTAGAAATAGCGTTCGCGTGCGCTACTCATACCATCGAGACCTGCATCTTGCGCACGCATCGAAGCTGGGTCGGTATTGAAGCCATTCACGAGTGCATTGGTAGTAGGCACATAGCCCCATGCGGTACTATCTACGACAAACTCTTCACTTGGAGTAGGCAATCCGTTTTCGAAACCCTTACGCCCATCTTTGAGCACATCTTCCGATATATAACCCAAGTTGAAATAGAGGTCGCCACCTGCATCGGGGTCGGTATTGTAGATAAACGGATCGAGCATCCAGAATTCTATATACTCAACATTGTTGGTCTCGAAATCGGTAGTTTCGAGTTTACGTTGTATACCAGCCCAATTGTCGGTTGGCGAGGCAAGGAAGCCATCTTTGGTAAGATTTGTAGAGAAGTTATAAGGACCACGCTCAGCTGGATAATAAGCAAGGTTGAGCACCGAAATATTTGTCGACTCGCCATAAGCCGACTCTTTATTCGGATAGAGTTCCTCTTCGTAGACCTCACGCACGTAATGACTCGATAGCTGTTCGGTATCGTTCTTAATATGGTTAGGCGTGGTAGAAAGATTTCGCAAAAATAGCGGATCTATGTAGTACCACGCCAGACGCGCACGGTCGAATCCCACCGAGAGGTCGTCTGTCTTATCGGCATTGGGAAACAATGCGCTTTGACCTTGTGGTTTCGAAGCCAGTTTCCACGCCGTCCATGCCTTTATGTCGTACGACACCGACGAGCCTTCAAAATCGTCGATATATGCTGCACTGATGCTGCTTGCGTGGCCTGCAATGAGTTTAGCCACTTCGCCTTCGAACGAGATACTCGACATAGCATCGGTGCTTACAAGTGGCAAAGCATCGATGGCCGAAGTAAGCCATGGCAAATCGTGCTTATAGCTCATATCGAGACCAAGCATGGTGTTCGACACCGATTCATCGCCATACGACACTTTGTTCGTCAGCGGCTTCTCGTTCATATGTATGATAGTAGCACCAATGTTGAAATTGTCGGAGAACTTATAGTTAAGATGCGCACCAACAAGTGTTTGTGTCTCGGTAGAGATAGCCGACTCGTTTTCGAATGAGATATTTATGGCAGTGCCCGAATTGAGCAGACTCTGATTGAGAATCTTCACCTTACCAAGCGAATAGTCTACGGAATAGTCTACATTTTCGGTAAGCACCTGACCTCCAGCAGTAACAATGACGGAGCCTTGCGCCAAGTTGAATGCATTTAGCGAAATCTCACTCGACGACGATGATTGATACTTACCACGAATCTTAAACTTGTTTTTCTGCGTCTGCTGTTTTGCGTAGACTTGCGTACTATCGTATAGTGCAGTAAAAGCATATTTTTTAGCAAGCGCTGGTTCACTCTTGAGTTTTTCGGCTAAGTAGCTACCAAAGGGTTCGCGCTCGGGGAATATCACTCTACCCTTCGAAGCATTAATGGTATAGCCATTCACAAAGTCGTATTTGCCATCGGCCGACACATCGTTGCTGGCGTCCAACCTATCGCAATTGAGTATTTGCAAATATGTTTCGCCATTATGGCCACCATACATAGGCTTCTTGCCTTCGTTGAAATAGTTGATGTATGTCGACGAAGAGTCGTTGCAATAGACCACATTGAGGTCGAAATCTTCACTCTCGATGTCGTAAGAGCCAAGCGAATAGATATTCTTCATCATCAACGACCAGTTCTTATACTTAGGAGTCAGCGTTGAGCCTTTCAAAAGTTTAAGTATAAGCGTATTAGGCGAACTTATACCATCGCTCGAAAATTCACCCACTTGATACGTGCGTCCTCTATAAGTATACTGATAGGCAACGGCAAGCACCTCGTTGTTGTTGAGCGCAGTGTTGAGCGATATGTAGCCAAGTTTGTCGTTAATAGTATATTCCGACGATGACAAGAGTCTGGCGTTTTCAATCTTTTCATAGTCGCGACCATTTTTGAAATCGGTCAAGCCTTGCAGTTCCGAAGTCACGCTATTTATGCTACGTATGGCGCTATGAGTGCCAGTCATCTCGCCATAGAGGTTGTTAGCCGAGTTGTCGGGATAGGCACCATCGTCACCGTTCCATAGAGCCTGATCGCTTATATTGTCTCCAGTCTCGCCCAAATCGACAAAAGCCACCACGTTGCGAGCGTTGGTATATACACCAGTTTTATTGGTTATCCACACTTCCACCTTTGTTATGGTCACACCACTGGTGACTGTAGGCAATGCGCTGAGGCTATTATCGTAATTCTCTTTGAATCGATGAGCGAGGAAGAAGTGTTTATTCTTTTCGTAGTCGGTAATATCAATATCGAACTCCTGCGACGTAGAGCCATTTTGCACCGTGATGCTTTGACTTTCGCCGCGTTTTTGCGAGAACACCGTCGACACATCGAGGTTGCCAAAGCGCATATCCATTTTGAAACCGAAAAGGCTCTGGCTGCCTTGAATGAGCGTACCAGGCAATGTCCAGTTGATATTACCAGCTTCTATATTTTGTATTATGTCGTCTTCGGTGCCTCCGTAGTTGAGTTTCACCTCGTTTTCGAAGTCGAATGTAGCTTCAGTGTTGTAGTTGATGGCAAACTTCATACGCTCGCCCACTTGCGCATTGAGGTTTATCTGCACCTCTTCGTCGAAATCGAAGCTGGTGGTTTTGCGCATTCGCTCCTGAAGCGTAGGATTGTCTATACGGTTATACTGAATACCCAAGCTCACTTTGGCTTGGCCTTGCATACGCATAGTTATCTGGTCGGAACCGAACACACTGGTGAACAAATCGGAATTGACCTTCCATTTCGAATTGAGCAGCGTATTTTTCTGTTTCTCTTCGCCGCCAGCTAACGAAATTTCGGGGCGTTGCTTACTCTTCGACATCCAATAATTGAGCATCGAACGACGCACAGCATCATTTTGATACTCTTGAAGCGTCATGGTGTAAGGCAAGCGGACGTTCATGCCTCCAATCTTGCGATATACGGTCACGGTCTGTGTAGTAGGATCATACACAGCGTCATACTCAACATTAGAAGGATCTTTCAAATCGAACGAAGAGCCTCGTTCTTCTCCCGCCTGAGTTGGCACCACACCTTCGTCGGCAATTGGATAGCGCAAAGGTTTTGTTGTGTCGGCTACAGCTTGAGGTTCGGGGCGCGCCTCTGGCATAGATATAGCATTAATTATAGGTTGCGCAAGCGGCGTAGCTGTTACGGCCGCTATTGCTCCTATTGCGACAATTGATGCCACAGTGTATGCTATCCTTATTTTCACGTCGTTAGTCTTCCTTACTATCTATGGTTATAGCAGTTTTATAGCATTCTTAACAACCACTTCTACAGCCATTTGCGGATTATCTTTCAATAACTTATCTACCATTTTGGCCGCGGCTTGCTTGTTGAAGCCCAAAACTTCCAATGCTTCTAACGCATCTTCGCGCACTTTATTGTCTACTACAGCAGAAATATTTTCACCCAAATCCACTCCAAGCTTCATCACTTTCTCTTTCAGCTCCACTATGAGGCGCTGCGCCGTTTTGGCTCCAATTCCTTTTACGCTACTAATGGCCTTCACATCTTCGGAGGCAATGGCGCGTTGGAGTTCCAATACTGGGTATGCCGATAGTATTATGCGTGCGGTATTTGCGCCAACGCCACTCACCGAAATGAGCATTCGAAACATTTCGCGCTCAACTGCTGTTGCAAAGCCATAGAGCACATACGCATCTTCGCGAATGGCCTCATGCACAAGTAGTTTTGCACTATCTTGCCCATTTATAGCACTATATGTAGTTAGCGACACACACAATCCGTAACCAACGCCTCCACAGTCTATCACGACATAAGTAGGTGTCGACTCGGCAATTTTTCCGCTGATGTAGTCAATCATAATTACTTATAATTATTTATTACTCCACGCTTTCCAGCCCTGAGCCACCAAATCCGATTCATCGCCCGAAGTAGTTATGAGGCGACGGCCTTTGTCTTTATTGCATATATAGCCGATGGCAAAAATGTTTGGACCTGGCGTCGATTGGAATTTCTGATAATCTTCTTGGCGAATGGTGAAGAGCAATTCGTAGTCCTCGCCGCCGTTGAGCGCTGCCACTACAGGGCTGAAATTAAGTTCTTCGGCCATATTGCGAGTAACATGGTCGATAGGAATTTTCTCTTCATAAATACGACAACCCATATCCGAAGCAGAGCATATATGCAGCATCTCCGACGACAAACCATCGCTGACGTCCATCATGGAGGTTGGCACAACGCCTATTTTATCGAGAAACTCTACGACATCACGACGTGGTTCGGGCTTAAGCTGGCGTTCGAGTATGTAGTCGTAGCCATCGAACTCTGGGCGCTGATTGCTGCCTTTCAAGACGCGTTTCTCTCGTTCGAGCAGTTGCAAACCCATATATGCAGCACCCAAATCGCCCGATACACAAACTATTTCGTTCTCCTTAGCTCCGTTTCGATAGACAATCTTCTCAGGAGCTACTTCGCCAATGGCGGTGATACTTATATTCAAGCCTGTGAGTGAGGAACTTGTATCGCCTCCTACAAGATCGACTCCATATCGTTCGCAGCATAGCAACATACCAGAATAGAGCTCATCGATAGCTGCCAAATCGAACTTAGCCGAAACGCCTATCGACACCGTTATCTGCTTAGGCGTGGCATTCATAGCATATATATCACTAAGATTTACAGCCACTGCTTTGTAGCCCAAATGCTTCAGCGGACAATATGTCAAATCGAAATGTATGCCTTCGAGAAGCAAGTCGGTTGTCACCACTTGACGCATACCAGGTGTAGGCGCTATCACGGCACAATCGTCGCCAATGCCCTTTATGGTGGTAGCATTGGTAAGCTTAACGCTTTCTTTTATTCTGTTTATGAGGCCAAATTCGCCTAAATCTTGAAGACTATCTGCCATTTGCGTATATAATTAGTTTCTAATTTATAATTCCGAGTTACGAGTTCAAAGTTCAAGGTTCAAAGTTCAAGGTTCTACTTTCAACACTCTACGCTCTACTCTCTACGCTCTACTCTCTACGCTTATTTACAAAGCATTGTTTTCACTCGTTTCACGCCATCTATCAACGCATCTACATCGCTTGTAGTGTTGTATATAGCAAAAGAAGCTCTCACTGTGCCTGTTATGCCGAAATGTGTCATCAGTGGTTGGGCACAATGGTGACCTGTACGAACGGCAATGCCCATTTTGTCGAGAATCATACCAGTGTCGTAAGGGTGCGCATCGCCAACAAGAAACGACACCACACTTGAACGATTCTCCGATTCGCCTATTATGCGAACGCCATCTATCGAGCGAAGACCTTCGAGAGCATACTCGGTGAGATGTTTCTCGTGGTCGCGAATGCTTTCTTTACCAATGTTATCTATATAGTCGATAGCTGCAGCAAGGCCTATGGCGCCAACGTAATCGGGAGTTCCAGCCTCGAAACGCAATGGAGCGGGCAAAAAGGTTGTCTTTTCGAGCGTCACTTTATCTATCATAGCACCACCCGACTGATATGGCACCATTTCGTCCAAGAATCGACGACGCCCATAGAGCACGCCTATTCCATTAGGACCATACATTTTATGTCCGCTGAATGCCATGAAATCGCAGTCGATAGCTTGCACATCAACTATCATGTGAGGCATGCTCTGCGCAGCATCGATAAGCACTGGCACATGATGAGCATGCGCTTCGTTGACAATCTCCTCAATCGGATTAACAATACCCGTGACATTCGACACATGAGTGATTGACAACAACTTAGTGCGTTCGTTGAATAGCTTATATAGCTCTGGCAAAATGAGGCAACCATTGGCATCGATAGGTGCTATGCGCAGTTTCATCTTCTTGCGCTCGCACAGCAACTGCCAAGGCACGAGATTGGCGTGGTGCTCCATTGCCGATACTATTATCTCGTCACCCTCGTGGCAATAGGTTTCGCCAAACGAATATGCCATTAGATTTATCGACTCCGTAGTACCACGAGTGAAAACCACCTCGCGATCGGAGATAGCATTGATATGCTCAGCAACACGTTTTCGCGCATTCTCGTGCAGATCGGTAGTTATGTTGCTTAAGTGATGAACACCACGATGCACATTGCTATTGTAGCGCTCATAGACGTCCATTATTTTTTCTAAAACGCTATGGGGTTTCTGCGTTGTAGCTCCGTTATCTAAATAAACGAGCTGCTTCCCATAGATTTTTTCGCTAAGTATGGGAAACTGCGAACGGAAAAAATTAACGTCAAAAATCATATTTCGTTAGAGTGAGTTTTTTATACTATCAACAAGTTTCTCTTCAAGTTCTTCAATAGGCAGACGCTCCGCTATTTCGCACACGAAAGCTGCCACAAGCATTTGACGTGCTTCTTCTTCGCTTATGCCACGTGCCTGCATATAGAAAAGTTGATCTTTGTCTATCTGCCCCGTTGTAGAACCATGGTTACAACGCACATCATCGGCATAAATCTCGAGTTGTGGTTTTGCGTATGCACGAGCATCTTTACTCAGCAACATACTACGATTCACCTGGTTGGCAAGTGTTTTCTGAGCATCGGGGTCCACCACTATCAAACCGCTGAATGCCGTTGTTGCATGGTCGTTCAATACGCCCTTGTAAAGTTGCTCACACGTGCAATGTCCTACAGCGTGTCGAACAATCGTTGAATTATCTATTCTATTATCATCGGCAGCTATGTAGAGACCCGAGATTTGCGACTCGGCATTCTCGCCCAAATAATTGATTCGCAAATTGTTGCGCACATGCGCCGCTCTGATATTTATGGTAGAAATATTCAGTTTGGCAGACTTCTGCATATCTACTATGGTATGCGTAAATATGCGAGCCTTGGTAGCCCTATCTTGCCACAAGACAACATTAGCCGCGCTCTCTGCTGCCATTTTTATATATATATCTACGGCAGAAAGACCTTTCTGCGCAGCAAATTTTATAACCACATTACGCTGTGCGTTCGCCTTTACTTCAACTATGATAGTCTGCGCTGTCAGTTGATTATCAGCACCATCCTCTATAGTTATATACTTAATATCAGCCGATTGACCATCGAGCGAATAGTATGCAGCTTTCTTGGCTTGCGATGCTACGAATAGTGCTGGTCGATCAGTTTCCGCCGATGGCAACACGAAATCTACTTCGCTATCAGCATCGGCACAAACGGTAGACGCCACAGCATCAATGCCGGCAGCAAGCACAGCCACATCGGTATATAGATAATCCTCGCTTTTGCGCGACGGAAGCATCAAATCAAGTTGAAACGCTGTTGTTTTCTCCATGTGCAAACTAATCTTTGAACTGCTCTTTTATCCAATCGTAACCGCGTTTCTCAAGGTCGAGCGCGAGTTCCTTACCACCAGTCATAACTATGCGACCATGATAAAGAATATGTATATAGTCGGGCACAATATAGTCGAGCAAGCGCTGATAGTGTGTGATTACAATGGTTGCATTCTCCTTCGTTTTTAGCGCCGTAACGCCCTCAGCCACAACGCGTAATGCATCAATATCGAGACCCGAATCGGTTTCGTCGAGTATGCGAAGTGTAGGATTGAGCATAGCCATTTGGAAGACCTCATTGCGTTTCTTCTCGCCACCCGAGAAACCAGCATTTACCGAACGCGAAGCAAGTTTCGAGTCGAGTTCTACAAGTTGACGTTTCTCTTTCATCAGCTTCAAAAAGTCGGTAGCCGAAAGAGGTTCAAGGCCTTGATATTTACGCTTACTATTCACTGCAGCACGCATAAAATTGGTCATTGATACGCCAGGAATCTCCGTAGGATACTGAAACGAGAGAAATAGACCTTCGTTGGCACGCTTATCGGGCGAAAGCTCGAGTAAATTCTTACCATTGAACAACACTTCGCCCTGAGTGACAGTATACATAGGATTACCAGCCAACACAGCCGAAAGAGTAGACTTGCCCGAGCCATTTGGTCCCATTATGGCATGCGTCTCACCGGCTTTGATTTCAAGGTTGATGCCGCGGAGAATCTCTTTTCCGTCAATCTCGGCGTGCAAATTCTTTATAGAAAGCATTTTATATCTATAATTATCTAATATTCAACAAACTATCCCACACTACCTTCAAGTGTTACCTGAAGCAATTTCTGAGCTTCCATAGCAAACTCCATAGGCAATTTATTCAGCACATCGCGAGCATAGCCATTAACTATCAGGCCCACAGCCTCTTCGGTAGATATGCCGCGTTGATTGCAATAGAAAAGTTGCTCTTCGCTAATCTTCGACGTCGAGGCTTCGTGCTCCACTACGGCCGTTGGGTTATGTATATCGGAGTATGGGAATGTATGCGCTCCGCACTTGTCGCCAATGAGCAACGAGTCGCATTGCGAATAGTTACGCGCCTCCGACGCATTTTCCGACACTTTCACCAGACCGCGATAACTGTTTTGGCTATGTCCGGCAGAGATACCTTTGGATATTATGGTACTGCGAGTGTTGCGTCCAAGATGTATCATCTTTGTACCAGTGTCGGCCTGCTGATAATTATTAGTTACGGCAACAGAATAGAACTCGCCCACGCTATCGTCGCCCTTCAATATGCACGATGGATATTTCCATGTTATGGCAGAACCAGTCTCAACTTGTGTCCACGACACTTTCGACTTCTCGCCGCGACAAAGTGCGCGTTTGGTAACAAAGTTATATATACCACCATTACCATTCTTATCGCCTGGATACCAGTTTTGTACAGTGCTATACTTAACTTCTGCTCTATTCTCCACAACAATCTCCACTATAGCTGCATGTAGCTGATTTTCGTCGCGCATAGGAGCAGTGCAACCTTCGAGATAGCTTACGTAGCTATCGTCGTCGGCCACGATGAGTGTACGCTCAAACTGACCCGTCTTCATTGCGTTGATGCGGAAGTAGGTCGAGAGTTCCATTGGGCAACGAACACCTTTGGGTATATATACAAACGAGCCATCGGAGAATACAGCCGAGTTGAGCGCTGCATAGAAATTGTCGGCATACGAAACCACCGATCCAAGATATTTCTTGACAAGCTCTGGATAATCTCGTATAGCTTCACTAATTGGGCAGAATATTATACCCTTCTCAGCCAACGTTTTGCGGAACGTAGTACGGACACTGGTACTATCGAGCACTGCATCTACAGCCACATTAGAGAGCACTTTTTGCTCGTCGAGCGGGATGCCAAGTTTATCGAAGGTCTTGCGCACTTCTGGGTCAACCTCGTCCATCGAAGCAAGTTTCTCGTTCTTTTTTGGCGCAGCATAGTATATAATATCCTGAAAGTCAATCTTAGGAATATTCAAATGAGCCCATGTTGGCTGCTCAAGAGTTTGCCAATGGCGAAAAGCCTTCAAACGAAAATCGAGCATAAACTCAGGTTCGCCTTTCTTAGCCGAAATAAGACGCACTACATCTTCATTCAAGCCTTTGGCGATGGTCTCGGTGTCGATATTCGACGTGAAGCCATATTTATACTCCTCTTTGAGGTTATCAATTTGCAAATCTGCCATCTATCATCTGTATGAAATAGGGCGCAAAGTTAAGAATTTATGTGGCTTAACTTTGATTTTTATTTTCATCGTCATTCTACGTTACTTTTGCAGCATAACAAACTACATATAAAATGAGTCGTCCCACTTGCGCAATTATAATATCTACATACAATTGGCCAGAGGCTCTTCGCCTCAATCTTTTGGCTATTATGCAACAAACAATCGCGCCCGACGAGGTCATCGTGGCCGATGATGGTTCGAATGTCGAGACAGGTAATATGATTGATGCGTTTCGTGTGATTTTTCCTTGCCGCCTCATTCATGTGTGGCACGAAGATGAAGGATGGCGCAAATGCACCATCTTGAATAAAGCTATAGCTAAATGCCAATGCGACTACATAATCCAATTGGATCAGGATATTATTACAGATAAGCATTTCGTAGAAGACCACCTCCGCAATGCTCGCAAAGGGTACTACGCGCAAGGCTCGCGCGCTAAAATAGATATGAAGTTGACAGAAATTATCTGCAAACGCCAATTTCGCTCTATTAGCTTTGCTACTAAGGGTGTATACAGAAAGCTAAATGCTATACGTATGCCACTACTAACCTTTTTTCTTAGAGATATTTACAAACGCAAAGCAAAAGAGCGCGGCTGCAACATGGCATTCTGGCGCAGCGATCTCATAAACATCAATGGATACGACGAACGCATGATTGGTTGGGGAGCAGAAGATACCGACTTGGGCTCTCGTCTACGCAAATCGGGACTTAAGAAACAATTTCTAAAATTTTCTGCCATCTGTTTTCACATTCATCATAAGCAATCAAAACGCGATGAACTTGCCGAAGCCAATTCGAACATTCGCCGCGCCAACGAACGCAATGGTATCATTCGTGTTCCGCTCGGCATCGACCAATGGTGATTATATCCACACCGAGCATAATAAATCGAGAACGAACGCCTACACCATAGTTCTCGAATTGCTTCTTAATCAATATTTATAACACAAAAAAGCCGCACCAACTCAACGTCGGCACGGCTTAGCGTTTTTTCGAAAAAAATCTATTTCACTTCAAAGCGATACACGCTGAACGTTTTCGCATTCAATGTGGCATTATATACATTTCCCGAAGCCGCATCGCTACTGGTGGTAGGAACAATAGCTTCTGGATTATCAAGAGTGTTATCAGCATCAAGTTTGTCGGATGTATAACTTGTAACCTTCACACCGGCAAGTGCTTTTTTCTTCAATCCGCTAACGTTGAGCGAAATCTTCTGATTCTCGTCCGAGGTGTTTATCACCTTAACTATTATAGAGCCATCAGCATCGACAACCGAACTTGCGAAAAGTCCATTTTGGCCATCGTTGCCAGCCAAAGGTTTACCTTTTGCATCGGTAGTTTTGAGCACATTTTTGCCTTTGTTGAGCGAGTAGAGCTGCTGAACATAATAGCTACATGAACGAACTGAGCGTGAATTGTCGTACCAGATCATATCTGGGCGCCATTGCCAGCCTTCAACATGAGCGAAGAGTGGTGCATAAGTAGCCATCTCTACGACATCGGCATTGCGCTCAATGTTTGTCATAAATGCAGCTTCGAGGAGAGCGGCGTTGAAGTGATTCCATTTTTTGCCTTTTCCGTGACATGCATATTCACCTGCGAAGACTTTTGGTCCTTTACGATCGTAATTATCGTAGCGATTGCCTTGTGAAAGGAACCAACTTTCAGGACGATAGAAATGTTCGTCGACAAGATCAACCTTCAAGCGTCGCATTTCGGGCCATAAATAATCGAATTTGTCGCCCTCTGAATCGGGACCTGATGTGCCTACAATTTTTATTTTAGGATATTTAGCGCGAATGGCGGTAATGAATTTTTCAAGACGCTCTGGATAGAGTTTTCCCCACTGTTCGTTACCAACAGCGAGATATTTCAAGTTGAAAGGTGCTTTATGTCCCATTTCGCTACGTATCTTGCCCCATTTGGTCGTCTCATCGCCATTGGCAAACTCAATCAAATCGAGAGCATCGTCGATGTATGGTTGGAGTTCATCTACAGGCACATGAGCATCGTCGTTTCTGTTTTGGAATTGGCAAGCAAGGCCACACGAAATAACAGGAAGTGGCTCGGCACCAATATCTTCCGAAAGCAAGAAATACTCATAGAAACCTATGCCATAGCTCTGATAGTAGTCAGGATAGAAACGATGAGGGAAGGTGTAGTGCCAACGGTTTTCGTTCAACGGACGGTTTTCCACTTGACCGATAGTGTTTTTCCATTGATAACGTGTTTCAAGGTCGGTGCCTTCAACGATGCAGCCACCAGGGAAACGGAAGATGCCAGGCTTGAGATCTGCCAATGCTTGAGCAAGGTCGGTACGCATACCATTTTCGCGACCTTTCCATGTGTCGGCAGGGAAAAGCGATACATGCTCGAGGTCGACGCCATTCTTTCCTACAAGGAATATACGCAACCTACCGCGCTGTACATCTTGCTTAGGTTTGAGCGTGATTTTATACTTATTCCACTCGCCATTATCAATAATGGTTATATCCTGATGAGCAAGAACTTGACTCTCGCCCATAGAGGCTGGATTGATTATTTCGACACGTATTTTAGATTCCTTCTGGTCCGCGCTACGAGCCCATACAGAGAAGTTGTATTCAGCGTCAGCCTTTACGGTGACGCCAAAGAAACCTTCATTTTCGAGGCCTGTGCGTTTTTCTCCATGTCCTGGATCTGTCAGGCGAACGTAGTGCGGATTACGTTCGAATGGACCATCATTGCGGACATCAACATGGCCAAACGACGTCCAACCCATCAATGCTTGAGGGAACTCAAAAGATCTGTTCTTCACCATTTCGGCATACAGACCACCATCGGCAGCATAATTAATATCCTCGAAAAAGATACCATAGAGTGTCGATGGTATTGCAGCACCAGGCTTCTTAGCATCAATATTTATGGTAGTCTGCGCTACCGATGCCACAGAGAATAAGCCAAGCGCAGCTGCACAAAATATCTTATTCATAATCAATTATTTATATTATTATTTCACAGCAATAGTTACAACCGATTTGGCAGGCAATGTTACAGTAAGCACATTGTCTTTGAGTTTATAATCGGAGAATTGCGCAAGTTCAATGGTATGTGGTTCATCAAAGGTGTTGTGGTCGGCGATATTTTTAGCCGTAAGCAACTGAGCTTCAGAAGCTGTTTTGGTCTTCATACCACGTATATCAACGCTAACCTTGATAGACTTTTCGAGCGAAACATTGGTAAGCGAAACGTGAACGACACCATTCGCGTCTTTAGAGGCCGTTGCGCTCACTTGTGGAATGGTGAATTTGCCTTTGGTGTAATCAGGAGTGTTTACACTGATTGGCAGCGCAGTAGCATCTTGATGTACCTTATACATATCGAAAATGTGATATGTAGGTGTAAGTATCATCTTCTCGCCATCGGTAAGTATGACAGCTTGAAGCACATTTACTATTTGTGCAATATTGGCCATACGTACACGGTCGGCGTGAGCATGGAAAATATTGAGCGTTATGGCAGCAATCATAGCATCGCGCATGGTATTCTGCTGGAATAGGAAGCCTGGGTTGGTGCCTGGTTCAACATCGTACCACGAACCCCACTCGTCTACAACAAGAGCAACACGTTTTTTCGGATCGTATTTGGTCATTATGGCATCGTGGCGAGTAACGAGTTCGTCCATGTGGTGAGCGCGTTTGAGAGTCTCTACATATTTCTCGTCGGTGAATTGCGTAGCAGAACCTTTATTATCCCAACCGCCAGGATGAGTGTAGTAGTGAAGCGACAAGCCCCACATCTGATTCAGTGGAACGTTCTTCATGATGGTCTCAGTCCAATTGTAGTCGTCTACGTTGGCTCCGCCAGCAACTTTTAGCAAGTGGTTGTCGCCATAATTACGGCAGAAGGTCTGATAGCGACGATAGTTCTGAGCATAGAAATCGGGCGTCATGTTACCACCGCAGCCCCAGCTCTCGTTGCCAACAGCAAGGAACGAAACTTTCCAAGGTTTCTCGCGACCATTCTGTTTACGAAGATTAGCCATGGGCGACTCACCGTCGAAGGTCATATATTCAACCCATTTCGACATCTCTTCTACCGAGCCCGAACCAACGTTACCGCATATATATGGTTCGCAACCAAGCTCTTCGCACATATTCAGGAACTCGTTAGTACCAAACGAGTTGTCTTCTACCACACCACCCCAATGAGTATTCACCATACGCGAACGGTTTTCCTTTGGACCGATTCCGTCCATCCAGTGATATTCATCGGCAAAGCAGCCGCCTGGCCAACGAAGATTAGGGATTTTGATATTTTTCAAGGCATCGATAACATCGTTGCGTACGCCATTGGTATTGGGTATTGGCGAATTTTCGCCTACATACATACCACCATATATACAATGACCAAGATGTTCAGAGAAGTGGCCATATATATGACGCGATATTTTTACTTTTCCTTGATCGGCATTCACAACAATAGATGCCTCTTGAGCCACAGCGATAGAGCTAAGAGCTGCTATGCCGATAGTAGCAATGAGTGATAGGGTCCTTAACATATAATTTTCATTTATTTAGTTTCTGTAACAAAAATACGACTGAGCATAGTAAGCGTGGTGGACTATAAGTACACAACAAGCGGATAATTTGATATGCTCTAAAACTTATTAGAACGATAATAAATCTATGTCGCAGAAGTCAGTATCGTATGTTTGAGCCAAATATCTATTGGTAGTTACACCTTGAAGCATGGCTGTTGCCGAAGCAAGCACACGATCTTCGCGAATAGATGATAGCAGACCTCCGCCAATAGCTATTCTGCCGATAGTGGGCGCCACAAAATCGCTCACGACAATAGAGGCTGTATGCGACGCAAGAACGGTAATATCGGGCAAGCAGTGACAGATTGTGTCGCCATAAATAAACGTAGGTTTATCAATTGTAGTAGCATGAGAAATTTCGAATCGACCGCCAAAATTGATATTCAAATCGATGACTATGGCGTGGCGTTTGAGTTGCTTTATCGATTCGGCAGGCACAAAGAATGCTTCGGGCGATGGAGATCGCGTGCCTATGACAACATCTGCAGATTGAAGTGCTTTATTGAAAGCTTGAGGATGGATATTGCTTGTAAAAACTCGCACTGGCAATCGCTCATTAATCTGCTGAAGATGCAGCATATCACTATCGAAAATCTTCACAGTGGAGCCAAAGGCTTGCGCTATTTTGGCTATGGAGAATGCGGTGAGGTCGGAGCCTACCACCACAATTTCTGTTGGTGGTACGCCCGTCACTCCGCCTATAACTATTCCTTTACCTTCATTTGTCTGCTGAAGCAACGATGCCGCTGTGGTTATGGCCATGCTTCCCTCTATCTCGCTAAGACTGCGACGCAGCAACGATTGATGCGACTTGCCATCGGTGAGAAAATCGAGAGCAAGCACATTACATTTTTTTGCAGCCAAAGCCTGCACATCGTCTTTACTGCGTCGGAGCTGACTGATTGAGCAAATGAGCGAAGCTTTTTTTTGCATCAACGACACCTCTTTGACCGTGGGTAATGTCGTTTTGAGCACCACTTCAGCATCGAAGGCCGCTTTATGCGTGGTAACTACTGTAGCTCCAGCTTCAGCGTATCGACTATCGTCAAATCGAGCTGCTTCGCCAACCCCTTTCTCTACCTTGACTGTGTGACCTTGAGCCACAAGGAGTTCTACACCTTGCGGCGTTAGAGGCACGCGAGTGTCTTCGGTGGCTAATTCGCGTGGAATAGAGATGGTAAGTCGTCGCTTAGCACATAGCGTCTGCAAACGTTCTTCGCAAGGTATTGGCAGCTCCATGACTCTTACTTCTTTATTTTCAACTCATTTATGATATTCTTTGCTCCGCCTACATACTCAATGACATAGAGCACATAGCGAATATCAACGCACACACAACGTGTAAGGCTATCGTCGAAGATATAGTCGCTTGCCATCGATTCCCAGTTGCCATCGAAAGCAAGACCAATGAGTTCGCCATTACCGTTTATTACAGGGCTACCTGAATTGCCTCCAGTAATGTCATTGTTGGTTATGAAGCATGTATGTAGCAATCCGTCTTTCTTGTCGGCATATGCACCGAATTTATTCTCTTTGAGCTTAGCCACAAATTTCGCGTCCTGCTCATAATCGGGGTTTGCTATGTCGCATATTTTTTCAAGATAACCTTTTGATGTGGTATAGTAGCTATACTGAACACCATCGGCAGGCGCATAACTTTTTACCGTGCCATAGCTCATACGCATAGTGAAGTTTGCTTCGGGATAGAGCTTTGCACCAGCTTTCCATTTCATTGTTGCTTCTGTGTACATACGTTGATACTCAGAGCCAGAAACTTTTGCACTTTTGAGTGCTTTACGAATATTTGCAAAGGATTTATCTGTGTCTATATAGCGATAGAGCACATCGTTGAGAAGTGCATCGTTTTCATACTTATTGTCGGCCACTCCGTTCCAATATGCTTCGAAACGATCTTTCGATGTAAAAATCGATTTCGAGTATACTTCGTCGATAAACTTCTGCATATCACCATCATACAGAGAATCGACAGCTGCATAGAAACTTGGATAGAAATCTTTATTCGACACGCAGTCGGCATAGAGTTTCAGAAGTGTCGAAGCAACTTTTTTGTCGAGTTGTGGATCATAATCTTTATAATAATCATCCATAAGCTTCTTCAATTCATCGGCTGTTGCGCTATCGTCGAGTGCATATAAATATTCCCAAGCAGCGCCAATCGATTCTACACCTCTTAAGAATGTCTCTACATAATATGTACGCGACTTTATTATCTCGGCGAAATCGGTATAATATGCAGCCTCGTCTTTCAACAAATCCTTATAACCATTGGCGTCGCCCCATTTGGTGAACTCAGTCTCTTCGGCCTGACGCTTTGGCAAAAGGCTCACGCGGTTGATGCAACGATTCTGACCAATGGCATTTTTCCAATAGTTGGAGCTATGCGCATACTTAGATGCATAGCGAATGCGAGTCTGCTCATCTGCCAACATGGCGTTAGTCCAAATTGCTTGTTTTGCTTCACGAACTTGAATACGAGGTTCATTGATATTAGTCATTACCGACTTTATGCGGTTGCTCGAATTGTAGCGATTGGTGCTACCAGGATAACCGATTGTCATAGCAAAATCGCCCTCTTGAACGCCTTTGAGCGACACGTTGAGGAATTTTTTTGGCTTATATGGCACATTCTGAGCACTATATCCCGCAGGACGTCCGTTTTTATCGGCATAAATACGGAAAGCAGAAAAGTCGCACGTATGACGAGGCCAAACCCAGTTGTCGGTGTCGCCACCAAACTTACCAAGCATATCCGATGGAGTGGCCACAAGACGAATATCTGTATACACCTCATACTCAATCTTGAAGAATTGATTACCATCAAAATAGGAAGCCACCTCAATCATTTTTCCTAAGCCAAGATCCGACTCCGACTCATATTTGTCGACAATAGAATCGGCTTTATCTATGGCTTTAGCAGCCATATACTCCTCGGTGATGTCGGTGATTTGCTTCAAGAAATAGACTCTCAAACCAGGAATAGGAATCTCTTCGTCCATCGAATGCGAGAAGAAGCCATCGCGTAGGTAGTTATGCTCGAGCGACGAAACCGACTGAATCTCGCCATAGCCACAGTGATGGTTGGTGAACACGAGACCTTTGTCCGACACCACTTCTCCAGTGCAACCACTACCAAAAATCACTACAGCATCTTTCAACGAAGCGTGGTTCACGCTATATATATCGTCGGCTGATAGTTTGCAGCCAAGTTGCTGCATATTAGAAATATTGTATTTAGCTATAAGTGGCATCAACCACATACCTTCGTCGGCTTTAGCTGGCATAAAAGCAAAAATTGCCAGAAGCGCTATAAGAATTTTTCGCATACTTAATATATTGTTATTTAGCATTTTAGTTTCTCTATCATAATATTCATTATATCGGCAGCAAGGAACGGACGCGCAAGGAAGGCATCCATACCAGCATCGTAGCATCGCTGACGCACATCGTTATACATAATGGTAGATGCTACAGCAATGATAGGCACTCGCCCGCCAAAGCCACTCTCTATGTCGCGAATGACGCGCGTTGTTTCAAATCCATTCATATCGGGCATCTGCAACTCCATTATAACTACGTCGTAGCGACCATTCTCGAATTTCGAAATAGCCTCTTTGCCGCTCGACACCACCGTTACGTTGCCCACCTTTCCTTCGATAAACGACGATAGTATATGTTGATTTACAACATTATTGTCGACTATCAGCACCGAAGCCTTCGACACACTAACCACCGCATTTGCCTTTTGCAAACTTCGTTGAGCTTGAACCGAATCTTTGTCGGTGATGCCGCCCAATCGCTCGTGATTCTTGAATTTTTGCGTAAACTCTATTATGAGTATTCTATCCTCATAACTTATCACAAACTCGCCGCCATAAGCAATTGCTATTCGTCGAACGTTGGAAAGGTTGAACTTTTCGATGAGGATAATCTCCTCAGAGCCAAGTTCGCGCATATCAAACTGCAAGTCTACTTCGAGCGATATTTCAAAAATGAGCGTCTCAACCTCTTCTGTCAATTCCCCAAGCGACACATTCACATTGAGAGGTTGATTGTCCATATCTACAGTTTGGTCGATGCCTCTAAATATTTCGCTAAGTATATTGCGAGTCAGCTGACTATTGCCAAGTTGACGTTGAGGTATCTCGGTAGAGAAGGTCACTGTGTGACGCTCAACTATGGATGGTCTACGATTGTAATCTTGCAACAAACTTCCTATCAGCGCATTCAAATCGAATAGAGTCTCTTCAAATTTTACTGGTTGGATATTATTGTTAGATGCCACGTCGATGGAGTCGATAGTATGTATGACGCCTTGAGTTCCATTATATATCTCGGCAATCATAACCTTTTGGGTATCAGTAAGGTGCGTCTCTATCTGTATTTTTTGCACCATACTATTTATCGATTCTTCTTGAGGGCGAATTTGTGTAATAAGCGATTTTACAAGGTCGCTCTTAACTTTCAGTTCGTCGGTAAGTAGCATCGTTTCGCGAATCTTGTCATATAGCATAGTCGATAGCCAATTGATTGCTACGTAAAACACGAACATACTAAATAGCTGCAGACAAGCCATTATCACCATTTCATCGGTATCATACTTAATAGCATCGGCTGCCAAATCGAGCGATTTTATCACTATCACACTCACTATCAGCAATATCATCTGCGCAAACGAGAGCACCAAACCCATCATTCGACCATGGAGCACTATTGCGACAAATGGATACATGAGCATAACTACTCCCGAAAAATCGAAGCTTGCTCCTGAATAGAATGCCACTATGAAATAGCTAAATATCAATGTATTATTGACATATAGCATTACCTTGTGCTTATAGAAACGATTATTGATTATGAGTATTAATAGTGTGTTTACAAGAAACACCGCACTAAAAATCATATTCATTATAGCGACGTGCTCCATTTCGGCAAATAACGAATAGAGCCCTAAAGTCAGACTATAGACGAGCAAAAACAAATTCACAACGTTGTAGAAAGAGATTCTGAAATTTGCATCGGCAGATATATCCTCAGAATCAGCTATTACAAAAAGGTCTACAAGTTTATGTATTGCATTCATTGGTTGTCGTAGTAAATGCTAAAGCACGTTGTTTCGTAGCGAAATTGCAAGTATAATCAGAAAAAGCGATGTAGCAGAATTTTTAACTATCCGACTTTACTATTCTATCATCTCGCTCATCGCGAATTTTTATAAACGCTGCACAGACTATTCCTGGTATACAGCACAACAATACATATAAGAAGAACGAGCTATAGCCAAGCGCCTCTTGCACAAAGCCCGAAATCATGCCAGGAAGCATCATGCCAAGCGCCATTAATCCTGTGCATAATGCATAATGGGCTGTCTTGTATTCTCCTTGCGAAAATTGTATTATGAAAAGCGTAAATGCCGTAAAACCAAAGCCGTAGCCAAACTGTTCGAGGACCACAGCAGAACTTACCACGAAGAAATTACTCGTTTGAATCCAAGCCAAGGCAACATAAACTATATTGGGCAGATTCATTGCCATTATCATAGGCCACAGCCAACGTTTCAGACCATTTTGGGCTGCTGCAATACCTCCCACAAGACCACCAGCAAGCAGCGCAAGCACACCAAATGTTCCATATATTGCACCTACTTGCTCGTTGTTCATAGCAAGGCCTCCTTTACTTATATCATCAAGCAAAAAAGGCGCCGACATCTTGGTAAGCTGAGCCTCGCCCAATCTGTAAAGCAGAATAAAAGCTATGGCTGGCAATATGTTTGGTTTGCGGAAGAAACTAACAAAGATGTCTCGTGTTGAACCGCTTTCTTTTTCTGTATCGCTTTCGGCACGAGGCAATTGCAATTTATGATAGACAACAAGCAATACGAAGAGTAGCGAAATGGCGACAAAAATCAGACTCCAAGCCACAGCCATACTTCCATTGATGCGACTCAGCACGCCAGCCATCATCACCATAAAACCTTGACCAACAATCATTGCCACACGATAAAAAATATTACGAACGCCCACAAAAAACGATTGTTGCTGTTCGTCTTGCGCCAACATGTAGAAGCCATCGGCAGCTATATCGTGTGTTGCCGAGGCAAATGCCATAAGCCACAACACCGCAATGGTAGCTTGGAAGAAAAAACTCGTAGGAATAAGGAAAGCCACAGCAGCAAAGCCTATACTCATAACGGTTTGCATAATGATGATCCACCAACGCTTGGTTTTGCAAAGATCGACAAACGGACTCCATAGAGGCTTTATCACCCATGGCAGATAGAACCAACTGGTGTATAAAGCAATGTCAGCATTGCTAACCCCCAAATTTTTATACATAACTATCGAAACACTGATAATTATGGCATAAGGAAGACCTTCGGCAAAATAGAGCGAGGGAACCCACCTCCAAGATGACTGCTGCATATATGTTTGTTTAGTTTAACATCTGCAAAAATATCACCTCAGAATATCAATATACAAACAGATTTAGAGCATAATGGATACAAAAAATAAAATTCTGCAATATTTAGCTCTTGTATTTTAACACAAATGTTAATTTTGTGATATGAGCAAAAAAATTATTTTTTGGCTTATTGTAGTAATGACAATCGCATTCGCAGGCTTGATTTTCATGCAAGCACAATGGATCGTCGAGGCGACGAAGTTGCGTCAAATGCACTTCGAGCAACAGGTGTTACAAAGCATCGACAACGTCATCGACCGTCTCGAACGCGATGAAATATCTACAATAAAGTCTATAGGCAATCATAACACACGCGCTCTTTTTCAACGCAAAAACGACGAGAAAAAAGAGGAGCTTAGCAAGTATTATAAAGACTATAATATCTCGCTCGACCTCGATTTGAGTGGCCATTTTTCTCTCAACACATATCGCCGCGACTCCCTCATATCGGCATTCAACGGCGAAACGGCCATAAACAAGAACTCGCACATCGACCCTATTGCAAGCGCCATGATTGCACTTCAAGACGAATTGCGCGACAAAATATCTGAGCAGACAAGTATGCTTATGCACTCCATCTGCGAAGACATCCCTATCAGCAAACGAATCAACCAACAGCGACTTGATGGCTTGCTCATGCGCAACTTCGACGAATGCGGCATACGCGATAACTACGAATTTGCAGTGTTCAACTCGAACGACAAGATTGTTTTCAGCACACCTGCCTACAATCCTTCGCCCGAAAATCATATATATAGCAAACGCCTATTCCCTCGCGATGTTCACGCCAAAATGAACACTCTCGCCGTTTACTTCCCTCAAGACAAAACATTCTTTAGAGAGTCGACTCGTTTGGCTATACCATCGCTGATATTTACATTCCTCATTTTTGTAATATCTGGCTATACCATATACGTAATATTCCATCAGCGCAAACTCGATGTCATCAAAAACGACTTCATTAGCAACATGACGCACGAGTTCAAGACTCCTATATCTACAATCTCACTTGCCGCTCAGATGATGAAAGACACATCGTCGAGCATAACAGAAAAGTCGATACTAAGAATCACGGGCATAATACTCGACGAATCGAAGCGTCTGACCTTCCAAGTGGAAAAGATATTGCAAATGTCGGCCCTCGACCGAGGCAAAGCAAGCCTCAAATTGAAAGAGATGGATATTAACGAGATTGTGAAAAAAGTAACGAATAGCTTCCAAATAAAGGTGGAGAGCGAGCATGGCGAACTCGACATCGATCTCGAAGCTACCAACTCGATAGCCAAAGTTGACGAAGTGCATTTCACCAATGTCATATTCAACCTTCTCGACAACGCATTCAAATATCGAAGAGATGCGCCTATTCTCTACGTACGTACATACAATCGACCAAACGGCATTGTCATTTCGATAAAAGACAATGGATTAGGCATCTCAAAAGAGAATTTGAATCGTATATTTGAAAAATTTTATCGCGCTCCTACTGGCAACCTTCACGATGTCAAAGGCTTCGGACTCGGATTGGCTTACGTCAAGAAGATTATCGAAGATCATGGCGGACAAATAACCGTAGAAAGCACACTTAATGTTGGATCAAAATTCGAAATATTCATACCACAAAAAAAATAGTTTACTATGGATACGGAGTACAAGATTCTTTTAGCCGAGGACGATGAGAATCTCGGCAATCTTTTGTGCGAATACCTTCAGTCGAAAGGATTCGACGCTCAACTCGAACCTAACGGCGAGGATGCGTACAACGCCTTTGTTGCTAACAAGTTCGACATTTGCATTTTCGATGTCATGATGCCTAAAAAGGATGGTATCACTTTGGCTAAAGACATCCGACTGATAAACTCTGATGTACCCATTATCTTCCTTACTGCTAAGAGCCAAAAGGAAGATGTGCTTCAAGGCTTCAAAGCTGGTGCCGACGACTATCTATCAAAACCTTTCTCGATGGAAGAGTTGCTTATGCGTATTGAGGCTGTGCTTCGTCGCTCGGTGGGCAACAACATCGTGCAAGAGACATACACACTCGGAAAATTCAAATTCGACACTCAGAAGCAACAACTTATCAATGGTGAAGATGTTATTAAGCTCACCACCAAAGAGAGTGAACTTCTAAAACTCCTCTGCGTGAATGCCAACAAGATTCTTGAACGCAACATCGCACTAAAGACCATCTGGGTGGACGACAACTACTTCAATGCTCGCTCTATGGACGTGTATATCACCAAATTGCGCAAGCACCTCAAAGACGACCCATCAATTGAGATTATCAACGTTCACGGCAAAGGCTACAAACTTGTAATCTGATTTTGATACTTATTTCTATATGAATAAAAACCACGTTTGCCCATAAGGCTTACGTGGTTTTTTTGTGGCTTGCTACGACTTCTCTGCTATGGCGCGACATTTATTTCATAAATAGTGTTTCTATCGAATAACGTTCAAGGTTATGTACGTACTTTTGCGCCCGCAAAAAAACAAACGAGACGTGAGCAACAAAGTAAAAGGTTACCTATTAGGAATTGTAGCATCGTGTGCCTATGGAATGAATCCTCTTTTCACACTACCGCTATATTCACACGGCATGTCGCCCAACACAGTATTGTTGCTACGATACTTCATAGCCATCTTCATAGTGATAATTATGATGAAGACGCGTGGACGCTCGTTTAGCGTGGAGCGAGGCAACATACCTATGCTGATTCTTCTCGGCATACTTATGGCCGCATCGTCGCTAACTCTCTACGTTAGCTATAAGTATATTGATGCTGGTGTTGCTTCGACGCTCCTATTCGTATATCCTATTATGGTGGCACTCATAATGATTTTCGTATTTCACGAACGATTATCTATACATATAATACTTAGCACCATAGCAGCATTAGTGGGCATCGCCTTGATAAACCAAGTAGACGGAGGTGTTACTCTAAACGCAATGGGAGTGTTTATGGTATTTATTTCGTCGCTCACTTATGCCGTATACATAGTACTGATTAATCAATCGCGCATGCGCAATGTGCCCACCCTCACTGTCACTCTATACGTATTGCTTTTCGGATCGCTATTCTACATCATTGGCGCTATATACAACAACGACTTCAGCCTTCCACACGAATGGCAAATGTGGGGATGCGCTATATCTTTGGCCGTGTTGCCAACTGCCATTTCGTTTGTATGCACCACAAAAGCTATTCAATACATAGGTTCAACGCCTACTGCTATTTTGGGCGCGTTGGAGCCTGTGACGGCCGTTTTCTTCGGAATCACCGTTTTTGGCGAACAACTATCATCGTCGCAGTGGATTGGACTGACGGTGATATTGATTGCTGTAACTTGGGTTGTTATGGCTGGTAGTTCTAGCAAGCAAATAGTAAACTTCAGGAAGCTATTCCCGAGAAAACTGAGGAGAAAATAGAGCTGCGGAATCAACTACGAAAAACGCGTAGTGAGGTAATAAGTTATAAGTACATAAGTAATAAGTATTACTATTACAGGTACCAACTACGAAAAACACGAAAAACGCAAACAATTATGACGTAGGCAAAGCCTACGCCAAACACGGCTTCCAATTGTCATCCTGAGCGAAGCGAAGGATCCCCATTGCGCCTGTTTTACAAAGATTCTTCGCTGCGCTCAGAATGACAGCCTCCAACGCCACTCGTAATTCTTAACTCTTAACTCGCAACTAAAAAAGGGTCGCCACAAGAAGTGACAACCCTATCGTTATAATCAATATTTGCTTGTAATTACTTCACAAGTTTGGTCATAAGTTGTTTAAACTGCTCGTGGCCGTTAGTTGCTTTGCGAACGATGTCGGCAACAGCGTTGATGCTGATGCGCTCTTGCTGCATGGTGTCGCGATAGCGAATAGTTACGGTATTGTCTTCGAGCGTCTGATGATCGATAGTTACGCAGAATGGCGTACCAATAGCATCCTGACGGCGATAGCGTTTACCGATAGAATCCTTCTCGTCGTAGCGGCAGTTGAACTCGAGTTTCATAGTATCGAGGAGCTCATGAGCCTTCTCAGGAAGGCCATCCTTCTTGACAAGAGGCATAACAGCAACCTTAACAGGAGCAAGTATTGCAGGCAACTTAAGCACCACGCGCGAATCGCCACCTTCGAGTTGTTCTTCGGTGTAGGCACCAGCAAGCATACTTAGGAACATACGATCGACACCAATTGAAGTTTCGATGACGTATGGAGTGTAGCTTTCGTTGAGTTCAGGGTCGAAATACTGAATCTTTTTGCCTGAATATTTAGCGTGCTGCGAAAGGTCGAAGTCTGTACGAGAGTGGATACCCTCAACCTCCTTGAAGCCGAATGGCATACGATATTCAATATCGGTAGCAGCATTGGCGTAGTGAGCGAGTTTGTCGTGGTCGTGGAAACGATAGTTCTCGTCGCCCATACCAAGTGATTTGTGCCACTGCATACGGAAAGCTTTCCACTTCTCGAACCACTGCATCTCTTCGCCCGGACGAACGAAGAATTGCATCTCCATCTGCTCGAATTCGCGCATACGGAAGATAAACTGACGAGCTACAATCTCATTACGGAAAGCCTTACCAATCTGTGCAATACCAAATGGAAGCTTCATGCGACCAGTCTTCTGCACATTGAGGAAGTTTACGAAGATACCCTGAGCCGTTTCTGGACGAAGGTAAATCTTCATAGCGCCATCGGCCGTAGAACCCATTTCGGTTTGGAACATGAGGTTGAATTGGCGAACGTCGGTCCAGTTTGCAGTGCCGCTAATAGGGCAAACAATCTTTTCGTCGACAATGATTTGGCGAAGAGCCTCAAGGTCGTTGGCGTTCATAGCCTCAGAGTAGCGCTTATGAATGTCGTCGCGTTTAGCCTGCTCACGGAGAACATTAGGATTTGTCGCGCGGAATTTAGCTTCGTCGAATGCATCGCCAAATTTCTTCTTGGCTTTGTTTATCTCTTTTTCAATCTTGTCGTCGTACTTAGCTATTTGCTCTTCAATAAGTACGTCGGCACGATAGCGTTTTTTAGAATCTCTATTGTCAATGAGAGGGTCGTTGAAAGCATCAACGTGACCTGACGCTTTCCAAGTTGTTGGGTGCATAAATATGGCAGCATCGAGTCCGACAATGTTGTCGTTGAGCTTAACCATAGCATCCCACCAATATTTTTTGATGTTATTTTTCATCTCAACGCCGTTTTGACCATAATCGTATACGGCGCCAAGACCATCGTATATCTCACTTGAAGGGAATACAAAACCGTATTCTTTGCAGTGAGCTACCAATTTCTTGAAGACATCTTCTTGCTGTGCCATTTTCTTTATATATAATTATTTTATGTTACCTAAATCGGGGCGCAAAGGTACTGAATTTTAGTGTTCGATAGCTTTACGCATATTATGTATGATTATGCATCCACATTAGATGTCTCGTGGGTGCTTACTTTGTATCTCTCGTAAATATCCTTATAGCGTTTTGGTGCAAATGCTTGTACATACGCAAGTTGAAGCAATAAGCAGCCAATTGCACCTAACAATCCAGCGATGAAACCGCCAATAAAATAGAGTTTTATCTTAGGTGACGTTTTCTTATCGGGCATATTCACAGGAGCTAATGTTATAAATGGTTGCTGCAATTCGCTCATATCTATTTTTATTGACGCTACAGCCGATGTAGAATTCTGGACAAGAGTATGCAAGAGCTCATAATTATCAGAAAGCGTTTGATATTCAAGACTTTCATGATCTTCTTCTATATATTTATGAGTTCGTTTATAGTTAAAATACTCTGCACGGACTTTTTGGTATTCTTGCTGCACTGCCTCAAGTTGCTTTTGCGCCACATTGAGTTTTGTATCTAATTGTTTGGTATTATACTCTGCCACGCGATACTCCAACACTTTTATTGCTGCAGCACACAATTCGGCTGCCATTTCTGGAGTTTCTCCCGACACCGATATATAGTAACAACTTAACTCTTCATCTTCGACGATATTTACCATTTCTTCCAAATCTCTCAGCACACTTTTTTGAGCCTCACTAAGTTTGGCATAAGTAAAAGTATCTGGATAAATATAATCGGCAGGCAATGGTTCCTCTCCGCTAATTGCCAACTTAACGACACCTGGCAAACCGATAGTATACTTCATTATAGAGCCAAAGACCGTAGGCACGGTGTCGGCAATTGCGCGTTCATACATACTCATCTTACCTCGTTCGCCCATGTCTATTTTAACATTACCGAGTTCGAGCAAGAACGAACTACTCTGCATCACCTTTTCATACATATCAGCTGTAATGACATTCACAGAGTTGGAACTACCCGAGAGCGACGACAGACTTATACCCATGGCTCCCGACGCCAAACCCGCAAGACCTGCCAATCCAGTCTTAGTAGCATTATTATTCAAAGGCACTATGGTTGCATCGGCTGTGTAAACTGGCTTCTTATGCAAAGCTATTATCAAGAAAAAGACTGCTACACCCAATGCCCACTTAAGTATCGTTTTTCGAAAATCCCAGAGATATCTAAACAACCATATTATATCAAATGGTTCTGTTTGTTGCTCTTTCTTATCGTGCATTTCTTCTGTTGCCATGTATTTTACTAACTATCTATTTTATAACGGAAATAATAAGAACTGCTATGGTAGTAAGCGAACTTGCAATCGACACCACTGTGGGCACAGACATAGTTGACTCAGGTTTCGTAGGTACAATCACCTCGCTACCAGGTTCAACCTTCGGATAGCGACGGAAGAACAAGAAGTGCCGCGTAGCTACGGCTTTACCGTTAGGCATAACTACATAGGTTGATCTTTTGCGAGCATTGCTGCTAAAACCTCCAGCCTTAAGTATATAATCTTTGGCATTATCGCCTTCCACATAAGAGACTGAAATAGGATTAAGCACCTCACCACCCACACGCACAGTTTGCTGCTGCATTGGAATGTCGATTTCGTCGCCATTTTTGAGTATCATGTCTAAAGCTCCTTTCTTGTGGGTCAGGATATCGTTCAATTCAAAACTTACCAATTCATACTTATCTTCGAAATGAATTGAGGTATCGCCCATAGCAAATGCTTGTTGCTCTTTTATCAATCGTTCTTTATCGCTCAGCAATACCATACGATAAAGACGCGCACCCGCAGCGTATGCCGATGAAGTCAAACCTCCTGCACGCTCTATAAGTTGCGAAACTGTTTCGTTTTTACTTAGCAAACTATACTCGCCACTATACATCACTTCGCCATTCAGCGTAACAATACCTCCAACATTTGCCGTTGGATATTCATAAACAGTAACTACATCGTAGGGCATCAGTAGTTCGTTGCTTCCTTTATCATCGAGCGAAAGATCTTTGTTTATGGTTATTTTATTCATTTCGCCCATACGTATTGTTTCGGTCTCACGTGCAGAATAGTCGAGACGGCGAACTATACTAACATGTGTAGAAGCGAACTCTTTGGCACCTCCAGCAAGCAAAATCAAATCGCCTACCGACAAGCCTTCTCTGTAATTATACTCACCGGGCTTGTTGACCGCACCATTAATAATAACAATAGAGCGTTCAATCATAGAATTCAAAACTGCTATTTGAATAGAATCGTTGGCTTGTAGCTGCGTATTGTATTTGCCATTTCGCAAATCGTCAACATTGAAATTGAGCGCCATTAGCGTGGTATGGTCCGCTTTTAGTCGAGTGATGACACCGCGATATGGGAACGCATTTTCTTGCAGACCTCCAGCTTGATCTACCAAATCTTTAAGCGTTAAACCATCTGTATATTCATAGTTTCCAGGTTTGAACACACCACCTTCTATATTCACCATATTGTCGAGACGACCGGTTTTGAGTTTTCGAGCTACAATACTGTCTCCATTAGCAATCAACTCACTCGAGTTGAGATCTACGCTTTTGAAGTTCAACCCTTTGGGGCCAACATGATAGAGTTCTACAGCTTTTGTGTTTGCGTATGCACTAAAACCGCCAGCAAATTCAATAATATCTTTTACCGTTTCACCCTCTTTTGCCTCGAAATAGCCCGTACGCTTGAATTCGCCTTCAACACGCACGCGTTTTTGATATGTAGGAACCAAAATGATGTCGCCATCAAGCAAATGCTCTTTCTCATCGATTTTTCCTCTCACAATAAGGTCATATACATCTAAATGGGCAACTATTTTTCCTTTACGTATCAGTTGAATATCGCGAAACGAACCCTGAAACGACGGTCCGCCAGAAAAGTGTAAAGCATTGAAAAGTGAAGCAGCACCATTGATTGTGTAGGTTCCTGGGGCTCTAACCTCACCCATAATAGTTACGTTAATGGTACGCAATTTACCAGTATGTATGTTGGCTATTGTGCCATGACCAATATCGCTAACTATGGTAGATAGTTTTTGTTCGATGCGACGACGAGCCTCACTAATCGACAAGCCTGCAACATATATAGGGCCTACCAATGGCAACTCAATAGCACCCGAAGTTTCCACATATACATCGTAGTTCATTGTAGAATTGCCCCTCAAGTCGATGACAATCTCGTCGCCTGCGCCAAGAATATAATTGTCGGAGACAGGAATATTGGCATTGGGCTCAAAAGTCAACTTTTCGACATTAAACATCTCATAACCAAACACCTCTGGGTCGTCGAGCGTAATATTGACCAAATTCTTATTATCCAAAACGTTGCTACTTTTGTTAGTAGTAGTTGTTGTCCGTTGTGCTTTAGAATAGCTTTTCGTAGTGCTATTCTTAATAGACTTCAATCGAGATTCAAGCAATGAGAGTTGCGAATCGGACATTCCTCGAGCTTTACCCATAGCACGTACTTGCTGCCAAGAGTAACCCCTCGACTTCATTTTGTCATATATCTGCTTAATTTGATCATCCGACAACGCCGCAACATCAACATTGCGTAATTGACTCATATCAAGATTCGACTGCGCATACACTGCCACAGTACTAACAATGACAGTAATTAGGAGAATTGTTAATCTACGTATCATCATTTAGGTGATGTTATTTATTTGTTGTTGTTCTTTAGTTTTTCTTGAATTTTCGGAATGCATCGAGCGCACTTCGCACCACTTTGTCCATATCGAAATACTTATATTCTGCCAAACGACCACCAAATATCACATTATCAGTCTTGGCCCCCAACTCGCGATATTGCTCGGCAAGTTTGTTGTTTCGTTCGTCATTTATTGGATAATATGGTTCCATACCATCGCGCCACTCAGTGGAGTATTCGCGTGATATTATTGTAGTCTGCTGCGATCCAAATTCAAAATGTTTATGCTCTATAATACGCGTGTAGGGCACATCGGCAGCGGTGTAGTTGACAACGGCATTACCCTGATAATTAGAGGTATTGAACTGTTCTTGCTCGAATCGCACTGTGCGATAGTGCAAATGACCAAGTTTGTAATCGAAGAATTCGTCTATTTGACCTGTAAACACAATAGTATTTGCAATATTGTCGAACATCTCACGGTTTTTGAAATAGTCGGTATCTACTCGAACCTCAATTCCGTTCAATAGTCCGTCAATCAAGCGATTATAACCGCCGATAGGGATTCCTTGATAGTTGTCGTTGAAATAATTATTATCGAACGTAAAACGCACTGGCAATCGTTTGATAATGAAGGCTGGAAGCTCTTCGCATGAACGTCCCCACTGCTTTTCGGTATAGCCTTTTATGAGTATTTCAAAAATATCGTCGCCAATGAGCATTCGAGCTTGCTCTTCGAGATTGCGAGGCTCCACTACATTGGCAGCACGCATACGTTTCAATACAGCTTGTCGTTGTTCTTCTATCTTAGCTTTGGCTTCGGCAGGCGTAGTTACACCCCACATCTGATAGAAAGTATTCATATTAAACGGCAAATTGTAGAGTTTTCCCTTATAGTTCGCCACTGGCTGATTGGTATAGCGATTCATCTCCACAATATTGTTGACATAGCGCCAAACCTCTACATCCGAAGTATGGAAAATATGAGCACCATATTTATGCACGTTTATGCCATCTATATTTTCGCAATAAACATTTCCTCCACAGTGTTTACGCTTATCGATAACCAAAACCTTCAAACCTTTTTTGTGAGCTTCGGCAGCGAACACTGCGCCAAATAGGCCTGAACCTACAACCAATATGTCATATTTTTTATCCATGCTTCTCTACTTAACTAATTATACCAAGTGTTACGTATGCAAAAAATATATATCGTAATAATTTGCCTATAAATATCATCGCAGCCGACAATAATATAGGAGTTCGTACTAATCCCATACACACTGCCAATATGTCACCGACAAAAGGCACCCATATCAACAATCCTACCCAATATCCATATTTACGAGCATAACGCTCATAGCGCTGAGTATCTTCTGGTTTTATGCGCAACCAGCGCTCTATAGCTGCAAGGTTGCCCAAGCGTCCTATGGCATATGTTGTAAGACTTCCCAACCAATTACCTACTGTAGCTATCGACACACAAGCCACCACATCGAAACCGCCAATAAGCATCGCAGACAATACAGCTTCCGAAGCCATCGGAAACAGTGTTGCTGAAACAAATGCCGATAGGAATAGTCCAACGTAGCTTGCGGTGAACATTCTCCAATCAACGCACGTTCAACACCGTCTCGCCACTATTAATCACTTCGAGCGCTTTCATCACCACATCGTCGGCTTCATTGAGTATTGGGTAGAAGACTTCATTGTCTCGCAAATTACGTCCAATAAGAGCACGCGCTTCGGTAAGTATATATTTTTTCTCGTCGTTCTTAATTGTTTTGGTATACACAACGCCTTTCTTAGCTGCATAGGCTTCAATTTCGCTCATCAAGTTGGCGTGCTTCAAGAAGTTTATCAGCTGCTCGTTGTTCATCTTGCCTATGTTATCGTTGCGATGTTTATCGGCATAGTCGAGCGAGAAATTGTATATCACGTTTTTGGTTCTAAGTGCTATCAGATAGTTTGATGCTATGGTAGTATCGCGCGGCACAAATATGTCGGGAATGATGCCTCCACCACCAAACACTACTCTTCCACCAATGGTAGTATAACTCTGATTTTCATCCACTTTCACACTATCAGCATTGAAGAGTTCGCCCGACGAATAACGTTTATATGTATCTTCATAATAGTCATCGACACCATCGCTGTATGGGCGTTGTATGCAACGTCCGCTTGGAGTATGATAGCGTGCAATGGTGAGTCGAAGCGCCGACTGATCGAAGAGCTCCATCTGCGTTTGCACGAGACCTTTACCAAACGAGCGTCGCCCGATAATTATGCCTCTATCATTATCTTGCATAGCACCAGCAAAAATCTCGCTTGCCGAAGCTGAGTATTCGTCAATGAGCACCACAACGCCCAAGTCTTGACACGTGCCCAATCCATTGGCGCGAGTCTCTTCCCGCGATTGATGTGCACCTTCGGTATATACAATCAAGGCATTAGCCGGAAGGAATTCGTTACACATTTTTATTACCACATCGAGCAATCCGCCTGAATTTCCGCGCAAATCGACAACGAGTTTTGTACAATGCATCGAGCGAAGCTTAGCAATGCCAGTCATCATCTCTTCGTAGGTTTTTTCAGCAAATCTGTCTATGCGCAAGTATCCTACACTATCGTTGAGCATATACGACACATCGACGCTATACATAGGTATGACGCCACGAATAATGTCAATATTTATCTCCTCGTCATGATTGCGCAATAGTGTGACGTTTACCTTCGAACCAAATTCGCCACGAAGCGAATCCATAACCACCTCGTTACTAATCTTTTTACCAACAAAATCATAACCATTCACCTTTATGATTTTGTCGCCTGGCAACACTCCAAGTTTCGACGCAGGACCGCCCGAAATCACCGAAACTATATTTACTGTATCCTCGCGAATGGTAAATTGCACGCCTATACCACCAAAATTCGATTTTAGCTCATTGTTCACTTGAGCAAGATTACGAGCTGGTATGTATATGGAATGAGGATCGAGATGTTTTAGTAGCTCTGGTATAACAAGTTCCGTTATGCTATCGAGGTCAACCACATCAACATATTGCTGCTCAATAATGTCCACAATGGTACCCAGCTTAGAGTTTGGGTTTTGCATATATTGTTGTGGTGTCGACATAAAATTGCCAACGCTTCTCGAACCCACTTTTGCTGCTTGATGTCCGAAAAAGACACCCGTAATGGCAGCGCCCATCATAAGTATAGGTATGAGTACTATCAGGTTTTTCTTACTCATGAGATCTTTTTACTTAATTATGATTTCTTCATCGATTTGGTCAACTAATATATTCGCACGTTTCAGCAATTCTATTCCCTCAGAAGAGCGATAGTCTTCGCTGTAGACCACACGCGTTATACCAGCTTGAATTATCAATTTAGCGCACTCCAAACATGGCGACGCTGTAACGTAGAGCGTAGCACCAATAGAGCTATTAGCACTCTTTGCTACTTTAGTTATAGCATTAGCTTCAGCATGTAGTACGTATGGATAGGTATGATTGTTCTCATCTTCACAATTGTTTTCAAATCCCGAAGGCGTACCATTATACCCATCACTTATTATCATTTGATCTTTCACCATCAACGCTCCCACTTGGCGGCGTTTGCAATATGAGTTTTGCGACCAAATGCGCGCCATAGCCAAATATCTTTGGTCTAATAGATATTGCTTATCGTTCTTATTCATTGCTATGACTTATCAATAATAATCTCTACAAGCCTACTGTTATACTTATGCTTTAGCAACCAAACTGATTGCCTCTGCTACGGGCAAACTATTTTGCTCGCCGGTGGTCATATTCTTAATAGTCACCTGACCTGCATTACGTTCTGTCTCGCCACAAATGGCAGTAAAGAGCATATTTTGCTTATCGGCAAATGCCATCTGCTTCTTCATTTTCGCAGCATCGGGATAGAGGTCGCAGCAAATTCCAGCTTTGCGGAACTGAGCTATCACTTTCATTGTGTATATCTCATCGTCGCCACCAAAGTTTGCGAATAGCACTTTGGCTTGAGCTGCTATCTGCTTAGGAAATTTATCGAGTTGTGTAAGTACGTCGTAGATTCGATCAGCACCGAACGAGATACCCACGCCCGAAAGTCCCTTCAGGCCAAAGATGCCTGTCAAGTCGTCGTAGCGACCGCCGCCCGTAATACTTCCAATTTCAACATCGTTGGCTTTCACTTCAAAAATTGCACCTGTGTAATAGTTAAGTCCACGTGCAAGAGTAAGATCAAGCTCAGTTTTGAGTTCAAGTCCGAGTGCATCTATGTATGCGAAGAGAGTACGCAACTCCTCAATACCTTTCTGTCCAACTTCGTTTGTAAGTATGTTTGACAACGACGCCAATTTTTCGTCGCGATCACCCTTCATAAGTAGAATAGGCTGAAGTTTTGCTATCGCATCGTCACTCAAGCCTTTCGATTGGAGCTCTGCATTGACGTTTTCGAGACCTATTTTTTCGAGTTTATCGATGGCTACGGTTACGTCCACAATGTGGTCGGCAGCGCCAATAGCTTCCGCAATGCCAGCAAGCACCTTGCGGTTGTTAATCTTGAGCGTGACGTTAATATCTAAGCGACGAAAGACCTCATCTACAATCTGAACAAGTTCTGCTTCGCAAACGAGCGAATTAGAGCCAACCATATCTACATCGCACTGATAGAATTCGCGATAACGACCTTTCTGTGGACGATCGGCACGCCAAACGGGCTGAATCTGATAACGCTTAAATGGCAACGTTATCTCCGACTGATGTTGCACTACAAAACGCGCGAAAGGCACGGTGAGGTCGTAGCGCAAACCTTTTTCACAAATTTGAAGCGACGCTTTGTCGGAATTGGCACTTAATGGCGCTCCTGCTGATGTCAAGAAATCGCCAGAGTTAAGTATTTTGAATAGCAATTTATCGCCTTCATCTCCATACTTACCTAAAAGCGTAGATAGATTTTCGGTAGCTGGAGTCTCGATTGGCATAAAACCATATAGAGCAAAAACTGCTTTTATTGTGTCAAAAATATAATTGCGACGCACCATCTCGGCCGGCGAGAAATCGCGTGTTCCCTTTGGAATAGAAGGTTTTGTAATTACCATTTATAATTTTGTTTTTGAGCGCAAAGTTAACACTTATGCGACTGATATTTAGTAAGAAATACTAACGTTTTTGACTATTTCTCTTGCTCGAGCGGCCAAGGCATCGAGTTCTTGATGGGTAGCTTTGCTCATTGTATTGAGCGGAGTGTCGCGGTCGATGGTGTAAATCATGAGCCTCGGTGGCTTGATTTTACGCAAGGCATCAAGCCACGGCAGAACATCGGCATCGCCCATATTATCAATACTTTCGCCATTTTCTTGCCAACGCACAAACATGGTCTGCACTGCTAAGTTGTCGCCCATTGACGCTATTTGCTCTATTGTTTTTTCTATATCATATTTATAATTCGGTCGATCGAGTTTTTCTATCGTCGACACTCGGCCTGAATCGAGTTTTGCAATGCAATCGTCAACAAGTTTTAGTGCATTACGAACTTTACTATCGCCCAATCGCGACGAGTTGGTCAGCACTGCCACTTTTGCTTTAGGAGCATAGGTATTTCGCAGTTCTATGGTATCGCCAATTATTTCAGCAAATTCTGGATGAATGGTTGGCTCGCCATTGCCTGCATAAGTAATCACATCGGGCAGCTGACCTTCGGCGGTCATCTGTTGCAATTTCGATTCGAGCGCCGATCGAACTTCGGCATGTGAAGGTATTGTAGGCTTGCTATTTTGCTTAAGATTGAAACCACATTCACAATAGAGGCAATCGAACGAACAAAGTTTTCTGTCGGCTGGCAACAGATTAATACCAAGCGAAACTCCCAATCGTCGGCTATGAACAGGGCCAAAAATTGGTGCGGGAAAGAGTATTGTGCTCATACGTATCTTGATTGGCAAATAATTAGGGCGCAAATGTAGTCACTTGATGCTAATAAGCCTCGTATTAGATATTTATAACAAAAATATGTTTTTGCAATGCAGATGGTAGTCAAAATGCAAATAGTCAAATTGACCTACAGTAAATTTTGTAACTTCGAACCCTAAAATGTATTACAACGAAAAAGCGCTCTAATGCTCCTAAAAGAAATAGTTGGACAAACCGAAATAAAGCAACGATTGCTGCATATGTATGCCGACAATCGTGTGCCCCACGCCATGCTATTTGCAGGTCCCGAAGGATGCGGAGCATTACCTCTTGCTGTAGCTTTTGCGCAGTATATATGCTGCACTGGCAACAAGTCGCATGGTGATTCTTGTGGCGAATGTCCGTCATGCTTGAAATTCAAAAAATTGGCACATCCCGATTTTCACCAAGTTTTCCCAATTGTCAACACCTCAAGCACATCTACAGTGAGCGACGACCTATTGCCCAAATGGCGCGAGATGTTTGCTGCGCATACATATTTTTCGGCACAGCAATGGTTCGACTTCATTGGCGGCAAAAAGCAAGGCATAATAGGCACCAGCGAAGCAGCCAACATACACAAGAAACTACGCCTCACACCCTACGAGTCGGAGAAGCAAATAATGCTTATTTGGGAGCCAGAATTGATGAACGAAAGCACATCAAACAAGATTTTGAAAATTCTTGAAGAGCCCCCCACCAACACAATATTCATCTTAGTGAGCGAGAATTTTGGCACCATCATACCCACCATTCTCAGCCGCGTACAACGCATAAACATGTCGCCTATCGACGACGATAGTATGTATGCATACGTAAAAGAACGCTACAACTTGCCAGACGACAAGGCTCAACGCGCGGTGCATGTGTCGATGGGCAACGTCTGCCGTCTCGAATCGATTGTCACTGCCGACGAAAGCAGCCGACGCAATTTCGAATTCTTCAAAAACCTGATGCGTTCGGCCTACACATCCAACGTACCCAAAATTGAAGCATGTGTAGAGTCACTCAGAAGTCAGTCACCTGAGACAATAAAAAGCATGATTACATACAGCATACACATGCTTCGCGAGAGTTTTATGTATAACCTCGACAATGCCCATCTCAGCTACATGACCGACGAAGAGGAAGAATTTGTGCGTAAATTTGCTCAATTTGTTCACGTAGGAAACTACATCCAATTATATAATTTTCTAAACAGCGGACTTGCCGAGATTGAACAGAACGGCAGTGTTCGTATCATCATGACGGACCTCATGCTAAGTATGGCAGGTTATCTGCGTATGCCAAGGCCCTGATTCTAAACATTAATACCTAACATGAACGATAATACAGAACCCATCGACTTCGAACAAGAAGTACCAGCCGAAAGCCCAACGCCATCGACGCCCAAGCGCAATTGTGGCACATGCGCTCTGCGTGGTGGCAAGCTACATACCTACGATTGGCTTTCAGACCTTCCTGAACCACCAGGAGCTTCGGATCTTGTTGAAGTGCAATTCAAAAACACTCGTAAGAGCTACTATCGCAACAGTGCAGGTTTAGCACTCAAAAAAGGCGATATCGTAGCCGTAGAGTCATCTCCAGGACACGACATTGGCGAAGTGACGTTGCTCGGACGTCTTGTATACCTACAAATGCACAAAAACCGCCTCAACCCTGAGACGTTTGAGTTTAAGAGAATCTACCGCGTGGCACGTCAATCAGACATCGACAAATGGCATGAGGCGCAAGATCTCGAAAACCCAACGATGCTCGAAAGCCGTCGCATAGCACAAGACTTAGGTCTTAATATGAAAATAGGCGATGTGGAATATCAAGGCGACCGCACAAAAGCCATTTTCTATTATATAGCCGACGAACGCGTCGATTTCCGCGAGCTGATAAAAGTGCTTGCTGAGCGTTTTCACGTACGTATTGAGATGAAACAGATTGGTGCTCGCCAAGAGGCTGGTCGCATTGGCGGCATTGGCCCTTGTGGCAGAGAACTTTGCTGTGCCACTTGGATGACGAACTTCGTCTCGGTTACGACTCATTCTGCTCGCGTTCAAGATTTGTCGCTCAACCCACTAAAGCTCGCTGGTCAGTGCGGCAAACTGAAATGTTGTCTCAACTATGAGCTCGATGTTTATTTGGACGCTCTAAAACAGTTTCCTCCTATCGAAAAACCGCTCGAAACTGGTGAAGGAACTTTCTACTTCTTCAAATACGACATTTTCAAGAAGATTATGTGGTACTCTCCACAAAAGGATAAGCCTATCAACATTGTTGCTGTCGATGCAGACCACGTCCGCGAAGTGCTGGCGCTGAACGAGAAAGGACAAAAGCCTGAAAAACTCGGCTCGTCGGAACTTGTTGCGGTAACAGAAGAGACTGGCTACAACAACGTTGTTGAACTCGACGAACTTACTCGTTTCGACGACAAGATAAATCGCAAACGCGGCGGCAATAACAACAACGACGGTGGTCGTAGAAACCGAGGGCGCGATCACAACCATCAAAACAGCAACAGCAACAACGACCAAAGAATCGACAACAACAACGCCAACAACCAGCAACGCAATCGCGGTGAGCAAAGACAACGCAGACCTGAAGGCGGCAACAACAATAATCATCAAAATGGTCGCGACCGTCGACATGGCAATCGCAATCGCGGTGAAGGAAACCAACGTCAGCAGAATAGGCAAAACGATTTCCGACGCGGCGGAAACAACGGCGGCAACAACGGCAGCAACAACCAACAAGCGGAATAATTATGATGAAGAAGTTTATACTTATTATAGCTTCGGTCACGATGCTCCTTACGGCTTGCAACCAACGCGATGTTTATAACGAATATATCGCCTTGCCCGACAAAGGATGGAACATGGATTCGCTTGCCGTTTTTCGTGCCGAGATCGACGACACCGTTTCCTATTACGATATATGGGTACAGATGCGTCATCAAAGCAACTATCCATACGCTAATTTGTGGCTCTTCATAGATCTCGTTTCGCCTGATGGCGATATGGTTCGCGACACTCTCGAATGCTTCATCGCCGAACCTGACGGCACTTGGTATGGTGCTGGTTGGGGCAGTCTCTATTCTGTGCGTTGTCCATATCGCATGCACAATCGGTTTCGCCTACCAGGCTGCTACACTTTCCGATTGACGCAAGGCATGCGCGCCGATGAAGTGCAAGGCATACATAGTATTGGTTTACGTATTTTCCATTCTGAGCAAGATGGCGAAAAATAAATTGCGAAAATTTGCCGAAATGGCACTGCTCGAAAATGTCTTCCAAGGAAATTTCGAGCAACTCGTAGAACACGATTTCGAACTCAAAGGCAAATGGCGCGAGAATTATTTCCATAACAACAATCCTATTGTTGTTGAACTCGGTTGTGGCAAGGGCGAATACACCGTTGGACTTGCGCACCTCTTTCCCAATAAAAATTTTATTGGAGTCGACATAAAAGGTGCTCGCATGTACGATGGCGCTACTCAAGCCGCCAATGAGAATCTGACAAATGCTGCTTTCATACGTACTCGTATTGAACTCATCGACCGATTTTTTGAGTCAGACGAGATTAATGAAATATGGCTCACTTTCCCAGACCCTCAAATGGCAAAACCTCGCAAACGTCTCATTGGCACCAAAATGCTATCTCTATACACCAAAATGCTTTGCAACAATGGCAGTATACACCTCAAAACAGATAGCAACTTCCTTTTTCGCTACACCGAAGAGATGCTCAAGGCTAATGCTATAACACCCGAAATAGCAACTAACAACCTATATAAAACACTATCCAACAACGACATACTTAGCATAAAGACATACTACGAGCAAAAATGGCTCAACTATGGTCTTGATATTAAGTACATAAAATTCTCAATGCCTCATAGAACTCTTATCGAACCAACGGTAGAGATTGAACGAGACACATATCATAGCGTTGGCTATGGTGCTCAAGAGAAATAACCAACTGAATAACAAGTACATAAATAGATATAATAGATGGAATTATACCCAAAACTTATTCTCGATGCGCTCCGAACGGTGATTCACCCAGAGAAGAAGCAAAATATTGTAGATCTTGATATGGTGGAAGACGACATTCGCATCAATGGACGCCGCGTAAGTTTTAGTCTTATTTTCGACCGCCCCAACGATCCTCTCGTAAACATTATAAAACGTCAGTGCATTGAAGCTGTTCATCGCGAAGCTGGCGACGATGTAGAGATAGAAGGCAATATTTATGTAAAGATACGTAAGCGTGAGGCTGCTCCAGAGCGACCTATACTTCCGGACGTCAAAAATGTTATTGCTATTGCTTCTGGCAAAGGTGGCGTGGGCAAATCTACGGTTACTGCTAATTTGGCTGTTGCTCTTGCAAAACTTGGCTACAAAGTAGGTCTTCTCGACGCTGATATTTTTGGTCCATCTGTGCCTATTATGTTTGGTACTGAAGATGCTCGACCAACACTATCGCCCAATTCCACCGAAGGCCACGACTTGATTACGCCTGTTGAAAAATATGGTATTAAGATGCTCTCTATCGGCTATTTTGTCGACCCACAGAGTGCGGTAGTTTGGCGTGGTGCTATGGCTACTAATGCTCTTCGCCAGCTATTGAGTGAAGGCGATTGGGGCGAACTTGACTATCTTCTCATTGACATGCCTCCAGGAACAAGCGACATACATATCACACTTGTCGGTTTACTGAAATTGACAGGAGCTGTAATAGTAAGTACGCCACAAAAAGTCGCACTTGCCGATGCAGTGAAAGGCATAGATATGTTCACTAACGAAAAGGTGAATGTGCCTATTCTTGGTATTGTAGAGAATATGGCTTGGTTTACGCCAGAAGAACTTCCAGAGAATAAATATTACATATTCGGGAAAGATGGTGCTAAGAACCTCGCCGACAAAATGGGGACTAAGCTTCTCGGGCAAATTCCTATTGTTCAAAGCATTCGCGAATGCGGCGATAATGGTGCTCCGGCTGCTCTCGATACAAATTCCATTGTAGGAAAAGCTTTTGCCGATTTGGCTAAGAATATTGTAATAGCACTCAGTAAATAACGCTTTATAATACACCTATAAAGCGAAGGGCTGTCCAAAACTTCTTCGGGCAGCCCTTTTTCTTATCTATAATCACCCAATGGTGGTTATAATGCTTCAGATATTTATGCTTCTAACGATTAGCGTACATCGACTCGTAGTACTTCTCGTATTCGCCAGAGGTGATGTTGTCCATCCATTCTTGGTTGTCGAGGTACCAACGCACGGTTTTTTCAATGCCCTCTTCGAACTGTAGCGAAGGCTCCCAACCAAGTTCAGCTTGCAATTTGCGCGAATCGATAGCGTAACGAGCGTCGTGACCAAGACGGTCAGTTACGTAGGTGATGAGGTCCATGTCGGCACCTTCGGGACGACCAAGCAGACGATCAACGGTCTTAATCACCACTTTGATTATGTCGATATTTTTCCACTCATTGAATCCGCCAATATTATATGTCTCAGCCACTTTGCCGTTATGGAAAATAACGTCGATGGCGCGTGCATGATCTTCTACGTAGAGCCAGTCGCGTACATTCTCACCCTTGCCATAGACTGGTAGTGGCTTTCGATGACGTATATTGTTGATAAATAGCGGTATAAGTTTCTCCGGGAATTGATATGGACCATAGTTGTTTGGCGCTGTAGTGATAGGTGCATGGGCAGCAGCAATAGGTGCAGTGATATTCCTCACGCTAAACAAACTCAAAGGTTTGCGCGTTGAACCTCGCGTAGAAGAAGAAGGTCTCGATATCTACGAACATGGCGAAACAGCTTATAACTAATAGAGGAGAGAGTAAAGAGGAGAGAGTAGAGTTGAAAGTAAAAGGTAAAAGTTGAAAGTTAAGAGTATAAAGTAGAAGCGAGATATGATTAGTGTTTTATTAGAAATAGAGGTATAGCATATAAGCAAAATAGATCAGAGAATAAAACCGTATCCAATTTCATACAATTCTCCTTCTCCTTGGCGGCATTCCTAAGTACGAATTAGGGTGCCGCTAATTTTATATACATAAAACAAAAGGCTGCCACGATATGACAGCCTTCAATAGTATTAATGTCCTATGTTTGATTATTCCTCAACAATCTCTTTTACTACGTAGTATATGGGATCGAAGTTATCTCTTGAACCTTTCGGGATGATAAGAGTACAATTCGGTACATTGGTAAACGTCTTGTAACCCATTGAATGTTCGATTTTTGGATTCAATATCTTAACATATTTCAAATTGTCAATTCCAGAAATTACCATTTCTCCTAAATATGTAACACTTTCAGGTATGGTTATGCTTTCTAATTTTTCACATCCACCCAATGCACCAGCGCCTATTTTTTGTAAGCCTTGTGGCAATTGTATGCTTTCTAATTCTTTACAATCAACGAACACACCATCGCTAATCTCTTCCACACTTGCAGGAATTTCAATAGAACGAATATTGGTCTCGCTACAGAAATATTGAGGTATAACTTTTACATTACTTGTAAAAATGATGTTTTCAAGATTAGGGCAATGTGAGAATATATACTCGCCAAAGCCAGAACCTCTTTCAGCAATGCAATTTGGTGCATTCAATCGTACTGTTTTTAGCATTTTGCAATCTCGAAAAGCAATTTCGCCTATGTGTTCAACACTAGATGGTATTTCTACTTTTGTTATAGAATCGCAATTCGAAAAGGCATATTTACCAATAGATCTAAGATTGTTTGGCAAGTAGATTCTCTTCAGTGATTTACAATTAGAGAAAGCGCCATCCGATATTGTCGTGACATTTTGTGGTAATTCTATTTCTTGCAAATCAGAACAATAAGCAAAAGCTTCTTTTGCTATCTCAGTAATACTCTCAGGAAGTATTACACGACGCACGCCTTTCAAATGGCTAAAGGCTCTAGCTCCTATACTTTTAATGGTTGAAGGTATGACCAATTCACCAATGGTAGTTTCTCCACTTATAAGATCTGCAGGTATTTCTCGAACACTTTCACCAATAATAAACTCTTTGAGAGATGCAACATTGGCAAAGACCTTCCCTTCATTGCGATACTTATCAGTACTTTCTGTGTTACATTTTACGCTATTGTATGTTATTTTGCGCAAACGCTTACAACTGCCAAAAGCAAATTTATCCATATGGGAAACAGTTGCTGGTATTGTTACTTCTTCGATGTTCGTACCAGAAAATGCACCGTATTCTATAGATGTCAACTCCGGAGAGAATTCGATTTTTTCGAGATTTGAACATTCCCTGAATGTATATTCTTCTATGTTCTTTACCTTCGAAGGAAGCTTTACCTCTTTCAAATTATTGCAACCTGACAACGCAAACCTTCCAATTTTAGTGACACTTTCGGGTATGTCAATAGCATCAATTTGAGTATCTATAAGTGCAAAATCGCAAATTGTAGTGAGACCTTCGGGTAACGTCAGATGTCCGCTTAATAATGGCAAAGATGCTAATAGCTTTGTATTGTCTTTTGTATAGATAATCTTACCATCTATATCATAAATGTATGGATTATTAGGCGATACAGTTATACTTTGTAGCTTGTCACATCCACCAAATGTACATTCTGCCCCTATAGTTTGAACAGTACTTGAAATCTGAATGTTTGTTACACTTCTAAGCTCATAGAATGTAAAATTGTCAATCTTGGTTACACCCTCAGCAACTACCACACTCTTTATTTCCCATCGTTTCTGTCGCCATGGCGTACTTATTCCTGTCAATGGAACATCTTGTAAGATTGTCAATACGCCATTCTTAAGGGTATAGGGCTTTTTGGCTGCGTTAATAGGCTCTGTAAATAGTAGGGTAGCTAGTAATAATAATATAACACTTCTCATATTCTGAATTTTCAACTCTCAATTTTCAATTTACCTATTTCCATACATCGACTCGTAGTACTTCTCGTATTCGCCGCTGGTGATGTTGTCCATCCACTCTTGGTTGTCGAGGTACCAACGCACGGTCTTCTCTATTCCCTCTTCAAACTGTAACGAAGGTTCCCAACCAAGTTCGGCTTGCAGTTTGCGCGAATCGATAGCGTAGCGAGCGTCGTGTCCAAGACGGTCGGTAACGTAGGTGATGAGGTCGAGGTCTTCGCCCTCTTTGCGTCCAAGTAGGCGATCGACGGTCTTTATAACTACCTTGATGATGTCGATATTTTTCCACTCGTTGAAGCCGCCAATGTTGTATGTCTCAGCCACTTTGCCGTTATGGAAAATAACGTCGATGGCGCGTGCATGATCTTCTACATAGAGCCAGTCGCGCACATTCTCACCCTTGCCATAGACTGGTAGTGGCTTTCGATGACGTATATTGTTGATAAATAGCGGTATAAGTTTCTCCGGGAATTGATAGGGACCATAGTTGTTCGAACAGTTTGTGACAATGGTAGGCATACCATAGGTATCGTGGAAAGCACGCACAAAGTGGTCGCTCGAAGCTTTCGATGCCGAATATGGCGAGTGCGGATTATACTTGGTTGTTTCCAAGAAGAAATCTTTGCCATATGCATGGTGATGCTCGGCACTCGAAGCTGTGGTAGTGAATGGCGACTCGATGCCCTCGGGGTTGGTGAGCTGCAATGCACCATAAACCTCATCGGTTGAAATGTGATAGAAGCGTTTACCTTCATATTTCTCTGGCAAACTCTCCCAATAGAGTTTAGCAGCTTGGAGAAGCGAAAGCGTACCCATCACGTTGGTGCGAGCGAAGGTAAATGGATCTTTTATCGAGCGATCGACATGGCTTTCGGCTGCAAGGTGAATAATACCATCAATCTTCTTCTCAGCCATCAAACGCGAGAATGCCTCGAAATCGCAGATGTCCATCTTGACAAACTCGTAGTTCGGCTTACCCTCAATGTCTTTGAGATTGGCAAGATTACCAGCGTAGGTCAGTTTATCAAGATTAATGATTCGATAATCAGGATATTTATTTACAAAGAGGCGAACCACATGGCTACCTATGAAGCCGGCACCGCCTGTTATCACTATGTTTCGTTTGAATTGTGTCATAATAGCAACATATTTTTATATAAACTACTCATCAAATGCGCCAGATAATGTAAGACCTCCAACTACGAGTATAACAACTCCGCCAACAGTTCCCACACCCGGAATCGGAATATCAGCTATTGCCGCTAAGAAATTGTTTATGGCAGGAAAATTCTCATCTAAACCGAAAAGTTTATTCAAGATAAACGCTGTGTATATCAGTATGCATACACCAAATAATAATTTGATTGCTGCTACTAAAAGTCTTCTTATCATAAACTTCACACCTTTTACAAAGTATCTGACATAATATTCTTCATGCACACACGCAGTGAATCGGTCCAATATGGAACCTTTACGCCAAAAGTCTGCTTAATCTTTGTCTTATCGAGCACCGAATAGCTGGGGCGTACCACTTTGCTTGGGAATTCCGAAGAGTGGCATGGCTGAACATCACACGAGGTGTTGCCTGCTATTTCGGCTATCATTTTAGTAAAATCGAACCACGAGCATACGCCTTCGTTGCTATAATGGTAAATACCACTCTTGCCTTCATATTTACGATTCTCTACAATATCGAAAATAGCTTTTGCAAGGTCGAGGGCGTAAGTTGGAGTGCCAACTTGATCGAACACGACTTTTAGCTCCGGCTTAGTTGCTGTTAGGTTGAGCATCGTCTTAACGAAGTTTTTGCCAAACTCGCTATAGAGCCACGCTGTACGTATAATTATATACTTACAACCAGATGCTAAAATATTTTGTTCGCCTAATAGTTTCGTTCGTCCATAAACACCCGTAGGCGTACCCTTCTGATCCTCTTTGCATGGAGTGTTATAAGGGTCGCCGCCAAACACATAATCGGTTGAGACGTGCACAAGCAAGCCATCGACCTCTTTCATTGCAACAGCCAAATTATTTACAGCATCGGCGTTTAGTTTCTTACAAAAAGCCTCATCGTCTTCGGCTTTATCGACATTGGTATAGGCTGCACAGTTGATAATAGCACCAACCTTTTCGTCGGCAACCATTTTTCTTATGGCGTCGAGATTAGTAATGTCGAGTTCTGCTACGTCGGTAAATATGTATTTGTCGGTAGAGTTTGCTGCTACGATGCGCATCTCATTACCGAGTTGTCCGTTGGCTCCAGTAACTAATATATTCATTCTCTTATCGCGTGTAATATCAATACAAACTTACGTTAATGTCGAAAGGCGAATCGAGGTCGGCCAATAGCGGATGATGCATATCTTTTTCGGATAGGATTCTGTTTTCTGTTGGCACACGCCAATCTATACCGAGCGCCGGGTCGTTCCATGCTATTGCTCCTTCGCTTTGTGGAGCATAGTAGTTATCGCATTTATATTGAAAAATAGCCTCATCACTCAACACAGCAAAGCCATGCGCAAAGCCACGAGGTACGAAGAATTGGCGATGATTATCTTCAGTGAGTTCAACAGCAACATGCTGCCCGTATGTAGGCGAACCCTTACGAATATCCACAGCCACATCGAGCACTGCCCCACGCACCACACGCACAAGTTTGCTCTGCGTGAATGGTGGTTTTTGAAAATGCAATCCACGCACTACGCCAGCTATCGACTTGCTTTCATTGTCTTGCACAAATGTGGTACGACAAACTTTTTCTTCAAATTCTCGTTGCGAAAACGATTCAAAAAAATATCCACGCGCATCACCAAAGATGCGTGGTTCTATGATTTTTACACCTTCGATGGTGGTATCTATTACATTTATCATTTAGTATATTAATTATCACTTTAGCGTATACGACATACACGACATAAAGCTCTTTGCTCCAGCAGGTTTTATAAATAGCGACATGCTTGCTCCCGATGGCGGTGTGGTAGCATTTAGCCAAATGGAGCCATCGGAGTTGGTTTGCCAATCTTTGAACCATATTCTACCATTTGCCACAACCGCATATTGCGCTCCCGCCATTGGCTTGATGCAGAATCTATACGACTTGTTGGGTTTCAAATGATACGTCATTGGCACATCAACAATGGTAAAGTCGAGCCCATCTGCTGGGTTGATTATCGGCAGTGTATCGCCGACGACACCGCTATTTATCAGCGCCACAAGCTTTTTGCCATCTACACCATGCTTTTCGAGCAGAGCTCTATTAACATTCACACGACTCTGAACTTCGGGCAATGAATATGGATCTGTATTAGCTGCCTTGGTTAGCTCTTGTTGCGACGCTGTGGGCACTTCATAGGCCAAAACAACGGCATATTTACCATTAGTTTTCACGCAAAGCGTAAGCTTTCCTGCTCGTGTTGGCATGAACGACATACGGCATACCTTTCCATCACAAGTCCACTTCTTAGATGGGTCTATCACATTATTTACGATGTATATCTCGTTATCAGCGAGTTTTTCGAGTTCAAATGTATATGTAGTACCAATGTGAAGTTTCTTAGTCAGAGGAAACTCGCGAAGACGTAGAAAATTGTCATATCCACTATAGATATTAGGAACTTCAAATGTGCCATTCAAACTCTTGCTTAACACATCGGAAGCTTTAGCTCCATTCGAAAACATACCAGGTTCAAAAGCCGTAAGTGCTTCAAACTGCGAATAGAGCACCTGATCGCCAACGAGCTGAAAACGAAGCGAATGAGGCATGTGTGTAAATATCATTTTATACGGATCGACATCGAACCACTGCATGGTAGCCGAACGCACAAAAGTTTTGTTTTTGAAGAAACCTGAGCCAAGAGCAGCATCGATAAGTATAGGATTTTTGCGCCCAACATCGGCAGCTATCCATACATGGACGTGCTTTGCCATGCCTTTGAAATCCTTATAGTTGCCTGTTACTATGCTCGAAGGAACGCCAACTATGTTGGCAAGATGATAAAAGAAATCACTAAAGCCATTGCTTGTACCTCGCTTCATGTTGTAGCAAAGGTCAGCGGTGTTGCCTATACAATTGGGGTCGTAGGTAATATTTTCAGTAAGCCATACGTATATAGCTTTACATTTATCGTATGGTGATTTTGCGCCTTTGGTGATAGTTTGCGCAAGTTCGGTGTAATCATTTAGAGTAAACGACGGAGCTAATTCGCCATCTTGAGCGAGGCTGTTAGTAGTTGCATACGTAAGTATGAATATAATTATTAATGTGCGTATTATTTTCATTATCAGCCTTTTGATTTAATCATATTGCTTACTCTAAACTCTTTTCTCTACTCTTTTCTGCAGATATGCTTTTGCTGAGTTCTTCGTGACGAAAGATAAGCAACAAAACAATACCAACAGAAATTGCAGCATCGGCACAATTGAAAACAGGTCGGAAAAATATGAATTCTTCTCCGCCCCAAATAGGCATCCATTCCGGGAAGCGACCATCAATGAGCGGAAAATAGAACATATCCACCACGCGCCCATGAAGCCATGTGCTATATCCGCCATTCTCTGGCAACAATTGTGCTATTTGCCCCCAACTCGAATCAAAAATCACGCCGTAGAACACAGAGTCGATTATATTTCCCACTGCACCTGCCCACACCAAAGCTATGCAAGTAATCAGTAGTTTGTCGGTACTTTTTTTACACAACCCAACAAGAAACCAACCTATAACCACAACTGCAATTATGCGAAATCCCGATAGTAGTATTTTGCCTATATTGCCCGAAAGTTCCATGCCGAATGCCATACCATTGTTTTCTACGAAATGTATGCGAAACCACTCGCCCAATACGCAGAATTCTTCTCCAAGCATCATATGTGTCTTAACCCAAAACTTAACTATTTGGTCCAACAATAAAACAATAAATATTACTGAGCTTGCAATGATGGCGTTCTTTTTCATTTTTGAACTTCGTGTAGATATTTTTAGCTAAAACAACCGACTAATCCGTGTTTTGGATTAATCGGTTGTATGTGATATTAATATTATTAATTCTGTTTCTCCTTAGCCTCTATGCTAAGCGTTGCATGAGGCACAGCCATTAGGCGCTCTTTGGGTATCAACTTACCTGTTTCGCGGCAGATTCCATAAGTCTTATTCTCGATTCTTACGAGTGCCGCTTGCAGATTGTTTATAAACTTCTGCTGACGTTGCGCCAAACGACCTGCCTCCTCTTTCGAAAGCACCGTTGCTCCTTCTTCGAGCACGTGGAACGTAGGCGAGGTGTCCTGCGTGTCGTTTTCGTCACCATGCGTAATGGCATTCTTAAATGTCTCATAATCTCTCTTTGCCTTCTCGAGCTTCTCGAGAATCAGTGTCTTGAACTCCTGGAGTTCTTCGTCTGAATAGCGTGTTTTTTCTGCCATATCAGTAGGGATTTACTCAGCTTAAGTCACTTTCGTCATTTGCAGATTTTTGTTCCTATGGCTGATGGGTTATTTGGAAATTTGGACGAAGGTCTTTGTCTGCTCATCAATCTCGACTTCTAATGCAGTATTGGCATCGAGGTCGTCCACCAAAGTAACGTCTGTAGCAAGGGTTTGCTGTCCTATGTATGCTGCATGATGCTCTATGGCCTTATTGATAGCCTCAACCTTCTTGATTTGTATCTTTATTTTATCTGTTACTTCAAATCCTGAGTCTTTACGTAAGTTTTGTATTCTGTTAATCAACTCACGCGCGATACCCTCTTCGCGAAGTTCTTCCGATATTTCTATGTCGAGTGCCACTGTGAGTTTGCCTTCGGTAGCAACAAGCCAACCTGGAATATCTTCTGAGGTTATCTCTGCGTCTTCAGGTTCTAAGTTAATCGTTTCTCCCGCAATATTCAAGACAAAAGCACCATCACGCTCGAATTGTGCTATGTCGTGCTGCGACATTTGCGACACTGCTGCAGCTATTTGCTTCATCAACTTGCTATACTTAGGACCAAGCGTCTTGAAGTTCGGCTTTATCTTCTTCACCAATACGCCTTCTGTATCGGTGAGAAGTTGCATCTCTTTTACGTTTACTTCCGTAAGTATGAGATTCTTAACCGATTCAAGCTGTTGTTTGAACTGTGTATCGAGTATAGGTATCATCACCTTTTGTAGTGGCTGACGAACCTTTATAGATACTTTGCGACGGAGTGCCAATATCATCGAAGAAATTGCCTGCGCATAATACATACGCTGCTCGAGATCTTTATCGATGAGCGCTGCATTGCTTTCTGGCATGATAGAAGCATGCACATCAGCACCTGTCAAATCGCGATATAGACGGCTAGTGAAGAATGGCGCGATAGGAGCAGAAAGCTCTGCCACCTTCACAAGGCATTCATATAATGTTTGATATGCTGCCAACTTGTCTTCGTCCATCTCGCCGCCCCAGAAACGCTTACGATTGAGGCGCACATACCAGTTAGACAAGTTCTCCATAACAAAATCTTGAATTGCACGTCCTGCGCGCGTTGGCTCGTAAGCCTCGAATGCATCGGTAACTTCTGCAACAAGTGTATTGAGGAGCGAGATTATCCAACGGTCTATCTCGGGGCGCTTATTCAACTCTATTTGCGCTTCTTTACCAGTGAAGCCATCGATATTGGCATAAAGTGCGAAGAATGAATATGTATTATAGAGTGTTCCGAAGAATTTGCGTTTTACTTCGTCGACGCCATCTACGTCAAACTTGAGGTTATCCCATGGCTGCGAGTTGGTTATCATATACCAACGTACGGCATCGGCACCATACTTATCCATAACTTCGAATGGATTAATGGCATTGCCAAGTCGCTTCGACATCTTGTTGCCATTCTTATCGAGCACAAGGCCGTTAGAGATAACGTTTTTGAATGCTACGCTATCGAAACACATTGTAGCTATGGCGTGCAAAGTGTAGAACCAACCGCGTGTCTGGTCGACGCCTTCTGCAATGAAGTCAGCTGGGAAAGGCAGATCGTTCTTGTGTTCGAATGGATAGTGATATTGCGCAAATGGCATAGCTCCCGAATCGAACCAAACGTCGATAAGGTCGGTTTCGCGCTTCATTGGTTTGCCCGATGGCGAAACGAGGATAATATCATCTACGTACGGACGGTGAAGATCTATCTTTTCGTAGTTCTCTTTTGCCATATTGCCAGGCACGAAACCTTTGTCTTTATAAGGATTGCTCTTCATAAAGCCCGCAGCAACCGACTTATCTATTTCGGCAAAGAGTTCTTCGAGCGAGCCAATGCAAATCTCTTCGCGAGTGTCGCGGTTGCGCCAAATTGGGAGTGGAGTACCCCAATAACGTGAACGCGAGAGGTTCCAATCGTTGAGGTTTTCGAGCCATTTGCCGAAACGTCCGCTACCTGTGTACTCTGGTTTCCAATTGATGGTCTTGTTGAGTTCCATCATTCGTTCGCGACAAGCGGTAGAACGAATAAACCAGCTATCGAGTGGATAGTAGATGACTGGTTTGTCCGTACGCCAGCAGTGCGGATAGTTGTGGACATGTTTCTCTATCTTGAATGCCGTGCCGCTCTTCTTCATCTCGAGCGACATAACAATATTCAAATCGTCGTCTTTAGCTGCTGCTTCGGCATTGTATTTACCACCTTCGTTGTATTTAGGTGCGTATGCATTCTTTACGAAATCGCCTGCATGTGCGCTGTAAGCATCAACGTTTACGCATTTCTCTACAAACGAATCGGCTAGCTCGCTAACTATGTAATATTTACCAGTCATATCAACCATAGGACGAGTTTCGCCCAATTGGTTAATCATATACAAATCTGGTATTTCGGCAGCTTTAGCAACCTTGGCGTCGTCGGCACCGAAGGTAGGTGCAATATGTACGATACCAGTACCATCTTCTGTAGTAACGTAGTCGCCACCAATTACGCGGAAAGCCTTCTCGCTAATTTCTACGAATGAGTCTTTTCCGAAAGCGAAACATTTCTCAGAATGCTCGGCTGCATATTTCTTTATATAATCTGCTGCGAGGTCGTCAACTTTTTCGCATGGTTTCACCCATGGCATAAGTTGTTTGTAGTTAATACCAATCAAATCGGTGCCTTTGTAGCGTGCTACTATGTGGTAAGGAAGCTTCTTGCCATCGACTTTTTCAATATCCAAAGCCTCCATGTCGGCAATAGAATTGAGTTCGTCGCCAGCTAAGTATGCTTTCAAACGAGCCTCAGCCATAATTACGGTCAACTTATCGCCGTTGTATGGGTTGAAGGTTTGCACAGCCACGTAGTCGATATTCGGACCAACGCAGAGCGCAGTGTTCGACGGCAAGGTCCAAGGTGTTGTGGTCCACGCGATGAACGCGAGTTTACCCCATTGCGCAAGTTCGCCTTTAGGGTCGAGCTTCTTCACTTCGGCTCTGTTGGCATCAACATCAAAAATTGCTGTCACTGTGGTGTCTTTCACATCGCGATAGCAACCAGGCTGATTGAGCTCATGGCTCGAAAGGCCAGTACCAGCAGCTGGCGAATATGGCTGAATGGTGTAACCTTTATATAGGTAGCCTTTGGTGTACATCTGCTTCAAAAGCCACCACAAAGATTCTATATATCGGTTGTCGTAGGTTATGTATGGGTCGTCCATATCGATCCAATAACCCATTTGGTGAGTAAGCTTAGTCCATTCACCAATATATTTCATCACGTCCTTGCGGCATGCGTCGTTGTAGTCGTCTACTGAAATCTTCTTGCCAATATCTTCTTTGGTAATGCCAAGCGACTTTTCTACACTCAGTTCAACGGGCAAACCGTGGGTATCCCAACCAGCTTTGCGGCTGACGTGAAAACCTTTTTGCGTCTTATAACGGCAAATGCAGTCTTTTATGGTACGAGCCATCACGTGATGGATGCCAGGCATACCATTAGCCGAGGGAGGGCCATCGAAAAATACAAATTCAGGTGCGCCTTCACGCTCTTTGAGGCCTTCGCCATATTTACGCGAAGCAGTCCATTTTTCAAGCTCTTCGCGATTGATCTCCGAGAGATTCAACCCTTTATATTCTGCAAAATGCTTACCCATTGAGTATCTGTTTTTTGGTAAAAAAGTGCCCATCAAAAGGCGCGGCAAAGATAGATTTTGCAGCACTGAAAAGCAAAGAAGTTTTTTGTGTATAAAGATTAGGGGCTATTTTAGTATATATTAACTACTTCGCAGTACAATTCGCACTACGAACACAGAAGTTTGTGGATGTAGTTCTCGCACTGAGAACACAGATGCTTGCGAATGTTGTTCTCGCACTGAGAACGCAGTATTATAGGTTATATCCAAACATTTTCTCAAAAAAAATAGCCACAGGAATTAAGCAGCAAACTTTCGGGTGTTG
>SUWW01000023.1 GCA_015061285.1 Bacteroidales bacterium | reverse complement strand
TTAGACATCTAGTTTTTGTTTCAAATCTAACATTCCTGTTATGTTTTTTCTTTTGATGTCTAAACTAAAGGATAACACAGATTGAACGGGATTTCTGCAGATTATATATCTTTTGAATCTCTTGCAATCTGTGTTGTCTGTGTTCTATTTTATTTACGAACGATACACTTATTTTGTGTTTCGAAAATCTGTAAAATAAATACGTACAATTAAATGGCTCTCAACTACATCTGGATATTTTTTGTGGTAGCTGCGTTCGTAATAGCATTGCTGCGCGGAATCTTTTGCGGCGAATGGTTCGTTATGCAAGACATTGTTAATCAGACATTCGACCAAGCACGCAACGGATTCGAAATATCATTATACCTAACAGGAGTACTTACGCTATGGCTCGGAATAATGCGTATAGGCGAAGCTGGAGGCGCTGTGAATGTGCTCTCTAAGCTTGTATCGCCTTTTTTCACGCGCATCTTTCCTTCAATACCTAAGGGTCACCCTGTGTTTGGTTCTATTATGATGAACTTGTCAGCCAATATGCTAGGCCTCGACAATGCTGCAACACCAATGGGCTTGAAAGCTATGGGGCAATTGCAGGAGCTCAACAACGACAAAAAAACAGCCTCCAATGCGCAGATAATGTTCCTTGTGCTCAATACTTCGGGGCTTACGCTCATTCCCATAACTATAATGGCTTATCGCACGCAGTGTGGCGCTGCTAATCCTGCCGACATTTTTTTGCCATTGCTTCTTGCTACATTTTTCTCTACGTTGGCGGGACTTATAATGGTCTCTATTATACAAAAGATAAACCTCTTGCATCCTGTTACTCTTGCCTACATACTTGGCATTTCGAGCATAATAGGATTAATGCTTTGGGGCGCATCGTCGATGGATTCGGCGCAACTCGAGAAGTGGTCCAAGATTGTTTCATCGGTAATCTTGGTAGGTATAATAGCCATTTTCGTAGTTATGGCTGCTGTGAAAAGGGTCAATGTCTACGACTCTTTCATCGAAGGTGCCAAAGACGGATTCAACACGGCTATAAAAATCATACCTTTTCTTATAGCTATTTTAGTTGCTGTAGGTATGTTTAGAGCGTCGGGAGCATTAGGTTTTATTATTGATGGACTACGCAATTTCTTCGCAATATTTCTGTCCGACACGCGCTTTGTCGATGCGCTGCCAACTGCGTTCATGAAACCTTTGAGTGGCTCTGGAGCTCGTGGATTTATGATCGAATCGATGCAACAATTTGGTGCCGACTCGTTCGTGGGGCGACTTTCATGCATATTCCAAGGTGCTGCCGATACCACCTTCTACATAATTGCAGTTTATTTCGGTTCGGTGGGCATAAAGAAGACTCGCTACGCTGTCCCTTGTGGCCTTTTTGCCGACTTGGCTGGTGTGGTAGCTGCCATTTTCATTGCATACATTTTCTTTGGTTGATGCTTGTAGTGTGCCTCTTGTGTCAACGTATCATATCTCACTGATAGGCCTATGTCGAATACTTATTTCCAGTTTAAGCAATTCACTGTCAACCAGGAGCGTTGCGCAATGAAAGTAGGCACCGATGGGGTAGTGCTTGGTGTGTTGGCAGATGCCTACGAGCCTTCTTATATTCTTGATATTGGCACTGGAACTGGTCTCGTTGCACTGATGATGGCTCAGCGTTTTTCGCAAGCTGTTGTCGATGCTGTAGAGATAGTTGAAGAGGCGGCGCAACAAGCTGAAGAAAACGCCTCGAATTCGAAGTTCGCTTCTCGTATACATATTTATCAATCGGATATAAATATTTATAGAGCAAGCCACAGATACGATCTTATAGTGTCCAATCCTCCATATTTCTGCAATTCGCTTCTCAATCCCGACGAGGCGCGTGCAACTGCTCGCCATACGCAATCTCTTTCATACGAGAATCTTGTTGATGCCGCAGCTCGACTAATAAATGTAAATGGTGTCTTCGCTGTGATTGTCCCTTCAGAAGCGCGCGAACAATTAAGATATTTATGCGAATTGAGCAATTTGCATCTGATTTCAGAAACCTACATACGAACAACCGAACGCAAACAACCTAAAAGGATAGTCATGCAATTCGTCAATGGTAAAGCAGAAAAATTAGTGCAGCACACACTTACACTTCAAGACTCTACAGGAAAACTAACACCTGAGTTTGAGTTACTTACGCACGATTTTTATTTAGACAAATAATAAATATATGCATAACTATTGCATGTGAAATGTAAATACTACATATTTGTAATAATTACAAAAGTGAAACAATTACAATATGAATGTAGCAGATATACTTATAAAGCATGATGTGAAGCCATCGGTGCAGCGAGTAGCAATTATGCAATATATGCTTACACATGCTACACATCCAACGATAGAAGAAGTATACAGAGACTTGGTTGTAAATATGCCAACTCTATCGAAGACGACAGTTTATAACACGCTGAAACTCTTTGAGGAGCAAGGCATAGTGCAGTCGCTCACAATCGATGAGTCAGAGATACGCTACGATGGCGACATCTCGGATCATATTCATTTCAAATGCGAGAAATGTGGGAAAGTATATGATTTACGATTCGACGATGTGCAAGGGTCTGAAGCTGTGCTAAAGACCGAAATAGAAGGTTTTCGAATTAATAGAGTTAATGTGTTTTATCGTGGTATATGTAAATATTGTAATTGCTAAATTAGCAGATAATCAATGATATAACTCATATAATAACAACAAAAACAAAGAACTATGGCAAAATTTATTTGTACTGTATGCGGTTTCGTATACGAAGGTGATGAGGCTCCAGCAAAATGTCCACAATGTGGTGTACCAGCATCAAAATTCAAAATGCTCGATGAGTCGGCTGCATTGAAATTTCCTACCGAGCATGAACTTGGCGTAGCTAAAGGATGCGATGCAGAGATGATTTCAGATTTGACCTCGCATTTCAACGGAGAGTGCACCGAAGTGGGTATGTATTTGGCAATGAGTCGCCAAGCAGATCGTGAGGGATACCCTGAAGTGGCAGAAGCTTTCAAGCGCTACGCTTTCGAAGAGGCTGAGCATGCCGCAAAATTCGCTGAACTCCTTGGCGAGGTAGTATGGGATACCAAGACGAACCTCGAAAAACGTATGAATGCAGAAGCAGGAGCATGTGAAGATAAGTTCCGCATAGCTAAGCGTGCTAAAGAGCTCGGCCTTGATGCAATACACGATACAGTTCACGAAATGGCAAAAGATGAAGCTCGTCATGGTCGCGGATTTTATGCACTTTTCAATCGCTACTTTGGTAAGAAATAAATAGTTTGATTTCTGTTTTTTTACAACACGGGTTCATTATTTGAGCTCGTGTTTTTTTGTTGTCTATCGTGCACAAAAAAAAGGGCAGACCTTTATGGTCTGCCCTTATCACATTGATGTGACGATGATTATTTCACAATAATAAGTTTTCCGTTTTGTATATATATGCCGCGTGATGGGTTGGTTATTTTCACACCACGGAGATCGTATATGCAACCATCGTTAGTCTGATCGGCTTTGATGTTGCTAACGGCAGTAACTACAGACTCGAATATGAGAGAAATTACATTCTGAGAAGCCTCTTTTACAGCTACCTTCTCTTCGTTGCCTGAAACGTACTTATATGTAGCGCCATCTTTTTCGAAGTTAGCCAACTGCGACTCAGATGCGGTATAAGTTTCGCCTTCGGTAACATCAGCAATTTCTTCCTTGATGGTGACGCCATTGGCAGTCTGGAATTTTACTATATAGGTCGTAGCAGTTGGATATGTAATGACAACCGACTTATTAGCAGCTGGCATTGTGAAGCTTACACTTGTTTCGCCAAGTTCGAGTTCTTTGCCATCGAAACGAATTGAAGTTGGCTTTTGGGTGTATTCTATAGTTACGGTAGAACCAGCATTAGCGAACTTAGGCAAAGCAGTGATGTAGTCTTCGTAGCCAGTGCCATTGAACGTATAGTTGATGCCGTAGAGAGCGTTATCAGCCGACTTGGCGAGTACAGGATATTTAGCACCTTGAGTCCATTTAGCAGTGTAGTCGCCAGTGTAGCCAGGACCGCTATAGTTGAGCCAATAAGCAACAGCACCACTTGCGAATTCTTCTGCAGTGAATGTGCGAGTGCTCTTTGTGAGTTCTTCCTCAGTGTAGTTGTAGTCAAGAACCACCTTCTTCACGCCGAAATCTGAATAGGTAGATGCCATTTTGCAACTTCCGCCCGAGCTACCATTGTCCATACGAATAGGTTGAACTTCGCGTACGCGAACAGCCTTGTTGTCGGTAAGTTTTTCGTAGTCGAAGAAGAAGCCATTTACAGAAGCACCTTCTTTCAGTTCGCCTATGATATTCAGTATTATGTGCTTGTTTTCGCCAGAGAACTGGTTTTGAAGGGCATCACATATAATCACTCTACCAGTTAGAGCGAAGCCATCAACGATGCCACCTACTTCTTCGGCAAGAAGCGAAATGAATAGTGTGTCGCCATCTTCGCTAATCTTCCAATTGTTGGATTGTTCGGTTATGTATATAGCACTATTGTCGAATATGAGGTCTTGAACAGTAGCTTCTGCGTCGATGTTTTCGAAGAGGCTGCCCGACATTTGTACAAGCACATCTTTGATGGTGGCTTCTGATGCAATGAATTGACCAGTGAACTTACCCGTTATGGTGCTCAATTTAGGTAGCTCGGCCAATTCTGAATCTTCTTTATCATAGAGGTCGTTTGTTGTCATTTCGGCCACATTGTTGTTTGTGGTGATGACGTCGGAGAGTTCAACCAAAGAGTTGTTTTCTTCGTCGCTAGCATAGCCGTTTAAGCCACTTGTGATTGCTACAAGTTCGTCTATTGATTTTATCTCTTGTTTTAGTACGTATAGTGGAGTAACAACCAAATCCAATACTTCTGGAGTGGCTTCTGGAATAGTTACGGTGAATGTGAGAATGGTGTCGGCAGCTTGTTCGGCAGTTATGTAATCTTCGCCAGCAAGTGTTGCAACCCATTTGTCGAATACGTATGTGACGGTTTTTCTTTCGAAGATTTGTCCGCCATCTGCTCCTTGACCTGATTCGACTTCAACTTCCATATCAATGGTTGCTGGTGTATGCAAATTGACAACATCGCCTACGCCATACTTAACATAGCAATGATACATGTCTGGGTTCTCTACATTTTCGTTGAAATAGTCATAATTTGTCCATTCTCCTGACTTAACGCTTGTATAACCAGTGTCATAAATGTAGTCCCACGTTGCTATACCTAATTCATCGGTTGCTTGAATTTGGACATTCGAATCTTGGAAGATTTCTTCGGTCTCTACACGCAGTGTAATTTGATTTGTGCTACGATAGAATGCGGTAATTGTAGTATCGCTTTCTGCGCCATCTAAGCGAATACCAACTTTATGGAGGTAATTCTCATTAGCGTAGCCCCAATTCGAACAATCGTATGAGTGATAATATTCAAAACCATCTTTTGGTGCTGCATCAATATATACTACATCCTCGATACCACGCGAGTAGCCAACGGCAGTATCGCCTCGCTCAGGAACGTTAGGCACTAATGTGACTTTATAAGCCGAACGCACTAAACGAACTTTTGCCGATTGTATACGTTCAATATTTACAAAATCGATTTGAGGACCATTTTCTTCGTCCATTTTTATAGATAAAGCCATAGCCGTTTCGTGTGGAGCGTTACCAATACCTTCTTCTACGTTGTAACCTGTTGCAGTCCAGTAATATTCTGCAATGTTGTCGCCTCCATGATTTTCGTACGAGAGGATAATGGCACCCTCTTCTTGAAAATATGCTGAAGAGTCGGCGCCAATATGCAAGTCGTTGCCATTCAAAACATTGCTTTGATTAATCAATGCTTGCAAATTTTCGCTTGGGTTATCAGGTAAAAGCATAAGACCCTTAAACCCATCATTCCATAAATAAAGGTTGTAGCGTCGTTGTGCTGCATTAGGGCGTTTGTTGAGGATGTAATCAAGCTCCTCGTAAGTAGGTGTACGCCAAGAGTTAATGTAGTCGTAATCAACTTGTTCGCCCCAATCGCCACCGAAATCAGAATTAATTTCGTTGAGAGTGGTAGCAGCGTCGAAGTATTCGGTATCTTCGACAGAAATGCCGTTTACTGAATTTCGCGGTTTATTGCAGCCCCAAGGGAAAGAAGTTGCCGCATCATTGAATTCCTCGTAATTCTCCGAAAGCAAAAATTCTGTTGCAACACGAATTTCATCTTCTTCGCCTTCTGGAGTCATAAATTCGCATTCGGCCATAAGGTTGTAAGGCGCGAACTCAACTTGCGTATTTTCCGACGTAGAGAAAATTCTCGTCTTGTCGACTTCTGCGTAAGCTTTCGTAGTGCATAAGACTACTAATAGCCCTAAAAGTGTTAAGAAATTTTTCATATGAATATTATTATGTGTGATTATTTGTCGTTTGTTTGATGGCGTGCGTTTGTGTTGTTACTCAGCTGTTTATAATGTTATTGATATGTTTTTGCGTATATGTATACGCTTATAAAACAAGTTTACAAACTTAAATATATTGATATGTATAAAGAAGAATTTTAACAATAGAAAATTGTGAAATGTGCCAGCATGATAAGTTTCATGAGCTTTTGCAAGAGATTATCAGATGTGTCGAATGCACAATCGATATGAAAAATAAACAAATGATATAAATTTTACACAGTGCGATTGTGCAAACAAAAGAATGTTATATTTGCAGCGCAAAAAAGAATAAGAAATATGATTCTAAACGTTCATCATCATCATCACCATCATAGCTTACAACAGTAGGCCGGTCTTGATGTGCGAACGGGTGAAATAAAGAACATTGAGGCTTGCCTTTAGCGGGGCAAGCCTCTTTTTTTATGTATGAAAACAATAAAAAATAATACTATGCTAAGAATTGCAGTTCAGGCCAAAGGCCGCCTTTACGAAGAGACAATGACGATGTTGGCAGAATCGAGTATTAAGATCGATGCTGCTAAACGCACATTGCTTGTACCAGCTAAGAATTTCCCAGTAGAGATACTCTACCTTCGCGACGACGATATACCGCAAGCTGTTGCAGGAGGTACGGCCGACGTAGGTATAGTGGGAGAAAACGAATTTGAGGAGCGTCAAGAGGATGCGCAAATTATCAAGCGTCTCGACTTTAGCAAATGTCGTCTCTCAATAGCTATTCCAGAGCGCAACTTGGAGGAGTATAATAAACTTGGGAATAAATGGCTTAATGGCAAAAAGATAGCTACTTCGTATCCTGGTATATTGAAACGTTTCCTCGAAAAAAATGGTTTGAAGGCTGATATACATGTAATTACAGGTTCGGTGGAGATAGCTCCTGGCATTGGTTTGGCCGATAGCATTTTCGACATTGTTAGCTCGGGCGCAACGCTTGTAAGCAACAACCTCAAAGAGGTGGAAGTGGTTATGAAGAGTGAAGCTGTACTTATAGCTAACAAAAACATTAGTGCCGAGAAACAAGAAATACTCAACGAAATACTCTTCCGATTCGATTCATATAAGAATGCGGAGGGTAAGAAATATATAGTGCTCAACATACCTAACGAAAAGATTTCCGAAGCAACAACGTTGCTCCCTGGCATGAAAGCACCAACCATCACTCGCCTCGAAACAGAAGGTTGGTCGTCGATGGCCTCGGTTGTGCCAGAGAAGGATTTTTGGGATATAATAGGTAAGCTAAAGCAGCTTGGAGCCGAAAGTATTTTGGTGATGCCAATAGAAAAAATGATACTCTAATGAAGTTGATAAAATATCCAAGCAAAGCTCAGTGGAAAGAGCTTCTAACGCGACCACATATAGACAGAGGCGATTTGTCGGCTATCGTGGGTGGCGTTTTGGACGATGTGCGCAATCGAGGCGACGAAGCTGTTAAGGAGTATGAATTGAAGTTCGACAAGGTGGCTCTTCAATCGCTTGCTGTTAGTGACGCCGAAATAGCTGAAGCAGAAACTCTTGTGAGTGACGATCTGAAGCGTGCCATACTTACGGCAAAAGAGAATATTGCAAAATTTCATGCTGCTCAAGATCAACCGTTGCCATCCATCGAAACAATGGCTGGCGTGCACTGTTGGCAAAAAGCCGTTCCTATTCAAAAAGTTGGCCTATATATTCCAGGAGGAACAGCGCCACTTTTTAGCACTGTACTTATGCTTGCAGTGCCAGCGCAAATAGCTGGATGTAAGGAAATTGTGCTATGCTCGCCGCCTGCTATTGATGGCAAGATTAACCCAGCTGTAGTCTATGCAGCTCATGTGGCTGGGGTAAGTAAAATATTCAAGATTGGAGGCGTTCAGGCAATAGGTGCTATGGCCTATGGAACACAGTCGGTTCCTAAGGTTTATAAGATTTTTGGACCAGGAAATCAGTTTGTAACGGCTGCAAAGCAAGCAGTTAGTCTGCGTGATGTTGCAATAGATATGCCTGCAGGTCCATCGGAGGTGGAAGTGATAGCCGACGAGACAGCAAACGCTGCATTTGTGGCTGCCGATATGCTTTCGCAAGCCGAACATGGAGCTGATAGTCAGGCAATATTGATAACATCGTCGGAAGAATTGGCCGATAAAGTTATGCTTGAAGTGGAGCGCCAAGTTGCACTATTGCCACGTCTTGAACTGACGACTAAGTCGCTCGAACACAGTAGTGTCATAGTGGTTAGAAATCTCGATGAGGTGATAGATCTTACAAATGAGTATGCTCCAGAGCACTTGATTATAGAGACCGCAGAGCCACATAAGATAGCCGATAGAATATGCAACGCTGGTTCGCTATTCCTTGGACATCTAACACCCGAGAGCGCAGGCGATTATGCAAGTGGCACAAACCATACTTTGCCCACAAGTGGCTACGCTCATGCCTATAGCGGTGTGAACCTTGATAGCTTCCGCAAGAAGATGACTTATCAAGAGATAACGCCAGAAGGCATACGTAATATAGCTCGTACAGTGGAAATTATGGCCGAAAACGAGCATCTCGATGCGCACCGATTGGCTATGAAGATGCGCCGCGAAAGTGTGAAATAAGTTATTTATACATATATATAAACAACTGATGATGAAAGAGTTGAAAAGTTTAGTAAGACCTAATATATGGAAGTTGGCACCATACAGTTGCGCTCGTGACGAATTCAAAGGTGAAGCGCGCGTTTTTGTAGATGCCAATGAGAATCCATTTCCGAATGGTTTCAATAGGTATCCAGACCCGCTTCAACTATCGGTGAAAGAGCAGATTAGTCGTGTAAAAAACGTGCGAATAACGCAAATTATGCTTGGTAATGGTTCTGACGAGCCTATCGATTTGATATACAGGATATTTTGCGAGCCCAAAGTGGACAACGTTGTGGCTATTTCGCCATCGTATGGTATGTATGGCGTTTGTGCCGACATCAACGATGTAGAGTATCGCACGGTGCGACTTAATGAAGATTTTTCGCTTTGTGCCGACACTGTACTGAATGCTGTTGATTCGCATACTCATGTTATTTGGTTATGTTCGCCTAACAATCCGAGCGGTAACCTATTGAATCGCAGTGAAATAAAGAAGATTCTTGATGCATTCGATGGCATTGTTGTTATCGATGAAGCATATCAAGATTTTGCTGGCGAAGAGTCGTGGCTTACGGAACTTGATAAATATCCACAATTAATTGTGCTTCAGACATTTTCGAAAGCTTGGGGCATGGCGGGTGCGCGTTGCGGAATGGCATTTGCGAGTGAAGATATAATAGCATTCTTCAACAAAGTTAAGTATCCTTACAATGTAAATATACTTACGCAAAAAGCTATATTAGAGGCTATTAGTAACGAGCGGAAGATGCGCGAACAGGTGAAAATACTACTCGAAGAGCGAGCTAAGATGCAGGCAGAATTGTCGACATTAAGCGTAGTGAAGCATATCTTCCCAAGCGATGCCAATTTTTTGCTTGTGCGTGTTACCGATGCGCCTAAAATCTATAAAGCATTGGCGGAGAAAGGTTGTGTGGTGCGTAGTAGGCATAATGTGGTATTATGTGAAAATTGCTTGCGTATAACTATAGGTACGCCCGAAGAGAACAATATTATTATTAACGAGTTGAAAAAATTCTAATTATGAAAAGAGCCATCTTTGTCGATAGAGACGGAACTTTGATAGTGGAACCACCTATCACAGAACAAGTTAATACGCTTGATGAGTTGGAGTTCTTGCCTGGCGTAATTAGAAATCTGTATTTTTTGCGCAAACATACAGATTATGAGTTAGTTATAGTGTCGAATCAGGACGGGTTGGGTACATCGGCTTACCCTCGTGATGTTTTTGATCGAATAGAGTCGAAAATGATACAAACATTTGCAAATGAGGGTATTATGTTCGATGATGCCTATTTCGATGAAACTTATGCGAGCGACAATAAGCCAACGCGTAAACCAGGCACGGCGATGCTTACAAAGTATATGACGGGCGACTACGACTTGGAAAACTCCTACGTCATTGGCGACCGCATGACGGATATGCAACTTGCTAAAAACCTTGGTTGCAAAGGTCTCTTGATTAGCCAAAACGATGAGCCGCTCAATATAGATCGTTGTTGCAAAGTGGCTTCGTGGGATAAAATAAGCGAGATTATATACGCAGGGGAACGCGTTGGCACAGTGGAGCGCAAGACTAACGAGACAGATATATTTGTAAGTATTAATCTTGATGGCTCTGGTGTATGCAACATAAACACTGGACTTGGATTCTTCGACCACATGCTCGAACAAATTGGACGCCATTCGGGCTCCGACCTCACCATCAGAGTGAAAGGCGACCTACATGTTGACGAACATCATACTATCGAAGACACAGCTATAGCTCTTGGTGATGCTATTCGTCAAGCTTTGGGCGATAAGCGCGGCATAGAACGCTATGGCTTCTGTTTGCCAATGGACGACTGCTTATGTCAAGTAGCTCTTGATTTTGGCGGTAGACCTTGGTTGGTTTACGATGCTGAATTCAAGCGCGAAAAAATTGGTGATATGCCAACAGAAATGTTTCTCCATTTTTTCAAAAGTCTCAGCGATTCTGCTCGTATGAATCTGAATATCAAAGCAGAAGGCGAAAACGAGCATCACAAAATTGAAGGCATTTTCAAGGCATTAGCAAAGAGCATAAAAATGGCAGTGCGTCGCGATATATATAACTATCAGTTACCCAGCACTAAAGGAATGTTGTAAGTGGTATTTATATAAATATTGATTGGGCTGTTGCGTTAGCGGCAGCCCTCTTTTTTTGTAGGTTGTCGATATTTCATAACATCTCAAAGTCGTCGGCATCGTTGAGAACTGGGAATTTTTGTCGAAACGACTTTTGTCGTTCAAAATCGAGTTCTACTATTGTCATCGACTCTTTGTTTTCTTCGGGCGCAGCAACCGTTTTCCCATACGCATCGATAACAGCACTCGCACCATTGTAGCGGCAAGTAGGATCATTGCCAACGCGATTGACACCTATTACATAACTCTGATTTTCAATGGCTCGAGCTTGCAAAAGCGTCTTCCATACCGATATTCTATTCTCGGGCCACGAGGCTACATATATACATGCATCATAATCTTGATGATTGTTGCGGCTAAAAACGGGGAAACGCAAATCGTAGCATACCAAAATCAAGAATCGCACACCACGAAACTCAACCACCACGCGCTTTCGTCCTGCCATGAGACGCTTGTGTTCGCCTCCATAAGTGAAGAGATGTTTCTTGTCGTAGTAACTACCTGAACCATCGGGGTTTATGAAATACATACGATTATGAAAACCATCATCATCACGAATAATTATACTGCCACAAATGGCGGCATTGAGTTCGTGAGCAGTACGTCGCATCCAAGCGAGCGACAAACTATCGGCTGTTTCATACGCATCATTAGGGTCGACCGCAAAACCTGTGCTCCACATTTCGGGCAACACATATAAATCGGCCTTTGCGCCAGTATGAATGAGCGTTTCAGCCTTTTGAATATTCGCTTCTGGATTTGCCCATTCGATGTCCATTTGTAATAATGCGACTTTCATTAGTTACGAATTATGTATTCCAATATTTTTCATTTTACGCTCCACACGATGAGTGAACTCATAGTTTTTCAAGTTCCAGCGAGGAGCAATCACCAAGTCGGGTGGCGATTGATTGGTGAACCTATCAACAACAATGTCAGGGCGCAACCTTTGCACAAAATTCACGCAGAAGTCGACATATTCATCAACAGAGAAGAGCGAGAAATGTGTAGGATTTTCGGCATACATACGCTCGAAGGCAGAGCCTTTAACTATTTGTAACTGATGAAGTTTCACAATAGTAACAGGCAAAGTCGACACAACATCTGCTTCATGCATCATCATCTCGCGAGTCTCGCCCGGAAGTCCCATAATCAGATGCAATCCGACATCGATGCCTGCAGCAGCAACGCGGTTTACTGCATCTTGCGTTTGTTCCCACGTATGGCAACGATTCACGGCTGTAAGAGTCTCATTATAAATACTTTCAGCTCCAATTTCTATGCATATGTAAGTGTGTTGGGCAAGAGTAGATAGTTCCGCCAATAAATCGTTGGCGATGCAGTCGGGGCGAGTGCCAATAATCAATCCAGAAATGCGCGGATGGGCGAGTGCTTCGTTGTAGAGACGAAGAATGTCTGCTGTGTTGCCATACGTACTACTATATGACTGAAAATAAGCCAAGTAGCCAAGGTCGTTGTGCTTGATTGAAAAGAAATTAATTCCCTCGTTAATCTGTTGTGTAACAGATTTTTGCGGCGAACAATATGTAGGACTAAAAGTTTTGTTATTGCAAAAAGCACAACCACCAACGCTTAGAGTTCCATCGCGGTTAGGACAAGTAAAGCCAGCGTCGATAGAAATTTTCTGCATCTTGTGTCCAAAGCGTTTGGCTATATAATCGGAGTAGGTAAGCAATAGAATTACGAGTTACGAGTTACGAGTTTCGAATTTTCAATTTTCAATTTTCAATTCCTAATATGCGGCGAGCTTCCGCAATTTTGGTCTCCATTGGCTGAGCAGCATCGAGCCAATTTATATGTATGCCGCGGCGCTCCATGCCACGAAACCAAGTCATCTGACGCTTAGCAAACTGATGAATGGCAATATTGAGTAGTTCATACATATCGTTATAATTGATATGTCCGATGGCGTATAGTGTAACGAATTTATATTCAAGGCCATAGTAAATCAAGTCGTCGGGAGAGATGCCCGAATCGAGCAGCGAGCGCACTTCATCGACCAAGCCTTCGTCGAGGCGAGCTTTCAGTCGGCGAGTAATCTTCTCGCGGCGCAAATCGCGATCTATGTCAAGACCTATGACGGTGAAATTGATAGGTGGTACCGCGCTCTCTTGTTTAGGGTTTTGTCGGTAATACTCTTCAATCTCGATAGAGCGAATGGCGCGACGGCGGTTGTCGGTGTCGGTATTGTTGTGCAATTGCCTATAAGATGACAAAATTTGTGCAAGTTCGTCGAGCGTTTTTTCGGCTAATTGAGCGCGCAATTCAGGATTGGGCGGAACACTCAGCATTTTGTAGCCCTTCAGTACAGCTTCGATATAAAGACCTGATCCACCGCACATTATAGGCAACTTGCCGCGTTGAGTGACGTCGGCGTATGCATCGCAAAAATCAGTTTGGTAGCGATATACATTGTATTTCTCGCCTGGGTCGACAATATCTATCAGATGATATGGAATGTGCTTATTATCAATAATATAATCATCTAAGTCTTTGCCAGTGCCAATGGTCATGCCGCGATAAACTTGACGCGAATCGGCACTTATTATCTCGCCACCAAGTTGCAAAGCGAGGTGTGCGGCAAAATCGGTTTTGCCGCATGCAGTAGGGCCCAAAATGACCACCATATCAGTTTTGCTCATCGTGTGAAATCGTCTACGTGAAGTTTCATTGTGCTGCCAGAATCCTCCTCTTCATCATCATATTTACTAACGAAGAATTTTCTGAAAATAGTACCCAATCGCGTGTCCTCTATGAGAGGAATGGCGACCGAAGTAACAATTATACTTATGAGCACAATATTATATGTAATAGTCTGAACGTCGCTACCTTCTACCAATCCGTGCTGAATAGGTACGCTTGCCAAGACCGCAGCGGCTAAGCCTTTGGGCACCATCACCGAAAGAATCTCGCGATCGTATGGCGTAGTGCGTTTGCGCACAAATATTTTGGTTACGAATGGACGCATTATATATATACCAATAACTATAGATAGTGCAATGAGAGCAAGATGCAATTGGTTGAATGGTATACAAATGCCGAGGTAGATGAAGAAGAAAATCTTCAGCAAGAACACAATTTCCTTGTAGAGCACCTTTTCGGCATCGGTGACTACGCCAACGGCAGCTTTAGTGATTTTGAGTCGGCGAAGCACGCTATAGACCACCACATTGTTGCCCATAACAATGCCGAATGCCAAAGCTGCAATAGCGCCACTATAGTCGAGTTTTTCGGCTATGCCATACACTATAAACATGAATGCAAAGGTGGCGAATTGCGAGTTGGGGTAACTCCGTACTTTGTCGATAAGGTAAAGCCAGAAACTACCAGCCACCAACCCAATTACCGATGCCATGACGAGCGAAGAAATGAGGTTGCCAATGATTTTGCCAATTTCAAATTCGCCACTGTCGAAGCTATCTACCACGCCAAGCGTAAATACTATACAAAAAACGTCTGTCAGTGCCGATTCGAGAATGGCTATTGTCGATGCTTCGTTGCTCACCTTAAGCGCTCGCACCATAGGTATGACAACCGCCGAAGAAGTTCCTCCACAGATAAAACCAGTCAGCGCGCTTGCCCACGATGAGTATTCGAAGCCGAAATACATAATGGAGAAAACTATAGCTGCCGACATTATAAACGATATGAACGACAAATTGAGCGCTTGGCGTGCCGACAGAATGAGTGTTTTGAGTTCCATATTGAGTCCACTCTCAAAAAGCATCACTATAAGAGCAAGCGAAGTGAGTAGCGAACCGACAGAACCTATCATCTCTGGCGTAACGAAGCACAACACGGGACCTATTATTATGCCAAACAATATAAGTATAAGTACATCAGGAATTTTCGAACGATTGAATATGTGGGTTAGTAAATGACCCACAAAGTAGAGAATTCCCATAAATATGATAACCAAACTCATATTCTATAATTAAGGTTAATGTTTTACAAAGTAAATGGAAATACCTCTATTTTCGCGCTCAATTTTAACTATCTCATATCACTAATTCGGTATTGATTATTAAATCGTCACGAAGAAGAGCCGGCAAAGGTGCTGGGCAGGAAGGGTGTATATCGAAAAAGTGAAAGGAGATAACAATACCGAACAAGATGTCAAAATTTGAAGAAATCGGTCTTTCGACCGAAATGCTTCAAGCCATAGGTGAACTTGGCTTTGAGCAACCAACGCCTGTGCAGGAGCGTTCAATTCCTGAAATTCTTAATGGTGGTCGCGATGTTATATCATTGGCACAAACTGGAACTGGTAAAACGGGAGCCTTCGGTTTGCCTATTATTCAACTGGCCGACGATCACACTGCGCATACTCAAGCCCTCGTGCTATGTCCGACGCGCGAACTCTGTTTGCAAATAACAAAAGATCTCACAGCTTTCGCCAAATATCGTGAGCGTGTGCAAATTGTACCTGTCTATGGTGGTAGCGATATTCGCGCACAGATTAAGGCTTTGCGTGGCGCTGCACATATTGTTGTGGGTACGCCAGGTCGCGTGATTGACCTCATGAATCGTGGTAGTCTTAACATTGGCGAAATTCGATGGCTTGTGCTCGACGAAGCAGACGAAATGCTCAATATGGGCTTCAAAGACGACCTCGAGACTATCCTTGCCGAAACTCCCGAAACTCGCCAAACGATGCTCTTCTCGGCTACTATGCCTCCGTTCATAGCTAAAATTGCAAATAGCTACATGAACGATCCTATAAAAATAAGTATAGGTAGAACCAATCAAGGCGCCGACACCGTAGAGCATCAATATTATCAAGTGAAGGCTTCGGACCGCTATTTAGCTCTCAAGCGCATTGTAGATATTGTGCCCGATATATATGGCATTGTGTTCTGCCGCACACGCGAAGAGACAAAAGATGTAGCCGATAAACTTATTGCCGATGGATATAATGCCGATGCACTCCATGGCGACCTCTCGCAGGCTCAACGCGATATGGTGATGCAGCGTTTCCGCATGCGTCATTTGCAGCTGCTTGTGGCTACCGATGTGGCTGCTCGAGGCATAGATGTGAATAATCTTACTCACGTAATAAATTATAACCTCCCCGACGATCCTGAAGTGTATATACACCGCAGTGGACGTACTGGGCGCGCTGGCAAGCAAGGTGTAAGTATATCTATTGTACATAGTCGCGAACTTGGTAAGATTCGTCAGATAGAGAAGATGTCGAATAAGAAGTTCGAACGCTGTCTTGTGCCTACTGCCGAAGAGGTTTGTAAAGTGAAATTGCAGCATTTCATAGATGAGATAGAGAAACAAGAAGTAGACGAAAATTCGGCTGTAGCACAATTCCTTCCTGGCATTATGGAGCGATTGTCGAAATTCTCGTCGGAGGAGCTCATAAACAAATTTGTAGCTCGCGAATTCGAAACCGTCAACTCGTACTACCAAAATGCTGCCGATCTCAATGTGTACGACCGCAAGCAGCTCACAGCACGTGCCAACGATGGTAGCTACATGCGCCTATTCATAAATATGGGTAAGATGGACCGCTTGCGTCCTGGCGATTTGATGAGCATAGTGAATGGCTTCATGCGCCACGTAGAAGAGAAAATTGCTATTGGTCACATAGATATTATGCGCAACTTCTCGTTTATTGAGGTCGATTCGCAGTATGGAGAACAGATAATAGCGGCTATGAATGGTCAAGAGCTTAATGGCTATAAACTTATTGTAGAACAGGCTCAACCACGCGATGGCGGCGACAACAGCGAACGCCGACGCAGACCACGTCGCTCAGATAGTAAACCATTTGGCAGAGGCGATAGAGAACGCGACCGCAAAAGAGACTCGCATCGCAGCAAAAAATCCGAAGATTGGAGCGGTGAACCACGTAACAGACGCGAACGCCGCGATAAAAAATTCGGAAGACGATAAAAGGTTAATGTTTTGTGTGCCATTTAAGTTTGTAAAGTGTACTTTTGCGTGCACTGAAAACGAATATTGGAAAACAATAAAATGTCCAACTTTATACAACGAGCCATAACAGGTATCATTTTCATAGCAGTGATAGGAATTGCACTCTTGCTCGGTCCTGTTACTTATGCTATGTTAATGGTTTGTGTTGTTTCACTTGCTACCAACGAGTTCTGCCGCATGATACGTACAGCAGGCTTGTCGCCGCACTTCTATTCGGTGCTTGGCGTTAATGTGGTTTCGTTTGCACTATCGTTTCTAATTTACTTCAACCACTACGACCCTCGTTTCCTACTTGCTATAGTAGTGATGATATGGGCAGTGTTTATAGTAGAATTATACTGCAAAAACGAGAATCCATTGCAAAACGTAGCATTGACACTGCTCTCAACCATATACATAGGATTGCCATTTGCACTATTCAACCTTTTGGCATTCAAAAATGGAGTATACGATTGGAAACCAGTGGTGCTGTTGTTTGTGCTCGTTTGGGTAAACGATACGGGGGCATACATAACAGGCGTAACATTAGGCAAACATAAACTTTGTGAGCGCATATCGCCCAAGAAGACAATAGAAGGTTTTGCGGGAGGCGTTGTGCTGACAATGTTAGCTGCATATCTGCTGTCGATATATACCGACATTATGTCTACCGCAATATTTATAATTACGGGATTGTCTGTAGCAGTGATAGGTACAGCTGGCGATCTTATCGAGTCGATGTTTAAGCGCTCTGTAAAAGTAAAAGATAGTGGAACGCTTCTTCCAGGACATGGAGGCATACTCGACCGCTTCGATGCTATTATGTTTGCAGTGCCTATTGTTAGTCTACTTTACTACTTTTTCACATAGTTAATTCATCAATAGAAATTTAGAGAGATGAAACTTCACAAAGAGGGAACAACAACCATAGTTACAGCATCAATAATTTTTGTAGCTATAAACATACTTAACTACAAGTTTGTGTCGGGCACACTTGCCAAAGAGATAATCTTAGTAGTTACGGGTGCATTCTTGCTGTTTCTAACCAGTTTCTTCCGCAGTCCACGCAGAAAAGCTACGCGCTACGATGGCGCTATTGTGGCTCCTGCCGATGGTACGGTGGTAGTGATAGAAGAAACCGATGAGCCAGAAGTGCTAAAAACACGATGCTTGCAGGTGTCGATATTTATGTCGGTGACCAACGTGCATATCAATTGGTATCCAGTGAGTGGTGTAGTAAAGTTTTGTAAGCATCACAACGGAAAATTTCAAGCAGCATGGCTACCTAAATCGTCGACAGAGAACGAACGCTCTTCTATCTTGATAGAACGACCTAATGGACAACAAATACTCATTCGTCAGGTAGCAGGCGCATTGGCACGTCGTATTGTTACTTACGCCGAAGAGGGTAAGAAGGTGCGTCAGTCGGACCAAATGGGATTCATAAAATTTGGTTCGCGTGTAGACATGTATCTACCTCTTGGCACTAAAATCGATGCCACTATGAAGCAGAGCGTAGTTGGCAGCCAAACCATCATCGGATGGTTGAATTGATAATCATCTTATACTTTATATTACACTTATAAACAGAGGTTTAGTGAGAACGAAAAGTACATATTTCGACCTTATTGACCAGACGTACTATTTTCCTCAAGATGGTTTCGACTTGGAAAATGGGAATCTGTTTTTCAACAACATTTCGCTTAAATATATCATCGATAAGTATGGTACCCCGCTGAAAATAACCTACTTACCTAAGATTGGCGAACAGATTAAACGTATACGCAACCTCTTTAGCAAGGCTATCAAGACGCAGGGCTACAGAGGTCAGTATAAGTATTGCTACTGCACCAAGAGTAGCCACTTCAGTTTTGTGGTGAAAGAGGCTTTGAAGTATCAAGTTCAACTTGAAACGTCATCGGCTTACGACCTCGACATTGTGCGCGAACTCTACGAAGAGGGCACCATTTCTAAGGATATTATTATTCTGAACAACGGCTTCAAAACCGACCTTTATCTCCAGAAAATAAAGGAGATACAGCAACTTGGTTTCAAGAACTGCATCACCGTGCTCGACTCGATGGGTGAACTCGATCGCCTTCTCGAAGTGATGAATGGCGAGCGTGTAAACATCGGTATACGTATGGCTATCGACGAAGAGCCGCAAGCTGCATATTATACCTCTCGATTGGGCATTCGCGCATCCGATATTGTGAAGTTCTACAACGAAAAGATTAAGAACAACCCTCATGTCAACCTTGAGCTATTCCACTTCTTCGTTGATAGTGGTATAAAGGATAACCTCTACTTCTGGGGCGTATTCCGCAAGGCTTTGGCTTCGTATGCAGAACTCAAAAAGCAGTGCGAAAGCCTCCACATGATCGACCTCGGCGGTGGTCTGCCTATCAGAAACAACCTTAGCTTCGACTACGACTATAAATACATCGTCAATGAGCTTGTGCGCAGCATAACTGAGACTTGCACCACTGAGGAGATTGACGAACCTGACATCATCACCGAGTTTGGTAAGTACACCGTTGGCGAGTCGGGCGCTGTAATTTTCAAGGTTGTAGAGACTAAACAACAGAACGATACCGAGCTTTGGTATCTTATAGATAATAGCTTAATGACCACAATCCCAGATAGTTGGGGTATTAGCGAGAAGTTTATCTTGCTGCCTATCAACAAATGGGATCACTCATACCAGCGCGTAAATATCGGTGGCATCACATGCGACCACGCTGACTACTACAACACCGAGGACCTCAACCAGCAGGTGTACATGCCTTGCGTGTATCCGGGCGAGAAAGAGCCGCTCTACATCGGTTTCTTCCACACGGGCGCTTATCAAGATTCGTTGAGTGGATATGGTGGCATTAAGCATTGCTTGATTCCTTCGCCTAAGCACGTCGTTATCAACCGCGATGAGAATGGTCAGATAACCGATTATCTCTTCAACGACGAACAGAGCCCTGAGGATATGTTGCGCATTTTAGGCTATAACCATAAATAGACATAGCTATGGAAGCCATTGAAAGCCCAACCTTTACTTATCAAATAGAGGGAGCATTGGGCGCTCGTGGCAAACATGGTGGTGTTATGCTTAGTCATAATGCAAATGGCGAACGCGTAACTATAAAATGCCTTACGAACTTCGGCCCGAATCAACTCGATATAATAAATAGGCTTAAGCAACTACATCACCCCAATGCTACTGAGGTTTTAGAGTCGTTTGTGGCCGCCGATGGCTGTTTGTATGTAGTTCAGCGCTATGTAGCAGGAACCGACCTCAAGACGATTTTTGCCAACAAGGAGCTCTATCGTAGAGTAGACGAACATAAATATTTGGATGCAGGACGCGCCGTATTGAAGGCTTTGAGTGCTGTTCATGCCCTTGGAATTGTGCATCGCGATGTGAAACCATCCAATATTGTGGTGCCGCATGGTCAAGACGAAGACCCTACGACAGTAGACTATTCGAAAGCTGTTCTAATAGATTTTGAGCAGTGTGCAAATTATCCAGGTCAGCGAGGTGTGCGCTCGTCGTTTGCGCTCGTCTATTCGCCCCCCGAAATGCTTTTGCACTATAGCCATTTAGTGGGTCCATCGTCGGATTTGTTTGCGCTTAGCATAACTCTGTTTCAGCTCATTATGGGTAAAGCTCCGTATACCGATTGTAATCCTGAAATACTTATAAATCTGATGCTTACATACCCAATGAAGCAACCATCACGAATGACAGATGAGTTGTTTGCTGTGCTTAAGCGAGCAGCCAACAAAGAGTCGTTTCCGTTGCCTCCACGTCGTATGAAGCCTGAAAAAATAGAAGAAATACTTACGAAAGGCATTGCGGAACGCTATGCCACCGCTGCCGACATGCTCGCCGACCTCGAGAAAGTTGAGCATCCGTTGCGTGAGGTGAGTTGGATTCGCCGCCTTTTGGAATAATTATAATCAGCATACTTATGAAACAATATCTCGATTTAGCTCGCCGCGTACTCGAAGAGGGCGTTGAACGAACCGACCGCACTGGCACGGGCACAATTGGCGTTTTTGGCCATCAGATGCGCTTCGATTTGAGCCAAGGTTTTCCGCTGCTTACCACCAAAAAACTTCATCTTAAGAGCATCATATACGAACTTCTGTGGTTTCTTCAGGGTTCTACGAATGTGAAATATCTACAAGATAACGGTGTACGTATTTGGAACGAATGGGCAAAGGAAGATGGCGAACTTGGTCCTATTTATGGCTACCAATGGCGCTCGTGGCCCGACTACAATGGCGGACATATCGACCAGATAGCCAACGTGATAAACGACATCAAGAACAATCCTTATTCGCGTCGTCACTTGGTTTGCGCATGGAATGTTGCGCAAATCGACGAAATGCAGTTGCCGCCTTGTCACATACTTTTCCAGTTCTACGTAGCTAATGGCAAACTCAGTTGCCAACTCTATCAGCGTTCGGCAGACATTTTCCTCGGCGTGCCGTTCAATATCGCTTCTTACGCATTGCTAACTATGATGATGGCGCAAGTGTGTGGCCTCCAACCTGGCGACTTCGTGCATACTCTCGGCGATGCGCATATCTACCTCAACCACATAGAGCAGATAAAACTCCAACTCACGCGTGAGCCATATCCACTGCCCAAAATGAAAATCAACCCCGATGTGAAGAATATCAACGACTTCAAATACGAAGATTTTGAGCTCGTTGATTATCAGGCCCATCCACACATCAAAGGCGAAGTTTCGGTATAAGTACAATGAAGATGATTAGCATAATAGTAGCCATCGACAAACGCAATGCCATAGGCAACAAAGGCGACCAATTGGCATACATACGCGAAGATCTTCGCCGCTTCAAGCAATTCACAACAGGGCATACTATAGTTATGGGGCGCAAAACTGCTGAAGCTTTGCCCAAAGGTGCTCTGCCAAACCGCAAAAATGTTGTGCTTTCGCGTTCAAGCGACTGGCAAAAAGAGGGCTTCACAGTGGTGAAAACCATTCAACAAGCAATCGACGAAGCTACCGACGATGAACTCTATGTGATAGGTGGTGGCGAGATTTATAAAATGTTTATGCCCGTAGCTAATCGCCTAATCATCACCGAAATAGATAAAGCATTCGACGAAGCCGATACCTTTTTCCCTGCTATCGACAGTGCCACATGGCATGTCACCGAAACCACCGATTGGGCTACCGACGAGAAATCTGGATTGCGTTATAGGTACGTCACTTACGAAAAATAGGAAGTAAGAGTCTTGCTAAATACCTACTTACTTGTCTCAATTCCCTTACCCAAGCCATCGAAGATGCCGAGGCCGAAGAGGGCGAAGTCGTAGCGGATGGGGTCGTTGGGATCGAAACTACGCAGGCGGGCAGTGATTTCTTCTACAGCTCGCCAATCGTTCTGCTTGCGCTGCAGTAAACCAAACTGCCGACCAACTTGCGCCGTGTGTACGTCGAGAGGGAGCATCAACTGCGAAGGCTTAATGCCGTGCCACAAGCCAAAATCAACTCCTCCACGCGCCGAACGCACCATCCACCGCAGATACATATTTAGGCGCTTACATGCTGCTCCCGATTCATAATTAGCTATATGCTTATAGGTTCGCTCGCTCAGATGCGGCAACATCAGCCGGCGAAAACGCGCAAAAGCATCACCCACATTCTCGCCATTGCGAGGAGTAAGTACACTTTCAAGGCCGCCATGGTTTGCATAAATATCGCGCAAACCGCGCACCATGCCAGCGAGATCGTCTTGCTGAAACGTACGATAAACGAAAGATTGCAGTTGGGCAAGATCGCTTTCCGTGGCTTCTGTGACGAATTCGTATGGCATATCGTTGAGCAAGAGCATCATGGCTTCGGCATTTTTCACAATGGCTTTGCGATTGCCCCATGCTATTGTGGCTGCCAAAAATCCCGAAATCTCAATGTCCTCTTTGCGTGTGTAGCGGTGAGGAATACTTATCGGGTCGGCTGCTATGAATGCAGGCGATTCATATTGATATGCTTTAGCATCGAGAAGTTCTTTTAACTCACTGTCGTTCATAATGTATTGTTAATCAGCTGATACAAGACCGTCTTGAATATGTATCATGCGGTCGCACATGGAGGCAAGATGATTGTCGTGCGTAACTATGACGAAAGTTTGACCAAACTCGTCGCGAAGCGAAAAGAAGAGACGCTGCAGTTCCACGGCATTGTGAGAATCAAGGTTGCCCGAAGGCTCGTCGGCAAAGACAACAGCTGGGTTGTTTATGAGTGCACGCGCAATGGCCACACGCTGCTTTTCGCCACCACTGAGCTCCATAGGTTTGTGTTCGGCGCGTGCCGTAATATTCAGAAACTCAAGCAATTCGTATGCACGTTTTTCAATCTGCTTACGGTCGCGATTGGCAATAAGAGCCGGAATCATAACATTCTCGAGAGCCGTAAACTCGGGCAAAAGTTGATGAAACTGGAAAACGAATCCAATATTCTTGTTGCGAAAATCGGAGATAGCATCGTCGGAGAGATTGGCTACATCTGTATTATTAATAATTACACGACCAGATGTAGGCTTTTCGAGCGTACCCAATATTTGTAGTAGGGTAGTTTTGCCGGCGCCACTCGCACCAATCACCGAAACCACTTCGCCTTTGTTGATATGCAAATTAATGCCGCGAAGCACTTCAAGCGTGCCAAACGATTTTTTTATGTCTTCTGCTATAACCATCGAGAAAATTGAAAATTGAGAATTGAAAATTACCGCATTATTACCCTTATTTCACTTCACGTACCATGTCGTAAATATCGCGTATTTTAGGTGGAGTACGGCGCATTTTTTCAGTTTTATATTTTTGCATCTGTTGCGCTATGGCTGTCACTAAGCGTTCTTCGGTAGGCGAAGGAGCAGGCGACAACGACAGTCGGCCTTCAGGGTCGATAAGGAAATATGATGGCTCGTGCGTTATGCCATAGCGAAGCACCACGGCTTGGTCGTTGATGAAGCTCAGTGGCAACCAATTGTATTTGCCACGTGCTACAAGCGTTTTCGCTTCGTCTACATTTTCATCGGTGAAGATATTTACTACATACATAAGTCGCTCGTACTTCTTGTTTATCACCTGAAGTGCAGGAAAATCCTTTTGCGAAGCAAAATTTTTGGAGTGCTGAAAACTCAGATATACAAACAAACCCTTGAAATCGCTCAACTTACGTTCCACGCCTTCGAAATCGTAGAGAGTGAAGTCGGGAGCAAGAGTGCCTACGCGCATGCGATTGAGGCGCACAAGAATGTTGTTGGCGGCAATTCGAGCTGTTTCTGTAACGGCTTCTGCCACAGTGGAGTATAGTAGTGTATCTGTGGCAGTTGGCGATAGCGTACCAGAATAATATGCATCGTAGATGCCTTTTACTACAAGCATTTCGCGCAACTGTGTAGCATCGAGAAACGACGAGTCGGAAGCTACTGCAGCCGATAGTTCGCTGAAATGGGGCGATGGCTTGGCTAACACCTCGCGAACCATAGCTGATGCTTTGCCCTTGAGTGCCATCGACAAAAAATTGCTATAGACCAAGTCGAGTGTCTGCCAATAGGCCTCTTGGTTGAAGGCAACGCTATCGTGCAAGAAATATTTTTCGGCTACTTTTTTCGGCGATTTTAGTCGAGCAAGCGTAAATATTTTCGCCTGTTGATAACGCACAAAATCGTTGAAAAAATCATCGTTGCATTGCTGTAGATGAGCCACCGAGTCGTAGTCGGCTATAATCTTATCTGCCAATTTGCGGTTGCGCTGTTTCACAATGCGTATGGCTGATGCGTTGTAGATGCTATCGGCATAAACATAAAAATTGCGCAGCGCCTCATTAAGACGACTTGTGGTGCTTGCAATGCCCATTTCAATGAGTTCTGGCTGGAAATACGGGTTGAGTCGGTCTACGTCGGCGCGTGGTGTGAATGGCGGTAAAACGAGTTCGTAGTCTTTTTCGGGTTCAATATATATGTATGCACGCATTGCCCCCAAGTCGGCAAAAGCATACGTAACAGTCTCAATGTCGGCGGTAATGTCGAAATTACCGAGGCTGTCAATTTCGAGTACACAGACTGGCAGAAGTTCGTGGGTGATGAAGTCGGCGTACTTATTTATTTCTATAGCCATGCCTTTATAGTCGGGGGCAGAGCCATAGAAACGAACTGGTGCGGAGTGCGCCGTAAGTATAAATATGTTTGTAAATATGAATACTATAAAAGCTCTAAACATCTAAATTGTAGTTAGTTATGTAGATTTTCGTTCATAACCATAGAGCGTATTTTTTCGGGTAAGAATATAGAGGCATCACCGCCATGCGACAAGATGTCGCGTACTATAGAACTATTTACGGGCGTATGCTCAGGCGAAGTGAGCAAAAAAGCCGTGTCGATGCCCGACATTTGTCGGTTAACTTGAGCTATGGCGCGTTCGAATTCAAAATCGGCAGCCGTACGTATGCCTCGCAGAAGGTGGGTTGCACCAATTTCGCGCACAAAGTCAACTGTCAGACCGCTATAGCTGCATGCGCTAACGCGTGGTTCGTCGCTAAAGACTTCGCGAATGAAATCGAGGCGGCGCTCAACAGAGAAGAATGAATGTTTCTCGCTATTGATGCCCACAGCCACAACAATCTCATCGAACAAGCGGAGAGCGCGCAGCACAATGTCTTCGTGGCCAACCGTAAAGGGGTCGAACGAACCGGGGAAAACGGCTAAAGTCTTATTGTTTGGCATAGGAATAATATTTATCTGAAACGAATTTTTGTTGCAGCAAATACGCTCATTCTCAGTAGTATAAATCCGTGACGGAAGCGCGAAATGTTTGTAGAACCATACTTACGCTCGCGGTAGCGAATAGGCAAGTCCACAATGCGGAGATTGAGTTTGTATGCACCGAAAAGCAGATCGAAATCGCCAAATGGGTCGAAGTCGCCAAAGAATTTGCGGCCTTCGGCAAGTCGTAGATAATCAGTGCGGAACATCACCTTGGTGCCACAAAGTGTGTCTTTCACTGGAGTCTCGAGAATCCACGAAAAAAGACGACTAAAGAAGTGATTTCCAATGTTGTTGAGAGTGCGCATAGCCTCTTGTTCCATAGGGTAGACGAGGCGAACGCCATTGACAAATTCGCCTTTGCCCGTAGCTATGGCGCGATAGAATTTTGGCAAATCTTCGGGTGGCACGGTGAGGTCGGCATCGAGAATCATAAGTATGTCGCCCGTAGCGGCAGCGTAGCCTTTGCGAACGGCATCGCCCTTGCCTCGCCCATCTTGACGCATAATTTTTATGTCGCGTTTGCCTGCATATTCATTGCTTATGCGTTGTATTTCGTCCCAAGTGTCGTCGGTTGAGTTGCCTTCGACGAAGATAATCTCGGTGTGGCTGCCCATGTCGGGAATGCGCTCTACGGCAGCACGAATATTACCACTCTCGTTGCGTGCTGGAATAACTACCGACACCGAATAGCGTTTCACCCAATCGCCGTCTTCGGGCATAGGACGTGCGAAAAAGTAATTATTTAGCGACAAAGCCCCCATCAGCGGTAAGTGCGAAACCACTTTGTTGAAAAGGGGTGATATGAGTGGTATATATACTGGGCATAGCATGTTGCTGTTGAAACGGTATGTCTCAAAACCGCTCAGATATAGCATGTTGCAAAGATCGTCGCGAGAAATCCAGTTCTGTTGTGGTGTGCGACGTTTTATATGTATGAATTCGGCAAAGCGAATCATAGGTTCCCACAAGCGATTGTACGAAGTAACTATGACGCGCGTGCGTTCGTGACATACTTTGCGAATCTCGCGTAGCACCTTTTCTATGTCGTCGAGGAAGCCAACGAGGTTTGAGAGAACAACGACATCGAACTTCTCGTCGAGCGTGATATTTTCGGCCTCCATGACGTAGAAATCTACGTCATTGGGGTGAGCCTTACGGGCTTGCTCAATGAGGCTTTCGCAGAAATCGATGCCCACTTTGTGGCTGCCATTGACAGAGGCAATCAGTTCGCCAGTGCCGCATCCTATCTCAAGCACAGTGTTGTCGGGGTGTATGTAATAGCCTACGTAGTCGGTTATCGAGTTCCAGTAGTATGAGCGACGTTGGCGATATTTTTGCCAATTTGAAGCCGCGTTTTCAAAATATTCTTTCATTGTTTAGTTTCTGGTTTGCTGCTAAATATCAACGAACTGAACAAATTTATACTAATCGTATTCGTTTTTATTCGCATAAATATTAGAGCAGCCGCTAATTCAACGTATTATCAGCCTTCGATTCGTTTTCGTTTGTTTCATTTGGAGAAGACGCCGCCGCGAGCTGCTGGCGCACGGCATCGACATGTTCATAATCGATGGCGAAGAGTGAAGCGGGCTCGTTGTTTTCGCTACCAACCATCTTCTGAAAAACGAAAGCTTTCGGATATTTCTGCATCACAAAGTAGCAATATCTATGAACGGTGTTGATAATCTTGTCGCGAGGCACAAGAGGGTCGCGGCGAAGGCTGGCTGTGATGATGTGCGTAACTTTGTTTTTGCGCAAGCGGTCGATAAGTTCGTCGGGGTCTTCGGTGTTGAAGTTGTATATGCCATAGAACTGACGTCCTCCGCAATAGATACGAGCCATTTCGGGCTTGCGACAAGCTACGAAACAATCTTCGGGCAGTGTGCCGCAATACTTACAGAGAGCTAAATAGTTGTAGAAATCGGTAGTATAGCCATAAATATTATCGCCTTGCATATTCTTGCGCAATGCCATGAGGTCAATTTTCTCGCCCGTCTGTGCAATGGAGGTAAAGCATACTATTATGCCTATAAGCATAGTTATGTATGGCGCAAATTTGCGTGTAACGAGTTTTAGCAAATTGTATATGCCATAGAGCATAACGGTGAATCCGGTGACTATCGAAGGAATAATCAGACGTTGCTGATCCCATAGTGCTTGCAGCATGACGAAAGTTAGACCTAAAGTAGCGGCTGTGAGTATGGCAAGCCAGAATACGGCGCGGTTGCGTTTATACCCAAAGAAACCACCAGCAATGAAGAGTGCATAGAATAGCAGTGTGGTAAATGTGCTCAATGTTCGGTCGCTCTCCTTCTTGAATCCAAGCACATACATCATTCTCTTCGACAGGTAGAGTTTTGAGTTGTCTACTATGCGGCCTAAGTATCCTTTGAAGTCTTCTTGTCCCTTTTCAATCTCGTAAGGGTGTTTGCGCGTGAGTTGCTCGAGTTGTGAGCCTCCGTGGTCTACTTTGCTACCCCAAATGGCGGTGCGCACGCCCAACCAAGCAAACGAGAGCGCAATGGTAAGCCCCGTCACGGCTAATGCTTTGCGCCATTGACGTGAAGTGAGCATATACACAACGATTGCCACAATAATGGCTAAAGCCATCGTTCTAATAAGTATAGCGGCAACCACAAGAGCAGCAATGGGCAGTGCGCCCTTCAATGCCGATAGCCAACCATCGCATTCGCAACTTTCGTAGCGAAGCACGAGCCATGTGATGCAGAACTCCACAAAAATGAACATCGCTTCGCTGTAGGTGAGGCTTGCATAGGCAAGATACCACGAGTTGATGCTGATTATGGCCATCACCATAAGTAGCAAACGCACATTCACGCGCCCACGGAGCGAACGATAGAATATCCATTGCGATGCTGTGATGAATAGCAGCGATGTGAGTTTCAGCACAAAAAGACTTGAGCCGAATATTGATATTACTACGGCAAGAAACATAGGGTAGAGTGGCCCTTGGTAGCTCGGATAGCGCCCAGACTCTATTAGGTCGAAAGCGCGACATATATATGCCGAATCGTCGCCGCCTTCATCAACGCGCATGTTGAATAGCAGTAGCGACATAATTGCCGTTATTGCCGTTATTGCAATGGCTATGACGTTGGCATATTTATCAATAAAACTTTGTTGTGCAGTGATTGTTGATGCTGCAGAAGTCGACTGTGGCTTGGGTTGTTGCTTTTTCATTACGTATGTAGCTTTATTTTTCCATATCGTTGACATTGAGTTTCGAGGCGTGTTCTATTCTGTCTGCCGACTGCACACAGTTGATGCCTCGGTCGCGCATGGCTTTGCTTTGACCAACATGCTGAGAATGAAACGTGCCGCCGCGCTTTATAAGTATGCGTACAGCAAATAGCAGAAGTGCCACTCCTACAAGTATCAATGTTGATAGAAATATCTTTACCATAATTAGAAGCCAAAATTAAATCATATTGATTTATTGACAAGGGGAACGAACCCCTGTAGAGACGATGTGCACATCGTCTCTAAACAAATCAGTGTACATCGTCTCTAAACAAAACAGTGTACATCGTCTCTAAAACAAATCAGCGCACATCGTCTATACAGATAAATATTTATCCGCTTGAATGGATTTTTATTAGTATAAATGCCGCGCTGGATTCGTAACACAATTATGAAAAAAACGCTATTCGACAAACTACTAATTCCGTATAGTTATGCTAAATATTTGGGCGTAACGGAGTGTCGTAGCGTCTTTTCTATGCAGATTCCACACTTATACATCATTTGTCATTCGCCACCCTGATGATGGTTTGCTTGCTTTTGCATAAACCTTTTCAGGACAAAACACTTTGTATTCACAAAAACACATAAATAAATTATATAAACAAATGAAATTCAACAAAGTACTCACACTTTTTGCCGCGCTGGGGCTTACTGCCACCACAGCGTTGGCTGACGAAATTCTTCATGTAGCAAGCGTGACACATGATGCTACAACAACGAATTATGAAACTCTGACTGATGCGCTCGAAGCAGCACAAGACGACGATGTTATCACACTGTTGAGCAATGTAAACCTGACTAATGTGCTTACGGTAAATAAGAATATTACGCTCGACCTCGCGGGATATACCATCGACCGTGGGCTTGCGAATAGTGAAACCGCTGAAAGCAATGGCAATGTTATCAATGTAGATTATGATTGCACCCTTACGCTCGACGATAGTAGTGTGGACAAGACCGGCACTATCACTGGCGGCTATAATAATTCCTACAGCGGCGGCGTCTACGTAAAAGGTACGTTTGTTATGAACGCCGGTACGATTACTGGAAACCAGACTACGGGTGGTGGCGGCGGCGTCTACACACGTGGTACGTTTACCATGAATGGAGGCGCGATTGCAGGAAATCTGGCTAATAAGAGTTACGGTGGTGGCGTCTACGTACAGCATGAGTTTTACATGAACGGTGGTACAATCGCAGAAAACCGTTGCAACGCTAGTGGTTGGCCATTGAAAATAGACAGCGATGTAGCAGGCGGTGTTTATGTTAAATACGGCTGTCATTTTTATATCTCTGGCGCACCGAAGATTACTGGAAACGTTCACAGTTTAGGAGACGCAAGTGAGCCGACGGCATCCGATTTGTGTTTTGAACGCTATGGTGAAGACTTCATTGGGCTGACTGGTGCATTGACAGAAGGCGCATCTATCGGTATAAGGTCAAAATCGGTGAATACGTTCACTAACGGATGGAGCACCAATATGGGCACCAATAAACCTTCCGATTATTTCTTCAGTAACAATGGATACCGTGTCGAAATTTCCGACGAAGGAGAGGCAACGCTGACTTCCGATATATCCGATCTGCAGGCTGAGATTGATGCAGCGGAGGATGGCAGCACGATTACATTGCAAAAGGATTATGTCTCGCTCAGTGGCGATAATCAGCTATTATTACGCGGCAGGGCGCTCACACTCGATCTGAACGGTCATACTATCGACTACAGCGCTAACAATACTAGTTCATGCATTATTCGTTGCGAGGAAGGTACAACTTTGACTCTCAAAGATAGTGGTGGCGAGGGCAAGCTAATCGGAAACCCCGAAAAAAGCTATTTCTATGGCATCAGTTACGGTAACGCTGCTGCAGATGGTACTCTAAACTCGTTCACTATGGAGGGCGGTACAATCAGCGGTTGCGAAAACGCTGGTGTTTATGTGTATTCTTGCGTTTTTACGATGAAAGGAGGCGCAATCTCCGACAATGTCGGATATGGCGTGTACGTTGACAGCAATTCTGATATGATATTATCAGACGGCGAAATCAGTAATAACGGTAAAAGCGGCGTCTATTTCTCCAGCTATAACCGCATATTCACGATGACTGGCGGAAAGATAAATAACAACCATGGCAGCAATGGTGCTGGTGTATATATCAGCAGCGGCACGTTCTATATGGAGGGTGGCGAGATATCTGGCAACATCAGCCAATATTCCGGTGCCGGTCTGTTTTGCAGCTCTAACTTTTTTATGACTGGTGGCAAGATCACTGACAACCACTGCGCCTCAAGCAGCATCTACAGCCCTGGTGGCGTGTACGCAAGCTGGGGCATAACCATATCGGGTAAAGTGACCATCATTGGCAACACACAAGGCGATAGCTATACAGAGAATAACATGTATCCTTCGTCCAGTCAGATGATTACAATCAGTGCGCCTCTGGATACAGCATCACGCATAGGTGCGTTATATATTTCCTCGGATGAATATCTTCCTACGGCTAACTTGACAAAAGGCTTTGCCGAATACGCTCATTGGGGAAACTTCGTTGTGGATGGAGGCTCGAATTGCCGATTAGCTACTGATGGCGAGGAGTTGGTTTGGACGAGCATGACGAACGAAGACATGTCGCATACCGTCACCTTCATGGACGGCGAGACAACGCTTCTGACTGAGTATGTAAAGGTTGCTGAAAACGCTCACGCGGTAGAGCCTATTACTCCAACCAAAGAAGGATACGTGTTCGTTGATTGGACGCAGAACGATTTATCCTATGACTTCTCCACTGCTGTCACCGGCGACATCACGCTTACGGCAGTATGGACTAAGAATCTCACAGCAGACAATATCGCCGACATTGACGCACAGACTTACACGGGATCGGCTATCGAACCAGAGGTTGTTGTAACAGACGGCGAAACAACGCTCACGCTTGGCACGGATTATACGGTTTCGTATTCCGACAACATTAATGCTGGTACTGCCAAGGTAACTGTTACTGGTATAGGTAATTATACCGAAATAGTTGAAAAGACATTTACTATCAATCGTGCAGAACCAACCTACACCGCTCCTACCGCACAAACCATAGCATGCAACCAAACGCTTGCTGATATTGAGTTGCCAGAAGGTTTCGAGTTCGAGAATGTAGAAACGGAAATAGCCGTTGGCTCTACCAAGATCGTAACGCTCAAATACACGCCAAGCGACGTGGATAACTACGAAGTGGTAACAGGCATAGAGTTGAGCGTAACTAAAACAGGTCACTCATTCACAAACTACGTCTACAACAACGATGCAACGGAACTTGCCGATGGCACCGAGACTGCCGTTTGTGACCATGGTTGCGGCGCTACCGACACTCGCACCGCAGAAGGCACAAAACTTCCGGGCACCGTCACCGCTGTAAACAATGTTGAAGCAGAAAAACAACATGCTAAGAAATATCTCGAAAACGGCATATTGATTATCGAAGTCAACGGCGTGAAGTACGACGTAACGGGACGCGTGATTAAATAAAACAATGGGGCATGCCCCATTGTCACAATAAGTATGGCGGCTGCAGCAATGTGGTCGCCTTTTTTAGTGTAGAGTGGAGAGGGTAAAGGGTAGTGTAGTATGTAGGGCTGTCACATCGTGGCAGCCCATTTTTTGTACGTAGGGACGCAATTCATCGCGTCCGCATGGTAGAGACGTTTCATGAAACGTCTCTACGTACAACGGGCACAATCATGTAGGGACGCACCGCGTGCGTCCACGCCCCATTGCCATTCTGAGCGAAGCGAAGAATCCCATCACTATAGGAGATTGGCTTGCGCCGAACTTACGTTTCTTCGCTTCGCTCAGGATGACAACCTATTTAGGACGTAGCGAAACGCTACGCCCAACTTGCAAACAAAAAAATCTGAGTGAATCTGTTCAATCCGTTGAATCTGTGTTCTAACAAGGCTGCCATAATATGATAGTCCTACAACCCAACCGACATACTACACTACGCTCTACTCTCTACGCTCTACCCAATGTAATATTGCGGAATCCTGTGTTCTAATTACAGATGCGAAATCTGTATATCACCATCGAAAAAGAGACGCGCCATAGAGCCAAACTTTTCGGGATTTTCGGTGGTATAGAAACGCACCGAGCCACCTTTGGTCAGTCGGCTCTGCATCTCGGTGTGGCGCTGCAAGTAATCTTTGAGGCTACGCGCCACAATATCGCCCTGACACAAGAGCGTAACATTAGCTGGCAGACATGCCTCAATCTTCTTCCTAAGTAGCGGGAAATGTGTGCAAGCAAGTATAATAGTATCTATGTCGGCCGATTGCGACATGAGTTCGTCTACATATTTACGTACGAAATAGTCGGCGCCGGGCTTGTCGTATTCGCCATTCTCGACGAGCGGCACCCACATTGGGCAAGCCTGCTGAAAGACGCGGATGTCAGGATTAATCTTATGTATTTCGATAGGGTACGACATGGAGTCGACCGTGCCTTGCGTACCCATAATACCTACCACGCGCGACTGAGTGACGCTGCCAACAGCCTCCACACTTGGACGAATGACGCCCAACACACGCCGCGAAGCATCGAGCGTAGGCAAATCGCACTGCTGTATGTTGCGCAAAGCCTTTGCAGATGCGGTGTTGCAAGCCAAGACAATCAGTGGCGCTCCCATATCGAATAGACGAACAACGGCCTCTTTGGTATATTTATATACAATGTCGAAAGAGCGTGTTCCGTAGGGCGCACGGGCGTTGTCGCCGAGATATATGTAGTCATATTCGGACATCAATCGACGTACGGCATCGAGTATGGTGAGGCCTCCGTAGCCCGAATCGAAAAGTGCTATGGGAGTGATTTCTGTCAAGGTCTTAGTTTTTCAGTGATTGTGCAATTTTCTCGGCGCAAAGTTCGCCATCGATAGCCGAAGAGACAATTCCTCCAGCAAAACCAGCGCCCTCGCCGCAAGGATAAAGACCTTGCATCTGTGGGTGACACATCGTCTCGGCGTCGCGAGGAATGCGAATAGGCGACGATGTGCGGCTTTCGACACCCACCACCATGGCTTCGTTGGTTACGAAACCTCGCATGCGTCGGTCGAATTGCGCGAAACCATCGCGAAGGCGTTTGCTGATGTTGTCGGGCATCCAGAAATGCATTGGCGACGACACTACGCCCGGTATGTATGAAGTCTCTGGCAGTTCGAAAGATAGCCTGTCATCAACAAAATCGGCCAACCCTTGAGCTGGAGCAACTATGCCGTGTCCGCCATTTATGAATGCAAGACGTTCATATTCTTGCTGATAGTGCATGGCGCCAAGAGGACCTTCGTTTTGGTATGCGCCAATATCTTCAGGGCTAATTTCCACCACAATTCCCGAGTTGGCGTAAGGCGAACTTCGGCGCGACGGCGACATGCCATTCACCACCATCTCGTTGTCGGCTGTCATGGCAGGCACAATGAATCCGCCCGGGCACATGCAGAACGAGTATACGCCGCGGCCATCGCTCTGTGCTACGAGGCTATACGTAGCAGGCGGAAGATATTCCCCACGGCCGTTTGGCATGTGATATTGAAGTTCGTCGATTAGCTCTTGAGGATGCTCCACGCGCACGCCCATAGCCCACGTCTTAGCCTCAAGCGCAAGACCTTTGCTATTGAGCATCTCGTAGACATCGCGTGCCGAGTGGCCAGTAGCCAATATCACAGCGTTGGCCTCTATTGTGTGACCATCGGCAAGTTTTACGCCTTTGATAGCATCGCCATTGCTAAGCAAATCGACCACTTTGGCTTGGAAATGCACCACACCACCATTCTCGATGATGGTTTCGCGCATCTTTTTTATTACGTATGGCAACACATCGGTGCCAATATGCGGATGAGCATCGATAAGAATATCGCGTTGAGCACCATGATGCACAAAGGTTTCGAGAATCTTGCGCACGTTGCCACGTTTGGTGCTACGCGTAAATAGTTTGCCATCGGAATAAGTACCAGCACCGCCTTCGCCAAAAGCGTAGTTGCTTTCAGGATCTACAGTGTGGCTACGTTGCAATTGTGCGAGATCTATTTTGCGCGTACTTACGTCCTTGCCGCGCTCCACAACAATAGGGCGCAAACCAAGTTCAATGAGGCGCAATGCTGCAAACAAACCACCAGGGCCAGCACCAACCACAACCACAGGCTGAGCACTGCGAACATCTTTGTAGCCTGGCATTTCGCTGAGCGCCTCTTCTTTGGGCTCTTCGCCTACGTATACATCGAAAGTTAGCAACACCATCACTTGACGTTGGCGCGCATCTATAGCACGGCGCACAAGACGCATGGCGGTTATCTCGCGTTGTTGTATGTCGAGTTGCTTTGCCACACGGCTGCGACACAAGTTTTCGTCGGCAGCCTCTTGCGGAAGCAAGCGTAGTTCTATCGTCTTATTCATTTATATAGTTACGAATTACGAGTTCCTAATTACGAGTTACGAGTTATGAATTATGAATTCCGAGTTCATGAATTCGGGGGGCAAAGATAAAACGGATTTTCTCTTGTTCTGTTTTCGCACTGATGTCTTTGGGGCATGCACAGTATTATAGGTTATATCCAAACATTTTCTCAAAAAAAATAGCCACAGGAATTAAGCAGCAAACTTTCGGGTG
>SUWW01000022.1 GCA_015061285.1 Bacteroidales bacterium | reverse complement strand
GCGGTAGCCGTTGAAGTTGTCGTATACGTCTTTGTCGTACTCTGCGCCTCGCCATTCATCAAAGCCGTAATTTTCATTTTTGACTTTGCTGAACTTGACATTGCCCGATGTTGCCATCGTGCTGTCGCGATAGGCGTTGTGCTCGCTGAGGAGTTTGGAGCTTCCCCCGCACTTCGTATACTCCTCCACGCCCATCACGTTACCGTCTTTGTCGATGACGAGTTCGTGACCGTCGCCATCTTTTACCATTACGCGCTTTCGGCCATTGATGAATGAGGTGATTTCCTCCTTATGCCCGTCGCTTGTTACGGCATAATATTTACCACCTTCGCGCTCGATGGTTTCGAATGGTACTATGCCGCGGGAATATTTGAGAACGATGGTGTCTTTGATGGTGTTGTTGTAGGTAGCTCCAGCCATCTCGAGCGCCAGTTCGTCAGCCCATTTCTCAATGGCTTCGGGGTCGGCAACAAGCAGGTCGGATTTCACGGATTTCCATGCGTAACGGCCTATTATCACGCCGTCGGTGTTCACCTTCATGTTGTTGTACTCGCCAAGCACCTTCACGCCCCAGATGCTCAACTTCATGTACGAGAGTCCGCGAAAACTGCCGTCTTCGTTTTTTATTGCTGAATGAACGATGTATTTCGTTGTGCCGCGCTCGTCTTCGAGTGTGTCGCCTTTTTGTATGTTGTCGATGAGTTCGAAGTTGGTTATCACGCGCTCAGGGACTTCTCGTCCGCACTCATACGTATTCCCATTCTCATCCTTCAGCGGTTTGAAGGCATCGGGTATTTTGAAGTCCACCCAGTCGCTCCATGGTCCTTCGACACCACTTCGGCAGAGACCTTGCACCCTCACGTGCCACGTCTTGCCGTATTCTCCGCCTATGCCTGCCGTCTTGTTCGAGCTGCCCCACAGTGTCTTGTGGCACGTGCCTTCGTCGTCGTAGAACTCGAAGTTGTAGCCACCGAGATGCATGCGGTTCTCCTCCCACGAGGCATACCCAGTGTCATCCTTAATATCTACCGTCAATCCGCAGACTTCGGGGCATTTTTCAAGATATTGGAATGTCCTGACTTCCGACTCGCCTTTGTTTTCAATTGTCACCATGCCCGATGGGTCGTACGCCGTCACGCGCCAGCAATATTTCATGCCAGGTTCAAGGGCGAGTGTGGCGGGAAGTACGGTGGCTGTCAAACCTGCGGTTTCGGTGGTGAAAATAGGCGGAACGCTTGCTGCCACTGCCTGCGCTGGTACACCCTCGACGCGCCTCTCCCACATCTCGAAACGGTACATTATGGCTGCCGTGCCGCCTGTGTGCTTGCTCGCTTGCCAACTGAATGTTAGTGGCAAAGCGGCGTTGCTCGGTGCGTTCTCGCCCTCCTTGGGCGTTGTCAAAACGGGCGGTTTGTAGCTCGTTATCCACGCCGTCACTGTGCCTATGTTGGAGATGGTTTTATTGGTATAGAAATGCCTTACGCTGACCGAGAATTTCCACAATCCGGCGGGCAGTTGTCCGTTTTTTATATATGCCTCTTTAGAGAAGCCTTTGAAGTTAAGATTGTCAAGTCTTAGGTACTCTGCAAAGTCGTCGCCCGTGAGTACGCGTGCCTCGCCACCACCGAGAAACATCGGTCGAACGGCCTGCGTAGGTATGCTCTCGATGGTGATGCCCGAGCTCTCCATCTTGATATGGAGTTTGACGGGTATCTCCGTGATTGTTACGTCGTTGACAAGCAGGTTCACCATCAACCGCGTGCTACCGCTCTCCGCCATCGTGGATAATGACGTCGTGTAAGGCGGCGTAAGTATAGTAGTTACGGTGATAGGCGCTCGCTGAGCATAGATAGTGATGCTCAGGAGGAGGAATAACAGTATGTAGGTAACGCGTTTCAATTTATTTGGCTTTATATATTTTTTAGTAAGCACACAGATTTCACTGATTGAACTGATTTTCACAGATCTATTTATCTGTTATTATCCTTTATATCTGTGTATTCTGTGTTCTCAATTCTCAACTTTCAATTTTCAATCAGTACCAAATATAAACTTTATACAAAACATTTGCTGCACATCGTGTAAGCACATCCTAAGCCTCGCGTAAGCCCCTCGCCGTCATTTCACCGCATAAAAGCCATATAGTGCATTATGTCGCGTTTTATTGCATCGCAACGAACATAAGCACATTTTTGGGCGCCTTAGCGCATTTTATCGCATGCGAAAGCGTTTTCGCGGTTATCCTAAATAAGTGTAATTTTGCAAGAAAATAAACAAGATGAATACAGAAGCGAAAGCTCCGCTTATAATGATAACCAACGACGATGGCATAAGTGCCGAAGGCATTAAGTTGTTGGCACATATAGCAAAACGTTTTGGCGATGTGGTAGTTGTAGCTCCCGATGGCGCCAATTCTGGCAAAAGCCACTCAATCACTGTTTGTCAGCCACTAAAAGTTTCGGAAACTAATCATATTCAAGGCGTGCAATGCTTCGCTGTGAGCGGCACGCCCGTCGACTGCGTTAAGATTGGCGTACATACTCTATTGCCCCGCAAACCAGACATTATACTCTCTGGTATAAACCATGGTGGCAATTATTCTTCATCTGTTCACTATTCGGGAACTCTTGGTGCTACGCGCGAAGCTGCCATGCTAAACATACTTGGCATCGGTTTTTCATACTGCGATTACGGACGCAATATCAACCTCGGTGAATCAGAACGTATCATAGAACATGTAATAGAGACGTCGCTGGAATCTTCGTTATCTCGCAGCACTTTTTATAGTGTAAACATACCCATAGGTATAGTTAAAGGTCTGAAGGAGTGCAGAATAGCAGCAGGACATTGGAACGAAGCCTCAGTAAGTTTTGAAGACCCTTATGCTCAAAAATACTATTGGCTCGAAGGTACTTATATCAACGATGAGGATAGCGCCACCGACACCGATATGTATTGGCTTTCAAAAGGTTATGCCACCATCAGTCCAATTACACTTGACACAACCGACTATCGCATATTAAACAAGGGATATTTCAGTAATTTCGATTTATAACAAAACGCATAAATATGAATATAGATAAAACATACATTGGCGCGACACTCGGTTTGACGCTTCCCGCCTTGACTTCGCTGGCTCTTTGGCGATTTGCATACAGAGGTCAACAAGAGTTTGTGGATTTCGTTTGGTCGCTCGCATCGCTCGATAGCGCATCAACGCTTATAGCCGTTTGTTCTTTGCCCAACTTGGCTCTATTCATATTATTCGTCAACTTCAACAAAATCAAGTTCGCGCGCGGCGTTTTCCTTACAACACTGCTCTACGCACTATTACTTGTAATATTCAAATTCGGCATACAATGAGATACTACTTAATTGCAGGCGAACCTTCGGGCGATTTACATGCCTCTAATCTGATGCGCGAATTGGCAGCCCTCGACGCCGAAGCAGAATTTCGTTTTTGGGGTGGCGACCTAATGGAAGCTGTTGGCGGCACACTCGTGCGCCACTACAAAGAGACGGCCGTAATGGGTGTTGTTGATGTAATTACGCACCTTGGCAAAATTATGCGCAACTTCCGCGAATGCCGTGCCGACATTCTCAACTATCGCCCCGACGCTCTAATTCTTGTAGATTATCCTGGTTTCAACCTAAAGATGGCCGAGTTTGCCCATAAACATCGCATCAAGGTTCTATACTACATATCGCCTAAAGTATGGGCTTCTAAGGAGTATCGCATAAAGTCGATGCGCAAAAACATTGATAGACTATACTCCATTCTGCCATTTGAAGTACCCTACTTTAGAAGCAAATCGGTAGATGCTATCTACTGCGGCAACCCAGTGATGGATGCAATATCGCAACGCGCAAACGTTGGCGAGGAATTTCACTCTTTTTGCAAACGCAACAATCTCGACGAGCGACCCAAAATAGCTCTTATTGCTGGCAGCCGAAAGGCTGAACTTCGCTATTGCTTGCCAGAGATGCTGAAGGCAATAAAGGAGTTTCCTGAATTTCAATTCGTTATAGCTGGAGCTCCTTCTTTCACCATGGCCGACTATTCAGAATACATAGATGGCTACGACGTAGAGGTAGTTTTCGGACAAACCTACCAACTGATGAGCCAAGCTCGGGCTGCGCTCGTCACTTCGGGCACTGCAACACTCGAAACCGCCATACTCAACTGCCCTCAAGTAATTATTTACCTCATGTGGGGCGGACGATTATCAGATTTTGTAGCTCACCTATTTATAAAAGTGAAATGGATTGGACTTGTCAACCTCATTTTAGGGCGCGACTCAATCGACGAGCTCTTCCAATGTAAATACAGCTACCAAAAAATGATTGATGATCTTCGCTCTCTCGTCGACGACTCCCCTGAGCGCACACAGATGCTTCAGGACTACGACGAATTGCGTAGAATTGTGGGCGGCCCTGGTTGCAGTAGTCGCGCAGCTTCTGATATGATTGATTTTCTCAAACGTTAGACAATGTTTTCTCTTTTCAGAAAAGAACTCTCTGCATTCTTTGCATCAGCTACTGGCTACATTGTAACAGCCATATTTCTTATTACCACAAGCCTCTTTTTGTGGATAGTTCCAAGCAACTTCAACATCTTCTACGGAGGCTATGCCTCTCTTGAATCGTTTTTCTTTTTAGCTCCTTGGCTTTTCCTTTTTCTCGCTCCTGCTATCTCCATGAGGCTCATTGCCGAAGAACGTCGCGCAGGGACTATGGAATTGCTGCTTATTCGACCTCTTTCGGCTTTGCAAATTGCTCTTGCTAAATATCTCGCTGGCCTCACTCTTATTGCAATAGCGATAATTCCAACTTTCATATATGTTATACTTATATATAACCTCAGCGAGCCTGTAGGCAACATAGACTTAGGAGCCACGATGGGCTCATATATAGGACTTTTACTTCTCGGAGCTATATATATATCGATAGGCATTTTCTGCTCTTCATTCACCGACAACCAAATAATAGCATTCATCGTAGCCACGGCAACTTGTTTTGTATTCTATCAAGGATTCGACGCACTTGCCAACATACCTACTCTAAAACCATTAGCAAATGTCGTTAGCGCTTTGGGCATCGACGCCCACTATTCTTCGTTAAGCCGCGGCGTCGTCGATAGTCGCGATGTGGTTTATTTCATCTGTGTAGCTGCCATATTCATATTTACCACGGCTCTAATTATCGAACGTCGCAAAAACTATCGAAACTCTATAGTCGCTATTGGCATAACCATACTTATAACCATAATTTGCAACTTCATACATATACGAATCGATCTCACCCAAGAGCATCGCTACACACTTGCCAATGTAACGCGCTCATTTCTACAAAAACAAGAGCGTGAAGTCATTGTTAATATCTATTTAGATGGCAACATAAACCCTGGTTTTAGACGATTGAAACGCGCTACAATGGATATGCTCGACGAACTTAATCGCGAATCGTCCAAAGGCATATCCGCTTTCGAGATAAATATTAACGACCTCAAAGGCGACGCTGCCAAATCGTTCAAAAACGAGTTGGAATCTATTGGTTGGGGTGGCATTTCTGTTTACGAAACAAAAGAAGATGGACAAAAAATTCGTTCCGTTGTTTACCCCTACGCCGAAGTCTCTGTTGGCGAAAACTATACGTGGGTTAATCTGCTTGAAAACGTACAAGGCCTATCGGGCGAAGAGAATCTCAACAAATCTATCGAAAGCCTTGAATACAAGCTCGTCGACGCTATACGCCGCGTAACAACCACAGAAAAGCAACGAGTGGCTTTCCTCGAAGGACATGGCGAACTCGACGAAATTGATGTTGTGGAAGCTACCGATGCTCTGTCGTCGCACTTCGCCGTAGACCGCGGAAAAATTGGCAACGACGCTTCTATTCTCGACCCATATAAAGTAATTATTATTGCCAAACCTACACAGCAATTTTCAGAGAAAGATAAGTACGTAATCGACCAATATCTTATGCATGGCGGACGATTGCTCTTCCTCGTCGATGCCGTAACAATGACCCTCGATTCGCTGCGCAACTTGCCAAGCACCATTGGCCTATATGCCGATTTCAATATTGAGGACCAACTTTTTGTATACGGATTCCGCATCAACCACGAAGTTGTAGAAGATGTTAACTGCTCTATGATACCTATTAGTGTAGCGCAAGGTGGCAGTTCGCAACTTGTTCCTATGCCTTGGCGATTCGGAGCTCTACTTGGCCCTAACCCTCATCATCCTGTTACGCGCAACATCAACCCTGTTCGTGCCGATTTTGCAAGCTATATCGATACGGTAGGCGAGAATCTGAAGATTACACGCACACCTCTTCTCACCACCTCAAACTTCACTAAAGTGCACCCCACACCTGTTTTTGCTTCGCTACAAGACATCGGGCGCAAGCCTATGAAAGAGGAGTTTTCGCGTCACTACCTACCAATAGCCATGTCGGCAGAAGGAGTCTTCCCGTCAGTATTTGCCCATCGCAAAGCTCCCGCAGGACTGAAGAACACCCATACAGCCCAAGAAAGTGTGCCCACTCGCATCATAGTCGTTGCCGATGGCGACATCATTCGCAACGATGTGCGTCTACGTCATTCCGACCAGCCCAACATCATTCCTCTCGGCTACGACGAACTCTCGCGCCAAACTTTCGGAAATAGAGACTTCATCGTTAATGCTGTACAATATCTCGCAGACGACGAAGGTTGGTCAGCTTTGCGCAACAGAACTATTACACTTCGATTGCTCAACAAGCACCTCCTCGCCGAAGGAACCACTATTTATAAGATTCTTTCTATTGCCATACCGTTGGTGATGCTCGCCATTGCAGCATTAGTAATATTTATAGTTAGAAAGCGTAAGTATAATTAAGAGCTAAACCATATTGCTTTACTGGAGATTGAAATCCGACAGAGCATAGCTGCTAAAAGCCATAAATATCGTTCTTCATTTTTCCGTACATTCAAGCAAATCAATTTATCTCAACTATGACTCGCGAGGAACTCATAAAGAATTGTAGGTACTATAAAGGAGAAAAAATTACAACGATGCGCTTTCTAAAGGCTGGTGTTCTGGTGCCTTGCTCGACATTAACATACCTCAAGTTCAACGAGTAATTGTATATTACTTAGATCTTTGGCATGGGAAGAATTCTACAAACACAAATTCTTAGATAATTCAATTAGGCTAATCTGATGCCGTTTCTCATAGTGTATTTACAAAAGAAAAACGGAACTAACCTTTCGATTAATTCCGTCTAACTCAGCGGAGAGACAGGGATTCGAACCCCGGATACGTCGCCGTATGCTTGTTTTCAAGACAAGTGCAATCGACCACTCTGCCATCTCTCCATTATGTCATTTCTTTGCGTCTCGACCGTCGTCGTTCGACGGTGCAAATGTAGTGCTAATATTTATATCTCCAATACCTATCGCTACTCATTTGAAATAAAAATCGAAAAAGAATTACTGGTAAATACAAAACAAAAAAGAAGAGTTGAACATTCATACAACTCTTCTTGTATTTAGCGGAGAGACAGGGATTCGAACCCCGGATACGTCGCCGTATGCTTGTTTTCAAGACAAGTGCAATCGACCACTCTGCCATCTCTCCATTATGTCATTTCTTTGCGTCTCGACCGTCGTCGTTTGACGGTGCAAATGTACTGCTAATATCAATATCTCCAACACGTGCAGCAATTTTTTTCGCTTCTTTAGCTCTGTTTTTTTTGCATATAAATAACATCACCAAACAAACTATTATACAGCGCCATAGAATTATCAGACAAAACATAATGGGGTTTTACATTTTTTTACAGTTGTTAATAAGTATAAAACGCAGTAATATTGCATGTGCTTGTTAGAACACAAGCACGATAAAAATGCCAAATGATAAAGACCTCGTTGTGAAAATGATGGTATTTTATTTTTTCATCTGTTGTTGTCTATTGTTGAATAAAGGTTCTGTATTTCAGAACCTTTATTTTTTATATACCTTTCTATAGTTACGTGCTCGCTCAATGACGTTATGCACATAATTGACTGGTTCCGAACCTCTACAATAGCCATGTTTAACCAAAGGATTAGAATAAGTAGAAGGATTGGACTTAAGTAGCAATGCAACCTCTACATTTCCGCTCCACTTTTGTGGATTTTTGCCATAACTCTTAGCTAATCGTATTGCGTCCATCACATGACCAAGCCCAACATTATATGCAGCAAGAACAAACTTTACGCGTTCGTGAGAATCTGGCACATATTGCACCAAACGGCCATCGAGCCATTTGAGCATGCGCACACCAGCCTCAATATTTTGCTCAGGATCGGAAACATCAGACACTCCGAATCGATACGCAGTCTCGGGCATCAACTGCATCAATCCGCATGCACCAGCCCAACTACGCGCCTTGGGATTGAAATGCGACTCTTGATATATTATCGACGAAATCAACCATTGATCGTATCGTTTGTCTGTAACAAATTTCTTCACTAAGTCGGCATAGTCAGCTTTATATGTATCGGCAGAAACGCTTTGCACACTACTATGATTATCGCGCGGATCTATTACATATTTTCTATATATATGCTTGAACTTAGATGTCTTTTTGAACGTCTTAAGCCATTTATCAATATCAGTTTTCAAGCCTACAGCATTCGACCTCACTCCCCATGCCAAATCGACCTCCTGACCAATTACTGTAGATATGTCGATATTGGAATAATACCATTGATTTGCTTTAGCTATGTTTTCAACGCACAAAGTCTGTTTTATTTCATTATCTGCCACCATTTGAATGAGCTGTTCAACATCATAATCTGCTATTTGCTCTATTACAATTGGAACTGCGGCCGTATCGTTGATAGTATTGATGGTATTTACATAAAAAGAATTCGCCATAACACCAATAGTATCTAAGACGAATGGAGAGGTGTTATCATTACGACGCACAACCACTTGTCTACTTCTTCCATAGGGCTCAGCGAACGCAAAGCGGCGCTCGTTGATAGTATCTACAACAATAGTCGTAGCAATAATATCGGCAGATCCATTATGAAGACTCTCAATGTTTTGCTCATAGTCGTTTTGAGCCGCTATCTCCAATTTAACGCCCAAATGTTCTGCATAGAGTTTAGCCAATTCGTATTGATAACCAACAGAAGTGCCCTTATAAGCAAAATAATCAATAGAATTGTAGTGCGTTGCCACACGGAGCACACCGCGCGATTTTATGCTATCAATATCTATATCGACAGAAACGCCGAGTATATTTTCTATAGATGAATAGCGACATGCCGACATAAGCAACACAACGAGAACTGGAAGTAGAAATCTTTTCATATCACATAAAAAAAAAGAGGCGACTCGAAAGTCGACCTCCTAAAAATATAAAAGACATGAAAAAATACTCTACATCAGTCCAAATTTATATATAGTTGTCTGCGTATAAGTCTCTTTAGGACTTAACACAACAGAAGGGAACTCTGGCTTATTAGGCGAATCGGGATAGTGCTGAGCTTCGAAGCAGAATCCAGCATAAGAGATAAATTTTTGTTCGCCGCGGCCGAATTTACCATTCAACCAATATGCAGTATAGAACTGGAATCCAGGCTCAGTGGTACTAAATTCAAGCGTACGTCCACTCTCTTCGTCGGAAGCAAAAGCCGCTTTGCGTAGTTGACCTTGAACACCATCAATAATATAGTTATGATCGTAGCCATCTTCAAAGAAGTGGACGCGTTCGCCAATCTTATGTTCAATAGTAAAATCGAGCGGCGTACCCTTAACCGTAGCAAGTTCGCCAGTTGGGATATTTGTTTCGTCTTTTGGAGTATACTTTGAAGCCTGCATGATGATGTTGGTATTCAAAATATCGCCATTACCATGAAGATTAAAATAGCTATGATTGGTAAGATTTAATATTGTCTTACGATCGGTGTTGGCTTGATAATTAATTAATAGTTCGTTTTCTTGGGTAAGAGTAAATACTACCGACACCTTCAATTCTCCAGGATAACCATTTTCCATGTGAGCACTCGTATAACTCATTTTAACTCCTACGCGATCGGCATTTTCGAATACATCAGCCGACCAAAATTTGGTATTGAAAGAGTTAATGCCACCATGCAAGTGGTTAGGACCATTATTTATCTCAAGATTGTATACTTTGCCGTCGAGAGAGAATTGGCCTTTTTGTATACGGTTAGCATAACGACCTACAGTAGCGCCAAAATAGAAACCCGCATTCAAATATTCTTGCGATAGATAGGTTCGCGGGTCGTCGAAACCCAGCACAATTTGACCAACATTTCCATTTTTGTCATGGGTTTCAATACTGGTAATAGTGGCGCCAATATTTGTAATTTTTACAGTCGTACCATTATCATTTTTGAGGTCGAAGAGCAGAACTTCGTTACCATCGATAACACCAAAAGATTGTTTTTCTACTTTCATTTTTTCTATTGATTATTTCGGAGTTTGGTGGTTCAAAAGTAACCAATAACGCCATAAAAACAAAAACTCCCGAGAGATATGGATCTCACGGGAGCGGGTTATAATTGTAATAATCTAATTACTTAGAGATTACGCGAGCCATTTCACAAACTTTGTTTGAATAGCCCCATTCGTTGTCGTACCAAGAAACAACTTTTACGAAGGTAGGATCGAGTTGGATACCAGCCTTAGCGTCGAAGATAGAGGTACGAGAGTCGTTGCGGAAGTCGGTAGAAACGACAGCCTCATCGGTGTAACCGAGTACACCTTTGAGTTCGCCTTCAGAAGCCTCTTTCATTGCAGCGCAGATTTCCTCGTAGGTAGTAGCTTTTTCGAGCTCAACGGTAAGGTCAACTACAGATACGTCAGAGGTAGGAACACGCATAGACATACCAGTAAGTTTGCCGTTCAATGCAGGAAGAACTTTACCTACAGCCTTAGCAGCACCGGTAGAAGAAGGGATGATATTCTCGAGGATACCACGACCACCACGCCAATCTTTCTTAGAAGGACCGTCAACAGTCTTCTGAGTAGCAGTTGCAGCGTGAACGGTAGTCATAAGACCACGTTTGATACCGAACTTGTCATTTAGGACCTTAGAGATAGGAGCCAAGCAGTTGGTAGTACAAGAAGCGTTAGAGATGATGGTCTGACCAGCATAGGTCTTGTCATTTACACCATAAACGAACATAGGAGTTGCGTCTTTAGAAGGTGCAGACATGATAACTTTCTTAGCACCAGCTTTGATGTGAGCCTCAGCGAGTTCAGCGGTGAGGAAGAAACCGGTAGACTCTACAACAACATCAACACCAAGAGCACCCCAAGTGATTTGAGCAGGATCTTTCTCAGCGAAGATTTGAATCTTGTTGCCATCAACGATCATGAAGTTGCCTTCAACTTTGATGTCGTGATTGAAGTGACCATGAACTGAGTCATACTTCAACATGTATGCGAGGTAGTCAGCGTCGAGAAGGTCGTTGATACCTACTACTTGAATGTCTTTACCGAAGTTCTCCACAGCAGCGCGGAAAACCATACGACCGATACGGCCAAAGCCGTTGATACCAAGTTTAATCATTTTGTTTTTGCTTTTTGAATTATATTAAGTGTTTTCTTTTCTTAATTCGGCGCGAATTTATACAAATTGGTTTTAGGTTTTCGCGTTCAACTACGATTTAAGTTTTTTTTACAACAAATCGTACATAAAAAAAGGAACAGCTATTGGCCATTCCTTTATGCTAAATCAGATACTTCTGTTGTAGTTTGATTATCAGAATATGCTGGGCATTCTTGAGTGCCACCACATGCCGACATAGTCAATAAAATAATTGCTAATGCTGCAAATACCAGTGTTATCTTTTTCATATACATCGCGTTTTGTATTTCGGCTGCTAAAATACGGCTTTATAATCAAACAACATCTTAATTATTACTATTTTTTTACTTCTCGATTATGCTTTTGCATGTATACGTCTTGCAAACTGGTGGCTACACCTTCCGTAGCGCCCGACTTTGACTATCTTTCAAAATATTGGGTTGCAAAACTTGCTAAAGATGATGCATAAGGTTTTAACTTTGCTTTCACTATGATAGTATACGATATTTTTGTTGTTATAACGGGAATACTACAAATAACGGCAGCAATAGTTGCCATAATGCTGATGAAGTACACGAAATTCAACATTTCTTGGGTGCTTTTCAGCATGGGATTGGTAATTATATCAATTAGACGAGTAATAGATTTCGTAGCTCTTTTTCGTCCCGATTTTGGCTTCGAATCTCCAGAATTCTATTCGTGGGGAGGGATTTTCGTCTCATTTTGCTTTGCTATTGGCATATTTACGCTTCGTCGCATATTTAGACTGCTTCATGTCGCCGAGATTAAGCAACGTGATTATGAGAAAAAATTACTCCAATCGGTGATTCACGCCGAAGAGAACGAACGCCGTCGATTTGCTTCGGAGCTTCACGATGGATTAGGTCCGTTATTGTCGTCGGTAAAAATGGGCGTTTCGGCTATCAGTAACGATATTCAAGATGAGGAGATTAGAAAAAATCTCGTTGATGCCGTGAACGAAGCCATAACGACAACACGCGAAATATCAAACAACATATCTCCACATATATTGTCGAGTTTCGGCATCGAAAGCGCGGTAAACAGATTTGTGTCGAGTTTAACACTCAAGAATTCTGAACCAAAATTCGACCTCAACTTATCTATAAAAAACAAGCGCTACCCCGAAACAATTGAAATTGTGGTCTACAGAGTTATCTGCGAATTGATAAACAACACCATTCGACATGCCCATGCACACAACGTGCATTTGTCGCTTATGGATGAAAATAACACATTGCTAATAAACTATTCCGACGATGGTATTGGCTTCGACTTCGACAAAGCATTGAAATATTCGAGACACGGAATGGGATACTATAATATGAAATCGCGTGTCACTTCGCTAAAGGGCTCTATTGAGTTTAGCGATAACAATGGACGCGGAATGAATGCATATATAAAAATACCTACCTATGACTTCTGACAAAAATTTATCAGTATGGATTGTTGACGATCACCAATTGTTTAGAGTTGGTTTTCGCACACTTCTAAATCGCATCAAAGGCGTAAAAGTGACATTCGAAGCCGACAATGGCAAAGCCTTTATCGATCAACTAAAAAACGAGCATCCTAACATCGTATTTCTTGACATTGCTATGCCCGAAGTAAATGGCATAGCAGCCACACAACAAGCAATGCGTATTTTTCCAAAAATAAACATCATAGTACTTTCGATGTTTGGAGACAAAGAGTATTACGACAAACTTGTAGACTTGGGCATAAAGGGCTTTTTGCTAAAAAGCTGTGATTTTCAGGAAGTTGTTCGTGCTATAGAGGCTGTTTCGACAGGTGATTTCTATTTTTCAAAGGAACTTCTCGATCAACTTGCCATAGAGGCCCAGAACAACAAAGAGGAGACTTCATTCTCGGACCGTGAGCGCGAGATATTGGTAAAAATATGCGAAGGAAAATCGAACCAAGAGATTGGCGACGAACTGTTTATAAGTAAACGCACAGTAGAAAAGCATCGCGCTAACTTGATGGTGAAAACTGGGTGTTCGAACACGGCTTCGCTTGTGGTCTACGCCGTTAAGACCGGCATGTACAAGGTGTAGACAAACACAACCTTTAGGCATTCTCTATTCGGCATAACCATACACACCAAAATGTTTGTGAGAACCTAATGCTGTAAGACGAAAAAAGCCATTCACAATTTTGCATTTCTCGATATGCAATGGATGCTTGGCACTCTCGTTCGCCACGAACTCGTTCCACTCATTTTCGCGTGTATAACTACCGATTTGCCACCAAGCGTGAGCTGATGGAGCAAAAAGATTGCTTATGCCCATATTAACATTGCCCATCGTCATACGCAGATTACACTCTACGCAAGGCCGAAATTTCAGCATACCACTTTCGTCGCTAATGAGCATGCTATCAAAGCCCACATATCCATGATATTTAGCTGATATGCCACTATCGACAAGCGCCTTGGTGTGCACATCTACTATTTGCTGAATACGAGTAGAAAGGAGTTTTCTAAGTTGCTCATCGTACATATTAATTAGTTCGCGGCCGAAGCGTCCTGCTGAATCGGACGAGAAAACGTTGTGACCTAAGAAAGATACATTTTGATCATCAGAAACATAATAGAGAAATGCCACATCGCTAACCTTGTGCAATAGCGGCTCAACCACAAAAGCGCCATCGGCCCGCAAACGCGCTGCAGCCCAACGCTCATAATAGTCTTGCGTAGGGAAAGAATCGGTTTTGACCACCCCCCTACCCGACGAGCTCCATAAACTCTTGACAACAAACTGCCCTGAGAACATTTCTCGAGCACGTGCAAAATCGTCCATCGATTTAACAATCTGAGGATTAGCATTTTCAAAAAATTCATCTTCGGATATGCAATGATTCTCAATAGCTACAGAAGATAGACGCGAGTGGAGCATACGTTGCGCCGGACCAAAATCTATGTCGATACCATAAGTATGGAAAATACTTTTACAACGGCCCCACGGTTGCAACTCATAGCCTCCATGCATAAGTAGCCGACGAGCATCTTCGGGCGATATGAATTGCGGCAAAGACACAGCAAGCGTAGACAGCAAATCGACAAAAGCGCCATCAAGAGGTGGAGCTACAACGCAATCAGTTGGTTTTGCCGAAAACATCAACAAAGATGCCAGCTCAGTTTCGAACTCTTGCAGACGTTTCGGAGGGCAATAACCAGCTAAGCCATTGGCAATTGCCATTTCACACGTGGGATTATATACGTATATTCTATTCATAAAATTTGTTACTCGCACAACGAAGTACGAAGTTATAACAACACAATTGAGAGCTAAAAATTATATTTGCCGCTCATTTTTGAAAAGATGGTAATATACGTATTAAGTTTGTTGCTACTTGGCGAAGGCATATTTATGCTTCTTCCAGCTTTAGTCTCAGCCATATACGGCGATAACGACGCAACAAGTTTTCTTCTGAGCGCACTTATTTGTAGCGTACTGGGAGGCGTAGGAGCATTACTGACGCGCAAGAAACGTTTTCATATGACACAAAAAGAGAGCTACATAATAGTGGCTTTCACGTGGATTGTGTTTTCAATCTTTGGCATGTTGCCATATATATTCAGCGGATTCATGCCGTCGACTATAGATGCATTTTTTGAAACAGTTTCTGGTTTCACCACTACTGGCGCAACGCTCATCTCATACATAGAAGACTCTACACATGGTGTGCTATTATGGCGCAGTCTATCGCAATGGATTGGCGGAATGGGAATTATAACCCTTTCAATGGTACTTCTACCGACCTTAGAATTGGGCGGAATGAACCTCTTTTCGGCAGAGGCTACACTCACACGAGCCGACAAGATGAAGGCTAAAATCACCGAAATGGCGCGCTACACGTGGTGCTTCTACGTAATACTTACAGCAATCAACGCCATCTTACTTGTTTTAGGCGGAATGTCGACATTCGATTCCATTTGTCATGCTTTATCGACACTTTCAACGGGAGGTTTCTCTACACGCAGTCTAAGTTTAGGAGCTTTTGAGAATACATATTTCGAATATGTGACAATAGTATTTATGTATTTAGGAGGCGTCAACTTTACACTCTACTACGTGATGTTGATTGGCAAATTCAAACGAATCACAGCCGACGACGAACTGAAATACTACACATTGACGGTAATTTGCGCCTCACTGGTTATTGCACTCTCGCTATATCTTACTGGCACATACGACAGCATAGAAAGTTCACTTCGCAAAGCGTTCTTCCACGTAATAGCAGTAACAACAAGTTCAGGATTTACCACAGCCGACTACACTCTTTGGCCATCATCAACAATAACAATATTGGCAATACTTATGCTTGTGGGCACATGCACCGGTTCAACGAGTGGCGGAATAAAATTCATGCGATTAACCATAGTCATGCGAAACGTACTAAACGAATTTCGTCGAGCCATTCACCCAACAGCCATAGTGCCAGTGAAATACAACGGCCGTAGCATAACAAATAGCGACGTATCGAGCGTACTATCTTTCGTCACACTATACATAACAGTATTTACATTAGGAATGGTAGCAATATCGCTATTCGGTTTTTCTCTTGAAGACTCTTATGGATTAGCAGCCAGCAGTTTAGGAAACGTAGGTATAGCTATAGGTCACTTTGGTCCTTTGGCTTCACTTGCTTCACTCCCCGACCCTGTAAAATTGATTATGACTGCTTTGATGATAATGGGACGTTTGGAACTATACACATTTCTAATTGTGCTTACTCCATCATTTTGGAAAGAGAGATGAAAATTTTGCAACAAATATCGGCGTGGCTAAGTCGCTATACTTCAATTTTTATAATACTTATAGCTATACTAACGCTTATAGTACCCGACATATTTTCGTGGGTAAGAGGTTATACACAAGTGGCTATATTGGGATTCATAATGCTGACTATGGGTCTCACGCTCACGATAAGCGACTTGAAAATATTAGTTCAACGACCATTCGACATACTTCTCGGCACACTATCGCAATTCACCATCATGCCGCTCGTTGCCTACACTCTGACGCGCATATTCAACCTCGATGCTTCACTTTCGATAGGTATAATATTAGTAGGCTGCTGTCCTGGAGGCGTGTCGTCGAACATAATGAGTTTCTTGTGCAAAGGTGATGTAGCATTCTCGGTAGGTATGACCACCGTTTCGACACTCATAGCACCTTTCGCTACCCCATTTCTCGTACTTATGTTGGCCGACAAGAGTGTTGATGTAGACGCTGTAGGAATGTTCCTAAACATACTTATAGTAACTATAATACCAGTGTTTATAGGTTTCGTGCTAAATATGAAGATTGGCACAAACAGCTCGTTTCAGCAAGTTCGCAACGTGATGCCTGGTTTTTCAGTTGTAGGTTTGGCGTGCATAGTTGGAGGCGTAGTATCGAGTGTTCATAGCACTTTGATGGAGCATGGGCTAATGTTGTTTTTGCTCACATTTGCAGTAGTATTTTGCCACAACACTACAGGCTACATTCTTGGATACATAGTGGCCCACATAGCAAAATTCAACATTGCAAAAAGCCGTACTCTTTCTATAGAAATAGGTATGCAAAACGCAGGTTTAGCCACATCGCTTGCAGCTACATTTTTTATGGCAACAAACCCTCTTTCAATAGTACCTTGCGCTATATCGTGCGCTTGGCATTCGATTTCGGGCACAATTTTGGCTGGTCTTTTCTGCCGCATCGACGACCACAAAACAAACAAGAACGCATAAGCTATGGACGAAAAAATCCTATACGAACTTGCTAATATGAAGATGCCCTTCGGACGATATAAAGGTGTGGTACTATATAAACTTCCCGAAACCTATGTGTTGTGGTTCAAGCAGAAAGGATTTCCTGCAGGGCGTCTCGGGGTATTATTAGCCACACTTTACGAGATAAAACTCAATGGTTTAGAATACTTACTAAAACCTTTTGAGAAAAAATAAGCACCCAAGCAGTAAACAACTATATCACAACTATTTACCAAAACTAAACCTAAATAGAATTATGAAAATTAAATTCACAATTGTTGCAGCATTCACATTGCTTATGGGTAGTGGAGCAGCAGCACAATCGATTAGCAATGAATTAGTAGAACAGTTAAGAACTAATTACCGAGAGACACCTGCCGAACGCGCTATTCGCAACGCCATAGGCAACAATGAGATAAAAAAGCTTGCTGTAAATCAAGAAAATAACAAGCCTGTCGACGACCATTTCAGTGTAGAGGTTAAAACTAAAGGCATCACCGACCAAAATAGTTCTGGACGTTGTTGGCTTTTCACTGGACTCAACGTACTTAGAGCCAAAGCGATAAGCGATTTTGACCTTGGTTCGTTCCAATTTTCACAGTCATACGTATTTTTCTATGACCAACTTGAAAAATCGAACCTATTCCTTCAAGCCATCATCGACACACGCAAACTTTCGATGGACGACCGCAAAGTAGATTGGTTGTTCAGCAATCCACTCAGCGACGGCGGTACTTTCGCTGGAGTAGCCGACCTCGTAACTAAATATGGTCTCGTGCCTGCATCGGTTATGCCCGAGTCGCACTCGGCTAACAATACGAGCCGCATGGCTGCTCTAATAAAAGAAAAGCTACGCGAACAAGCCATCGAACTCCGCTCTGCAGCCGAAAAAGGTGCTAACGAAAAAGCCCTCATTGCCAAAAAAGAGCAAATGCTTGGCGTGATATACAAAATGTTGGTTATTAACTTGGGCATGCCACCCAAAGAGTTCACTTGGGCACAATACAATTCGAAAGGTGAACTCGTATCCAACGATACTTATACACCTCTTTCGTTCGCTAAAAAATTTGCTAACAATCCCATTCTCACCGATTTCGTAATGCTTATGAACGATCCAGCTCGCGAATACTACAAAGTTTATGAAATTGAATACGACCGCCATACATACGACGGACACAATTGGCTATACATAAATCTACCTATCGAAGATATAAAACCTATTGCCATAGCATCGCTCAAGGATTCTACGGCTATGTATTTTTCATGCGATGTTGCTAAGCAACTCGATTCGGAACGTGGTCTTCTCGATCTTAATAATTATGATTATGCATCGCTCATGGGTACTACATTCAACATGGACAAACGTCAACGCGTGTTGAGCCATCAAAGTGGTTCGTCGCATGCTATGACACTCGATGCTGTAGATATCGACAAAAATGGCAAACCAACAAAATGGAGAGTCGAGAATAGTTGGGGTGCTTCAAGTGGTCACAATGGCTATCTTATTATGACAGATGAGTGGTTCAACGAGTATATGTTCCGTCTTGTGGTTGAAAAGAAATACGTATCTGAGAAAATACTCAACATTCTAAAACAAAAGCCAACACTTCTCCCAGCATGGGATCCAATGTTTGCTCCAGAGATGTAGAATTATTCTCTCGAACCGAAATAAGAAAAGAGGCCGCCAACAAAAGTTGAACGACCTCTTTTCATTTTATAAAGCACAAATTATGAACTAATCATACGAATACTCATACCTTTCTGAGTCGACCCACGAAGAGGTGTTTTCATCGTATTTATAGGCTGAATATGTAGTGCGAAAGCCTTCTGCGTTGTATGTATATACATACTTATCGGTTCCAACCCACAAAGACTTTTCTGAATCGAATTTGTAGGAAACCGATGAAATTCTATTGCCTTCGCTGTCGTAGGCATACTCTTCTTTGCTTGAATTTATCCACTTTGCTTGCGACACGCTGTATTTGTATGAAGCAAACATTGTACGATTACCAACCTCATCGTATGAATATTCACCACGACTCGAATCTATCCACGATGATGTATTATTATCATAAAAACTATATACATACGCTACTTTGTTGCCTTTCGCATCGTATGCAAATTTTTGCTGGTTATATCCGAGCCATTTCGAATTGTTGAAATCATAATTATACATCACCTCGGTAATGCAATTGCCATTTTCGTCGTAGTCATAGCTCTCTTTGCTTACATAATACCACGATGCCGACTCTTCCAAGTAGCCATACTTAATTTTGGTGACGATATTGCCCAATTTATCGTATTTACACTCCTCTTTGCTTGAATATACACCTTGCTGCTTTTCGGAGTTGTATTTATACGAAATTGTAGATGTCGTGTGTCCTTCATCTTCAACCAACGGGGTATCTTTGATAAATGGCATAGCTATTAACAATACCAATAAAATCAGAACCACCATTTGGGTTTCAAAGATTAGTTTAGTGTTGCTGCTTCTGCTCCTTTTGCAAAAAGACCTTTTCAATAATTGTGTTAACATTTTTTCGTTGATAATTAACATGTTTGCACAAAAGTAAACATATTTTTTCAACGACAAAGTTTTTGTGCATAAATATTAACACCGACAAGAATCGTGATAAACTAATTCTTACGGTTCAGAATCTGCTATTTCCAACACATCAACTCTGAAATATATGGGGTAAGTTCATCGGCCATTTTGCGTTGCTGAGCAAGCGAAGGATGATAATCGGAGCCATAGCCGAGCGAACCATCTTGCGGAGTGAAGTCGAATCGATATATGGCACTATCACCTTTAGCGGCACACTCGGCAACTACAGCATCGAGGCTTTGCACAACATCTTCCAACGCTTTGCCGTTGAGCATCGAGCCACAAAGCAACAAAATTTTGCTTTCGGGATAATATGTACGAAGTTGCTCAACAAAAGCTACATACGACGAGCGGAAGGCATCAATATCGTAATTATCGAGGCTTGTGTCGTTGGTGCCAAGGTTTATGCAAATAATATTGGGCTCATAATCCGACATTTTCCACTCGTAGTTGGGATTATCGAAAAGCGTTTGTTTGAATTTGTATGGCATATTTTCGACAGAACCTTCACGCTTATCGCCATAATTACGGTAAATACCAATGCCCGAGCGCGCTATAGCGTGATGCTGCGCATTCAATCTGGACGCTGTAAGAGCAGCATAGGTATAATAGTGATTCTCGGTATCGTAGGTAAAATGGTTTTCTGGAATAGAATCCTCAACGCCATAACCACACGTGATACTATTTCCAATGAACAAAATCTTTCGCTCGGGCAGCGGCAATGGCTCAATAAGCTTTTGATCGGCAGCCAATATGTATGAATATATCGCTGGCTTAAGTTCATAACCTTCAACCACATACATAATACGAGCAGTGTGAGCATTTGCGCCTAAACTGTCGGCAACTACAAGCAACGAATCGCCATTTGACGCAACTTTTTTTGCTTCACCGCCATCTATTTCTACCATATAGTAACCACTATTAGGCTTTTGCATAAGACTTAGAGAAGAGCCAGTAAAGTGCAGAAATACTGAGGTTCCGGGGTAAGTAAATACCACCGAATCGCTACTTGCTACGACGCGACCTACATATTGGATATTGACATCGTTGGGCGCAATTTTAGTAGGCATAGGCTGCGTAGAGCAGGCTGTGAAAGCGACTGCTACGGCAAGAAAAAAGATTTTGTTCATAGTTGATATGTTATTATTAATATTGGTTATCGACCTGAAATAGAGCGCTGCATAAGTAGAGCATCTACTATGGTCATGGCAGCCATAGCTTCTACAATGGGCACAGCACGCGGCACAACACATGGATCGTGGCGACCTTTCACAATGGTGTTAACCTCTTCTTTGTCGGTGTTTATAGTCGGTTGCTCCATAAGTATGGTAGCTGTAGGTTTGAAAGCAACGTTGAAATAAATATCCTCGCCATTGCTTATGCCACCCTGAATGCCTCCACTGAAGTTTGTTCGCGTATGTACCTCATCACCATCGACATAGAAAATATCGTTATGAGCCGAGCCACGCATAGAACTACCCGAGAAGCCCGAGCCATATTCGAAGCCTTTCACCGCATTGATGCTAAGCATGGCATGAGCCAACGTAGCTTGCAGCTTGTCGAAGCACGGATCGCCCAGGCCAGCAGAAACGCCACGGACAACACACGTAATTACGCCACCAATGGAATCCTTAGCCATACGCACCTCATCTATGAGAGCTATCATTTTCTCAGCCGTAGCAGCATCGGGACAACGAACTATGTTGTCTTCGGTTTTGCTAAGGTCGAGCGATGTGTATGGCGTGTTAAGCACTATCGTACCTATTTGCTTAGTGAAGGCAGTTACTATTATGCCATACTCATTCAGAATAATTTTGGCAAGAGCACCGCCAACTACGCGCGCTATTGTCTCGCGTGCCGACGATCGACCACCTCCACGATGGTCTCGAAGTCCGTATTTAGCATCGTAGGTATAATCGGCATGCGAAGGGCGATAAATCTTGCGAATATTGTCGTAATCGGCCGAATGCTGGTTTTCGTTTTCTACTATGAATCCGATAGGTGTGCCAGTTGAGCGACCTTCGAACACACCGCTAAGCAGACGCACGCGATCTTTTTCATCGCGAGGGGTGGTAATCCGCGATTGTCCAGGACGACGGCGATTTAGTTCTTTTTGAATAAAATCAATATCGATAGGCAAACCTGGCAACATGCCATCTACCACACCGCCAACAGCTTCGCCGTGCGATTCGCCAAAGGTTGACAAACGAAATATGTTGCCAAAAATATTTCCAGCCATAAGCTAATAAGATTTAATGGCAACCGCCACCACAACCACCATCACTTCCACAACCACCGCAGCAGCCACCTCCGCAACCACCGCCACCGCAGCAACTTTCGCCTACAAGCTCTTCGGCTGTTGCTTCACGTACTTCAATAATATCACCAGAGAAAAACAGATCTTGTCCAGCAAGTGGATGATTGAAATCCATCTTAACTGTGCTATCAGTGATTTCAAGCACTACGCCATTCATTCGTTGTCCGTTGGCACCCATCATAGGTATGCTATGACCGAGTTGCAGCAAATCTTCGCGGAGTGCTCCGTCGACAATAAAAATGCTCTTAGGTACATCTACTATGGCCTCATCATTTTTCTCACCATAAGCATCGGCACAAGGGATAGAGAATTCGAATTTGCTCCCCATTTCAAGTCCATCGATATGTTTTTCGAACATAGGCAACATGCGACCAGCACCATATATAAAACGCAAAGGTGTAGCTACATCTGTTTTTTCTACTATTGGACCTTCTTTACCTTCGAGGCGCAACTCATACGTCAGAGTCACAAACGCATTCTTTTCTATCTTCATAAGTTTACGATATATAACTATATTATTTTCAAGGTATTAATCACAATCCATAACCAAGCGAAAACCTACTTGCGAATTGCTTGTGTATAAATATTTACGCGATACACTCATAATAGTAGCATCAGCGGCAATGCTCGACCACGTAGCGCCACGATGAATGTGAAAATACGAATAACCATTATTACTACTATCGCCATAGTTACCATAATACAAATCACTACACCATTCCGACACATTGCCTGTCATGTCGTATATGCCAAGTTCGTTGGGCAATTTTGTACCTACATGATGTGTATGATCGCCACTATTTTCGAAAAGCCAAGCCACTTCCCAAAATTTTTCGCTACCACTATATGTAGTTCGTCGCGAGGCATTGCCTCCATAGGCAGCAAAGCGCCATTCCATCTCGGTTGGTAAACGGAAATTACGACCAATAATGCTACTTATGCGATGAGTAAACTCGACAGCTTCGTCGTAAGTAATAGTTTCAACAGGATTTTCTTCGTCGACAAAAAAGGAATGGTTATAGCCCATAACGGCCGTCCACAACTTTTGAGTCACTTCGGTTTTTCCTATGTAGAAGTGGTTGATATATTCTTCTCGCCGATCTTCATCTTTGGGATGCAAGTAGCCACCAGACACATACACCATATCGAATTCACAATCGTTCGCCTCAAATCCCATAGCAAGCGGACGAACGCCTTCTTTAGGCTTAATGTCAGAATAGACATCAACGCGCTCATAGGTATTGCCATCGACATCTTCTTGCCCTTGCACTTTCATTTTAGTACACGACGAGACGATCAAGATTAGTGTTATGAATATGATAAGTATGCGTGCATTCATAATGGTGTTATTTATATAGCGAGGTGGAATCTATGTTTCTAATGTTACGAAAATAGAGTTTCAGTTTATTAGCTATTTCCTGCGCACCACCAGCCACTTCACTCTCAATATTAAGAGGAAGCACTGCTTCGTGGAGCGAACGGCGTATGAGGAACCAGCCTTGCTCCTTGTCGTTGGGACATAGCACACGCAAACCTTCATGGTTTTTGTTTACTTCTTCCCATCCGCGCACTTGCGACACAAATTGTCGCAAACCCGCCATCGTGTCGTCTGCCACACGCCCAAAGTCATCGGCTTTTACTCGTAAACGACACTCCATGGCCTCTGCAGGCACAGGCAACTTCTCGATAAGTGAATATAGCGTCTTACCAGCGCGCTTTAGTTTGGCAAGTTTAATCACCACTTTGATGGCAAAATATGCACCATCATCATAGAAATTGTTTTCGCGGAACGCAGCATGTCCCGACGTCTCCACTGCGAGCCAACACTCTTCACCATTTTCATTCAAGCGTTTTGCTTCTGCTATGACGTTGCGATAACCACGCTGATAGCGGCAATGTCGCCCACCAAGAATATTTACAATGAAACGATCAAGACCATTAGAGGTGATACTATCTGTAACAATCTTAGTATTAGGATGTTGTTCAAGTACAATAGCCGATGCTAACGCCACAAATTCGTTTCTATTATAGTTACGTCCTTCGTTGTCGACAATGGCCACACGATCCACATCGCTATCGAAAATAATACCGAGGTCGGCATTGGAATTTTTGACAGCCTCTTCGAGCGAACACATTGCTTCGTAATCCTCCGGATTTGGCATGTGATTGGGGAATCGACCATCAGGCACAAGGAATTGGCTACCGGTAATATCGGCACCAAGATGTTTGAGAACACGAGTTGCAAAAAAGCCACCTGCACCATTGCCAGCATCGACAACAATCTTCAAACCTTCGAGCGGCAATTGTGGATTTGGCGCATCGGAGAGTTCTTCAAGTATTTTATTGCGCAAAACGCGAGCATATTTAGCTTGCAAGTTGCATATATGCACATCGCCATAGACTTGCGAATTATCGTCTACTTCAACAGAGGCTATTTCTATGATTTCGGCAAGTTCTTCTTTGCTTATATCAGCTCCATTATGGAAAAACTTCAATCCATTGTAGTTGAACGTCATGTGGCTGCCCGTAATCATGATGGCACCATCGGCATTCACATCAGGCATGCTGGTACTCATAAGCATTGCTGGCGTCGACGTCACACCACAGTTGAGCACATCGCTACCGAGATGAGTAATGGCTTGCTCAAGCGAATGTATAAACATTGGTCCAGTAAGACGACAATCCATACCTACAGCAATAGAGAGATGGCGATGTCCTTCATGGCGCCACAGCCAACGCACAAAACCCTTTCCAAGAGCTTCCACTTTGGCCGTAGAGAGCGTTACTGTTTCGCCTATTATTCCATCATCGGCTACTCCGCGTATATCATTACCATTCTGCAATATTGACCACTCGTCGTTCATTTCTATGTATGAGTATTTATTCTAATAATCGTAATAATGATGTTTCAAACTCCAACGTAGTGCCACATAAATATGCTTCGACACAAGTTCCAATTCATCACTCGTCTGCTTGCGATAACGAAAACCAGCTGTGAAGTTGAAGGCTGTCTTGGGATTTATGAGACATGTTGCCGACACATCAGCAAAACGCACGTTAGTCTTCAGTCCTTGACATGTATACATGCCATCATCAGAGGCTCGATAATCGTTGGGCGTGTTTATGTTATGTCCGTATGAAATCGTATCGTTAGCAAAGTCGGCACCATATTGGGCAATGTTGAGTTGGCCTCGTAGCATAAGGCGCTTGTGGCGATAATTCACAATCAGCAAACCCTCTTTGAAATTTGCCCCAAGCGGATGCGCAAGGCTCTCGCCATGGTGCGCATAGGTCGATGCTCCGTCGTAGTGCGAATAGCAATATGGACGCACTTGTGAATACTCCATTTGCATATCAAAGCCATTAACACGAAACATATTATGAAGTTTAGCACCATAGAGGAAGCCATACTTATTGCCCCAATGACCTTTGTTATGAAGCGTGCGATCGAGGCCGAAATCGTCGAGCATAAACTGACCATGAAACGTAATCCAGTTGGCAGCTTTGAATTTCATGCTGAATCCGCCCATAGCATTGTCGTCGGAACCAGTTTCGAACTCGCCAGGACGGAAAATTATGAACGGATTTATGTACTCCCAATCGAGCGAACGCGTTGCATCTGTTTTCCTATTCCAACCTGCCTGAATGACATTCTCAAAGAGCCCGAGCGTAAAGCGATTACCAATATTCCAATCGAGATAATGCGTAACGCTATATTTCACACGGCGTGTGCTACCATCGTGGTGGCGCAACTGAGCAAGCATAAACATATACTTAACATTCCAAAACGTTACGTTCATCTTGAAGAATGGGTACGACGAAGCAACATCGCTCAAGAACAACGAGCGATAACCATCACCAACGAACGTTTTGCCTTTGCCTAATTGAAAATCTAAGTATTTACCAATGTTGAATGCTATGTATCCATTAGCTACTCGATAATCAGCATCGAAATCGGGATCTATCAAATAGGAATATGAATACATCTTATTATTCATCGCTTCGCCAGGCACAACATTTACACCCGTATAGGCGCGAGCGTTGTACATATAGTAGGCAGGAAACTTCGCTTGATTCTCTGTAAAATCCATATAGAACCAAAAATTTCTGCCTAAGTTGCCATTGAGATAGAAGCCACGCGTGTTTATATACGTCTTACGCCCATCTTCTGAATCTTTGCCGAGTTCGAAATCGAAGAGAGGGTTTATTGCTACATATATACCATCTTTACGCCAACGAAGAAAATCGTCGTTGAAGAAGCGCCGAAAGATGTTTGACTTAACATTGGGGTCGGGCATCGAAAGGTCGGCATAAACAGCCGAATCGACGTTGCAAATTGAGCGTAAATCATCGAGTTTGTATACACGCAAAGATGAGTGTATTTGCTTATCTCCAACTCTGAAGCAGAGTCGCTGGTAAGGGTCGAACTGTGGGTCTTCGTAGTAGCTATACCCTTGCGACATTGCTTCGACAGCAAAACCCATTAACATAAGCATAAATACTATGCATGGGTTCTGTTTGATATTGTTAATCATTGGTGCAACTCTTTGAAATACTAATAGCAAGCGAAGTTAATGTTTATTGCGTCGGAAGCCAAAAAATTAAGACTACTTGCCTATGCGGAAACCGCGCAAAAAGTCGGCAGTAGGCATCCGCTTTTTGCCAGCAGCTTGGAGTTCGCAAATCTCAAGTAGGTTGTCGGCTGCGGCTATAAATAGACGCTTGCCATCGGTGCTCAATGTACCTGGAATAGCATTAGATGGCATATTGGTGATAGCCGTGCGATAGATTTTGGTTTGTATTTCTGCACCTTTTTCGTCAGTTATTATTGTCCATGCTGTTGGATATGGCGACAGTCCTCGCACTTTATTATGAACACTGATTGCAGGCATACTCCAATCAATCTTCATATCGTTTTTGAATATCTTAGGTGCAGGGCGCGCAGTATCTATACCTTGCATGCCGCATTGAGGAATGGGTTTTGCTTCACCTTTTTCTATTTTGTCTACAGTTTCGACGAGCACACGCGAACCGAGTTCCATAAGACGGTCGTGAACAGTGCCTGCGTCGTCGCTATCGGCAATATCTATTGATTCTTGCATAAGTACATCGCCAGTATCAATCTCGTGCGAGAGTCGGAATGTAGTCACGCCAGTTTTCTTGTCACCGTTCATCACAGCCCAATTGATGGGGGCTGCACCTCTGTAGTCGGGCAATAGCGATGCATGAAGATTTATAGTTCCATATTTAGGCATATTCCAAACCACTTCGGGCAACATGCGAAACGCCACCACCACAAATAGGTCGGCATTAATGTCGCGCAGTTTGTCTACAAAATCTTCTGCCTTGAGCTTTTCGGGTTGCAATATGGGCAGACCAGCCTCTTTGGCATATTTCTTAACAGCCGATTCCGAAATCACTTGTCCACGGCCTACTGGCTTATCTGGCATTGTCACTACGGCTTCTATTTTATGACCAGCTTTCATTAGGCTTTGCAGCGGTGCTACTGCAAATTCTGGCGTACCCATATATACAATTCTCATATTTACAAAAGAGTTATTTACGGTCAAATACAAACAAACAAGGGCAGACGAACGCCCACCCTCTATTATTTCTTAATTATACTATTGAACCTATTAGGGCTCTGTACCATCAGACACTTCGAGGTCGTCGAGGTTATCTACTGGTTTTTCTACAGTATCATCCTCTTCTTCTTCATCAACGTCCTCACCACCTTCAAGATCGAGATCATCTTCGCCACCAAGAGCCATATCGTCATCGGTGTCGTCAACGTCTTCCTTAATCGGGAATTTTATAAGGTAACTTATCTCTTCAGTTTCAAGAGGTAGTGCCGACATCAGCTTACCTCCGCCAATGTCGTAAGTAATGATATTTGCAGCATAACCCTGCGGATAGGTAGCATTAATAAGCTCCTTCAATGCTTCGTCTATCTTATCAAAATTTTTTATAACACGTTTCTTTGGTGTTCCCATTGTTGTTCTGTTTTTTTCGGCTTCAAATATAGAAAACATTCATTCACTCGTGCAGCAAAGAGCTATTTGTATTACAATATTTCTCTACATATACATATTTACAAATCAAGCATGTAGCAAGATTTAACATTTTACATACAATTTATGAACGCTATTTCAGAGCCGAACGCGCAAAAATCAGTGCAAAAAATGGCAAACACACAAGCTAAGCGAGACGAAAAAAGGCGAGGAAAAAATCCTCGCCTTCGCTTTTATATCGGATTCGATATTAATTGTAAGCTTCAATAATGCCATAGAAATCTTCTGGCTTGAGCGAAGCACCGCCGATAAGACCACCGTCGATGTCGGGTTTAGCGAAGAGTTCTTTTGCATTAGATGCTTTGCAAGAACCACCGTAGAGAATTGAGGTGTTCTCAGCAACTTCTTTACCATATTTGTCGGCAATAACCGAACGGATGTAAGCGTGGATTTCTTCAGCTTGATCGCTGGTAGCGGTTTTACCAGTACCGATAGCCCAAATTGGCTCGTATGCGATAACGATGTTTGCAAATTCAGCCGCTGAGAGGTTGAATACCGAACCTTCGAGCTCTGCCTTTACAACAGCGTTCTGCTTGTTAGCTTCGCGCTCTTCGAGGCTCTCACCAATGCAGAAGATAACTTTCAAGCCGTTAGCAAGTGCGAGTTGAACTTTCTCTTTGAGAATTTCATAGGTCTCACCATAGTAGCCACGACGCTCAGAGTGACCAAGGATAACGTATTCAGCGCCAGTAGATTTAACCATAGCAGCTGAAACTTCGCCAGTGTATGCACCTTTCTCTTTGTCGGCGCAGTTTTCTGCAGAGACTTTGATGAGTTTGTTGTCAACAGTTTTTACAACTTCGGTCAAGTGAATGAACGGAGTGCCGAGGATTACTGTGCATTTAGGTGCATTCTTCTTCAAAAGGTCGTTTACACCTTTTGCAAGTTCGATGCCTTCTTGCAGGGTCTTGTTCATTTTCCAGTTGCCTGCTACGATTTTGTTTCTCATTTTGTTTTATGTTTATATAAAAGGTTAATTATCAATATCATAAATATAAATATACTTACGCCAAAACCAACTATCGCTCTCTCCCACAAACTCCGCTGATAGGTAAGGTATGCAGATGCTGGATTGCCAAATAAATCGGCATTCTGAATATGGTCGGGGTGATATTTTGCCACTATAGTTCCTTCGTCGAGGACTATTATGCCAGGATTAGAACGAGTGATAGTTTTGAGCATGATTTCATCGGCCGATAGAAAATCAAAACCCATCTGAGCTTTGTTTTCAAAATCTGCCATCTGATCGACAGTGGCGGTAACAATGAAGAATCGACGTTCGGCTGCTCGAGCTGCATCTTGCAATTCTTTGAGCATTTGGAAGTGTTCTTCGCTGACATCGGCAAGGCGCGGCGAAATGGCCAGCACGATAGGCTCAATGGAATGCAATAGCTCTTCTGTCACAACATTATCTTCACGGTCGGTGAGGGCGAAATCCTTTATTGGAGGCACATAACCTTCGCTGATAACCTCGGTTTTGCTCGTTACGAAATGCCAAGTAGCATCATTATAAGGATAGTTCACTTCATCAAATTCCTTTTCTTGACCATTTTTTTCGAGTATGAAGGTTGTAGAATATTCAGGCTGGGCTGCATCTTCGGGAATTTCCATTGCTTTAGGGATATTCACTCCGACTGAATAAGGGCGGAAATCCAATTGTGGTTCATCGACTGTGCCACTTATGCATACACATATTGCCAAAGTAGCGAAGACCAATGCGCTCACACTATCGCGGACGATGTTGCTACTCTTATAACTACGTGCATCGCGAACCAGCAAAATAGCCATAGGCAAAAGCACGAGATTCTTGAAGAAGGTCTGCCAATTCGAAAGTTTCACTGCATCGCCAAAGCAACCGCAATCGCTCACTGGATTTGCTATAGCTATATACAATGTCAATGGTGTATACAATATCATGAATAACAGCGCACACCAGGATACATACTTTACCCACGAACGAGTTAGCAACAGAGCACCAACCAAGAACTCAACTACCGACTGCGCCACCGAAAGCATCATCGATATTGCGAAGGGCACTTCCAAGCCCCAAGCCACAAAATAGTCATCGATTTTTATGGCTGTGCCCGATGGATCGATGCACTTAACAATGCCCGAAAAAACAAAGACTAATGCAACTATAATGCGACTGATAAACAACACAATCTTCATTCGGCGTTCTTTTCGTCAATTTGAATCAATGCAAATAGTGCATAATTAATCATATCCATATAATTAGCATCTACGCCTTCGGATATTATGGTATGACCGGCATTGTTCTCAATCTCTTTAGTGCGATTGATTTTCATAAGTATAATATCGGTGAACGAACTTACGCGCATATCGCGCCAAGCCTCGTTGTAGTCGGTATTTTTGTCGCCCATGAGAGCACGAGCGGCAGCAATTTTTTCGTCGTAGAGACGTGCAGCCTCATTGGCATCCATGTGCGGCTGATCGGCTGGACCGAGGTCGAGCTGAATAAGTGCCATGGCTGCATAGTTGACAATACCTATAAACTCCGAACGAATACCTTCGTTTATACGGCTTTGCCCCGACATTTCTATTTGTCTAATGCGCTTAGCCTTTATCATTATTTGATCGGTCACCGACGAGGGTCTCATTATACGCCACGAAGTGCCGTAGTCGCTCATTTTCTTTACATATATATCACGACAAACAGAAATAGCTTTCTGAAATTCTTCGTTCGTTTTAGATGTCATTTTCGTGCATACATTTTTCGCTCGCAAAAATAGTTCAACGGCTTGCTTACACAAAAAAAATATTAAGCGTGCTCACATCGTATTTCTATGTCGAGCTTCACCAATAAAAAAAAGAGATGCACGTTCGCTACGAACGTACACCTCTTCAATATATTACCAAATCTAATTTTCTATTTAACTTCTACTCCATTGATAAGCAGATTGTCAAACTTCACATTCACTGCATTTGTGATGTTATTGCCTTCTTCTACTCCAACAAAGTCACAGTTTTGTATGGTTATGCCATCTACATTTTCTTGCTTTCCTGCAAGGCCAACTACGTAGAGGCCATATTTACTCTTACTGCTTGTAACGTTTTTCATGTTAACATTGCGAACTACTGGAGGGAAGTCGCGATTGCAAACTTCGTCGGGTTCATATTGAAGATTAACCTTGAGTATTGCCTCCTGACACTGCCCTACTTCAACATCTCTAACATAAACATTCTCGATTACACCTCCACGGCAGTCGCTTGTCTTTATACGTATGACACGCTCGAGTTCTGGGCTATCCATTGTACACTTCTCGACCCACAAATTGCTAAAGCCACCCGAAATTTCGCTACCGAGCACCACTCCGCCGTGACCGTCTTTCATGTGACAGTTGCGTACATATATATTACGGCTTGGAGCAGCCCAACGACGGCCATCATAATTACGTCCACTCTTTATGGCAATACAGTCGTCGCCCGTGTTAAACGTACAGCCTTCTATCAAGACGTTGTTGCACGACTCAGGGTCGCAACCATCGCTATTTGGACCTGCGCTATTTATAGTTACATTTCTAACTATCAAATCGCTAACAAAGAGTGGGTGAATAACCCAAAATGGCGAGTTTTGCAGCGTAACACCCTCTATGAGTACACTTTCACACTTATATAAATTGATGAGTTGCGGACGGAGAGCATCGTCAAGAGTCATTCGTCGCTCTTCTACGCTGATTTCTGTACGATCGGCCTCAAGCAATCGCGGACGACCCACTACTTCTTGTGAATTCATACCCTCTTGCCATCCGTATTTCTTGCGTCCTTTCATATACCACCAAACTTCATTGGAGCCTTGGCCGTCGATGACGCCTTTTCCCGTAATAGCTATATTATGAGCATCATAAGCATAAATAAGTGGATGTAAGTTATAGCAATCTACTCCTTCCCAACGCGTCAGAACTACATCGGTGTAATCGTTGTAGTCGGTAGAAAACTTTATTGTAGCTCCCTCCGAAACGACAAGATTAACATTGCTTTTGAGCGTTAAAGGTGTTGTAAGCCACTCACCTTCGGGCACAACAACACATGCACCACCCATAGCCGAAGCACTATCTATCGCGGCTGCGAAAGCTTGGCCATTCGTACGCGCATCGGCTGCTATCTGAGCTCCAAAATTTCTGACATCCAACGTATCGGCACAAAAATGAGGCACGCGAAGCGAATCTACCATCATCTGGGCTTCGACAAACGCTGCCGACATCACATCTTTTTCTTGATTGTGTTTGCAGGCTACAACAGCAGTTGCCATTGCAGCTATAGCTATGTATTTATTCATAAATAATTATTTTCCGCCCACAAATATTGATAATTAGACTCTCTCGCAGAGGCGATAAATTATCCAAAAGACATATAAATATTATTCTAAATAGCCCACACAATCATCCAATGAAACTATCTACACCAATAATTAACACATTTTATTAGATATGTTATAAAAAAGTATAATCAGAAGCGTACAAACTAAGCCTCCATTTCGACTGATGTTACAAAACCTAATTCGCTCATTTTTTGTATCAAATCGCTTTGATTAACAATAGAACTAATATTTATGCGAAACGAAATAACAGATTCAGCTTTTTTGAAATCTACCGCAAAAGTATAGCTACCAACTTGAGCTCCACATTTAAGCAAAATGTCGCGCAACGTATCTATGTCGGGCTTAGGCGTTGCACATCGTACTACCAATAAGCGATTTGCGCCATCGAGGTAATGTCGACGTTCAAAGCGCTCTATTATCGTAAGCACAAACAGTGTAATAGCAGTAGCTATGATAGCGCCCAACAAAAGTCCTGCGCCAACTGCCATACCTATGATGGCCACTTGCCATATACAAGCAGCAGTGGTGAGCCCTTGCACGCTACCACGACCGCGAACTATAGCACCTGCACCAAGGAAGCCTATACCTGTAATTATTTGCGCTGCTATTCGACCAGGATCACCATTCAAAAAATGCGGATATGTTTGCGGTATCCATATCGAAAGCATCATAGCTATTGTTGATCCTACACAGATGAGCGAAAATGTACGCAACCCTGCATCTCGCCCGCGCATTTGTCGTTCGAAACCTACAGCCACACCTAATAGTAGGCTTACTATCAATCGTATAGTTATCGTGGTTATGTCGATTGTTGTGCTACCAACAACACTATATATATAATCTATCACAGTGTTCATATTTACGATATAATTACATACAAATGTGACAAAAAAAGGGGACAAAGACTAAAAGTCTCTGTCCCAGTAACTAAAATCTTGATATATGAAAAAAATCAATTATTTCATTCCATCAAGCACCTTCATAACAGCAAGCACATGCTCGCGGCTTGTTTGGAGAAGTGCCATTTCGTCTTTGGTGAGCTTGAGTTCGAGAACCTTCTCAATACCATTCTTGCCAAGTACAACAGGAACACCAAGATAGCAATCGTTGATGCCATATTCACCTTCGAGTTTTACACAAACAGGGAATACGCGTTTTTGATCTTTCACGATAGCTTCAACCATCTGAGCAGCAGCAGCACCTGGAGCATACCAAGCTGAAGTACCCATAAGTTTTACAAGTTCGCCACCACCAGTCTTAGTGCGCTCTACTATTGCATTGAGTTTTTCCTCTGAGATAAGTTCGGTTACAGGAATACCACCTACAGTGGTGTAGCGTGGCAGTGGAACCATTGTATCGCCGTGGCCACCGAGAAGAACTGCCTGAACATCTTTTACAGATACGTTGAGTTCTTCAGCAATAAAAGCTTTATAACGAGCGGTATCGAGTACACCTGCCATACCCATCACGCGGTTGCGTGGGAATTTGCTGGTGAGGTGAGCTTGATAGGTCATAACATCGAGTGGGTTAGATACGATAACGATAACGCAGTTAGGACTTGCCTTTACTACATTCTCTACAACGCTCTTTACGATGCCTGAGTTAACACCGATTAGGTCATCGCGGCTCATGCCTGGCTTACGAGGAAGACCTGAGGTAATAACTACTACGTCCGAATTTGCGGTACGTGCATAATCATTGGTAACACCAATGGTGCGCGAATCATATTGCGTGATAGGCGATTTTTCGAAGATGTCGAGTGCTTTGCCTTCTGCTACACCCTCTTTGATGTCGACGAGGACAATTTCATTTGCTACCTCGCGATAAGCCAAAACGTCGGCTACTGTTGCGCCTACGTTGCCTGCTCCAACTACTGTAACTTTCATGGTTTTGTATGTATAAAATTTATGACTGTACTTATGTATCGCTTCCTAAAAAACGCAGCAAATTTATACGTATAGAACCGAATAAAGAAAAAAATCTTTATTTATTTTACTAACACTTTTGGACAATTTATCCACACTAATAACGTCGTCATCGTTTAGCTTTGCCACATAACTATTCAAAATTATTATACTTATGATAAAGACAACAACGACGCTGATTCTTGCTATGTCTGCTACATTAGCGATGGCACAAGAAGATGCATGGAAAGAGATGCAAAAGGTGGCCGACAACATTCAAGCCCCAAAGATTTTCCCCAAAGAATATAAGATTGAAAACTATGGCGCTTCTGTTGATTCTTCAGCCGAACATAACACAATAGCAATTAACGAAGCCATCTGCGCAGCCAACTCCAATGGCGGTGGCACCGTAGTGGTGGGTGCTGGCACTTGGAACACCGGTCCTATCACTCTGCTAAGTAATGTATGTCTCAAAGTAGAAAAAGACGGCGAATTGCTCTTCTCCACTCGTCACGAGATGTATCTGCCTGTTGTTCGCACTCGCTGGGAAGGTATCGACTGCTACAATTTGCACCCGCTCATCTATGCCAATGGTCAACACGATATTGCCATCACTGGCGAAGGCACAATCAATGGTCATGCTTCTAACAAAGATTGGTGGTATATGTGTGGCGCAAAACGTTTTGGATATGTAGAAGGTATGCTCACACAAAAGCGTCCTGGACTTGGTCGTCAGAAACTTAGCCAAATGGAGCAAAACAAAGTGAATGTTGAAGAACGCAAGATGAGCGATGCTGATGGTCTTCGTCCTCAACTTATAAACTTCTACGAATGTGAGCGCATACTCATAGAGAATGTTACACTTCGCAACTCACCTTTCTGGGTTATCCACCCAACTTTTGTAGATAATATGATTGTAAGAAATGTGAAGATTTATAGCCACGGTCCCAATAGCGATGGCTGCGATCCTGAATCGTCTACCAACATACTTATAGAAAACTGCATCTTCGACACTGGCGACGACTGCATAGCCATTAAGAGTGGACGCAACAACGACGGTCGTCTCATAAACAAAGCAAGCGAAAACATCATCGTTCGCAATTGCCAAATGAAAGATGGTCATGGCGGCGTAGTTATCGGTAGCGAGATTGCAAGTGGATACCGCAACCTCTGGGTCGAAAATTGCAAAATGGACAGCCCGGAACTTGAGCGCGTCATACGTATAAAAACTAACAATTGCCGCGGTGGCATCATTGAAAATGTATACGTACGTAATATTGAAGTTGGTCAATGCAAAGAGGCTGTTTTGAAAATCAACCTCGACTATGATTCGCGCGAAAACTGTCAACGCGATTTTCCTCCTATTGTTCGCAATGTATCGCTCGAAAATGTTACCAGTCAAAAGAGTAAATATGGCGTTCGTATCATCGGATACGACGATTCGACTAACATCGAAAACATAAAAATCTCCAATTGCTCATTCAACGGTGTGGCTGAAGGCAACAAAATTGACGGATTAACCAACAACATCGTTTACAAGAACTACAAGCAAAACGGTGAAAAACAAAAGTCACCTAAAGCGGCTAAATAATTATGAAAATATACACACTAACTGTTTTATGCTTCGCTTTGGGCTCTTTTGCTTCTGCCCAGCAATATCGCTCGCAAGTGTGGGTAAGCGATAATGGCAATGGCACATATACCAATCCCATTATCTATGCCGACTATTCAGATCCCGATGTATGCCGCGTTGGCAACGACTATTATATGACGGCTTCATCGTTCAACTGTATCCCTGGCTTACCAATTCTGCACTCTACAGATTTGGTAAATTGGGAGTTGGTTAATTATGCCGTAGAACGTCTCGAACCTGCAGAGCAATTCGACTTGCCAAGCCATGGTAATGGCATCTGGGCTCCTGCCATTCGCTATCACAATGGTGAATTTTATATCTATTGGGGCGATCCCGACAATGGTATATATATGGTAAAGACCAAAGATCCTCTTGCTCGATGGGAAAAACCTGTGCTTGTAAAAAAGTGCAAAGGTCTCATCGACACTTGTCCGCTTTGGGACGAAGATGGACGCTGTTGGCTTGGTCATGGCTATGCTGGTAGCCGAGCTGGACTAAAAAGCATTTTGGGTATGATGGAACTTTCGTCCGATGGCACAACTGCTATTGGCGAAGACCGCATAATATTTGATGGACACGAGGATAATGTAACTATCGAAGGCGTAAAACTTTACAAGCGTGGCGAATACTACTACATCTTATGTCCTGCTGGCGGAGTCCCCACTGGATGGCAGCTGGCAATGCGGTCTAAAAACATTTATGGTCCATACGAATATAAACGCGTTCTTGCGCAAGGCAATACCGACATAAATGGGCCTCACCAAGGTGCGTGGATCGACACGCCTGATGGCAAAGAGGATTGGTTCGTACATTTTCAAGATTTGGAAGCTTATGGCCGTGTAGCCCATCTCAACCCCGTCAATTGGCGCGATGGTTGGCCCGTTATGGGCATCGACAAAGATGGCGATTACTGTGGCGACCCTGTACGTAAATACAAAAAACCTTCCTTGCCTATGTGCGATATACATACGCCAATAGAATCGGATGAATTCAGCAGCAACATGTTGGATCTACAATGGCAATGGCACGCCAACGCAAATGCTCTTTGGTATTTTGCCGATGCCGCAAACGGACGCTTACGTCTTTTTTCGGCTCCCATAACAAACAATTATAAAAATCTGTGGAATGTTCAGAATCTGCTTCTACAGAAGTTTCCTGCTCCCAATTTCACCGCCACTACAAAGGTGAAGTTTTCGCCATCGGAAAAGTACGTTGGCGAACGTGCAGGATTAGTGATTATGGGATTCGACTATGCTGCTTTAGTGATGGAGAACACAATCGATGGCATTAAACTCGCACGCATAACATGCAAAGAGGCTAAGAAAGGCTCAAACGAAACTATCGAAGGCAACACTATCAATGTAGAGCGTAACCAAGATGTATTTCTACGTATATCGGTGAAACAAGAAGGCATTGAAGCAGTTTGCACTCTTAGCTATAGTTTCGATGGTAAAAAATTCACGTCTTTAGGCAACAAGTTCTACGCAAAGCCTGGGCAATGGATTGGCGCTAAAATGGGACTTTTTGTAACCCGCAATGTAGTTTCTAACGATGGCGGTTGGCTCGATGTTGATTATTTTCGCGTAACGAAATAATCTATTGATATGAGAAAACGAATAATCTATGCTGCCGTAGCTATGCTACTACTCTCGGCTTGCAGTTCAAACAACTATTCTAAACATAGACATAGAAAGAAAAGCTGCCAAATAGAGTTACAACACATTTCTATAGAGCAGCAAAACTTCGACACATACGTCGCATAGAAAACGAAAACGACCTCCAAAGTTCATCCACTTCGGAGGTCGTTTTTTTATTTCAAGTATGATATTACAATTACTTCATTTTTATGAATGGCATCTTTTCGCCACCATAATATTCAGGCAATTTTCCATCCCATTTCTCAATTGCGTATTGGTCTACCAATAGCTGATTGAGCGACATTGCCACTACACGATTGTAATAAGCCTCACCGTCACCCTTAATTTTCAGGGCTTTAGCTTCACCTTCGGCTTTTGCAATCTCTATTTTTGCTTCTGCTTCAGCCTCTTTCACCTTATTTTCAGCTTTTAGTGCATTCTGCACAGCTTCGTTCTTGGCATTTATGGCAGCAGCAAGCGACTCCGGTGGGGTAATTTGCGAAGTAAACTCCTCAACTATAAATCCTTCTCCCGAAAGCGATTGTTCAAGGCGTTTACGTACCTCAGCTTCAAATTCACCTCTGTTTGCCATCAAGTAATCAGATGTATACTGGTTTGCGCAAGTACGATAAGCTTCATAAATACAAGTACGTATATAACCATTCTCTATCTCAGGCAACGAACGACGATACTTCACAAATACATCTATTGCCTTATCAGGGTCAAGACGATATGCAATGGTAGGGTCCATCGTAAAGGTCGAAGCATCTTTAGCATTCACAGCAAATGCCTCATAATTCTTGCGTTGTACGTATGTTGGATACTCAAATATCGATTGAGTAATAGGGTTATACCACACCCAACCTTTACATGTTTCTATTACACCGCCATGTGTCTCCTCGTTGCTCGACCATTTGAGGAAGCGAATGCCCACCGAGCCAGAATCTATTGTTGTACAATTAGTTAGCATACAAGCTGTCAACAGCACAAAAAAAGCAATACGTATACGTTTCATTTTGAATGATGTTTTAATTATTACAACAAATATAAAATCTTGTTTACAAAACAAAAAACTCAAAATTGAGGCTTAAAATAGAGACACAACGCGCCACGTCTTCGATGTGTTATATATAAATGTAATTTGCGGAGTAATTAAGTATCAATCTTTTACTACAATATTAGGATTCGCTTTCAAAAGTGCTTGCACAAACTCTCTCTTATTTTTGGGAGATACATAGAGCAATTGTTGTGGAAATGAAATCAACAAACGATCAACACTTGCGGCAGGAGCCGAAATAGCACAATGACTTTTTTCTATATATTGAATTCTACTGATGTCATACGACTTTTTGCCGAAGAGCATCAAAATGGTAAGAGTTCCTCCAGAAATTTGATAGCGGATATACAAACAAAAGATACTGAGAATCAGGATAAGCAATGAAATAACATAAACGCCAACACCCTTATTTTCAACAAAAAACTGAAAATACAGAGGTAATAATGTGGCGATACACATAATGACAAGAAGCCACCAGTCTATCTTAGAACGAAATGTTTTCATTTGTTTCATTATTATGTATGAGTATACCGAAGCCACAAAATAAAGGTTTTTCCTAATATATCAACAATTGACACTAAAATCTACTTCCCAAAAATTGAGCGCAGGCTCTGCCTACATTCATAGTTCATAGCAAGGCTCCAGCCTTGCCAAAACACCGCTGGCTGAGCCTGTCGAAGCCATTTGTAATAATTATTTACACGTAGATTTTCACCTAATGTAAGGGCAGTCATACCATGGCAGTCTAACACCCCGAATCCTTATAAAATCTGTGTCCTCTGTTCGATATGAGACGTATTATGCACAAACAAAAAAATCCTCTCAAGCCATTCAGCTTAAGAGGATTCTAAATCAAGTGGCGGCAACCTACTCTCCCACATTGTAGTGCAGTACCATCGGCGCTTGCGG
>SUWW01000021.1 GCA_015061285.1 Bacteroidales bacterium | reverse complement strand
AGACATCTAGTTTTTGTTTCAAATCTAACATTCCTGTTATGCCTTTTCTTTTGATGTCTAAACTAAAGGATAACACACGATAACGCGGATTGATCTGAAAATATAAGAGGCTGTCCAAATCAAACGTTGGACAGCCTCTTAGTTTACCGATAAAAGATCTAATTCATTATCTCGCGCCGAAGTCTACTCCCAATCGAATCGCCAAGAATCCATAATCAGATACATTCAATTTGTAGTCGATGACATCTTATAGGTTAAGCTAGAAAATGCAGCTAACTCTTCGATTTGTTTGACTTTGCCAATTACAATTGAGCTTATTTGGTATTTCCCATACCAATAAATTAGGAAAGATGCTATCTTAACCAAAATACCATGTAAACTATAATGAGCTTATGATGAAGACTTGTCCGATAAAACAATAAATTCATCTAAGATGCTCTACACAATAGAGGATACTGCTAATCAAACACTGAGGGTTCGTCGTCCATAGCATCTTCTTCTATTGTGACGTTTTCGTTACGACCAGACACAGGTTTGCATGTCGCGGCTTCCACTAAGTCCAATAGAGCATTTCGACGAGCATTGAAATAAGTTTCAAAATCATCTGCTCGGATAGCATCCACGTTAATCTGGTGCGATGCTAAGCACTTATTTAGAATATTAGTGGTGACGCCATGGTTTCTCTCTAGACTATTTATGTACTGACTTGGCGCATTGCCTCCTATTATGCGATTAGTGCGAGCGCAAATAGGGGTCTTGTTGATTACACTATTCCATTTCGTGCGAGGATATTTCTGCTTCTCGCAATACGATGCTGGGAAGATGTGATGAATGTCGATAGGGTCGTCTTCAAATACGACAAAGTCCATCTCCTTGCCGCTCAATAAATCTTTCGCGTGTCCTTGTAGAATTAGTGCCATGACACCCTTGTATGCCGCACTATTACGTGTATAAAGCGTCAACAAACGCGATGCATGAAAATTCGAACGTGCTACGGTGTCTGGTATGATATTGTCATCATTAAGCCAATCTATCATTCCGACCACATCGTTGACGTAGCGTGTTTCATTTGCTCCGCCATAGAGTTCACCCATCACACCGCACCAATACCATTGACGAAGTTTCTTCTTGTTCGCAATATCAAACCATAGATTCTCATCGATGGCAAACAAAACAGAAAGAGGGATCAATTGGCTTGTGTAAGGCAAATCAATGGTGGAGAATATTCTCTCTTCACGAAGGAACTGTATTGCCTTCCTTAGACCTTTGAGCAACAACTCCTTGTTCTCCTTGTAGTCCGTAAGGCTAAGACGTAACACATCTTTTTTCTTACAGCTTGTTCCCTTGTGGTTTTCTCCAGCAGTTTGCTTATAGTTTACAAGCAATGTTATAGCTGTCAAGAAATCTGTCGCACCAAACGACTGGTAGTTCTTGAAGAGCAGAAGTTTCTCATTCTTTAGTTCATTCCATATCTCTTTCCAATCTTTGCGAAGTTCGAAATTGTCGGCTGCGAATGTAGCCGTCACAAGTTCGAAAACTGTAAGTGACACACCTCCTTGATTGACGTTCTCGAACACCTGACAGACAGCTTCCTTCGGAATATCTTTTTCAAGTTCCATAATAGGAACTTCGTATTTCATGATAGGCACTACAATTTTCGAGTAGAAATCTGACCACAATTGAACAACGTCTGGAGTCATGTGATGGTGCTGCATATATGCCAATTGCCACAGAGTGGTAGCAGGGGCATCAAAGACTATATTCAAAGGGAAATAGTGATTCTCGTACTCCTTTTCAGGTGTTGACAAGTCAAGAACCAAGTCGCGGCCAATGTTGACATACACTTGTTTGTTTTCTGGAACGGAAACCACTGCATCAATCCTATCAGTCAAAGTCTCAAGACTCTTCTTAATGTCCATGTAGTAGAAGCGCTTTATTGGCTTCTTTTTGTAGTCAACAGTGTCTACCACCTTCTTGCAATAGAGCGAACGGTATAACGATGTGTTACGTTGCTGTCCATCGAGAACAAGACTATCAGGGAACACACTTTTGTGCGACTCGTCCACACCCTCAAATAGTCTGTACTTGAAGTTTATATCCTTAGAACCAGTCTCCAAGAACATGGCAGCACCAATAGGATAACCGTTGCTTATACTTGCAATCAAAGCGCGTATGCGATCGTCCTCCCAAACCCAGCCTCGCTGAAAGTCGGGCAACTGTATTTTTCCGTCATCGATGCTTTGAAGGATTTCGGAAAGCAATTTGTCGTTAGTCTTCATGAGTTTAATAGCAGTGTTATTATTGTTCTACTTTACCAATAGCATAGCGTTTCATCATTAAACGTGTTAGTAATTAACACATTTAGGTCTGTTATAATCCCGTTTGCTTTAGTTAGTCCTTGATCAGGGACTAAGGTGTTAGCCCTTTCCTTGAACTATTTCTGTTATAATCATATTTTTTTTCGCTCCAAAGGTTTAATCATCCTATTAACGAGTGCGACCATCCTCTCAGATTATATCGTACCCTATTTTCACAACCCAACGCCCACGTGTGCCTCCCTCGCGTACTAACACACCTAACTGTTGAAGTTCGGCAATGTCGCGCTTTATCGTCTTTTCTGTCACGCATAACTCCTTGGCTATGGCGGCAGTGGAAAGCTTTTCATCGTTTGCCAGCATTCGTAAGATGATGCATTCGCGGTCACTGAGATTAGGGACACGATTAGGGACATTATTAGGGACATTAGGGACATCATTAGGTCCATTTACCGCCGTGAACTTCATCATAATGTCGGCTCCGTTGACAGTGTACTCAGGAGATGGTATGTTGTAGTTATGACAGAGATCACATATCTTCTCGATGCCGCGCCCCCAACTCTCTATAAAGCCAGCACGATAGAACGTATTGGCAATATCTGGATTGTGAGGCAATGAACGATGCTTCTGCATGAGCGTCTCCGCAGTCCAATTCTCAGGGAAGACACAGTCGTTGCTGATGTATAGCTTATCTCTGTAGACGCTTATTTGCACTGGTATTGAAGCCGAGAAGTCTTGATGAATTAGCGCATTGAATAATGCTTCACGCACAGCATCTTTTGGAAATGGATAATGCTCTATGCGGGTGACGTTGTCGTATGAGATCTCTGCAGTCAGATACTTCGTATAGAGCAAGTCGATGACGCGGTCGGCTTGTATCATGAGCGAACCGTGAATCTCGTCTTGATAGCGGAGGTCTGCATCCGTCTCAAAGAAGCCTATCTTGACATACGAGCCTGTAATCCACTTCTCTGGGGTGCGATGAAACAGCAATACGGCAGCTCGTTTCAGGTACTGACCATCCAAGAGATTGAGTTTCTCCAATAGGTTATGCCGTGATAACTTCAAATCATCAGCACTCATGCGTCCACTGCGCACTGCTTCGCGGTAGAAGATGTCAAAACTCTCTTTGTCGAGGTCATCAATGCTTACATTTTCAAGAGGCACGGAGTCCCACTTCTTGCCTGTCTTCTTTATGAGAAAATTGGTAAGAGCCGAGCCTTGCAATAGTTGTTTTGTGCAGCCTGTGCGATAGTGATATTCGCCTCTATAGTTTACGGGGTATATGCTTTCAGGGACAGTTATCCTGATAATATTTTTCCCATCTTCCAAGAGCAAATCGACATCTACAATAAGCCCAAGTAAGTCACGCACTTTGTTGGGTATATCTTCGAGAAGTTTTTTTGAGTCCACCACTCCACACGGAGTACCGTCATCTTTCTTACCTATGTACATAGTGCCACCTTGGGCATTTGCAAAACCGCAAATCCACTTGATGTATTCGTCTCGCCAAGACTCCTTATATTCGACTATCTGTGATTCTGACATGGCTGTAAGAATGCGTAATTATTTCAGAACTGGAAATATATAAACTTCTGTAAGTCGGCGGTAACAAACTGATATACAATAAAAATAACCAAGGCAGAGACTAACGTCATGGCGTATAGCGGCATTGAAGCGAAGCATATTCTATAACGTCTTTTGAAATGTTCTGGTAACCAGTGTATTATCATACCTATTACAAATAGTGCGAATGGAATTCGATATGTATCTATCATCTCAGGAATTTGAGCTGTAGCCCATTTCGAGCCGATGCGTTGCACCATAGCTTGAGCTGTCTCCCATGCTGTGCGGTTGGCTTCGGCGGGGTCGAGGTTTGATCCTGCTCGGAAAAAAAGTCGTGTGAAGGTTATGAATACGAAAGTCTGCGCTATTGCCCACGCACGAGCCATTTGGTTGGAGAAAGCATTGGTGCCGCGGTAGAAAATAGCTACTATAGCAGGAATGGTGGCGCCAATGGCTGTTGCAGCGAGCCAAACCATAGCTATATTGGCTATGGGCAAGTTGGTGGCGTCCGCCCATAGATATGCACCAGTAGCTGCAGCGAGCGAGATTATCACGCGTCCGACGTGGCCGAGCGCTTTCCATATTTTGTATATAATCATACCTATGCCGTTAAGCCCGCCCCAAATCATGAAATTCCAACTTGCGCCATGCCACAAGCCGCCAAGCAGCATGGTGTTCATAGCATTTACGTTTGTAGTGATGAGTTTGCGTTTGTCGGGATGGACGAGAGCCCAGATGGTGCATATAGCCACGAGAGCCAAAATAATTATAGCTACCCAAACACTTCCCGAGAGAATTGAGGCAATCAATGCTATCGACAGAATGACGATGTAGGTGCCGGCTGAAGCATTCCGATTGCCGCCCATAGGTATGTATAAGTAGTCTTGCAGCCAACGCGAGAGCGACATGTGCCAACGTTTCCAGAATCCGCCGGCGTTGGTGGCTTTGTAGGGCGAATTGAAGTTTTTGGGCAGATGAAAGCCCATCATCAGTGCCACGCCGATGGCTATGTCGGTGTAGCCCGAGAAGTCGGCGTAGACTTGTAATGAGTATAGAAATAGTGCCGAGAGGTTTTCGAAACCACTGTACATCGAAGGATTGGCAAAAATTCTATCGATGAAGTTCACCGCCAAATAGTCGGAGAGGATAATCTTTTTTGCAAGGCCGTTCAGAATCCAGAATACGGCAATGCCCATCCATCGACGTGAGAGGAAAAATGGTCGGTAGAGTTGACCTATGAACTCATTGGCGCGCACTATCGGACCGGCAACGAGCTGTGGGAAGAAACTTACGTAGAATCCGTAGTCGAGCAGCGAGCGCACGGGTGTGATGCGTTGCCTGTAAATATCCATCAAGTAGCTGATACACTGAAATGTATAGAACGAGATGCCCACCGGTAGTACAATGGCATCTATGGTGAAGCGCGCCTCGCCCACAAGCATATTGCCGAGCATCGAAAAGTGGTTCACAACCTCCATCTGCCAGCCCGTGAGCTGAAAAAACATGTCGGCAAGGAAGTATGAGTATTTGAAGTAGGCGAGCACCAGCAGGTTCGTTATTATACCTATGGCAAGCCACAGCGTGCGGAAATGCTTCGACTTGTATATACGCCTACCTACGGTGAAACTCGCCAGTGTTGTGAAGCAGAGTATGAGTATGAAAATGCCGCTCGTCTTATAGTAGAAGAAGAAACTTACAGCACAAAGGAAAGCGTTACGAATAGCAATGCGACTTCGTCCGATGATGGATAAGAAAAGAATCACCACGGCGAAGAATACCCAGAAATAGAGTTGCGTGAATAGCAGAGGGTGTCGATCGTCGAAGGCGAAAGTGTGTTGTAGAAAAGCTATGAAGTCAGTATCCATAAGTACAGTCGTAGTCGTAGTAGAAGTTGAGAAAAGCATCGGTGAAGAGCCGCCCAACGTATAAGTATCCATCGCGAGTGAAATGAACTTTATCGCGTCGAGCCAAGTGCACTTTTTGCCACTCTTGCATAGAGTTTAGTCCGCCCATAATTTCAAACAGATCCCATACTGCGCCTTTGTAGTGTGAAGCCAAGCGATAGAAAGCAGTGCGGGCAACCTCGCCGTTTTTATTCACATAATATTTTCTACGTATGCGCATGAAGCTGTCGTTGTTTGTTATGAAGATGAATGCGGCTTTGGGAGCCACTTTCTGAATGCGGTCGATGAGGTGCAAGTAATTATTATAGAGAAGCGAGTCGCTGAAGTGGCTGCTTGTGGCGTCGTTTATGCCGATGCCAAAAACCACAAGGTCGGGCGGATAGTAGCCGAGGTCGCGCTCGAAGTTGGCGCAATTCAGAAACGAAGGGACCGAAGCTCCATTCACACCAATCGAGTTGTACACTATGCCAGGTTCATCGTTGTCGGCATACATACCAGTAATAACAAAGGTGTCGGGCGACAAGTTTTGCGCTGTGTCGTAAGTAAAATGAAAGCGAATGCCAAAGCGCGATGTCGTTTCGCTGAGGTTGAACAGATAGGTGGCGCTATCGCTTTCGCTGGCCTCCACTATAGTCGAGTCGGGCAGTAGCATGTAGGGCTTAGTGCGACCATCGATGCTGCGTCCGAAAATGCGTAGGTGCGTGGTGTAGTAGCGTTGTGTGCTGTCGGTGTTGAGGTCGATGTCGAACCAAGCAGTTGTGTCGGCGGTGCGCACGTTGATGCCGCTTGCTCCTTGCGTTGGATAGAATTGGCGTATGGCGTTTCGTGCCGAAAACCATGTTCCTCCATATTTCACTCGATAGTTGAGCGGATTGTTTGTTCGAGCTATGGCGTATGGGAATATAAATCCTCGCGCTGGGTGCAAGCAGCCATTGAGCGAATCGAGGTTTTGGCGTATGTAGTGTGTATACATATCGGCTTGAACGTGCGATCCTCCTATATGCATAATGTTTATGCGTCCGCGACCGAAGAGTAGCACCGAGTCGATTCGCTCTACAAGAGCATCGAAATTCTCCGACACGCCACCAGGGAAGCGAAGCATATTCGAATCCAAACGTACCACTTGTGGCAAGCGAGAAAAATCTTGCGCTACGCCTTGAGTGCTCGTAAGTGTAGTTATGATTATGGCTAATATGTATATATATCTATGTATGAGCATAGTAGCGCTACGTCAGTTGTTTACTAATTTATAGTAGTTGTAATAGTTCATTAGCGATTGCCAGAGAAGGTCGCTAATTCTGTCGGCACCGCGCGACGAGAAGTGAATATAGTCAGGAGCTGCCCAAATGGGTTGATGCGCCACCCAAGCGGGCATTGAGTTGCGACCTCCCATCACCTCATACATATTCCAAAAAGCAGCATTTTTCTTCATACATATCTGCTTCATGCACTCCACGAGGTAGGGCAGTAGTGGGTATGTTTGCAACACGCCATCGATTTTTATCGACATGTCGGCAGGACCAATCACCATAATATCGGCCTCTGGGCAGACCGATTTCATATAGTCGATTTGCATACCAAAGAATTTGCAGTATTTGCCCACGCCGATGCTGTCGTTGAGCATAGGCAGAGCATTGCCACCAAATTCCATTATTATCAGACGCGTGTCGAGTTCTTTGAGCATCTGTTTCATTTCGTAGCTGTCGATTCGTGTGAAGAATGTTCCTTCTGAACCGCGCATGGGTATGTTGGTGAGCGACACACCATTGCCCCCATCTAATGCAATGCCGTAGATGTCGGCAGCACCGTTCAATGCTATGCGTACGCTATTGGTTTTTGCGTAAAACGACCACGTAAGCGTCTTGATTTTAGGCGAGCGGCCGATGCTCTTTTTGTTGCCGTTAACTACTACGTTGAGTGTGGAATCTACATTACCCACAAACACTTTTACTCGTTCTATCGATTTTGAGTGATACTGTGTGAGTCGAAATATGGTGGTGTCGTTGCTAATGCGACACATCTGGGCCATAGCGCCGTAGTGGTTGTGCTTGCCGCGTGGACCAATCATTCCACCTGCATATTTCATGGCTACACTGTCGGAAATGCTCTGCGATAGCGATGCTCGTGGTATGGGTTGCTGTAGTGGCACTAATCCTGGACCTCCACCGCCAAACATCTTTTGCAGTCGTCGACGAAGCGTGCCTGATATGCGGTCGCCCTCAATCTGACTATCGCCATAATGAATTATATGTAGCGGCTTCGTGTGTGCCTCGTCGAGTGCGGCAAAGAGACGGAAAAAGAATTTCGGGTCGTCGTTGGGGCAGTATATGCGAGCAGCGTTCTCGGTGAAAAATTTCTTGTAGAAGAGTATAGAATCTTGGCGTGCTTGTTCGGCAGAGTCGAGTTTCACGGTCATTGTTAGCGACTGCTCAACAGCCATAACCACCGAGTCGGCAGAGATTTTTGAATCGGCAGCTGGACGAAGCACGTCGGAAAGCTGAGGAAAACGAATCGTCAGTGGGCCTACTTCCCATTTTGGCTGCGGGAATACATAGCAAACTACAGCCAAAACAGCTATCACGGATACTAAAAATATGAATGTTACTATCTGCTTCATCTTTCTATATGCAAATGTAATCCGATAGTTGAAAAAAAATGGTGGTGATAGTGTGTATGCCCATGTAAATACGGCTTTTCTGTGAGTTCACAAAGTTGTGGTCCACAAAGTTGTGAACTCAACATGTTGTAGAGACGTAGCGCGCTACCTCTCTATATGTAACGCATTGATTTGTCGTGCGTTGTAGAGACGCCGCATTGAGACGGAAGAAGAATTTCGGGTCGTCGTTGGGGCAGTATATGCGAGCAGCGTTCTCGGTGAAAAATTTCTTGTAGAAGAGTATAGAATCTTGGCGTGCTTGTTCGGCAGAGTCGAGTTTCACGGTCATTGTTAGCGACTGCTCAACAGCCATAACCACCGAGTCGGCAGAGATTTTTGAATCGGCAGCTGGACGAAGCACGTCGGAAAGCTGAGGAAAACGTAGCGTCAGTGAGCCTACTTCACATTTTGGCTGCGGAAATACATAGCAAACCACAGCCAAAACGGCTATCACGGATACTAAAAATATGAATGTTACTATCTGCTTCATCTTTCTATATGCAAATGTAATCCGATAGTTGACAAAAATTAACTCAACTTACGCATGTAGAGATAATTCGCACAGATGACGCTATTGGTTACAAAGAAGTTAATAGAAAGCTCATATAGAAAGGTAAAGTGAGCAGTGCGCCTTCACGTCCAACATTATAATCGCCAACTTTCAATGCATGTTCGATATGGTATTTCTCGGGATGCGCCAAAATAGTCTTCATCGATTTGGCATTGCCTGTACGTGCTTTGCATTCCAACGGAACGCACTCGCCGTTGTAGCGAATAAGGAAATCTATTTCTAAACCGCTACTTTTCTGAAAGTAATAGAGCTTACGACCCATCTTTGTCAGTATGTCGGCCATCAAATTTTCAAAAATTGCACCTCTGTAAGTATACATATTCCCTTGCATTATACTTGCTACTGTGCCTTGTTCTAACATACTGACCAACAAGCCAATGTCGGCCATATAAACTTTGAATGTGTCGGGAATGATATTTCCACTGAGTGGCAATTCTGTAATTGTAGTGTTATAACAACGATTAATAATGCCGGCATCTTCTATCCATTGCAAGCAACCTTGATAATCGCGAGCGCGTGCATTTTTTTGTATTACAGAATATTGGAATTTCTTATTCTCTTTTGCCAATTGAGCTGGAATGGAATCAAAACATTCTCGTATACGCGATTTGTCTGCTTGTAATGCATATTTCAACATATCGGCCTTATAGGCTTCAATTATATTTTGTTGCACTTCATAAACCTCATTCATATTGTTTGTATTGAAGAATGTTGAAACAGCTTCAGGCATTCCACCAACTACAACATAACGCAACAGAAGTTGGCGCATACGTTGATGAACAGCTTCATTTACTTGTGTTTCGTCGATTAAACATTGTCTCAAATACTCAATATGCTGCTGTTCAATACCATTTGCCCACAACCATTCTTCAAAATCCATTGGATACATAGTTATAACTTTCTCATATCCAACTGGAATAGAAGCATTTTCTTCTTCTTCTTGTTCTTCTTTTGTTTTGTAACCATTCACGCCTAATAACGAACCAGTACAAAGGACATCAAAACGGCCATCTAACTTGAAAAACTTAAGAGATGCGCGTGCATTTGGACAGTCTTGAATTTCATCGAACACAATGCATGTTTTATTCGGAATAAACTTTGCTTCTTTTATACCTACCGAAATGTTAAGTGTGATGGTTTCAATGTCAAGTGCTCCAGAAAAAAAGGTTTTATACTCTCGATGCTCATGAAAATTCAAATAAATAACATGAGCATAATTTTTCTTAGCGAAAGCCAATACAGAACTCGTCTTACCACACTGACGACATCCTTTTATAACCAAAGGTTTTCTTTCGCTACTATTCTTCCAGTCAAGTAGAATTTGCTCTATTTTTCTCTTGTACATTGTGTTCCAGCTTGTAATGATGCAAACTTACACTTTTTCAAGCGACTTTTATGTCTGTTTTGCCACTTTTTCAAGCGACTTTTGTGTCTGTTTTGCCACTTTTTCAAGCGACTTTTGTTTTCACGGATAAAAAAAACTTGCCCATGCGCAGTGGCTGAGCAAGCTGGTGTGTAGTTCTGAACTTATCTGCTTTTGTCAACTATTCGTCAAACGAAAATTTTAGAAGGCTTTGCAATTCGCTGAGAGTAAGCACCTTGTGCCTACCATTGTGCCAGCCGCCACAAATATGATCTATCTGTAATTCGCTATTTCGGCATGCGACCAACAATTTGTTCATTTTCTCGTAGTCATCTGCCATTAGTTGCCCTTCCGCAATAAACCTTACAAGCCCCATTACAAAAGGAGGAAAGCGCCTAAGTTCTTCAACGTTCTCATAGAGATTCTCTACAACGCTTTGGGCGTCTTCATGAGTGTAGCCATTTTGCAATAAATATTTTGTAGCACTTGAGATTCCCTCTAGCCTTTCCCTTTCTTGCATCTTGTGAAGAGCGTTTAGAAGGTCAACTTTTTTGTTCATGGTCAGGAGTACTTATGTGTGTGCGCTAAGATATGGAATATTCGTCCAATTCTATAAATACAACAAAGCGCCGACTACCGAAGTAGCCGACGCTTTTTATTGTTTAGCTGTGCTAATAATTATTTAGCCTCAGCAGCTTTTTTCTCTTTGCGCGATACTATCTCGTATGCAAGTGGAGTTGCAAGGAGCATTGATGAGAATGTACCTATGAACATACCTACGAACATTGCGAATACGAAGCCGCGGATAACCTCACCACCGAGGAAGAAGATTACCACGAGAGTAATCAACGTAGAAACAGAGGTGTTAACCGTACGTGTAAGGGTTTGGTTAAGTGCCTTGTTCATAACCTCAATAGCTGGAGCTTTAGGCATGTTGTAGAAGAGCTCGCGAACGCGGTCGAAGATAACCACGGTGTTGTTGATAGAGTAACCTACGATAGTAAGGATAGCTGCTATGAACGACTGGTCAACCTCCATTGAGAATGGCATGATGCTGTAGGTGAGCGAGAATATACCAAGCGTGAAGATTACGTCGTGGGTAAGAGCTACTACAGATGATGCACCGTATGCCCAGTTGCGGAATCGCAAGAAGATGTAGAGGAACATCACGATGAGTGAGAAGATTACGGCGTATACAGCCTTCTCGGTGATGTCACTTGCCATAGTAGGACCTACCTTCTGGCTACTCATGCGATATTCAGAAAGGAACTGTTCGCGAGTTACGTTCTCAGGAATGAATTTCTTGCAGCCCTCGTAGAGACGGGTCTCTATTTCGTCTTGTGCATTCTCTTCGGTATTGTCGATGCCATAGTTGGTAGCAATGCGAACTTGGTTATCATTACCATAGGTCTTAACCTCAACGGTTGCACCATCGAATTGGTTGAACAACGATGATTGAACGTCAACTGTTGATACGTTGTTGTCGAAACGAACTACGAATACTTGACCACCCGAGAAGTCGATGCCTGCGCTGAGGCCGCGTGTTGCAAGTGAGCCAAGGCAGATAGCCATAACTATGCCGATAACTACGTAGTAGAGTTTGCGTTTTGCAAGGAAGTCGAAGCTTACGCCTTCGAGGAAGTGAGCAGAGAGTGCGGTATCGAAACGAAGTTTCTCGTCTTTGTCTGCAAATTTCTCGATGAAGATACGGCTCATAAATACTGCGGTGAAGAATGAGCAAACAACACCAATCATAAGGGTAGTTGCGAAACCGCGGATAGGACCAGAACCGAATACGAAGAGGATAAGAGCGGTGAGGAATGTGGTTACGTTAGCATCGACGATGGCCGACATTGCGTTTTTATAACCTTCCGACACAGCGTTGCGAACGCTCTTACCACCTTTCAATTCTTCTTTGATACGTTCGTAGATAATTACGTTAGCATCCACTGCCGTACCAATGGTAAGTACGATACCTGCAATACCAGGCAATGTAAGTACTGCGCCAAACGATGCAAGCACACCCATCATGAAGAAGAGGTTGCAGATGAGTGCGAAGTCGGCTACAACACCAGCACGTACGCCATACATAACTATCATGTAGATAAGCACTACGATGAAAGCGAAGAGGAACGACCACAAGCCGCTCTCGATGGCCTCTTGACCAAGTGAAGGACCTACTACGGTGTCTTCTACGATGGTTGCAGGAGCAGGAAGTTTACCAGATTTCAATACGTTGGCAAGGTCTTGAGCCTCTTCTGGTGTGAAGTTACCAGTGATTTGGCTGTTACCACCAGTGATTTCCGATTGTACGGTTGGGAAGCTATATACATAACCATCGAGTACAATAGCAATGCTTCTCTTGAGGTTAGCTTTGGTGAGTTGTGCCCACTTGCGTGTACCTTCAGAGTTCATGGTCATCGATACTTCGTATGAGCTACCATTTTGGCTTACGTTGTGGTGTGCATTGGTGATTACGTCGCCTTCGAGTGGAGCACGACCATTGTTTGATGTGCATTTGATAGCAACAAGTTCGTATACATTCTCTTTTGAGTTGAAGTCGGCACCGAAGAAGCGTTGTGCATAGTTGGCTTCCATAGGTTTAACAGTCCACAAGAGACGAAGGTCGCGAGGAAGAATGCGGCGAACTTTTTCGCTCTGTAGGTATGCGTCAACTTTTGCCATGTTTTTAGCTAAAGCAACACCAACTACAGCACCATAGCCTTGAGGTGTAGGCTGCAAATATGTAAAGAGCGATTCGTATTTGTTGTTGTCGGTTGCAACAGAGTCTGCTTTCTCTTCGCCGAGAAGAGCGATAGCTGCCGAGTCTGCTTTGTTAGCTGAGTTGTCGGCCAAAGAGTCGGTTGCTTCGCTGCCGCTGATAAGTACGCGAGTTGCGTTGTCGGCTTCGATGAGGCGAGCGAGAATCTCGTCGTTGTTGTATGTTTCCCAGAATTCGAGGCTTGCGGTACCTTGAAGAAGTTTACGTACGCGTTGTGGATCGGTAACGCCAGGAAGTTCTACGAGCACGCGACCTGCTTTTTCAAGGCGTTGAATGTTTGGCTGCGTAACGCCGAAACGGTCGATACGAGTGCGAAGCACGTTGAATGAGTTCTGAATAGCCGATTCGGTCTCTTCGCGAAGAACAGAGATAACCTCACCGTTCGACATGTTGCGATTGATGCGGTCTTTCATATCTACCGTAGCAAAGATGGTAGCGAGCTGACCGTTAGGGCTCAAGCGCTCAAATTCTTCTTGGAAAAGTGTGATGAAGTCGCTTGTAGAGCTCTTTTCGCGTTCGATAGCATTAGCTATAGCTTGGTTGAATACAGGATCGGTGTTGTAGCCCGAGATGGCCTTAATAATATCCGAAACCTTAATCTCAAGCGTAAGGTTCATACCACCCTTCAAGTCAAGGCCGAAGTTGATTTCGTTGCCTTTACACTCCATGTAGGTGTATTGCTTGAGGAATAGAAAATTGTAAACTGGTTCGTTTGCAATAGAATCTAAGTATGCAGCCTCTTTGGCAACGTCGCCGTTAGCAAATGCCTTGGCATCAGACTCTACTCGCTTTGTAAAGTAAGTGAATGATAATTGGTACAGACATACAAGTGCCAACAATATGGCAAATAGTCGTACAGCGCCTTTGTTTTGCATTGTTTATATTAATTTTTAGACATTTTATTTCGGTAGCTATAAAGCGGCGCAAAGATATAACTTTTCAATTGTGAAATTTTACTAAACCTAAATATCTGATTAGGAAGTTTGAAAAAATCTTGTTTGTTCAAAGGGTTCCTACAATGATGAATGGCAATTTGGGGCTTAGTTTTATATGTTGCTCACTGCTCTTTCGCCACCCATTATTTTTGAAAGTTCGCGCTTCACTGTGTTCCAATAGTTTATTTCTTCCAACACATTGTTGAGGCTTTCGTTGTTAGCACCTTGCAACTCAAGTGTTTGCATTTTGGTTGTTAGATCTTTTATCTTGTTTAGCAGCAATTTCATACGCAATTCTCCTATCACTCGAAATATCAGTTCGTCTACCATCTCTTCTTCTGGTACAACTTCGCTGTATTTATTGTGAATCTTGCTCAATTCATATTTGTCTTGCATCAATGCTGCCGCTTTTTGACTTAATTCTATATCGGTTGTGTTTATGAATGTTTGTGGTTTTACTGTCGTTTTATCTTCTGCATCTATGTAGCACTGAATCATTTTGTTGAAGTTGCTATCTACACTTTCGTAATTTTCGCTTGCAAGTGCTTTTATCACATATTCTCCCAATGTCGATTCGTTTTCGGTGCCCACAAATATGAGCTTGTTTACATACTTAACGAAGAATCGCAAGAGCATCTGCTCTTCGTTTGCGTATGGATTTTTTGGCTGAGTATTTTTTGTGGCAGCGGTCGCAGTAGGTGTTGCTGTTATTGCGGTAGGCGAGTTTGGGTCTACGTATGCTTCATATTCAGCAGCAGGCGAATATTCTTGAAATCGTGTTTGATGTTGCGATTTTTCAATTTCATCGCGGCGTTTGAGGCTGTCGGCTATCAGTTTGTCTCGCAATACATCGAAGAGTGTTTGCTCGCTCATTTGCATTATGCTTGCGCATTCGCGTACGTATGCATCGCGCGTCACTTTGTCTTGTACTAAGGCAATGGTGTTGATGATGTCTTTTATGGCTTCTGAGCGTCTAAGAGGGTCGCGCTGAGTCTCTTTTACTAAGAAAGAGGCTTTGAATTTTATGAAGTCTGTTTCGTGTGTTTTTATGTATTCTAAAACTTCGTCGAGGCTATGGCTGCGAACAAACGAGTCTGGGTCGACTTTCACGTTCGATCCGTCGTCAGGCGCTAATAGAAGCACTTTTACGTTCATGCCATTCGATAACGCTTTGTCGATGCCTCGCATTGCAGCTTTTATGCCTGCTTTGTCGCCGTCGAATAGGAGAGTGATGTTGTTCGTAAAACGCTTTATCAGAGCTATGTGTCCATCGGTTAATGAGGTTCCGCTTGAGGCAATTACGTTTTTTATGCCAGCTTGGTGCATCGATATTACATCGGCATAGCCTTCTACCAAGAAACAATGATTTTTGCTTCGCATTTCGTCTTTTGCTTGGTATATGCCATATACCACATCGCTCTTGTGATAAAGCTCACTTTCAGGCGAATTGAGGTATTTGCCCACGTTTTCGCGCTCTTGCATCACACGTCCTCCAAATGCGATGACTTTGCCTGTGATGCTATGTATGGGAAACATCACGCGTCCGCGAAACCGATCGCTTTGGTATCCTCGTTCTTGGCTGACTATGGTTAGCCCTGTCTTCTCAAGATATTCGAGTTTGTATCCATTGGCTAATGCCTGAACGGTGAATGCATCCGATTTTTCGAGGCTATAACCAAGTTGAAAGGTCTTTATTGTTTCGTCGCTAAACTCGCGTTTCTGCTTAAAATAGGGTAGTGCAATGCTTTGCCCTTCTTCTGTCTCAAAAAGGTTTTTTTGGAATGTCTTGCAGGCAAAATCTACAACGGAACTCATATTCTCATATTCTCCGTTGGGCAGTTCTGCTGCTGGTGCTCCATTGTCGTTGCTGGGAATGGCTATGCCAAATTTCTCACCAAGATATTTTATGGCTCCTTCGAATGTGAGATGCTCATACTCCATAACGAAGTTTACTGCATTGCCACTTTTCCCACAGCTCAAGCAATTGTATATACCATAAATAGGTGTAACAATGAACGAAGAGGTGTTGTCTTTGTGAAATGGACAGCAACCTATATACTGTGTAATAGGCTCCTTTTTCTTTCTGCCCTTTTTTTCGTCATCATCGTCATTGTGTCGCTTCATGCTAAGAGGCACAAAGTCCGAAACAACCTCAAGGATTTTTTCGTTGGCTGTCTCTATAATATTCTTAACTATCGATTCGTCAATCATTTCGAATTAGTAGCTATTCAGCATGTCGGTTAGCGATTGTTCGCTTATCTGCATTATTCTCGAGCACTCTTGTGTGTATATCTCACGTAAAATGCCATCGTTTATCGAAGCTATCGAAGCTATTACGTTGCTTACTGCCGAGGACAAATCTCTTGAACCACTTTTCACTTCGTCCATAAGCATTGATGTCTTGAATATTACGTAGTCTGTCTGTTCTGTGTCGAAAAAGTCTTTTGCTGCTTCGGCATTGTAAGTATGCGCAAACGTATCAAAACTACTACCATTGGGCAGTAATAAGATTTTTACATTCACGCCTCTGCTCAGTGTAGCATCAATATTTTCGAATGCAGATGCAACATTTTTGCTGCTTCCCTCAAAAACGATTGTAATGTTGTTGGTGAATCGTTTTATCTGGGCAATTTGTCCGTCTGTAAGATTCAAATCATCTGAAGCAACCACGTTAGTTACTCCAATCTGATGAAGCAGCATAGCATCGATATAACCTCTTACAACGAAGCAGCGCTCTTGCTTCACCATTTCGTTTTTAGCTATATGTATGCCGTATATAGTCCTAAATTTCTGATACAGTTCGTTTTCGAGAGTGTATATGTATGTCGAAGTCTCTTCCGAAGGTCGAGTTGATAATCCTGCAAATGCAACCACTTTGCCTGCCGCATTGTGAATAGGTATGGTTATGCGACCATGAAACGTATCTTCGAGCATATTGTTGCTGAGTCCCGATTTGCACAGATACTCTTGCTTGTAGCCCAAATGCAAAGCTTGCGAAGTGAAGTTGTTAGAACCTTCTAAACAGTAGCCAAGTTCAAACTTTTTTATCACATCATCGCGCATATGTATGGTTTGACGCAGATACTGCAAAGCAGAGTTGCCTTCCGCTTCGTTTTCCCACAAGTTTTTTTGGAATGTGTTGCGAGCGTAATCCATAACCGACATCAAACTCTCGCGTTCGTTGCGAATTTGTGCCATTTCAGGAGTTTCCTCTTGTTCGGGGACTTCTATATTGAACTTGTTGCCGAGATATTTTATGGCTTCAACGAAGTTCATATTATTATACTCCATCACAAAGTTAACCGCGCCTCCAGCCTTGCCGCAGCCAAAACATTTATACATACCTCTCGCAGGCGATACGTTGAATGATGGTGTTTTCTCGTTGTGAAACGGACAGCAACAGATGTAGTTGGAGCCTCGCCTACGGAGCGATACGAAATCTGAGACCACATCAACTATCTGTGCGTTGGCAGTCTCAATGATGTTATCTATTACAACTCTATCAATCATTTATGCGTAAATGTTTGGTTTTCAGTATGTATAAGTATACTTATGCCCAATAATTTATTGCCGCCTAAAAATAGGAAAAACCGTCCACTCTTTCGAGCGAACGGTTTTTATATATATGCAAATAGATATTTCTATCTAATTATGCGTTGAGCGAAAGGCGGATGAACTTGGTAGCTTTCAAGCCTTTGTTTGCTGCTTCGAGGTACTGACCAACAGTCTGCTTGTTGTTTACAAGAGACTCTTGCTCCATAAGGCAGCTCTCTTTGAAGTATTTCTTCAAGCGGCCTTGAGCGATGTTCTGGATCATCTGGTCCTTGAGGTTAGCAGCAGCTTTTTCAGCTTCGGTAACTTTGATTTCGCGAGCTTGTTTAGCCTGCTCAGCGGTAATCCAACCTTTACCAGTGTTCGACTCTATGTGCTCTTCGGTATCTACGTGAGCTGGGTTGATGCCTGCTTTTTGGAGAGCAGCGTCAACAGCTTTCTTAACCATTTCTTCTTTGGTCTTCTCGATTGCCACTTTGAGCTCGTGGTCGATGGTCTCTTGTGGTATGCTTGCTTGGTCGACTGCAACAGGCGACATAGCTGCAACTTGCATAGCAACCTCTTTGCCTACTTGTGCATCGAAACCAGACTGGTTGAAAGCAACTGCAGTAGCGAGGCGGCTTCCTGCGTGTACGTATGCAGAAACGTATTCGCCGTCTACTTGCTCATACTGAGAAAGTTCGAGTTTCTCACCGATGATACCCGAGAGTTCGGTAACCTTGTTAGCAACGGTGTCGCCATCGAGTTGGAGAGCTTTGAGAGCTTCGAGGTCTGCAGCGCGGCTGCTGATAGCGAGGTCGAGAATCTTGTTAGCGAGAGCGACGAACTTGTCGTTGGTAGCAACGAAGTCGGTTTCGCAGTTGAGCATGATAACTGCACCGTGTTTCTTGTCGTCAGACTCTTTAGCGAGAACGATACCTTCGGTAGCTTCGCGGTCGGCGCGTTTGCTAGCAATCATCTGGCCGCGTTTGCGGATAAGGTCCATAGCTGCATCGAAATCGCCGTTAGCTTCGGTAAGCGCTTTTTTGCAATCCATCATACCTGCGTTAGTCAGGTCGCGGAGTTTCTTTACGTCTTGTGCTGAGATAGCCATATATCTATATTGTTTATACGTTATATACAAAAGACGGCAACGGAATATTATCCCGCTGCCGTCTCGAAATTTATGTTTTTGTCTTTTACAACAAATTACGCCTCAGCAGCAGGCTCTTCATTTTGTGCTTCTGCTTCGTTCGATTCAGCGTTCTTGCGAGCTGCGCGTTTACGTGAACCGTTAGACTTCTTAGAGTCTTTAGCGTCTTTGTTTTCTTTAGCTTCTTGTTCGTCGAGCTTCTCAGCTTTACGCTCCTCGAGGCCTTCGCGGATTGCTGAGGTCATAATCTCAGTAATCAATTCGATAGACTTCAAAGCGTCGTCGTTAGCTGGGATAACATAGTCGACATCAGCTGGGTTAGAGTTGGTATCAACTACGCCGAATACAGGAATGCTCAAGCGGTTAGCCTCTTTCACTGCAATGTGCTCTTTCGTTACGTCGAATACGAACATTGCTGCTGGGAGACGGGTCAAATCTTGAATAGAACCAAGAGTCTTGTTGAGTTTCTCACGTTGACGAGTGAGCTGAAGACGTTCGCGTTTTGAAAGGCTCATGTAAACAGGGTCATTCATAAGTTTGTCGATTGAACCCATTTTTTTGATAGCCTTGCGGATGGTAGGGAAGTTGGTCAACATACCACCCGGCCAACGCTCAACAACGTAAGGCATTCCTACGCCGCCAACCTTCTCAGCGATAATTTCGCGAGCTTGTTTTTTGGTTGCTACGAAAAGCACTTTCTTACCCGATTTTGCAATTTGCTTTAGTGCTTCTGCAGCTTCGTCTATTTTTGCTACAGTCTTGTGAAGATCTATTATGTGAATGCCATTCTTCTCCATGAAGATATATGGCTTCATAGCTGGATTCCACTTACGTTTCAAGTGGCCAAAGTGTACGCCAGCTTCCAATAGTTGTTCGAAACTTGTTCTTGACATGTTCTTTTTTTTATTCGTTTACTTTCTTTTTACTTATGCAACCTCTGAGTAGATTTCTTTTTCTATGAAACATCTCAGCGGTTTAGATACTAAACACTCAAAGCAAGTATTAACGCTTGCTGAATTGGAATCTCTTACGTGCTTTAGAGCGACCCGGTTTCTTACGTTCTACAACGCGTGAATCACGTGTCATGAAACCTTTAGACTTGAGTGTTGGCTTGTTCTCAGCATTGATTTTAACCAATGCGCGAGCGATAGCCAAGCGAAGAGCTTCTGCTTGACCTTTGATGCCACCGCCTACCATGTTCACTTTGATGTCGTAGTTCTCTGCTACACCAAGTGCTGCCAAAGGTTGTTTTACAATAAATTGAAGAGAAGCATCAGGGAAATAAGCTGCAAGCTCGCGCTTGTTAATGATTATCTCGCCTTTGCCTGCGCTCATGTATATACGTGCTACAGCAGCTTTGCGTCTGCCGATTGCGTTTGTTACTTCCATATCTGCTTATTTTACGGCGTTAATATCAATTACTTTGGGCTGTTGAGCCTCATACTTATGCTCTGCACCAACAACAACTTTGAGGTTACGGAACATTTGTGCACCAAGTTTGCTCTTTGGCAACATGCCTTTGATAGCGTGCTCCAAAAGTTTCTCTGGAGTCTTTGCCAAAATAGCAGCTGGGGTCTTGTCGTGACGTCCGCCGGGATAGCCGCTATATGAATAAATGAGTCTATCGGACATTTTCTTGCCTGATAGTTTTACCTTCTCTGCGTTGATGATGATTACGTTATCACCACAATCTACATGAGGAGTGTAGTTGGGTTTGTACTTACCACGAAGCATTTTTGCTACTACAGATGCTACGCGGCCCAACATTTGATCGGTCGCATCGACTACCACCCACTCTTTATTTACGGTGGCTTTGTTTGCCGATACGGTCTTGAAACTTAATGTATCCACAGTCTTAATAATTTTTTTAGACCAACTTATTAATAATACAAATTTGCCTGACTTAGCTTCTCGTGAAGTTGCATCCGTCGGTACTACTATGCGCTATTTGAACCAACTGTGAATGTTTCGCGCCTTCATCCCTGACTCTTCACAATAATGCCTTGCCCATAGGCTCGGATAATAATCGGGCGCGAAGGTAGAAAAAATATTTTTACTTACTTAATGCGTGAGAAATTTTTTATTGAGATAACGATGGTGCCCTTCTCCAAGTTTGCCGATAATCAACAAAATTGGGTGATGAAGTTGCAAAATGGAATTGTAAAAACTCTTGAATGACAATATTTTTGAGGCTACATACTTACGAATGAGATAACGTGAGAGGACATTTCCAAGAATGGTGAAGTTTACATATATCTATGCTTAATATCCATACTCATAATGCTTTGCCTGATGCCATATATAACATAAGGTATGGAAAGCAGGGTGATGTGCAAGGCTGGAGCCTTGCTATAGATAACATTGTAGGCAGATCCTACGATGGACGTATAGGACGAGAGTGCTTCGGCGGCGGTGCGTTTTCTGTTGGAGTTCATCCATGGGATTCGGCGGCGGTGGCTGTCGATGATGCGTTTGTGTCGCTGGCTGAGAAGGCGAGTTTCATTGGCGAGTGTGGTCTCGATAAGCCTTGTGGCATACCTATATATGTACAACAGTCGATTTTCGAACAGCAAATAGTGTTAGCAGAAAAATTGCACAAGCCGATGATTATTCATTGCGTAGGTATGTATGGGCGTCTGCTCGACATGCGCAAGAAAAGTTCTTCGCCCACTTGGGTTGTTCATGGCTGCTATGCCTCGAAGGAGTGGATTCGCGAAGCTGCTAAGTATGATATGGCATTTTCGTTAGGTATGCGAGAACTATGTCGCCCTCGAGCCAATGAGATACTGACTAACATACCTATCAGTAGACTGTTTTTCGAAACCGACGAGGCCGACAATATTGCCGAAGTCTACAGCTTTGCCGCGCAACTATTAGGAATGACAGTAACAGCATTAGATGCTCAAATAGTTCAAAACTATCAACAATTGCTATGTAGAGACGCGTAATGCACGCCTCTACAACAATTATAAAAATCACTTGAAATAGCTAAGTATGTCGTGTTGTTTATCAACTTTGAATGCGTGGATTCCAAGTTTTCGAGCTGCTTGTAGGTTCAAGTCCGAATCATCGAAGAAGCACGCCTCTTCGGGTTTTACGCCTTCTTCGGCGAGCACGCTAAGGAAAATCTGAGCATTGGGTTTAGCCATGTGTAGCTCGTGTGAGTAATATGTACGATGAAAAAGGAGGTCGATAGATATGTAGCCATCAGCCATAGCATCAAAGGCTTGTCGATGAAGTTCATTGGTATTGCTCAGCAGCACTACACGCTGTTTCTCTTTTAGTTTTTCTACTAATCGCACGCGTTCTTGAGGGAATTCGCCAATCATAGCATTCCAAGCGTTTGCTATGGCATCGTCGGTGAAGTCGCAGTCGCAATATTTACGCACTTCGTCGTAGAATTCTTCTACGGAGATGTCGCCAGTTTCAAATTTGCCCATAAATCCGTCGCCTGCATGGCTGGCGGATATGTTATCCTTAATATCATCGAAACCAAGGTAGTGAAATCCTTTTATTGAGGCTTGTAAATCAATATCAATCATCACATTGCCGAGGTCGAAAATCAGTAGTTTGGCATTTTTTATCGTCGTATTCATGTCGTTTGTCGATTTTTTGCAAAAATAGATTCTTGAGTAACTACTTTCGCGCGCAAAACAAAATTCGCAGTTTGATTTCATGACAACAATTACATATGGCGCGTATAAGCATGTGTTGCTAACGCTTGTTTTTGCTTTTTTTTCTTATGTATATGCCGAAGCGGCAAGTGCTGTAATCAGAGGAAGTTTGAAAGATGCCGATACCGGTGGTGCTCTTGAATTTGTATCTGTGAGTATTTCCGACGCTAATGGGAAATTGGTAACAGGTTCTATTACCGACATTGATGGTGCATTCGAAATAAAAGGGGTAAAAGAGGGAAGGTATAAACTCTCGTGTAGCTTTATGGGTTATGAAACGTTGGATATAGACGTCGTAGTGACACCAAATGGCAAAGTGGTGAATATAGGTGAGAAAACTATGCAACCCGATAGCAAGTCGCTCGACGAAGTGGAGGTCAAAGCCAAATCGCCGCAAGTGCGATTCGAACTCGATCGTAAGGTGTTTGATGCCACACAAGATTTGGCTGCTCAAACAGGCTCTGCGTCCGACTTGCTCGAGAACGTGCCCAGTGTCGACGTTGATGCTGATGGCACTATAAGTTTGCGAGGCAATTCAAGCGTAACTATATGGATCAATGGTAAAGCTTCGGGATTGACAACTGACAATCAGTCGGATATTTTGCAACTCATACCAGCCGATAATATCAAACAGATAGAGGTAATTACTAACCCATCGTCGAAATATTCTCCAGAAGGTACGGCGGGCATCATAAATATTGTACTAAAAGACGACCGCATGGCGGGATATTATGGTAGTGTAAAAGCTGGTGTTGACACTCGCAAAGGCTACCAATTGTCGGTGAATATGAATGCTTCGAACGGTGTTGTTGAGGGCTTTGTAAATCTATCGCGCCGTGTGCGTAAGATGGAGGGTGGCAATCTGCTATACCGCGAAAATCTTGCCGACGATGGCTCTGTGCTATCTACTCTGAATCAGGATGGAGAATCTGATAGAACTCACGAGAATTGGTTTGCTCGTATGGGTGCTACATGGCACATCACAAAAAACGACGATTTAGGTGCCACTTTCGCAGGTATGAAAGGTGGTATGGATAATAACAATAAATATAACTATACTTCGACGCAGATTTATGGCGTCGAGACGCCTACTACACTGTATACTTCGGAGAGAACAACATCGGCTAATGCCGACGACAAGTTCTATTCCGTTGGACTTACATACGACCACAAATGGAGTGAGGTTAGCAAATTGGCTTTTGCGCTGACCAATTCAAGATTCAATATTGATAGAGAATCGGTATTTGAACAGTCGTATAACTATGCCGATAGTGCCACTTCTAATACATACCAATTTCAGCCAGCTAAGGTTGATGATAAATCGTGGGAAGTGCAACTCGACTATGAAACGAAATTTGCCGATGTGGTGAATTTTAGTGCAGGATATAAAGCTACGCTTCAAGACAATTCAGGCCCAACCGAAACCTATACTGGAACCTCGGCTTCTGATGCAGTGCTTGATAAGACTCTCTATAACGATTTCACCTACAAGCAAGATATACACGCAGCTTATTTGACTGTTGGTGGTAGAGTTTCGCAACTTTCATATATGGTTGGTTTGCGTGGTGAATATTGGAAATTCAAAACGCGTTCACTTTCATATTCGGACGCATTCGAAGGTACATCACCTGACGAAGCAGAGCGCGACTTTTTCAAGCTTTTCCCGTCGGCATTCTTGTCGTATACATTGCCAAACGACAACGAGTTGCAAGTCAACTACACCCGTCGTCTTCGTCGTCCATGGGGAGGACAGCTGAATTCTTTCCGCGACATTTCCGATGCACAGAATATATCGTTTGGTAATCCTGAACTTACGCCAGAATACTCAAATTCGTTCGAGTTGAACTATATCAAGACATGGGAATCGGGACAAATGCTCTCTTCGTCACTTTATTATCGCACAACCGACGATGTGATGCAACGCATACGCTTTATGGTTGATGGGGTTATTTATCAAACACAAGAGAATGTGGCTCACAGAATGAATACTGGACTCGAAGTTGTTGGTAAAAACAGATTTGGTACAGTGTTCGACCTCACAACCACATTAAATATGTATTATTCTGTTATCGATGCATTTACCTTCCATCCCGATGTGTCGTGGCTCGGCGATGGCAAAGCCGATGTGGTGGTGACAGGCGACAAAGACGAAGACTTCACTTGGAATATTCGAGCGATAGCAGGATTCAATCTTCCCAAATCGATTACATTGCAAGCCACAGGCGACTATAGCTCGCGACAGATGATAGCGCAAGGCTATCGTAAGCCAGTCTACAAGCTTGATCTCGGCGCCAAGAAGTCGTTTTTGAAGGACAAACTAATAGTAAATATTAATGGACGAAACGTGCTCAATTCGCGTAAATTCCATTCTGTTACTGAGTCGGCAGGATTCCGTCAAGATTCCGAGAATTGGCGCGGTAAGCGAGTCTTCAATCTTACTGTCACCTGGAATTTTGGCAACATGAATATGAACAAAAAACGCGGTCCAGAACGTGAAAATGAGGGCGGCAACTACGACACTTATTCCTCTGAAGAATAACAATTCTATAAACCTCTTTGAAGTTTCATAGTTATAGGTTCGTTTGGATTATAATGATCCAAGCGAACTTTTTTATTGATGTTTGCGCAAAAACACTTTTGCACACGAAAAAGTGTCAAAAAACGCGTTAGCACGCCAAAAGATGCGCTTTGTGTGCCCTACAACGCGATAAAACGCGACAAAGTACGCAATATGGCTTTTATACGTCGAAATGACGGCGAGGGGCTTACGCGAGGCTTAGGATGTGCTTACTCGGTGTTTCTTTCTGCACCGAGCCCATTTGTAAACATTAGTTAAATTTTGTTTGCTCTGGTGAAATTATGCATATATATTTGCAACGGTTAGTTCTGCCTAATTATGAAACCAGTCATCTTAGCTTTTGTATTAGCAATAAAATCCATTGCGGCATCTGCCCAAACCATAGAATATGGCTACGACGCTTGTGGCAACCGCGTCACACGGCAAACACAGCATCAAAACTAAAAATCAATGTTCATGCTATGAAAAGAGAATGAATGAACAACGTAATATATCGCTGCAAGGCAGGAGCCTTGCTTTTAGCGCAAACGTAGGCAGAGCCTACGGAGAACGGCGGGGTCCATATAATAGAAAACGCGATGAAGATTATTGATGTTATAATAAAGTCCTATTGCTACATAGCAAAAAATAGCGGTATAAGGAATTTGGACGCTGCTATATCAGCAGCAAATGTTTTGCTTACTTTCAATTCAAGTAGCTTGATTATCTACATAATTGGACTTTGTATCAAGGTGACGAGTATTAATATTTTTTATAACGGTTCTGTTTGGCCTCTTGTGATATTAGTAATGATAATAGGTGGAGTCGTTTACATTATCTCTTTGCGAACTTTAGAGCGTGCCTATTTGAATAAGAGAGGATATTCACGCATTCTAAATACGCGTGTACCTAAAGTTTTGGGCATTATAATAGTTTTTGTTCACTATTTTTTATCAATAGGTGTGTTTTTTTATTCGTTGTATACTCTACCTCAATTACCAAAGTAGCTATACTTATCGATTCGACGTACCGCGATGAAGATTATTGATATTATTATTAGATCTTATCTCTATATTTCAAGAGGTAAAAGCATAAAACATTTATATAGAGCAGTGTCAGCTGCTAATATATTATTGTCGCTTAATGTGTGCGCTCTGTTATCTTATCTAATAGGGCCTCATCTAAAGAGTCTTGACATTGTCTATAATGGTGTTGTCACTGTAATTGTGGTTGGTAGCGTTATAGGTGTTTCAATTTGGCGACTTTTAATTAGGATTTATTTGAACAAAAGAGGTTATTCACGAATTCTCAATACATATGTACCCAAAGTTATGTGTATACTAATAGTAATTGTACATTGGTTATTGTCTTCTTATTTGTTAGTTGAATCTCTGTTTTCCCTTCCTCGCCCTTAGTTCGGCATATCAGTTAAGTTTCTATGTCTTTGAAATTCGCAAACAAGTGAACTAAATCTAATAGTATGAAATTTTTAGGTCAATTATTGGTATTCCTATTTATAGTTGCCAATGTTAATGCTCAGTCGAAAACGGAATATTTGACGGCATTTTGTCATGATGCAGATATGGACTGTTATTATGACATGATTCAAAAGAATGTAAATAGTTATTTCCGCAAAGAGCACGAAGATTGGGAGCGCGATAAATTCGGTCTGCTATGTCCTCATATAGAGATTCAAAAGAGAAATAGTAATTATACGTTGATTACTCATGACGTAGATTTAGAACGTAATAAAATCCAAATAGTTACTACTCAAATAGTTCCAATGCTTGCCCTACAATTTGTTGGAACAGACACATTTGACATAAATGACAATCTATGCGACTACATTTCTATCGATAGTACTATTGTCTTTTCTGCTATTAGCGTTGACAAGAACAACAATATAAATGCGGTATTGCATTTCTTTGATGGATATTTTGGTTATGAAGAGGTGAAACGACATTCTTTGCTGTATTATAGATGGTTTGAAAGTTGCCACAAAAAATATGCGAAGCTAAAAAGGAATCTTCCCTATATGTTTAAGCGTATAAACAAACTAAAGCCAACACAATTGTTACTAATACCTTCTCTATCTGAACGGTTTGGTGTTATACCTTTCATACGTGACAACAACATATATGTATATGATATATTAAATGATGATTATTCAGAATTGAATAGTTATATAAAACAGAGATGTGATATTGAAACAATAAAAGCACTCAATGAGAAACCAATTCCATATATCTATACTAACAGCGGATATACAATTACAACTACAAATCAAACGCCCCGAGACCAAATCAATATTTGTGAATAAAGTAAGATTCAATTCAGGGGCATACGTACAAATTCCATTAGTTCGGCATCGTATATTGCTACGTTGTATATAACAGCAAGACCCCAACCATTCAGAAACAAAAAACAGCAAAAATGAAAGCGCAACAAAACGATATAGCGAATGTGCAAGGCAGTAGCCTTGCTTTTAGCCACACCGAAGGTAGAGCCTACGGAGAACGGGGGCAAAGATATTGTAAGATTATGCATAGGATCATACAATGCAAATACTATTAATGATAATTGGCATTTCTATTTATTGCATAGTATAGAATGATAGGTATGAAAACGATAAGTACGTTATTACTCCTTTTCTCTTGTAATATGTATGCACAAGATGTTGTGAAAGATATATATACACAATACTCATTGTTAGATAAAAATGCGTATTGCCAAAGTTTAATAGAAACATACAAAAGCGATCAATATCGGTTGTACAACGTTATAAACAGAGGTACAGACTATGAGGTTGCAAACGCATTTGGAATAATCAATGAAATGACAGATAGTATTTCTATAAAAAAGATTGCAAAAGGCATAAAAGATCACATTCATACTGATTCTATATATTATGTAACCCAAGTGGTTAATTTTGAAAACTCAATAAGAGATTTTATTAGTGCATACTACGTCTTGAGAATTAACGTATCAGAGAATAAAATAAATGTAGATACAACCACTCTAAACTTCAATTTATATTGGATTAATAGAGCAAACCCCAAAGAATGTAGATGTATCTACATCGATGGGGGTAAGGTTTATGAAGATTATTTATGGCCATTTCTTCCATATAGAACCACACGTAAGGTTATAAATCATGTGCTAAGTAGAAAGCCATTTTGCATTTTATGTTGCGATGATATAAAAGATGGAGTATTGTATCTCGTTGATAATACAATCTATATCTACAGCCTAAGGGATAAACAAGAATACGATTTGATGTATTATATGGAGAATAAATATGAAAAGTAAGAATTCAATCATACCGTTCCAAAGGATTTGAAATTCGCAAACAAGTGAACTAATGAATAAAAGTAGCGACATAGCATTCTCTGCCGCCTATGATGCTTGGGGCAAACGAGCGGTAAAAAGGAACACTCTTGGTCCATTAGCTCATCGTAACATGATGCTCTTCGGATATAACAGTAAGACTTCGGCCTTGCGGAAACAAAACGCCAAAATGAAAGCGCAACAAAACGATATAGCGAATGAGCAAGGCAAGAGCCTTGCTTTTATATTTACGTAGCGAGGCGCTGTGCCCAACATGGGGTATGAGGGTATTATTCAATACAGCCATGAATAGGCGAGAAACAATTGAATCAAGAAAAAAAGGCGAGAAGGGTTTGTTTTTTGAATATTATCACTATCTTTGCCACGCTTTTCGAGGAAATGCAAACGCATTTAGCGATAAGCGAACAAACACTTCATGTAAGTGGGGCCTATAGCTCAGTTGGTTAGCAGCACTTGACTCATAATCAAGGGGTCCTTGGTTCAAGCCCAAGTGGGCCCACAAAGCCACCGACTAAAACGGTGGCTTTTTTTGTTGGATAAAGATTATTGTTAGGAACGATTGTTGTTAGTCAATGAAAAGTGATTGTTCGTCAAAAAACTGCACAAATAATCGCGGAGAGAGATAAAAAGTATAATTTTGCGGTAAAGCACATTTAGAACACTAAAAGCACATTGTATGTTAAACACTAAGAAAATCTTATTGGTAGGGCTGATAACATTGTTTGCGTTGTCGGCGAGTGCGCAAGGCATGGCAAAGTTCCAGGCATTGTTCATTTATAATTTTGCAAAGAATATTGGCTGGCCAGCAGGAGATGAAGGTAAAGACCTCGTTATTACTGTGATAGGCGATAGTGAAGTAGAGAGCCAGTTGGTCGGTCTATCCAAAACACAAAAAGTTGGTTCCCGAAACGTAGTTGTCAAGAGTGCAGCTGCTGCGACTGGCTTAGTTAAGAGTGATATTATTTATTTGGGGGAGTCGAAATCTAACCTTGTTTCTAAACTTGTTTCTGCGCAAGAAGGTAATCCGTCGTTGATAGTGACCGGTAAAAGTGGTCTCTGTGCCAATGGCGCTGGAATATCTTTTGTTGCTAAGGGCGGTAAATTGAATTTTGAGATTTCTAATGGTAACATTAGTAAAAAGGGTCTCAAAGTATCAAATAAGTTGCTGCAACTTGGTACGGCAGTAGATTAACGTTCGCTATTCTTGAATGAATAGCGAATGCTATTTTTTATGAAACATATGTAGGTTTCCCCCTCTATTGTTTACTTATACCTAATAAAACCTTGAAAATTATTACGTTATTATTGGCTGCTGCGCTAAGTGTGTCGGCGGTGGCCCAAGAGAAGTCCTATACAAAGGAGCAGATATTGTCGATGTCGATCGATCAATTGTCTGAATTGCCTCTTGAGGATTTGATGCAAGCTGTAGAGACGCTTGGAGTTTCGAGTGTTGACGAGCTTTTTGCGCTAATTATGAATAAGAACGTGAGCTCTGCTTCAAAAAAGGAGGAGAGCAGTTTCACATCACCTCTTGGAACAACAGTTATCACTCATGACGAATTGCGTACATGGGGATGCTCAACTATCGAAGAGGCGTTTCGTCTTATTCCGGGTATGATTGTTCAACAAAAAACCAACGGTGTTTACGATGTGCAAATGCGTGGTTTGAACAACATCCCCGACAACAACATGTTGCTCTATACCGAGAACAACAACACATTGCTTATGGTCGATGGACGAAGCTTGTTGAATTATGGTATAGGTACATTTAATCCTGAACAATTGCCTATTTCTATCGAAGATGTAGAACGAATAGAAGTAGTTCGCGGTGCAGCATCGGCGCTCTATGGTACTAATGCTGTGAATGGTGTTGTAAACATCATTACCCGTAAGCCTGATCAAATTGAAAACAATGTGTCAGGTTCGGTTCAAATGGGTACACTGGGCACTAACATTGGTGATGTTGCTTTCCGTTGGAAATTTTCCGATAAAGTGGCTGCTGGAGTCTCAGTGAATATGCAATATCGTGAGCGTCCTACTGATAAATTCCGCGTACTGACAAATAGTACGCTCTATTTGGATGAAAATGATGCCGTAGATTGGACTAAAGCCTTGAGTGAAAAAGATATTCAAGACTATATTGCTAATGGTACGATTGTCCCCGTAACGGCTAATCAGGAATTGTCGGATGCGCAGTTTAAGTATTTGCGTGAAGTAGGGACAAACTTATCGCAAGCAGCAGTATTTGCCCGTGTAAAAGTTTTGATGGATGAAGGTATTGCAGAAGCTATATCTGTTCTTGATGACATCTCTGATGAAGCTGCTATAGAACAATATGCAGCTCAGTATGCTATTAAAGCAATGAAGGGCTCAATTACGGCAGATCAACTTGTCAATCCTCCAATTTATAGTTTGTATTATTCAACACCGCTTGAATATCGTGATGCAAGTAAGGTTCACAAAGATCCACTATTGGCACGTAAGACCTATGGCGCAAATGGTTATTTGACACTCACCCCAGCGCCAGATGTCGTTTTGAATCTCACAGGAGGCTATTCACAAAGCAATGTGAACAATAGTGTGTTGGTAGAGACACCATATTCGTTTGCACAACGTATATATAAAGGTGGTTATGTAAACTTGGATGCCGCAATCAAAGACTTGCATTTGCAAGTGAACTATGCTGGCGAATCGGGCAACTATTGCTATGGACGTCCTGGATTCTACATCTTTACACATAAGTTGTTTGGTACTGCCGAATATGATTTCAATTTAGGTAGCGATGACACTTGGGGATCACTTGGCATACGTCCAGGTATCAACTATATGCGTATATATTCAAAAGATAAGGATACGTATTACAACTATGGTGAAGGTGATGTTAAGATGCCAGGTTTCTTCGATGGAGACGCAGAGCTCACAAGCATAGCACCATCGTTGCGATTCGACTATTCTAAGGGTGGTTTCCGTGCAATTGTTGGTGTTCGCTCCGATAAAACTAATATACCTGACAAATGGAACACCTCATACCAAGCAGTGTTGAGCTATAAGTTCAACGACAAGAATTTTATTCGTGCTAGCTATGCGCGTGCGATGCGTTCTGCGGCACTTGTTAATGCTTGCGCTAATTATAAATGGTTGCGTAGCGAAGGCATGGCGCAGCCCGTTGAAATAGATTTCAAACCAGCCGAAGATGCGAATATAATGCATGCCGATGTGTTTGAGGTTGGTTATCGTGTACAGCCTGATCAGAGGTTACTTATCGACTTTGAAGCATTCTATTCGCATAGTAAAGATTATGCAGGTATGATGGCACGTAGTGCCGATATATCATTTTCGCGCGCAGCCGCAAAGCAATCAGTATCCGGTGGCAATTCAATGTATGTGCTTAGTAGCATAAAGGCAATGGGAGCTGTTCAGTGCGATAACTTCCCCTACGATGTTAAGCAGTTTGGTGTAGGTTTGAATGCCGATTGGATTATTTCGCCCAAGCTTATTGCCAAATTCAATATCAATGCACAGCGTACGACTATTGACAACTATTATACCTACGATCAGAATTCAGTTTTTGCAAGACTTATAGAAGCTTCAATGACACAAGCATTATATGCTACTGCTGAAGTATTGCAAAAGCTAAATGAAGTACCAGATGATCAAAAAGAAGCTGTCGCAGAGCAAATATTTGCTCAGATGGCTCAAGAAGGAACATTGAAAATTAAAGGCAACGATTTTGTAATAGGTAATAGTGATGTGAAGGAACTTGACATAACAAATTCACTTCATAGCCAGATTATGGAAATTCTCAACCCGAAGCTAAGCAATGGTCACAAGCACAAAGCTACACCTTCTGTTTATGGTATGTTTGGTATTATAGCTAAGCCTATAAGCCAGTTGAATGTGTCGGCTTATGCAAACTTCATAGGTGAGCGCGAATACCTTACAAGTTATGGTTCTCAAACGCTTAGCCCAAGATGTACGGTTAACATGAAAGTGGGCTACAAACCAGTAGATTATTTTGAGATATATTTCAATGGCAATAACATTCTTGATAATCAGAAACAAGAATTTGTTTATGGCGACAAGATTGGAGGCATATATTCTATAGGTGTGAACTTCAGTTTCTAATAATTACATAAATATTGAATATGGCGCGGATTCGTTTTGAGTCTGCGCCTTTTTGTTTCTATTTACACTGCTCGAATGTCTCATTCGGTTAAATTCGCACCTTAATAATTAATTACGCGATGATTAGCATAAATATACGAGATATACTAAGACACAGAGTTCTCCTACTTGATGGTGCCATGGGAAGCCTCATTCAGAAAGTTGGTCTCACAGAAGAAGATTTTCGAGGAGAAAAATTCAAGAATCATGATCATCCGCTAAAAGGAGATAATGATGTGTTGTGTATCACTCGTCCTGATGTGATAGCCGACATACATAAGCAATATTTAGAGGCAGGAGCTGATATTATAGAAACCAACACATTCAATTCGACGAGTATCTCACAAGCCGACTATGGCTTAGAGACGTATGTATATGAGATGAATCTTGCTGCTGTTAAGTTGGCTAAGAGTGTGGCAGCAGAATATACCACCAACGAGAAACCACGATTTGTTGCGGGCTCTATTGGACCAACGAATAAAACAGCGTCGATGTCGCCAGATGTTAATAACCCAGGTTTTCGAGCTGTTTCATTCGACGATTTGGCGGCGGCCTATTCAGAGCAAGTGCGAGGCATGCTCGATGGAGGCGTAGACATAATATTGATAGAGACAATTTTTGATACACTAAATGCCAAAGCGGCTCTCTATGCAGTGAACGAGCAACTTGAGAAACGTGGCATTGACACCTTTCCTGTTATGATGTCGGCAACAATTGCCGACAAGAGTGGACGTACGCTTGCGGGCCAGACTATGGATGCTTTTCTAAATTCGGTGTGTCATGTCGATTTACTTTCTGTGGGCTTGAATTGTTCGTTTGGTGCTCATGATATGATGCCCTATCTGAAAGCATTAGGACGCAAATCGAAGTTTTTTGTCAGTGCATATCCTAATGCCGGTTTGCCTAACCAATTTGGAGCATACGACCAAACGCCAGAAATGATGGCAAGCCAAGTGAAAGATTTTCTTGACCAAGGACTTGTAAATATTATTGGAGGTTGCTGTGGTACGACGCCCGACCATATACGAGCAATGTCGAAGATTATCGATGCGGCGCAGGTGCGAAAGCCCGTCGAAGCCGAGCCTTCGATGGAGCTGAGCGGTTTGGATGCGTTGCAAGTAAACAAGGCAAATAAAGCATTCTATAAGATAGGCGAGCGAACGAATGTTGCCGGTTCGCGTAAGTTTGTCCGTCTAATATCAGAAAAGAAATACGACGAAGCACTCGACATAGCGCGCGCCGAAGTTGAGGCTGGAGCAGACGTGATAGATGTAAATATGGACGATGCTATGCTCGATGCAGAGGCCGAGATGGTTACCTTCCTCAATCTTATGGCCGCTGAACCAGATGTGGCACGTTTGCCAGTGATGATAGACTCGTCGAAGTGGAATGTGATAGTCGCGGGATTGAAATGCTTGCAGGGCAAAGCCATAGTCAATTCGATAAGTTTGAAAGAGGGCGATGAGAAATTTCTAAGCCATGCACGCGAAATAAAAAAGTATGGCGCGGCTACCGTAGTTATGGCTTTCGACGAGAAGGGGCAAGCCGATACGTATGAACGAAGAATAGAAATTTGCTCTCGAGCATATAAACTTCTTACTGAGAAAGTTGGGTTTAATCCTGCCGACATTATTTTCGACCCGAATGTCTTGGCAATAGCCACTGGAATAGAAGAGCATAACCGTTATGCTATAGATTTCATTGAGACGGTAAAATGGATAAAGGCCAATTTGCCATACGCAAAAATTTCAGGCGGCGTAAGCAATCTTTCGTTTTCGTTCAGAGGCAACACGCCAGTGCGCGAAGCCATGCATAGCGTTTTTCTGCATTATGCTGTTGCAGAAGGCATGGATATGGGTATAGTCAATCCAGCGGCGATGATCGACTACAACGACATAGAGCCTGTTCTGCGTGAGAAAGTTGAGGACGTCATTTTTTGCAAGCATACTAATGCTACGGAGCAACTTGTGGACTATGCAGAAGAAGTGAAAGCTCGTTCGAAAGGCGAGAAAACGGTTGTTGTGGACGAATGGCGAAGTCTCCCTATCGACGAACGACTACAACATTCATTGGTAAAAGGCATTACAGAATATCTCGAAGTAGATTTACAAGAGGCGTTGCAGAAATATCCTATAGCCATAGATATAATAGAAAAACCGCTTATGAATGGCATGAACTACGTAGGCGAACTCTTTGGCGCTGGTAAAATGTTTTTGCCGCAAGTGGTGAAGACGGCTCGTGTGATGAAACGCGCTGTAGAGATTCTTCAGCCAATCATACAAGAGCAGAAGAAAGCGGCAGGTAAGAGTGGTACATCGGCAGGTCGCATACTTATGGCTACTGTAAAAGGAGATGTGCACGACATAGGTAAGAACATTGTTTGCGTAGTTATGGCGTGCAACAATTTCGACATAGTCGATTTGGGTGTTATGGTGCCTACCGAGACCATCGTTCAGAAAGCTATAGAACATAAAGTTGACGCTATTGGTTTGAGTGGACTTATCACGCCATCGCTCGACGAAATGATTTCCGTTGTAAAAGCTCTCGAGGCTGCAGGGCTTAAGATTCCTGTGATGATTGGTGGCGCCACTACGAGTGAGATACACACAGCTGTCAAGATTGCACCTTGCTATAGTGGTGTGGTAGCTTACGTAAAAGATGCATCGCAAAATGCCTATGTCGCACAATCGTTGATAAATGGTGATGAGGAGTTTATTCAAAAGCTGAAAGATCGTCAGCAGTTACTACGTGACCAGAATGACGCAAAACAAGCGCAAAAGCTATCTGATGCAGAATCGTTGTCACTACGCACGCAGCTCGATTGGCAGACCAATTTGGCACCTGCACCAAAGGCTGTTGGCCCGATATTTTTAGATAATATCGATTTGCGTCAATTACTTCCATTTATCAATTGGCGAATGTATCTATTAGCTTGGAAAATAACTGATAATTATAAAGATATAGACAACATCGTTAGCCAAGAAGACGCAGACAAATGGCTTGAAAGCTACGATGGTGATAAACCCGAAAAAGCTGCCGAAGCCGCTAAGACTATTGTTGTCGCGCATAAGCTACTCAACCGAATTATCGATCAAAAGTTGACCATTGCTCGTGCAATTGTAGAACTTGTTCCTGCCAATGGCGATAACAACGATATTGTTGTCTATACCGATAAATCGCGAAGCACCGAACGCCATAGATTTGTTATGCGCCGTCAGAAAACGACCAACTCTGCAGGACGTTGCTCGGCGCTTTCAGATTACATAGCTCCTATAGGATTTGAAGACCACATAGGCCTATTTGCGGCTACCACGGGCATAGGTATAAATAATTACATTGAAAAACTCCGTGCTGAGGGCAACGACTATGAAGCAATCGCCGTTCAACTATTGTGCGACCGACTTGTTGAAGCCCTTTCGGAGTGGCTGCATTATGAAGTGCGTACAAAATATTGGGCATACGCGCCTAATGAAGTCTGTCAGCCTCAAGAAATCATAAAAGGTAATTATGTAGGCATTCGCCCTGCTATTGGTTATCCGGCAGACCCCGATCATCATCACATGCGTGAACTATTCGACATGCTTTCTGTTTCTGAAAAGACAGGAATTCAACTAAGCGAAAATTTTGCCATGACACCATTATCGTCTGTTTGTGGCTACTATATAGCAGCAAAAGATGCAAAATATTTTAGTGTATAATATAAATGCTGCATATATATGCACAGCTTAGTACATATTTAGTACTTTATTTAGATTTGTAATTATTAACTTTGCAGGTCAAATCTCATCTATATTCAAAACAAAGATGGACAAGTATATACAAGAACTTATCAGCACAGAGTCGCGTGTCATAGTACCCGGTTTTGGTGCTTTTACTATGGAGCGTAACGTTGAGGGTAAAGTTGATATTGCATTCAATAAGTGGCTAAACTTCGACGATCATATTCTTTCTGAGTATGTTGCGCAGAAAAGTGGTGTTTCACGCGAAGAGGCAGAAGAACAGATTGCCGAATTTGCTAAAAAACTCAATAATCAACTCGATACTGAGAAACACGTTTCTATTGCTGGTGTTGGTGAGTTTGAAAAAACTGATACAGGCAACGTGAAATTTCAGCCCGATAGTGATGCTGTTTCGTCTGTTGTTGGCGAAAATGCTTCTGAAACCATAACTATTGCTCATGATGAAGCAGAAGCATCAACTGACGAAGAGACCTCGACCGTTGAAGAGAATGCTGAGCCGGCTGCTGTTACTATAGATGTTGCGAATGAAGAAAAGAAACCTGAGGTGGCTCCAGCATCGATAAATGTGAATAATACCACTAACGTCTACAATCAAAAACAGAGCAACAAAACGTGGCTTTGGATTATTATCATTGTGCTGCTCTTCCTCGCTTTAGCTTGGGTATTGCTCTTTGTGGTGAATAAGGATAATGTTGTTTATAAATATTTCTATCCCGAAACTACTGAAGTTGTGGAGCAGCCAGTTGCTGAACCCGACACCACTGTAGTTTCAGAGCCAGTTCAAGAGCCTCAAGAAAAAAATACGCTTTCGCGACGTTATAACATTGTCGTCGGTTCGTATAAAGATCGTCCGAGCGCAGAAAAGAAGGTTGAGAATCTTCATGAACGTGGTTTCAAAGACGCTTTCGTAGCCGACTATACCAACGAGCATGGACATTGGTTTATTGCGGTGATAGAGGAACATTCAACTCTTGTTGAAGCCGAAACGCGTCAAGAGTACATAGTAGACAACTATCGCATAGAAAGTTGGATTACCAATGGAGGTGAATAATTTATTTATACTATGATAATAAAAATCGCGGCCGCTATGGTTGCGATTTTTTTTACCCACTACTATGATAGATCTAATATTTACGACCATAGCGAGCACTTCCATAATTATCTATTTATGCTACCTGTATAATTGGATTGTCGCATGGCAACGCGCAGAAACGTTCGATGGTCGTGACGAACGGCGTACACCAATTTCTATTGTTGTTGCCATGCATAACGAAGCGCAAGTTGCTCGTCAGCTCGTCTCTTCGTTGCTTGACGCCATATCTCCGAACGACAGAATAATTATCGTATTCGACCATTGCACCGACAACACTGAAGCCGTTCTTCGCCAATTTGTCTCTGACAATCTACTTATAGTAAACAATCCATATAAAAACGGGAAAAAGCAAGCGCAACGCTATGGAGTGGAATTGGCCAAAACAGAGATTGTTGTCACTACCGATGCCGATTGCGTGGTAGATAAATTGTGGTTAAGTGCATTGGATAAATATCAGCGTGCCAATAATTGCGATATGGTTATTATGCCCGTACGTATGGCTACCGATGGTTCGCTTTTTGGCAATGTGGTCGAACTCGAATTTGCCGCCATACAGATGGCTACCGCCTCATGCGCCTTGATGAACAACTCATCGATGTGCAATGGCGCAAACATGGCTTTTCGCCGCGATTTGTATCTGTCGCACGATGCGCAAACCGATTACATCTCTGGTGACGATATGTTTTTGCTTGGCTCGGTGAAGCAGAACGGGGGGCGTATTGGCTACATAAAAAGCCACGATGCCCTTGTGACTACAAGTGTTCCTCGTGGTTTTCGTAATTATATGAAACAACGCACGCGATGGTTGCGCAAATCGTCTGGTTACAAAGACGAAGAAGTTCTTCGCGTGGCCTGGGCAATGCTCTTAGGCAACATCTCTTGGCCTCTGTTGTTGCTTTGCGGCAACATTCAGTTGTCCATAATAATATTTATGCTCAAAACAGTAGCTGAAACACTACTATTATTTGTAGGAAGAAGGGTGTTCGATGTAAAGATTCGCCCACTTGCGCTGATTCTTTTGGCCGTCGTCTATCCATTTCTAATATTATTAATTGCCGCAAGCACATTCCTACGCAGCAAAAAAGAGTGGTAGCGTAGGGGGGGCTATAGTAGTATGCATAGCTTCCATCGGAAAATGCGGTTTGGCATAATCCAGTTTTTATGTTATTAACAATTATACATAACTTGCAGTCGATATGGCAATTCTTAATACAAAGTTCGTAAAGTAGTGCATAAGCAGTTAAACCCCTTGCGTAGAAAACTAGAGATTATTCGCAAACAAGTAATAATATACTTACCATATACAACGCATTACCGTAGGGTATGCCTTGCTGAACGATGACTGCGGCGAGGTGTGCCCTTGGTTTGCATAAGTAAATGAATAAAAATGTTGGACCATAAATATTAACAGACTGAAGATGATAAAACTAAAAACGAAACTAATCTTACTCGCTTTTTTGCATGTGACGTTTGCCACGTCTATTATGGCGCAGAATGAGCCCTCATCTGGGGTAAAAAGCAAACATCCTATAAAAGGATATAGAACCTTTATCGAAACTGGTTTGGGGTTTAATAATGAAGGAGGCAATGCCATTTATGTATCGTGGATACATGGTGGTCAAATAATACCTCAATTGTATGTTGGTGGTGGCATGATGCTTTATTGGGCGGAGTTTGAAGCTCCTAAATCACATGGTTTTAATACTTATAGTGTTGACTATAGTGAATTTATACCATTTATATCGGTTCGATATGACATCATTCCTCGCAAGGTAACTCCGTATGTTGAAGGGCGAGTAGGTTATAGATTGGGTATAGCAAAAGAACCAGGATCGTGGAGTTCGTCCTCAAACGGTAACACCACTGTCTATTACGAAATTGAAAAATCGGATTTTAGTAAAATATATTTATCTCCCTCTGTGGGAGTAAGAGTGCGACATTTCAACTTTGCGTTGTCGCTTGATATGGGCAGTGTTTCAGCAGATGTAAATGGTGTCTATCACAAATTTCATGTTCAAAAAAACATAATTATACCAACCGGTCGCTTGAGTTTCGATTTCGGTGCTCGTAGATAAATTATACATACAACTCAAAAAAGAAATGAAATGAAATATATATTACTTTTTGCGCTGTTATTAAGTACGTTAGTATTCTCTATTACAGCGTGTGTGGAAGAAATTTTACCCGATCCTGTTCCAACAATACCAACAAAAATAGTTACTGCTGATAGATGCGTAGTCTCCGACACTACCATAACGTTGACAGTTAGTGGCTCTGATGTTAACGACGATGTAGCTATTAACTATAGCTACTACCTAAGTGCCGACGATGGCGAAAACTATGTTTGCGTTGGTAAATCAGTAGCTTCTGCTAATGTGAAGCTGGAGCCATACACACGATATAAATGGTATGCTGTTGCAGTAACAAAAGGAGGCAAAAGTGAACCTACTGAGGTTCGATCTTTCTATTGCGTTCCTTCTTTTGAAGTAGAAACCGATAATGGTGATGGAGAAATGGCAGCTGTGCTTCGTTGGAAACTTGGCAACAAAGTGAAAAATGTAATCGTATCTGCCACGTCGGACCATGAAGGCTATGAGATCGAACCAATAGAAATACCCAGAGGTCAAGATTCGTGCTATGTGAAGTATAAGAACAATTTGTCAGATGGCACTAACAATATGTACATTCATTGGTATGATGATGCTCATGGTATTGTTCCCGAACCGATTATTTATGATTTTACAATAACTGCGAATATCCAATTTAGTGATACGGTTATATCTGTATCTGTCAAAGCGAAAGAAATAATCCTCGACAAGCAAGATAATATCCGCGACCACGAGTTCAATGTCTATCGAGTTCAACATTATGGCAATCAAACATGGCTTGCCGATGATCTCAGAGCTACAAGTTTTATAAATCAAAAAGGTGAAGTTGTCAAACTCGAAGAGGGTAGAGACTTTATATATTCTACCCTTCCTTCAGGAGCAAAAGGTGTGCTTTATAGAGTAAATAGGTGGCAGGAAAGTGTTTCTTCGAATACGTATAGGTATACTACAGGTAATCTTTATGAAGTATGGCGCTCGTTGGGAAAAATACAATTTGCGCCGAAAGGTTACGTATTGCCTTCCGACTCTGACTTTTTGGCAGTAGAGAGAAGTTATGGATTGAAGGATATAAGTGAAGAAGAACGATATTATCAGCGCCCTAGCTATGGACCATCATTTTATATAATGCCTATAGAAGATGACAAGAATTACGATTATTATAAAGAAAGGCAACAACGAGGGTTCGATGGTGAAGATACGGGCATAATGCTGTTTTTGTCAAGTCAATACGATTGGGAGAATGGCGAGAGAATTCTACCACACAATTGGTTTAATGCTAAGCCGTGGGGTGTTGGCGGAGGTGAAACTCTAAAGAAAACTCAATGTAAAGGCGTTTGTTATCTAACTACAACATCTTATAAATCAACGTATTATGAATATTATGCTATTAGAGTTTTGTCTAATCAAAGCAGTGGAATTGCTCGCATATTTTCATACGATGAAAACTGCAGTTTTGTCAGCATGAGGTGTATCAAAAAGTAGGATTTAGATACAGCAACTAAAATCATACTACAAAAATTCGCGTCGGCTTTGTAATTCGAAGCTGGCGCGTTTCTGTTTTTAGTTAATATGCTTACTAATTCATGTTACGATTTTGCAAATAAACGTTAATGCAAAGCCTCAAAAATCGTTGAGAAACGACCATGTGAACATAGTCGAATGTCATTAACCATCGTTAACACAGTTGTAATAGACAGAAAAACAGCGAACAAACGAAAAGAGGTAAAAATTTTTGCGAGGGGGGTATTGCGGGTAACAAAAAAGGCTCTACATTTGCACTCGCTTTTCGGGAATGACATACCGAAAGACAAAAAAGAAGATAAGACGATCTTTGAAGATATTGATAGTGCAACGAAAAGGAATGAGGCGGAAGCCGAGTCAATTCT